>NZ_JAHKJW010000041.1 GCF_019710745.1 Streptomyces beigongshangae
GGGAGGTGTGGGCCGGGCCGCCGGGACCGGCCGCGGCGCGACGGGAGGGGGCGGGGCGACGGGAGGGGGCGGGGCGACGGTCGGCGGGGCGGGCGAGGGCCGTGGCGGAGGAGGTGGCGTCGGCTCGGGAGTCGGCTCGGGGGCGGGTTCCGGCGGCGGCGGCTTCGGCGGCTTCGGCGGGGGAGGCGGCTCGGGCGTCGGGCTCGGCGGAGGAGGCGTCGGCGGCGGGCTCGGGCACGGGGGTGGGGGCGAGGGCGAGGGCGGGGGAGGAGGCGGCGGGGGTGGGGGCGTCGGGCAGGTGCCCGCCACGGCCACCGCCACCGTGCCACCGGGACCGGTGGAGGCGTACGCGCACGCGTCGGCGGCCGCGGGAGCCGGTGCGCCGCCCGCGATCCAGGTCAGGGTGATCAGCGCCAGCAGCCGTATGCCGAGGGTGATCCGGGACGGCGGTGTGGTTCGTAGGGGTCCAGACACGATCGGATCATCGTTCTCCGCACGCCTGTGGATCCGGGACTACCGGTGTAATTGCCCCGAAGGAGGGACAACCGGGCGTCACGCGGTTGTCGAACAGCGTGGGACGGCGTTCCCGAAGGGGTGACGGCCGGTCTCCCGGGCCCCGCCCTGAACAGGGCTCCCGGGCGTTACCGGAAAGAAATGTGCGCTCCCTTTGAACACTCACCGCACCCCCACCCGTACCTAGGGCCATACGCGGTGCTGAGGAGTGCCGCAACACCCTAAGCAGACAGCGGGAGTTACCAATGAAGACCTCCTGGCGGAGCGCCTCACTCGTAGCGTCAGCTGCGGCAGTGCTGGTGCTGACGACGGCGTGCGGTCAGGAAAAGGCAGACACTTCGACCGGCAGCCAGAACGTGGGCGCCGCGCCCGCGGCGGGTGGCTACGGCACGGCGGAAGCGGGGGCGAGCCCGGACACCGGAACGGGGGCCGCCGCCGCGGACGGCCAGGGTGTCGCGGCCCAGAGCGCCGGTCAGCTCGCCGTGGCGGACACCGAGCAGCTCGGCGAGGTGGTCACGGACAGCGCGGGCATGACGCTGTACCGCTTCGACAAGGACACGGCCGAGCCGCCGAAGTCCGCCTGCGAGGGCGAGTGCGCCGCGGCCTGGCCCCCGGTCCCGGCCTCGGGCGCCGCCGCCCCGATCGGCATCGACAAGGCCCTGCTCGGCGAGGTCACCCGGGCCGACGGCACGAAGCAGCTGACCATCGACGGCTGGCCGCAGTACCGGTTCGCGAAGGACACCAAGGCCGGTGACGTCAAGGGCCAGGGTGTGGGCGGCACCTGGTACGCCTCGGCCCCCACCGGCAAGAAGGCGTCCGCCGGGGGCGGCGGCGGGAGCGGCGCGGCGGCCGCGGACCTGCCCGGCCTGTCGACCCGCAACGACCCGGAGCTCGGCGAGGTCGTCGTCGACAAGAACGGCATGACGGTCTACCGCTTCGAGAAGGACACCCCGTGGCCGATGAAGTCGGCCTGCATCGGTGCGTGCCTGCAGAAGTGGCCGGTCGTCGAGCCGGTGGACGCCGCCGACACCAAGGGCATCGACAACAAGAACGACGGCCGGCGCGGCTACGTCGTCCTGAACCGCCCGGACGGACTCAAGCAGCAGAGCATCGACTGCTGGCCGCTCTACACCTTCGCGGGTGACAAGGAGCCCGGCGACACCAACGGCCAGGGCGTCGGTGGCACCTGGTACGCCATCTCCCCCGAGGGCAAGCCGCTCGGAAAGCCGAAGTAACCGCCCGGTTCGTCGCACCGGACGCGTCCGGCCGCCGCTTCGCCCCCTGCGCTCCGCACGGAGGGGGCGAAGCGGCTTTTTCACACCGGAACGGCGTCCGCCGCCACGTCCGGTGACTCTGAGCGATTCCCCGTCGATCTCTTTGGAACGCTTCGGGGTGATTTCGCAAGGCGTTCGTTCCAGCACGTGCCGGAGGCGGGGACGTTGAACGGACGGTCAATTTCCGTTTCCGCTCGCCCCATTGCCGGGCGATCAGTAGCCTCTGCTCGAACACCGGATCGTCTACGCCTTGGAGAGACAGATGGAGCGCCCCGCCTGGGCCCCGCGCGGCATCGACATCTCGGTGCCCAGTGTGAGCCGTGTCTACGACTACTACCTGGGCGGATCGCACAACTTCGAGACCGACCGCGAAGCCGCGCGCAGGGCCATGGAGTTCATACCGGGGCTCCCCAAGATCATGCAGGCGAACCGGGCGTTCCTGCGCCGCGCCGTGCGCTTCGCGGCCGGCGAGGGCATCACGCAGTTCCTGGACATAGGCTCGGGCATCCCGACCACCGGCAACGTCCACGAGGTCGCCCGCGGCGTCCGCCCGGACGCGCGCGTCGTCTACGTCGACCACGATCCGGTGGCCGTCGCGCACGGCGAGGCCGTGCTGGCCGGCGACGAGAACGCGGACGTCATCGCCGCCGACCTCCGCAAGCCCCGGGAGATCCTGTCGAGTCCGCGGCTGCGGCGGCTGACGGACCTGAATCAGCCGGTCGCGCTCCTTCTCGTTGCCATACTGCACTTCGTGGAGGACGAGGACGACCCGTACGGTGCCGTGGCGGAGCTGCGGGACGCGCTGGCGCCCGGCAGCCTGCTCGTCGTCACCCACGCCTCGTACGAGGGGATCCCGCTCCCCGCGGAGCGGGTCGCCGGTGCCGTCGAGGTCTACAAGGACATCCGAAACCCGCTGATCATGCGCTCGCGCGAGGACATCGCGCGGTTCTTCGAGGGGTACGACATGGTGGAACCCGGACTGGTGCCGATGCCGGACTGGCGGCCCGACCCGGCGTCCGAGGACGGGGATCCCTACTCCTCCTCGGGTCTCGCGGGCGTGGGGCGCGCGGCGTGAGCGCGGAGCCGGACGGGCCGGAGGACAGACTGCGCAGGTTCGCGACGATCTGGAGCCGGGCCGTCTTCCCGGTCACCGCCACGTCGCTGACCCGGCCGGAGTTCGAGCAGTGCCTCGTGCCGCTCGCCCGGCGGCTCAGCGAGGCACTGCGGGCCAGGACCTTCGAGGCGGCCGAGGGGCAGGCCGTCGGCGCCGCCCTCATCGGGGCGCACTGCACCGAGCCGGAGGCCCTCAGCGCCACGCTCGACTGCGTCGACGCCTACCTGGTGCTCTACTGCGGCGGGGACGGCCCGCGGGACGACCTGCGCGCCCGCTCGGCGCGGCTGCAGCACGCCATGGCCGCCGGGTTCGCCCGGGCGCTGCGGGAGCGGACGCTGGCCGAGCAGGAGGCCATCGCGCGCGCCGCCCTCCAGGCGCAGGGCCGCGTCGCGGACGCGCTGCACGCCACCGAGACGCGCTTCCGCGCGGTCTTCGAGGGCGCGGCCATAGGCATCGGCGTCGCCGACCTCGACGGCAACATCCTCCAGGTGAACAACGCCCTGCTGCGGATGTTCGGCGGCACCGAGCAGTCGATGCGCGGGCGCAGCGTCACCGACTGGACCCACCCCGAGGACGCCCCGCAGGTCTGGCGGCTCTACGAGGAACTGGTGCGCGGCGACCGCGAGCACTACCACGTCGAGAAGGCCTTCTACCGGCCCGACGGAACGGTCCTGTGGACCAACCTCACCGTCTCGCTGCTGCGCGACGCCGACGGCGCACCGCAGTACCAGCTGGCCCTCATGGAGGACACCACCGAGCGCAGGCTGCTCAACCTCCGGCTGCGGTACGAGGCGACGCACGACGCGCTCACCGGGCTGCCCAACCGCACCCTGTTCTTCGAGCGCCTGGACAAGGCCCTCTCCGCGGGCGACGGCATGCGCTTCGGCCTCTGCTACCTCGACCTGGACGGCTTCAAGACCATCAACGACAGCCTCGGCCACGCGGCGGGCGACCGGCTGCTCGTCGAGGTCGCCGACCGGCTGCAGTCCTGCGCGACCGCGCCGGGCGAGATGGTGGCCCGGCTCGGCGGCGACGAGTTCGTCGCCCTGACCACCGGGCCCGACACCGAGCAGGAGGTGGACGCGCTCGCCGACCGCATCATGAACGCCCTGGTCACCCCGGTCCGCATCGACGGCCGGGAGCTGACGGTCCGGGGCAGCATCGGTATCGTCGAGGGCCCGGTCGGCGAGCGCGGCGCGGCGGAGGTGCTGCGCAGCGCCGACATCACGATGTACCGGGCCAAGTCGGCGGGCGGCAACCGCTACGAGCTCGCCGACGCCGAGGCCGACGCCCGCGCGATCACCCGGCACGGGCTCACCACGTCCCTGCCCGCGGCGCTGGACCGGGACGAGTTCTTCATCGAGTACCAGCCGCTCGTCCACCTCGGGGACGGCAGTGTGCACGGCGCCGAGGCCCTCGTCCGCTGGCTGCACCCGCAGCACGGCGTGCTCGGCCCCGACCGGTTCATCCCGCTCGCCGAGCACACCGGGCTGATCGTCCCGCTGGGCCGCTGGGTGCTGGAGCAGTCGGTCCGCCAGGCCCGCCTCTGGCAGGAACGTCACTCCGAGGCCGGTCCGCTGCGCATCAACGTCAACCTCTCGCCGTGCCAGCTGACCCATCCCGGGCTGGTCTCCGACACGGTCGACATCCTGGAGCGCGCCGGCCTCGAACCGCACTCGCTCTGCCTGGAGGTCACCGAGTCCGCGCTCATCGGCGCCGACGACGACCTGCTCAAGCCGCTGCGCCGGCTCGCAGAGATGGGCGTCGACATCGCGCTCGACGACTTCGGCACGGGGTACTCGAACCTGGCCAACCTGCGCCGGCTGCCGGTCAGCATCCTGAAGCTGGACCGGTCCTTCACGCAGGGCATGCAGCAGTTCCCCGCCGACCCCGTCGATCTCAAGATCGTCGAGGGGATCGTCTCCCTCGCCCACAGCCTGGACCTCGCAGTCACGGTCGAGGGCGTGGAGACGGGGGCGCAGGCCGAGCAGCTGCGGATCCTGGGCTGCGACACGGCCCAGGGCTGGTACTACGCCCGGCCCGGACCGCCGGACCAGCTCCACGACCTGGCCCTGGTGGACGCCACGGGCTGACGCCCGCGCAGTTCCCCGCGCCCCTGAGAGATCGCCCAGCCGCAGGCGTCCTGCTTTCAGGGGCGCAGGGAACTGCGCGACCGGCCCCCACCGGCCCGCAGACGTGAGCGGTGCTCCGGAAGGACCCCGCTCACCGTTCGAGCAGCATGCGCTGGAGTTCGCGGGCCGCCCGCGGCGGAGCCACGTCGCTGCGGTGCGCCAGCGCGATCGTGCGGGCCAGCCCGGGACGGGCCAGCGGTGTCACCCGCAGCCCCCGCCCCGTCCGGGCCGCCACCATCCGCGGCACCACGGCCACCCCGAGCCCCGCCCGCACGAACCCCAGCACCGCGTCCATCTCCCCGCCCTCCACCGCGAGGTCCGGCTCGAACCCCGCGGAGCGGCACGCGGCGACGGTCAGCTCGCGCAGGTCGTACCCGTGGCGGAACATCACCATCCGCTCCCCCTCCAGATCCGCGATGTCCACGGTCCGCCGCCCGTGCCCGCGCCCGGGCGCCGGCGCCTCCGGGGACGACACCACGACCAGGTCCTCCCGCAGCACCTCCACCGTGGTCAGCGCGGGCGACGGCGTGGGCAGCGGCAGGACCACCAGGGCGAGGTCGAGCGCCCCGCGCGCCAGCTCCCGTACCAGGTCGTGCGAGCCCCCCTCCTCGATCAGCAGTCTGACCCCCGGGTACCGGTCGTGGAAGGCGCGCAGCACGTCCGGCAGCAGACCCGTGCACAGGCTCGGGGTCGCGCCCAGGCGCACCCGCCCGCTGCGCAGCTGGGCCAGTTCCTGCACCTCGTGCCGGGCCGTGTCCGCGTCCGCGAGGATGCGCCGGGCCAGCGGCAGCAGGGCCTCCCCGGCGTCCGTGAGCGTGATGTTCCCGCGCGCCCGCAGGAAGAGACCGGCCCCCAGCTCCCGCTCCAGCGCCTTGATCTGCTGGGAGAGCGAGGGCTGGGACACATGGACCAGCTCGGCGGCCCGGGTGAAGTGCCGGGTCTCGGCGACCGCCACGAAGTACTGGAGCTGCTGGAACTGCATCCCCCGATCCTACGCCGACGATAGGGAACGCCTATGGAAACGAGCCGGACCATGTCTTGGACCGATCGGCCCACCCGGCCGTAGCGTCGCTCCCATGGCTCTGGCAACGCGGACGGACCGAAAACCGTCCATGACGCGCACCATGTGGGACTCGTCCGTCGGCAAGAAGACCGTGATGGCCGTCAGCGGCCTGATCATGCTCGGCTACCTGGTCGTCCACATGCTGGGCAACCTGAAGATCTTCTTCGGACCGGACGACTTCAACCACTACGCGCACTGGCTGCGCACCCTCGGCGAGCCCCTCCTGCACCACGAGTGGGCGCTGTGGATCGTCCGCGTGGTCCTGGTCGCCGCCGTCGTCGCGCACGCCGTCTGCGCGTACCAGCTCAGCCGCCGCGACATCAGGGCGCGCCCCACGAAGTACGTGCACAGGAAGCCCCGGGCCAGTTACGCGACGCGCACCATGCGCTGGGGCGGGATCATCCTCGGCCTGTTCGTCGTCTGGCACGTCCTGGACCTGACGACCGGCACCGTGCACCCCGGCGGATTCCAGTCCGGGCACCCGTACCAGAACGTGATCGACACCTTCTCCACCTGGTACGGCAACGTCGTCTACATCGTCGCGATGCTCGCGCTCGGCCTGCACGTCCAGCACGGCTTCTGGAGCGCGGCACAGACCCTCGGCGTGGGCAGCCGCACCCGCGACCGGGCCCTCAAGACCATCGCCAACGTGCTCGCCGTGGTGCTGACGGCGGGCTTCGTCGCCGTACCCGTGGGCGTGATGACCGGAGTGGTGAGCTGACATGACCCCTGAAGCCGACACGACCCCCGAAGCCGGCACGACCTCCGGATCCGCCGCGTACGGGACGTTCGCCGGGTACACGACCGGAGAGCCGCTCGCCGACACCAAGGCCCCGAAGGGGCCGGTGAACGAGCGCTGGGACACCCGCCGCTTCGAGGCCGGGCTGGTCAACCCCGCGAACCGCCGCAAGCACACCGTGATCGTCGTCGGCACGGGCCTCGCGGGCGGCTCCGCCGGAGCCACCCTCGCCGAGCAGGGCTACCACGTCGTGCAGTTCTGCTACCAGGACTCCCCGCGCCGGGCCCACTCGATCGCCGCCCAGGGCGGCATCAACGCCGCGAAGAACTACCGCAACGACGGCGACTCCGTCCACCGGCTGTTCTACGACACCGTCAAGGGCGGCGACTTCCGGGCACGCGAGTCCAACGTGCACCGGCTCGCCCAGATCTCGGTGGAGATCATCGACCAGTGCGTCGCGCAGGGCGTGCCCTTCGCCCGCGAGTACGGCGGCCTCCTCGACACCCGCTCCTTCGGCGGCGTCCAGGTGTCCCGGACCTTCTACGCCCGAGGCCAGACGGGCCAGCAGCTGCTCCTCGGCGCGTACCAGGCGCTGTCCCGCCAGATCGCGGCCGGGAACATCGAGCTGCACGCCCGCACCGAGATGCTCGACCTGATCGTGGTCGACGGACGGGCGCGGGGCATCGTGGCCCGCGACCTGGTCACCGGGAGGATCGACACGTACTACGCGGACGCCGTCGTCCTGGCGACCGGCGGGTACGGCAACGTCTTCTACCTGTCGACCAACGCCATGAACTCCAACGCCACCGCCGTCTGGCGGGCGCACCGGCGCGGCGCCTACTTCGCCAACCCCTGCTTCACCCAGATCCACCCCACCTGCATCCCGCGCACCGGCGAGCACCAGTCCAAGCTGACGCTGATGAGCGAGTCGCTGCGCAACGACGGCCGCATCTGGGTGCCGAAGGCCAAGGGCGACGACCGGCCGGCGAACGAGATCCCCGAGGACGAGCGCGACTACTACCTGGAGCGCGTCTACCCGTCCTTCGGCAACCTCGTGCCCCGCGACATCGCCTCCCGCGCCGCGAAGAACGTCTGCGACGAGGGCCGCGGCGTCGGCCCCGGCGGACAGGGCGTCTACCTCGACTTCGCCGACGCCGTCCGGCGCATGGGCCGCAAGGCCGTCGAGGCCAGGTACGGCAACCTCTTCGACATGTACCGGCGGATCACCGACGAGGACCCGTACACCGTCCCGATGCGGATCTACCCCGCCGTGCACTACACGATGGGCGGCCTCTGGGTCGACTACGACCTGCAGACCACCGTCCCCGGCCTGTTCGCGATCGGCGAGGCCAACTTCTCCGACCACGGGGCGAACCGGCTCGGCGCGTCCGCGCTGATGCAGGGGCTCGCCGACGGCTACTTCGTCCTGCCGTCGACGATCAACGACTACCTCGCCCGCAACCCGCACCGCTCCGGCGACGACGAGGTGAACGACGAGCACCCCGCCGTCCAGGAGGTGCTGGCCGACACCGAGGACCGGCTGCGGCTGCTGCTCGCCGTCGACGGCGACCGCACCCCCGACTCCTTCCACCGCGAACTCGGCGAGCTGATGTGGGAGTTCTGCGGCATGGCGCGTACGGAAACGGGGCTGCGCAAGGCCCTGGAGCGCATCCCGCAGATCCGCGAGGAGTTCTGGCGGCGCATCAAGGTCCCCGGCACCGGCGAGGAGTTCAACCAGTCGCTGGAGAAGGCCAACCGGATCGTCGACTACCTGGAGCTCGCCGAGCTGATGTGCCTCGACGCGCTGCACCGCGAGGAGTCCTGCGGCGGCCACTTCCGCGAGGAGTCCCAGACCCCGGACGGCGAGGCGGCCCGCCGGGACGAGGAGTTCTCGTACGCGGCCGCCTGGGAGTTCACCGGCACCGGCGACGCGCCCGTCCTGCACAAGGAAGACCTCGTCTTCGAGTACGTCCACCCCACCCAGCGGAGCTACGCATGAAGCTCACCCTGCGCGTCTGGCGGCAGAAGAACGCCGGCGCCGACGGAGCGATGTCCACGTACGAGGTCGACGGCATCTCGGCCGACATGTCCTTCCTGGAGATGCTCGACACCCTCAACGAGGAGCTCATCCTCACGGGCGACGACCCCGTCGCCTTCGACCACGACTGCCGCGAGGGCATCTGCGGCGCCTGCTCGCTCGTCATCAACGGCGACGCGCACGGACCCGAGCGCACCACCGCCTGCCAGCTGCACATGCGGTCCTTCGAGGACGGCGACACGATCGACGTCGAGCCGTGGCGGGCGTCCGCCTTCCCGGTCGTCAAGGACCTGGTGGTCGACCGGACCGCCCTCGACCGGATCATCCAGGCCGGCGGGTACGTGACCGTCCCGACGGGCGCCGCGCCGGAGGCGCACGCCACGCCGGTGCCCAAGCCCGACGCGGACTTCGCGTTCGAGCACGCCGAGTGCATCGGGTGCGGGGCGTGCGTGGCGGCCTGCCCCAACGGGTCCGCGAGCCTGTTCACCTCGGCGAAGGTGAACCATCTGAACGTGCTGCCGCAGGGTGCGCCCGAGCGGGAGACGCGGGTGCTGGACATGGTGGGGCAGATGGACGCGGAGGGGTTCGGCGGGTGCACGCTCGCGGGCGAGTGCGCGACCGCCTGCCCCAAGGGGATTCCGCTGACGTCCATCACGGGGATGAACAAGGAGTGGCTGCGGGCCACTCGTAAGGCGTCCAGGCGGTAGCGCTCGGCCGCCTCCGTGAACAGCCCTCGGTTGTTTGCCGGGTGCGGGTGCGGGTGCGTGGGGGTCGGTCGCGCCGCGCGGCGGAGCCGCACACGGATACGGCCCCGCGCCCCTTACGGGGCCTCCGGCCCCTGGGATTCAGCCAGCTCACATTCTGGCTCTCTTCGCGGGTTACTCGGCGGTCAGCCGGGGTCGGGAGAACAGGAGCGCACGGGCCGTACGTCACGGCCCGCCGCGCCGCTCCGCCGCATCCGGCCTGTGACCAGGAGAGAGCCATGACCGGCGTTTCCACCCTCGACCGCCCTCCGCTGTCGGCGGCACCCGCCCGCTACACCGTCACCCTCGCCCGCGACGAGTCCGACGTCCGGGCCGCCCAGCGCCTGCGCCACGACGTCTTCGCCGGGGAGATGGGCGCCCTGCTCACCACTCCGCAGCCGGGCCTCGACATCGACCCCTTCGACGCGTACTGCGACCACCTGCTCGTGCGCGACACCACGACCGGCCAGGTCGTCGGCACCTACCGGCTGCTGCCGCCCGAGCGCGCCGCGGTCGCCGGACGGCTCTACTCCGAGAGCGAGTTCGACCTCGGCCCCCTCGACGGCATCCGCCCGGGACTCGTCGAGGTCGGCCGCTCCTGCGTCCACCCCGACCACCGCGACGGCGCGGTCATCGGCCTCATCTGGGCCGGCATCGCCCGCTACATGAGCGACGGCGGCCACGAGTGGCTGGCGGGCTGCTGCTCCCTCCCGCTCGCCGACGGGGGCGCGCTCGCCGCGGGCACCTGGGACCGGGTGCGGGGCAAGCACCTGGCGCCCGAGGAGTACCGCGTACGGCCGCTGCTGCCCTGGAACGCCGAGGGTGTCACCCGTCCCGCCCGTACCGAACTGCCCCCGCTCCTGCGCGGCTACCTGCGCCTGGGGGCCTGGGTCTGCGGGGAACCGGCCCACGACCCGGACTTCGGCGTCGCCGACCTGTACGTGCTGCTGTCGATGCGCCGGATCGACCCGCGCTATCTGCGGCACTTCCTCTCCCTCGTGCCCGCGTGATGAGCGCGCTCCGCACGGGCCTGATCCCGAGCCCCCGGCGAGGCGGCGCGCCGGCCGTTCCCCGGCCGGCCGCGCGGCCCGCGGCGGCGGCCCCGGCACCGCCCCCCGTTCCCGCGAGCGCCTGGCTGCCCAGGGCCCCCTGCGCACCGGAGACCTGCGTGGAGTCCGCGCACACGGCCGCCGCCGTACCGCGCGCCGTGCTGCGGCTGGTCTCGCTGCTGGCCGTGGTCGCCGCCGGGATCGCACTGATCCCGGCCGTCGGGCGGTTCCCCGCCGGAACGCGCGACCGGCTCGTCAGGGCGTGGTGCCGGACGATCGTGCGCACGGCGGGGGTACGCGTACGGAGCACCGGCGCGGCCCCGCCCCGCGGGGGCCTGCTGCTGGTGGCCAACCACATCTCCTGGCTGGACATCCCGCTGCTCGCCGCCGTCCGCCCCGGCCGGATGCTCGCCAAGGCCGAGATCAGGCGGTGGCCCGTGGCCGGGGCGCTCGTCGCGGGCGGCGGCGCGCTGTTCATCGAACGCGACCGTCTGCGCGCCCTGCCGGGGACGGTCGCGCGCGTCGCGGACACCCTGCGCGGTGGCGCGGCAGTCGTGGTCTTCCCCGAGGGCAGCACCTGGTGCGGCCGGGCCCGGGGCCGGTTCCGCGGGGCCGCCTTCCAGGCCGCCCTCGACGCGCGGGCGGCCGTCCAGCCGGTGCGGCTGCGCTACCGGTACGACGGGGGCGCGCCGGCCACCGTCCCCGCGTTCGTGGGCAGCGACTCGCTGCCCGCCTCGGTGTGGCGGGTCGTGACGGCCCGCGGCCTGGTGGCCGAGGTGGACGTCCGCCCGGTGCTCCCGCCGGGCGCGGCCCCCGACCGGCGGACGCTCGCCCGGACCGCCGAGGAGGCCGTCGCCCCCGCCGGTACCGCGCACCCCGCCCGCACCGCGTATCCGGCCGCCCGCACCGCGCACCCGGCCGCCCGGACGAACGCGGAAGCCCCCGCACACCTCTGACGAACCGTCACCGACGCGGGGTACCGTCCCGGCATGTACCCCGGAGCGTACGACCCCGCCAGGACGGCCGTCGTCACCGCGGACGGCGGCCGCAGCCTCACCTACGGGCAGTTGGAGGAGCGCTCCCTGCGGCTCGCGGACCACCTGCGCTCCGCCGGTCTGCGCGTCGGCGACCACCTGGCGCTCCTCGCCGACAACGACCCGCGCGTCCTGGAGGTCTACTGGGCCGCTCTCCGCTCCGGCCTCTACCTGACCGCGGTCAACCACCACCTGACCGCCGACGAGGCCGCCTACATCGTCCGCGACTGCGGCGCGCGGGCGCTGATCGTCTCCGCGCCCCTGGCCGGACTCGGCCGCGCGGTGCGCGCGGCGGTACCGGGACCCGCGCTGCACCTGGACTTCGACGACGGCTCCTACGAGCGGGCCCTCGCCGCCGCCTCGCCCGAGCCCCCGGCCCACCAGCCGCGCGGTGCCGACATGCTCTACTCGTCCGGCACCACCGGCCTGCCCAAGGGCATCGCGCCGACCCTGCCCGAGGGCGACGTCCGGAAGGAGAAGAGCACGTACCAGCTCCTCTTCCAGCCCATGTACGGCTTCGGCGAGGACTCCGTCTACCTCTGCCCGGCCCCGCTCTACCACGCGGCGCCCCTGCGCTTCTGCTTCGTGGTGAACGCGACCGGCGGCACGGTCGTCCTCATGGACTCCCTGACCTCCTTCGACCCGCGCGCGGCACTGGCGGCGATCGAACGGCACCGGGTCACGCACAGCCAGTGGGTGCCCACCATGTTCGTACGGATGCTGAAGCTGCCGGACGAGGTGCGCGACGCGTACGACGTGTCCTCGCTGAAGGTCGCCGTCCACGCAGCCGCGCCCTGCCCCGTCGAGGTCAAGCGGCGGATGATGGACTGGTGGGGCCCCATCCTGCACGAGTACTACTCGGCGACGGAGGGCAACGGGATCACCTTCGTGGGCCCCAGGGAATGGCTGCGCAAGCCCGGGACGGTGGGCCGCGGCGGATTCCTCGGCGAGCTGCGGATCTGCGACGAGGACGGCAGGGTGCTGCCCGCCGGCGAGACGGGGACCGTGTACTTCGAGCGCGACGAGCTCCCGTTCCGCTACCACGGCGACGAGGCCCGCACCCGGGAGGCGCAGCACCCCGACCACCCCCACTGGACGACGACGGGCGACATCGGGCACGTCGACGAGGACGGCTACCTGTTCCTCACCGACCGCAGGGCGTTCACCGTCATCTCCGGCGGCGTCAACATCTACCCCCAGGAGATCGAGGACTGCCTGACCCTGCACCCCCGGGTGGCCGACGTCGCGGTGATCGGCGTACCGGACGCGGAGATGGGCGAGGCGGTCAAGGCGGTCGTCCAGCCCGCCGCCGGCGCGACCCCCGGCCCCGCGCTCGAACGCGAACTCCTGGACTTCGTCCGGGCCCGCATCGCCCACTACAAGGCCCCCCGCAGCGTGGACTTCACGGACGAGCTGCCCCGCACCCCGACGGGCAAACTGGCCAAGTCCCGGCTGAGGGACGCCTACCGGTCCTGAGACGACGGGTGCGGCGGCCGGGCCGCCGCGAGGCCCGCGACCCGCGCCAGCCGCCGGTACGAGTCCAGCAGGGCCTCCCGGTCGTACGTGCTCGTCGTGACCAGCACCTCGTCCGCGGCCGTCTCCTTGAGCACTGTCTCCAGTTCGTGGGCCACCTGGTCCTCGGTGCCGGCGAGGTGGCCGGTGAGCCCCGCCTCGTAGAAGCCGCGCTCCCGCTCCGTCATGGCCGAGGTCTCGACGCGTCCGGCGGGCGGCAGCGGCGGGAACGTGCCGTGCGTGCGCGAGTACGCCATCGACCATGCCTCGGGGAGCAGCAGGCGGCGGGCCTCCTCGGGGGTCCCCGCGACCGAGACCGTGCCCGAGATCACGACATACGGCTCCCGCGCCCACACGGACGGGCGGAACGTCTCGCGGTAGTGGTCGACGCCGCGCCGCATCTTCTCGCGGTTCCTGAGGTCGCCGATCACCATCGGCAGGCCCGCCCGGGCGGCGATCGTGGCGCCCTCGCCCATGGCCAGCACGAACGGCGGAACGGCCAGGCCCTCCGCGGGGCGCGCCCGCACCCCGGTCGGGGACGTGCCGCGGAACCAGCCGAGCAGCTCGTCCAGCTGTGCCGCGAAGTCGTCGGCGACGTCCTTGTCCCGCCCCAGCGCCCTGCGCACGCCGTCCGTGAAGCCCACGGAGCGGCCCAGGCCCATGTCGACGCGGCCGGGGAACAGGGACTCCAGGACGCCGAACTGCTCGGCGACCACCAGGGGCTGGTGGTTGGGCAGCATCACCCCGCCCGTGCCCACCCGGATCGTGCGCGTCGCGGCGGCCACGGCGGCGGCCAGCACGGTCGGGGCGGACCCGGCGACCCCCGGCACGCCGTGGTGCTCCGAGACCCAGAACCGGTGGTAGCCGAGCCGTTCCAGGTCCTGGGCCAGCCGCACGGTGTCGCGCAGCGCCTCGGAGGCCGGGTGCCCCTCACGGGTGCGGGAGCGGTCGAGGACGGAGAAGCGGGTCGACGCGATCA
Source organism: Streptomyces beigongshangae (assembly GCF_019710745.1). GTDB lineage: Bacteria > Actinomycetota > Actinomycetes > Streptomycetales > Streptomycetaceae > Streptomyces > Streptomyces beigongshangae. The sequence continues at coordinate 14,191 of NZ_JAHKJW010000041.1, forward strand.
CTGAGCTCACGTGAGGTTCAACAGCGGGGGAGCCCCAGGATTCCCCGCCGAAGTGGTTTCGTCATTTTTGTGCACTAATGAGTAGTGATGAGTGGTGCTGCGTCGTGCTGCGTCGTGCTGCGTCGTCTGAAAGTCGTCATCCGCGACACCGGCCCCGGAGGAACCGTGGACGTCACCTTCGGCGTATGGGCGCTGACCGTCGCCGTGCTCTGCGCGCTCGTCGCCGTGGACTTCCTCGTCGGACGCACACCCCATGACGTCTCCCTCAGGGAGGCGGGCGTCTGGACCGGCGTCTGGATCGCGCTCGCGGTGGCGTTCGGCGCCGGGCTGCTGGTCGTCTCCGGCGGCGGCCCGGCGGGCGAGTTCTTCGCCGGGTACATCACGGAGAAGTCGCTCAGCGTCGACAACCTCTTCGTCTTCGTGCTGATCATGGCGAAGTTCTCGGTGCCGTCCCCGTACCAGCAGCGGGTGCTGATGGTCGGCGTACTGGTGGCGCTGGTGCTGCGCACCGTCTTCATCGCGGCCGGCGCCGCGATCATCGCCACGTTCTCCTGGGTCTTCTACCTCTTCGGGGCGTTCCTGATCTGGACCGCGTGGAAGCTCGTCCAGGACGCCCGCAAGGGCCACGGGGAGGGACACGGGGGGAATCACGAGGAGTACGAGGAGAACAAACTGCTCAAGGCCGTCGAGCGGCGCTTCGGGGTGGCCGACCGCTACCACGGCACCAGGCTGTGGGTGGAGCAGGGCGGCAAGCGGGTGATGACCCCGATGCTGGTGGTCATGCTGGCGATCGGCTCCACGGACGTCCTGTTCGCCCTGGACTCCATCCCCGCCATCTACGGCCTCACCGAGGAGCCGTACATCGTCTTCACCGCGAACGCCTTCGCGCTGATGGGCCTGCGGCAGTTGTACTTCCTGATCGGCGGGCTGCTGAAACGGCTCGTCCACCTCAGTTACGGACTGTCGGTCATCCTCGGCTTCATCGGCGTCAAGCTGGTGCTGCACGCCCTGCACGAGTCGGGGGTGCACGTCCCGGAGATCGGTATCCCGTTCTCGCTCGGCTTCATCGTCCTGGTGCTCGCGGTGACGACCCTCACCAGCCTGCGGGCCTCGAAACGGCGGGCGGAGGGGACCTCCTAGGACGGCGCGGGAGCGGGAAGGCCGGACCTGGGCGGCACCGGCGGCCCCGCGCCAGATGCGGGACCGCCGGTGCGTGCGTCCGGGGCGGGGCGGCCGTCAGTCCGTGTCCTCCAGCCGGAAGCCGACCTTCAGGCCCACCTGGTAGTGCTGGACCTGCCCGTTCTCGATCTGTCCCCGGACCTGCGTGACCTCGAACCAGTCGAGGTTGCGCAGGGTCTGCGAGGCCCGGGAGATCCCGTTGCGGATCGCCTGGTCCACGCCCTCGTGCGAGGTCCCGACGATCTCGGTGACCCGGTAGGTGTGGTCGGACATGCGGGTTGCTCCTCTCCGCCGTGGCCCGTGTGCCACGCGTCATTCCACGGTGCCCCAAGGGGCGGGGGACCGCGAGATGTGGGCCCGGGGGACACGGGTCCCCGCGGGCTCCGGCCCGGTGCGGATCACCGGACCGTGCTCAGCGACAGCGCGAACCTCCCTCCGGCGTCCGTCCACCAGTGGGTGAGCCCGAGTCCGGCCGCGGCCAGCTCCGCGCGTACGCCCTCCTCGCGGAACTTCGCCGAGACCTCGGTGCGCATCTCCTCGCCCGCGGCGAACTCGACGGCGAGACCGAGCGCGGGGATCTTCACGGTCAGCGCCGAACGGGCGCGCAACCGCATCTCGATCCACTCCCGCCCGGGGTCCCAGCGGGCGACGTGGTCGAACCCGTCGGGGTCGAAGTCCGCGCCCAGCTCACGGTTGACGACGGCCAGCACGTTCTTGTTGAACGCGGCCGTCACCCCCGCCGCGTCGTCGTACGCCGCGACGAGGACCGACTCGTCCTTCACGAGGTCCGTGCCGAGGAGCAGCGCGTCGCCGGGCGACAGCAGGGACCGCACGGACGCCAGGAACGCGGCACGTTCGGCGGGCAGCAGGTTGCCGATCGTGCCGCCCAGGAACGCCACCAGCCGCGGCCCGGGCGTGGCGGGCAGCGTGAGACCGCCGGTGAAGTCGGCGATCAGCGCGTGCACGTGGAGCGAGGGACGCCCGGCGGCCAGTGCCCCACCGGCCTGCGCGAGCGCGCTCCCGCTCACGTCCACCGGTACGTAGGTGCGCAGACCGGGCAGTGCGTCGAGCAGGTACCCGGTCTTCTCGGACGAGCCGGAGCCCAGCTCCACCAGGGTGCGGGCGCCGGTCGCCGCGGCGATCTCCGGGGCCCGGCCGGCCAGGATCTCGCGCTCGGCGCGGGTGGGGTAGTACTCGGGCAGCGCGGTGATCTCCTCGAAGAGCTCGCTGCCGAGCGCGTCGTAGAACCACTTGGGCGGGAGTGTCTTCGGGGTGCGGGTCAGACCGTCCAGGACGTCGGCGCGCAGCGCGGCCCCGGTGGCGTCCTCGGGCAGGGTGCGGGTGATCAGGAACGGACTCACGTACGGGGCTCCTCGCTCGTCACACACGCCGGTGTCACACATGTCGGTGCCGCGGATGCCGGCGTCATGGGCACCGGTGCCATGGATGACGGTGCCTTGGATGCCGGTGGCATGGATGACGGGTGTTCGCCGGCCTCCCCGAGCGGGGTGAGCAGGAGGTCCGTGCGGCTCGCGGTGAGCAGTGTGCGGTCCGGCACCTCCCGCCAGTGCGGATCGTCGTCGTAGGGCTCGGACGCGACGACGGTGCGCCGGCCGGGCCCGGTCAGGTACCAGAGGGTGTCGCCCCAGGCGGTGGCCGCGATCACCTCCCCGTCGGTGAGCAGGAGGTTGAGCCGGGAGCCGGGTGCCGCCGCCGCCACGTCGAGGACCGTGCCGGCGAGCGCCCGGCCCACCTCGGCGCCGCCGCGCAGCCGGTTCAGGAGCAGCGCCCAGACGAGCGCCGAGTCGCAGCGCGCCTCCATCGACAGCAGGTCCTCGGCGGGCAGCGTCCGGGCGAGCGGGGCCAGGGAGCGCGGCCAGCCGGCGATCGCCCCGTTGTGGCTGAACAGCCAGGTGCCCGCGGCGAACGGCGCCGCCGCGGCCTCCCCGTCCGCGCCCGCCAGGGTCGCGTCGCGCACCGCCGCGAGGAGCGCGCCCGAGCGCACCACCCGCACCAGGTCGGCGAAGGACCCGTCGGCCCAGACCGGCCCGGCGCGCCGGTAGCGCGCGGGCACCGGGTCCCCCTCGGCGTACCAGCCGACACCGAAACCGTCGGCGTTGACGGTCCCGTGCCGCTGGCGCCGGGGCGCCCACGACTGGCGGTACAGACTGTGCGCCGGGGCCACGAGGAGCCGCCCCAGCGGCTCCGCGGGCCCCAGGTACGCCAGATGACGGCACATCAGGCGCTGTCCGCGGCGGCGTCCCGCGCGGTGCGGAACCCGGCGAAGATCTGCCGCCGCACCGGGTGGTCCCAGTTGCGGAACGTCCCCCGGCAGGCCACCGGGTCCACCGCGAACGAACCGCCGCGCAGCACCTTGTGCTCCGAGCCGAAGAACACCTCCGAGTACTCCCGGTAGGGGAAGGCCCGGAAGCCCGGATAGGGCAGGAGGTCGCTGGAGGTCCACTCCCACACGTCACCGATCAGCTGGCGCACCCCCAGCGGTGACTGGCCCTCCGGGTAGCTGCCGGCCGGCGCCGGACGCAGATGGCGCTGGCCGAGGTTGGCGTGCTCGGGTGTGGGGTCGGCGTCGCCCCACGGATAGCGCGTCGAGCGGCCGGTCTCCGGGTCGTGCCGGGCCGCCTTCTCCCACTCGGCCTCGCTGGGCAGCCGGCGCCCCGCCCAGCGCGCGTACGCGTCGGCCTCGTACCAGCTGACGTGCAGCACCGGCTCGTTCGGCGGTACGACCTCGGTGACGCCGAAGCGCCGCCGCAGCCAGGTGCCGCCGTCGCGGCGCCAGAACAGCGGCGCCCCGATGGAGTGCGCCCGGATGTGGGACCAGCCCTCCGGCGCCCACCAGCGCTCGTCGGTGTAGCCGCCGTCCGCGATGAACGCCTGGTACGCCCCGTTGGTGACCGGGGTGGTGTCGATGTGGAACGGCGGCACCAGACGGGTGTGCGCGGGCCGTTCGTTGTCCAGTGCCCACGGTTCGGTGGACGTGCCCATCGTGAACGGGCCGCCCGGTACCAGCACTTCGGCCGGACCGGTGAACGCGCGCGCGGGCATCGGGTCCGGCGCCGTCAGGGCCGTCGGCCCCCTGCGCAGCTGATGGGTGATCAGCATGGTCTCGTCGTGCTGCTGTTCGTGCTGGGCGACCATGCCGAAGGCGAAACCGGCCTCGGTCAGCGGGGTGCCCCGCAACGCGGTGCCCTCCAGGACGTCGAGGGCCCGCCCGCGTACCTCGGCGGCGTAGCGCCGCGCCTCGGCCGGCGGCAGCAGGGGCAGGGAGGGCCGCTCGGCGCGCGGGTGCTCGAACGCGTCGTACAGGCCGTCGATCTCGGGCCGCAGGGCGGCACGGCCCGCGACCGCCCGCAGCAGCCACAGTTCTTCCTGGTTGCCGATGTGGGCGAGGTCCCACACCAGTGGCGACATCAACGGCGAGTGCTGCGCGGTCAGTTCGGGGTCCTCGACGCAGGACGTCAGGAGCGCGGTGCGCTCGCGGGCGGTGAGCAGCGCCGCCAGCGCACGCTTCCTGAGCACCTCCGGGTCGAGGAGCGCGGTGTCGGTACCGGGATCGGTCATGGGCGGATGTCCCTCCCGTGGGGCCGGTGTTCCGTGCCGTCGGACCGGGGGGCCGTGCCATGGCCGGTGAAGCGGCCGGGGCGGTCGAGGAGGCCGGGGTGGTCGAGACGGTCGAGGAGGTCGTCGGCGGGGCAGCGGCCCCGGGCCACGTAGCGGTCGGTGAACTCCGCGACCGCCCGCCGCACCCCGGCGCTCGCGCCGATCCGGGGCAGCGCCTCGGCCGCCGCCGCGAAGCAGACGGTGGCCGCCTCCCGCAGCTCGGGGTCGGCGAGACCCGAGCGGGCGGCCGTCGTCCACAGCGCGTTGCGCGGGGCGGGCACGGACCCGGCCCGTTCGGCGAGCGGTTTCACCGCCCGGTAGGCGGTCTCGGCGGCCTCCGGATCGTCGAAGAGCGCCGCGGCCACGGCGAGCGGCACGATCCAGCCGTCCTCGCCCGGCTGCGCGTCGATCATGCGCAGTTCCAGATGGCCCTGCGCGCGCACCGGCGGGAACAGGGTCGTCCGGTGGTAGTCGAGGTCCTCCCGGCCGGGCGGCGCGCCGGACCGCGTCCAGGCGCGGAAACTCAGTCCCTCGGGCACCTCCCAGGGGCCGCTCGGCTTCCGTACGCACATCACCGGCGCGTCCAGGACGTGCCGTGCCCAGGCCGCCCGCGGGTCGCCGTCGAGGGGCGGGGCGCTCGTGCGGCCGGGGTCCATCGCGGCCCACAGGGACTGCCGGGTGGAGCGCCAGCCCGTGGGCCTGCCCCGCACCAGGGGGGAGTGGGCGAACGCGCCCACCAGCACCGCGCCCAGCTGGTGGGCCAGCCACCAGCGCCGCCCGAGGCCGAGGGGCCCCGGCTCCTCGTACCCGGCGTCCAGGCAGACCTGCACGGAGGCGGAGGAGCACATCATGGCGCGGCCCTCGGGGCCCGTACGGTCGAGGCATGCCTCCATGGCGTCGTAGCGCGGCTCGCGGAGGAACCGGACGGGTTCCCTCCAGGGATCGTGGCCCGCTCCGCTGAGGGCGAGGCCGTGCTCGCGCAGGACCGCGCGTACGGCGTCGAGGTCGGCGGAGACCGATCCGACGCAGCGGGTGAGGGAGGTGGCGGGGGCGGAGCTGAGCTCCAGCTGGCCGCCCGGTTCGACGGTGAGCGCCGAATCCAGGGGCAGGGCCCGCAGTGCGGCGAGGGCCGCTTCGAGACGTTCGGGTGGTACGGGGAGCCGCGGGTGCCGCGGATCGTGGACGAGCCATTCGAGCTCCACACCGAGCAGGCGGGGCGGTCCGGTCTTGAAGCAGATGCCGCGGACCAGTGCCTCCACCTCGGCCTCGGTGACGGCGGAGCGCCGGGACTCCGTACAGTCACTCACCGAATCGGACATGTCGGGATCCTCCTGAGGTTCCATCCATGCCGTCGGCCCTGTTCCGGACGGGTCGGGCCGACAGGCGCTCGTCCTACCCAAGACCCTTGCGGTGATTCGCACAAGAGTGCCTATGGGGGCCTTCGTGCGTCGGGAAACCCTGTTGCGGCGTCCTACCAGGATCACTCACCATGCGTTCATGAGCACGACGGGGGACGCGGTGAGGGACACGGCGGGGGACCTGGCGGGGGGACCGTGGGAGAGCGCGCGGCGCGCGGTCATGGCGCCTACAGGGGTGGCGCCATGAGCGCCCGCCTGCGCGCGATCGCGCGGCACACGGAGGAGATCGTCGCGGCGGGTTCGTACCGCGCGTCCGACGGGCGCGAGGTGTCGATCGCCGCGGCGGTGGCCGCCGCCCGCGAGGGCACCCGGATGTACGGGCCGGAGCCCGTGGAGGTCCCGCGCCCCGGTCCCGGCGCCCCGCTGCCGCGCCCGGTGGACACGTCCTTCGAGGTCACGGGGGAGAGCAGCCTCCAGGCGGCGAGCCGGCTGACCGGTCCGGTCGCCGTACTGAACTTCGCGTCGGCCCGCAACCCCGGCGGGGGATACCTGAACGGCGCGCAGGCCCAGGAAGAGGCCCTCTGCCGGGCCTCGGCGCTCCACTCGTGCGTGGTGCGGGCCCGCGGCTTCTACGACCACCACCGGACGCACCGCGATCCCTTCTACACCGACCGCGTGATCCACTCACCGGCCGTCCCGGTCTTCCGCGACGACCGGGGAGCACTCCTCGACGAGCCGTACACCGCCGGGTTCCTGACCGCCGCCGCACCGAACGCCGGAGTGATCGCACGCACCGCGCCGGAGCGCGTGCCCGAGCTGCCGCGCGCCCTCGCCTCCCGTGCCGAGCGGGTGCTGGAGACGGCCCTGGCGCACGGTTACCGCCGGCTCGTGCTCGGGGCCTGGGGCTGCGGGGTCTTCCGGAACGACCCCGCGCAGGTCGCGGGCGCCTTCCGCGCACTGCTCGGGGACGGCGGCCGCTTCTCCGGTTCCTTCGAACACGTCGTGTTCGGTGTCCTGGACCGTACGGGGGGAGCGGTGGTCCGGGGCGCCTTCGAGCGGGCGTTCAAGGCCCCTCAGCGCCAGCCGTAGCGCTCCCGCAACCGGTGCACCACCAGGTTGAACCGCATCCGGTCCAGCGCGCACGCCTCCCGGCGCATCCCCTTCTCGTGCAGCCGCAGCACCCGGTCCACGCCCACCCACGAGTCGCGCCCCGACCGGTCCCACGGCCCGCTGCCGATCGGCACCCACTCCCGGTCGCCGTCGCGCCGCCTGCTGGACAACCGCACGGCGAGGAACGTGCCGGCGGCCTCCCGGGCGACCACCAGCAGCGGCCGGTCCTTGCCCCGTCCGTCGTTCTCCTCGTAGGGCACCCAGGTCCAGACGATCTCCCCCGGATCCGGGTCCCCGTCGTGTGCGGGCGAGTACTCGGTCCGTACGGGCCCGACCCGCCGGGGATCGGCCTCGACCGTGGCGGAGGGCCCGGACCGCCCGGGGACGTCGGCCACGGAGGGCGCGAAGGGCCCGGAGGAGACGGAGGAGGCGGAGGAGGCGGAGGAGACGGAAGAAGCAGGGGAAGCGGGGGAAGCAGTCACGTCCACACGCTAGCCCGTGCTAACCCGCGCCCGGACCGAACCGCGTCGCGGAGCCGCCCGGTTCGGCCCCTGGTCCGCCGCCCGGCCACCGCTCGTACCACCGCCGGTCCTCCTCCAGCCGCGCGGCGAGCGAGACGAGGAGCGGCTCGCTGTCCGCGGGGCCGAGGAGCTGCGCGCCCACGGGCAGCGAGCCGTCGACGAACCCGGCGGGGACGTTGACGCCGGGCCAGCCCAGCACGTTCCACGGCCAGGCGTACGGGCACGCGGCGATCATGGCGCGGTCGGTGCCGAAGCCGCCCAGACCGTGCAGGGCGCCGATCCGCGGCGGGGGAGCGGCCGTCGTCGGCGTCAGCAGTACGTCGTACGTCCGGAGGAACGCGCCGATCCGCCGGTGCAGCCGCGCCTCCGCGCGCCGGGCCGCCCGCAGCGGGGCACCACCGAGCAGGCGCCCGAGCCGCGCCGCCGCACGGGTGCGGGGGTCCAGCAGACCGGGGTCCGGCAGCTCGCGGACCCGCTCGGCGATACCGGCGGTGGCGCGCGGCAGGAAGGCCGGCCCGATCTGCCCGTACGGCGGATCGGCCTCCTCGACCTCGTGCCCGAGCGCGGCCAGCCGCTCCGCGAGGGCGACCACCCGGGCCCGTACGCCGGGGTGCAGCCGCGCGGGCAGCGCTGTGAACGGGGGCTTCAGCGACAGCGCGATCCGCAGCCGTCCCGGTTCCCGGCCCACCGCGTCCGACACGCGCACCGCGGGCGGGCGGTGCGGATCGCGTGCGTGGTTGCCGCTCGCCGCGTCCAGGAGCAGCGCGGCGTCCTCGACGGTACGGGCCAGCGTGCCGTTGACCGTGATGCCGTGGAAGGACTCCGGGCGCGGCCAGGTCGAGATCCGGCCGCGCTGCGGTTTGATGCCGACCAGATGGGTCCAGGCCGCGGGGATGCGGACCGAGCCGGCCCCGTCGGAGCCCAGCGCGGCCGGGACCAGGCCCGCCGCGACGGCGGCCGCCGAGCCGCCGGACGAGCCGCCCGGGGTGTGGCCGGTGTGCCAGGGGTTGCGGGTGTCCCCGAAGGCCGGGCCCTCGGTGAAGGGCCACTGCCCCAGCTCGCAGGTGTTGGTCTTGCCGACGATCACGGCCCCGGCCGCCCGCAGCCGGCGCACCGCCTCGCCGTCCCGCGCGGCGGGCGGGAACTCCCCGCGGCAGCCGAAGGCCGTCGGCACCCCCGCCACCTCCATGTCGTCCTTGACCGCCACCGGCACCCCGAGCAGCGGCCGGCATCCGCCCGCCGCCAGCTCCCGGTCGGCGGCGTCGGCCTCGGCGAGCGCGGCCTCGGCGCGCACCAGCCGGAAGGCGTTCAGGGTCCCCCGGGTGGCCTCGATCCCGGCGAGGGCCTCCTCGACGAGCGCCCGCGAGGACACCGCGCCCCCGGCGAGGGCACGGGCGTGTTCCGCGAGGCCCGCGGTACGGCCGGACGTCATACGGACCACCTCCGGGAACACGGTGTCCGCCGAACGGTAGTCTCCGGCGGGCCCCCGCGGTACGGGAAGGGCGGCTTCCCCCGCGGTGGCTGCATCCCCGGCCCGCCCGTGGACGGGCCCCGCGTCCCGGCGCGGTTCCGCGGCCCTGCCTACGCGGCCCGGTACCGCGCCAGCCGCACGAACTCCTCCAGCACCCGGGCCACACCGTCCTCGTCGTTCGACGCGGTGTGGAAGCGGGCGGCCCGCCGGACCTCGGGGTCGGCGTTGGCCATGGCGTACGAGCGACCCACCGCCCTCAGCATGGGCAGGTCGTTGGGCATGTCACCGAACGCGGCGATGTCGTCGGGGCCCAGACCGAGACCGGAGCTCCACGCCGTGAGCGCACTGGCCTTGGTGACGCCCGGGGCGCTGAACTCGACCAGCGACAGTCCCGTGGAGTGCGTGGTCTCGGCGTCGGCGCCCGCGCCGGCCCGTGCCCGCAGGTGGAAGTCGCGCAGCGGCAGCGACGGATGGTGGGCGAGGATCTTCAGGACGGGCCGGGCGGGCTCTTGTGCGAGCAGCTCCTCGGCGGCGCCGATCAGTTCGACCACCGCCTCCCCGTACGACCAGGCGGGGTACGCCTCCTCGTGGCCGAAGTCCTTCTCGTACTCGAAGGCGAAGGACACCCCGGGCGCCGCCGCGCGGACGCGGGCCACCAGCGCGGTGAGCCGGTCCGCCGGAAACGGCGACAGGCGTACGGCCGTGCCGTCGGGCGCGTACACGGCGGCGCCGTTGGCGGTGATCGCGAAGTGGCGTCCTACGGTGTCGTGCAGGGCGCCGAGGCTCCGCGGGGGCCGGCCGGTGACGAGCACGAGGCGGATGCCCGCCGCCTCGGCCGCCGTGAGCGCGGCCGCCGTCCGCCCGGACACGGTCCCGTCGCCGCGCAGCAGCGTTCCGTCCAGATCGGTGGCCACGAGCTTCGGCGCGGTGGCGGGAACGGGCGTCGTCATGGCGGACCGCCACCTTCCGGGGAAGCCCGGCGGCGGCGTGGACGGCCACCGGGCGGGGCGACGTGCCGCGGGGGCCGGAGCTGTCGGCCCCGGCCCCCGCGGCACGGACGGTGTGCACCCTCGACGCGGACCGCGAACCGCAGTCGGCGGCGTGGCGTGGAACGTACCGGGTCAGGCGGCGACGGGCGTGCCGGCCTGGCCCTTGACCTGCTCGATGACCTCGGTGAGCTTCGCGGCGATCTCGGTGTCGTCACCGGGGTGCGTCTCGGCGAAGCGGACGACCGACTCCGGGATGGAGAGCTTGACGTCCTCGAGGACCTTGGCACCGGCGATGCCGGCGGCCTTGCGGGCCTCGTCCTGCGCCCAGACGCCGCCGTACTGGCCGTAGGCGGTGCCGACCACGGCGAGGGGCTTGCCGTTCAGGGCACCGGCGCCGTAGGGACGGGACAGCCAGTCGATGGCGTTCTTCAGGACGGCCGGGATGGTGCCGTTGTACTCGGGCGAGAAGAGCAGCAGGGCGTCGGCGGAGCCGGCGGCCTCGCGCAGCCGGGCGGCGGCGGCCGGGACGTCGCCCTCGACGTCGATGTCCTCGTTGTAGAAGGGGATCTCGGCCAGGCCCTCGAACAGCTCGACCTGCGCGCCCTCGGGCGCGAGCTTGACGGCGGCCTCGGCGAGCTGGCGGTTGTGGGAGCCGGCGCGGAGACTGCCGACGAGCGCGAGGATGCGGACAGACATGGGGAACTCCAAAAAGGTGGCACGAGGGGGGGCGGGAGGAGCAGGGGACCAGGGAAGAACGAGGGGCGAAACAGTGCCGTCACGATCCGGACCGAGGTCCGTTTAAAGTTGTACCAGTCAAACGGACCGCGGTCCAGTTTTCTTCCCCGGCGTTACGCTGTCTTCATGTCCGCCTCCCTGCCGCCCTTCCCCCGACCCCAGGAGCCGACCGACGAGCCCGTCCTCCTGGAGCTGGGTTCCGGAGCGGACGAGCCCTGCCTGCGCGCCGACGCGGCCCGCAACCGCGCCCGGCTGCTGGAAGCGGCCGCGCGCCTGGTCGCGGAGCACGGCGCGGCCGGCGTCACGATGGAGGCGGTGGCCGCCGCGGCCTCGGTCGGCAAGGGGACCGTCTTCCGCCGCTTCGGCGACCGCACCGGCCTGCTGATGGCCCTGCTGGACCACTCCGCCCAGCAGCTCCAGGGCGCCCTGCTCGGCGGTCCGCCGCCGCTGGGCCCCGGCGCGCCACCGGTCGAGCGGCTGCAGGCGTTCGGAACCGCCGTCCTGCGGCAGTACGTCGACCACCTGGAGCTGCAGCTGGCGGCCCAGCCGGAGCCAACCCGCCGCTTCTCCTTCCCGCCCCAGCGGTTCCTCACCGGCCACGTCACCCTGCTGCTGCGGCAGGCGGTGCCGGGCGCCGACGCCCCGCTGCTCGCCCAGGTGCTGATGGGCTACCTCGACCCCGCCCTGATCCACCACCTGACCGAGGAGTGCGGGATGCCGCTGGAGCGCCTGGAGGCGGGCTGGACCGACCTGGTGACACGCGTGACCCGTACGGAACTCCCGCGGTAGAAGGGCCACTTGGGCGGCACCGGGCACGGACCGGCGCCGCCGGACGCCCGGCCGCCACGCCGCCCCCGGCCCCCGGCCCCTCCCCGCCCTCTGCGAGGATGCCGTACGTCATGGTGCAGATACCGAGAACATCCGCCCCTCCGCCGTCCCCGCACCCACCGCGACCGCACCCGTCGCCCCCACAGCACTCCGTGCCGACGAGTGCCGATGTGGCCCGTCTGGCGGGCGTCTCGCGTGCGACCGTCTCCTACGTCCTCAACAACACCAGCGCCGTACGGATCAGCGAGCCCACCCGCCGCCGCGTCCACGAGGCGGCCGAGGAGCTCGGGTACGTGCCGCACGCCGCGGCCCGCAGCCTGCGCGCCGGGCACAGCCGCATGGTCCTGATGCCCGCCCCGGACGTGCCCGTGGGCCCCCTCTACAGCCGCTTCTTCAACGAACTGCAGTGGGCGCTCAGCCGCCTCGAATACACGGTCGTGCAGTACGGCGGCCTCGGCCTCCAGGGCGACGAGGCGGCCCGCGCCTGGGCCGAGCTGCGGCCGGTCGCCGTACTGGCGCCCGGCGGCGGTCTCGGTCCCCGCGGGGTGTCCGTGCTCAAGCGGGCGGGGGCCCGGGCCGTCGTCACCCTGGGGCCCGAACGCGTCGAGGGGGCGCACGCGCTGCTCATGGACCACCACGGGGTCGGCCGGAGCGTCGGCGCGCACCTGCTGGAGCGGGGCTACCGGAGCGTCGGCGCCGTGGTGCCCGAGGACGCCGGACTGCAGATCTTCTCCAGACCCCGGCTCGAAGGCGTACGGCAGGCCCTGGCCGGTACCGGTGCGACGCTGACCGAGGTGCCGCTCGCCTACGACGAGAAGGCCGCGGCCGGCCTCGCGGGGCGCTGGCGCTCCCTGGGCCTGGACGCCGTGTTCGCGTACAACGACGAGTTCGCGATGCTGCTGATGCGGGCGCTGCAGGACGAGGGCATCGGCATACCGGACGAGACGGCCGTGGTGGGCGCCGACGACCTGATGCTCGGCCGGCTGCTGCGGCCGCGGCTGAGCACGGTCCACATCGAGCTGCCGTCGGGGCGGGACCTCGCCGAGCTGGTCGACCGCGCGGTGCGCGAGCCCGGCGCGCCGCCCGAGGCGCACGAGGTGCTGGGCGCGAAGGTCGTGCACCGGGAGTCGAGCTGACGGCGAGGCCGTCGTCCGCGGCCGCGTGGGGGTTGCTCGCGCAGTTCCCCGCGCCCCTTCGGGGCGCCGGTTTCCTGCTGCTACTGCTACTGCTACTGCTACTGCTACTGCTGCTGCTTCGCCTGCTGTTCGGCGACCGACCTGCGGACCTCGTCCATGTCCAGCTTCCTGGCCTGGCCGATGACGTCCTCCAGCGCGGCCTGGGGCAGGGCCCCCGGCTGGGCGAAGACCGCCACCTGGTCGCGGACGATCATCAGCGTCGGGATCGACCGGATGTCGAAGGCCGCGGCCAGCTCGGGCTGTGCCTCCGTGTCCACCTTGGCGAAGACGAGGTCGGGGTTGGCCTCCGCGGCCTTCTCGTAGACCGGGGCGAACTGCCGGCACGGACCGCACCAGGACGCCCAGAAGTCGATCAGGACGAACCCGTTGTCCGTGACCGTCTGGTCGAAGTTCTCCTTGGTGAGCTCAACGGTGCTGCTCATGGGACTGATTCCCTCTTCCTGGGGTCGGTGCTCGGCCGTTGTGCACAACGGTGGCGACCGGCCGCCTATTCCACGCGGGTACCCGTGTGGCCAGGGTCCGCACCACCCACCAGACTGACCCCATGACGGAAACGGAAGACAACGTGTACGACGTCGTGGTGCTGGGGGCGGGGCCGGTGGGGGAGAACGTCGCCGACCGCGCCCGCGCGGCCGGTCTCTCCACCGCGGTGGTGGAGAGCGAGCTGGTCGGCGGCGAGTGCTCGTACTGGGCCTGCATGCCCAGCAAGGCCCTGCTGCGCCCCGTGCTCGCCCGCGCGGACGCCCGCAGGATCCCCGGCCTGCGCCAGGCCGTGCAGGGCCCCCTCGACGCGGCCGCGGTCCTCGCGAACCGCGACTGGTTCACCTCGAACTGGAAGGACGACGGGCAGGTCCGGTGGCTCGAAGGCGTCGGCGTGGACCTCTACCGCGGGCACGGCCGGCTCGACGGGGAGCGCCGGGTCGCGGTCGAGGGCCCCGACGGGGAACGGCACGTCCTGACGGCCCGGCACGCCGTGGCCGTCAGCACCGGCTCCCGCGCCGTACTGCCCGGTCTGCCGGGGATCGACGAGGCCGCGCCCTGGACCAGCCGTGAGGCCACCAGCGCGCAGAGCGTCCCGGGCCGCCTCGTGGTCGTCGGCGGCGGGGTCGTCGGCGTGGAGATGGCCACCGCCTGGCAGGGCCTCGGCTCACGGGTCACGCTCCTCGTGCGCGGCGGGGGCCTGCTGCCCCGTATGGAGCCCTTCGCCGGCGAGCTGGTCGCCGAGGCCCTCACGGAGGCGGGCGCCGACGTACGGACGGGCGTCTCGGTCGAGTCGGTGGCCCGGGAGGGTGCGACGGTCGTGGTCACCACCTCCACCGGTGACCGCATCGAGGCCGACGAGATCCTCTTCGCCACCGGACGCGCCCCGCGCACCGACGACATCGGCCTGGAGACGGTCGGCCTCGCACCCGGTTCCTGGCTGGAGGTCGACGACAGCTGCCGGGTCGCGGGCACCGACTGGCTCTACGGGGTCGGCGACGTCAACCACCGCGCCCTCCTCACCCACCAGGGCAAGTACCAGGCCCGGATCGCGGGCGCCGCCATCGCCGCCCGCGCGGCCGGTGTGCCGATCCTGGAGACCGACGCCTGGGGCGCCCACTCCGCGACCGCCGACCACGCGGCCGTCCCCCAGGTCGTCTTCACCGACCCGGAGGCCGCCTCCGTGGGCCTCTCCCTCGCCGAGGCCGAGCGGGCGGGCCACCGGGTCAGGGCGGTCGACGTGGACCTCTCCTCGGTCGCGGGCGCCGGACTGCACGCCGACGGCTACCGCGGCCGGGCCCGGATGGTGGTGGACCTGGACACCGGGACCCTGCGCGGTGTCACGTTCGTCGGCGCCGGCGTCGGCGAGCTGATCCACGCCGCCACGATCGCCGTCACCGGCGAGGTCCCGGTGGACCGGCTGTGGCACGCGGTCCCGTCCTACCCGACGCTGAGCGAGGTGTGGCTCAGGCTGCTGGAGGCGTACCGCGACGGCAAGTAGTCCCGCCGATTCCCACCGGAGGCCGAAGCCCGCCGGTGGGAATCGGAGGCCGAAGTCCGCCGGCGGGACTCAGAGGCCGAAGCCCAGCTCCTCCGCCGCCCGCGCCGGAGTGGGCTGGGCCCACCACCGCGCCACCGCCTCGCCGGAGGACAGCGAGCGCAGCTCCGCCCGGTCGAGGTAGAGCGTGCCGTCCAGATGGTCCGTCTCGTGCTGGACGATCCGCGCGGGCCAGCCCGTGAACACCTCGTCCACCGGGTTCCCGTGCTCGTCCCGCGCCCGCAGCCGCACCTCGGCGGGCCGGGCCACCACCGCCTGCCAGCCCGGCACGCTCAGACAGCCCTCGAAGAACGCCGCGCGGGCGGTGCCCACGGGCTCGTACACCGGGTTCACCAGGACCCGGAAGGGGAGCGGCACCCGGCCGCGCGCCTCGCGGATCTCGTCCGGGACCGGCGCCGGGTCCTCGATCACCGCGAGCCGCAGCGGGACGCCCACCTGCGGCGCGGCCAGCCCGACGCCCGGCGCCGCGCGCATCGTGTCGCGCAGGGCCACGACGAAGCGATCCAGGAGCGGGGGGTCGAGCTGGCCGTCGAACGGCTCGGCCGCCCGGCGCAGCACCGGGTCGCCGGCGGCCACGATCGGCAGCGGGCCGCCGCGGGAGAGGAGTTCCTCCACCCGGTGGGCGAGGGGCGCGGGGTCATGGAGGGCTGTCATCGCGCCAGCATGCCAAGACCGGCGCCCGGGACGCGAGGCGGCTCCTCCGCGGCGGGCACGGACCCCGGGTACGGCACCGGTCCGGCACCCCCGAGCGCGATGTGACTCACGTCACGGAAATCTCCGGGAACTCAGGGGCCCCTCCCACCGACTACTGCACCGCAACGGCCAGTACGGCCCCGTCGTCCCCTGCCCGACCGGAGAAGCCAGCCGATGTCCACCGCACCCACGACCGAGACGGACGAGTCCCCGAGATCCGTCACCCCCGCCGCCCCCGGACGCAGCGGCTGGGCGCCGCTCCGCCCGCTGGTGCTGCGGCTGCACTTCTACGCGGGAGTGCTCGTCGCCCCCTTCCTGCTCGTCGCCGCCACGACCGGGTTCCTGTACGCGGCGTCGTTCCAGGCCGAGAAGATCATCTACTCGCACGAGACGACCGTCCCCGTCGGCGACGCGAAACTGCCGGTCTCGGAGCAGGTCGCCGCCGCCCGCAAGGCCCACCCGGAGGGCACGGTCGCCGCCGTCCGCCCCTCGCCCGAGGACGACGCGAGCACCAGGGTGATGCTGGCCGGCGTCGACGGCATCGCCGAGACCCACACCCTCGCGGTGTTCGTCGACCCGTACACCGCCGAGGTGCGCGGCGCGCTCGAACAGTACGGCTCCACCGGCGCCCTGCCGCTGCGCACCTGGATCGACGAGTTCCACGCCAACCTGAGGCTCGGTGACGACGGCCGCCTCTACAGCGAACTCGCCGCCAGCTGGCTGTGGGTGATCGCGGGCGGCGGTCTGGTGCTCTGGTTCGGCCGCCGCAGCAGCCGGCGCAAGCTGCGCGGCACCAGTGGCCGCCGCCGCACGCTCGGCCTGCACGGCTCGGTCGGCGCCTGGGCCGCGGTCGGCCTGATCTTCCTCTCGGCGACGGGCCTGACCTGGTCGACGTACGCCGGGGCGAACATCGGCGAGCTGCGCACCCAGCTGCGCCAGGAGACCCCGGCGGTGTCGGCCGCCGCCGGCGGCGAGCACGAGGGCCACGGCGCGGGTTCCGCCGAGGGCGGCGTCGAGCACGGCGTCGGCCTCGACAAGGTACTGGCCGCCGCGCGGGCGAAGGGCCTGGGCGACCCGGTCGAGATCGTGCCGCCCGCCGACGACTCGTCGGCCTACGTCGTCGCCCAGGTCCAGCGCAGCTGGCCCACCAAGCAGGACTCGGTCGCGGTCGACCCGGCGAGCGGCGAGGTGACGGACACCGTGCGCTTCGCCGACTTCCCGGTGCTGGCGAAGCTCACCCGCTGGGGCATCGACGCGCACACCGGCGTCCTCTTCGGCATCGTCAACCAGCTCCTGCTGATGGCCCTCGCCCTCGCCCTGATCCTGCTCATCCTCTGGGGCTACCGCATGTGGTGGCAGCGGGGCCGCGCCTCGGCCTTCGGCCGGCCGATCCCACGCGGCGCCTGGCAGCAGGTCCCCGCCCACGTCCTCGTCCCGCTGATGGCGGGCATCGCCGTCCTCGGGTACTTCGTGCCGCTCCTCGGGATCCCGCTGGCGGCCTTCATCGCGGTGGACGTGATCCTGGGCGAGATCGCCCACCGGCGCGGCAAGCGCACCTACGGACCGGCCGAGCCCGCACAGGAGACCGCGAAGTAGCAGGTCCGGGCCCCGGCGGTGCCGCGTGCGCCGCCGGTGGCCCGCCGGTGGCAGGGGAACCGCCCGGCGGCGAGAATCGTTCCTCGGGGACAGAACGACCCAGAGGAGCCCTTCCTTGTCCGCCAGACCGACGGACCCCCCGGGACACAGTCCCGGACCATCCCGCCCCCTTCTCACCGAACACGAACACGGCATCCGGCGGGGTGGTGTCCGATGAGTGCCGTGCTCGGCCTGCTGGCCGTCCTCCTCCTCACCGCCGGCACCGGCTACTTCGTCGCCCAGGAGTTCGCGTACGTCGCCGCCGACCGCCTCGCCCTCGCACGCGACGCGGCGGCGGGCGACCGCCGGGCCGCCCGCGCCCTGACCGTCCTGGAGCGGCTGTCCTTCATGCTGTCGGGCGCCCAGCTCGGCATCACCGTGACCGGCCTGGTCGTCGGCTTCCTCGCCGAGCCCTCCGTGTCCGCGCTGCTGAGGCCCGTGCTCACCGGCACCGGCCTCCCGGACGGGGCGGTCACCGGCGTCTCCGTGGTCCTCGCCTTCGTCACGGCGACCGTCCTGCAGATGGTCCTCGGCGAGCTGGCCCCCAAGAACCTGGCCCTCGCCGTGCCGGAGCGCCTGGCCAAGTCCCTGGCCGGCTCCACACTGGCGTACCTGAAGGTCGTCGGTCCGGTGGTACGGCTCTTCGACGGCGCCGCGAACCGGCTGCTGCGCCGCGTCGGCATCGAGCCCGTCGAGGAACTGCACCACGGCGCGACCCTCGAAGAGCTAGGCCACCTCATCGGGGAGTCCCACGAGCAGGGGCGCCTGCCCCGCGAGACGGCGGCCCTGCTCGACCACGCGCTGGAGTTCTCCGACCGCACGCTCGACGAGGTGATGGTGCCGCGCGCCGACACCGTGTTCGTCCGCGAGGACGCCACGGCCGCCGAGGCGACCGAGCTGATCGCGAAGCACGGGCACTCCACCTATCCGGTCCTCGGCGACCACCCGGACGACATGGCGGGCGTCCTCGGCGTGCGCGAGCTGATGCGGGCCCGGCCCGGCGCCCGGGCGGGCGAACTGGCCCGCGTGCCCCTGGTGCTCCCCGACACGCTGCCGCTGCCGGACGCGGTCGCCAGGATGCGGGAGCGGGACGACGAGTTCGCGGTCGTCCTCGACGAACACGGCGGCGTGGCGGGCATCGTGACCTACGAGGACATCGCCGAGGAACTCGTCGGCGACATCGCCGACGAGTCCGACACCGTGACCGAGGTGGCCGTCGCCGACGGGGACGGCTGGATCGTCGACGCCCGGCGCCGGCTGGACGAGGTCGCCGGGGCGACCGGCGTCGAGCTGCCCGGGGAGGAGGACTACGACACCGTGGCGGGCCTGATCGTGGACCGGCTCGGCCGCTTCCCGGCGATCGGCGACCGGCTCACCGTCGCACTGCCCGACGGCCGCCGGGCCGTCATCGACGTACGCGCACTGGACCGGCACGTGGCGGAGCGGGTCCGCCTCGCCCTCGGCGAGGAACCGGCCGCCCTCGGGAAGGACCCGGCCGCCCTCGGGAAGGACCCGGCATGAGTTTTCCCATGGCCCTCCTCGTCACCGTGCTGCTGCTCGTCGGCAGCGGGTTCTTCGTCGCGGCCGAGTTCGCGCTGGTCGCCGCCAAGCGCCACCGGATCGAGCAGGCCGCGGCGGCCGGACAGCGGGGCGCCGCGGCCGCCCTGGCCGGAATGCGCGAGCTGTCCCTGATGCTCGCGGGCGCCCAGCTCGGCATCACCGTCTGCACCCTGGGCCTGGGCTCGGTGTCCAAGCCCGCGGTGTCGCACGAACTGGACCCGCTGCTGCACCGGCTGGGACTGCCGGGCGGGCTCAGCTACGGCGTGTCCTTCGCCCTCGCGATGATCGTGGTGGTGTTCCTGCACATGGTGCTGGGCGAGATGGCGCCCAAGTCCTGGGCGATCGCCCACCCCGAGCGCTCCGCGATGCTCCTCACCCCGCCCTTCCGCGCCGTCATCCGGCTCGTACGGCCGCTGATCGTGCTGCTCGACCGGGTGAGCAACGCGCTGGTGCGGCTCTGCCGGGTGACCCCGCGCGACGAGCTGGCCCCGGTCCACGACCGGGAGCAGCTCACGCACCTGGTGGCGGAGTCGGAGCGGCTGGGTCTGATCAGCGGGGCGGACTCCCGGCTGCTCACCAGCTCGCTGACCACACCGCTGCAACCGGTCCGCGACCTCCAGGTGCCCGCGGGGCGGATCGCGTCGGTGGCGCCGGAGGCGGGTGTCGAGACGGTGCTGCGGGTGGCGGGCGACAGCGGCCGGACCCGGCTGCTGGTGCGGGACGGCGGGACGGTGCTGGGTTCGGTGCACGCCCGCGACGCGCTCATCGCCCGCTCGCGGGGCCGTGCCGTGAGCGCGCGGGACCTGGCCCGGCCGGTGCCGGAACTCGCCCCCGGCGACACGCTCGCGCACGCCGTCGAGCAGCTCAGGCAGCACCGGGCCTCGCTCGCCGTGGTCCGGGACGAGGACGGCGGGCTGACCGGCCTGGTCAGCCTGGACGACCTGCTGGCCCGGCTGGTGGAGCCGCGGGCGGCGGCGTAGGGAAGGGCCGGGTCCCCGCCGCACGGCGGGGACCCGGCCCTGACGCACCTCGCGCCTGACGCACCTCACGGTGGAACATGCCTCACAGCGAGGCGAAATCCCCCGCCAGCGCCGAGGCCAGACGCAGGTGCGGCTCGGCCTCCTCGGCGCGGCCCTGGCGCTGGAGGGTGCGGCCGAGCATGAGGTGGGCGTAGTGCTCCACCGGGTCGCGCTCGACCAGTACGCGCAACTGGGCCTCCGCCCGGCCCAGCTGGGCCGAGTGGTAGTAGGCGCGGGCCAGCAGCAGGCGGGGGCCCGTCTCCTGCGGCACCTCCTCCACCAGGCTGCCGAGGACGCGCGCCGAAGCGGCGTAGTCCCTGGCGTCGAAGAACATCCGGGCGCGCTCCCAGCGCTCCGCGGCCGTCCCGTGGTCGTAGTACGTCGTGTCCACGTCTGACCTCCTTCGACGGGCAGAACCGCCCGGCTTTGTTGAATATTCCACAACCAGGTCACGGTCCGCGGAGGAAGGCCGGGGGAGGGTATGACGGACGCTCTCCCGCGGGTCTAGGTTGGTCGGCATGAGCAATCTCGATCGCGAGGCCGTCCCCTCGCTGTGCGGCGGCCGTGGCTTCGTGGTGGCGGAGCCGGTGCGTGAACTCCTCACCCCCCGCCGCGTCAGGCTCGGCGAGTCCAGCGAGGTCCGGCGGCTGCTGCCCAACCTGGGCCGGCGCATGGTGGGCGCGTGGTGCTTCGTCGACCACTACGGCCCCGACGACATCGCCGAGGAGCCCGGCATGCAGGTGCCACCGCACCCGCACATCGGTCTGCAGACCGTCAGCTGGCTGCACGAGGGCGAGGTGCTGCACCGTGACTCCACGGGCAGCCTGCAGACGATCCGCCCCCGTGAGCTGGGCCTGATGACCTCCGGCCGGGCCATCAGCCACTCCGAGGAGAGTCCCAGGTCGCACGCCCGCTTCCTGCACGGCGCGCAGTTGTGGGTCGCCCTGCCCGACAGCGACCGCCACACCGAACCGCGTTTCGAGCACCACGGCGGGCTGCCCGTCGTGACGGCCCCCGGACTGCGGGCCACGGTCGTCCTGGGCGGCGTCGACGGGGCGGTCTCGCCCGGCACGACGTACACGCCGATCGTCGGCGCCGACCTGGCGCTGGACCGGGGGGCCGACGTACGCCTGCCGCTGGAGCGGGACTTCGAGTACGCCGTGCTGTCCATGTCCGGCGAGGCATACGTGGACGGGGTGCCGCTGCTGCCGGGATCCATGCTCTACCTGGGCTGCGGCCGCACCGAACTGCCGCTGCGTGCCGGGTCCGACGCCGGCCTCATGCTGCTCGGCGGCGAGCCGTTCGAGGAGGAGCTGGTGATGTGGTGGAACTTCATCGGGCGGTCCCAGGCGGACATCGAGCAGGCCCGGACGGACTGGATGGACAGCTCGCGCTTCGGCGAGGTCAAGGGTTACGACGGTGACCGGCTCCCTGCGCCGGACCTGCCGCCCGTACCGCTGAAACCGCGGGGACGGGTGCGCTGAACAGTACGAACACCGCGGTGCTCGCCGGCCTCGGCCCCTCCCCGGCGTCCACCTGCACGACCCACGCTGTGGCCGGGCGCCCGGTGCCCGGCGCCGGCTACCCGGCCGGCCGACCTTACCGGGACCGGTTCGGGACCGGTGATCCCGCCGTCCACAACGATGCGGATGGGTGTGCCCCGCTCGGCGACTGCCCTGGTCACGAGGCCCTTTCGGGGTCCGGTCGGCGGACGTCGTCGGAAGACTCTGCGCCCCTTGAGCCCTCCCGTCGAGCCGGGGCACGCGGGCACCAATGCTTCCGGTGCAGTCCTTCCACCCGCCCTGCTTCCGGGCCCCCGGGCGCCCCTTCCCCCGGGAACCCTCCCGTACGACGGAAGATCCGGAACCCGGTGCGCCGGACGCTTCCGGCGAAAGTCGGGAACGGGCGGCACACCGTAAGGCGACGGCATCAGTGAGCAGTGAGCAGTGAGGAGTCACCGTGAACGTGGGCACACCCGAAGGCGTCGGCGGGGACGGTGGGCCGAGTGCTCGTGCTTCCGGGGACAGGGACGGGGACGAGAGCGGGAGCGGGGACGGTCCGGGCAGGACGGGGGCCCTGGCGGGGACGCTGGCGGCGGCGGAGTCGGCGGCGCCGGTGGAGTCCCTCGATGTCGTCGCACGCATGCTCAAGGAGCGGCTGGGGGCCGCGGCGGTGTCGTTCCTGATCACCGACTTCGCCGGCGGTTCGGTGGTACGGCTGGGGACGGCCGGCAGCGTCGACACCGGTGAGGTTGCCCGGCGCATCCCACTGCGGGGCACCCTGTACGACGACGTGATCCGCACCCAGCGGCCGAGTGTGGAGGACGAGGGCGAGGACGCGCTGGTGCGGGTGGTCGCCCCGGTGACCAACCGGGGCGACGCCATCGGCCTTCTGGAGCTGTTCCTGCCCTCCGTGCCCGGCGCGCGGGTGATGCGGGAGGTCGGTGAGAGCGCGCATGCGCTGGCCTACATCGTCATCGCCAACCGCTCCTACACCGACGTGTACCAGTGGGGCCGGCGCACTCTCCCGCTGAGCCTGGCCGCGGAGATCCAGCACCGTCTGCTGCCGGCGTCGCTGGCCTGCGAGGCGGCCCAGTTCGCGGTCGCCGGGGCACTGGAGCCGGCCGACCATGTCGGGGGTGACACCTTCGACTACGTGATCGACCGGGACACCGTCCAGCTCTCCGTCACCGACGCCATGGGCCACGACGTCTCCGCCGCGCTTCTGGCCACCCTCCTGGTGAGCGCGCTGCGCCGGGCGCGGCGCGCCGGGGCCTGCCTCGCCGACCAGGCACACCAGGCAGACCGGGCCGTGCGCGAACACGGGGGCCAGGGTTACGTCACCGGCCAGCTCC
This sequence comes from Streptomyces beigongshangae, assembly GCF_019710745.1. Taxonomy (GTDB): domain Bacteria; phylum Actinomycetota; class Actinomycetes; order Streptomycetales; family Streptomycetaceae; genus Streptomyces; species Streptomyces beigongshangae. The sequence goes on from NZ_JAHKJW010000041.1 coordinate 36,995, forward strand.
TGCGCATCAGCCTGACCGACGGCACGAGCGAGTTCGTCAACGCCGGACACCCCTGGCCCCTGCGCATGCGCGAGGGCCGGGTGCAGGAGATGACCCCGGAGGTCGACATGCCCTTCGGTCTGCACGTCCCGCACGCCTACCGGGTCCAGTCGCTGGACCTGCGCCCGGGTGACCGCCTGGTGATGCTCACCGACGGCATGCTCGAAGGCGACGCCGACGGCCTGGACCTCCCCGGCCTCATCGCGCGCACCCGCGCCCTGCACCCCCGTGAGGCCGCCCGCGCCCTGATCGCGGCGATCGTCGACGCCCACCGCGGTCACCTGCAGGACGACGCGACCGTCATGTGCCTGGACTGGCACGGCACCGGTCACTCCCGGAGGTGCGCAGACACGGGCGCCGACCTCACCGACGCCTCCGACCGAGTACGGCCGCACTGAGGGTCCGCCCCGGACGGGGCGGCGCCCACGGCCGGTGGGGCGGCGCCGCGGGCACGGCCGCGCCTGATCCGCCGGCCGCGGCTTCGGCGGCGATCGCGTCCGCGGGGCCGCGACGGACCCGGCCCGTCACATGTTCCACATGTGGCCGCGTGGCGTGTGCGGTTCGCGCCACGTCCTGGGCGGGACCCAGTGACCGGTGTCGAGGAAACGCTCGACGGTGTCCCTCCAGGGACGGAAGTCGATCCTCTGCCGGTCGAGCCATTCGTCGCTGTAGTAGGTGTCGAGGTAGCGCTCGCCGGAGTCGCAGAGCACGGTGACGACGGTGGCGCCCTCACGGTGCCGGGACGGCCCGCCCAGGACCTTCAGGGCTCCGTACAGTCCGGTGCCGGTGGAGCCTCCGGGGGCGATGCCGAGCCGCTCCCCGACGACCCGCATGGTGGCGATCGAAGCGGCGTCCGGGACCCGGATCATGCGGTTGACCAGAGGGAAGAGGAACGAGGGCTCGACCTTGGGGCGGCCGATGCCCTCGATGCGGGAGCCTTTCGCCGTGACCGTGCGGTCGTTGTCGCGCCAGCCGGGGAAGAAGGCGCTGTTCTCGGGGTCCGTGACGCACACCCGCACCCGGTGGCCGGTGTAGCGCGCGTACCGGGCCAGTGAGGCCGCCGTCCCGCCGGTGCCCGCGCCCATGACGAACCAGTCGGGGTCGGCCTGGTGGAGGATCTCGCCCGCCATCCCGTGATCACCGCGCCAGTCGTAGGCGCGCTCCGCGTAGGTGAACTGGTCCATGAAGTGCCCGCGGCGGGCTCGGGCTTCGCTCCGGGCCCGCTCCGAGATGGTCGCGCCGGTCGCCTCGACGATCTCGCCACCGAGGTCCAGGACCGCCTGCTTCTTCTCCGCCGTGGTGCCGGAGGGCATGACGGCGACGAAGTCGATCCCCAGCAGTTTGCTGAACCACGCCTCGGAGATGGCCGTCGATCCGCTGGACGCCTCCACGACCGGGCTGTTGCGCGTCAGCCACCCGTTGGCCAGGGCGTTGAGGAACAGCGCCTGGGCCAGCCGGTGCTTGTGACTGCCCGAAGGGTGCACCGACTCGTTCTTCACCAGCAGCCGCGAACCGCGCAGCCGTGCGGGCAGCTCCAGCTCCAGCATCGGCGTCGGCTCGTACGGCAGCGCCCTGATCCGCCGGACGCAGTCGTTCACCCAGCCGCGCTCGTCCGGATAACGGTCCGACAGGTCCTCCTGCCGGCCGACGTCCCCGTGCCGGCCGACGTCCTCGGTCCGCACGGAGCGGCCCGCCCCGCCGACGGCCCCGCCCGCGACGGAACCGCCCGCCGCCAGAGCCGTTTCCGCAGCCGTGGCAGCAGCGGCCGCGGCAGCCGCCCCCGCACCGGAAAGCAGCACCGCACGCCGTGACACACCCATCCGACGACCTCCGCACATCCCGCCTGTACCGCCCGGGCCGGGCGACGGGCCTTGTCTAACAGCCCACCCGTACCGGAGGGCGCGGGCCCGGGAGCGAACACGCGCGGACCACCTGCGCGGTCCAACACCTCATACAATGCGTCGGCCGGATCGTCGCCACGGCGCACGCGCAGGACGCCTTTCCCGAAAGGCCGCTCACGGGTCCCCTGCGCGGAGTCCGTCACAGGTGCGGGCCGGGGCGCGGTGCGGCGGGCAGGACGCTGCCGGGCGTGTGCGCGGCGCGCAGGACCAGGGCGTCGTGGCGGTGGGCCGCGATGAGCTGCAGTCCCACGGGCAGGCCGTTCTCGTCCAGACCGCAGGGCAGTGTCGCGGCGGGCTGCTGGGTGAGGTTGAAGGGGTGGGTGAAGGGTGTCCAGCTCGTCCAGTCGGTGTGCTGCGACCGTGGTGGCACCTCTGTGCCGGCGTCGAAGGCCGTCAGCGGCAGGGTGGGCGTGACGAGCAGGTCGTAGGAGGTGTGGAAGCGGCCCATGGAGTGGCCGAGGGTCGTACGGATCCGCTCCGCCTCCAGGTGGTCCAGCGCGCTGATGCGTGTGCCCCGCTCGGCCGCGGCCCGGAGCCCCGGGTCGAGGAGTTCGCGTTCGTCCCGGTCCAGATGGCGTGTCGCGTGTGCCGACGCGGCGCACCACAGGGTGCGGAAGGCGTCCGAGGGGTCGGGAATGCCGGGAGCGGCCTCTGTGACGTGCGCACCGAGACCGGCCAGGTGGTCCACCGCGGCGCGTACTGCGGCGGCGACCGCGGAAGCGACCTGTCCCCGGCCGCCGAGCGAGGGCGCGTAAGCGATCCGCAGCCCTTCGATTCCCCGTTCCAGGCGCTCCGCCGTGGACGGCATGGGACCGATCTGGGAGCCGTCGCGCCAGTCCTGGCCGCTGATCGCGTCGAGGAGCAGGGCGGCGTCCGCCGCGTCACGGGCCATGGGCCCCAGGTGCGCGAGGGTGCCGTAGGGGCTGTGCGGGTGGATCGGCACCCTGCCGTAGGTGGGCTTGAACCCGAAGACGCCGCAGAACGACGCGGGGATGCGGATCGGTCCGCCCGCGTCCGTGCCCACGGACAGCGGCCCCGCGCCGAGCGCGACGGCCGCGGCCGAGCCGCCGCTGGAGCCGCCCGAGGTGCGGGTGGGGTCGTGGGGATTGCGGGTGACGCCGGTCAGGGGCGAATCGGTGACCGGCTTCCAGCCGAACTCCGAGGTCGTGGTCTTGCCCACCAGCACCGCCCCGTGGGCCCGCAGCCGGCTCACGCACGGAGCGTCCTCCTCCCACGCGTCCGAGTGGGGCGACACGGTCCTCGAACCGCGCAGGGTGGGCTCCCGGCCTGGAGCAGGAGGTCCTTCACCGAAACGGGCACCCCGTCGAGCAGCCCCTGCGGCTCACCGCGCCGCCAGCGCTCCGTGGAGGCCGCCGCCATGTCGAGGGCCTCCTGGGCGTCCACCCGCACGAACGCGTTCACCACCGGCTGGATCACGTCGATCCGCTCCAGCACCGCACGGGTCGCCTCGACAGGTGAGAAGTCACCGCGCGCGTAGCCCGACAGCAGGTCGCGGGCTGTCAGGCCGGTCAGCGGTGAGGGCGTGGTCACAGGGTGAGGGTTACCACCTTCCGCCGCCCTCCATACCCGCCCACCTGCGGCTGGGCCGCATGGAGGTGTGCGCACCCCGCCGAAGCCCCTCGTCCGCCCGGGCCCGCCGGACGGACCGCTCCCCGCCTGCCGGGAGGCGACCGGATGTCCGCGGGAGGCACCGGTCCCGGCGCAGGACGCCCCGGGGAGCGGTCAGACGGTTTCACCCGGGCGCGCGGTGACTTCGGAGAGGTGACCGGTGGCGACGTCGAGGACGAAGCCCCGTACGGAGCCGGTGTGCGGCACGAAGGGGTTCACGGTGATGCGTCGGACGGACTGCCGTACCTCGGCTTCCAGGTCGGTGAAAGCCTCCGCCGACCAGGGTGGCCGAATTTCCGTTTCCTTTTCGATCTGCTGCTTGAATTCATCGTCCGTGAACGTCATCATGCCGCAGTCGGTGTGGTGGATGAGAATGATTTCGCGTGTTCCCAGCAGGCGCTGGCTGATCGCCAGCGAGCGGATCGCGTCGTCGGTCACGGCGCCCCCGGCGTTACGGATCACATGTGCCTCACCTGGGGCGAGGCCGAGGACGTCGTAGACGTTCAGGCGCGCGTCCATGCAGGCCACCACCGCGAGGTGCCGGGAGGGGGCCAGGGGCAGCGGCCCGTCGAAGGCGACCGCGTGCGTGGCGTTGTTGCGCAGGTACTCATCCGTCACGGACATGGGTGTTCCTCGCTTCTGCTGGAGACCGACCCCGGAAAGATAGCGGCAGGAAATTCGAACAGCGAAGTCCGGTCGAGGAGTTTTCATGCGGCCGAAACAAGCCGAAACAAGCAGGCGATCATCACGGAAATGGTTGTCCCACCTTCAAAAGGCGACCCCCGGAAGCGCCGGTGCCTACCGGCCGGCCGGGGCGGGGTACCCGGTCCGGGAGCCGGCCGTGCGGCGGGTCAGCAGGCGCAGGCAGGCCACCGGGCGGTCGCGTACCGGGCGGCGGGTGACCGCTGCGCCCCGGGCCGTCACCGATTCCAGGCGCTGGTGGTGCAGGTCCAGGACGAAGCGCATCAGCCGCCGGTGCTCCTCGGGGCAGTGGTCCAGCAGTACGCGGGCCTCCCGGAGCGTGGCGTCCGCGGTCCGCGCGGTGGCCTCGACCAGGGCCCGTACGCCGGGCAGGTCGCGGCCCCGTTCGAGGTCCTCGCGCGTGACGCCGTACCGCTCCAGGTCGCTCACGGGCAGGTACAGGCGTCCGCCGCGCAGGTCCTCCGCGAGGTCGGTCAGGATGTCCGTCCGCTGGGCCGCGTCGGCGAACAGCCGGCAGCCCGCCGCGAACTCGGCGCTGCCGCCGCCCTGGTGGGCCAGTCCCGAGGTGATCATCAGGAACGGCCAGGTCAGCCGCTCCACGTACCGCTGGTAGTCCGCCTCGGTGGCGAAGCCGGGGAAGTCGAGGTCGATCCGCGCGCCGTCCAGGTACGCGTCGACCCAGTGGCGCGGCAGCCCGCGGTCGGCCGCGGTGTGCAGGAAGGCGCGCAGCAGCGGGTGTCCGGTGCTTCCCGAGTCCAGGGCCGCCCGCACCCGCGCGTCCCACGCGTCGTAGCGCCGGGTGCGCTCCCGGACCGTGCCGCGGTCGCAGACGTCGTCGGTGAACGACGCGAACGCGTACCCGGCCAGCGCGTGGGGCTGGTGGGGCGCGGGCACCATCAGGCGCACCGCCAGATAGCCGGCCGGCTCCCGCCGCCGCATGAACCGCGCGGCCTTCGTGTAGTCGTCGCGCAGCACGCCCCGGTTCACCCCGGCCGCCTCCAGGCTCTTCCGCCAGGTCCGCACGTGTCTCTCCCCTGCCACCGCCGCCCCGCACCGCCCGTGCCGGAGCGACGCACGGTATCAGCCGCGTGATCTTCGGCGGACGGCGGGTGCGGGGCGGTCACCGCCTCCTGCGCAGGGTGAACGCGGCGCCCGCGGTGATCAGCAGACCCGCCGCGCCGCCCGCGACGAGCGGCAGGGCCGGGGCCCGGTCGCCCCCGCCGGAGCCGGGGGAGGCCGCCTCGCCGGGTGTGCCGGACAGTGTCTGCGCCGGCCGGGCGGGCGTGCTCGCGGCCCCGGCCGGGGACTCCGGCGCAGCGGGAGCGGCGGTGGTCCCCGCGGCGGCGGACCTCGCCGGCTCCGGCGTGGGCGCCGGTGCCGCGGAACCGGTGGCCCCGGCACTCCTCCCCGCGGCGGGGAAGACCACGTCGGAGCACGAGTAGTAGGTGTCCGGCGTGCTCGTGTTCTGCCAGACCGTGTAGATCAGGTGGCGTCCGGTGCGGTCGGACGGCAGCTCGGCCCGGATCCGGTAGGCGCCGTCCACCAGTTCCGGGTCGGTGGCCGTCGCGAACGGCTCGGACGGCAGGTCGGACCAGGTGAGCGGCTTCGCCGGGTCGTAGCCGTCCTTCGTGAGGAACAGTCTGAACGTGCCGGTGTGCGGGATCGTCGACCGGTACGTGAGCGTCAGGCCGGCCCCGGGGGCCAGCCGGGTCGAGGGCCAGTCGGCGCGGGGCAGGTCGAGGCCGCGGTAGGCGGCGAGGCCCCCGCTGCACAGTCTGCCGTCGGGGACGGCCTGCCGGTCCCGGCCGTTCACCCCCGCCAGCCGCAGGTTGTCGAAGGCGGCGACGCCCGAGGCCACGGCGGCCCGGCAGGCCGCCGACTGCGCGAGCCGGCCGCCGGCGGGGGAGCAGGCGACCGCCCGGCTGACCGGATCCGTCGGCGCCCCGTGCGCGGCGGCGGGCCCCGCGGCCCCCACCGCGAGCAGGAGCAGCGGGACCGCTCCGGCGAGGGCGGCGGCGCGGCGTGCGTTCGTCATGGGCGGCATTCCTCCTGGCGCGGCGGGCGGGGGGAACCCGCTGCCACTGAAGTACGGGGGAGCGGCGCGGACCGTTCAACTCCCGCACGGCGGGACCGGCCGGGGAGGCCCCCTCGGCGGGTATCCGTCGACGAGACCCGCCTGCGGGTCCTGTCGGCGGGAACCCGCTGACGGGACCCGCTGACGTGACGCCTCCGTGACGTCGGTGACCGTACTGGTGCGGTGGGCCGCCTTCCCCGCGCGGGAGGGTCCCGGTACACGTTTTTCATGAAGGACAACGGGGGAGACCACCGGACCAGGTGGCAGAGAACACGCGAGACGATCGAGGGCGCGGGCACGGACCCGAGGCCCACGGGGCTCATCGACACGGTGGAGCCCGAACACCTTCAGGACTACACGCAGTTCAGCAAGGTCTACCCGAAGCAGCAGCTGCACCTCCAGTACCTCCACGGAGCCGCGCAGCGCGCCTTCGAGACGGAGACCCGCCGGTCGCTGAAGGTCACGGTGGAGTGCGTCCTGCGCAACGTCCTGCGGGACCAGCGGCTGTACGACGCGCCGGGCGACCAGGACCTGGGCGCGTACCTGGACCGGGAGATCGACGGCATCCGCGCCCGCCTCGGGCAGGACGACGCGGTGGCCGTCAGCCGCGGCCTCAACCTGGGGCTCGGCCTCGGCGCGCTGTTCAGCGTGCTGCTGCTGGGACTGCCGCTCCTCGCCGGGGTGCGGCTGCTCGGCCTGGCCGGCATCACGCTCAACTGCACCGACCGCTGGAGCCTGATGGGCGCCTTCGTCTGCGGGGGCGTCGGCGCGTTCGGCTCGACGCTCAGCGTCCTGCTGCGGGTCCGCAGCAGCGAGGAGGTGGCACGCCGGCAGACCAACGGGCACCAGGGCGCCGTCGTCCCGGCCCAGGCGTCCCGCAGCATGCGGCACGAAGGCGTCTACCGGGTGTTCGTCGGCTGGATCCTCGCCCTGTCCGTCTACTTCCTGCTCAGCACCGGCTGGGTCACGGTCATCGACATACCGTCCGCCACCGGCGAGATCTGCGCCGCGGACGCCGCCGCCGCGGCGAAGGGCACCGCCTTCTGGGGGTTCTGGTGCGCGGTCGGCTTCCTGGCCGGCTTCAACGAGCGCTGGGCCTTCGGACTCCTCGACCGGCCCGGCCACCGGACGGGGAAGGCGGGCCCGCCGGACCGGCGCCGGACGTCGGCCACCGAGTCGAACTCCGGCTGACCCGGCTCCGGCCGACCCCGCTCCGGCCGGCCCGCGCGGTGACGGGCGCGTCCGCGGACGCGCCCGTCACCGCGCGCTCACCAGTACCACCTCCAGGGTGCGCGGACCGTGCACCCCCTCCACCCGGTCGAGTTCGATGTCGCTGGTGGCGGACGGCCCCGAGATCCAGGTCAGCGGGCGGGCCGGGTCGAGCCGCTCCAGGCCCTGCGGCACGGAGGACACGACCTGGCCGGGGACGCGTACGACACAGATGTGGTGGTCCGGGACCAGCGTGATCCGGCGGCGGCCCTGGTCCGGGCCGCCGTCCAGCACGATGGTGCCGGTCTCGGCGATCGCGACGGCGCACGCCGTGACCACGCTGTCGACGCGGTCCAGTGCGGCCGGGGTGTCCGCGGCGCTGTCGGGCATCCGCGTGACGTCGGCGGCCGCGAGCCACGCCGGGTCCAGACCCGCCGGCACGGCGACCGACGCCGCGCCCCGTCCGGCCAGCAGCCGGGCGATCGTCGCGGGCAGTTCGCCGGCCGTGCAGCGGTGCACCAGCGCCCGGTAGTCCGCCAGGTTCTCCGCCAGCAGGTCCACCGTCCGCCCGGCGCTCCGGTTCCCGTGCTCGCGCAGGTAGTCGCGCCGCACGGCCCGGTCGTACGGGGTGTCGTCCCGCGGCACGTCGGCGAGCGCCCGCCGCACCCGGGCCAGGATCAGGTCCCTGCTGCTCACTTCGAGGTGTCCTTTCCGCCGTGTGTCCGCTGCCACCAGTCGCGGAACGGCTCCGCGGGAACCTCCGGCACCGAGCGGGTGTCGCTCCACGCCCGGCCGGGACCGGGCAGCGTCCGCGGATGGAAGCGGCGCGTCCGGGACGCCAGCCGCTGACCGGCGCGCAGCACGCCCGGACGGCCGAACGCCCACCGCGCGGCCCTCATCGCCGCCCGCTCGGCGGCGTGCCCCTTCGCCGGCTTGACCAGGACCCTGACGCCCTCGCGGGTCACGGGGCCGCCCTGCACGACCCGTTCCCGCAGGTGCACCAGCACCTCCGGGATGTCGATCGCCACCGGGCAGACGTCGTAGCAGGCACCGCACAGCGACGAGGCGTACGGCAGTGAGGCGTCGATCTCGCTGCCGGTGCCCCGCAGCTGGGGGCTGAGGATCGCGCCGATCGGGCCCGGGTAGACCGAGCCGTACGCGTGGCCGCCCGCCCGCTCGTACACCGGGCAGACGTTGAGACACGCCGAGCAGCGGATGCAGCGCAGGGCCTGGCGGCCCACCTCGTCGGCCAGGGTGTCGGTGCGCCCGTTGTCGATGAGCACCAGGTGGAAGTCCCGGGGACCGTCGGCGGTACCGGAGTCCGTGGTGCCCGTCCACGTGGAGGTGTACGGGTTCATGCGCTCGGCGGTCGAGGAGCGGGGCAGGGTCTGCAGGAAGACCTCCAGGTCCCGCCAGGTCGGCACGGTCTTCTCGATGCCGACGACCGAGATCAGCGTCTCGGGCAGGGTCAGGCACATCCGGCCGTTGCCCTCGGACTCCACCACGACCATGGTGCCGGTCTCGGCGACCATGAAGTTGGCGCCGGAGATGCCGACCTTGGCGCGCAGGAACTTCTCGCGCAGGTGCAGGCGCGCGGCGTCGGCCAGCTCGGCGGGCGTGTCGGTCAGGCCCTCCGGCGCCGGACGGCCCCACGCACCCATCTCGCGGGCGAAGATGTCGCGGATCTCGCCGCGGTTGCGGTGGATGGCCGGGACCAGGATGTGCGAGGGCCGGTCCTCGCCCAGCTGCACGATCAGCTCGGCGAGGTCGGTCTCGTAGGCGCGGATGCCCTCGGCCTCCAGCGCCTCGTTGAGGCCGATCTCCTGTGTGGCCATCGACTTGACCTTGACGACCTCGCTCTCGCCGGTCGCCTTCACGAGGCCCGTGACGATGCGGTTGGCCTCGTCCGCGTCGGCGGCCCAGTGCACGGTGCCGCCCGCCGCCGTGACCGACTCCTCCAGCTGCACCAGGTAGCGGTCCAGATGACGGAGCGTGTGGTCCTTGATCTGCTTGCCGGCCTCGCGCAGCTCGGCCCAGTCGGAGACCTCCGCGACCGCGGTCGCGCGCTTGGCGCGGATGGTGTGCGTCGCGTGGCGCAGGTTGCCGCGCAGGGTCTCGTCGCGGACGGCTTCGTGCGCGGCCTTCGGGAAGGCCGGCATGCCGAGGTACGTCCCGCCGCTCATACCGGCTCCTCCTGCGTGCTCGCCAGGATCTCCGCGATGTGCACCGGACGCATGCCCGTCCGGAGCCGGGTCATGGTGCCGCCGATGTGCATGAGGCAGGAGTTGTCGGCGGCGCACAGCACGTCGGCGCCCGTCGACGCGGCGTTGCGGACCTTGTCGGCGCCCATCGCCGCCGACACGTCCGCGTTCTTGAGGGCGAAGGTGCCGCCGAAGCCGCAGCACTCGTCGGCGCCCGGCAGCTCCCTCAGCTCCAGTCCCCCGACGGACTCCAGCAGCCGGCGCGGCCGGTCGCCGAGGCCCAGACCGCGCAGTCCGTGGCAGGTGGGGTGGTACGTGACGGTGTGCGGGTAGTACGCGCCCACGTCCGTCACGCCCAGTACGTCCACCAGGAACTCGGTCAGCTCGTACGTCCTCGGCACGACCGGGGCCAGGGCGGTGGCGAGGCCGTCGCCGCGGCCCTCGGCGCGGGCGCGCGCCCCCATCCGCGGGTACAGCTCGCGCACCATCGCGCCGCACGACCCGGAGGGGGTCACGATCGCCTCGTACCCGCCGAACACCTCGGAGAAGTGCCGGGCCAGCGGTTCGGCCTCGTGCCGGTACCCCGTGTTGTAGTGAGCCTGTCCGCAGCAGGTCTGCGCCATCGGGAAGTCGACGTCCACGCCCAGCCTGGTCAGCAGTTTCACCACGGCGCGGCCGGTGTCCGGATAGAGCGTGTCGTTGACACAGGTCAGGAACAGGGCGACACGCATCGCGGCTCCTCGGGGTCGGTCGTCGGATGGATGCACGGTACGCGGCGCTGAACCGTGCCGGAACGAGCTGCGTCCGCTGTGGGTCGTCGGGTGCCGGTCGGCCGTGGCCGGGCGCGCCCCGCGGCGGAGCCGCAGACCGATACGGCCCCGCGCCCCTGAAGGGGCGCCCGTGCGGAGGCGGTTCCATGTCACCGGCCCAGACGGCTCTCCGCCGCCTGCCACGCCGTCGTGGTGCCCCGGGGCTCGTAGCGGGTCAGGGGCTGGGTGCGGGACAGCAGGGCGCGCATCTCCGCGCGGTCGCCGACCTGGCCGTGTGCCCGGGCCTGGACCAGGACGTTGCCCAGGGCCGCCGCCTCCGGCGGGCCCGCCACGACGGGGAGGCCGCAGGCGTCGGCGGTGAGGCGGCACAGCAGGGCGTTGCGGGCGCCGCCGCCGACGATGTGCACGACGTCGACGGGGTGACCGGCCAGCTCCTGCGCCTGGAGGACCGCCCTGCGGTGGGCGAGGGCGAGCGAGTCGAGGATGCACCGGGTGGTCTCGGCGGGTGACCGGGGCACGGGCTGCCCCGAGTCGCGGCAGGCGTCGGCTATCCGGGACGGCATCCGGCCGGGGGCCAGGAACGCCGCGTCGCCCGCGTCCACGACCGACCGCAGCGCAGGCGCCCCGGCCGCGGCGGACAGCAGGTCGTCCAGGCCGGGGTTCCCCCACTCGCGCAGGCACTCCTGGAGCAGCCACAGGCCCATGATGTTGCGCAGGTAGCGGACCGTGCCGTCCAGCCCCAGCTCGTTGGTGAAGTTCGCCGCGCGGCTCTCCTCCGTGAGGACGGGGGCCGCCAGCTCCAGGCCCGCGAGGGACCAGGTGCCGGTGCAGATGTACGCGAACCGCTCGCCCGTGGCCGGGACGGCGGCCACCGCGGACGCGGTGTCGTGCGAACCGACCGCCGTCACCGGTACCGGTCCCGTCAGCCCGGTCTCCTCCAGCACGTCAGGACGCAGCAGACCCGCCGGGTCCCCGGGCCGCCGCAGCGGCGCGAACAGCTTCAGGTCGACACCGAGGCGCGCCGCGACGTCGTACGACCAGTCGCCGGTGCGCGGGTCGATCAGCTGGGTGGTGGAGGCGTTGGTCAGCTCCGTGCCGGCCTCGCCGGTGAGCCAGTACGTCAGCAGGTCCGGGATGAGCAGCAGGCGCTCCGCGTGCGCCAGCTGCGCGGAGGAACGGGCCGCCACCAGCTGGTACAGCGTGTTGAAGGGGGCGTACTGGAGTCCGGTGGCCGCGTACAGCTCGGCGGCGGGCACGGTGGCCCACACCTGTTCCGCGACGCCCCGGGTCCGGGTGTCGCGGTAGTGCACCGGGTTGCCGAGCAGTGCCCCGTCGGCGTCGAGCAGGCCGTAGTCCACGGCCCAGCTGTCGATGCCGACCGAGTCGACGTGCCCGGCCGCGCGCAGCCCGTCGAGGACCCCCGCGTACAGCGCGAGGACGTCCCAGCGCAGGCCCTCGGGGGTGCGCACCGGCCGGTTCGGGAAGCGGTGCGCCTCCGTCAGCTCCAGCGAGTCGGGGCCGACGCGGCCGACCATGACGCGTCCGCTGGACGCGCCGAGGTCGACCGCGGCGTACGACTTCACGGCCGCCTCCCGGGTCGTGTCCGTCATCGCAGGAACGCGGCGGCGACGCCGGCGTCGACCGGGACGTGCAGACCGGTGGTGTGCGTGAGGTCGCCGCCCGTCAGGGCGAAGACGGCGTTCGCGACGTGCTCGGGCAGGACCTCGCGCTTGAGGATGGTCCGCTGGGCGTAGAACTCGCCCAGCTTCTCCTCCTCGATGCCGTAGGTGGCCGCGCGCTGCGCGCCCCAGCCGCCCGCGAAGATCCCGGAGCCGCGGACGACCCCGTCGGGGTTGACGCCGTTGACGCGGATGCCGTGCTCGCCCAGCTCGGCGGCCAGCAGCCGCACCTGGTGGGCCTGGTCGGCCTTGGTCGCCGAGTAGGCGATGTTGTTCGGGCCGGCGAAGACCGCGTTCTTGGACGCGATGTAGACGACGTCGCCGCCAAGGCCCTGCGCGATCATCACCCGGGCTGCCTCGCGCGAGACGAGGAAGGAGCCGCGGGCCATGATGTCGTGCTGGAGGTCCCAGTCCCCGGCCGTGGTCTCCAGGAGCGGCTTGGAGATGGAGATGCCGGCGTTGTTGACGACCAGGTCGACGCCGCCGAAGGCGAGGACCGCCGCCTTGAACGCCTCGGCGATCTGCTCCTCGGAGGTGACGTCCACGGTGACGGCGACGGCCTTGTCGGGACCGCCGAGCGAGGTGGCGACCCGGGCCGCGTTCTCCGCTTTCAGGTCCGCGATCACCACGCAGGCGCCCTCGGCGACGAGCCGCTCGGCGATCGCCCTGCCGATGCCGCTGCCGGCACCGGTCACGAGCGCGACCCGGGTGGCGAGCGGTTTGGGCTTCGGCATCCGCCGGAGCTTGGCCTCCTCCAGGGCCCAGTACTCGATGCGGAACTTCTCGGACTCCTCGATCGGCGCGTACGTCGAGACGGCCTCCGCGCCGCGCATCACGTTGATGGCGTTGACGTAGAACTCGCCCGCCACGCGCGCGGTCTGCTTGTCCTTGCCGAAGGAGAACATGCCGACGCCGGGGACCAGCACGATCGCCGGGTCCGCGCCGCGCATGGCGGGGGAGTCGGCGTCGGCGTGCCGCCGGTAGTAGGCCGCGTACTCCTCGCGGTACGCCGTGTGCAGCTCCTTCAGCCGCGCGACCGCCTCGTCCAGCGGGACGGTGGGCGGCAGGTCGAGGACGAGCGGCCGGACCTTCGTCCGGAGGAAGTGGTCCGGGCAGGAGGTGCCCAGGGCGGCGAGGCGCGGGTGCTCGGCGCTCGCGAGGAAGTCGAGGACGACCTCGGAGTCGGTGAAGTGGCCGACCTGGGGGCGGTCCTGGGAGGCCAGTGAGCGGATCACCGGGGCGAGGGCGGCGGCCCGCTCCCGGCGCTCGGCGGCGCCGGGAGCCGCGTACCCGTCGAGGACGGGACCGAACGGCTCGGCCTTGCCGCGGGTGGCGAGGAATTCCTCGGCGGTACGGATGATGTGCAGCGAGTTGCGCTCGCACTCCTCTGCGGTGTCACCCCACGCGGTGATGCCGTGCCCGCCCAGGATGCAGCCGACGGCCTGCGGGTTGGCCTCCTTGACGGCGGCGATGTCCAGCCCCAGCTGGAAGCCGGGCCGGCGCCACGGCACCCACACCACGCTGTCCCCGAAGCACTCGGCGGTCAGCTTCTCCCCGTCGGCCGCGCAGGCGAGCGCGATCCCGGAGTCGGGGTGCAGGTGGTCGACGTGGGCGGCGTCCACGAGCCCGTGCATCGCGGTGTCGATCGAGGGGGCGGCCCCGCCCCTGCCGTGCAGGCAGTAGTCGAACGCGGCGACCATCTCGTCCTCGCGCCCGACGCCCGGGTACACGTCCTTCAGCGCCAGCAGCCGGTCGAGCCGCAGCACGGCGAGCCCGCCCTCGGTGAGGGTCCCCAGGTCGCCGCCGGAGCCCTTGACCCACATCAGCTCGACGTCGCCACCGGTCACGGGGTCGGTGCCGGTCCCCTTGGCGGAGGTGTTCCCGCCCGCGTAGTTGGTGTTGCGGGGATCGGCACCGAGCCGATTGGACCGCCCGAGCAGAGCAGCGGCTTCAGGATGGGTTGCCATGTTCCGGTTCCTTAGAAGAAGAGAGAGGGAAAGCCCGCAAGGGGCGCGGGGAACTGCGCGACCAGCCGAAACGGACCAGCGGTCGGCTCCGGGCCTCAGGTCCCGCGGCGAGCGGACCGCGGGGGCAGCAGGCGGGGTGGGCGGCTACGCCCCCCACCCCGCCTGCTGCCCCCCGACCCGCTCCTCGGCGATCTTCCCCGCCCAGCCGCAGGCGTGGTACGCCGCGATCGGGTCGGCAGCCAGCCCGAGCTCCTCGCGGACCTCCGCGACCAGCGGCCGCACGTCCGTGTTGTACGCGTCCATCAGGACGGCGTTCGCGGCGAGCACGTCCCCGTCGCGCTGCGCGGCGGCCAGCGCGTCCCGGTCGACGAGCAGCGCCTTGGCCGTGGCCTCCTGCACGTTCATCACGGAACGGATGATCGCCGGGATCTTCGCCTCGATGTTGTGGCACTGGTCGAGCATGAACGCCACGTCCGGCGTGAATCCGCCGCCCCGGATGACCTCGTACATGATGCGGAACAGCTGGAAGGGGTCCGCCGCGCCCACCATCAGGTCGTCGTCCGCGTAGAACCGCGAGTTGAAGTCGAACGCGCCGAGCCTCCCCTCCCGCAGCAGCGTGGCGACGATGAACTCGATGTTGGTGCCCGGCGCGTGGTGCCCGGTGTCGACGACGACCTGGGCCTTCGGGCCGAGCTTGAGGCAGTGGGCGTACGCCGTGCCCCAGTCCGGCACGTCGGTCGCGTAGAAGGCGGGCTCGAAGAACTTGTACTCCAGCAGCATCCGCTGGTCGTCCCCGAGGCGCTCGTAGACCTGGGCGAGACCCTCGGCGAGCCGGTCCTGGCGCTCGCGGATGTCGTCCTGGCCCGGGTAGTTCGTCCCGTCGGCGAACCACAGCTTCAGGTCCTTCGACCCCGTGGCGTCCATGATGTCGACGCATTCGAGGAGGTGGCCGACGGCCTTGCGGCGCACCGCGGCGTCCGGGTGGCAGATGCTGCCCAGCCTGTAGTCGTCGTCCTGGAAGGTGTTGGAGTTGATCGCGCCGAGCTTCAGGCCGCGCTCCTCGGCGTGCTTCGCCAACGCTGCGTAGTCGTCGACCCTGTCCCAGGGAATGTGCAGCGCCACGGTCGGCGCGGCCCCCGTGAACTCGTGCACCTTCGCGGCGTCGTCCAGCTTCTCGAAAGGATTGCGCGGGACCCCGGGCTGCGCGAACACCTTGAAGCGGGTTCCCGAGTTCCCGTACGCCCACGACGGCGTCTCTACTGCCTGGGTCTTGAGGGCGGCTTTCACCGCGGCGAGCTCGGTCACTTCGGGGCTCCTGTGACTTCCGTTGTGGCATCGGGTCTGAACGACTTCTGAACACCATGGCTCTGAAACGATTCAGAAGGCAGAAGCTATGAGCCCCCTGAAAGGCTGTCAACCCCTCCGACGTCCGCACCTTGTCGTGACTCGGTTGTGACCTTTGGCTATCGAAAATTTCGACCGGTACCCATTGACGTGACCTGGGCTACATGTCTAACGTCCCGGCAACCTAGTTGAAACCTTTCACGACGTCGTGAGGCCGCATCGCCCGCGTCGTTGAGGAGCCCTCATGACTGACCGGTCCGACGCGGGTCCGGCCCCCGTACTGGCACTCAAGGACATCTCGAAGTCCTTCGGTGCCGTACGCGCCCTGCGGGACGTGTCCCTGGAACTGTTCCCCGGCGAAGTGCACGCACTCGCCGGTGAGAACGGCGCGGGCAAGTCGACCCTCATCAAGACGCTCGCCGGCGTGCACCGACCGGACGCCGGTCAGGTGCTCCTGGACGGCGAGCCCACCGTCTTCCACGGTCCCGCCGACGCCCGCGACGCGGGTATCGCGGTGATCTACCAGGAGCCCACGCTCTTCCCCGACCTGTCGATCGCCGAGAACATCTTCATGGGCCGCCAGCCGCGGCGCGCGCTCGGCCGGATCGACCACAAGGCCACGCACGCCGCGACCCTGGCCCTCATGGAACGGCTCGGCGTCGAACTCGACCCCGACCGCCCGGCCCGCGGCCTGTCCATCGCCGACCAGCAGATCGTCGAGATCGCCAAGGCGCTCTCCTTCGACGCCCGCGTCCTGATCATGGACGAGCCGACCGCCGCGCTCACCGGCAGCGAGGTGGCCCGGCTCTTCAAGGTCGTCCGCACGCTGCGCGAGCAGGGCTCGGCCGTGCTGTTCATCTCGCACCGCCTGGAGGAGATCTTCCAGATCTGCCGGCGCGTCACGACCCTGCGCGACGGCGCCTGGATCTCCAGCGAACCGGTCGAGGGCATGACCGAGGAGGACCTCGTGCGCCGCATGGTCGGCCGCGACCTCGACGAGCTCTACCCCAAGCAGGACGTGCAGGCCGGCGAGGTCGCCCTGAGCGTACGGCGGCTGACCCGCGAGGGCGTCTTCACCGATGTCTCCTTCGACGTCCGGCGCGGTGAGATCGTCGGCCTCGCCGGACTGGTCGGCGCCGGGCGCACGGAGGTCGCCCGGGCCGTCTTCGGCGTCGACCGCCGGGACGCCGGGGAGGTCGAGGTCGACGGCAGGAAGCTCGCCAACGGAGCGCCCTCCGCCGCCATGGCCGCCGGTCTCGCCCTCGTCCCCGAGGACCGGCGGGCCCAGGGCCTGGTGATGGACATGTCCATCGAGCGCAACATCGGCCTCACCGGACTGCGTACGACCGCCAGGGCGGGACTGATGGACCGCGGGGCCGAGCGCAGCCGCTCCCTCGACTGGGCCGTCAAGCTCCAGGTCAAGTACGCCCGGATCGCGGACACCGTCAACACGCTGTCCGGCGGCAACCAGCAGAAGGTCGTCCTGGCCAAGTGGCTCGCCACCGGCCCCAAGGTGCTGATCGTCGACGAGCCCACCCGGGGCATCGACGTCGGCACGAAGGCCGAGGTCCACCGGCTGCTCAGCCGGCTGGCCGCCGACGGGGTGGCCGTCCTGATGATCTCCTCCGACCTGCCCGAGATCCTCGGCATGGCCGACCGGGTCCTCGTCATGCACGAGGGCCGGCTCACCGCCGAGATCGCCCGCACCGACGCCACCGAGGAAACCGTGATGGCCGCAGCCACCGGGAGGGCGGCGTGAGCGACGCACGCGCGGCTGCCGGGCCGCAGACGAACACGACGCCCGCACCCCCGCGCCGCGTGGGCGGAGAAGCGAACGAGAGGAGGACGGCGTGACGGTCACCGCTCCCAACCCCGCTCCCGCCGCCGAGGTGCCCAGGTCCAGCGGCACCCGGCTGGTGGACCGCGTCTTCAGGATGCGGGAACTGGCCATCCTGGTCGTCTTCCTGGTGATGATCGTCATCACCCAGATCGGCAACAGCGACTTCCTGTCCGAGCAGGGCATCAAGGACCTCCTGCTGAACGCGACCATCCTCGTGCTGGTCGCCACCGGCCAGTCGCTGGTCGTCATCACCCGCAACGTCGACCTGTCGGTCGGCTCCACGCTCGGCATCAGCGCCTTCGCCGCCGGCACCTATCTGCAAGGCGGCGGCGACTCCGCCGTCGCCGTGCTCCTCGCGGTCCTGCTCGGCGTCGGCTGCGGCCTGGTCAACGGGCTGCTCGTCAGCCTCGGCCAGGTGCCCGCGCTCGTCGTCACCCTCGGCACGCTCTACATCATCCGCGGCATCGACTCCATCTGGGTCGGCTCCCGCCAGATCACCGCGGCGGGCCTGCCGGACGAGTTCGTCGACTTCGGCTCCGGCGGCATCTCCGCGGTGCCGTACCTGGCGCTGATCGCACTGGCGGTGCTCGTCGCCACGGCGTACTACCTCAAGCACTTCGGCGGCGGCCGCGAGCTGTACGCCCTCGGTTCCAACCCGGAGGCCGCCCGCCTCGCCGGCATCCCCGTCCGCAGGCGGATCCTCGCCGCGTACACCTTCTGCGGCGCCCTCGCGGGCCTCGCGGGCGCGCTGTACCTCGCCCGGTTCGGCAACGTCGACTCCGGAACGGGCAACGGCTACGAACTCACCGTCGTCAGCGCGGTCGTGGTCGGCGGCGTCGTCTTCACCGGCGGCTCCGGCAGCGTCTACGGCGCGGCGCTCGGCGCGCTGCTCCTCACCTCCGTCAACAGCGTGCTGCCCGCCCTCGGCGTCAGCTCCGTCTGGGTGCTCGCCATCAACGGCATCCTGCTCATCCTCGCCATCGCGGTCGACCGGATCGTCGCCCTGCGGGTGGCGACCGCCCTGAAGAAGAGGAACGCCCGCCATGGCTGACTCCGCACTCACGCGCGCCGTCCGCCGGTCCGCCCTGAAAAGGTGGGATTCGGCGGTGGGCGCCCTCCTGATCGTCGTCCTGCTGCTGTCCTTCACCACCGTGGACGGCTTCGGCAACGCCCTCAACCTGTCGTTCCTGATCGGCAACACGCTCCCCATCGCGCTGATCGCGCTGCCGATGACGATGCTCGTGGTGTCCGGTGAGATCGACCTCTCGGTGGCCTCCACCGCAGGACTGTCCGGCGCCGTGATGGGGGCCCTGTGGAACCAGGGCATGACCATCGAGACGATCATCCCGATCTGCCTGCTCCTCGGCGTGGTGTGCGGGCTGGTCAACGGGCTGCTGGTGACCCGCCTCGGACTGCCGTCCCTGGCCGTCACCATCGGCACCCTCGCCGCCTACCGGGGCATCGCGCAGATCGTGCTCGGCTCCGACGCGGTGACCGACTTCCCCTCCCCGTACCTGGACTTCGCGGCCGGACGCATCGGCGACACCTTCGTCCCGTACGCGCTCCTGCCCTTCCTCGTGCTGCTCGCGATCGCCGTGGTCGCGCTGCACGCCACCCCGTTCGGGCGATCCCTGTTCGCGGTCGGCGCCAGCGAGGAGGCCGCGCGGTTCGCCGGCATCCGCGTCAGGCGGCAGAAACTGATCCTGTTCACCGTCACCGGGCTCATGGCCTCGCTGACCNCGGCATCCGCGTCAGGCGGCAGAAACTGATCCTGTTCACCGTCACCGGGCTCATGGCCTCGCTGACCGGCGTCTTCTGGGCGCTGCACTACGCCAGCGCCCGCTACGACAACGCCACGGGACTCGAACTCTCCGTCGTGGCGGCCGTCCTGCTCGGCGGCATCGACTTCGACGGCGGCAAGGGGACGCTCGGCGGAGCGATCGCCGGAGTCTTCCTGCTCGGGGCGCTGCAGAACGTGATGAGTCTGCAGGACGTCTCCGCGCAGTCGCAGATCGTCGTCACCGGTGTGCTGCTCGTCCTGTCCGTGCTCGGGCCCCGGGTCGCGCGGCAGATCTCCCTCGCGCGGGCCGGACGCCGGGCGGCGCGGAGTTCCACCGGCTAGGTCGTGCGAAACCTGCGGGCCGGCTGTGGCTGATCGCACCCCGCGGCTGAGCCGCACATGAACACAGTCCCGCGCCCCTTCGGGGCACCCACCGTACTCACCCTTGTAAAGGACCCACCATGCGCAAGTCCTCCGTCCGTCGAGCCTGTGCCGTTCTCGCCGCCTCCACCTCCCTGGCCCTGGCCCTCACCGCCTGCGGCGGTGGCACCTCCAAGGACGACGTCGAGAAAGAGGGCGGGTCGAACGCCTCGGCCGGCAAGGCCGACCCGAACGCGGCCACCAAGAAGGGCCTGACCGTCGGTTTCCTGCCGAAGCAGGTCAACAACCCGTACTTCACCTCCTCCGACAAGGGCGGCGAGAAGGCCCTGATCGAGCTGGGCTCGAAGTACAAGGAGGTCGGCACCAGCAGCGGCACCGACACCTCCGGCCAGGTCTCCTACGTCAACACGCTCACCCAGCAGCAGGTCGACGCCATCGCCGTCTCCGCGCAGGACCCGGGCGCCCTGTGCACCGCGCTCAAGCAGGCCATGAAGAACGACATCAAGGTCGTCACCTACGACTCGGACACCAAGGCCGACTGCCGCAACGTCTTCGTCTCGCAGGCCAGCGCCGAGGACCTGGGCCGTACCGAGGTGCAGTTGCTCGCCGAGCAGATCGGCTACAAGGGCGAGATCGCGATCCTGTCCGCGGCGCAGACCGCGACGAACCAGAACACCTGGATCGACTTCATGAAGGACGAGCTGAAGGACCCGAAGTACAAGGACATCAAGCTGGTCAAGACCGCCTACGGCAACGACGACGCCCAGCAGTCCTTCCAGCAGACCCAGGGCCTCCTCCAGGAGCACCCGAACCTGAAGGGGATCATCTCCCCGACCACCGTGGGCATCAAGGCCGCCGCCCAGTACCTGTCGGGCTCCAAGTACAAGGGCAAGGTCAAGCTGACCGGCCTCGGCACCCCCAACGACATGCGCAAGTACGTGAAGAACGGCACCGTCGAGGCCTTCGAGCTGTGGGACCCGGCGAAGCTCGGCGAGCTGGCCGCCCGCACCTCCGTCGCGCTGGTCTCCGGCCAGATCAGCGGCAAGGAGGGCGAGACCTTCAAGGCCGGCGGCATGGGCGAGTACACCATCGGCAAGGACGGTGTGATCAACCTCGGCAAGCCGACCGTGTTCAACGCGAAGAACATCGACCAGTTCGACTTCTGACAGCTTCTGACAGCTTCTGACGACGGGCACCCCCCCACGACCCCGGAGCGGTACTTCATGCAGCGCGTCTGTTTCCTGCTCAAGGTCCGCGAGGACCGGCTCGACGAGTACCGCGAGAGGCACACCACCGTGTGGCCCGAGATGCGGGAGGCGCTCTCGGCCACCGGCTGGCACAACTACTCGCTCTTCCTGCGCGAGGACGGTCTGCTGGTCGGGTACCTGGAGACCGAGGACTTCGCCGCCGCGCAGGCCGGCATGGAGGCCACCGGGGTCAACGCCCGCTGGCAGGCCGAGATGGCGCCGTTCTTCGAATCGCTGGACGGCGCCCGTCCCGACGAGGCCATGAAACCGCTCGCCGAGGTGTTCCACCTCGACTGACCCACCGTGCTCTTCCCACGCTCGTTCTCCTCGTCCCCACACGCCCGGGAGGCCCGGACATGAAGAGACGCACCCTGCTCACGACCGCCCTGCTCTCCGCCGCCGCGGGTCCCGCCCTCGCCGGTACCGCGGGGGCGGCCGCCCCCGGCCCCTCGGTCACCCGGAGAGCCACCACCACACTCGACGAGCGGGCCGTCTACTTCGTCTCCTACGACGGCCTGGTCAACAACAACTCGTTCCAGAAGAACGGCCTGCTCACCCACAAGGGGTACCAGTACGCCGTCTGGTACACCGCGGACCGCAACGCCGTCGTCGGCCGCCGGGCGCTCGGCGCGAGCACCTGGTCGACCGTGAAGGTCGGGCACACCCTGCGCTACGACGACTCCCACAACGTCATCTCCATGGGGCTCTCGAAGACCGACGGGCGCCTGCACCTCAACATGGACTCCCACAGCGACGGCTTCACCTACGTGAAGTCGGTGGCCGGGCTCATGGACGATCCGGCGGGTCTGTCCTGGACCGCGAGCCGGTTCGGCGCGCCGCGGTCCACCCTGGACGGGCTCCCGCTCACCTCGCAGTTCACCTACCCGCAGTTCGTCGCCGTGCCCGACGGGAGGCTCCAGCTCAGCTACCGCACCGGGGTCTCGGGCAACGGCCGCCACGCGCTCGCCGAGTACAACGGCAGTACGTGGACCGACCTCGGCGAGTGGAGCAGCTCGACCGGCACGTACACCAGCGCGCACGGCTCCAGCACCGTCCGCAACATGTACCTGCACGGCATCGACTACGACCGCAACGGCCGGCTGCACTCCTTCTTCACCTGGCGCGAGCAGAACGGCGCGGTGATGTGCAGCCCCGGCGGCCTCACCAACCACGACACCGGCTACGTCCACTCGGACGACCGCGGCCGCACCTGGCGCAACGACGCCGGCGCGGTCGTCGGCACCACCGGCGGCTCCGACAAGGTCGCCGTCACCGACAGCGGCCTGGTGGTGGACCCCCTCGGCCCGGACCACTCCCTGATGAACCAGGAGAGCCAGGCCACCGACTCCGCCGGCCGGCCGCACGCGATCATCAGTTACGTACCGGGCCGCTTCGGGCAGTGCACCACGGACTACGCCGGCGACCGGAGGGCCAACGGGCGTGCCTTCCACGTCCGCAGGACCGCCACCGGCACCTGGCGCAAGACCGAGATACCGGTCCCCCTGAACTCCAGTCAGCGCACCCGGCTGGTCCTCGACAGGTACGACAACGCGTACGCCGTCCTGCCCTTCGGGCGGATCGCCGCCGCGTCCGCCGCCTCCGGGCACACGGACTGGACGACCCTGTTCGACGGCGGCGGGCTGAACGCCTTCGGCGAGGTCGTCGTCGACGAGACGAGGATCGCCCAGGACGGCGTGCTGTCCATCCTGTACCAGGTCAAGTCCACTGGTACGACGCCCTCGGCGCTCCGTGTCATCGACTTCGGACTGCCCGCGTGACGGAGTCCGTTCCGGGTGGGCGCGCGGGTAATGTGACTGCGTGCCCACCACTCCCCGTTCCCCCGGAGGTAACCGCCTGATGGCCCAGTCGGTGGGTATCAAGGACGTCGCCCGAGTCGCCGGAGTCTCCGTCGGCACGGTCTCGAACGTCATCAACCGCCCTGACACGGTCGCCTCCGGGACCCGCGCGCGCGTGCTCTCCGCGATCGACCGGCTCGGCTACGTCCGCAGCGAGTCGGCGCGCCAGCTGCGCGCCGGGCGCAGCCGGATCATGGGCCTGCTCGTCCTCGACATGGGCAACCCCTTCTTCGTGGACGTGGCGCGCGGCGCCGAGCGGGCGGCCCGCGAGGCCGGGCTCGGTGTGATGGTCTGCAACAGCGCGCAGAGCGCCGGCGAGGAGGCCGACTACCTGTCGCTCTTCGCCGAGCAGCGGGTGCGGGGGGTCCTGCTGACCCCCGCCGACGCGACCGGCCGCAACATAGACGCGTTCCGCCGCCACGGCATCCCCTTCGTCCTCGTCGACCGCGTCGCGCAGGGCACCACGGAGTGCTCGGTGTCCGTGGACGACGTCGCGGGGGGCGCCCTCGCCGTACGGCACCTCGTCGACGCGGGCCACCGCTCCATCGCGTACGTGAGCGGCCCGCCCGGACTCACCCAGGTCACGGACCGCCGTACCGGCGCCCTGAACGCCTTGGCCGAGGCGGGACTGGGCCCGGAGTGCCTGCGCGAACTGCCCACCGAGCGGCTCGACGTGGCCGCCGGCCGTGACGCGGGAGCCCGGCTCCTCGGGCTGGCCGAGCGCCCGACCGCCGTCTTCTGCGCCAACGACCTGCTCGCCCTCGGCGTCCTGCAGGCGATGTTCGCGGCCGGTGTGGGCGTCCCGGACGACCTCGCGATCGTCGGCTACGACGACATCGAGTTCGCGGCCGCGGCGGCCGTCCCGCTGACCTCGGTGCGGCAGCCCGCCGTCACCATGGGCGCGCTCGCCGCGGAACTGCTCCTGGAGGAGACCGGGGCCGGGACGGCGCCCGTCCCGCACCAGCACCGGCGCGTGGTGCTCCAGCCGGAACTGGTGGTCCGGCGATCGAGTCTGCTGCCGCGCTGAGCGGTCGTTCAGTACGTTCGCGGCCGGCGGCCTGATCAGCCGGTCAGTACGATTTCTTGATCCCCGCTCTCGGCTCGCCGGAGGACTTGTGCTGAACTGGGTCGCGGTCAGGAATCCGTCCGTCTCGGGAGCCCCTTTTGAGTGCCAGTTACCGTCAGCCCGGTGTCGTCCTCAGCGACCGCCGGTTCACCGTGCCCCTCGATCACGACGTCCCCGACGGGGAGACGATCGAGCTGTACGCCCGTGAAGTGGTCGCGAGCGACCGGGTGGACCGGGACCTGCCCTGGCTGGTGTACCTGCAGGGCGGTCCGGGCTTCGGCGCCAACCGCTTCGTCGGCAGGCAGGCATGGCTCGGCCGTGCCCTGGAGGAGTTCCGCGTCCTGCTCCTGGACCAGCGCGGCACCGGCAGTTCCACGCCCGCCAACCGGCAGACCCTCCCACTGCGCGGCGGTCCCCGGGAACAGGCCGACCACCTCGCCCTGTTCCGCGCCGACTCCATCGTCCGCGACTGCGAGGCGATCCGCCCGGCCGTCACCGGCGGCGCCCCCTGGGCCGTCCTCGGCCAGAGCTTCGGCGGCTTCTGCGCGACCCACTACCTCTCCGCCGCCCCCGAGGGCCTCAGCACCGCCCTGATCACCGGAGGGCTGCCCACCCTCCACGGCCACGCCGACGACGTCTACCGGGCCGCCTATCCCCGTATCGAGCGCAAGGTCGCCGCGCACTACGCGCGCTACCCCCAGGACGTCGAGCGGGCCCGGCGGATCGCCGAGCACCTCCTGACGCACGAAACGGTCCTGAACGGCGGCTACCGGCTCACCGTCGAGGCATTCCAGTCCCTCGGCATCCTCCTCGGCGGCGGCGAGGGCACCCACCGGCTGCACTACCTGCTGGAGAACGCCTTCGTCCGCACCGCTCAGGGACCGGCCCTCTCCGACGCCTTCCAGGAGGAGGTCCGGTCCCAGCTCTCCTTCGCCGGGCATCCCCTGTACGCGCTGGTCCACGAGGCGTGCTACGCCCAGGGCGACCGTCCCACCGCCTGGTCCGCCGAGCGGGTCCGCGCCGACTTCCCCCAGTTCGACGCGGCCAAGACCCTCGCGGGCGACGGCCCGCTCCTCTTCACCGGTGAGTCGATCCACCCCTGGACCTTCGACTGCGACCCCGCCCTGCGGCCCCTGCGGGAAACGGCCGACCTGCTCGCCGGGCGCACCGACTGGCCCGTCCTGTACGACGCCGACCGCCTCGCCGCCAACGAGGTCCCCGTCGCCGCGGCCGTCTACCACGACGACATGTACGTCGACACCGCCCATTCCCTGGAGACGGCCCGTACGATCCGCGGCCTGCGCACGTACGTGACGGACGAGTTCGAACACGACGGCGTGCGGGCGGGCGGCCCGAGGGTCCTGGACCGCCTGCTGGCCCTGGCTCGGGACGAGGTCTGAGGCGGGACGAAGTCCGGGGCGGGACGAGGTCCGAGGGACGCGCCGGGCGCCGGCGGACCCCATGATCGGCGGGGCCACGCGCTGCGTAGGCTGGGGGACATGCGAGACGAACCCGGCAGCACGGTACCCGCCCCCGCGGAACTGACGGCGGACTGCGCGCGGTGCTTCGGCCTGTGCTGTGTCGCGCTGCCCTTCACCGCCTCGGCGGACTTCGCGTTCGACAAGGAGGCCGGGAGCCCGTGCCGGAACCTCCGTGCGGACTTCGGCTGCGGCGTCCACACGGAACTGCGGCAGCGCGGTCTCAACGGCTGCACGGTCTACGACTGCTTCGGCGCCGGCCAGAAGGTCTCGCAGCTCACCTTCGGCGGTGAGGACTGGCGTTCGGGGTCGGGGGAGCGCGCCCGGCTGATGTTCGACGTGTTCCGGACCGTGCGGCAGCTCCAGGAACTGCTCCGGTACCTCACCGAGGCATTGGGTGTGCCCGCGGCCCGCCCGGTCCACCCCGACCTGCGCCGCGCGCTCGACCGGACCGATGCGCTCACCCGCCGGCCCCCGGAGGAACTGGCCGGGCTGGACGTGGCGGTGGTCCGCCAGGACGTCAACGTCCTGCTGCTGCGCACCAGCGAGCTGGCCCGCGCCGCCGCCGCCCGGGACGCCGAGGGTGACACGGGTGACACGGAAGGCAAGGGCGGCAAGGACAAGGGGCGCAGGAGGCCCAAGTCCAGGAAGAAGAAGGAGTACCGGGGCGCCGACCTGATGGGCGCCCGGCTCAGGGGCGCGGACCTGCGGGGTGCCGACCTGCGCGGCGCGTACCTCATCGCCGCGGACCTGACGGGCGCCGACCTGCGTGGCGCGGACCTGATCGGCGCCGACCTGCGTGACGCCGACCTCACCGACGCCGACCTCACCGGTGCCCTCTTCCTCACCCAGCCGCAGCTCGACGCGGCCAGGGGCGGCGCCGGTACCGGGCTCCCGGCGTCGTTGGCCCGCCCCGGCCACTGGACCGCGTGAGTCCGGCGGCCCGCCGGCGGCCCGAGTGACACGAACGCGCCACGAACGGCGCCGCGTGGTTGGCGTACACCCTGATCTTCGATAGGTTAGGCAAGGCTTACCTAATGGAGGTTATGGGATGGGTGACCGTCACAGCTCGACGGCCGCACCGGCCACGGCTCGACGTGCCAGGTCGGTGCTCGCCGCGGCGTGGTCCTGCGCGGTGACCGCGGAAGGCGGCCGGGAGGAGTTCATCGGGGTGCACACCGTCGCGGAGGACGGCCGGGTGCTGCTGCACCTGCCGGACGACAGCGCGCTCGCCACGGCCGCGATCTGCGCACCGCGCGGCGAGCCGTCCGCCGTCCTGGAGTTCGCCGACGTCGCACCCGTCCCCGTGCGCCACCGCATCCGCGCACGCCTGTGGATGGCGGGCTGGTTCGCGCCCGAGGACGGGCACCTGGTGTTCCACCCGACACGCGTCGTGCTGCGCGAGCCCGGCGGGGCGGTCCTCGTCGGCCTCGACGAGTACGCCGCCGCGGAGCCCGACCCGCTGGCCCTCGCGGAGGCGCAGCTGCTCACCCACCTCGCCGACGCCCACCCGGACGCCGTGGAACGGCTGACCCGGCTCGTCGAACCGGACAGCCTGCACGGCGCCGTACGGGTGCAGCCGCTCGCCGTCGACCGCCACGGGCTGACGCTGCGCATCGAACGCGCCCGCGGTCACGGCGACGTACGCCTGCCCTTCCACCTGCCCGCGGACGACGTCGGGCAGCTCACCGAGCGCATGCACGTCCTGCTCGCCCGGGCGAGCGGCGCCGGCGGCTGCCCGCGTGCGCTGCAGCGCACGCGCACGGAACGCGACGGGTGACGCGGACGCGCCCGCCGCGAACCGTCCGACCGCGCTGAACCGCCGCCCCGCCCCGCACCGCGGTCCGGGCTCACCGGCCGCCGTCACCGGCCGGTGAGCCCGGTGCGTCGCCCAGCGGTTCCACCTGGCCGGGCGACGGCGGCTGCCACGGTGCGTGGTCGTCGCCGAGCCACTCGCCGACGGGCTCGACCGCGCCGAGCCCGTCCGCGGGGTCCAGGTCCACGCCGTCCCGGTCGTGGTAGTCGAACCAGGGCAGCCCGGCGCGGGTGTAGGCCGCGCGGTCGACGGGTGACGGCGGGGGAGCCTCACCGGTGATGCGCCGCCACTCCGGCGCCGTCACGAGGTGGACGAAGACCTGCCCGGCCGCGGTCGTCGACCAGTCGGACAACGGCCGGTCGTCCCGGTAGACCTCCTGCCGCATCGAACCGCCCACGCCGAGCCCCGTCGCCGCCGCGGCCGGGGCACCGGGGCCGCCCGCCGCCGACCGGGCCCGCTGCCCCCGCCCCGTCCGCGCCAGCCGGCGCTGCGCCTCCCGCCACGTCCGCAGCGCGGTGTCGTTCAGCGGGAACGACCGCAGCTGTACGCCGCCCCACACCTCCTCGCCGGTCACCTGGCCCTCGACCGTGGCTCCCAGCCCGAGCGGCACCGCCACGAACTGACGGACCGTGCCCCTCCCGGAGTTGATGCCGTCGAGCCACGGCTGACGGGGCAGCACCACGTAGTTCTGCGGATCCCGCGCGGGCCGGGAACCCCACGGCCCGCCGGAGACCGCGCACACCCCGCCCACGCCCACCTGCAGCGCCGCCGGTTCCGTCGTGCCGCCGAAGTTCAGCCACATCGCCTCACGCGGATGGACCGGCAGCATCACCCCGCCCCGGTCCCGCCAGGCGGCGGGCACCGTGCCGGGGTGGTCCGCCACCCGCCGCAGCGGGAACTCGCCGAGCCCCGGGGGCAGTGCGTGCGTGCCCGTCTCGGGCAGGCGCAGGGTGCGGACGAACCGGACCCGCACACCGCCCGGCAGCAGCAGCGAGTTCCCGTCGATCCGCACGGTGCCGTCGGCCATCCGCACTCCCTCCTTCGCGCCTTCGCGCCTTCGTACCTTCCGTACCTTCGCGTCTTCCGTACCTTCGCGTCTTCGCGCCCTCGTGCGATGCCCGGTACGTCACTCGACACGGCCCGAAGCAGCCGGGTGGTTCCGCCTCGCGGAGCGCAGCCGCCGGTTCAGGCGGTCGAGGCGGGGCATGCGCTCGCGCTGTTCACGGGTGCAGCGGTCCAGCTCCTCCAGGAGCCGGCGGGAGCGGTGCTCCATGTCCAGCTCGTCGAGGATCCGGGTGACCTCGGTGACCACGGCCCCGTACAGCTGCCACTGCCGTGCGTCCCGCTGCACCTCGTCCAGCAGGAGCTCGGCCAGCTTGTCGCGGGTGGCCGTCGCGGCGGCCAGTTCCGAGGCGAGCCGGGACTCGGCCGACTCGGCGCTGCGGCTGACGTCGGTGGTGACCAGCACGGCGAAGCTGACCACGGCGTCCCCGACCTGCGACAGGAGCTGCTCGAACGTCGCCCCGGCGCGCGGCTCGAACAGCGGCCCGGGCTCGTGCTCCTTGGCGAGGTCGGTGAGGGTGCGGGTGAGCACCCTCAGGACCACCGTGCAGATCTCCAGCGTGTCGAGACCGGTGCGCAGGACGACCCGGTGCAGCAGGCCCTCCCGTACGCGCGGGTTGAGCCGCAGGCTGTCCTCGGCCTGCTTGAGGGCCGCGTCCACGTCGACGATGTCGTGGTCGAGCCGGCGCGCCTCGTGGAGCCGTTCGGCCGCGACGGCCACCGGTGTGCGGCCGGCCGCCTCCTCGCCGACGCGCCGCATCAACTGCCGCATCCGGCGCGCCAGGTCCTCGATGGACTCACCGGCGGCACCGACCCACACCGGGGGAGCGAACAGCAGATTGCAGCCGAGCCCGACCAAGGCGCCGATCACCGTCTCCAGGATCCGCGCCCAGGCCGTGTCGCCGTGGCGGGTGACGCCGAGGACCAGCATGGCGCTGATCGCCACCTCGGGCACGAACTCGCTGACCCGCACCAGGTGCCCGACGGCCAGCGAGGCCAGGATGAGCAGGCCCAGACTCCACCAGGTCAGCCCCACCAGGGCGCTGAAGCCGATGGCGACGAGGACGCCGGCCACCACCGAGTTCACCCGCCGCACCCCGGTGGTGAGGGTGGAGTAGAGCGTGACCTGGACGACGAGGAGCGCGGTCAGGGGAGCGGTGAGCGGAGCGGCTTCGGGGCTGAAGTGCAGGGCGACCACGTACGCCAGGGTCGCGGCCGCCGACGAGCGGACCGTCTGGACGATCACGGGTTCCTGGCGCCACTTCGTCACCTGGGCGGCACCGGCCGCCCATGCTTCACGTACATCTCGCATCCTTGGCCACTTCCCGTTCGACGGCCGTGTCGAACACATCCGGAGGGCGTGGCTCCGTCGACCGCGCGTACCGCCCGGCCGGTCAGGAGCGCAGCCGGTCCAGGAAGGCCGCCAGATGGCCGTTCGTACGGCTGATCTGCTCCTCCACGGTCAGGGTCTCCTCGAAGCGCGACCCGGGCCCGGGTGACTTCCTGCCGCGTACGTAGAGGGAGCAGGCCAGGTCGGCGCACATGTAGACGCCGACCGAGTTGCCCTCGCGGCCGGCCGCGCCCACCTTGCGGGCGGTCATCAGGCGGACGCCGTTCCCGGGGTGGGTGGTCAGGCACAGCGAGCACATGCTGCGGTGCAGGAGGCCCCGTTGCCGGGAGGGGAACCTCAGGGACACGCCGACGGGCCGGCCGGCCTGCTCGGCCACCAGGTAGCTGCGGTCCGGCGCCCCGGGGTCGTGCCAGCCGAGGAAGTCCAGGTCGTCCCAGGGCCGGTCCGCCAGGTCGCGCGGCACGGCCAGCCGTCCGGCCTCTCCCTTGGAACAGTTGATGAAGGAGGCGCGGATGTCCTGTTCGGTGAGCGGCTGCACGGCGGGGTCTCCTGCGGGCGTCGGAGGCAGAGGCTGCCGAACCTAAGGTAATTAGGTTCTGGCCTAGGCTACGTAGCCGATCCGGGGAGAGCCAATGGATTTCCGGGAGCGCTAGGCCGCGCCGCCGGGACCTGCCCCGGGACCTGTTCCGGAACCCGCGTCGGGCCCGGTGCCCGGGTCCGTGTCGGACAGACGCAGCGCGAGGGTCCGCAGGAGCTCGGTGCTCTTGACGTCGGAACGGCCCGTGTCGTGGACGTCCGCGAGCTCCGAGAAGAGGAAGGCGAACGCGCCCACGAGGGAGATGGCCGCGGGCATCAGGGCGTCGATGACGGCCTGGCCCGCCTCGGCGGGGGTCGCGTCGCCGGGGACCTCGACCGACGGGAAGACCTCGGTCACCAGCCTGCCCAGCTGGGCCTCGCCGGCGTCCAGGTCGATCTCGGTCTCCTCGTTGAGCCTGCGCACCATTTCCTGTGTCTCGGTCAGGACGCCGATCGCTCGGAGGATGATCTCGCTCTGTTCCATGCGGTGAGCTTAGGCGCTCCGCCCGACCGGGGTGCCGGGCGGGCGGAGCGGGACGGGTGCGCCCCTAGGATGCCTACCCTGGACGGCGGGTGACGGGGTGGTGGATGTGTCGCGGGAGCGGGTCGGGCGGGTCCTGGAGGCGGGCGGGATCCCGGCGGAGCGGCTCGCCCGGTGCCGGGCGCTCAGCGGCGGGACGTACAACACCGTCGAGGAGGTGCTCCTCACCGACGGGAGCCGGTACGTGCTGAAGACCCCTCCTCCGGAGACGGCACCCGGACTGAGCCACGAGCGTGATCTGCTCGTCGCGGAGGCCGAGTTCTACCGGGCGGCCGCCGCGGTCGGTGTGCCCGTGCCGAGGGTGGTGACCGCATCCTTCGAGGCGTCCGCGCCGGCCGGGCGGCACCTGCTGATGACCGCCTGTCCCGGCGACATGTGGGACGGCGGTCTCACCGCCGGTGAACAGGCGTCCCTGCGCACCGAGCTGGGACGCCAGGTGGCCCGGCTGCACACGGTGACCGGAACCCGCTTCGGCTACCCGTCCGGGGCACTGGGCCCCCTGGCCGCCGACTGGCGCTCCGCCTTCGGTGCCATGTACGCGGCCGTACTGGACGACGCCCGGCGGTACGGGGCCTGGCTGCCCCGGACACCGGAGGAGGCGGCCCGTGCGGCCGCCCGCGCCCACCACCTCCTCGACGACGTGACCGTCCCGCGGCTGGTCCACTTCGACCTGTGGCGGGGGAACATCCTCGTGGAGCGTCCGGCCGGTTCCGGTGGACCCCGGATCGGCGGACTGATCGACGGCGAGCGGATGTTCTGGGGCGACCCCCTCGCCGACTTCGTGTCCCTGGGGCTGTTCGGCGGCGTCGAGGAGGACCAGGACTTCCTGCGCGGGTACCGGGAGGCGGGCGGACGGGCCGGGTTCACCCGCCCGGACCGCCTCCGGCTGGCCCTCTACCGCAGCTACCTCTACCTGATCATGCTCGTCGAGACCGTCCCGCGCGCCATGGGGGAGGAGCACGACGCCTGGCTCCGGGACGTGGTGGCCCCGGAACTCGTCGCGGCCCTGGACGAACTCGCCGGGTCCTGAGGCTCAGGCGGCCCTGCGCTCCCGCCCGCCGTGCTGCCGGATGATCTCCGCGTACCGGCGCCCGCTGCCCTTCACCGTGCGCCGCTGCGTGGGGTAGTCGACGTGGACGAGCCCGAACCGCTTGTCGTAGCCGTACGCCCACTCGAAGTTGTCCAGCAGCGACCAGGCGAAGTAGCCCGCGAGCGGCGCCCCCTTGCGGACCGCGGAGGCGCAGGCCGCCAGGTGCTGTTCGAGGTACCGCGTGCGCTCGGGATCGTCGACGGTGCCGTCGGGGCGTACGACGTCCGGGTAGGCGGAGCCGTTCTCGGTGACGTACAGCCTGCGGGCGCCGTACTCGTGCGTGAGGCGCAGCAGCAGGCTCTCGATGCCCGCCGCGTCGACCTCCCAGCCCATGGCGGTGCGCGGGACCCCCTGGCGGGGGACGTCGGCCGCGTACGGCGCCGGGCCCGCCGGGTCGTCCGCGACGGCCGACGGGAAGTAGTAGTTCAGGCCCAGCCAGTCCAGCGGCTGCGCCATGGTCGCCAGGTCGCCCTCGCGCTCCGGCAGTTCGACCCCGTACACCTCGCGCATGTCCGCCGGGAAGCCGCGGCCGTGGACCGGGTCGAGCCACCAGCGGTTGGTGTGGCCGTCCATGCGGCGGGCCGCCGCGACGTCCTCCGGCCGCTCGGTGGCGGCCTCGATGCTGGAGAGGTTGTTGACGATGCCCACCTGGGCGCCGGGGGACGCGGCGCGGATCGCCTGGGTGGCGAGACCGTGGCCCAGGAGCAGGTGGTAGGAGGCGCGGACGGCCGTCGTGAGGTCGGTCAGGCCCGGCGCCATCAGGCCCTCCAGGTGACCGATCCAGGCCGAGCACAGCGGCTCGTTGAGGGTCGTCCAGTGCCGGACGCGGTCGCCGAGGCGTTCGGCCACCACCGCCGCGTACGCCGCCAGGTGGTGCGCCGTGTCGCGCCCGGACCAGCCGCCCCGGTCCTGCAGCACCTGCGGGAGGTCCCAGTGGTAGAGCGTCACCGACGGGGTGATGCCCGCCTCCAGCAGACCGTCGACCAGCGCGTCGTAGAAGTCGAGCCCCCTGGCGTTCGCCGGGCCGTCGCCGCCGGGCACGACCCGCGGCCAGGCGACCGACAGGCGGTACGCGTTGGTGCCCAGCTCCCGCATCAGGGCGATGTCCTCGCGCCACCGGTGGTAGTGGTCGCAGGCGACATCCCCGTGGTCGCCGCCGTCCACCTTCCCCGGTGTGTGCGAGAAGGTGTCCCAGATGGAGGGCGAACGGCCGTCCTCGGCCACGGCGCCCTCGATCTGGTACGCCGAGGTGGCCGTGCCCCACAGGAAGTCCTGGGGAAATGCGGCGAGATCGATGGTCACAGAAGTCCTTTCGACGGGGGGAAGGGCGGGAAGTGCGGGGGAACCGGGTGGTACGGGGGGAGCGGTCACTTGACGGCCCCGGCGGTCAGGCCGGCGACCAGATAGCGCTGGAGCAGCAGGAACCCGGCGACCACGGGCACGCTCACCACGAGGGACGCGGCCATGACCTGGTTCCAGTACACGTCGTTCTGCGTCGCGTAGCCCTTGAGGCCGACGGCGAGTGTGCGGGTGGTGTCGTTGGTCATCACCGACGCGAACAGCACCTCGCCCCACGCCGTCATGAACGCGTACACCGCGACGGCCACGATCCCGGGCACCGCGGCCGGCACCACGACCCGGAAGAGCGCGCCGAGCGGCCCGCAGCCGTCCACCGTCGCCGCCTCGTCCAGGTCGCGCGGCACCGACTCGAAGTACCCGATCAGCATCCAGATCGAGAACGGCAGCGAGAACGTCAGATACGTGAGGATCAGCCCGGCCCGCGAGCCGAACAGCGCGATACCGGTGGCGTTGCCGATGTTCACGTAGATCAGGAACAGCGGGAGCAGGAAGAGGATCCCGGGGAACATCTGGGTGGACAGCACGGTCACGGTGAACAGGCGCTTGCCGCGGAAGCGGTAGCGGCTCACCCCGTACGCGGCGAAGATCGCGATCACCACCGACAGGACCGTCGCCGCGCCCGCCACGATCAGCGAGTTGACGAAGTACCGCGCCAGCGGAACGGTCGACCAGATGTCGATGTAGGGGCGGACCGTCAGCCCGCTGGGCAGCCACCGGAACTCGCCCGACACGTCCTGCAGCGGCTTCAGCGAGCTGGACAGCATGACGTACACCGGCAGCAGGACGAAGCCCGTGAGCAGTGTCAGGAAGATGCGGCGCGACCAGACGAAGGAGCGGGGCGGGGCCATCGGAGAGCGCGCCGCCGCGGGCCTGCCGGCGGGCGGGGCCGCCGGGATCCGCGTGGTGGTCCTAGGCATCGGCGGTCCTCCGTCCGCGGGAGGTCAGGACGAGGTAGACACCGGTCACGACCAGCAGGAACAGCAGGAGCAGTACGGACATCGCGGACCCCGTCCCGAAGTTCCACGTCACGAACGACGACTGGTAGATGTGGATCGAGATCAGGTCGGCGGCCTCCGGCGCGGCCTGGCCGAACAGCACGTACGGCGTGTTGAAGTCGTTGAACGTCCACAGGAAGAGCACCAGGACCAGCACCTGGTTGACCGGGCGCAGCGACGGCAGCGTGATGCGGCGCAGCTGCTGGAACAGGCCGGCCCCGTCGATCGACGCCGCCTCGTACAGCTCCCTGGGGATGTTCTGCAGACCCGCCATCACGATGAGGAAGGCGAACGGCCAGCCCTTCCACACCGACACGACGAGCAGCGCGACGAAGCTGTTGTCGCCGATCAGCCAGAAGGACGGGCCGTCGGTGAGGCCCAGCTGGTCGTGCAGCACGTGGTTCACCAGGCCGTTGTCCCGCTGGAACATGAACGCCCAGGTGATGACGGCCGCGTACACCGGAAGCGCGTACGGGACGAGGAACACGGCCCGCAGGAACCCGCGGCCGCGGAAGTTCTCCTGCATGTACACCGCGGCCGTCGTGCCGATCAGCCAGCACAGGCCGACGGAGAGCACGGTGAACGCGCAGGTGACGAAGAACGAGTGGAGCAGCGCCTCGCCGACGGGCGCGTCGAGGTCCACGGACAGGCTGTAGTTGTCGAACGCCGCCCAGGGTGCGGCGCCCCAGTCGCGGATGTAGAACTGCGTGAGCTCCTTGAAGCTCATGACGATGCCGATCACCATCGGCACCAGGTGGACGAGGAGTTCGAGCAGCAGGGCGGGCAGCAGGAGCAGATACGGCAGGACGTTGCGGCGTACCCGCCCGGTGCGGCGGCGCGGGACGGACCCCGGCGCACCGGGCGGTGCTTCCCCGCCGACCGCGGGCTGTGCGGTCACGGTCATCGGGCGCTCACTTCTTCGGCATCTGCTGCTGGGCCTCGTCGAGCTTCTCCTTCACCGAGGCCGTGGTCACCGCGCGTCCGGCCGCGGCCTCCGCGAAGAGCTCCTTCACGGCCGTGCCGACCGCCGTCTCGAACTGGGACTCGTTCGGCACCTGGGGCAGCGGGGCCGCGCTCCCGGCGAGCGTGTCCCGGATGACCTTCAGGGCGGGCGTGCTGAACGCTGGGTCCTCCTGGGCCGCCTTGACCGGGGGGATGGACCCGTAGGTCTTGTTGAGCAGCTTCTGCTCGGCGTCGCTCGTCATGAACTCCACGAACTCCAGGGCGCCGTCGACGTTGTCGGTGTTCTTGAAGACGGCCATGTTGATGCCCGCCACCATAGAGTTGACGGCCGTGCCGGCCCCCGGCGTGCCGGACTGCACCGGCACCGGCGCGACGCCCCACTCGTCGTCGTTCATGCCGTGGGCCTGGAGGGTGGCCGCGGCCGTCTGCCACAGCACCATCGCCGTCCGGTCCTTGGCGAAGTCCTGGAGGGACTGGTTCTGCGCGTACTCGGCGTTGCCGGGCGCGACGACCTTGTCCTTGCCCATCAGGTCGACGTACTGCTTGACCGCCGCCACCGCCCCGTCGGAGGTGAAGTCGGGCCTGCCGTCCGCGTCGAAGAAGTCGGCGCCGTGCTGCTTGGCGAGGACGAAGACGTGGTGGATGTTCTCCGACAGGTTCGAGCCCTCGGCGCCCAGCGCCCACTTGCCGCCCTTGGAGATCTTCTTCCCGTCGGCGACCAGCTCGTCCCAGGTGGCGGGCGGTCCGTCCACCCCCGCGTCCTCGAACATCTTCTTGTTGTAGTAGAGCGCGTACGCCATCGAGTACAGCGGGACCGCCGCCGGGTCGGAGCCGGTCGCGCCCGCCGAGGCGAGCGCCGACCCGACGAACCGGTCCTTCCCGCCGATCCTGTCGAAGTTCTCCGCGTCCCACGGCAGCAGGGCGCCCGTCGCCTGGAGGGAGGCGGACCAGGTGTTGCCGATGTTGAGGACGTCGGGGCCCTGGCCCGAGGTCGTCGCGGCGAGGATGCGGTTGAGGAGGTCGGACCAGGGGACCACCTCCAGCTCGACCTTGATGCCGGTCCGCTTCTCGAACTTCTTCAGCTCGGGCGTGAGGACCTTCTTGTCGGCCTCGATGCTCGCGCCCTGGTTGGAGG
Source organism: Streptomyces beigongshangae (assembly GCF_019710745.1). Classification (GTDB taxonomy): domain Bacteria; phylum Actinomycetota; class Actinomycetes; order Streptomycetales; family Streptomycetaceae; genus Streptomyces; species Streptomyces beigongshangae. The sequence goes on from NZ_JAHKJW010000041.1 coordinate 73,046, forward strand.
CCCAGTAGGTGAGCGTCTTCGGCGAGTCGTTGGACCCGCCGTCCGTCGACGAGCCACCGCCGCAGGCGGTCACGGCGGCCAGCAGGGAGACGGTGACCGCGCTCGCGGCGGCGGCTCGGGTTCTGCGCATGACGTCAGGCGTCCCTTCCTGAGGGGGAGCGGGAGGCGTCGTGCGTTCACTTCCCGAACGACCCTCACGGCTTAATTTAGGACGTGAGTTAAGACCCGTGAGAAAGTCGCGTCAAGGGTTGGCGCAGCGGTATCTTGCAGGCCGGGGGTCCGGCGGGAAGGAACCACATGGCGGGGCGGAACGGGCGCACGGTGCGTGACCTGCGGCGGGGCAATCGCACGGCGGTGCTCAGACGGCTCTACTTCGACGGACCGATGAGCCGCTTCGAACTCGGGCCGGCCACCGGACTGAGCTCCGGCTCCGTCAGCAACGTCGTGGCGGACCTCGTCGCCGACGGCCTCGTGGAGGAGGCGGGCAGCGTCGACTCCGACGGCGGCCGCCCCCGCACCCTGCTCCGGGTGGCTCCCGCCAGCGGCCACATGATCGGCGTGGACGTCGGCGAGACCCGCGTCCGCATCGAGCTCTTCGACCTGACCCTGACCGAGCTCGCCCGCGCCGAGCGGCCGCTGGAGCACCGGGACTACGACGTGGGCGTCATCGTCGGCCACATCCGCGACGGCGTCGCGGAGGTCCTGGCCGCCGCCGCGATCGACCCGGAACGCCTGCTCGGTGTGGGCATCGGTGTCCCCGGCATAGTGGAGCGCACGGCGACCGAGGGCGCCGTGGTGCACGGGCAGACCATCGGCTGGCCGTCCGTCCCGCTGGAGTCCCTGCTCCGCACCGCCTGCGGGCTCCCGGAGTCCGTCCCGTACTTCACCGACAACGGCGCCAAGACGCTCGGCCAGGCGGAGATGTGGTTCGGCGCGGGCCGCGGCGCGCGCAACGCCGTCGTGGTCCTGTTCGGCTCGGGTGTGGGCGCCAGCCTCGTCTCCGACGACGTGGAGCTGGGCCGGGCCGTGGAGTGGGGACACCTCACGGTACGGGTCCGGGGGCGCCGCTGCCGGTGCGGGGCGCTGGGCTGTCTGGAGGCGTACGCGGGGGCCGAGGCCCTGCTGGAACGCTGGGAGGAGGCGGGGGGGAGGCCGCCGGCGGGCGTCGACGAGGAGACGGCGCTCACCGCCATGCTGGCCGCCGCCCACCCCTCCGACGAGGCGGCGGACGGTGGCGGGGCGGCCGACCCGGTGGCGCTGGCCGTGCTGGAGGAGACCGCCGAGTACCTGGGGGCGGGGCTCTCCGACCTGATCAACCTCTTCCAGCCGGAACGCATCCTCATCGGCGGCTGGGCCGGACTCCAGCTGGGATCCCGCTTCCTGCCCGCCGTCCGCGCCCACGCCGTCTCGTACGCGCTGCGCCACCCCGCCGAGCGGGTCACCATCGAACTCGGCGCCCTCGGCCCCGACGCGGTCACGGTGGGCGCGGCGATCCTCCCGCTGGCCGACTTCTTCGCACGCGGCGGCCGGCGCGCCGGCGCGGGTGCGGGGGACGCCCCGCTCCCCGCCTGGCGCGCGGCCCTGGAGGAGCGTGCTCCGTACTGACCTGCGCGCATCCGGCGGGCGGGTTTGGCGGGGCGTTCCGGCAGGTACCCGCACCCTTGTCGACGATCAGTTTCCGTCCGACGATCGGTTTCCGTCCGAGGAACAGGGGAGCGCACCGTGAGCGAGTACGGGACCAGGACGCCCGGGGAGAACGACGGACCCGTGCCGCGGGACCTGCCGGACCAGCAGGTCCAGGAGGGCGAGGACCCCTGGGACGTCGTCACCCCGCCCGAGCCCGGACGGGGCGACGTCCCCCCTGGCGCGGACTCCGCCGAGGGCTCCGCGGAGGACGGCCCGGAGTCCGGGGCGGGCGCGGGCGTCCCGGACACGGACGAGGCGGGTACCGGCCGGCAGGGCGAATCGCACACGAGCACGGTGCACCCCGAGGACCCGGAGCCGGAGGAGTCCTCCGGCTGAGCGGACGCGCCGCCCCGCGAAGTCGTGGAGGAGTGAGCGTGGAAGTGGAAGCGGACGCGTGAAACGTGAAACGTGAAAAGGGGAAGGCCCCGACCGGACGGGGGAATCGCGGTCGGGGCCGTTTGCGGGGGGCCACGGACGGCGGTCGCCTCTCGGCGGGCCGCTCCGCTCCCTGCCCACAGCTGATTTAACGGGAAACTACCGACGGGTGTTCCCAGGCCGGAAAGGCCGACGTGGTGATCTGCGTCACCGCCGGCCCGCCGGTGCCAGGGGACTGCCGGACAGGGACGCGAGGAGATGGGCCGGGTCCCGGTACACGGCGTCCGCCCCGGCCTCCTCCAGATCGGCGCGGGGGATGCCGCCGCACAGCACCCCCACACAGCGGACGCCCGCCCGGGTGCCCGCGCGCATGTCCCAGACCGTGTCACCGACGAGGACGGAGTGCCCGGCGGAGGCCCCCACGAGGTCCAGGGCGTGCTCCACCGGCTCGGCCGCGGGCTTCCCCTCGGCCACGTCGTCGGAGCTCGCCGTGGCCCGGATGACGTCGTCGGCGTCGACGGCCCGCCGCAGCGCCGCGAGCTCCGCTCCGCCCGCGGAGGTGGCCAGCACGACCGCCCAGCCGTCGCGGTCCAGACGCCGCAGCAGGTCCCCGGCGTCCGGCAGCGGGGCCAGCCGCTCGAAGTACGTGCCGTACAGGGTCTTGTGCGCGGCGCTGATCGTGTCGTCCTCGCCGGGGTCCCGCTCGTCGCCCAGCAGGTGCGCGATCAGGTCGTGCGAGCCGAGGCCCACCGCCCGGTGGACGGCGTGCGCCGGCACCTGGTGCCCGGCCTGCCGGAACGCCTCCCACCAGGCCGTCACATGCAGATGGTTGGTGTCGGCGAGAGTGCCGTCCACATCGAACACGGCTGCCCGCTCCATACCCTGTCCTTCCGCCGTGGTCCGGTGCCTCCGCCGGTTCCCTGCCTCCAGCGTGACCCGGCGGGCCGGGCTCCGCACGGCGGCCCGTGCGTGCCCCGGCCCACCGGGCCGGGGCACGCACGGGATGCGGCTCGGAGACCGGGCTCGGAGACCGGGCTCAGAGACCGATGGTGCCCGGGCCCGCGCCGCGCGTCACGGTGTCCCTGACGGTCTGCGGGTCGTCGACGGTGTAGTCGTAGTAGTCCGCCGGGTCCTCGACGCTGCCGCCCGTGACCGGGTCACCGGTCTCGCCGACGTAGACGTTGTTCCGTTCGACGATGCTGCCCTCCGGTCCTGAGTAGCTGTTGGTCATGGGTTCCTCGACGTCGTCGAAGTAGTTGCCCTCGATGAAGCAGCCCGAGTCCGCGTTGCAGGCCGGGCCGGTGTCGCTGTTGTCGAGGAAGTAGTTGTTGTAGATGTGCACCGGGTCGCCGAAGCGGGTGCGCGGATTGCGCTGCGGGGTGCGGTCGTACCAGTTGTGGTGGTAGGTCACCTTCAGCCGGCCGGTGTCCTGGGCGCCGTTGTTGTCGGAGTGGCCCAGCAGCATGTTCTTGGCGTGGTGGTGGGTGTGGTTCCAGGAGACGGTGATGTAGCTGGAGCCCCGCTTGATGTCGAGGAGCCCGTCGTACCCGGCGGACAGGTCGTTGTGGTCGATCCAGATGTGGTGCGAGAACATCTGGATGTTGAGGGAGTCGTCACTGGCGTTCTTGAACGTCAGGTTGCGGACGATGACGTTGTGCACGGCGTTCGCGGGCGGTGCGGTGACGGCGTCGCTCACCGGGAGGCCGATGTTGAGGCCGCCACCGGTGATGCCGGAGCTCGCGCCGACGCCGACGACCGTCTTGTCGGAGCTGACGTCGTACATCCCGGCGGGCAGGGTGATCATGCCGTCGACGCGAACGGTACGGGGGCCCTCGGCCTTGACCGCGGCGATGAGGTCCGCGGCGGTGGAGACGGTCACGGTCGGTCCGCCCGCTCCGCCGGTGGTGCCGTCCTGACCCCAGGCGTCGACACCGGCGAACCCGGCGGGTGCCGCCTCCGCCGCGGCCGTCGGCCCGGCCGGTTCGGCCGATGAGGCCGATGAGGCCGATGAGGCCGATGAGGCCGATGAGGCCGATGAGGACGAGGCGGACGAGGCGGACGAGGCGGTGGAGGCGGGTGAGGGAGCGACGGCCGTGGCGGTCAGCGCGGCCAGGGTCGTGAGGAGGAGGGTGCTGCTGCGGCGCATCGTGTGCCTTCCGGGTTCAGGCGATCCGGCCGGCACCGGCGCCGGCCTGGACGACGGTGGGGACGGTCGACGGGGCGTCGAGGGTGTACGCGTAGAAGGTGCGCGGTTCGATCACGGTGCCCAGCGTCTGGGGCGCCCCCGAACCGACGTAGACGTTGTTCCGCTCCACCACCCGGCCGGGTCCGCTCTCGTCGTAGCCGGAGTAGATCGGGTGGGCGACGTCCTCGAAGTGGTTGCCCTCCACCAGTACGCCCGCGTCCTCGGTGGACGCCACGCCGTAGAGGGTGTTGCCGCGGTAGTAGTTGTTGTAGACGTGCACGGGTTCGCCGAAGCGGACGCGCGGATGGCGCTGGGCCGTGCCGTCGAAGAAGTTGTGGTGGAAGCTGACCCGCAGCCTGCCCCGGTCCTGGCTGCCGTTGGCGTCGGAGTGGCCGATCAGCATGGTCTTGCTGTGGTCGTGGAAGTGGTTCCAGGAGACCGTGACGCAGTCCGCGCCGCGCACGATGTCGATCAGGCCGTCCGCACCCGTGCTGAAGGTGCAGTGGTCGATCCAGATGTGGTGCGAGGACTGCTGGATGCTGAGGGAGTCGTCGTCGGCTCCGGTGAACCGCAGGTTCCGGATGATCACGTTCTGTCTGCGGTACATGTCCAGGCCGCCGCCGGTGATCTCCGCGTCGTCGCCCAGTCCGACGATGGTCTTGTCCGAGCGGACGCCCTGTTTGCTGCTGATGCGCAGGGTGCCCGAGACCTGGATGACGTAGGGCTCGTTGCGGTCGCAGTAGTCCAGGAACGTCTCGGCGTCGGTGACGGTGACCACCGGGCCGCCGGCGCCACCGGTGGTGCCGGACAGGCCGTGCGCGTCGATGCCCGCGAAGCCGTCGGCGCTCTGCGCCACCGGGACGGCCCGCGTCCGCCGGGCGGCGGACGCGGCGGCCCACGCCGGGCCGTCGCCGCCGGCGGTCGGCAG
>NZ_JAHKJW010000042.1 GCF_019710745.1 Streptomyces beigongshangae
GGCCGTACGCACCGGGTCCCCGGCCCTGACCGCGAGCGCCGCCGGGGCCCGTTCGCACAGGCCGAGGCAGGGGCTGCGCCGGACGCCCACCCCGCTGCCGGGGCCGAGGCGGGCCTCGGCCCCGGCGCACAGCTCCGGGGCGCCCGCCGCCGCGCACGCCAGGTCCGTGCACACGTGCAGCACGGTGGCGGGGCGCGGCTTCACCGAGAACATCGCGTAGAAGGTGGCGACCCCGTACGCCTGTGCCGGCGGCACGGTGAGCCGCCGGCACAGGTAGCCGAGGGCGCCCTCGCTGATCCAGCCGACCCGGTCGTTGAGGGCGTGCAGCCCCGGCAACAGCAGATCGCGGCGCTCCCGGGCCTCCCGTCCGCCGCGTGCCCACCTGAGATCGGCGTCGGACCGGTCGGCGCCCTCCCAGGAGGACTCCGGGGGGCCGAGCAGCGCGTCGACCGCCGCCCGCTCCTCGTCCGTCGGCTTGCCGTCACCGAAGTGCAGGTCCACTGACGATCACCTCGTTCGCGTCGCGGCCGGCAGCTTCTCGATCCGGATCGCCGACGCCTTGAACTCCGCCGTCCCCGCGATCGGGCAGTTCGCCTCGATGGTGAGGGAGTTGGTGTCCACCTTGTCGGGGAAGTGCATGGTCATGAACGCGAGCCCCGGCCGCAGCGCGGTGTCGATCCACACCGGCGCCGTCACCGAGCCGCGCCGCGAGGACACCCGGACCCGCTCGCCGGCCGCCACTCCGTGGCGCTCCGCGTCCTCCGGGCACAGCTCGACGAATTCGCCGCGCCGCAGCGGCGAGGCGAAACCACCGCTCTGCACCCCGGTGTTGTACGAGTCCAGCCGCCGCCCCGTGGTCAGCCGGATCGGGTACTCCTCGTCCGTCAGGTCCGCGGGCGGGTCGTGCCGGACCAGCCCGAAGGGCGCGGGACGCCCTCGCGCGGCCGGGTCGGACTCCCACAGCCTGCCGTGCAGATAGGTGGGTCCGAGCCGGTCCGTCTCCGGGCAGGGCCACTGGAGGCCCCGGTGCTCCTCAAGGCGCTCGTACGTCATCCCGTAGTGGTCCGGGGACACCGACCGCAGCTCGTTCCAGACGGCCTCGGAGTCCGCGTACTTCCACTCGTGGCCGAGCCGGGCGGCCAGGTCGCAGAGGATGTCGATGTCCTCGCGGGCCTCCCCCGGCGGGGTGACCGCCCGGCGCACCCGCTGGACCCGGCGCTCGCTGCTGGTGGTCGTGCCCTCGGTCTCCGCCCAGCCCGCGGTCGCGGGGAGGACCACGTCCGCGAGCTCGGCCGTCCTCGTCAGGAAGATGTCCTGGACGACGAGGAAGTCGAGCTTCCGCATCCGGCGCACGGCCTGTCCGCTGTCGGCCTCCGACTGCGCCGGGTTCTCCCCGATGCAGTAGACGGCCCGCAGCGAGCCCTCCTCCATGGCCTCGAACATCTCCGTCAGGTTCAGCCCGTGGTGCGGCTGGATGACGGTGTCCCACGCGGACTCGAACTTCAGCCGGGTGCCGGGGTCGAGGATGTCCTGGAAGCCGGGCAGCCGGTTCGGGATGGCGCCCATGTCGCCGCCGCCCTGCACGTTGTTCTGCCCGCGCAGGGGCTGGAGCCCCGAGCCGAAGCGGCCCACGTGGCCGGTCAGGAGGGCGAGGTTGATGAGCGCGCGCACGTTGTCCGTGCCGTTGTGGTGCTCGGTGATGCCGAGCGTCCAGCACAGCTGGGCGCGCTCGGCACGGGCGTAGGCGTGCGCCAGCTCCCGTATCGCGGCGGCCGGCACGCCCGTCACCTTCCCGGCGAGCGAGAGCGTCCACGGTTCGACGAGCTGCCGGTACTCCTCGAAGCCGGTGGTGGCCCGCTCGACGAACGCCTCGTTCACGAGGCCCGCGCGGATGATCTCGCGGCCGATCGCGTGCGCCATCGGGATGTCCGTGCCGACGTCCAGTCCGAGCCAGCCCTCGGCCCACTCGGCCGTGGAGGTGCGGCGCGGGTCGACCGCGTACATCCGGGCGCCGTTCCTGATCCCCCGCAGGACGTGCTGGAAGAAGATCGGGTGCGCGAAACGGGCGTTGGAGCCCCACATGACGATCAGGTCGGTGTGCTCGACCTCGCCGTACGAGGAGGTGCCGCCGCCCGACCCGAAGGCCGCCGACAGGCCGGCCACGCTGGGCGCGTGGCAGGTGCGGTTGCAGGAGTCGACGTTGTTGGTGCCCATGACCACGCGGGCGAACTTCTGCGCCACGTAGTTCATCTCGTTGGTGGCGCGGGCGCAGGAGAACATGCCGAACGCGCCGCGCGCGGCGCCCAGGCCCCGGGCGGCCCGGTCCAGGGCCTCGTCCCAGGAGGCGCGCCGGAAGGGCTCGTCCCGGGAGTCACGGACCAGCGGGTACTGGAGACGCTTGTAGACGGGGGGAGTCCGGTCTCGCTTCCTCATACGGGGCTCCTCGGGTTCCTCGTGCGGGCCTTCGTGCGGTTGCTCACGCGGCGGTAGCTCATGCGGCGGCAGCTCATGCGGCGGTCCTCAGGGCGAGCAGGTCCGAGATGGCGTGGACGGTGCGGAGCGTGGGCACCGGGACGCCGGTGATCTCCGCGAGTTCGACGACGGCGGCGAGCAGCACGTCGAGTTCGAGCGGCTTGCCGCGCTCCAGGTCCTGGAGCGTCGAGGTGCGGTGGTCGCCGACGCGCTCCGCGCCGGCCAGGCGCCGCTCGATGGAGACGCCCACCCGGCAGCCCAGCGCCTCGGCGACCGCGAGCGTCTCGGTCATCATGATCTCGATGACCCGCCGGGTGCCGCCGTGCAGGCACATCTGCCGCATGGTGGCGCGGGCCAGGGCGCTGATGGGGTTGAAGGAGATGTTGCCGAGCAGCTTGAGCCAGATGTCGTTGCGCAGGTCGGGTTCCACCGGGCACTTGAGCCCGCCGGCCACCATGGCTTCGCCGAACTCGACGCAGCGCACCGAGACCGTGCGGTCGGGCTCGCCGACGGAGAACCGGGTGCCTTCGAGGTGGCGGACCACCCCGGGTCCCGCCAGCTCGGTCGCCGCGTAGACGACACAGCCGACGGCCCGGGAGGGCGCGATCACCGCACTGACCGCGCCGCCGGGGTCCACGCTCTCGACGCGGTGGCCGTCGTACGGGCCGCCGTGCCGGTGGAAGTACCACCAGGGGATGCCGTTCTGGGCGGCGACCACCGCCGTGGAGTCGTGGAGGAGAGGCTCGATGAGCGGCCCGCACGCCGCGTACGAGTTGGCCTTGAGGCCCAGGAAGACGAAGTCGGCCGGGCCGACCTCGGCCGGGTCGCCGGTGGCGTGGGTCCGGGCGGTGAAGTCGCCGCGCGGACTGAGCACGCGCACTCCGTGCCGCCTCATGGCCGCGAGATGCGGTCCACGGGCGATGAGGTGCACATCGGCACCCGCGCGATGCAGCGCGGCACCGACGTAGGCGCCGATCGCACCGGCGCCGAGAACTGCCACTTTCACCGGAGGGCTCCGTTCGGTCGAGGGTACCGAGGAGACGCTGGACAGCGGTGGACCGTGCCGGATCATGTCGACATCATGCCGTCATCGTGTCGACTGAATATTGTCTACAGTATGGGGGTTGGGGCGGCAAGGGTTCGCGCAGCACCCGGCGCGCGGTGACCGCCACCCCGGTGCCGACCGCCACCCCCGGTGCCGACCGGGGCCGGCCGGCTCCGGGGATCGCCGGGTGTTGCCTCACGGACACCCGCCGTGGAACGGCACGGCGCGGCCGGAAAGGCCGTTCGTCGGCCGGAACCGACCGTTCACCGCACCCGGCATACCGTTCACCGCATACGGTCGACGAGTCGGGGTGCCCCGCCTTCCCAACCGGACGGCCGCTTCCTATCGTCCGGATCATGAGTCCCCCTGTAGCCCCACCGGGCTGGAGCCGCTGGCTGGTCCCGCCCGCGGCCCTGTCGGTCCACCTCTCCATCGGGCAGGCATACGCCTGGTCCGTGTTCAAGCCCTCCCTGGAGTCCGCGCTCGACCTCAGCGGCACCCAGAGCGCCCTGCCCTTCCAGCTCGGCATCGTGATGCTGGGCCTGTCCGCCGCGTTCGGCGGCACGCTCGTGGAGCGCAACGGGCCGCGCTGGGCGATGACGGTCGCCCTGGTCTGCTTCTCCTCGGGCTTCCTGCTCTCCGCCCTCGGCGCCGCCACCGAGCAGTACTGGCTGATCGTGTTCGGCTACGGCTTCGTCGGCGGCATCGGCCTCGGCATCGGCTACATCTCGCCCGTCTCCACGCTCATCAAGTGGTTCCCGGACCGGCCCGGCATGGCCACCGGCATCGCCATCATGGGCTTCGGCGGCGGCGCGCTGATCGCCTCGCCGTGGTCCGCGCAGATGCTGGACTCCTTCGGCTCCGACAGCTCGGGCATCGCGCTGGCCTTCCTCGTGCACGGACTGACGTACGCCGTCTTCATGTCGCTCGGCGTACTGCTGGTGCGTGTGCCGCGCCCCGTGAAGACCGCGGCCGACGGCACCCCGGCCCCGCTGGAGGGCGTACAGGTCTCCGCGAACAGCGCCGTGCGCACCCCGCAGTTCTGGCTCCTGTGGATCGTGCTCTGCATGAACGTGACCGCGGGCATCGGCATCCTGGAGAAGGCCGCGCCGATGATCAGGGACTTCTTCGCGGACACCTCCACACCCGTCTCGGTGCCGGCCGCGGCCGGCTTCGTCGCGCTGCTCTCGGCGGCCAACATGGCGGGCCGCATCGGCTGGTCCTCCACGTCCGACCTGATCGGACGCAAGAACATCTACCGCGTCTACCTGGGCGTCGGCGCACTGATGTACGCGCTCATCGCCTGGGTCGGGGACTCCTCGAAGCCCGTGTTCGTCATCGCCGCACTGGTGATCCTCTCCTTCTACGGCGGCGGCTTCGCGACCGTGCCCGCCTATCTGAAGGACCTCTTCGGGACCTACCAGGTCGGCGCGATCCACGGACGGCTGCTCACCGCCTGGTCCACGGCCGGTGTGCTCGGCCCCCTGATCGTCAACTGGATCGCGGACCGGCAGGAGGAGGCCGGCAGGTCCGGGGCGTCCCTGTACGGACTGTCACTGATCATCATGATCGGGCTGCTCGTGGTCGGGTTCGTCGCCAACGAACTCGTCCGGCCCGTCAGCCCCCGCCACCACGTGACCGACCGGAAGGAGACCGCCGATGTCCACGAGCGACAGCAGTCCGCCTGACCGCGGCGTGCCCGACGGCGGCGTGCCCGACGGCGCTCCGGCGGACGGCGCGGCGCCCGACCGACGCCCGCTGATCGCCCTCACCTGGGTCTGGGTGGGGGCTCCGCTGGCCTACGGTCTGTACGAGCTCGTACGGAAAGCCACCCAGTTGTTCACCGGGTAGGCGCTCGCACGCCTGTGGGACGGACGCTCGTACGTCCGCGGGACAGGTGTCCGGGCGTCCGGGGGTCTGACGGAAGCCGACAAGGGCGGCACGGCAATCCTGTGACTTCACATGTCCTCGTACCCGCGAGTACCTGGTCAGACTGGTGAGTCCCGCTACCCATGCACCCCAGGGGGACCGCCCATGACCGGCTCACGTATCACCGCCGTCGGCCACTACCAGCCCGCCAGGGTTCTCACCAACGAGGACCTGGCGGAGCTGGTCGACACCAGCGACGAGTGGATCACCAGCCGGGTGGGCATCCGCACGCGCCACATCGCCGGACCCGACGAGCCCGTCGACGAGCTGGCCGCGCACGCCGCCGCCAAGGCCCTGGCGTCCGCGGGACTCGCCCCCGAGGACATCGACCTCGTCCTGGTGGCCACCTCCACGGCCGTCGACCGCTCGCCGAACATGGCCGCCCGGGTGGCCGCCCGCCTCGGCATGCCGTCGCCGGCCGTCATGGACCTCAACGTGGTCTGCGCGGGCTTCACCCACGCGCTGGCCACCGCCGACCACGCCGTGCGGGCCGGCGGCGCGACCCGGGTCCTGGTCATCGGCGCCGACAAGATGTCCGAGGTGACCGACTGGACGGACCGCACGACCTGCGTCCTGGTCGGGGACGGGGCGGGGGCCGCCGTCGTCGAGGCCGCCGAGGAGAGCGCCATCGGGCCGGTGCTCTGGGGATCGGTGCCCGAGATGGGGCACGCGGTACGCATCGAGGGCACCCCCGCGCGGTTCGCCCAGGAGGGCCAGAGCGTCTACCGGTGGGCCACCACCAAGCTGCCGGCCATGGCGCGCAAGGCATGCGAGCGGGCCGGCCTGACGCCCGAGGACCTCGCCGCCGTCGTGCTGCACCAGGCCAACCTGCGGATCATCGAGCCGCTCGCCGGGAAGATCGGCGCCGTGAACGCCGTCGTCGCGCGGGACGTCGTCGAATCCGGCAACACCTCCGCCGCCAGCATCCCGATCGCCCTGTCCAAACTCGTCGAACGCGGCGAGATCTCCACCGGCGACCGCGTCCTCCTCTTCGGCTTCGGCGGCAACCTCTCGTACGCGGGTCAGGTCGTCCACTGTCCCTGACCTGCTGTCGCGGTCCGGTGTGACGAGGCCGACGCCCCCTTGGCCTGGTCATTGTGCGCCGTAGACTGTAGACGAAAGACAATCGATGCCGAATACGGTTACCGGAGCGGATGCCGGGTGCCGGATGCCGGGCTGCCGTGCCGCCGCGCGCAGACGCCGCGGCCGCCGCGGCCGCACAGGAGGGGGACCGCGATGTTGTCGACCGGACTGCCGCAGGGATCGGTGCCGAAGCTCGAACGGCCGGGTCCGCTCAGGGACCGCGTCTACGAGGCCCTGCTCGAACTGATCACGACGCGCGCCCTGCAGCCCGGCCAGCACCTCGTCGAGAGCGAGCTCGCCGGACACCTCGGGGTCTCCCGGCAGCCCGTGCGCGAAGCCCTGCAGCGGCTGAACACCGAGGGGTGGGTCGACCTGCGGCCCGCGCAGGGCGCGTTCGTGCACGAACCCACCGAGGCGGAGGCGGACCAGCTCCTCACCGTGCGCACGCTCCTGGAGGCCGAGGCGGCCCGGCTCGCGGCGGCCAACACGGGCACGTCGGGCATCGCCGCCCTGGAGGAGCTGTGCGCCCGGGGCGAGGAGTCGGTCGCCGCCGACGACGTGGACGCCGCGGTCGCGACCAACGCCCGCTTCCACGCCAAGGTCATGGAGCTCGCGGGCAACGCGGTCCTGGCCGAACTGGCCGCGCAGGTCGACCGGCGCGTGCGCTGGTACTACACCCCGGTCGCCCGGCAGCGCGGGCGGCAGTCCTGGATCGAGCACCGCGACCTGATCGCCGCGATCTCCGCCCGCGACGAACAGCGCGCGACCGAGGTCATGCGCGCCCACACCGAGCACACCCGCAGGACGTACCACGCACGGCCGCGCGACTAGCGACCCCGCAACGGGGCCGTACGGAGCCGCACGGAGCCGGGGGCCGGGGCCGGCTGGGGAGGGCGGCCGGGGCGGCCGGGGGTGGTCGGGCTCGTCAGAACGCGTCCGCGTGCTCCCGCGCCCACTGAAGGAACGTGCGCGGCGGGCGGCCCGTGACCTCCTCGACCGTCGGCAGGACCTGCGACTCGTCCAGGACGCCGTCGCCGAAGAAGCGCAGGAACGCCTCGGCGTACGGGGCGGGGAAGGCCGCCCGCAGGGCCTCCCGCGTCTCCTCGTCCGTGAGCCCGACGGCCCGCAGGTCCCGGCCCAGCACCTCGGCGAGGACGGCGACCCGGTCGCCGGGCAGCAGGGACTGGGGCCCCGTCAGGCTGTAGGCGCGGCCCCCGTGCTCGGACGACAGCAGCGCCCGCGCGGCCACCCGGGCGATGTCGTACGGATCGATGTCCGCCGTGCGCACGCCGGGGAACGGCACGCGCACCTCGTCGCCCTTGCGGAGCTGGTCCGCGAACGACAGCGCGTTCGACATGAAGCTCGCCGGCCGCAGGAACGTCCAGGCGAGCCCGGACTCCCGCACCTCCTCCTCCGCCGCCCGCAGATAGCGGGTGACCGCGTTGTGGTCCGCGGCCTTCGCCGCCATGCCCGACAGCATCACCACCCGCTCCACCCCCGCGGACCGCGCGTCGGCGAGCACGGCACGCTGTCCCTCGTACCCCGGCATGAGGAACAGGGCGCGCACCCCGTCGAGCACCCCGCGCAGCGTCCGCGGACTGTTCAGGTCCGCCGCGACCGCCTCCGCGCCCGGCGGCAGTCCGGCACCCTCGCCCGAGCGGCTCAGCGCGCGCACCGGCTCGCCCTCGGCGGCCACCGCGCGCACGACATGGGCTCCCACGTTCCCCGTGGCACCCGTCACCAAGATCACGTGTTTTCCCCCTTCCGCCGCGGACCACGGCGGCCCCGGCCACGCCGTCCATCCTGCTGCGCCGGGCGGCTCCCGGCCACCGTCCGCCCTTCCTTTGTCCTGTGAGTGGAAAAAGTCGTGGGCAATTCCTGCGCAAGTTCTTCCCAGGTGCGGCAGCCACTGCTACGTTCCCCTCGAAAGACAACGACGGCGGTGCCGATGAGGCGGGGAGGGGCTCGTGAGACGTATGACAGCGCGACCCGGGAACGCCCATCAGGCGCGGCTGCTCAGACTGCTGCGCGACGGCGGCCCCAACTCGCGGGCACAGCTCGGGGACCAGGTCGACCTCTCCCGGTCCAAGCTGGCCGTGGAGGTCGAACGGCTCCTGGAGACGGGCCTGGTGGTGGCCGACGGACTCGCCGCGTCCCGCGGCGGCCGCCGGTCCCACAACATCCGCCTCGCCCCCGCGCTGCGCTTCCTGGGCGTCGACATCGGGGCCACCTCGATAGACGTCGCGGTCACCAACGCGGAGCTGGAGGTGCTGGGCCACATCAACCAGCCCATGGACGTGCGCGAGGGCCCGGTCGCGGTCTTCGAGCAGGTCCTGTCCATGGCGCAGAAGCTGAAGGCGTCGGGGCTCGCCGAGGGGTTCGACGGCGCCGGCATCGGGGTACCCGGACCCGTTCGCTTCCCCGAGGGCATCCCGGTCGCCCCACCGATCATGCCGGGCTGGGACGGGTTCCCGGTGCGCGAGGCGCTGAGCCAGGACCTCGGCTGCCCCGTCATGGTCGACAACGACGTGAACCTGATGGCGATGGGGGAGCAGCACGCGGGCGTGGCCCGCTCCGTGGGCGACTTCCTCTGCGTCAAGATCGGTACCGGTATCGGCTGCGGGATCGTCGTCGGCGGTGGGGTCTACCGCGGTACGACGGGCAGCGCGGGCGACATCGGCCACATCCAGGCCGTACCGGACGGCCGTCCGTGCGCGTGCGGCAACCGGGGCTGCCTGGAGGCCCACTTCAGCGGTGCCGCACTGGCCCGTGACGCGATGGAGGCCGCCCAGCAGGGGGTCTCCGAGGAACTCGCGGCACGGCTGGAGGCGGCGGGCGCCCTGAGCGCCGTCGACGTCGCCGCCGCTGCCGCCGCGGGCGACGCCACCGCGCTCGACCTGATCCGCGAGGGCGGCAACCGCACCGGCCAGGTCATCGCCGGACTCGTCAGCTTCTTCAACCCGGGCCTGGTGGTGATCGGCGGTGGGGTGACCGGACTCGGCCACACCCTGCTCGCCGCGATCCGCACCCAGGTCTACCGCCAGTCGCTGCCTCTCGCGACCGGCAACCTGCCCATCGTGCTGGGGGAGTTGGGCCCCACCGCCGGAGTCATCGGCGCGGCCCGGCTCATCAGCGACCACCTGTTCTCACCCGCGTAACACCCGCGTCCGTACACCCACATCTGCACACCCGCACCCGTACACACCCGCGTCCGTACACCCGCACCCGCACACCCTCACCACCCGACCGCTCCGCCCTGCCCTGCTCCGCCCTGCCCTGCAACCGGCCCGCATGCCGAGGGGAACCGTCATGGCACCAGAACCACCCCTTCTCACGATGTCCGGAATCACCAAGTCGTTCCCCGGTGTCCGGGCCCTCGACGGCGTCGACCTCGACGTCCTGCCCGGTGAAGTGCACTGCCTGCTCGGCCAGAACGGCGCGGGGAAGTCCACACTCATCAAGGTCCTGGCCGGCGCCCACCAGCCGGACGACGGCACGATCGGCTGGCGCGGCGAGCAGGTCGTGCTCCGCTCGCCCATCGCCGCCATGCGCCTCGGCATCGCCACCATCTACCAGGAACTCGACCTGGTGGAGGGCCTGTCGGTCGCCGAGAACGTCTACCTCGGCCACGAACCGACGTCCGCCGGGTTCGTCGTGCGCGGCAAGGAGGCCAGGGCGTCGACCGCCGCCCTGCTGAAGCGGCTCGGCCATCCGGAGATCGACCCCGGGCGGCTGGTCGGCGAGCTGTCCGCCGCCCACCAGCAGATCGTCTCCATGGCCCGGGCGCTCTCCCACGACGTACGCCTCATCGTCATGGACGAGCCGTCCGCGGCCCTGGACCCCGACGAGGTCGACAACCTCTTCCGCATCGTCACCGACCTCACCGCCGAGGGCGTCGCCGTCGTCTACATCTCGCACCGCCTGGAGGAGATCCGCCGCATCGGCGACCGGGTCACGGTGCTGAAGGACGGCCGCGCGGTGGCCGGCGGCCTGCCCGCCGACTCCACGCCGACCCGCGAGGTCGTCGCGCTGATGACGGGGCGCAACGTCGAGTACGTCTTCCCGCCGCGCCCCGCGCCCCGGGACCTGCCCGCTCCGGTGCTGGAGGTCCGGGGACTCTCCCGCGAGGGCGAGTTCGAGCCGCTGGACCTGGTCCTGCGTCCGGGTGAGATCGTCGGTCTCGCGGGACTCGTCGGCTCCGGCCGCTCCGAGATCCTGGAGACCGTCTACGGCGCCCGCAAGCCGAGTACCGGCCAAGTCCTGGTCGACGGGAAGCAGTTGAAGCCCGGCAGCGTCCGGACGGCCGTCGCCGCCGGTCTCGGCCTCGCCCCCGAGGAGCGCAAGGCGCAGGCCCTGCTGATGCTGGAGTCCGTCACCCGCAACGTCTCCGTGTCCTCCATGTCCCGCTTCTCGTACGGCGGCTGGCTGGACCGGAACGCCGAACGGGACGCGGCGCGCAAGGCGACCCGCGAGCTGTCGCTGCGCCCCGACAACCCGTCCGCCCTCATCCGCACGCTCTCCGGCGGCAACCAGCAGAAGGCGGTCCTCGCCCGCTGGCTGCTGCGCGGCTGCCGGGTGCTGCTGCTCGACGAACCGACCCGCGGCGTCGACGTCGGCGCCCGCGCCGAGCTGTACGCCGTCATCCGCCGCCTCGCCGACGAAGGCCTGGCCGTGCTCATGGTCTCCAGCGAAGTACCCGAGGTCCTCGGCCTCGCCGACCGCGTCCTGGTGCTCCGCGAGGGCCGGGTCGTCCACACGGCGCCCGCCCAGGAACTCGACGAACACCGCGTACTCGACCTCGTCATGGAAGGAAGCCCGGCGTCATGACGCAGCCCGTGTCCCCGCCCAGGGACGACACCCCGAAGCTGTCACCGCAGGTGGAACCCAGTCCGTGGCGGGTGGTCGTGGCACGTGCCGACGTCCGCACCCTGTCACTGCTCGGTGTGCTCGCCGCCCTGATCCTCATCGGAGGCATCACCAAGCCCGACGAGTTCCTCGACACCCGCAACCTCCAGCTCGTCCTCACCCAGGCATCGGTGATCGGCGTCGTCACGGTCGGGATGACCTTCGTCATCACCTCCGGCGGCATCGACCTGTCCGTCGGCGCGATCGTGGCGCTCGCCTCGGTGTGGGCGACCACCGTCGCCACCCAGGAGTACGGCTTCACAGGCGTCCTGTTCACCGCGGTGATCGTCGGTGTCGGCTGCGGCCTGGTGAACGGACTGCTGATCGCGTACGGCGGCATGGTGCCGTTCATCGCGACCCTCGCCATGCTGGCCTCGGCCCGCGGCCTCGCCCTCCAGATCACCGACGGCAACACCCAGGTCGTCACCATCGACGGCATCCTCGACCTCGGCGAGCGGGACTCCTACGTCCTCGGTATCCCGCCGCTGGTCCTGATGTTCGCGGTCGTGACGGTCATCGGCTGGCTCGTGCTCAACCGCACCACCTTCGGACGGCGCACGGTGGCCGTCGGCGGCAACGCGGAGGCGACCCGGCTCGCCGGCATCGACGTACGCCGCCAGCGCCTCTACCTCTATCTGCTCTCCGGACTGTGCTGCGGCATCGCGGCCTTCATGCTGATCGTCCTGTCCGGCTCGGGCCAGAACACCAACGGCAACCTGTACGAACTCGACGCGATCGCCGCGGCCATCATCGGCGGCACCCTCCTCAGCGGGGGGCGCGGCACCATCGTCGGATCGGTGCTCGGGGTCCTGATCTTCACCACGATCACGAACATCTTCGCCCTGAACAACCTGCAGAGCGACGTCCAGCAGATCGCCAAGGGCGCGATCATCGTCGCCGCCGTGCTCGTCCAGCGCCGCACCGCGAACACCACGTAGCGCCGCGCGGCACCCGACCAGCACTCGATCACCGCTTGATCAGTACTCCATCACTGCTCGATCAGCACGTGATCGGCACCCCGCACCACCCCGTACGACCCGAGGGACACGCCTTGAGGAAAGGGACCACCGCCATGCCAGAGCTCACGAGCCGCAGAGGACTTCTCTTCGGCACCGCCGCCGTCTCGGCCGGTGTCCTCCTCGCCGGTTGCACCAGCAACGAATCCGACGACGAGCCGGCCTCCAACGACCAGCCCGCCGCCGACGACAAGCCCGGCAAGCAGGTCACCATCGGCTTCGCGGGTCCGCAGGCCGACCACGGCTGGCTCAACGCGATCAACGACAACGCCAAGAAGCGTGCCGAGAAGTACGAGGACGTGACGCTGGAGATCACCGAGGGCTCCAACGACACCGCGGCCCAGATCGGCCAGATAGAGACGCTGATCAACAAGAAGGTCGACGTCCTGGTGATCCTGCCGGCCGACGGCAAGGCCCTCACCCAGGTCGGTCTCAAGGCCATGCGCGCCGGCATCCCGGTGGTCAACCTCGACCGCGTCTTCAACTCCCCGCAGGCCTACCGCTCCTACATCGGCGGCGACAACTTCGGCATGGGCCTCAACGCCGGCCACTACATCGGCGAGCAGCTCAAGGACAAGAAGAACGCCAAGGTCATCGAACTGGCCGGACTCGACAACCTGGAACTCACCAAGCAGCGCACGGCCGGCTTCGACGCGGCCCTGAAGAACTACCCGAACATCAAGAAGGTGGCCCGCCAGGCCGCCGAGTTCACCGTCGAGTCGGGACAGGCCAAGATGTCCCAGCTCCTGCAGGCCCAGTCGAAGTTCGACGCGCTGTGGAACCACGACGACGACCAGGGCGTCGGCGCCCTGCGCGCCATCGAGCAGGCCGGCCGGGACGACTTCATCATGGTCGGCGGGGCGGGCGCGCTCTCCGCCATGCAGGCCATCGAGGCGGACAACGGCGTCCTCAAGGCCACCGTCCTGTACCCGCCCACCATGGCCGCGTCGGCGATCGACCTCGCCCGCGCGCTCGGCCAGGGCAAGGGCGTCAGCGGCCTCGCGGAGTTCGAGATCCCCTCGTCCCTGACGCTCTACTCGGCGGTCGTCGACAAGGAGAACGTCAAGACGTACCTGCCCACCGGTTTCAAGTAGAGCCGGACCCCGTCGGGGCCGCCCAGCAGGGGCGGCCCGTCAGGGGCGCGGGGAACTGCGCGGCCGGCCACGACGGACCCGCAGGTCCCCAGGGCCCTTCAAGGGGCGTGAGGAACTGCGCGGCCGGCCACGACGGACCCGCAGGTCCCCAGGGCCCTTCAAGGGGCGTGAGGAACTGCGCGGCCGGCCACGACGGATCCGCGGTTCCTTCTCCGCGCACAGCGGAGCGCCCCCCCACCGCGCCACGACGAAGAGGAGGACCTCCGTATGGCACAGCCGCAGCAGCCCGACGAGGCACAGGCCGGGGCACGGCCCGGGGCGGCGGCCGGACGGCCCCCGCTGGGCGTGGGCATGGTCGGATACGCGTTCATGGGCGCCGCCCACTCCCAGGGGTGGCGCACCGCGGGCCGCGTCTTCGACCTGCCGCGCCGACCCGTGCTCGCGGCCGTCTGCGGCCGTGACGCGGAAGCCGTGCGGGGGGCCGCCGACCGGCTCGGCTGGGCGGCCACCGAGACCGACTGGCGCGCCCTGATCGCCCGCGACGACGTCGACATCGTCGACATCTGCACCCCCGGCGACAGCCACGCCGAGATCGCCGTCGCCGCACTGGAGGCCGGCAAGCACGTGCTGTGCGAGAAACCCCTCGCCAACACGGTCGAGGAGGCCGAGGCGATGGCCGGGGCCGCCGAGGCCGCCGCCGCCCGCGGCCAGGTCGCGATGGTCGGCTTCAACTACCGCCGGGTGCCCGCCACCTCACTCGCCCGCAGGATGGTCGCGGAGGGCCGCCTGGGCGCCCTGCGGCACGTACGGGTGACGTACCTCCAGGACTGGCTGGTCGACCCGCAGTTCCCGCTCACCTGGCGGCTGCGCAAGGAGTCGGCGGGCTCGGGCGCCCTCGGAGACCTGGGCGCGCACATCGTCGACCTCGCGCAGTACCTGGCGGGGGAACCGGTGACCGGGGTGTCCGCCATGACCGAGACGTTCGTCAGGGAGCGGCCGCTGCTCTCCGGGGCGTCCGACGGTCTCTCGGCGACGGCCGACGGTGCCGGGAAGGGGCCCGTCACGGTCGACGACGCCGCCCTCTTCACCGCACGGTTGGCGTCGGGAGCCCTCGCCTCCTTCGAGGCCACCCGGTTCGCGACCGGCCGCAAGAACTCCCTGCGCATCGAACTCAACGGCGAGAAGGGCTCGCTGGCCTTCGACCTGGAGCGCCTCAACGAACTCCAGTACCACGACGGCACGGAACCCGGCACGTACGCGGGCTTCCGCCGCATCCTGGTCACCGAGCCCGACCACCCCTACCTGGACGCCTGGTGGCCGCCGGGCCACGGCCTGGGCTACGAGCACACCTTCGTGCACCAGGCCCGCGACCTGGTCCACGCCATCGCCGGGGGCAGCCGGCCGCTGCCCTCCTTCGCCGACGGACTGCAGGTGCAGCGCGTGCTCGCCGCCGTCGAGGAGAGCGCCGAGAAGAACTCCGTCTTCACCCCCGTAGCGAGCTGAGGAGGACCAGTACCGTGCCGCGCACCTTCACGCTGTTCACCGGCCAGTGGGCCGACCTGCCCCTGGAAGAGGTCTGCCGCCTCGCCCGCGACTTCGGCTACGACGGCCTCGAACTCGCCTGCTGGGGCGACCACTTCGAGGTCGACAGGGCCCTGGCGGACCCCGGGTACCTGGACTCCAGGCGGGAACTGCTCGACAAGTACGGCCTCAAGTGCTGGGCCATCTCCAACCACCTGGTCGGCCAGGCCGTCTGCGACGCCATCATCGACGAACGCCACCAGGCGATCCTCCCGTCCCGCATCTGGGGCGACGGCGACGCGGAAGGCGTACGGCAGCGGGCGGCGGCCGAGATCGCCGACACCGCGCGCGCCGCGGCGGCCTTCGGGGTCGACACCGTCATCGGCTTCACCGGTTCCGCGATCTGGCACCTGGTCGCGATGTTCCCGCCGGCCCCCGAATCGATGATCGAGCGCGGCTACGAGGACTTCGCCACCCGCTGGAACCCGATCCTCGACGTCTTCGACGCCGAGGGCGTACGGTTCGCTCACGAGGTCCACCCCAGCGAGATCGCGTACGACTACTGGACGACCCAGCGGGCGCTGGAGGCGGTCGACCACCGGCCCGCCTTCGGGCTGAACTTCGACCCGTCGCACTTCGTGTGGCAGGACCTGGACCCGGTCGGCTTCCTGTGGGACTTCCGCGACCGGATCTACCACGTGGACTGCAAGGAGGCGCGCAAGCGCCTCGACGGCCGCAACGGCCGCCTCGGCTCGCACCTCCCGTGGGGCGACCCGCGCCGCGGCTGGGACTTCGTGTCCGCGGGCCACGGCGACGTCCCCTGGGAGGACGTGTTCCGGATGCTGCGCTCCATCGACTACAAGGGACCGATCTCGGTCGAGTGGGAGGACGCCGGCATGGACCGGCTCCAGGGCGCCCCCGAGGCGCTCACCCGGCTGAAGGCATTCGACTTCGAACCGCCGACGGCCTCGTTCGACGCGGCGTTCGGCGGCAACGACTGAGCCTTTGAACGACTGAGCCTTCGAAGGAACGGGCCCTTCGCACCGGGGTCCACCAGTTCCGGGGTGCCCGGCGCACCCCGGCGTATCGCACCCGCATGAACCACCAGCCCCATCCTGGAGGCATCCGTGCACGCGAACGACCACACGAACGACCACACGAGCACCACCAGAACCGAGGGCCACGGAGAGCGCCCGAAAATACGATTCCGCAAGGCCCTCGCGCTGCTCACCGGCGCCCTCCTCGCCGGTGCCTCGCTGACCCTCGCCACACCCCCGGCGGGCGCGGCCGTCGCGGACCCCGGCGCGGCACCCGCCGCGCCGGCCGCCGCCGAGGACTTCCAGCAGGTCACCCTCGCCAAGGGCGAACCGGAGGTCGGCGAGCCCATGTCGCTCGCCGTCCTCCCGGACCGCTCCGTGCTGCACACCTCGCGCGACGGCGAACTGCGGATCACCGACAGCGCCGGCAACACCCGCCTCGCCGGCGAGCTCGACGTCTACTCGCACGACGAGGAGGGCCTGCAGGGCGTCGGCGTCGACCCCGGCTTCGCCGACAACCGCTTCATCTACCTGTACTACGCCCCGCCGCTCGACACCCCGGCCGGCGACGCCCCCGAGACGGGCACCGCGGCCGACTTCGCCCCCTTCGACGGCGTCAACCGGCTCTCCCGCTTCGTCCTGAACGCCGACGGCACCCTCGACAACGCCAGCGAGAAGAAGATCCTCGACGTCCCCGCCACCCGCGGCATCTGCTGCCACGTCGGCGGCGACATCGACTTCGACGCGGACGGCAATCTCTACCTGTCGACCGGCGACGACTCCAACCCGTTCCAGTCGGACGGCTACACGCCCATCGACGAGCGCGCGAACCGCAACCCCGTCTTCGACGCCCAGCGCACCTCCGGCAACACCAACGACCTGCGCGGCAAGATCCTGCGCATCAAGGTGAACGCCGACGGCTCGTACTCCGTCCCCGACGGCAACCTCTTCGCGCCGGGCACGGAGAAGACGCGTCCCGAGATCTACGCGATGGGCTTCCGCAACCCGTTCCGCTTCAGCGTCGACAAGAAGACCGGCATCCTCTACGTCGGTGACTACGGCCCGGACGCGGGCGCCGCCGACCCCGCGCGCGGACCCGCCGGACAGGTCGAGTTCGCCCGCGTGACCGAGCCCGGCAACTTCGGCTGGCCGTACTGCACCGGCGACAACGACGCCTACGTCGACTACGACTTCGCGACGAAGACCTCGGGCGCCGCCTTCGACTGCGCCGCGCCGAAGAACACCTCGCCGAACAACACCGGTCTCACCGACCTGCCCCCGGCCCAGGCCGCCTGGATCCCCTACGACGGCGGGTCCGTGCCCGAGTTCGGCACCGGCTCCGAGTCCCCGATGGGCGGTCCGGTCTACGACTACGACGCCTCGCTCGACTCCCCGGTCAAGTTCCCGGAGGCGTACGACGGGGACTTCTTCGCCGGTGAGTTCGGCCGCCAGTGGATCAAGCGGATCTCGTCGGACGACAGCGGCACCGTGCAGTCCATCGCCGACGTGCCGTGGACCGGCACCCAGGTGATGGACATGGCCTTCGGCCCGGACGGCGCGCTGTACGTCCTCGACTACGGCCTGGCCTGGTTCGGCGGCGACGAGAACTCCGCGCTGTACCGCATCGAGAACGCGACCGACGGCCACTCGCCCGTGGCGCAGGCCGCCGCCGACAGGACGTCCGGACAGGCGCCGCTCAGGGTGCGGTTCTCCTCCGCGGGCACCACGGACGCCGACGGCGACGCCCTCACCTACAGCTGGGACTTCGGTGACGGCACCACGTCCACCTCGGCCAACCCGACGCACAGGTACCGGACCAACGGCACCTACACCGCGACCCTGACGGCGAAGGACCCGGACGGCCGCACCGGCAGCTCCAGCGTGCAGATCGTCGTCGGCAACACCGCGCCCACGGTGACGCTCCAGCTCCCCGAGGACGGACAGCTGTTCGCCTTCGGTGACGCGGTGCCCTTCAAGGTGAAGGTGACCGACCGGGAGGACGGCACCATCGACTGCGCCAAGGTGAAGGTCACCTTCATCCTCGGCCACGACAGCCACGGCCACCCCGTGACCTCGGCGAACGGCTGCTCCGGCACCATCCAGACCAGCGCCGACGGCGGCCACGACGAGAACGCGAACATCTTCGGCGTCTTCGACGCGGAGTACACCGACGGCGGAGGCGGCGGCCAGCAGGCCCTCACCACGCACGACCAGGCCGTCGTCCAGCCCGAGCACCGCCAGGCCGAGCACTTCGGCGCCTCCGAGGGCGTACAGGTCACGGACCGGGCCGGCGCGCACGGCGCGAAGACCGTCGGCGACATCCACGACAAGGACTGGATCTCCTTCGAGCCGTACGTCCTGGGCAACGCCACGAAGCTCACGGCCCGGGTCTCCTCCGCGGGCGAGGGCGGCAGGCTGGAGGTCCGCGCGGGCTCGCCCACCGGGCGTCTGCTGGGCAGCGCGGCCGTCCCGGTGACCGGCGGCTGGGAGACCTTCCAGGACGTCAGCGCATCCCTGTCCAGGGCACCGCGCGGCACGACCACGCTCCATCTCGTCTTCAGGGGCAGCCGCACCGGTGCCCTCTACGAGGTGGACGACTTCACCTTCACGACCCGCGCGACCCGCTGAGAAAGGCCCGCCATGCAAGCAACAGGACGCATCGTCACCGCGGTCGTCGGCGCCGCCCTGCTCATCGGGTGCGTGTCGGGACCGGCCTCGTCGAAGCAGTCGCAGGAACCCACGGGAGGACCGACGGGATCCCAGGGCCGTCCGGGGAAGGGGTACACATCCCTCTTCGACGGGAGCGCCGAGTCGCTGGCGGACTGGAAGCAGGCCGGACCGGGCTCGTTCTCCCTCTCGGACGACGGGACCCTCACGTCCTCCGGCGGCCTGGGCATGCTCTGGTACGGCGCCCAGGAGTTCGGCTCGTACTCGCTCAAGCTCGACTGGCGGATGGCGAGCGCCGGCGGTGACGACAACTCCGGTGTGTTCGTGGGCTTCCCGGCCTCCGACGACCCGTGGTCTGCCGTCGACAAGGGGTACGAGATCCAGATCGACGCGTCCGACGCCCCCGACCGCACCACCGGGGCCGTGTACAGCTTCCAGTCCGCCGACCTGGCGAAGCGCGACCGCGCGCTGAACCCGCCGGGGGAGTGGAACACGTACGAGATCCGCGTGGAGGGCGAACGGCTCCGCGTACGGCTCAACGGCGTGAAGATCAACGACTACACCAACACCGATCCGGTGCGCAGTCTGCGGGACGGCCATGTGGGCATCCAGAACCACGGTGCCGAGGACAAGGTCTCCTTCCGCGACATCCGGATCAAGCACCTGCCGGCGCGAACCGCCGCGCAGGGCGACTGAGCGACGGCGGGCGGGGGACGCCGGACCCCCGCCCGCCGTCTTCACCCCCACCCCTCCGGCACCGTCCCCGCCGATTTTCCCCGGATGCCCCACAGTTCCCGGAACGCGTACGACCACGCCTCCGGTCCGCGTGCGGATTCGTGCATGAGTCCGCATGAGTTCACGCATGGATCCACGCATGAGTTCGCGCACGAATTCGCGTACGAGCACGAGTTCGCGTACGAGCACGAGTTCGCGTACGAGCACGAGTTCGCGTATGAGAGGGAGGCCGCCCATGTCCGCCGAACCGTCTGTTTCCCCTTCTCGGATCGGGGTGTGGCTGATCGGAGCGAGGGGCTCCGTCGCCACGACCGCCGTCGCGGGCTGCGCGGCCGTCACGGCCGGGCTCCATCCGCCGACCGGCATGGTGACCGAGACCGGCCTCTTCCAGGACGCCGGCCTGCCCCCGCTGTCCTCGCTCGTCTTCGGCGGCCACGACGTGGTCGACTGCCCGCTGCCCAAACGGGCCGAGTCCCTCGCCGCCGGCGGGGTCCTGCCCCACGACCTGCCGTCGGCCGTGAGCGCCGAACTGGCTGCCGCCGACCGGGAGATCAGGATCGGCGGCCCGCTGCGCGGCGACACCCGCAGCGAGGACGAACTGATCGCGGACCTCTCCCGCGACATCCGCGACTTCGTCCGCCTGGGCGGCCTGTCCGGAGCCGTCGTGGTGAACGTGGCCTCCACGGAACCCGTCCCCGAGGGCGACGCCCTCCCCGCCAGCTCCCTGTACGCGGCGGCCGCGCTGCGGGCCGGCTGCCCGTACGTCAACTTCACGCCGTCCATGGGCCTGCACCACCCGCGGCTCGCGGCGCGGGCCGCCGCGTCCGGGCTGCCGTACGCCGGCCGGGACGGCAAGACCGGCCAGACCCTGCTGCGGTCGGTCCTCGGCCCGATGTTCGCGCAGCGCGCGCTGACGGTCCGGGCCTGGTCCGGTACGAACCTGCTGGGCGGCGGTGACGGCGCGGCCCTCGCCGACCCGGCCGCCGCCGCCGCGAAGAACGCGGGCAAGGAACGCGCCCTCGCCGACACCCTCGGCACGGTCCCCCAGGGCGAGACGCACATCGACGACGTACCGTCCCTCGGCGACTGGAAGACCGCCTGGGACCACATCGCCTTCGACGGCTTCCTCGGCACCCGGATGGTCCTCCAGACGACCTGGCAGGGCTGCGACTCCTCCCTGGCCGCCCCGCTGATCCTGGACCTGGCCCGTCTGATGGCCCGGGCCCACGAGGCCGGTCTGTCCGGACCGGTCGGCGAACTCGGCTTCTACTTCAAGGACCCGCTGGGGGAGGGGCCCGCCGCCCTGGGCGAGCAGTACGCGGAGCTGGTGCACCTGGCCGGCCGCCTGCGGGCACCGGGGCGAGGGCCGGGCGCTGGGGAGCGACCCATCGAGGACCGCCTCGCCGGGGAGCGCCGATGAGCGGCGCTCCGCGCGGGCTGAGTGTTCTGAGCGGGCTGAGTGCTCTGAGCGGGCTGAACGGGCTGATACGGCCCGGGCGGCGCGGGGTGCTCGCGCGGCGGAAGCCGCGGTCGCCGCGGTCGCCGCAGCCGGGGCCGCCCTCCCGTGCGGCGGTGAAGAGGGGCGGGGACCTGCGCGCCTGGGCGGAGCTCCTGCGCCTGCCCGCCCTGTTCACCGTCCCCGGCGACGCGCTCGCGGGCGCCGCGGCCGCCGGGGTCCGCCCGAACTCCCGCACCCTGCTGGCCATCGGCTCCTCCCTGTGCCTGTACGAGGCCGGTATGGCCCTGAACGACTGGGCCGACCACGCCGAGGACGCCGAGGAGCGCCCGCACCGCCCCCTGCCCTCCGGCCGTATCCGCCCGGCCGCCGCACTGACCGCCGCCGGGGTCCTGACGGCGGCGGGGCTGGCCCTGGCGTCCCGGGCCGGCCGCCGGCCCCTCGCGGTCGCCGGGGCCCTGGCCGCCACGGTCTGGTCGTACGACCTGGTCCTCAAGCGGACCCCCGCCGGTCCCCCGGCGATGGCCGCGGCCAGGGGCCTGGACCTCCTCCTCGGCGGGGCCGCCTCCGGCGGCGACACCCGCAAGGCCGTACCGTCCGCCCTGACCCTGGCCGCCCACACCCTGGCCGTCACGACGGTCTCCCGCCACGAGACCCGGGGCGGCTCCCCCCTGCCCCCGCTGACGGCCCTGGCCGCGACAACGGCCCTGACCTGGTCCCTGACGCGGGACACCGGCAAGGACACGAGCAGGGACACGGCCTTCACGGACCGCCCGTCCCTCACGGACCGCCCGTCCCTCAAGCCCGTCCTGAACATCGCCTCCCTCGGCGGAGCGCTCACCGCCCTCTACGCCGCGACCTCCGCCCGCCCGCTCGTCCACGCCGTCCTCAACCCGTCGCCCCCGCTCACCCAGAGAGCCGTCGGCGGCGGTGTCCGGGCCATGATCCCGCTCCAGGCGGCGCTCGCGGCCCGCTCCGGGGCCCCCGTCACGGCCCTGCTGACGGTGGCCCTCGCCCCGGCCGCCCGCAGGTTCGGCCGGAAGGTGAGCGTGACGTGAACCCACAGCCGGGCACCCGTCCCGCCGCCGGACCGGCCCCCCACCCCCTCCGCTTCTCCTACGGCACCAACGGCCTGACCGACCTCCGTCTGGACGACGCCCTCTCCCTCCTCGCCGACCTCGGCTACGACGGTGTGGGGCTGACCCTCGACCACATGCACCTCGACCCGTTCGCCCCCGACCTCGCGGCCCGCACGCGTCGGCTCGCCCGCAGACTGGACGGACTCGGCCTGGGCGTGACCCTGGAGACCGGCGCCCGCTACGTGCTCGACCCGCGCCGCAAGCACGGCCCGTCCCTGCTGGACCCGGACCCGGAACAGCGGGCCCGGCGCGTCGACCTCCTCGTCCGTGCCGTGCGGATCGCGGAGGAAGTCGGCGCCCACGCCGTGCACTGCTTCAGCGGCGTCCTCCCGAAGAAGCCGTCCGGCACCGCGCACGGCAGAGACGCTGAGAACGCCGAGGACACCGAGAACGCCGAAGAGGCAGCCTGGAAGCGCCTCGCCGAAGCCCTCGCCCCCGTCGTCGACGCCGCCACCGCCGCCGGCATCCCGCTCGCCGTCGAACCCGAACCCGGCCACCTCCTCGCCACCCTCGACGACTTCCACCGCCTGCGCACCTCGCTCGGGAGCCCGGACGCCCTCGGCCTCACCCTCGACATCGGCCACTGCCAGTGCCTCGAACCGCGCTCGCCCGCCGACTGCGTGCGCGAGGCCGCCCCCTGGCTGCGGCACGTCCAGATCGAGGACATGCGCCGGGGCGTCCACGAGCACCTCCCCTTCGGCGACGGGGAGATCGACTTCCCGCCCGTGCTCGAAGCCCTCGCCGCCACGGGCTACCGGGGTCTGGTCTCCGTCGAACTGCCCCGCCACTCCCACGCCGGCCCGCAACTCGCCCAGCAGTCCCTCCCGTTCCTCCGGCAGGCCGCCCCCGGAGAGGGCGGCGACGCCTCCGAAGGGAGAACCCCGTGAACGACCTCCACGACGCCCCCGGCACGGCCCACACCGCCCGTACCGCCCCCACCGCCCCGGCGGAGACCCCGCCCGTCCTCGCCGTCCTGCACTCCCGCCTGAACTCCTCCCTGGGCGGTGCCGCCCGCGCCTGGCTGGACCAGGCCCTCGACGAGGCGGCCGCCCACCCGGGCACCGACGGCCCCGTCCCCGTGTGGGAACTGCGGATGGCCGAGGCGGGCCGCCGCTGCGGACCCGAGCACGCGGAGGCCGCCCGAGTCCTCCTCCTGCACGCGGCCCGGGCCGACGCCCCGACCCTCGCCCGCGTCTACCGACAGGGCACCGCCGACGAACGCCGCGCCGTCCTGGAGGCCCTGCCCCACCTCGTGGACGGTCCCGAGGCCCTGCCGGTCGTCGAGGACGCCCTGCGCACCAACGACACCCGCCTGGTGGCCGCCGCCGTCGGCCCGTACGCCGCCCGGCACCTGGATGCCCACAGCTGGCGGCACGCCGTCCTGAAGTGCCTGTTCACCGGCGTTCCCGTGGACACCGTGGCAGACCTCCCCCGTCGTGCCCGCGCCGACGCCGAGCTGGCCCGCATGCTCGTCGACTACGCCGCCGAGCGCACCGCCGCGGACCGCCCGGTCCCCGACGACCTGCACCGCGTCCTGGCCCTCACCGGTCACCCGGCCACCCCCACCGGAACCGACACCGGCACCGGCACCGACGGCAAGGAGTCCTGATGCGCATCTTCGACCCCCACATCCACATGACCTCACGGACCACCGACGACTACGAGGCCATGTACGCCGCGGGCGTCCGCGCCGTCGTCGAACCCGCTTTCTGGCTCGGCCAGCCCCGCACCTCACCCGCCTCCTTCTACGACTACTTCGACGCGCTCCTCGGCTGGGAGCCCTTCCGGGCGGCGCAGTACGGCATAGCCCACCACTGCACCATCGCCCTCAATCCCAAGGAGGCCAACGACCCCCGCTGCGTCCCCGTCCTCGACGAACTGCCCCGGTATCTCGTCAAGGACCACGTGGTGGCCGTCGGCGAGATCGGCTACGACTCGATGACGCCCGCCGAGGACACCGCGCTGGCCGCGCAGCTCCAGCTCGCCGCCGACCACGGGCTGCCCGCCCTCGTCCACACACCGCACCGCGACAAGCTGGCGGGCCTGCGCCGCACCCTCGACGTGGTCCGGGAGTCCGCGCTGCCCCTGGACCACGTCCTGATCGACCACCTCAACGAGATCACGGTCGAGGAGGCCAAGGACGCCGGCTGCTGGCTCGGTTTCTCCGTCTACCCGGACACCAAGATGGACGAGGAGCGCATGGTGGAGGTGCTGCGGAAGCACGGACCGGAGAAGGTGCTGGTCAACTCCGCCGCCGACTGGGGCAGGAGCGATCCCCTGAAGACCCGCAAGGTCGCCGACGCCCTGCTGGCGGCCGGTTTCACCGACGACGACGTGGACCGGGTGCTGTGGCGCAACCCGGTCGACTTCTACGGCCTCAGCGGCCGTCTCGACCTGGACGTCGCCGGTACGGACGCCACCCACGAGGGCAACTCCATCCTCCGGGGCGTCCCCAAGACCGCGGAGGCGTGACCGATGCGCTTCCGCCACCCCGACGGCTCCACCGTCCACCTCGCCTACTGCACCAACGTCCACCCCGCCGAGACCCTCGACGGCGTCCTCGCCCAGCTCCGGGACCACTGCGAACCCGTACGCAGGCGGCTCGGCCGCGACCGGCTCGGCATCGGGCTGTGGCTCGCCAAGGACGCCGCCCGCGCCCTCGTCACCGACCCGTCCGCCCTGCGCGGCCTGCGCACGGAACTCGACCGGCGCGGCCTGGAGGTCGTCACCCTCAACGGCTTCCCGTACGAGGGATTCGGCGCCGAGGAGGTCAAGTACCGCGTCTACAAGCCGGACTGGGCCGACCCCGAGCGGCTGGACCACACGACCGCCCTCGCCCGCCTCCTCGCCGGGCTCCTCCCCGACGACGTCACCGAGGGCACCGTCTCCACGCTCCCGCTCGCCTGGCGCACCGCGTACGACGGCGACCGGGCCGCGCTGGCCCACGCGGCCCTGCGCACGCTCGCCGAACGCCTCGACGCGCTGGAGGAGCTGACCGGGCGCTCCGTCCGGGTCGGCCTGGAGCCGGAACCCGGCTGCACCGTCGAGACCACGGCCGACGCCATCGCCCCGCTCACCGCCGTCGGCCGCGACCGCATCGGGATCTGCGTCGACACCTGCCACCTCGCCACCTCCTTCGAAGATCCGCACACCGCCCTGGACCGGCTGGCCGCCGCCGGCGTCCCCGTCGTCAAGTCCCAGCTGTCGGCCGCCCTGCACGCCGAACACCCCCACCTCCCCGAGGTCCGCGAGGCCCTCGCCGCCTTCGACGAACCCCGCTTCCTGCACCAGACCCGCACCCTCACCGCCGCCGGGCTCCGCGGCACCGACGACCTCGGCGAGGCCCTCGGGCAGGACGCGCTGCCCGACGCCTCCCCCTGGCGCGCCCACTTCCACGTGCCGCTGCACGCGGCCCCCGCCCCGCCCCTCACCTCCACCCTGCCGGTCCTCAAGGAGACCCTCGCCCGCCTGGTCGGCGGCCCGCAGCCACTGACCCGCCACCTGGAGGTCGAGACCTACACCTGGCAGGCGCTCCCGCCGGAACTGCGCCCCCGCGCCCGGGCCCAGCTCGCCGACGGCATCGCCGCCGAACTCGCCCTCGCCCGGGACCTGCTGACCGACCTCGGCCTGAAGGAGCTGCCGTGAGCACCGACGAGACCCCGGCCGCACCGGCCGCCGCCGACAGCCCTCCGTCCCCCACCCCGCTCCTCGTCCTGGACGTCGTCGGCCTCACCCCCCGTCTCCTCGACCACATGCCGCACCTGAAGTCCCTGGCCCGGTCCGGGTCGAAGGCGCACCTCGGGACCGTCCTGCCCGCCGTCACCTGCGCCGCCCAGTCCACCTTCCTGACCGGCACCCACCCGTCCGAGCACGGCATCGTCGGCAACGGCTGGTACTTCCGCGACCTCGGCGACGTCCTGCTGTGGCGCCAGCACAACGGCCTGGTCTCCGGGGACAAGCTCTGGGACGCCGCCCGGCGCGCCCACCCCGGCTACACGGTCGCCAACATCTGCTGGTGGTACGCCATGGGCGCCGACACCGACTTCACCGTCACCCCCCGTCCGGTCTACTACGCCGACGGCCGCAAGGAACCCGACTGCTACACCCGGCCCCCGGCCCTGCACGACGAACTCACCGAGAAACTCGGCACGTTCCCGCTCTTCCACTTCTGGGGCCCCGGCGCCGACCTGGTCTCCAGCCAGTGGATCATCGACGCCACCCGTCATGTCATCGCCACCCGCCACCCCGACCTGACGCTCTGCTACCTCCCTCATCTCGACTACGACCTGCAGCGCTTCGGCCCCGACGACCCGCGCTCCCTGAAGGCGGCCGCCGATCTCGACAGGGCCATGGCCCCCCTGCTCGACGACGCCCGCGCGGAAGGCCGTACGGTCGTCGCCCTGTCCGAGTACGGCATCACCCGCGCGGACCGCCCCGTCGACATCAACCGCGCACTGCGCCGCGCCGGGCTCCTCGAAGTGCACACCCAGGACGGCATGGAGTACCTCGACCCGATGGCCTCACGTGCCTTCGCCGTCGCCGACCACCAGATCGCCCATGTCTACGTACGCCGCCCCGAGGACCTGGAGGCCACGAAGGAGGCGCTCGCCGGGCTGCCCGGCATCGAGGAGCTCCTCGACGACGAGGGCAAGAAGGCCCACCACCTCGACCATCCGCGCTCCGGCGAACTCGTCGCCGTCGCGGAGCCGGACGCCTGGTTCACGTACTACTACTGGCTCGACGACGCCCGCGCGCCCGACTTCGCGCAGCTCGTCGAGATCCACCGCAAACCCGGCTACGACCCGGTCGAACTCTTCATGGACCCGCTCGACCCGTACGTCAAGGTCAAGGCGGCGGGCGCGCTGGCCCGCAAGAAGCTCGGCATGCGCTACCGCATGGCGGTCGTGCCTCTCGACCCCTCGCCCATCCGGGGCAGCCACGGCCGCCTCCCCCTGAGCGACGACGAAGGTCCGCTCCTCATCTGCTCCACCCCCCGTGCCGTCGGCGACCGCGTCGCGGCCACCGATGTGAAATCCCTGCTGCTCGACCTGGCCGGTCTCGGGTGACGACACCCGTGACCGGCCGGACGGGCGATCACGAAAAGTGAAACACACGGCACCGACAGTGCGCCCGGCCTGTGGACAACCTCGTACGACACGACACCTGACGAGGCCGGGCGCCCATCACTGACGGCCGGACACCTATCCGAAAGAGAGACACCGTGACCGCGTTCAACGACGAATCCGGAACCGGCGACGCCCTGCGTCGCGCCCTCGGCGTCAACCGCCGCCGCTTCCTCAGCACCTGCACCGCCGTCGCCGCCGGCGCGATCGCCGCCCCGGTGCTGGGCGCCGCACCCGCCCTGGCCCAGGACCGCGGCAGAGGCCACGACCACGGACACGACCACGGACACGGCCGGGGCGGCCACGTGCTCGTCCCGCCGCACAAGCGCGGCATCATCCTCTACACCGTCCGCGACGCCACGGGCCGGGACCCGCTCGCCTCGGACCTGCCCTCCGGCTTCCGCGAGGTCTTCAAGCAGCTGGCCCGCCACGGATACCGCCAGGTGGAGTTCGCCGGCTACAACCAGCACGCCAACGCGCCCGGCGGCGCGAGCCTGGAGTCCGTCGCGGGAGCCAGGCTGCTCCGCTCCTGGCTCGACGACTACGGACTGCGCGCCCAGGGCAACCACGGCTTCATACCGCCCTCCTGGCCGCTGACCAGCACCGACCTGGACACCTTCAAGAAGCACCTGGAGATCGCCAACATCCTCGGCCTGGACCACATGGGCACCGGCGGCGACCCCACCGGCAGCTCCTACCGGGCCGACTGGGACGTGGCCGCCGACAAGTGGAACGCGCTGGGCGCGATCGCCCGCCGCGAGGGCGTCAAGCTGTACACCCACAACCACGACTCGGCGTACGGTTTCCTGCTCGACGGAGGCCCGCTGGACGACCAGGGCCGACCCACCCGGAGCTCCGGCATCCGCAAGCTGGAGTACTTCCTGAAGGTCACCGACCCGAGGCTGGTCTGGCTGGAGATGGACATCTTCTGGGCGCACGTGGCCCAGTACAAGTTCCACACCTACACCGCCCACGACGGCTCCACCCGTAAGCAGGTCTTCGACCCGGCCGGGCTCGTCGCCCGGCACAACAAGCGCTACCCCCTGTTCCACGCCAAGGACGGTGTCGTGAGCACCACGAACGGCATGGGTTACGACATGGTTCCCTTCGGCACCGGGGTCATCGACTACCGGACGTTCTTCTCGCGGGTCGGGGAGCGGAACTACCACAATCCGATGATCGAGGACGACAACTCGCCCAGTGCCACGGACCCCGCGCAGTCGCTGCGCGAGGCCAAGATCAGCTATGACAACCTGGCGGCCCTCCGCTCGAAGCGCCACTGAGCCCGGACGCACACCGGACGCACAGCGGGCGGTCCTTCCCACACGGTGCGGGGAGGACCGCCGTCCTTCTCAGGGTTCGGAAGCGGGTCGTAGGGATTCTCCAGGACGTCGGGGACGAGCGCGGCGAACAGAGCAGGGAACAGAACCTCCACCGAAGCCGAAGCCGAAGCCGAAGCCGAAGCTGAAGCTGAAGCTGAAGCTGAAACTGAAGCCGGAGCCGGAGCCGGGGTGGACCACGAAGCCACCGGGACGTGCGGAGCGTCAGGCCGTTTCCTCGCCGATCGGGTGCGGGTTGGGCACGATGCGCTTGACGGCGGGCCGGCCGGGCGCGCGGAGGAAGAGCGCGAGGACCGCGGAACCGAGCCCGATGCCGCCGGCCAGGGCGAAGGCGCCCCCGTAGCCCCATGCGCTCACCACGACGGCCCCCACACCGGAGCCGACGAGACCCGAGATGAGCTTGGAGCTGTAGACCATGCCGTAGTTGGAGGCGTTGTTGTTCTCACCGAAGTAGTCCGCCGTCATGGCCGCGAACAGCGGGAAGATCGCGCCGCCGCCGAAGCCCGAGATCATCGAGCAGACCAGGAAGAACGGCATCGAGCCCAGGTTCCCGGAGAAGAACACGCCGAACTGCGAGCAGCCGAGGACGATACAGACGATGACGAGGGTGTTCCGGCGGCCGTAGCGGTCCGAGATCCAGCCGATGACACCCCGCCCGGTGCCGTTCACGATGGCCTTGAGCGACATGGCGGTGGCCACGATGCCGCCCGCGAACCCCATCTCCTTGCCGAAGGGGACCTGCATGGCGATGCCGAAGATGTTGATGCCGGCCGTGCACAGCAGGCAGAACCACATCATCCACAGCACGGGCGTCCTGGCCGCCTCGCGCGGCGTGTACTGCTTGACCGCCGGCGGGTTCTTCGCCAGCGCCCGCACGACCCGGGGGTCGGTCGAGGTCTTCAGCGGGTCGACGTGCGCGGGCCACCAGTTCTTCGGCGGGTCCTTGAAGAACCAGCCGGCGAACGCGACGACCGTGCAGCAGATCACGCCGACGAAGACCAGCACCGTCTCGTAGTTCGACAGGTCCATGTACGAGGTGAACAGGAACACGAAGGGCACGGAGCCGTAGGCGAAACCGCCGTTGACCATGCCGGTCTTGCCGCCCTTGCGCTCCGGGTACCACTTGCCGACCATGTTCACACAGGTCGCGTAGACGAGACCGGCGCCGATGCCGCTGAACATGCCGAAGCCGATGTACGCGACGATCACGTGCGGCGCGAACGCCAGCGAGAGGTAACCCAGCAGCGTGCCGCACGCGCCGAGCATCATGGCGTACCGCGCGGGCAGTCTCCCGCTCTCGCGCAACTGGCCGGCGGGGAAGGCCACGGCCGCCTGGAAGAACACCCAGACGCCCATCAGCCAGAAGATGTGCCCGCTGTTCCAGAGGTGGGCCTCGTGCAGGGTGTCCTCGGCGGAGGTGAACGCGTACTCCGAGGAGCTGATGCCGAGCATGCCCATCCAGGGGAAGAGCACCATGGTCCAGCGTGGTCGCCCCATGATGTCCCGGTCGGTCTCGCCGATCCGGTACAGGCGGCCGTTGCGGTCCGTCACCTCCCTGTAGGGGACGGATGTCGTCATGTCGGTGGTCGTCATGTCGCGTAGCACCCCTCGCGTCGAAAGATCTGGCCAGCGCCCCCTGTCCAATGCCTTTCGTGTGCGCACGGGTCCCGGGGCGGGCCGACGCGCACCGTCGGCCCGCCCTCGCACCGGGTCACGTCATGAACCGCCTCCCGACGACCCGGCCGCCCGCGCCCACCGGTACTTCGCGCCCAGCACCGCCACCGGCTTCTCCGTCGTGTACGGGTAGGCCACGACCCCGCGTTCGAAGAGGTACTGGCATGCCTCCTCGACCTCGACGTCGCCCGCCAGCGACGCCACGACGGGCTTCTCGATCCCGCGCTCCCTGAACTCGGCCACCACACGCGCGGTGAGCTCGGCGAAGACCATGGGAGGGGTCACGATGGTGTGCCAGTAGCCGAGGACCAGCGCATGGATCCGCGGGTCCGCCAGACCGAGCCGGATCGTCGCCTCGTACGTCGAGGGGGGTTCGCCGCCCGTGATGTCCACCGGGTTGCCCGCGGCCCCGAAGGGCGGGATGAACTCCCGGAAGGCCGCGTCCAGGTCCGGCGGGATCTCCATCAGGGAGAGCCCGTTGTCGGTCACCGCGTCGGACAGCAGTACGCCGCTGCCGCCGGCCCCGGTGATGATCACGACGTTGTCGCCCCGCGGTGTCGGCAGCACCGGCAACGCGCGCGCGTACTCCAGCATCTCGTTCAGTCCGGGCGCCCGGATGACACCGGCCTGCCTCAGGATGTCCTCGTACACGGCGTCGTCGCCCGCCAGGGCACCCGTGTGCGAGCCCGCCGCCCGGGCCCCGGCCGCCGTACGGCCCGCCTTCAGGACGACCACCGGCTTCTTGGGGACGGTCGCCCGCGCGGCCTCCACGAAGGCACGCCCGTCCTTGAGGTCCTCCAGGTGCATGGCGATGCACCGGGTGTGCGGGTCCTCGCCGAACCAGGTCAGCAGGTCGTCCTCGTCGAGGTCCGACTTGTTGCCGAGTCCCACGATCGCCGAGACACCCGTCCTCGTGGCGCGCGCGAACCCCAGGATGGCCATCCCGATGCCGCCGGACTGCGAGGTGAGGGCGACGCCGCCCTTGACGTCGTAGGGCGTGCAGAAGGTGGCGCACAGGTTCTGCCACGTCGAGTAGTAGCCGTAGATGTTCGGCCCGAGCAGCCGGACGCCGTACCGCTCGCCGACGGCCACGATCTCGTCCTGGAGTGCCTGCTCACCGGTCTCCGCGAACCCGGAGGGGATGAGCACGGCGTTGGGGATCCCCTTGCGCCCCACCTCCTCCAGGGCCGCGGCCACGAACTTGGCGGGGATCGCGAACACCGCCACGTCCACCTCACCGGGAACGTCGGTGACGCTCTTGTACGCCTTGCGGCCGAGGATGTCGTCGCCCCTGGGGTTCACCGGATGGATCTCTCCGCAGAACCCGCCGTCGACGAGGTTGCGCATGACCGAGTTGCCGATCTTGCCCTGCTCGTTGGAGGCGCCGATCACGGCCACCGACGACGGCTGCATCAGCCGCCGCATCGAGGTGAGGATCTCCTCGCGACCGTACCTGCGGCGGGGCCTGGCCACCGACTCGGCGAGTATGACGCGGATGTCCGCGGCCATCGCGCCCCGCGGGGTGGCGATCACCGGGTTCAGGTCCACCTCGGCGATCTCCGGGAAGTCCGAGACCAGCTCCGAGACCCGGCGGATCTGCTCGGCCACCGCCTGCCGGTCCACCGCCGGTGCGCCGCGCACCCCGCGCAGGACCTCGGCGGCCCGGATCGAGTCCAGCATCGACAGGGCCTCGTCGGGACCGACGGGCGCCAGCCGGAACGTGACGTCCTTGAGGACCTCCACCAGCACCCCGCCGAGCCCGAACGCCACGACCTTCCCGAACGTCGGATCGGTCACCGCCCCGACGATGACCTCCTGTCCCTGCGGGAGCAGTTCCTGCACCTGTACGCCCTCGATGCGGGCCTTCGCGTCGTGGGCGCGGGCGTTCCCGACGATCCGGTGGAAGGCGGCACGCACGTCCGCCGCGCCCTC
Organism: Streptomyces beigongshangae; assembly: GCF_019710745.1. Taxonomy (GTDB): domain Bacteria; phylum Actinomycetota; class Actinomycetes; order Streptomycetales; family Streptomycetaceae; genus Streptomyces; species Streptomyces beigongshangae. Next base: position 32,169 of record NZ_JAHKJW010000042.1, read on the forward strand.
CACCCCGACGACCACGCCGCCCGCGTCGGTCTTGTGCAGGATGTCGGGGGAGACGATCTTCATCACGACGGGGCCGCCGAAGCGCGCCGCGCAGGCCACCGCCTCGTCGACGTCGGTCGCCAGCTCCTCACCGGGGACGGCGATCCCGTACGCGTCGGCGAGCACCTTGCCCTCGGGCGCGGTCAGCGCCGTCCGCCCCGAGGCCCGTACGGCGTCGAGGAGCGCACGCACCTTCCGCCCTCGCTCGTCCGGCGCCCGGTTGTCAGGCGCCCGGTCGCCGGCCAGTTCCCGGTGGCCGGCCGATCCCCGGTGGTCGGTCGGCACCCGGTCTTCGGCCGTGTCTTCGGTCATGTCTTCGGCCATCGGTCAGACCACCCCGTTCGACTTGAGCAGGCGCAGCTCCTCGTCGCCGAGCCCGAGCTCGCCGACGTACACCTCTTCGTTGTGCTCGCCGAGCAGCGGCGAACTGGTCACGTCCACGGGGGAGTCGGAGAGCTTCAGCGGGCTGCCCACGGTCACGAACTCGCCCCGCTCGGGGTGCGGCACCGTCACGACCATCTCGTTGGCGACCAGCGACCGGTCCTCGATGATCTCCTTGGTGGACAGGATCGGGCCGCACGGGATGTTGTGGGCGTTGAGCTGCTCCAGCACCCGCCACTTGGGGAGCGTGGACGACCACTCCTCGATCAGCTGGAACATCTTCGTCAGCTGGGGCAGGCGGGCCTCCGGGGTCGCCCAGCCGGGGTCGTCCGCCAGCTCGGGCCGGCCGATCAGCTCGGTCAGCGGCCTCCAGCCGACAGGCTGCACGATGACGTACACGTAGTCGTTGGGGCCGCCCGGCGCGCACCTGACGGCCCAGCCGGGCTGGCCGCCGCCGGACGCGTTCCCGGACCGGGGAACCTCGTCGCCGAAGTCCTCGTTGGGATATTCGGCCAGCGGACCCCGCCCGAGGCGCTGCTGGTCCCGCAGTTTCACCCGGCACAGATTCAGCACGGCGTGCTGCATCGCCACGTTCACGCGCTGCCCGCGCCCCGTGCTCTCCCGCTGGAACAGGGCGGCGAGGATCGCGGCCACCGCGTGGACGCCCGTGCCCGAGTCACCGATCTGGGCCCCCGTCGCCAGCGGCGGCCCGTCCTCGAAGCCGGTGGTCGACATCGACCCGCCCATGGCCTGGGCGACGACCTCGTACGCCTTGAACCCGGTGTACGGGCCGTCCCCGAACCCCTTGATGGAGGCATAGACGATCCGCGGATTGATCTCCTGGATGCGGTCCCAGGTGAAGCCCATGCGGTCGACCGCGCCCGGTCCGAAGTTCTCGACCATGACGTCCGAGCGCCGGATCAGCTCGGTGAGGAGCTCCTTGCCGCGTTCGGTCTTGGTGTTGAGGGTGATGCTGCGCTTGTTGCAGTTGAGCATCGTGAAGTAGAGGGAGTCGACGTCCGGGAGGTCGCGCAGCTGCTTGCGCGTGATGTCCCCCGTGGGCGCCTCCAGCTTGACGACGTCCGCGCCGAGCCAGGCGAGCAGCTGGGTGGCGGAGGGCCCGGACTGGACGTGCGTCATGTCGAGGACGCGGACGCCCTCCAGCGCCTTGCCCGAGGTCGCCGGCGCGGCCGCCGCCGGTGCCGTCGCAGTCGCCGCTGTCGTCCCTGTCGTCCCTGTCGTCCCTGTCATCGGGGTCATCGGGGTCATCGGGGCCACCTCACTTGTACATCGTCTGGTTCATGGTTCCGGGGGCGTACGCGTCCGGGTCGACCCAGACGTTGACGAGCGACGGCTTGCCCGACTCACGGGCGCGCCGCAGCGCCGGGCCGATGTCGGCGGGGTCGCGGACCTCCTCGCCGTGACCGCCCAGCATCTGCGCGAACTTGTCGTAGTGGACGTCGCCGAGGGTGTTGCCGACCCGCTCGCGCTCCGGGCCGTACTTGGCGGCCTGGCCGTAGCGGATCTGGTTCATGGAGGAGTTGTTGCCGACGACGCCGACGAAGGGGAGGTCGTAGCGGACGAGGGTCTCGAAGTCCCAGCCGGTGAGGGAGAAGGCGCCGTCCCCGAACAGGGCGACGACCTCCTTGTCGGGCCGCGCCTTCTTGGCGGCCAGCACGAAGGGGACGCCGACGCCGAGCGTGCCGAGCGGTCCCGGGTCCATCCAGTGCCCGGGTGACTTGGGCTGCACGACCTGCCCGGAGAAGGTGACGATGTCGCCGCCGTCCCCGATGTAGATCGAGTCCTCGGTCAGGAAGTCGTTGATCTCGCTGACCAGCCGGTACGGGTGGATCGGCGAGGCGTCCGACCGCAGGCTCGGCAGCCGCTTCCCGATGGCGGTCTGCTCGGCGGCCCGCAGCTCGTCGAGCCACTCCTTGCGCTTCGGCGCGCCCCCGTTGACGCGTCCCGAGACGGCCTCGGTGACCGACTTGAGCACCAGCCCCGCGTCCCCGACGACGCCGAGGTCGATGTCCCGGTTCTTGCCCACGGTGCGGTAGTCGAGGTCGATCTGCACGACGGTCGCCTCGGGGGAGAGCCGCTTGCCGTAGCCCATGCGGAAGTCGAAGGGGGTGCCGACGATGACGATGACGTCGGCGTGGGAGAAGGCGTACCGCCGGGAGAGCTGGAAGTGGTGCGGGTCGCCGGGCGGCAGCGTGCCGCGTCCGGCGCCGTTCATGTAGGCGGGGATGTTGAGGGTGCGGACGAGGTCGACGGCGGATTCGGTGCCGCGGGTCGTCCACACCTGGCTGCCCAGCAGGATCGCCGGCTTCTCGGCGTGCACGAGGAGGTCGGCGAGCTTCTCGATCGCCTCGGGGTCACCGGCCGAGCGGGTCGAGGCCCGGTACCGGCCGGGAGCGGGCACCCGGGCCTTCTCCACCGGCACCCTGGCGTCCAGCACGTCGCGCGGGATCTCCAGGAAGGACGGCCCCGGCGCCCCGTGGTAGCACTCGCGGAACGCCATGGACACCATGTCGGCGGCCCGCGCGGTGTCCGGCACGGTCGCCGCGAACTTGGTGATCGGCGTCATCATGTCGACGTGCGGCAGGTCCTGCAGGGACCCCATCTTGTGCTGCGTATGGGCCCCCTGGCCGCCGATCAGCAGCATCGGGGACTCCGCCCGGAACGCGTTGGCGACACCCGTCACGGCGTCGGTCGTGCCGGGGCCCGCGGTGACGACGGCGCAGCCGGGCCTGCCGGTGATGCGCGCGTAGCCGTCGGCGGCGTGGGCGGCGACCTGCTCGTGGCGTACGTCGACCACCTCTATGCCCTCGTCGACGCAGCCGTCGTAGATGTCGATGATGTGGCCGCCGCAGAGCGTGTAGACGACCTCCACACCCTCCGCTTTGAGTGCCTTGGCGACCAGGTGCCCACCGGAGATGAGGTTCTGGCTGTTGTCGTCGGGCATGGCGAAGTCCTGTCCCTTCGTAGGGGATTGGGCGCGCCGAAGCGCAGCTCATGCGTGCAGCTCATGCGTGCAGCTCGTACACGCAGCTCATGCGTGCAGCCCATACGGGGTGCGCGCACTGTTCGTGGAGGCCGTCGCAGTATATTGCATACAGTCGACGAATACTGTATGAAGCTTGTTATCCCGCATCCGGTGGGTGGTGTCCAGGGGGCGTGCGGCACTTTTCGGAGGGAGCCGGGATGGACCTGTTCGAACATCAGGCAAGGGAACTCTTCGAGGAACACGGCATCTCGGTGCCGAGGGCGGAAGTCACCGACTCGCCCGAGGAGGCGCGCGAGATCGCCCGCAGGCTGGGCGGCCGCGTCGTGGTCAAGGCCCAGGTCAGGACAGGCGGACGGGGAAAGGCCGGCGGCGTGAGGCTCGCCGCCGACCCGCCCGCCGCCGAACTGACGGCGCGCCAGGTACTCGGCATGGACATCAAGGGCCACACCGTCGGAAAGGTGATGCTGGCCCGGCCGGTGGACATCGACGCCGAGTTCTACGTCGGCTACGTACTGGACCGTGCGGCCGGCCGGTTCCTCGCCATCGCGTCGGCCGAGGGCGGCATGGACATCGAGGAGGTCGCCGCCACCCGGCCGGACGCCGTGGCCCGCCTCCCCGTCGACCCGGCCGAGGGGGTCACCCCGGCGAGGGCCGCCGAGATCGCCGGAGCCGCCGGACTGCCCCCGCAGACCGTCGACACCCTGGTCAGGCTCTGGGGCGTACTCGTCCGCGAGGACGCCGTCCTCGTCGAGGTCAACCCCCTCGTCCGTACGGCCCAGGGGCAGATCCTCGCCCTCGACGGCAAGGTCACGCTCGACGACAACGCCCGCTTCCGGCAGACCCGCTGGGGAGACCGGGAGCCGGCTCCCGAGGACCCGCTGGAGGCGGCCGCCGCGGCCAGGGGCCTCAACTACGTGAAGCTGGACGGCGAGGTGGGCATCATCGGCAACGGCGCCGGCCTCGTCATGTCGACCCTCGACGTGGTCGCCGGCTGCGGCGCCCGCCCCGCCAACTTCCTCGACATCGGCGGCGGCGCCTCCGCCCGGATCATGGCCGACGGCCTCTCCGTCGTCCTCTCCGACCCGGCGGTCAGGTCGGTCCTCGTCAACGTCTTCGGCGGCATCACCGCCTGCGACGCGGTCGCCGACGGCATCGTGCAGGCACTGGACTCGGTCCGGCCGACCAAACCGCTGGTCGTCCGCCTCGACGGCAACAACGCCGCCCGCGGCCGCGCGATCCTCGACGAACGCGCGCACCCGCTGGTCCAGCAGGTCACCACCATGGACGGCGCCGCACGCCGCGCCGCCGACCTCGCCCACGCAGCCGACGCAGCCTGAAGGAGCGGGACATGGCCATCTACCTCACCAAGGAGAGCAAGGTCCTCGTCCAGGGCATGACCGGCGGCGAGGGCATGAAACACACCCGGCGCATGCTCGCCGCGGGCACCGACGTGGTCGGCGGCGTCAACCCGCGCAAGGCGGGCCGGAGCGTGGACTTCGACGACCGCGCCGTCCCCGTCTTCGGCTCCGTGCGCGAGGGCATCGAGACGACCGGCGCCGATGTCTGCGTCGTCTTCGTCCCGCCCGCGTTCGCCGAGGGGGCCGTCGTCGAGGCCGCCGACGCCGGTATCGGACTGGCCGTCGTCATCACGGAGGGCATCCCGGTCCACGACGCGGTCGCCTTCACCGCGTACGCGAAGGCCAGGGGCACCCGGATCATCGGCCCCAACTGTCCCGGCCTGATCACCCCCGGCCAGTCCAACGCGGGCATCATCCCCGCCGACATCACCAAGCCCGGGCGCATCGGCCTGGTCTCCAAGTCGGGCACCCTCACCTACCAGCTCATGTACGAGCTGCGGGACACCGGCTTCTCGACCTGCGTCGGCATCGGCGGCGACCCCGTCATCGGCACCACCCACATCGACTGCCTGGCCGCCTTCCAGGACGACCCCGACACCGAACTCATCGTCCTGATCGGGGAGATCGGCGGCGACGCCGAGGAACGCGCCGCCGCATACGTCCGCGACCACGTCACCAAGCCCGTCATCGGCTACATCGCCGGCTTCACCGCACCCGAGGGCAGGACGATGGGCCACGCGGGCGCCATCGTGTCCGGCTCGTCCGGCACGGCCAGGGCGAAGAAGGAGGCCCTGGAAGCGGCGGGCGTACAGGTGGGGGAGACCCCGACCGGGACGGCCCGGCTGGTCCTGGCCCGCCTCGAAGCGGAGCGTGGTCACTGATCGGTGACCCGACGAGCCACGTACGACCGCCCCCGACTGCGCACCGAGAGCGGAGCAACCGAATGGCCCCCACCCCCTCACCCACTCCCTCATCCGCACCCACCCTCACCCTCAAGGCCGGCACCGCGTGGGCCGACGCCTGGCGGCGCTGTCTGGCCGTCGCACCCGAGGCATTCCGGGACGACCGGGTCCTCAACCTCTGGGGTGCCGCCTGGCGGGCGGACGGCCGGGCGCTGCCCGCCACCAGTCCCGTCGACGGCGGCCCCGTCGCGGGCCCGCCGCGCCTGGACGGAGCCACGGCCCACCGGGCCGTCCGCGCCGCCCTCGACCACCACCGCGCCTGGCGGCACGTCCCCCTCGAAGAACGCCGGGCCCGCGTCGCGGCGACCCTCGACGCCCTCACCGAGCACCGCGAGCTGCTCGCCCTCCTCCTCGTCCGGGAGATCGGCAAGCCCTGGCGCCTCGCGCAGGCCGACGTCGACCGGGCCGTCGACGGCGTGCGCTGGTACGTCGACGGCATCGAGCCCATACTCGCGGACCGGGTCCCGCTGGACGGACCCGTCTCCAACATCGCGAGCTGGAACTACCCCATGAGCGTCCTGGTCCACGCCCTGCTGGTACAGGCACTGGCGGGCAACGCGGTCATCGCCAAGACCCCGACGGACGGCGGCGTCGCGTGCCTCACCCTGGCCTGCGCGCTCGCCGCCCGCGAGGGGATACCCGTCACCCTCGTCAGCGGCGGCGGACGCGAGCTGTCTCAGGCGCTCGTGCGCGCGCCCGAGATCGGCTGCGTCTCCTTCGTCGGCGGCCGCGACACGGGCGCCGCGGTGGCCACCGCCGTGGCCGACCTGGGCAAACGCCACGTACTGGAACAGGAGGGCCTGAACACCTGGGGCATCTGGAACCACACCGACTGGGACACGCTGACGGCGGCGATCCCCAGACTCTTCGACTACGGCAAACAGCGCTGCACGGCGTACCCGCGCTTCGTCGTCCAGCGCGACCTGTTCGACGAGTTCCTCGCGGCCTACCTCCCGGCGGTCCGCACCCTCCGCGTCGGCCACCCCCTGGCGGTGGAGCGGCCGGACGACCCGTACCCGCGGCTGGACTTCGGTCCGGTGATCAACGCGGCCAAGGCGAAGGAACTGCACGACCAGGTGGCGGAGGCGATCGACCGCGGCGCCGTCCCCCTGTACCGCGGCAGCCCCGCCGACGCCCGGTTCCTGCCCGGCCAGGACACCACGGCGTACGTCCAGCCGGTCACGCTCCTGAACCCGCCCCCGTCCTCCCCACTGCACCACGCGGAACCCTTCGGCCCGGTCGACACGATCGTCCTGGTCGACACGGAGGCGGAACTGCTCGCGGCCATGAACGCGTCGAACGGCGCACTGGTGGCGACCCTCTCCACGGACGACGAGGCCACGTACGACCGCCTGGCCCCGCAGATCCGCGCCTTCAAGGTCGGCCACGGAAAACCCCGCTCGCGAGGCGACCGCGACGAGCTGTTCGGCGGCTTCGGCGCGTCATGGCGGGGCGCGTTCGTGGGCGGCGACCTCCTGGTGCGCGCGGTCACACAGGGCCCGGCGGGGGAGCGCCTGCCGGGGAACTTCCCGGAGTACCACCTGATGCCGTAGTCGGCGGCGCGCTGTCTTCCGTACGGCTTCCCCTGCCGCCCTCCTCGCCTCGCCGGAGGCCCTGCCGGAGGCTTCGCCGGGGCGAGGAAACGCAGGTGAAAGCCACTCCGAAAGCTTGGTATTGTTGTCCGTGTCGCCCCGGGGAACACCCCCGTCCAGGCGGCGGACACCTGGTCCGGGTGGCGGAATGGCAGACGCGCTAGCTTGAGGTGCTAGTGCCCTTTATCGGGCGTGGGGGTTCAAGTCCCCCCTCGGACACACAGTGGGGCGTTCACGAGATCGTCCCGAAGCGTTCACGAATTACCGGTCGAGTCATGTGACTCACCGGTATTTCGTCGTTTCCGGGGCCTCAAGCCTCGTGATCGGCTCGATGAGGGGGTGGGGCGGTGGCGGTCCAGGTACTGCGCCTCTCACCTGCGGAAACAGGACATGCCTGCGCGACGGCTGGTAGCCGTGGAGCAGGCATGTGGGGTTTCCAGGGGGCGGAGCGCGGCGGAGGTGCGTCACTCGCGTGGCGGAGGCTCGACCTGCTCGGTCGGAAGCGGTCGCGCCTGGGGCGGGCCGGAGGGCTCACCGGGTCGGGTCGCGGCGCTCTGCGCGCTGGCTTTGCGGGGCTGGATGCCCTGGTCACGGAGGAACCGTCGGATGGCTCTGAGGTTCGCCACGAAGATGATGACGGCATTGAGCAGGGTCTGCGCGACGCGTCCGTGCGGCAGGCGGAGCTGGGGATCGTCGATGCTGTCGAGGGCGGACTTCTTGAGGTTGCCGTTGCCGCCCTCGTTCTGACTGCGCAGTCCGGACCAGGCTTCCTGCCACAGAAGGGTGAACAGGGGGTATTTCTGTCGCCACTTGGCCAACACGGTGCCCGGGACGGTGATGCTCTTCCCCCTGCAGATGTCTGGGTAGACAGGGGTGTCCCGCTTGGGCCTGGGGATGGTGGGCAGGCAGGCAGGGCGGGCGGTCGTTAAGTTCAGGCTCCTCCATCTCCGCCGCGCGGACGCGTTGTCCGAAACCGTGCAGGGCCGAGCTGTACCCGATCAGCGTGCCGTGCCGTCCATGTCTGCCAGTTCGGCGTAGGGGCGCGGGTACGGGCATCCGGAGGGCCGAGCGGGGCACGCGACGACCCTGGCAGGCGAAGGCGGTTCCACTCGACCGCAGTTGGCCCTTCTCGGCCCTTGATAGCGTGTGTGTGGCGGAGCGCACACAGGCTGGGGGCAGCATGGGGTTGGCAAACCAAAAGATCGCTTCTCAAATCGAGGACCTGCTGCAGGGCAAGGTCGTCATCCCCTCCATCCAGCGCGACTTCGTCTGGATGAGGCCCGACGTACGCGATCTCTTCGATTCCCTCTACCGGGGCTACCCCGTCGGTGCCCTGCTGCTGTGGAAGACCAATCTGACCGTCCCCTTCAAGACGGCTGCCGTCGTCCAGGCCGACAAGTCGGCGCACCAGCCTCTTTACCTCCTGGACGGGCAACAGCGGTTGACCTCCCTGGCCTGGGTGTACCGGCCGGAGTCAAAGGCGGACGGCCGGCTTATCGACCTGCGCTTCGACGTGCGCACCGAGGAGTTCGTCAACCCGAGCGCGATCCAAAGCAAGGATCCGCTCCTGTTCCGTGTTTCCACCTTGCTGCAGGAGAACGTGCAGTACCACGAGGTGCTCAGAGCGGCCGGGATCGATTACTCCGCCCCGCAGTTCGGCGCATGGATGCAGCGCTTGCAGAAGGTGCACGACATCCGCAAGCAGGAGATCGCCGTCATCACCTACGAGTCCGACGACTACGAGGAAGTCGCTGAACTCTTCGCCCGGTTGAACAAGGGCGGTCGAAGGCTGTCCAAGGGCGACCTCGTCTACAGCGCCATCGCGGCGCGGTGGTCCGACGGTCTGGACACCATGGATGCCTTCCACCAGGAGCTGCAGGACAGCAACTTCGCCCTGAACAGGGAAGCCGTCCTGCGTCTCACGAGCCTCCTCGCGGGAACCGGCGCCCATCACATCAAGCTCATCGGGGCGGACATGGACGAGGCCGCGCTGAAGGAGGCATGGCACGCCACCGAGAGGGCGCTGCGCTTCGCCATCGACTTCCTGAAGGGCGAGTGCGCGATCCCCCGGTCCGAGGTCCTCTCGTCACCGAACGTCACTATCGTGCCTGCCCTGCTGCTGCACCACCGGGACGGCAAGCTGCGTCCGGGGGAGGCTCAGCTACTGCGTCGCTGGGTGTACACGGCGATGGCGTTCAGCCACTACTCTCTGCAGGTCGAGGGCAAACTCGACGCGGAGGCAAGGCTGATCAAATCGCGTGAGGGAGAGGGCCTGTTCACCGAGCTCATTCGCCGGGCCTCCGGCACCCGGTCCCGGGACAGCGCCCTCCACCCGAGAGACCTGGAGCAGAAGTACTCCACGCATCCGTTCTTCAAACTGTTCTACATCGCCGCATTGCGGGGCACGGCACGGGACTGGGCGACCAATATCGCCATCAGCGACCAGCCGATGAACAGCAACGCCAAGATCGAATTCCATCACGTGTTCCCGCGCGCCCGGGTCCAGGGGACATACGCGAAGGAGGAGTGGAACAGCCTCGCCAACCTGGCCTTCGTCACCGGTCAGACGAACAAGATGATCTCCTCCAGGCTGCCCGTTGACTACATGGCGGGGATCGCGCCGGAGCGCCTGGCCGAACAGTGGATCCCCGGCGAGCCGGAGCTGCGGTCCCTGGACCGTTTCCCCGACTTCCTGGCCGCACGCCGGAGTCTGCTGGCCAACGTCCTCAACGATCTGCTCGGTCTTCCCCGCTACGACGCACAGGCCACCCACCGGGACACCGACGAGCTGCCTGCCGACGAGCAGCTGATCGTGGAGGGCCCGACCGCACCCACGCTCGTCGGGGCGGAGGTCCAAGAACTTCGCACGAAGCACGGTGTTGAGATCCACGCAGTCTACGAAGGCCGGTGCGTCGACGCCTACTACGATCCCGCGTCCCGCGTCGTGAGGATCCCCTCCGGTCCGGGCCGAGGCGAGTACGAGACTCCCAGCGGGGCGGCGGTCGCCCTGGTCCACGCCCTGAACCCGCACGTCAATCCGAATCGGAACGGATGGACGTTCTGGACCGTCACTGCCACGGGGCTGTTGCTGCAGAGCATTCGGTAGTGGACGGCTCCTCCATCCGCCTGCCTATGTCAGGCCTCCGCGCTTGTGAGGTTTGACGTAGGTGTGTCCCTTCGGCAGATGATGAGTCCCGGTTAGGCCGGCGCTGCGATGAGCTTCGGCGTACGCTGCCAGGGCCGCAGCGCTGGCTTGCTTGCCAAGGTGCTCGATCTTCATCAGATGCCCTGCGACGCCATGCCGTGAAGAGGCGCTCGGCAGATGTACGATCCGCTGCTTCTTCGGCTTGGGCACTACGAAGGGCGTGTAGCAGACGAGGCGGACCGTTCTCTCGCCCGGACGGGCCGGAAAATGAAGAACGCCGTCGGCCGCGCAGCTTCCTGTTTCCCAGGTGAGGCGTCTTCGGTTGATGAGCCCGTTCACCGAAGCGCGGATCGCGTCGCTCGAGTACTGGTGGGATATGGCACGGCTTCGAACGCCGCGGATCAGGTTCTCCACCGGCAGAAGTGCGCTGCCCGCCTCGTCGAGATAGCCGAGTTTGCGGATTGTCTCCTGCACCAGCACATCGAGCGAGACAGCGATGCCCGCTGGGCTGTGGGCCAGGCTCGTCGGGAGTTCACGGGCGATGATCCGGGGGTCGTACGTGTAAGAGAACCGCCTCTTCGCGATGAAGACAGGACGTTCCAGGAGGGTGAGAGACAGACGGAGCCGACTGCGGTCCAGATTGGCCGTGACCCGTGTGCCGGGCAGGAGTTCCGACGGCCATCGGATGCCTCGGAGGTGCTCTTTGGTGACCTTCTTGCGTAGTGAATCCAGCAGCACAGTGGGGAAGCCGCGGCCGTGGTCAAGGTGCACGACTTTGGCCGTCCGGATCCGACGCGCGGCCTGCGAGGGCAGCGGACACTGTCCGTGTTCCAGGTGATGTCGACGGATCACGAATGACCACCGCAGTTCGGGGGGTGTCTCGACCACGTCGTGGGGTAGGCCCGGGTCCGGTTGCCGGATCAGTACCGTCTCGTCGAGCCTGGAGGTCGCTGCACCTTCTGCACCGCCAGGCGCCGGGGCGGCGCTGACGGCCGAGGCGGGAGGCTCATAGGTACTGGCCACCTCAGTGAGTCTTTGAAGGTGGCAGTCCGCGCAGTGGGCTAGTTGCCTGCCCGCACTCGTGGTCTTGATGGCGACCACTGTGTCCGTGGTTCTCCTGCCGCATTGATGGCAGGAGAAGGAAACCGGTGCGGAAAGCTTCTGCAAGGTCCAGCGGACATGAGTACGCGTGCTCTGCAAGATCTCTGCACCCTGGAAGTGCGCTTCCTGAGCACTCACGATCGGCCCCCTTTTGCCACGCGAACTCCGCCGTGCCCCGCCCTCCCCCCAGTCGTGACGGTGCGCCACGTTGACGCCGACTGCGGAGGCGCCAGCGGGCGGCGATCCCCTTGTTCCGTGTCCTGTGCGGGACACGAGCCTCTGACCAAGAGTTTGCCTGACGCTTGTCAACAGGACCAGACAGTGAGGAACTCGCTCCGCACCCCCGCCTCCATCAAAAACGGACTGGGCTTCCCTGACCAGGGGACGTACAGGCTGTCGCGGGCCCTTGTGCAGCCGATGAACAGCGGGCAGCGTTCCGACAGCATGTCCGTCTTGTGCTGATCGGAGACCACCTCGGGCGGTGTGACCGCCTTCGGGAACGGCAGCGCGTTCTCGGTGACGCCGATGACCGCGACGCAGCGGAACTCCAGGCCCTTGAACGAGTGCATGGTCCCGACGCGCACGGTCGTCCCGTCCTGGGTGGAGGCGTCGGCGGCGTGCAGGGTGGCGGCGGGAACGCCGGCGTCCTTCAGTCGAGCGACCGCCTTCGCGCACGCAACTGACACCGATCGGCTACTTCCCGTGCTGCGGCAGGCCTTGCTTCTCATGGCACTCCGCGACGGTTCTTCGCTCCCGGACCCCACCTCAATCGAGTCGCTGCCCGAGCTGTCTGACGCAGTGATGGAGCATCCAACCCTCAGCCTGGAGAAACTTCTCCGTGACTCCAAGCAGGAGTTTGAAGCACAAGAAGAGTCCCTGCGGACGATCTGGTGTGACGAGGACGACGAGCCCGAACTTGAGGACCACCTTCACGAGGCATGTTTGGATGCCGTCCGTGATCGCGCGACCCGTGCTGGCCGGCAGCTCATGGAACTGTGTGAGTACATCAGCGAAGTGCTCCGCCCAGAGCTGGTTATCAGCACGGAAGCTGGCAATTCCGAACGGAGGCCCTGCCGTCGTTGCTCTTGACGCCTCACCGAGTAGTGGGGGTGCGTGCGTGGTTGGCGTCGAGGTCGGCGAGTTCAAGTTGGCCTGATTGTCGCCTGCGTTCCAAGGAGTGAGGCATGGCGCAACGACTGGTGATCTGGAACTGGGGCGACTGGAAGCCCGGCAAGAAGCATGGCGTCACGGTCCTCGACCTGGAGCCGACTGTGCTGGTGCAGGAGCACCAGCAACTGGCGGAGGCGATCGGCCGCGGACGCATCGTGTCGCACGACGTCGTGCCGCATCAGCACGGGTTGTTGGTAACCCTCGTAGTGGATGGCTGAGCGTCGTATGGGTTCTGCGCCGCGCTGTTGGGCGTGGCCATAGTTGCGGACGCCGAAGTACGGCGGGCTGGTGATGATGGTGTTGACGGACGACGCGGGCAACTCGGTAAGCCGGTCGCGCACGTCGCCAATGAGGATGCGGTTACGGGGGAGCTTCGGCTGTTCGCTGGTCGCGGACCGCTTCGAAGATTGCCTTCGTGTGGACGGCGGCCAGAAAGCGGCGGTCGGTAGCCGGGTGGCAAGGCGAGATGCCCGCAGACTCCGCCGCACGCCGGGGAATGCGACTCGCGGAAGTAGCGCATCAGCGGCGGGCGACGCGTCCGTTTGCGAGTGACGGGACTGAGGGACAGCCGGGGCCGAGGGGACTGCGGACAGCCCTGGCCATCCGGGTGTCAGTGCCCGCACCTAGGGTGCCGGGCATGATCACGTTCACTGTCGAAGAGTCCTGGGACCGCATCGAGAGCTGGCTCGCGCGGCACGCCCCCGTCACCCACGGACTACTGCGACCGCCGGCCGTCCCGGCGGACATCGCCGCGGCCGAACTCCGGCTGGGGGTGGCCTTCCCGCCCGACCTGAGGGAGTCGCTGCTGCGGCACGACGGTGTGGAGCTCCAGGAGGGAACGCTCCGGCTGGACTACTACGGACCACTGTCCGGAGTCGGGGAGATCGTCCGGAGCGCCGAGTTCCTGCGCGAGGTCGGGGAGGACGTTGCCGAGGAGGAGGCGGAACTCGACGAGGAGGAGCGCGACGAGTACGCGTACTGGCCGCACGAACGACTGCTGATCACCCTCGGCATCGGCTGGCAGTCCTCCGACGGACTCTTCTTGGTCACCCGCCCCGGCCCGCACCACGGGCGAGTCGGCCGGTACTTCGACGAGACGGGCTCGGCCTTCACCCCCTGGTCGGGACTGCGGCACGTCCTCTGCGACTTCGCCACGGCCCTGGAGAAGGGCCTGCCCTTCGACGGGCGGACACCCCTGGCCCACGAGGGCCGGCTGATCTGGGACAGCGCCGTGACGGTCGTTGCCGACCCGACCTCCGCCCTGGACGTCGCCGCCAGGACCCCCGAGCCGCAGGTCCCCGCGGCCGAGCCGGCCCCGCCCGTCCCGCAGCCCGACGGGGCATACGCCGTCATCACCTTCGGGAGTGGCGGATTCTTCGGACCCGAGCCCGCACCGCCCACGCAGCCGGACGTCGTGTTCGTGGCGGGCATCGACCCCGGGGAGCTGCTGGACCGGCTGGGCTCCGTGCCCGCGACCGCCAGGCCGCGCAGCCGGGAACAGGCGCAGCTGTCCGCCGGCGCGCCCTGGGCCGCGCATCGCCCGATGGTCCGGGCCGGGTCCTGCGGCGATGGGTGGTCGTACGCCACGCAGGAGGGCGGTGACGCCCAGTTCGGCCGTCCCGAGGTGCTGGGGCGGCTGTCCCGCGGAACCCGGGTGGTGCGGCTGGCGAAGCAGGGACACGAGGTGCGCGTGAGCGTCGTGGAGGACGGCGCGGAGCGGCCGGAGGCAGGCCACCGGGTCGAATCACCGCGCGAGGACTACGTGACCGGCCCCGACGGGCAGCCCGCACTCGGACGCGGCGGACAGCAGTGGCAGCGGATCGGCGTCGATCCCTGGCCCGGCTCGACGGCCGCCTACACGCGACTGCTGGCAGGCCTGACGGCGGAGCACGGCATCAGCTGGGACCCGGCGGACGACGCGGCAACACCACTGGCCAGCGCGCTGCTGCTGCCACTCCTCGACGAGGTGCCGGAGGCGCGGCACCCGGTCACCGTCGTACGCGACTTCGACCTCGGTGCCGTCGTGGAGCGGACCCCGCCGGAGCGGTTGCACTCCGCGATGGCGGCACAGCTCGCCCGGCTGGCGTCGGAGACCAGCATCGACGGCTACCCGGAGATCGCCCGGGCGCTGGAGCAGGTCGGCCGGGGCGAGCCGGTGGACCTGACGTCCGACGGGGCCCTGGACCTGCGGATGCGGACCATCCATGCGGAGGCCCGGGCCGTCCGCGGACTGCTCGACGCGGCCCGCCACCAGCCGGACCCGGCGCCCGTCACCGCGGCCGACCTCGCCGCGTGGCACGGACGGGACGCGGCGGCCGGGGCCCTGCGCCGGTTCCTGCTGCTACCCCTGCCCGCGGCGGCCGAGACAGTCCTGAGCCTGCGCATGTCCGTGCACTGGCGCGACGAGCTGGCGGCAGACCTGGCCGACTAGGACCTGTCCGGCCGATCATGGCTGATGATGGGAGTGGATCTGTTCTGAGCGCATAGGGAGGGGGTGTCGGTGGAGCGCGATGTCCAGCTGGTGCGGGACTTGGTGGCGGCTGTGCCCGGCTTTGAGGACCTGCTTGAAGCGCACGTCTTCAACGAGGACGGTGTCCTGCCCGACCTCTTCTTCTGGGATGTGGTTCAGGAGACCGTGGCGTCGTTCCTCGAAGGGGACGAGACGGACTGGCGAGTCACCCTGCGATTCCTGGAAGAGCAGTTTCGACTCGGTGACCCCGAAGTGGCCCGGGTGATCACCACCGCATTCCTCTTTAGTCTGCCGTGGCCGGGCCAGCCCGGATATGGCCTTGTCGAGCGCCTTGGTCCCGCCATGAGCACGCGGTTCACTGCGATCCGGCCGTCTGGCTAGGACCTGTCCGGGCGATCTCACGGCTGGGCCTTGACCTCAAGTTGGCTTGAGGTCTCAGAGTGATCTGCATGGATACCGAAACCGCAGATATCAGAGCCATCGAACAGGTCGTCACCACTGTCGAACGCGCTCAGCGCGCCAAAGACGTCGAGGGGTTCCTCGCGCTCTTCCACCCCGACGCTCTCTGGACGACCGGCCACGGCAAGGTCCTGATCGGCTTTGACGCGATCGCCGAATTCACCCGCGCCGTGCTGCCCGCAGCCAGCTGGGATGGTGAGATCACCCATAAGGCAGTCCACACGCAATTCCTGCGGCCCGACGTCGCGGCCGTCAAGGTTCGGCAGGTCTACCACTCGCCGGAAGGCGAAACGGAAGGCGCTCCGCTCTATGTCATGACGAAGCAGGATGACGGGAGGTGGCTGCTGCACGCATGTCAGAACACCGAAGTGCGGGTTGAATAGAACAAGAATAATCATGTAACTGATTCGTGTTCGGATCGTCGTCCTGGGCATGACGCGTGGCGATCTGACAGATGCGGAGTGGGAGCGGCTGCGGCCGTTTCCACTTGTAGCGGCAGAGCACCGGAGACAAGGGAGGAACGGCCGTGGTCGTCGGCCTTCTGACCGCATCAAGGGCGCGCGCCGCGTGGATGACGCACGCCCCTGATGCGCATGGTGTGATGCAGATCAACACTTGGGCAGGAAGTTCTGCACGCGTCCGGTGGTCATGTACTTGTCGCTGACGAAGCGGTTGCCGGGGTTCGAGTAGATCCGGGTCCATATGTTGTAGCCGCCCACGACCGATTCGTACGACGAGATGAGGGAGCACCTGCGGGAGGCCAAGGAGCGGTTCGCCGCAGACCGCAGGAACGCGACGATGACCGTCCTCAAGGACGGCCTCGGGAACATCGGTACAGCGGTTATCGGTGAGAACGATCATGATCAGGGCGTGAGTGTGCTGACCCGGTTCTCGTACTCGCGGCGGGCCTTGCGCTGGGCCGGGACCGCAGGGCGGCCCTGGCCGCCGTCGAGCGGCTGGCAGCGGGCGAGAAGCTGGTGGTGTACGGCGGGGACGGCGCTGACGCGCAGCGTGTCTCTCGGGCGAGTTCGCGGATTCCGGCGGTGTGCTGCGCGTCAGCCGTGCCACGACGTCGGGTGCTGGTCGGGATCCATCTCGATCAGTACGACCGGTCCCGCCCGACGGCGGCGACGAACCCGGACCAGGCGTCGCGGGTAAACGCGAGTTGTGGACCGCTCAGCTCCTTCGAGTCCCGCACACGGATCGCAGCCCGATCGACCGCAACCTCGACGCACTCGCCGCCCTCGTCCCCGCTGTGCGTGCTCTTGAACCAGGTCAGATGTATGGACCGTTCGGTGTTCATAGCTCTCCCAGCATCGTCTCGACCAGGCGTAGGGATTCTCGGGTGCTGAGCGCCTGTCCCCGGATGCTGCCATATTTCGCGGCGAGAACCCGTACGCTCTCCGGATCGGTGATCAGGCGGCTCGTGTGCTGGACTTCCAGGTAGGCCATACGCGGCTTGCCCTTGATTTCGAGCAGGGTGAACGGGCCGCCCATCCCGGCGTGGTCCTCGCTGAGCGTGGGCATCACCTGGATCTCGACATGCCGCAAGTGGGCCAGCTCCACCAGGCGTCCCAACTGCTCGCGCTGGACCTTCGGACCGCCGAAAGGCTGTCGTAGCACGGC
The DNA here is from genome assembly GCF_019710745.1 of Streptomyces beigongshangae. GTDB lineage: Bacteria > Actinomycetota > Actinomycetes > Streptomycetales > Streptomycetaceae > Streptomyces > Streptomyces beigongshangae. Next base: position 49,479 of record NZ_JAHKJW010000042.1, read on the forward strand.
TTCCTGCACGATCGCGCTCACGGTCGGCGGAGGCCAGCGGACAAGGATCTCCTGCCTGGCGAGCCTTGACGTGACGCGCTGCTCGATCGACTCCTCGTCGAAGAACGGTTGCCTGCTTGCGAACACGGAGCGTGCGTATGACTCTGTTTGAAAGAGGCCGGGCACAGCCTGATTGGCGAAGTAACACAGCTCAACCGCTTGCGCCTCCAGTACCGCATAGTCCCGGAACCACTCCGGATGCCGCACCCGTCTCCGCGCCTTCGCCCGCTCCACGTCCTCCGCCGTCACCGCCAGCAGCCCACCGCACTCCAGGAGTTCGTCCACGGCCGCCAGGAACTCCGGCTGCGGCGTCCGGCGGCCCCGCTCGACCGACGAGATCTGCTCCTCGCCGTAGCCGAGCCGCTGGCCCAGTTCCTTCTGGCTGAACCCCGCCCGCTCCCGTGCGGCCTTGATCTGGCGTCCGAGGGCGCGGAAGAGGTCCGACACCTCCGCCGTGCCCTCGGCCTCCCCGCCGTCGCCCGGCTCGGGTCGTCCCGTCATTCCGCACCACCGCTCTCGTCCTGGTCACCGATCCGGCCGGGGTTCACCGACCGCCGAGTGTCCGAGGGGACGGCCGTACGCCCGTACAACCGCCCCGGTCGCCCGTACAGCCCGCCCTGTACGGGCGGACAGTAACCCTCCGTACAGGGCTCGTCACCCCCGAGGGTAGGTCGGATCGGCCACGCTCGGTGAGGTGAACAAGGAATCAGCCGCCGTGACCCGCGAACCGCTCGCGCCCACCGGCCACTTCAGCTTCAGCAGCCTCTTCGTCACCACCGAGTACGGCGCACACAGCGTTCGCCATGCCGCCGAACGCTGGCTTGCCGACCACGTACCGCAAGCCGTACCGGGCGGGGGAGCGGATACGGACGCGGCGAGCCTCCTCGTCGCCGAACTCGCCACGAACGCGGCCCTGCACGGACGGGTGCCTGGCCGTGACGCCCGTCTGGACCTCACGCTCGATGCCGCGTCCCTGCTCATCGAGGTGACCGACGCCCGAGGTGACCGCCTTCCGGGACGGCCACCGGTGGCGGACGCCGACGGGGAGTCGGGCCGGGGCCTGCTCCTCGTCGAGGCCCTGGCCGACGGCTGGGGCATTCGTCCCCATCACCCCGCCGGCAAAACGGTCTGGGCCACTCTTGCGCTGTGACCGATGGGGTCAGCCATGCATCGGTAATAACAGGCCCTTCGGATTATGCGTTAAGTGATCATTTAGAAAAAGTCGCGCCAGAGAGAAAGAGGATCAGTCTGCGGGTGCGGCCAGAGAGGCAGGAGGGATGTGATCCAGGACCGCGCGCCGCAGTTGTTCCAGTTTGGGCGGCAGCAGGGTGGTCAGGTCGTAGCGGGCCCGGCCCGTGCGGTAGCTGAGGAGCAGGCCCTTCTCCTCCAGGGGGAGACCGGGCGGGCGCAGGACGGCCCGGCCTTCCTGGTGGCGGGTGCCGTCGTGGTTGACGAACAGGCTCACCCACAGCCGGCTGGTGCCGTGGGCGCGTTCGACCAGTTCGGCGCGGACCGCGAGCCAGCGTTCCAGCGCGGCCCGGGTGAGGGGGGAGAGGGCGTACCAGACGTCGTCCGTGCTGTCGCCGCCACCGTTCTGGGGGCGCCGCTGTACGTACACCGCCGTGCGGTCGGGGGTGAGGTGGGACAGGCGCAGCGCGGTCAGTTCTCCGGCGCGTGGAGCCGCGTCCAGGACCAGGGACAGCACTGCGGTGAGCCTGGTGTGGCCCGGTGACATCGCGGTGGCGAGGTCCTGGTCGAGGCGGCGGCGCAGGGCGGTGAGGGTGCCGTGGTCGGGGGTGGGGCGGGGCGGGATCCGTCCGCCACCACCCAGGTGCAGCGGGGGCAGCCCGTGGGCGGCGCGCAGCAGGTGCAGGCACCGGTACCGGGCCGCGTTGGTGGCCTGCGAGGTGGGCGGACGCCCGCCGCCGACCTGGCGCTCGCGCAGCGCACCGGACTCGGCGAGGCGCAGGTAGGTGGTCAGGGCCTCCTTCTCCAGGAGGCGCCGCAGGCTGCGCCGGGCGCCCACCGGCAGTCCGCCCCGGTCCAGGGCCCGGTGCAGTTCCCCGCGGACCATCGTCAGCTGGCGCCGCCGCGCCTCGCCGACCCGCAGGTCGTCGAGGAGCGTGTCGAGCGTGGTGATCGAGGCGTACTCCGGCACGTGTCCGATTGTCCCGGACAGCGGTTCCGCCGGGAATCCCGGGGTAGTCGGGACCGGGTCCCGACCCCTTGATCCTGGATGCACGAGGCGCAGCCGGGTGCGGGCGGCCGGGGCGAGGCGCGGGAGTGGAGGAGTGTCCGTGGACTGGCTGTTCATCGTGAAACCCGAGGGTGCCTCCGCGGACGGCGGCTCCTCGGCCAAGGACCGCATGCTGGCGCTCGCCGAGACCGCGCCCCGCCGGGAGTGGTGCCTGTCGAGGTGGCGGCGCATGGCGCCCGGTGACCGGCTGTGGATCTACTTCGCCTCGCCGGTGCGGGAGATCGCCGCGGTGGCCGACATCGAGGACGAGCCGTACGAGGTGACGGGGAGTCCTCGCCAGCCGTGGAAGTTCACGGCGACCCTGGACCCGGCCGCGACCCGTCGGCTGCACCGCGACCCCGTCCCGCTGCACGTCCTGTCCAACCGGAACCCGCAGGGAGTCACCCGGGTGAAGGAGAAGGACCTGGGGCTGCTGCTGGACCACGCGGGTCTGTGACGACCTCGGGCCCGGGACCTCGGACCCGGCGTCTCGGGCCCGGGATCACGGACCCGGGGTCCAGAGAATGTGCTTCCGTTTGTCGTCCGCGCATGCGGCCCTGTCCCTGGCCCTGATCCGTGCCTGCGGCCCCGGGGCGGGGGAGGCGTTCTCGACCCGCTCGACGTGGGGCGGCGGCGGTCGGCCGTTCCGCAGCCGGTTCGCCAGGAAGCGCAGGGTGTTGACCGTGACGACGGCGGGCGCGACGATCGCCACCGTGCGCGGGAAGGCGGGTTCGAGGGACAGGGCCAGGACGACCGCCGTCACACCGTTCTGCTGAGCCAGTGCCACCAGGGACACCCGGTCGTAGTGGTCCAGGCTTCGGGTGAGGATCCACCCGACGGCCGTCTGCGCGCCGAAGGCAGCCGTTCCCAGGGCGATGCCGGGACCCGGCTCGACACCGTCGACGAGCGGCATGCCGAGAGCGAACAACGCCGCGGCGGTCGCGGGAGCGGTCGGCCCCCCCGAGGAGTGCGCTCCCGCGCAGTTCGACGAAAGATCTACGCTGCAACCGAACGCTGATCATGACGGCGTGGGGAAGTGCCTGGTCACGCCCACGTCGGCCTGGGTGTGAGGATGAACAGGAATGGCCGAAACAGTCCACGATGCCGTCACCCGCGTGGTGGTGATGGAGAGCATTCCTCTGGTTCTCAGCGGCCTGCGTTCCGCGCTCGAAGGCGACGGGATCAGCGTCGCCGCGGCGACTTCCGACCCGCAGGCCGGCGTACGGGCGGTGCGGGAGGCGAAGCCCGATGTGGTCCTCGTCGATCTCGACCTGCCGGGCCGCGCGGGAATCGGGCTGCTGCAACGGCTGCGCGGACAGAGCCCGGTGTCACGGCTGGTCGCCATGGTCTCCCCGGATCACGACGACGACAACCTGCTGTTGACCGCGCTGATGGCGGGAGCCACGGCCTATCTGGTCAAGAGCACGGAGACGGTGGACCTGCTGCGCACCGTACGGGCCGCGCAGCGAGGGTACGTGACGCTGGGCCCCCGGTCCGGCAGCGAACTCTTCGCCCTCCTCAAACGCCTGGCGGAGGCCGACGAGACGCTTCCGTTCCCGGCGCTGACGAACCGGGAGCGGGAGGTGCTGCGACTGGTCTCCCTCGGTTACGGCAACCGCCGCATAGCGCAGGAGCTGTTCATCTCGGAGAAGACCGTACGCAATTACGTCTCCGCCATTCTGCCGAAGATCAACGTGGCGAACCGGCTGGAGGCCATCGTGTCCGCGCGGCTGGCCGGTCTGGAGACGGCGTACCCCGGGACGGACTCGGTGAAGGTGTAGGCGTGCCCCGGTGCGGGCGGCGGTGCCCGCGGGGTGGACCGGCACCCCGCGGGCGGGGCGTCAGCCGCCCTGGAGGACCAGACCGGAGGACTCCAGCAGGCGCAGGCTGTCCCCGACCTGACGCTCGACCTCCCCGGAGCCGGCCGGCAGACCCGCCGCCCGGGCGTACGCCGTGTGCAGCGAGGCGAGGTCGCGTCCGTCGCACAGGGAGTAGACGGTCCACGAACGCGCGTTCAGCCAGTGCATCCGGGCCGACCGCGCCGGGCTGACGACGAGTTGCCCGAGGCCGGGCAGGGCGCACGCGTCGACCGGCGCGACCCGTTGCGGGGCGCGTCCTGGGACGGCGACCTCCTGCGGTTGTCCCGGTTCCGCCCGGCGGGTCGTCACCGCGTCCCGGTCCCGGGGCCGCGGCGCGTCCTCGTCCACCAGGCGCAGAGCGGTGAGGAGCCAGCGGGCGAACCGGTGTCCGTTCTCGGTGAGTGCCTCCTCCGGCAGCGACAGGACGCACTCGGCGAGGTAGCGGGCCCGCTCCTCGCTGGTGCGGTACTGCCCGCCGAGGGCGGCGGGCGTGCCGGGGCTGGGCTCGTCGAGGTCCTCGGCCGGCGGGGGCGGGCCGAACCTCTCCCGGACCGTCTCGCCCGCCGCTTCGGCCGCCGCCCGGAAGACCAGCAGGTGCACGTAGAAGTGCAGGGCGACGAAGACCCGGATGACCGTCCAGGAACCGATGCGCCACGGGATCGGGACCTGCTCGGTGGCGTTCTTGACGACGGAGCCCGTACGGAGCGCGTCGAAGAGCTTCAGGTGGGCGCCCTCGTGCAGCAGGCTCTCGGCGGCGAGCCACGGGGACGCGCAGCGTTCGGGCGCGAGCAGCACCGTGGAGGGGAGCGGGTCGCCGCCCGACATGGACTGCAGGGGGCCCTCCTCGTTCTCCCGGTGGGTGAAACCCACCATGGTGACGTGCCCCAGCACTCCGGCTCCCGCGGCCGGCAGCAGCGTCGCGAGGAGTTCCGCGCCGTCCCGGAGGCCGGTGAGGACCTCGTCCGTGGGTGTCACGGGGCCCGTCGCCCGGTTGTCACCGAGCGCGTCCCGGTACAACTGCATGAGGCGTTCGGCGAGCATCTCCTGCGGACCGCTGTCGCTGCTCGGCGCGGGCTCGGCCAGCACCCAGGCGTCCCCGAGACCGGGCCAGGCGGGCCGGTGCGGGCGCATCAGGGCTTCGCAGGGACCCGTGACGGACGAGGTGTCGGCCGCCGGGGTGGCCGCGTGACCGCTCAGGTGGGGGGCGAGCGAGCTGGGTTCGGGCCGGCCGCTGTCCAGCCGGGCCAGGTCGACCTCGAAGCAGTTGCGCAGCACCGGGTCGTACAGCAGCGGACGGAGGCGTTCGTCTGATGCGGCGGCCGTCTCCCGCAACACGTCCGCCGCTCCGTCGTCATGCCGCGCCAGCATGGTGAGGCCCAGCCGGAACCGGGCGAGGTTGCGCTCACCGATGGCGGTGGAGTCGCCGAACTGCCGGTCGGCGCAGAGCATGGTGTCGGCCCGGGCCACCCGGTCGGTGACCGGCTGGGCGGCGGAAGGTGTGGAGGACAACGACGGACCGTCCTTCGGAGCGAGGTGGCGGACGTGGACATCAAAAAAACCGGCACCGGGCCCTCTCACGGGTCCGATGCCGACCGAAAGCGCCGCTGGTCAGGCGGTGCGGACCGCCTGGTACGACGGGAGCCAGGCGCGCTCCTCCGGTGCGTCCACGGCAACCAGCGCCGACTCGTCGTCGAGGTAGGTCTGCGGCGCCAGCTCGGGGGTCTCGATGAGGTCCACCAGCATGTTGTCAGTCCTTTCGGTGATGTGCGGACAGAGCGTCCCCGGAAGGGGATCACCCTGCCGGGAACATCATCTTCCGGTACGCGACGTCCCACACCGAGGGGAGCGATGTCCCGAATCCTGTCCCGGCGCACCGGCAGAAACGGCTGATGGGCCCATGTTCCGGGCGCGACGGTGGTCGTCCGCCCGAAGCGGTGACGAGGAGGAGTGCGCGAACGGCAATGGCCAGTTCCCTCCACTGATTGTCTAAATGCGTATTTGTTGCGGCGGACCGGGCCAATGAGCATGTTGGCGTGAATCCAGACAGGAGTGAGTCACTCGATGTGCGAGGCGTGCGCGACACCGCCGCTCTCGCCGCTCTGTTGCGTGATCTCAAGGTCCGTTCCGGTCTGACCCTGCGCGAGTTGGAAGGACGGGCCCAGGGCCGGGGCGACGTCCTGGCGCGCAGCACGGTCAGTGACATGCTCCGCGGAACCCGTCTGCCGGGCCCCGGGACACTGGCTGCGTACGTCCGGGCCTGCGGTGCGGCGGAGGAGGACGTGCCTGTCTGGCTGGAGGCCAGACAGCGGGCGGAGGCGGCGGGCACGCGGCCCTCGGAACCCGCTGCGGAGCCTGGTTCCGCAGACACCGGCGAGCCGGTGCGGCGCACCCGTCCGTGGGCGACGACCGTGCGGCTCGGCGGAATGCGGTGGTGGGTGAGAGGACGGATGAGATGGCGGGTCCTGGGCGGGGCGGCCACGGCGGGGCTTGCCGTGGTCTCGATATGGACGCTCTCGGCGGCGGGGGACGGCCCTCCGTCCTCACCCGCCCCCTCCGACGGCCCGCAGGCGGCATCCAGGCCCCTTCGGGGTTTCGCGGAGATCCGCCCCGCCCGCTCGCCCCATCTGTGCCTCACCGAGGGACGGGACACCCGGGGTGAGTACCTGCACGCGGTCGCGGCACAACTGCCGTGCGAGGAAGCCAGGCCACCCCACACGTATCTGAGGCCTGTCGACCCGTCCGCGTCGCGGACGACGTACTACATCGAGTGGCAGCACCCGCAGCAGGGCCGGGGATGCCTGACCATGCGCCGGGAGGGTCCGGGGCAGGACCTGCTGGAACCGTGGCCGTGGAAGAGCTGCGACGCCACTCGGCCTTACCAGCACTTCCACATCGAGTCCGCCGACGGTGCCGCCGACCGCTACCTCCTGCGGTTGGAGGACCCCCGGCGTTGTGTGGGCCTGCGCGGCAACTCCACCAGGACCGGGGCCGATGTCATGGTGGAACCCTGTGACGGGACGGCCGACCAGGAGTTCCTGATCAGCTCGGTTGCCTGATCACGCGCAGACGGTGGTGTGTCCGGCGTCGTCGCGGTGCCCCGGAGCTTTCCTCCGCCATGGGCACCTGAAGATCGGGGTCCGGCCTCACGCTCGTGAAAGCGTGAGGCCGGGCAGGTCGCGGGGCGACATCAGCATCTGGCGGCGCTGCCCCTGTCGATTGCCACGTAAGGGCTGTGGATCCAGCCGAAGGTCGTGGAGTACCAGAGGTTACCCACGTCGTTCGTGTACTTGCAGTAGACCTCCACGCGACTGTCGTAGGCGCGGTGACCCGTTACGCGGCATGCCGCCGCCGGACCGTTGTGCACCGCCGCCTTGTCCTTGGTGATGAGGCCGGACGCTGTGAGTACATCCCTCACGGCCCAGCCGCAGGGCTCCGTCGGGGCGGGCTGTGCCGCCTGGACCGGCGAGACCGAAAGCATCAGGACCATGCCGGTCCCCGCGGCAGCTGACATCCAACCGGGTTTCACGTGTGTACCTCTCCGTGAGGGTCGTACGAGGATGTGCGCTGCTGGTCGCTCACTTCGAACCACCCGGAACAGTTGGTGCTGACGCCGCCGTTGCACACCTTGTAGCGGGCGATGTGCCGGTAGTCCGTGCCGTTGACGTAGCCGGCGATCTCCTCCGGCGGCCCGTCGTAGCCGTTGCTGTTGTGCGCCACGAGTTGTGTGGCGCCCCAGCCCGTCGCGGTCAGCGGCTGCGCGTACAACCGCGGGCCCAGCCCGTCCTTGGCGTAGTCGTGCAGTGTGCCGGTGACATGGATGTAGTAGCCCCCACCGGACGACCACAGGCAGTTCTCGCTGAAGTCGGCGTAGGCCCCGCCGTCCGACGACCAGTCTCCTGACGAACCGCACGGGTATGCGGCGGAGTTCTCAGCCGCCTGCGAGGGAGCGGCGCCGAATGCCAGAGCCGCCATCACCCCGACACCTGACAGAACTGCGGAAGAGCGAAGTTTCACCGTTCCTCCATTCGGAAGGGAATCTCTCTGCGAACCGCGGCGCAACTGCGAGCAGAGGTGTGCGCCGCGGGAGGAACCCAGGTACGGACGACCGGCTGTGGACTCGGCCGCCTCGTCCGTGTTCATGGTTGGTGCATGGCGCGGCCGGATCAACGGCGAGCAGCTGTCCCGGACACAGCACGACTGTCCGGTGTGGTCACAGCCCTGTCCGGGACGGGTCCGGACGCCACCCTGCCGACAGGCCCCCGCGATGTCGTGTACGCGAAGAACCCAGGAGGCTTCGCCGTCGGCCCCGATGTCCGGTCCGGCCCTCCGGTCCCGGCCGTGGCTTCGGCGTCGGCCCCCGGCGCTATGCTCGCCGGTGTCCGAGTGGCGCATGGGGCCGGTGGCGCGGTGGTCGCCGGGAGGGGTGTGAGGCGGGCGTGGTGTCCGGCAGTGATGATCAGCAGACGGCGTACCCGGCGGCACACGGTGCCGGGCGTCTGATCGCCGGCCGGTACCGGCTGGCCGAGCAGCTCGGCCGGGGCGGTATGGGCACGGTCTGGCGGGCCCACGACCAACTGCTCGCACGGGATGTCGCCGCCAAGGAACTGCACGTCTTCGCCCAGGGCGACGAGGACCACCAGATCTGGCTGCGCCGGGCCCTGCGCGAGGCGCGGGCGGTGGCCCGGGTGCCGCACCCCCATGTGGTCGGAGTCCACGACCTGGTCGAGTACGAGGACCGGGTCTGGATCGTCATGGAACTCGTCGACGGCCCTTCGCTCGCCCAACTCATAGCGCAGGCGGGCCCGTTGGCGCCGACGCGGGTCGCCGCCCTGGGCGCGCAGCTGCTCGGCGCGCTGGACGCCGTGCACGCCGTCGGAGCCCTGCACCGCGACGTCAAGCCGGCCAACGTCCTCCTGCGCCGCGACGGCAGCGCGGTCCTGACCGACTTCGGCATCGCCGTCCTCGACGACGGCGAGATGCTCACCAGCTCCGGGGAGTTCGCCGGCTCCATCGAGTACATGGCGCCCGAGCGGGTCAACGGCGGCGAGGTCGGCCCCGCCTCGGACCTCTGGTCGCTGGGTGCGACACTCGTCACCGCCGCCACCGGATCGTCGCCGTTCCGGCGCTCCGCGTACGCGGCCACCCTGCACGCGGTGGCGTACGAACAGCCGAACCTGCCCGCGCGGTTGGGCCCCCTGCTCCCGGTCGTCGAGGCGCTCCTGCGCAAAGCGCCCGAGGAACGCCCCTCCCTCCCCGACGCGTCGACCGCCCTGCGGCACGCCGCCGACGGGATCGCGGCGGACCCGGGGGCGCTGCCGTCGGCCACCGTCCAGCTCACCGGGGAGACCGGTGTCCCCTTCGCGGACACGGACACGGACACGGACGCGGAGACCCGGACCCGGACCCGGCAGCACGTCCCGTGGGCGGACCGGACGCCGCCCACCTCGCGCTACGACGCCGCGACCGCGTCCGAGCTGATGCGGCGGGACGCGCGACGGCGCGACAGGAGGCTCGTGGGCTGGGTGGCCTCCGCGGTCGCCCTCCTCGTGGTGGGAACCGGTCTCGGCCTCTTCGTGGCCGGGGTCCCGCCCTTCGACCGGACCGCCGAGGCCGACGCGGCGGGTCCCGGGGGCTCGAAGGCCCCGGAGGACGAGGGGGGCGGGGGAGAGGCCGGCCGGCCGTCCGCCATCCCCCTGACGCCGACGCCCGCCGTCAACGACTCGGTGGTCCACGCCACCGAGGGCTGGCAGCGGGTCACCGGGACCCTCATCCAGGCCGGCGACACGGTCACCGTCCGCTTCGCGTCGGGCCGGTGGACCGTCGACGACCCCGAGATGCCGCTGATCGGTCCCGACGGCTACGACACCGGGACCGACAAACTGCTGGACTTCGCCGCGGAGGACTGCAAGATCAACCCCTCGGCCCCCTTCGGCGCGCTCCTCGGCCGCTTCACCCAGGGCGGCGAGGGCGAGGAGAGCCACGCCATGGGCGCGGAGTGGACCTTCGAGGCGGCGGCCGGCGGCACGCTGGAACTGCGCATCAACGACGGTGACGAGGGCTGCCTCACCGACAACGCGGGTGACCTCTCCGTCTCGGTCTCCGTCACCAAGGCGGCCTGAGCCCACCGAGGCGGCGTTCCGGACGGCCACCGGCCACCGACCCACCCGCTCACCCGCTCACCGGTCCGTCGGCCCACCGACCCGCCGGCCCACCGGCCAGAACGACGGCCCCGCCCCCACAAGGGCGGGGCCGTCCACCCGCCGTCCCACCCCTTGAGAGCATGTTTGACATTAGGCATGCTTATGAACGATAAAGGGCATGCTTTGACCATCTAGTATCGAGTGAGTACGCCGTGTCCCAGCCCACCGCCCTCCCGGCCTCCACCGACCCCGGGCAGGAGTGGAACGCCTGGCGCACCGGGCGTCACCGCTCGCTCACCTCGCCCACCGGGAACCTCGCCCTCGTCGAGACCCGCTGGCTGCCGCCCGGCGAGGAGCCCGACGCCGCGGCGGCCCGCGCCGGACAGCCGCAGAGCGTGACCGTCACCACGCTCCGGCGGTCCGATCTCGTCACCGGCGAACCGGAGCACGGCCTGCGCCTCTGGGACGCGGACGCGCCCGCCATCCGGCACTTCGAGGGCGTCAGCGCCTTCCCGTACGACCCCGCCTGGGTCCTGGAAGCGGCCTACACCCCCGTGCCCGGCGCCCGCCGCGTCGCCTTCGAGCATCTGCGGGACAACGGCGGCACCCGTGAACTGGTCGTCCCGGGCGACATCACGCTCACCGTCGACGGCCGCGCGTACACCCTCAGCGCGTTCGACGACGACGGCACCCTGCTCCTCGTCTTCGGCGACCCCACGAACGGGGACACCACCTACGGCGCCGGCCGCTTCCTGTTCGTGCGGCGCACCGAGGACGACAGCCGGGTCGTCCTCGACTTCAACCGGGCCTTCGTACCGCCCTGCGGATTCTCCGATCAGTACAACTGTCCGATGCCGCCGCGGCAGAACCGCTTCCACCTGCCCGTCGAGGCCGGCGAGAAGCTCCCCCTCTTCCGCGACGGCTTCCCGGCCCAGCACTGATCGCCCCCTCCACCGGCTCCCGCGGCACCCCGCGGCCCCTCGTACCGAAGGCACGACACCCATGAGCATCACCAAGGCACGCAAGGCATCCCTCCGCGGCACCGCCACCGCGGCCGTCCTCGCCCTCGGCCTCACCGCATGCGGCGGCGGCTCCGGCGGGGGAAGCGCCTCGTCCGGCGGCACCTGGGACAAGAACGCCACCGTGCACATCGGCTCCCTCTACGAGCCGCAGAACCTCGACAACACCGCGGGCGGCGGCCAGGGCGTCACCGAGGCCCTCAACGGCAACGTCTACGAGGGCCTGTTCCGGCTCACCGACGACGGCGAGGTCGAGAACCTCCTCGCCCGGGACCACGAGGTGAGCGAGGATGGCCTCACCTACACCTTCACCCTCCAGGACGGCGTGAAGTTCCACAGCGGCAAGGAACTCACCAGCGCCGACGTGAAGTACAGCCTGGAGAAGGTGCTCGCGGACGACTCGCAGTCCGCCCGCAAGAGCAACCTGGAGGTCGTCGAGGACATCGCCACCCCCGACGCGAAGACCGTGAAGGTCACCCTGTCGAAGAAGTCGATCTCCTTCGTCTACAACCTCTCCTACGTCTGGATCATCAACTCCGACGCGAAGGACCTCAGGACCACCGAGGACGGCACCGGCCCCTACACGCTCGCCAAGTGGACCCGCGGCTCCGCGCTGAGCCTCGACCGCTTCGCCGGCTACTGGGGCGACGCCGCCGCCAGCAAGAAGGTCGTCTACCACTACTACAAGGACGCCACCGCGCTGAACAACGCGCTGCTGACCAACGCCGTCGACGTGGTCACCAGCGAGCAGTCGCCCGACGCCCTGGAACAGTTCGAGAGCAACCGGAACTACAAGGTCAACGACGGCGACTCCACCACCAAGCTGCTCCTCGCCTTCAACGACAGGGCCAAGCCGTTCACGGACGCCAGGGTCCGCCGGGCCGTCTCCGCGGCCATCGACGACAAGAAGCTCCTCGAATCCGTCTGGGGCGGCCACGGCAAGCTCATCGGCTCGATGGTGCCGCCCACCGACCCCTGGTACGAGGACCTCACCGACGTCGACACCCACGACGTCGCCGAGGCGAAGAAGCTGCTCGCCGAGGCCGGCCACGCCAAGGGCTTCTCCTTCACCCTCGACACCCCCAACTACGACCCGCACCCCACGGCCGCGACCTTCATCAAGTCGCAGCTCGCCGAGGTCGGCATCACCGTCAAGATCAACACGATCACGCCGGACGAGTGGTACACGAAGGTCTACAAGAACCGCGACTTCACCGCCACGCTCCAGGAGCACGTCAACGACCGCGACCTGGTCTGGTACGGCAACCCCGACTTCTACTGGGGCTACGACGACAAGCAGGTCACCGAGTGGGTCGAGCAGGCCGAGCAGGCCGCCACGACCGAGGAGCAGACCGAACTGCTGAAGAAGGTCAACCGCAGGACCGCCGAGGAAGCGGCCAGCGACTGGCTCTACCTCTACCCGCAGATCGTCGTCGCGAGCACCAAGCTCTCCGGCTACCCGCTCAACGGCCTCAACTCGCAGTTCCACGCCTACGACATCAAGAAGAAGGGCTGATGGGGCGCTACCTCCTGCGCCGCCTGATCTTCCTCCTGGTGTCGCTGGCCCTGGCGAGCGTGGTGCTCTTCGTACTGCTGCGCCTGCTCCCCGGCGACCCGGCCAACGCGCTCACCTCGGTGGGCGCGAGCCCGGAGCAGATCGCCGCGGCCCGCCGGTCCATCGGCTCCGACCGCCCGCTGCCCGAGCAATTCACCCACTGGCTCGGGCAGCTGGCGAGCGGCGACCTCGGCACGTCCTTCGTCAGCTCGCTGCCGGTCGGCCCCGAGGTGAGCGCCCGCCTGAACGTCACCGTGCCGCTGACACTGGCCGCGTTCGTGCTGGCCGTCGTCGTCGCCGTGCCCGTCGGCTTCGTGGCCGCGTACAGGCGCCGCACCTGGTACGGGGCGCTGCTCAGCGGGGTCTCCCAGCTGGGCATCGCGATCCCGGTGTTCTGGCTCGGCATGATCCTCATCGCCGTGTTCGCCCTGAACGCGGGCTGGCTGCCCTCCGGCGGCTTCCCGCAGGACGGCTGGGCCGCGCCCGCCGACGCGGTCCGCTCCCTCGTCCTGCCGGTGGTCACCATCGCCCTGGTGATGGCAGCCTCCCTGATCCGCTACGTCCGCTCCGCCACCCTCGACGTCCTGGGCAGCGACTACCTGCGCACCGCCCGGGCCCTCGGCGCGTCCTTCCCGCGCGCCATGTGGCGGCACGGGCTGCGCAACGCCTCCGTACCGGTGATCTCCGTCCTGGGCATCGAACTCGCCTCGACGCTGCTCGGCGCGGTCGTCGTGGAGTCGGTGTTCGCGCTGCCCGGCCTCGGCTCGCTGCTGGCCACCGGCATCGCCCAGCACGACTACCCGGTCGTCCAGGGCGTCCTGTTCGTCTCGACCCTCGCCGTGCTCCTGATCGGCTTCGCCGCCGACCTGGTGCAGCGCGTCATCGACCCGCGCCTGCGCGGACGGCTCTCGGGAGGTGCCCGGTGACCCTCGTGGACGCCCCGCCCAAGGCGGCGGGGCCGGCCTCGCGCCGCCGCCGTTCCGCCACCCTGCTCACGGGCTGCGCGCTGACCGCCCTCGTCGTGCTGCTCGCCCTGGTCTCGCTGGTCTGGCTGCCCTTCGACGCCGGCGACACCTCCGGCGGCCGGCTCGCGGGCCCCGGCGACGGGCACCTGCTCGGCACCGACAAGCTGGGCCGCGACCTGTTCACCCAGCTGATGACCGGCTCCCGCATCGCCGTCGGGGCGGGGCTCGGCTCGGTCGCCGTCGCCGCGCTCCTCGGAGTCACCCTCGGGGTGCTCGCCGCGTTCGCGCAGGGCTGGCTCGACGACACGCTCGCCGCCTTCCTCGACATCCTCATCGCCTTCCCGACGCTGCTGCTCGCGATGCTCGTCGTCGCCGCCCGCTCGGCCACCCTCGGCTCCGCGGTCCTCGCCATCGGCCTGGCGCAGAGCGCGGTGGTCGCCCGTCTCGTACGGATCCTGGTCAAGCGGGTCCTGGCCCAGGACTACATCACCGCCGCCCGGACCTCGGGCACCTCCTGGCCGCGTACGGTCGCCGCGCACGTCCTGCCGAACATCTGGCCCACCCTCGTGGTCAACCTGGCCCTCCAGTTCGGCCTCGCCGTCCTCGCCGAGGCGGGCCTGTCCTACCTCGGCCTCGGCGCCCCGCCGCCCAACGCCTCCTGGGGCCGCATGCTCCAGGAGGCCCAGGCCACCTTCACCACCGCCCCCGCGGGCGCGCTGGCCCCCGGCATCCTGCTGGTGGTGCTCGTCATCGGGGTCAACCTCGTCGCCGACGGGCTGCGCGACACCCTCGACCCGGCGACCCGCAGGAGGCGGACATGACCCTCGCCGACCCGCTCCCCGGCCCCGCCCCCCTCCTCGGCGTACGCGGCCTGACCGTGCGCACCGACGACGGGCGCACCCTGGTCGACGACCTGTCCTTCACCGTCGACAGCGGGGAACGGCTCGGCCTGATCGGCGAGTCGGGCTCCGGAAAGTCCCTGACCACGCTCGCCGTGCTGGGCCTGCTGCCCGACGGCATGACCGCCACCGGCAGCGTCGAACTGGCCGGCACGCAGGTCGTCGGCGCCCCCGAGAAGCGCCTCACCGCCGTACGCGGCCGGGACGCGGCCGTGGTCTTCCAGGAGCCCCTGACCGCCCTCGACCCGCTGACGCGCCTGGGCCGCCAGATCGCCGGACCCCTGGCCCGCAGGACCGGACTCAAGGGCCGGGACCTGCGCGCCGCCGTCACCGAGGCGCTCGTACGGGTACGGCTGCCCGAGCCCGACCGCATCGCCCGCGCCTTCCCGCACGAGGTCTCCGGCGGCCAGCGCCAGCGCGTCGCCCTCGCCATGGCCCTGGCCTGCGAGCCGGCCCTGCTCATCGCCGACGAACCCACCACCGCGCTCGACGTGTCCGTCCAGGCCGAGATGCTGGACCTGCTCGACAGCCTCGTCCGCGAACGGGAGATGGCCGTGCTGTTCGTCAGCCACGACCTCGCCGTGGTCGCCGGGGTGACCGACCGCGTCCTGGTGATGAAGGACGGCCGGGCCGTCGAGGAGGGCCCCGTCCTGGACGTCGTCACCGCGCCGCGGGCCGAGTACACCAGGGCGCTCGTCGCCGGCGCCCGGAAACTGGAGTCCGCCCTGGACCTGAGGAGCCCGCGATGACGTCCGTACCGGAACCGACGCCCGTGCCCGTGCCTTCACCGGCGCCCGTACTGGAGCTGGCGGACGTGGCCGTGCGCTACCGGGGCGCCGCCGACGACGTCGTGCAGGGGGTGTCCCTCGCCGTCGAACCGGGGCGGTCACTGGCCCTCGTCGGCGAGTCCGGCGCCGGCAAGACCACCCTGCTGCGCATCCTGCTGGGACTCGCCCGCCCCACGGCCGGCACCGTCCGCTTCGACGGCGAGCCGCTCGCCCCGCGCGACCGGCGGCAGGCGCGCCGCTTCCGGCGCGGCGTCCAGTGCGTGTTCCAGGACCCGTACTCCTCCCTCGACCCGCGCCGGCGCGTCGCCGCGATCGTCGCGGAACCGCTGCGCTCGCTGGGCCTCGACAGCCGGGCGAGCGCCGCGCCGAAGGTGGCCGCCGCGCTCGAACGGGTCGGCCTCCCCGCCGACGCCGCCGCCCGTTACCCGCACGAGTTCTCCGGCGGCCAGCGCCAGCGCGTCGCCATCGCCCGCGCCATCGTGTGCGACCCGCGCGTCCTGCTCGCCGACGAACCCGTGAGCGCGCTCGACGTCACCACCCGGGTCAAGGTCGTCGACCTGCTGGCCGAGCTGAAGGAGGAGCGGCGGCTGACCCTCGTCATGGTCTCCCACGACCTGTCCGTCGTGGCCTCCCTGTGCGAGCGCACGGCGGTCCTGGAACGCGGCAGGCTGGTCGAACAGGGCGACACCGCCCAGGTGCTGGGCGCCCCGGCCCACCCGTACACCCGGCGCCTGCTCGACAGCGTGCCGCGGCTGCCGGCCTGAAGGACGACGGCCGGTCTGAGGGACGGGGAGGGACCCTGAGGGACGCGGGGGGACCCTGAGGGACGCGGGGGGACCCTGAGGGACGCGGGGGCGGGCGCCGCCGGTCCCGCCTCCGTCACCGGTCCCGCCACCGTCACCGGGTCCCGCGCGGCACCACCAGTCCGGAGTCGTACGCCAGGATGACGGCCTGCACCCTGTCGCGCAGCCCGTACTTCTCCAGGATGTGCGCGACGTGGGTCTTGACCGTCGTCTCCCCCACCCCCAGTTCGAGCGCGATCTCCGCGTTGGACAGCCCACGGCTCAGGGCGCGCAGGACGTCGAGCTCGCGGCCGGTGAGGGCACCGAGGCGCGACGGCACGTCCGGGGTCGCGGGGGTGCCGAGATGCGCGAAGCGGTCGAGCAGGCTGTGCGTGATCCGGGGCGAGAGCACGGCGTCGCCGGCGGCCACCGTGCGGATGGCGTCGACCAGCGAGTCGGCGGGGCCGTCCTTGACGAGGAAGCCGCTGGCCCCCGCACGCAGGGCGTCCACCACGTGGGCGTCCAGGTCGAAGGTGGTCAGGATGACGATGCGGCTCGGCGACCCCGCCTCCACGATGTGGCGCGTGGCCTCGACGCCGTCCATGTTCGGCATGCGGATGTCCATCAGGACGATGTCCGGGGACAGGGTCCGGGCGCTCTCGACGGCGGCGGCACCGTCCGGCGCCTCGCCGACGACCGTGATGTCCGGCTCGGCTTCGAGGATGAGCCGGAATCCGGTCCGGATCATGGGCTGGTCGTCGACCAGCAGGACGCGGATGGCGTGCATGGGAGGAGTGTCCTTCGTACCGGGGTCAGCGTGCTGCGGCATCGTGCTCGGGGTCGTGGTGCTCGGGA
Source organism: Streptomyces beigongshangae (assembly GCF_019710745.1). Taxonomy (GTDB): domain Bacteria; phylum Actinomycetota; class Actinomycetes; order Streptomycetales; family Streptomycetaceae; genus Streptomyces; species Streptomyces beigongshangae. Next base: position 66,616 of record NZ_JAHKJW010000042.1, read on the forward strand.
TCGTGGGGCGGGGAGTCGTACCGTGAGCCGGCGTGCGGGGAGCCCGCGGGTGCCGCAGGCAGCGGTACGACCGCGTGGACGCAGTAGCCGCCGCCCGGCCGGGCGCCGGTGTGCAGGGAGCCGCCCACGGCCGCGATGCGTTCCCGCATGCCGAGCAGGCCGTGACCGGGACCGCCGGGGGAGACGGGCGGTCGCGGCGCCGTCCCGTCGCCGGGCCGGGGGCCGTCGTCGCAGAGCCGGACGGTGAGCCGCCGGTGCTCCGGCTCCCAGGCCACCGTCACCTCGGTACGCGTGCGGCCGGCGTGCTTGAGCGTGTTGGTGAGGGCTTCCTGCACGATGCGGTAGACCGTCAGGTGCGAGCCGGCCGGCAGCCCGGCGGGCGTCCCGGTGGCCGTGAAGTCGACGGTGAGGCCCGCCGCGCGCACCGAGTCCAGCAGCGCGGGTATCGCCTCGACCGTGGGCTGCGGCGGTTCCTTGTTCGGATCGGTGGCCGCCTCGTCCTCCGTGCGCAGGACGTCGAGGAGCCTGCGCAGTTCGGTGACGGTCGCCCGGCCGGTCTCCTCGATGGTGCCGTGCAGTTCGTGGGCCTTGCCGCCGTCCCGGTCCTGGACCCGGTCGGCGGCGATCGTCTGGACGACCATGAGGCTGACGTTGTGCGCGACGATGTCGTGCAGTTCGCGGGCGATCCGGGCGCGCTCCTCCATGACGGCGGCGCGCGCGTTGGCCTCGTGCGCGCGTTCGAGCGCCGCGGCCCGTTCCAGCGCCTGGTCGCGGATGGCGGCCCGCGCCCGGGTGAGCCGGCCGAGCGCCCACGCCGCGACCAGCAGCACCGCCTCCGTCAGCAGGGCGGCGGCGCGGTGCCCGGGCGGGGCGACGACGGCCTCGGTGACGGCCGCGACCGGGATGAGGACGGCCACCAGGGTGGCCGTCCTGGGCGCGCCCCGCAGGGCGGTGAGGAACACGGCCGTGGCCACGCCGAGGTAGGCGGGCCCGATGGAGGTGCCCTCGGGCCCCGACAGCTGCGGGATGTAACCGTGTCCCTGGAGCACGGCCACCGCCGTGGCCATCACCAGCAGGGTCGGCAGCGGGAACCACCGGTGGACGGCCAGCGGCAGCGCCGACAGCAGGACGAGCACGACGAACGGAGTGTCCGGGGCCCGCAGATCGGGTCCGCCGGGCGGCATCCCCAGGGGCAGGGCGAAGGAACCGGCGGCGACCAGCAGGGCCAGACCCGCGTCGGTGACGGCCCCGGGTGCGCGCCGCCCCGCGAACGAGTCCATCCAGTCCATGACCCCAACGGTAGACGGGCCGCCGGCGCCGTCGGACTCACCTGGGGTGGAGAGGGTCCGGCCGCCTCCTCCGTGAAGACGTCCTCCGCAGGGAGGAGGCGCCGGCCGCGTCCGTGTCTCCTCTCGCTCCGTGGGAGGAGGGAGGGTTCGGCAGCGTGGCCGAGGCCGCGGCCCGTCTGCGCCGGTGGACTGGAGACAGCACGGAATCCATCCACGGAACGCCGTACGAGCAGCCGCGCACCGGGCCGGCGGGCCGGGCGCCGCGGTACCTGAGGAGTCGATGGTGCGGTCCTGGGGCCGGCGACGGGACGTGTCCGCCGACGGACCGTCCGGCGCAGCCGGGAGGCTCGCCGACCGGCGGGTCGCCGTGCGGCTGACCGGGGTGACCCGGCTGTTCGGCGAGGGCCCGACGGCCGTCAGGGCGCTCGACGCGGTCAGCGTGGGCATCGGATCCGGCACGTTCACCGCGCTGATGGGCCCCTCGGGCTCGGGCAGGAGCACGTTCCTGCACTGCGCGGCCGGCCTGGACCGGCCCACCTCCGGAGAGGTGCGCCTCGGCGCGCAGGACCTGTCGGCGCTCGGGGAGACCGGGCTGACGCGGCTGCGGCGCACCCGTGTCGGCTTCGTCTTCCAGGCGTTCCACCTCCTCCCGTCCCTCACGGTGGAGCAGAACATCACCCTGCCCCTGCGGCTGGCCGGACGGACGGCCGACGCCGCCTGGTTCGACCACATCGTCTCCGCCGTCGGCCTGCGCGAGCGCCTCGCCCGCTTCCCCGCGCAGCTCTCCGGCAGCCAGCAGCAGCGGGTGGCCGTCGCGCGCGCCCTGGTCACCCGCCCCGAAGTGATCTTCGCCGACGAGCCGACCGGCGCCCTGGACCCGGAGACCGCCCGGAACGTCCTCGGACTGCTCCGGCAGGCGGTGACCGATCTGCACCAGACGGTGGTCATGGTCACCCATGATCCGGCGGCCGCCGCGCACACCGACCGTGTGCTCTTCCTCAGCGAGGGACGGCTCGTCGACGAGATGACCGCGCCGGGCGCGGGCCGCGTCGCCGCGCTCCTCTCCGAGCTGCGCGGGACCACCTGATGTCCGAGCTGCGCGGGACCACCTGATGCCGGGTCCCGCAGTGCCTCTGTGAGGGGCGCGGGGAACTGCGCGCTCAGCCCCCACCGACCCGCAGTCGACGTACGGCGCCGGCTGCGGGTCGTGTGTGGCTCGTCGCGCAGTTCCCCGCGCCCCTCACGGGGCAGGGGCTTACCGCGCGCCGACCGCCGCCGCCTCGCGGCGGCGACCCGGTGCGGCCGGAGCCGGAGCCGGAGCCGGCTCACGCCCGGCGGAGACCCGCGCGTGCCACAGCCAGCCGATGTCCCGGCCGAACGACCACGTCAGCAGGGCCAGCGCGAGGGCGACGACCCCGGACGTCAGCGCGTACGGCAGGATCCCGGAGCCGGCGAGCAGCAGCAGGACCCCCTGGAGCGCGGCCACCGTCTTGCGGGCGGTGCTCGGCGGGAGCGCGTCGTTCAGCCACGGCAGGAACCTGGCCGCCGCCACGAAGGCGTAGCGCATGGCGCCGATGGCGAGGGCCCACGGCCCCACCGCCGCGGCGACGTACACGCTGAGCACCAGGATGAGGAACGCGTCGACCTCCATGTCGAAGCGCGCGCCCAGCGCCGTGGAGGAACCGGTGCGGCGGGCGACCTTGCCGTCGACCGCGTCGAGGATCAGGGCGACCGCGGTGAGCGCGACCAGCACGGTCACCGGCGGCGGGCTCTGGAAGGAGTCGGCGACGAGGGCGGCCACCCCTCCGACGAGCGTCGCCCGGCCCAGCGTCACGCGGTTGGCGGCTCCGAAGGAGCGGGGGCGCGAGCGGTGCAGGGCCCGCGAGAGCACCGCCCAGGTCGCCAGGCCGAACGCCAGCCCCGTGAGCCAGCCCGCGGGGCCCAGGCCGATCGCCGTGCCGAGCACGGTCAGCAGCAGCAGCTGCACGGCCGCTCCCAGGGCCGTCTCCTGCTGCAAGAGCCTCGCGTCGTACGTGTTGTTCAGGGCCACCGCACATCCTCCGGCCAGGTGACAGAGTCGATCATTGCCGCGTACCTTGTGCGCGGCTTCGCAGAGGTCGGTACGTGGCCGGCCGCCCGATCGTTCAGCCCGTCCGCCCAGCCGCTTCACAGGAACTGCTTCAGCTACCGCTTCAGGTACCGCTTCAGGAGGATGCCGAATGGACCGCTCCGCCCGCGCCTTCTGGCTCGACTCCCCGGGTCGCGGCGAACTCCGCGACGTCCGGCTGCCCGACCCCGCCGGGGACGAGGTCGTGGTCCGAACACTCTTCTCGGGGGTGAGCCGCGGAACGGAGACGCTCGTCTTCCGCGGCGGGGTGCCGCGGAGCCAGTACGCCGCCATGCGCGCGCCCTTCCAGGAGGGCGACTTCCCCGGACCCGTCAAGTACGGGTACCTGAACGTCGGAACCGTCGAGGAGGGCCCCGCGGACCTCGTCGGACGGACCGTCTTCTGCCTCTATCCGCACCAGAGCCGGTACGTCGTCCCCGCGAGCGCCGTCACGCCCGTGCCCGGGAACGTGCCCGCCGCGCGCGCCGTGCTCGCCGGCACCGTGGAGACCGCCGTCAACGCCCTCTGGGACGCGGCACCCCTGATCGGCGACCGGATCTCCGTGGTCGGCGCGGGCATGGTCGGCGCGAGCGTCGCCGCGCTCCTGGCGCGGTACCCCGCCGCCCGCNGCGCGGGCATGGTCGGCGCGAGCGTCGCCGCGCTCCTGGCGCGGTACCCCGCCGCCCGCGTCCAGTTGGTCGACGCCGACCCGGCGCGCGCCGACATCGCACGCGCCCTCGGCGTCGGCTTCGCGCTGCCGCAGGACGCCGAGGGCGACCGTGATCTCGTCGTCCACGCCAGCGCCACCGAGGCCGGGCTCTCCCGCGCGCTCGAACTCCTCGCCCCGGAGGGGACCGTCCTCGAACTGAGCTGGTACGGCGACCGGAAGGTCGCCCTCCCGCTCGGCGAGGCGTTCCACTCCCGCCGTCTCGTCGTCCGCAGCAGCCAGGTCGGGACGGTGTCACCGGCCAGGAGCGGCCGCCGTACGTACGCCGACCGGCTGGCGCTGTCGCTCGAACTCCTCGCCGATCCCGCCTTCGACGCCCTCATCACGGGCGAATGCGCCTTCGAGGACCTCCCCCGGGCGATGGCCGGACTCAGCACGGGGGAGACCACGGCGATGTGCCATCTCGTGCGGTACGGGACCGACGGCGACGAGGGCACGGCACACGGAGCGGTTCCGCACCCCGAGTAGTCACGTCCCACCACCGGCAACCGAGTCCGCATCACACACCCACCCGACACCCTGTCACGGCAGACGCGTCCGAAACTCCGACCCGAACCCCCTGAACACGGAGAACGGACCGGCCGTACTACACGGCACGCCCCGGCAGAGGGGTCAGACGCACCGCACCTGGAGGGTCGTCCGTTGTTCAGCATCACCGTCCGCGATCACCTGATGATCGCCCACAGCTTCCGCGGAGAGGTCTTCGGACCCGCGCAGCGCCTGCACGGAGCGACGTTCCTCGTGGACGCCACGTTCCGCCGCGCCGAGCTGGACGACGACAACATCGTCGTCGACATCGGACTGGCCACCAGGGAACTCGGGGAGGTGGTGGCAGAGCTGAACTACCGCAACCTCGACAACGAGCCGGTGTTCGCCGGCACCAACACCTCGACGGAGTTCCTGGCGAAGGTCGTCGCCGACCGCCTCGCCGACCGCGTCGCCGAGGGGGCGCTGGGCGAGGGCGCCCGCGGCCTGGCCGGTATCACGGTCACCCTGCACGAGTCGCACATCGCCTGGGCGAGCTACGAGCGTGCGCTGTGAACCACCACGCAGACATCATCCCCATGTCCCTGCGCGCCCTGCACTTCGTGATGCCCGGCGCGGTGAACGACCCGACCGTGCCGAGCGGCGGCAACGTCTACGACACCCGGGTCAGCCTCGACCTGCCCGGCTTCGGCTGGCAGGTCCACAAGCACGCCCTCGACGGCGACTGGCCCGAGCCCGCGGCCCCGGCCCGCGACGAACTGGCCCGCATCCTCGCCGACCTGCCCGACGGCACCGTCGTGCTCCTCGACGGAATCGTGGCCTGCGCGGTCCCCGAGATCGTCGTCCCGCAGGCCGGACGGCTGCGGCTGGCGGTCCTCGTGCACCTGCCGCTCGGCGACGAGGTCGGGCTCACCCCCGAGCGGGCCGCGGACCTGGACGCCCGCGAACGCCGCACCCTGCGTGCCGTACCGGCCGTCGTGGCCACCAGCGAGTGGGCCGCCCGCCGGCTCGTCGCCCACCACGGACTCGCGCCCGACCGCGTCCACGTCGCCGCCCCGGGCGCCGACATCGCGCCCCTCGCCCCCGGCACCGACGGCGTCTCCAGGCTGCTGTGCGTCGCCTCGGTCACCCCGCGCAAGGGGCAGCACCGGCTCGTGGAGGCCCTCGCCACCGTCACCGACCTGCCCTGGAGCTGCGTCCTCGTCGGCGGTCTCCACCAGGACCCCGAGTACGTGGCCGGACTGCGGGACCTGATCGACCGGCACGGACTCGGCGACCGGCTGGAACTCGCCGGGCCCCGGTCCGGCGCCGCGCTCGACGCGAGCTACGCCTCGGCCGACCTGATGGTCCTCACCTCGTACGCCGAGACGTACGGCATGGCCGTCACCGAGGCGCTCGCCCGGGGCATCCCCGTACTGGCCACGGACGTCGGCGGGCTTCCCGAAGCCGTCGGACGCGCGCCCGACGGCGGGGTGCCCGGCCTGCTCGTCCCGCCGGAGAACCCGGCGGCCCTCGCCGCGGAGCTGCGCGGCTGGTTCGGCGAGGCCGACGTGCGCCGGCGCCTCAAGGCCGCCGCGCGCGCCCGCCGCGTCTCCCTGGGCGGCTGGGCCGCCACGGCCCGGAGCCTGTCGGGTGTCCTGGGGCGACTGAAGAGCGAGGCCAGGAGGGGGGCGGCATGAACGGCACCGGTACGACGCCGACGGAGGTCCCCGAGGAGCGCCGGCACACCGGGACGGTCCGGCTCGGCGACCGCGCGCGCGACGCCGCGGCCCCCGACGACATCACCCGGTACGCCCCCGAGTGGCTCCAGCTGCGCGAGGGCGCCGACGCCGCGGCCCGGGCGTCCGAGCTGCTCGATCCGCTGCGGATCCGGCTCGCCAACCTGCCGCGGCGGGCCGACGGGTTCGTCATCCACGACCTCGGCTGCGGCACCGGCTCCATGGGCCGGTGGCTCGCGCCGCGGCTCGACGGGCCCCAGCACTGGGTGCTGCACGACCGCGACCCGTACCTGCTGCACTTCGCCGCCGCCGGGTCGCCCCGTTCGGCCGCCGACGGCAGCCGGGTCACGGTGGAGACCCAGCGCGGCGACATCGGCCGGCTGACCGCCGACGCGCTGGCCGGCGCCTCGCTGGTGACGGCCTCCGCCCTGCTGGACGTCCTCGACGCCGACGAGATCGAGGCCCTGGCGGCGGCCTGCGCCGGAGCCGGCTGCCCCGCCCTGCTCACCCTCTCGGTGGCGGGACGGGTCGAACTCACCCCGGCCCACCCGCTGGACGCCGAGATCGCCGGGGCGTTCGACGACCACCAGCGGCGCGACGGCCTGCTCGGCCCGGAGGCGGTCGGTACGGCCCGTGACGCCTTCTCCCGGCACGGCGCGACGGTACGGGTGCACCCCAGCGCGTGGCGCCTGGGCCCGGACGAGTCCGCGCTCACGGCGGAGTGGCTGCGCGGCTGGGTCGGCGCGGCCGTCGAACAGCGTCCCGAACTGGCCGGCCCGGCCGAGGACTACCTGCGGGAGCGCCTCGCGGCGTGCGGGGCCGGGGAACTGGGCGTGGTGGTCCACCACGACGACCTGCTCGCGCTGGCCCGCCCGGTCGGGGGAGCGTGATGGGCGCGGGGGCCGTGGCGGAGGAGGAGCGGTCACCGGCCGCCCCGGACGGAGGGCGGCCGGCGACGGTCCGCGGCAGGGGGGCGACCGGGGCGACGGATCGCCCCGGCATCGACACCTACACCGCCCCCGGCGTCGGTGCCGACCCCGACCCTGACCCCGCCCTCGACCCCGGCATCGACCCCGACCTCGGCTTCGGTACCGACGCGGGCACCGGTACCGACGTGTCCGCAGTGCGTCCGGACGGCGGTCCGGCCCGCGTGCCGGGCCGCGTCCGCGACCGCCTCGGCTCCCGGTTCCTGCGCACCCACTTCGGCACGATCGCCGGTGCCGTCATCCTCGCGGTGCTGACCTGGCGCCTGGGCACCGGTGTCTTCCTGGACGGTCTGCGCCGCATCGACGGGGTCACGCTCCTCGCGGCGCTCGGCATCGGCCTGCTCACCACGGTGTTCAGCGCCTGGCGCTGGTGCGTGGTCGCCCGGGCCATGCGGCTGGGGCTGCCGCTCGGCGCGGCCGTCGCGGACTACTACCGCGCGCTGTTCCTCAACGCGGCCCTGCCGGGCGGTGTGCTCGGTGACGTGCACCGGGCGGTACGGCACGGGCAGAGCGCCGGCGATGTCGGCCGCGGGGTGCGCGCGGTCGTCCTCGAACGCGTCGCGGGCCAGGCGGTCCTGGCCGTGGTCGGCACGGCCGTGCTGCTCACCCAGCCCTCACCGGTCCTGGAGGAGACCCGGCACCTCGTGGTGCTGCTGGCCGCCGTCTCGCTGTGCGGGGTCGTCACCGCGGGCGCCGTCCGCGGCCGGGGCAGGGCGCCGCGCACCTCCCGCCGCCACCGGGCCGTGCGCGCCGGGCTCACCGAGGCCCGCGGGGCACTGCTGGCCCGCGTGAGCTGGCCGGGCGTGATGATCTCGTCCGTCGTGGTCCTCGCGGGGCACGTCCTGATGTTCCTGCTCGCGGCCCGAGTGGCCGGCTCGGTCGCGTCCGCCGCCGTGCTGGTGCCTCTCGCGCTGCTGGCCCTGATCGCCATGGGACTGCCGCTGAACGTCGGCGGCTGGGGCCCCCGGGAGGGCGTCACCGCCTGGGCGTTCGGCGCCGCGGGCCTCGGCGCGGCCCAGGGCCTGACCGTGGCCGTCGTCTACGGAGTGCTCAGCTTCGCCGCGAGCCTGCCCGGGGCCGCCGTCCTCCTGGTGCGCTGGTACGCGGGACTGCGCGGCCCGCGCGGGACGGGCGCGGCGTCCGGACCCGCCCCGGACGCACGGGACACCGGGCCCGCTCAGTGCGGTTCGGTGGCCGACGGGGCCCCGGAGGCCGATGTCAGTAGCGAGAAGTACGCTCCGAAGGAGTCGGCGAGCGAGGCCAGGAGTTCCTTCCCCTTCTCCGCGGACGCCCTCGAAGGGCGGCCGATGACACCGGACTTGGTATAGGCCGACATGCCGAGGGAGAGCAGGTGCCGACGGTCGTCGGCGACGAAGTCGGAGGTCTCGTACCCGGGTTTGAGATATTCCGGATGGGCGTGCAGCAGAATGGAGGTCTCGATTTCCCCCGCGTGCATATCGGTGAGCAGTGAGGTCTCCACCCCGGCCGCCTCCCGTGCCGTTTCCCAGTCCTCGACCGCCGGGAACAGAGCCATTCGCGCACCGGCGGCGGCGGATTCCTGGACGACATTTCCCAACACGTAATTGCCGCCATGCCCATTGACCACCACCAGTGTGTCGACACCCGACCGGCGCAGCGAATCGGCTATGTCCCGTACCACCGCGTGGAGCGTCACGGAGGAAATGCTCACCGTTCCCGGCCAGGCCGCGTGTTCGTGCGAGCAGGAGATCGTCACCGGAGGAAGGAGATGAACGGGGAATGCGGCGGCGACCTCCCGGGCGATCGCGCACGCGACCAGCGTGTCGGTCGACAGCGGCAGATGAGCGCCGTGCTGCTCGAAACTGCCCACGGGGAGCACGGCGATCTGCCGGGTGACACCGGCGCCCCGCGTCCGTACGTCCTCCGTGGTGTCCGCGGGCAACGGTCCCGGCACCGTGAGCCGTGTTTCCGAGCCGCCCGAACCACCTGAATCGACCGAACCGTCCCAACCGCCTGAACCGCCTGAACCGCCTGAACCGTCCACGTTCTCGCGACCTTTCGTCTCTGCTTAGGAACCAGAATCATGACAGAAATAGATGGCGTACTCGCCCGGGAATCCCACTCCTCAGGTGTCGAGCGGGTCGTGAATGCCCCGCTGCCCACCGCGTACGGTGATTTCCAGGCCGTCGGCTACCTGGACCGTGCCCGCGGAGACGAGCAGGTGGCCCTGGTGCACGGTGACATCCAGGAGGAGGGAATGCTCGTCCGGCTGCACTCCGAGTGCCTGACCGGCGACGCGTTCGGGTCCCGGCACTGCGAGTGCGGCCCGCAACTGTCCACGGCCCTGCGGGAGATGGTGGCGGAGGGCCGCGGCATCCTGATCTACCTGCGGGGGCACGAGGGCCGTGGTATCGGCCTGCTGGCCAAACTCCAGGCGATGAAGCTCCAGGCCGAGGGGCTCGACACGGTCGAGGCGAACCTCGCGCTCGGACTGCCTGTGGACGCCCGCGACTACGGTGTGGGTGCGGACATCCTGCACGATCTGGGCGTCCGCTCGGTGCGGCTGCTCTCCAACAACCCCCGCAAGCGGGAGGCGCTGGTCCGCAACGGCATCCGCGTCGACGCCCAGGTACCGCTGCTGATCCCGCCGTGCGACGACAACATCACCTACCTGCGGACCAAGCGCGAGCGCCTGGACCACGACCTGCCCCACCTGGACGCGGTGGTGGGCCACCGCGTCTGAACCGGCCCCACTCGCCGCCTCCGCCCACCCGTAGCCGCCCCGCACGCCGCCTCCTCCGCGGCGCGCGGCGGCCGGGGCGCCACCCGCACGGGCAGCACGGGCTGCCGCCGGCCC
>NZ_JAHKJW010000043.1 GCF_019710745.1 Streptomyces beigongshangae
GCATGATCGCGTTGGCGAACCCGGCGAAGGTGGGGGTGGCGAACAGCAGCAGCATGACCGTGCCGTGCATGGTGAACGCCTGGTTGTACTGCTCGCTGGAGAGCAGCTGCAGACCGGGCCGGGCCAGCTCCACCCGGATCGCCATCGCCATCGCCCCGCCGACCACGAAGAACGTGAAGGACGTGAGCAGGTAGAGGTGCCCGATCTTCTTGTGGTCGGTCGTCGTCAGCCAGGAGATCACCATCCGGCCCCTGCCGCGCCGCCCCTCGACCGGGACCACGGTCTCCGTCGTTGCCTCAGCAGTCATCAAGTTCCCTAATCAGTCGAAGTGCCGCATTCAGGTATCAAGGTTCCGTAAACGCTCTGAGATCGCATGCTGACGCGCTGTGAAGGGTGGAGCGTGTGGTGGTGGAGGGGTGTCGCCCTCTCCCGTCACGGGAGAGGGCGACACCCCGCCGGATCACCGATTGACCGGCGATCGATGACGGATGACTGCTGATGACCGCCGATGACTGGGATGGTTGATCGGTGGCCGGAGGCCGATGGCCAGTGGTTGACGTTCGGTGATCGGTGGCCGATGCCGCTATTCGGGTACGTCCCCCGCGGACGCGTCCGCCGTCCCGGCGTCTCCCGTCCCGGTGTCCCCGTCACCGGCATCCGCCTCGTCCTGCCGGCGCTCGGCCCTTTCTTCCTCCGGAGTCACGTCCTTCTCGCCGGTCACCTGCTCCAGCGGGTGGGACAGTTCGTCGTCGTGCGAACCGGACATGTCGGCTCCTTCCGCGGACTGCCTGCCGAGTCCCCCTGCGCCGGTGTTCCACGCTTGCGCCGGACGCCGGAATCCGTCCGCCACGCGCGGTGCACGCACCGGTGGCGGCCCGTGTGCCGCCGCCCGGGGGACACCGCCCGCGGGGCACCGCCCGGGGGACGCCGCCCGGGAGGTCGGCCGGGCTTCGTATGCTCTGGACATGACCGACAGCAGCGCGCTCGACCCCGAGGACCGCAAGATCGTCACCCTGGCGCGGGCCGCCCGGGCCCGCAACGGCGTGCCCGAGGGCGCGGCCGTACGCGACGACAACGGCCGCACCTACGTGGCGGGCACCGTCGACCTCCCCTCGCTGGGACTCAGCGCGCTGCGGACCGCGGTGGCCATGGCGGTGGCTTCCGGGGCGAGGTCGCTGGAGGCGGCGGCGGTGGTGGGCGAGGCGGAGGCCCTGCCGGCCGAGGACCTGGCGGCGGTACGGGACCTCGGGGGCGAGGGGACGCCGGTGCTGCTCGCGGGGGCCGACGGGGCGGTCCGCTCCGTGGTGACCGCGGGCTGAGCGCGGTCACGGCCGACGGGGGCGAGAACCGGCCCCCCGGAAGAATCACCCCCGTTTCTCTTGCAATCGCAAGGCGCCGGCGCATCAATGGACGACAGCTCTTCCGACGGACCGTCAGATTCCGGGTTGTGAGCGAGGCGGCCCGTCGGCCGTCCCCCCACGGCAATTCCCGCACCAGGGAAGGAATCCAATGATCTGCAAGCGACTCGGAATCGGCGCGGCGTTGGCCGCCGGCACCCTGGCCACCACCCTGGCGTTCGCCCCGGGCGCCGCCGCCGTCGTCCCCCAGACCGCCACGATCACCGCCGACTGCGGTCTCTACGGCGGCGGCGGGGCCACCCTCGAAGCCACCCAGGACGGCACCGCGGCCACCGTCACCGTCACCTCCTCGATCACCGCCCCGCTCGCTCTCGCCGAGGACTCGATCGTCTCCACCCTCACCCTGGCCAAGGCGGGCGGCGGCACGACCACCTTCACGGGCACCGAGAACCCCGCGACGGCCGCCGGGGAGAGCGTCACGGTCGGCCCGCTCGACGGCACCGTCGCGGCCGGTGACAGCCTGGAGGCATTCGGCGGCTCCCTGGAGATGGTGGTCTTCGGGATCACCGTGACCTGTACGGCGGAGGGTCCCCAGTCGCCCGGCCCGTTCGTGTTCGAGTAGGCACGAGTCCGACCGGGCATCCGAACGTGACAGCAGGAACGTGACAGCAGGAACATGCCAGCAAGAACGTGACAGCGGGAACGTGGACGTCCGATCCCCCCACGGGCACGGCCGGCCCGGGCCGGTGCCGTCCGCACGCGGCGGCGCCGGCCCGTGCGCGGTGCGCCGCGCGGCCCGACCGGAATCCTGGTGCAGCGGGTGCTCGGCGATCAGGGACAATGGGCGCCATGAGCGTTCGTACCCAGTCACCCGAGCCGCCGGAATCCGCGGAATCCGCGGGGGCACCCCACCGCGCCGGCTTCGCCTGCTTCGTGGGCCGCCCCAACGCGGGCAAGTCCACCCTCACGAATGCTCTGGTCGGCCAGAAGGTGGCGATCACCGCGAACCAGCCGCAGACCACGCGGCACACCGTCCGCGGCATCGTGCACCGGGCCGACGCCCAGCTGATCCTGGTGGACACCCCCGGCCTGCACAAACCGCGCACACTCCTCGGCGAGCGGCTGAACGACGTCGTCCGCACGACCTGGGCCGAGGTCGACGTGATCGGGTTCTGCCTCCCCGCGAACGAGAAGCTCGGTCCCGGCGACCGCTTCATCGCGAAGGAACTGGCGTCCATCAGGAAGACGCCGAAGATCGCGATCGTCACGAAGACCGACCTCGTGGACAGCAAGACGCTCGCCGAGCAGCTCATCGCCATCGACCAGCTCGGCAAGGAGCTCGGTTTCGAGTGGGCCGAGATCGTGCCCGTGTCGGCGGTCGGCGACCAGCAGGTGGACCTGCTCGCGGACCTGCTCGTGCCGCTGCTGCCCGAGGGCCCCGCGCTCTACCCCGAGGGCGACCTCACGGACGAGCCCGAGCAGGTCATGGTGGCCGAGCTGATCCGGGAGGCCGCGCTGGAGGGGGTGCGGGACGAGCTGCCGCACTCCATCGCCGTCGTCGTCGAGGAGATGCTGCCGCGCGAGGACCGGCCCGCGGACAAGCCGCTGCTCGACATCCACGCGTTCGTCTACATCGAGCGGCCCAGCCAGAAGGGCATCGTCATCGGGCCCAAGGGGAAGCGGCTGAAGGAGGTCGGGATCAAGTCGCGCAAGCAGATCGAGGCGCTGCTGGGGACACCGGTGTTCCTCGACCTCCATGTGAAGGTGGCGAAGGACTGGCAGCGGGACCCGCGCCAGCTGCGGAAGCTGGGCTTCTGAAAGCGGTTCCCCGAACGCCGGACGGGCTGGAGAACCCGGGCCGTCCGGCGTTCGGGGGCGGCACGGTCACCGCTGCGCGCGCAGCACCCCCCGCAGCCAGTGGTACGACGCCTTCGGGGTCCGTTCCAACGTCTCGAAGTCGACGTGCACCAGGCCGAAGCGGCGCGTGTACCCCTCGGCCCACTCGAAGTTGTCGAGGAGCGACCACACGAAGTAGCCGCGGACGTCCACCCCCTGCTGCGACGCCCGGTGCAGGGCCCGCAGGTGCCCGTCCAGGTAGCTGATCCGCTCCTGGTCGTCGAGTCCCTCGTACGAGCAGCCGTTCTCCGTGATGACGACGGGCGGGAGCCGGTCGCCGTACCGCCCGCGGTAGTCCACGAGCAGTTCCGTGAGCGCCCCGGGCACCACCGGCCAGCCGAGGTCCGTGACCGGGTGGCCCTCGATCTCCCGTACGGAGAAGGGAAGCCCGGCGGGCAGGGTCACTCCGCCGAACTCGGTCTCCGAGCCCTGCGGCGCGCCCACCCTGGTCGGCGCGTAGTAGTTGATCCCGTACCAGTCGACCGGCTGCCCGATGATCTCCAGGTCGGCGGCCACGGCCTCCTCGTCGCCCGGCATCAGCGCGCCGACGCCCTCCGGGTACCGCCCCAGCAGCACCGGGTCCGCGAACAGCCGGTTGAGCAGCAGGTCGTAGAAGCCGGCCGCCGCCAGGTCCGCGGGGTCCCGGGAGGCGGGCCAGGTCGGGCCGTGCGAGTTGGCGATGCCGAGGTCCGTGACCCCGGCCGCGCGCAGGGCCCGTACGGCGAGGCCGTGCGCCAGCAGCTGGTGGTGGGCCGCGGGCAGGGCGTCGAGGAGGAGGCGGGTGCCGGGCGCGTGCGTCCCCAGGGCGTGGCCCAGCAGGGTGTGCTCGGCGGGCTCGTTGAGGGTGATCCACTTGGTGATCCGGTCGCCGAGCCGGTCGGCCACCCGGGCGGCGTACCCGGCGAAGCGTTCCGCCGTGTCCCGCCGCAGCCAGCCGCCCGCCTCCTGCACCGACAGCGGCAGGTCCCAGTGGAAGAGGGTCGGGACGGGGCGTATGCCCGCCGCGCACAGTTCGTCGGTCAGGCGGTCGTAGAAGTCCAGACCGCCGGGGGCGTTCACCCGCGGCCAGGAGACGGAGAAGCGGTACGCGTCCACGCCGAGGCCGCGCAGGAGGGCCACGTCCTCGGGGTAGCGGTGGTAGTGGTCACAGGCCACCTCGGCCGTCGAGCCGTCCTTCACCCGGCCCGGCCCGGCGGTGAAGGCGTCCCACACGGAGGGGGTGCGGTGGGCCGCCGCCCCCTCGATCTGGTGGGCCGAGGTGCTGACCCCCCAGAGGAACCCGGCCGGGAACCGGGGGATCGGGGTCGTCGCCGTGTCCGCCGCACCCGCCGCACCCGCCGCGTTCACCGTGGTCGCCATGCGCGCGATCATCCGTACCGGGAGCGGGAGGAGTCAACGGGCGGGAGTGGCCCGATCGCCTCAGGCGCCCTCTTTGAGGACCCTTGAGATCAGTTTCCGTTGTTCCTCCGTCAGGCGGGGGTCCGCGCAGTAGACCGTCCTGCCGTCCACCGTGATGCGGTAGCCGAAGCCGTCCGGGACGCCGATGGGCGGCGTGCCCCGGCCCGCGGCGAGGGCCTGCTGGGCCAGGGCGTGCCAGTCCTGGGCGTCGGGGCGGCCCGAGGTGTCCACCTCGGCGTGCCGCTCGATGCCCGCGAATCCGCCTGTACGGCTCACCTGAATACGCATGGGTCCCTGTCTAGTACGAAACGCCGGACCGGACCACGCCCACCGGGTCAGCCGGTCGGGACCTTGACCTGTTCCCACGCCTTGCTGACGGCCTGCAGTTCCTCGCCCTCGCCGTACGAGGCACGCGCCTTCGCCAGGGTCAGGGCCGCGAAGTCCGTGAAGCTCGCCCTCGAGTCCAGCTCGCCGCCGGTCAGGACGTCGTACCAGATCTGTCCGACCCGCTCCCAGGCGTGCCCGCCGAGCGCGGTCGCGGCCAGGTAGAAGGCGTGGTTGGGGATGCCGGAGTTGATGTGCACACCTCCGTTGTCGCGGCCGGTGCGGACGTAGTCGTCCATCGTGGCGGGCTGCGGGTCCTTGCCGAGCACGTCGTCGTCGTACGCCGTGCCCGGTGCCTTCATCGACCGCAGGGCCGTGCCGGTGACGTTCGGGGCCAGCAGGCCCGCGCCGATCAGCCAGTCGGCCTCGGTGGCGGTCTGGCCGAGCGTGTACTGCTTGATGAGCGAGCCGAAGACGTCCGACATCGACTCGTTGAGGGCACCCGGCTGGCCGAAGTACGTGAGGTTCGCCGTGTACTGCGTGACGCCGTGGGCGAGCTCGTGGCCGATGACGTCTACCGGGATGGTGAAGTCGAGGAAGATCTCGCCGTCACCGTCGCCGAACACCATCTGCTCGCCGTTCCAGAAGGCGTTGTTGTAGTCCTCGCCGAAGTGGACGGTGGCGTTCAGCGGCAGGCCCTCGCCGTTGATCGAGTTGCGTCCGTACGCCTTCAGGAACAGCTCGAAGGTCGAGCCGAGGCCGGCGTACGCGCGGTTGACCGTGGCGTCCTTGCCGGGCTTGTCGCCCTCGCCGCGAACCTTCTTGCCGGGGAGGTTCTGCTGGTGCTTCGCGTCGTGAATGGTGCGGTTCGGCCTGTCCTCGGCGGCGCCCTCGGGCGGGGCGAGGGCGGGGGCGCCCAGGACGGTGGTCAGCCGGCGCCGGGTGCGCTCGTAGGCGTCGTGCTGGAGGGTGCGGCGGGCCTTCGCGGCGAGCGCGCGGTTCTCCGCCTGGGAGAGGGTGTCGAGGACGTGGGGCGGGACGATGGTGCAGAAGACGGGCTCATGGCCCCCGTTTGTCGTCATGTCCCGCACCATTGCACTGCGTGACGCACCTGTCACTAGGGGCCACCATGATTGGTGAATTGGGCGGATAAGGGGGGTGTTGCGGTCCGCTTTCGTGTACGGGCACCGGCCTGTCGCGGCCGGCCGCACGGTTCTCCGCACCCCTCCGGGGGACATGTGTGCGATGCCGTGTCCCGCATGGTGATACGGCGGGCCGACCGGTCCGGGGGTCCGCTAGCATGCGGAGCATCATGCGTTACGGGCTGCTTCTCCTTAGCTGCCGCGGCGAGGGCCTGTAGTCGAGGCCGACCCCCTCCCCGCGGAGTTCGGCGTTGCGCCGTCGGCCGTACCCCGGAGCGATCCGGGGATCAAGCGGACCAAGAGGAGCCCCCGCATCATGGCCAACCGCCAGCAGCCCACCTCCATGCCGATCCACCGGTACCGCCCGTACGACCAGGTCGACATCCCCGACCGCACCTGGCCGGGCCGGCGGATCACCGCGGCCCCCCGCTGGCTCTCCACGGACCTGCGCGACGGCAACCAGGCGCTGATCGACCCCATGTCGCCCGCGCGCAAGCGCGAGATGTTCGACCTGCTGGTGAAGATGGGCTACAAGGAGATCGAGGTCGGCTTCCCGGCCTCCGGCCAGACCGACTTCGATTTCGTGCGCTCGATCATCGAGGAGGAGGGCGCGATCCCGGACGACGTCACGATCTCCGTACTGACCCAGGCCCGCGAGGACCTGATCGAGCGGACCGTCGAGTCGCTGAAGGGCGCCGGGCGCGCCAACGTCCACCTCTACAACGCCACCGCGCCGGTCTTCCGCCGGGTCGTCTTCCGCGGCTCCAAGGACGACATCAAACAGATCGCCGTCGACGGCACCCGGCTGGTGATGGAGTACGCGGGCAAGCTGCTGGGCCCCGAGACGGTCTTCGGCTACCAGTACAGCCCCGAGATCTTCACGGACACCGAGCTGGACTTCGCCCTGGAGGTCTGCGAGGCCGTCATGGACGTCTGGCAGCCCGGCCCGGACCGCGAGATCATCCTCAACCTGCCCGCCACCGTGGAGCGCTCCACCCCCTCCACGCACGCGGACCGCTTCGAGTGGATGTCGCGCAACCTGTCCCGCCGCGAGTACGTCTGCCTGTCCGTCCACCCGCACAACGACCGCGGTACGGCGGTCGCGGCCGCCGAGCTGGCACTGATGGCCGGCGCCGACCGCGTCGAGGGCTGCCTGTTCGGCCAGGGCGAGCGCACCGGCAACGTCGACCTGGTCACCCTGGGCATGAACCTGTTCTCGCAGGGCGTCGACCCGCAGATCGACTTCTCGGACATCGACGAGGTCCGCCGCACCGCCGAGTACTGCAACCAGATGGAGGTCCACGCCCGCCACCCGTACGTCGGCGACCTCGTCTACACCTCCTTCTCCGGCTCCCACCAGGACGCCATCAAGAAGGGCTTCGACGCCATGGAGGCCGACGCGGCCGCCAAGGGCGTCACCGTCGGCGAGCTGGAGTGGGCCGTCCCGTACCTGCCGATCGACCCCAAGGACGTCGGCCGCTCGTACGAGGCCGTCATCCGGGTCAACTCGCAGTCCGGCAAGGGCGGTATCGCGTACGTCCTGAAGAACGACCACAAGCTGGACCTGCCGCGCCGTATGCAGATCGAGTTCTCGAAGATCATCCAGGCGAAGACGGACGCCGAGGGCGGCGAGGTCACCCCGAACGACATCTGGGCGGCCTTCCAGGACGAGTACCTGCCCAACCCGGACAACCCCTGGGGCCGCGTCCAGGTCCGCAACGGCCAGTCCACGACGGACAAGGACGGCGTGGACACGCTCACCGTCGAGGCCGAGGTGGACGGCGTCGAGACCACCCTGGTCGGCACCGGCAACGGCCCGATCTCGGCGTTCTTCCAGGCCCTGCAGGGCATCGGGGTCGACGCCCGGCTGCTGGACTACCAGGAGCACACGATGAGCGAGGGCGCCTCCGCGGTGGCCGCCTCGTACATCGAGGTCGCGATCGAGGACAAGGTGCTCTGGGGCATCGGCATCGACGCGAATACGACACGCGCGTCACTGAAGGCCGTCGTCTCCGCCGTCAACCGCGCGACCCGATAACCCGGTTCACCTGCGTTTCCCCGGTCCCGTCCGCCTCACCGGCGGACGGGACCGCTGCGTTTATCCGGCCATGTCGCCGAGTGGCTCCGCCCGGGGTACTGACTCCGCGTCGGCAATGTGGCTAACATCACCCAACGCGGCGATGTTGCCGCTGGGTTACGGAGGTGCGCACGTGCTGCCAGGATGGGGACGAAACGGCCGGTCTGCCCGCGCCGGCACCACGGGCGTCTCTCGCATCCTCGGAACCAGGACCGCGTGGACCACCGTCGGTGACGGAGAGTTCTTCTGCCCGGGCTGCGGAGGCGACCGCAACTACCAGCGCCTCACCGGCCGCCGCCGCTTCACCTGCCTCGGTGTGCCGGTCATGCCGCGCGGCGAGACCGGACCCGTCGTGGAGTGCGCGGCCTGCGGGCACCACTACGGCGCGGACGTCCTCGACCATCCGACCACCACCCGCTTCTCGGCGATGCTGCGCGACGCCGTCCACACCGTCGCCCTCGCGGTGCTGGCCGCCGGGGGCACGTGCGCGCGCACGGCGCTGGAGACGGCGGCCGCCGCGGTGCGCTCCGCGGGGTTCGACGACTGCACGGAGGAACAGCTCGCCGCGCTCGTCGAGGCGCTGGCCGCCGACACCGGGCGGCTCTTCGGCGAGCCGTGCGGGCCGGGGCTGTCGATAGAGCTGCACGAGGCGCTGGACCCGCTGGCGCCGCACCTCGCGCCCGCGGGGCGGGAGGCGGTGCTGCTCCAGGGGGCGCGGATCGCCCTCGCGGACGGGCCGTACACGCCCGCGGAGCGGGAGGTGCTCACCACGGTGGGGAGCGCGCTGACGATCTGCGCGGACGAGGTGGCGCGGGTGCTGACGGCGGCGCGTACGCCGTCCTGAGCGGGGTGCCCCCCCCCGGCGGGGCGGACGTCCGCGGCGTCGCCGTGGCGGGGCGCGCGGTTCCGCGCACCCCTTGAAGACCGCGCGGTTCGCGGTGGCCCGCGGTTCGATGACGGCGGCGTGGGCGGAGGCGGGGAGAGTTGTCACGCGGCCCGCCCGTCGCGTCCGGTACGGGATTTGCCGCATACGGATGTAACAGCTACTGTTACGACAAGATCGAGGGTCGGCGGAGGTGAGGTCCCGAGTGGGTGCCAACAGCAGGCTGACCATCGCGGCGCATGCCCTGACGTGGATAGGGCTGTATCAGCGCCGCGGTCATGAGGTCGCCACCTCCGAGCAGATCGCGACGAGCGTCAACACCAATCCGGTGGTGATCCGCCGCCTGCTGGGTGAACTGCGCAGGGCGGGACTCGCCGACTCGCGGCGAGGTGCGGGAGCGGGCTGGACGCTGTCGCGGGACCTGGAGTCGATCACCCTGCTCGATGTCTACGAGGCGGTCGAGTCGGGCCCGGTCTTCGCCCTGCACCGCTCGGCACCCGACCCCGGGTGCGTCGTGGGCCACGGCATAGGGCCGGCGATGACCGCCGTGTACGACGAGGTCGAGGCCACCCTCCGCGAGCAGTTGGCGCGAACCACCCTGGAGGACGTCCTGCGGGACGTGCTCAAAGCCGCCTAGTCCGGTCCTCCGGCCGTGCGGGCGGCGCTTTCCGCACCCTCCGATGTAACAAAAACTGTTACTTCACGGATGCGGAGAGCCTTCACGTCCGGGGCCGGAGTCCCACGCCCGCGACGCACGCGCAAAGACCCAAGAGACCAAAGAGACCGAAAAGACCGAAAAGACCGAAGAGGCAAGGACAAGCACAGTGGCAACAGACGCGCAGACCTCACGGGCCGTGGCCGAGCGGTTCATGGAGCGCCTCGGCAGGCAGGACCAGGACGGCATCCAGGAACTGTTCGCGGCGGACATCGACTGGTACGTCCCCGCCAACGACGGACTGTCCTGGACGGGCCACCGTACCCGCAGGGAGGAGGTCGCCCCGTACTTCACCACGATGTGGCCCCACTTCGTCCCCGGCAGGAGCGATGTCTCGCTGGAGCGGATCATCGTCGACGGCGGTGACGTGATACTGCTGTGGATCTTCACTCACACCGTCGCGTCCAGCGGCAAGGAGTTCACCACGCCGTCGGCCATGCACCTGGTGGTGGAGGACGGCGAGATCGTCCGCATGCACCTCTACGAGGACACACGGGTCGTCGCCCAGGCGTTCGGCACCGACTGAGGCAAAAGGGTTCGTCAGGCCGGCGTCGGAGGGCGGCTGTCAGGGGTGTCCACCGCAGCCGCAGCCCGTCATGGTCGCCCCCTCCTGGGGCTGCGGGGTCCGCGCGGCGGTTTCCTCCGGCGTGCGGGGAGCGGGCGCGAGGGAACCTCTACAGCAGCCCCGCCGCCGCCAGGTGCTTCCCCACCGCCGCGGTCTCCTCCGCGGACAGCGGGATCTGCGGTTCCGCCGTGGCGGGGCACGCGATGACGCCCCTCAGGTGCAGCGCCGCCTTGAAGGCGCCCAGGGCCGACGAACCGCTGCCCATCCGTCCCGGGTCCCCCACCCGCACCATCGCGAACAGTGCGCACAGGCGCTCCTGCTCGGCCCGTGCCAGCTCCCACTCGCCCGCCCGGCACAGGCGGTACAGGTGGGCGTACCCGGCGGGATCCACGTTCGCGAGCCCCGGCACCGCCCCGTCCGCCCCCATGGCCAGCGCGGAGTCGACGACCAGCTCGGAGCCGGTCAGCACGCTGAAACCGGTGACGGCGGGGTGCGCCCGCGCCCCGGTCACGACCGTCCGGAAGGTGCCCTCGTCCCCGCTGGAGTCCTTCAGCCCGGCCAGCACCCCCTCCGCCGCCAGCTCCAGCACCAGGTCGGCGGTCAGCTTCGAGCGGACGGCCACCGGGAGGTCGTACGCGAGGACCGGCACCGGTGAGCGGGCGGCGGCCAGACGGTAGTGACGGGCGATCTCGGCCGGATGCGTACGCGCGTAGAACGGGGCCGTCACGACCACGGCGTCGGCGCCCGCGCCGGTGACGTACCGGACGTGGTCCAGGACCCGCGGGGTCGTCATGTCGATGGCGCCCGCGAGGACGGGCACCGCCCCCGCCACGTGGCCGATCACCGTCTCCACGACCAGCCTGCGCTGGCGGTCCGTGAGGTACGCGGCCTCCGAGGAGGTGCCGAGGACGAACAGGCCGTCCACCCCGCCCTCCAGCAGGTGGTCGACCAGCGCGGTCAGGGAGGGGACGTCCACCTCGCGGTCCGGTGTCAGGGGGGTGCAGACGGGCGGTACGACACCGGTCAGCGGGGCGGGAAGGGTCATCGGGGCTCCCTGGGGATGTCGGCCATGGCGGTGGCCTCCGGTACGGCGGCGACGGCCTGTGCGACCAGGTCGCGGGTCGAGAGGCCGTCCTCCACAGGATGGTGGCAGCGGAAGAGGTGCCCCGGGGCCGACGCGGCCGCGAAGTCCGGCATGGTTTCCGCGCACACCGCGTCCGCCCGCCAGCAGCGGGTGCGGAAGGGGCAGCCGCTCGGCGGACGGGTGGCCGACGGCACGGGTCCCACCAGCGGGATCGGGTCGATGGGGTCCAGCAGGCCGGGCGTCGCGGAGAAGAGCGCGCGGGTGTACGGGTGCCGGGAGCGGTCCGTCACCTCGTCGGCCGGGGACTCCTCGACGATCCGGCCGAGGTACATCGTGACGACGCGGTCGCTCATCCTCCGTACGGTCTGGATGTCGTGGGAGACGAAGACCAGGGCCAGCCCGAGCCGTTCCCTCAGGTCGAGGAGGAGGTTGAGGATCTGGGCGCGGACCGAGACGTCCAGCGCGCTCGTCGGTTCGTCGGCGACCACCAGGTCCGGGTCGAGGGCCAGCGCCCGCGCGATGGCGACCCGCTGCCGCTGCCCGCCGGAGAGCTGTCCGGGCAGGCCGTCCGCCAGCGCCTCCGGCAGCCCCACGAGGGACATCAGCTCGCGCACCCGGTCCTCGCGTTCGCGGGGCGTGCCCCGCCGGTGGACGTCGAGGGGGTCGCGCAGGATCCGGCGTACCGTCAGGCGCCGGTTCAGGGCCGTGGACGGGTCCTGGAAGATCATGCCGGTGCCCGCGCCCACCGTCGTGCGCCGCTCGGCCGCGGCCATCGCCCACAGGTCGCCGCCGTTCAGGGACACCGTCCCGGACGTCGGCCGCTGCACCCCCACCAGGACCTTGGCGAGGGTCGACTTGCCGCAGCCGGACTCGCCGACGACGCCCACCGTCTCGCCGGGCGCGACGGCGAGGTCGGCGCCGGTGAGGGCGTACACCCGGTCCCGTGCGAACAGGCCGCCGGTGCGCGCCCGGTGGACCACGTGCACGTCGGACAGTTCCACGAGGGGGCCGGCCGGTCCGGGCATGTCAGGGCCTCGCTTCCGTCGGACCGGACGGACCGGCCGGGGTGCCGGTCGGGTTCCCGGCCGGGTCCAGGGGGACCGCCGGGTGGTGGCAGGCGACCTCGTGGCGGCCGGGCGGGCCCGTCAGCCGGGGTACGTCGGTGCGGCACACCCGCGTCGCCATCGGGCAGCGGTCGGCGAAGCGGCAGCCCGCCGGGAAGTCGGCCGGGGCGGGCACCACTCCCTTGATCTGCGTCATCCGCTCCGCCGCCGACTCCAGCGACAGGACGCTGCCGAGGAGGCCGCGCGTGTAGTGGTGGGACGGCGACTCCACCAGGTCCGCCGTCACGCCCGACTCCACGATCCGGCCGCCGTACATCACGGCCACCCGGTCGGTGACGTCCGCGACGAGCGCCAGGTCGTGCGAGACCAGCACGAGCGCGAAGTCCAGCTCCGCGCGCAGCCTCAGCAGCAGCTCCATGATCTGCGCCTGCACGGTGACGTCGAGCGCGGTCGTCGGCTCGTCGGCGACGATCAGCGCGGGATCGCGGGAGAGCGCCATGGCGATCAGCACGCGCTGGCGCTGGCCGCCGGACAGCTCGTGCGGATAGCTGCGCAGGGTGCGGTCCGGGTCGAGGCCGACCAGGCCGAGGAGCTCGGCGGCCGTGCGGGTGCCGCCCCTCCTGAGCAGCTGCCCCAGCTGGGCGCGGATCGTCATCGCCGGGTTCAGGGACGAGAGGGCGTCCTGGTAGACCATCGCCATCTCGTGGCCGAGGAGCCGGCGCCGTACGCTCATCGGCCGGCCGACCAGCTGCTGCCGCCCGAACCACACCCGGCCGCGCACCCGGGCGCCCTTCGGCTCCAGGCCCATCACCGTGAGGGCCGTCAGCGACTTGCCGCAGCCCGACTCGCCCACCAGGCCCAGGACCTCACCGGGCCGTACGTCGAAACTGATGCCGTCGACGATGTCGACGCCCCCGTGGCGGGCGTCGAAGCCGATCGCCAGGTCCTCCACCCTCAGCACCGGCTGCCGGTCCTCGGGCAGGGGACGGGCCCGGCCGCGCAGCCGCCGCGCCGCCTCCGCGAGGCCCGGCAGCTCCAGGACCTTCCCACTGCCCGGCTCGGGCGCCTCCAGGCGGTCCTCCTCCTCGCGGGCCGGCACGTCCCGGGCGGCGGGCGCCGCCCACGCGTCCGAGACGCCCTCGGAGAGGACGTTCAGGGACAGCACGGTGACCAGCATCAGCAGGCCCGGGAACACGGTCGCCCACCAGCCGCCGGTCAGCACCATGTTCTTGCCGTCCGCGATGACACTGCCCCAGGACGGGTCCGGCGGGCGGACGCCCGCGCCGATGAACGACAGCGACGCCTCGAAGACGATCGCCTCGGCGACCTGCACGGTGCAGAACACCAGGACGGGGGCGGCGCAGTTGACGGCCACGTGCTTCAGCACGATGTGCGGGGTGCGCGCCCCGATGACCCGCTCGGCGGTCACGTAGTCCTCGCCGTACTGGTCCATCACGTTGGCCCGGACGACCCGGGCCATCGGCGGCATGTAGAGGAACGCGATCGCGCCGATGAGGACGGGGACGCCGCCGCCGAACACCGCGACGAACACGGCCGCCAGCGCGATGCCGGGGAAGGCCATGACGATGTCGAGGCAGCGCATCAGCGTCTCGTCGACCGCCTTGCGCGAGGTCGCCGCGACCGCCCCGACGACCGCGCCCACGACCAGGGCGAGCGCGGTCGCCCCCAGCCCGATGGCCAGGGACCAGCGGGCCCCGTACATCAGCCGGCTGAGGACGTCCCGGCCCAGGCTGTCCTGCCCCATCCAGTGCTCGCCCGACGGGGCGCCCTCGCCGTTGCCGCCGCCGGCCAGCGGCGCCTGTTCGAGCGGGTCGTGCGGGGCGATCAGCGGGGCCAGCAGCGCCGTGAGGGCGACGGTCCCGATGACGACGACGGCGATCCGCGAGATCAGCGGGAGCCGGGTGAACCCCCGGAGGCGGACGCCGGGCCGGGACAGGGCGTCGGCGAGCCGCCCCCGGTGCGTCGGCGTCATGCCCCGGCACCCCTCAGTCGCGGGTTGACCAGCAGGTAGAGGACGTCTATGACGAGGTTCACGACGACGAACCCGAAGGCGATCGTGAGGACGCCGCCCTGCACGACGGCCGGATCACCGTTCTTCACGGCGTCGATCATGAGTTTCCCCATCCCCGGCAGATTGAAGATCGTCTCGATGACGACCGCGCCGCCGAGCAGATAGCCGACCCGCAGACCCAGTACGGTCAGCGGGTTCACCAGGGCGTTGCGCAGCACGTTGCGGCCCACCACGACCACCGGCGGCAGCCCGCTGCCGATCGCGGTCCGTACGTAGTCCTTGTCCAGCTCCTCGACCACGGCCGTGCGGACGATCCGGGTGAGCTGGGCGGCGACCGGCAGCGACAGGGCCAGCGCGGGCAGCGTCATGGTCCTCAGCCAGCCGGTGACCGAGTCGGCCGGGTTGACGTATCCGCTGGTCGGGAACCAGCCGAGGTCCACGGCGAGGTACTGGATCATCAGCAGCGCCAGCCAGAAACCGGGCGCCGCCACCCCCGTCAGCGAGACGACCCGGATCAGCTGGTCGGGGAGACGGTCCCGGTGGATCGCGGCGGTGACCCCGCCCAGCAGCGCCAGCACCACCGCGATGCCGAGGCCCATGAAGGTCAGCTGCATCGTGAGCGGCAGCGCGGTGGTGACCTGGTCCACGACCGGCGCCCGGGTCAGCGCGCTGACCCCCATGTCACCCCGGGCCAGGTCCCCGACGAAGTCGGCGTAGCGCACCGGGAGGGGGTCGAGGAGCCCGTTGCGTTCCCTGAAGTCGTGCAGCTGCTGCTCGGTCGGGTTCGCGCCCTGGAAGTACGCGGACGCCGGATCACTGTCCGAGAAGCGCATCACGAGGAACACGAACAGGATGATCCCGAGCATCAGGGGGACGAGCAGGAGGATCCGCCGGCCGAGGATCCGCAGGACAGCAACCACGGTCGAGATCTCTCCTCACGGCCCTCAGGCCCACTTCGCCTGGAGCAGGTTTATCCCCGGATAAGGCTGCGCCCGTACGCCCGTGAGGTCCTCGGGATCCCACGCGGTGATCAGCTCGTTGTGCACGACCGGATAGATCACGGCGTTCTCGGCGACGACGTCGATGTAGTCCTGGGTCATCGACTTCTTCTTCTCGGGATCCGGCTCCCGCGTGGCCGCTTCCATCCGCCGGAAGAGGTCCTTGGCCACGGAATTGCCCTCCCAGCGGGCGTACCGCATCCAGGTGTTCCCGGGCCCGTAGTTGTAATGCATGATCAGATCGGCGTCGAGCCCGAACTGATTGGGGTTCGACGCGGCCGCGACCACCTGGAAGTCCTTCTTCTGGTCGAGCTTCGTGAAGAGCGCGGCGGTCTCCTGCGGCTCCAGGTCCGTCCGGACGCCGATCGCGTCCCAGGACGCCTTGATCGTCGGCAGGCAGTCCACGATCCAGCTCACGTTGACCGCCATCAGGCGGACCGTCAGCCCGCTGACCCCGGCCTCCCTCAGGAGCGCCCGCGCCCTGTCCGGGTCGTGGGCGTAGACGGTCCTCGCCCGCCGGTACGTCGGATTGCCCTCGTTCAGGTACGACGACGCGGGCTTCCCGTGCCCGCGCAGGGCGGCCCGGATCATCTTCTCCGTGTCGATCGCGTAATGCAGCGCCTGCCGCACCCGTACGTCGTCGAACGGTTTGCGGGCGGTGTCGAAGAGGAGGAAGAGGTGGTTCATCCCCGCCCCGCCCTCGACCTTCAGACCGCTCTTCTCCAGCTGGGCGATGTTGGCGTACGGGATGTTGTCGGAGATCTGCGCGCCGGCGCTGGCACCGGAGATCTTGGCGACCCGCGGCGCGGCGTCCACCATGGTCAGCCAGTTCATCTTCCTGAACGCCGGCTTCCGCGGCCCGTTGTAGTCCGCGAACGCCTCGAAGGTGGTGTTGGACTTCGGATGGTGGGCGGTCTGCCGGTACGGGCCCGAGCCGACCGCCCTTCCGGTCGTCGCCCCGTCCAGCGCGCCCGCCTCCGAGAACACGTGCTTCGGCATGATCTTCGCGAGGGTGAGCCGCTGGGCCCCGTCGGGGAAGGGGAATCTCAGCACCAGTTCCACCGACTTCTCGTCGACCTTCCGCACCTCCTCCAGCCAGGACGCGAAGAAGTTCCCGACGAGGGTCGCCGTCTTCCGGTCCAGTACGCGTCCGTAGGTGAAGACCACGTCGTCGGCGGTGACGGGCCGCCCGTCGTGCCACTTCGCGCCCTCCCGCAGCGTGAACCTCCACGTGGTCGCCCGCAGGTCCGCCGGGATCGCGGTCGCCAGGGCCGGGTACGGCTCACGGCTGATCGGGTCGGTGTCCAGCAGCCCCTCGTAGACGTGGTGGTTGGCGGCCATCGAGAACGCCGAGGCCGTCATCAGGGGGTCCCAGCTCTGGTCGTTGCCGTAGCCGATCACCGCGGTGAGCGTCCGGTCGGCCCCCTCGCCCCCGCCGTCCGTCTCGTTCGTGGACTCCGGGCCGGACGAGCAGGCGGAGAGCGTGGCGGCGATCGTGGCGGCCGCGCCCAGCGCGCCGGAGTGCTTCAGGAACGACCGGCGGTGCAACGCCGGTGCGGGGGTCGCGTCGCGCACGGTTCCTCCAGCATGGAGTAAGAGATACGACGTCCTACGTCATAGGTGCAGCGTGACCCTAGGAGCGGCCGGGAGGGCGGTCAAGGGAGCGCGCAGGAAACCCGTTCCGGTGCGCGGTCCCCCGTGGCAGACTCGCCGCCCTGGGGCGGAGGAGGCCGGATGGGTGCGGGATGGGACGAGGCGGCGCCGGGGGTCCTCAGGCTGCCGTCCGGACGACTGGTGCGGGGCCGGGGACTGCGCGGAGGACTCGGTCCCGCGGCGGTCCGCCCGACGTACGGCGTCCACCTCCTGGGCAAGGAGCCGCCCGCTGTTCCCTGGGAGACGCGGTGGCTGAGGTGGCCCGACTTCCGGCTGCCGCGGGACCGCGCGGAGGCCCGGGAGGTCCTGACGCGGACGTGGCACCGGGCCGCGGACCCCGCCGAGCGCGTCGAGATCGCCTGCGCCGGCGGACGCGGCCGGACGGGCACGGCCCTGGCCTGTCTCGCCGTCCTGGACGGTGTGCCGCCCGAGGCGGCCGTGGATTTCGTACGACGGAACTACGATCGCCACGCCGTGGAGACACCGTGGCAGCGGAGGTACGTACGCGGATTCGGGGACTGAACGGACGCCGGTAGGACAAGTGGCGGGTCGGAGAGCGCATATGGCCCACCGATGGTGGGGAATGCGTACAGGCCGTTCATCCCACTGATCTCCTCGATCCTCCCGGTCTCCTCCGATCCCCCCGGCCTTCCCGACCCCTTCGGCCCGCTCGATCCCAGGTCGGCACCGGAGGCCGGAGCGGGCCTTCCGCGCACTGGCTCACCGGTGCGAACGAAGGTGTGCGCAAAAGGCTTCCAGTAGCAAAACCTGCTCTTCGGGAAATGTCTGGTCTTGGCTGACAAACGCCGTCGTCAATGCTTTTGGTGGAGTTACGCTCACTCATTTGCCGCGCACCTGAGTTAAGGACGGCGCCGTTAGCGACACATGACGAAAGCGCGGACTCCCGGCACTCCGGTACACGCCCGTTTGGTGCAGAAGAACATGATCGCCACCCCCGCGGTGGTAATGGGCCGATACATTTATACGCCCGCCTCGGCCTACTCGGCACCGGATGCCCGCGGCACCCTGCACGGGGACGGAAAGCCGGTGGAACTGCAGGTCACCGAGCCTCTGCTGGGTGAATTCCTGGCTTTTCTGAACCGGGCGCAGAACGATCTCAACCAGCGGTGGAGTGCCCAGACGCGACCAGGCAGCAACGTGGCCTGTGTCTGAAGGGGGGCGGTTCTCCATGAACGACGACTATGCCCATCTCTTCGTTCCGGGCGATCCCCCCGGTGCGCACCACAACGGCGCACACCACAACGGCGCGTACTACGACGGGTCCGGAAGCGGGCGGCACCGCGGCCCCGTCGAGACGTATTACGTGAATCCTTCCACGGACCCCCTCGACTCGGCCTGGGACCCGGTCGAGGAGCTCACCTACCTGCTGCAGGACGCCGTGTCCGCGGACCCCGGCGTCGCCCAGCAGGACGTCGCCGCACCGCAGGACACCGCCGTGCACCAGGGCGCCGCCGTGCCGCGACAGCGCCACGAGGAGCCGGTCGATCTCGGCCTCACGGGCGACCCGATGGACAACCTGGCCACGATCACCGCCGAGCTGCCGCCCATCCGGTCCCACCCCGCGGGGCACCGGAAGGTGCGGGTCCGCAAGGTCCGCTTCACCTGGCTGCAGACCGTCAGCTTCCTGATCGCCGCGCTCGCCGCCGTCATCGTGTCGATGGTGAGCGTGTTCGGCGGGATCGTCTCCTACGTCCCCCTGCGCCATGTCGCGTCCCACACGCAGAGCGCCGCGGCCGTGTGGTGGCCCCTGCTGGTCTACGGCCCCTGGATGATGGCCTCGCTGTCCATCCTGCGGGCCGCGCTCCACCAGCGCCGGGCCGCGCACTCGTGGTTCGTGGTCCTGGTGTTCTCCTCGGTCGCGATGGCGCTCTGCGCCGCCCAGGCCGACCGGACCTTCACGGGGATCGCCGCGGCCGTCCTGCCGGCCCTCGCGGCGCTCTCCTGCTTCCAGCAGCTCGTGCGCCAGATCACGATGACCCGGCCGCCGCGGCAGAGCGTGCCGCGGCACCGGCTGCTCACGAGCAAGGTGCCGCGGGTCGTCCCGTCCACGACGGCCGCCCCGGAGACCCCGGGCGGGCCCGCCGCGGCGAAGTGACCGCGGCGGTGCCGGTGGACACCGCCGGACGGCCGGGCCCGGCCGGCGCGTCCCGGGACCGCCTGCCCGAGCCACCCGGCGCGCCGCCCGGCGGCGGACGGCGAGCCCCCGCCGGGGAGCCGGACGGCCACCCCGGCCACGTCCGCTGACGGCGTACGCGAGAATGGGGCCATGAGTCTGTTCCGCGACGACGGCATCGTGCTGCGCACCCGGGAACCGGGCGAGGCGGACCGGATCACGCTGCGGTCTCCCGGGGGGCGCCCCCCGTGCCCCCGGCCGGAGACCCGCGGGGGCGCGCGATGAGTCTCTTCCGGGACGACGGCATCGTGCTGCGCACCCAGAAACTGGGCGAGGCGGACCGGATCATCACCCTGCTCACCCGCGGGCACGGACGCGTACGGGCCGTGGCCCGGGGCGTGCGCCGGACCAAGTCGAAGTTCGGGGCGCGCCTCGAACCGTTCTCCCACGTCGACGTGCAGTTCTTCGCACGCGGCAGCGAGCTGGTCGGCCGCGGGCTCCCGCTGTGCACGCAGAGCGAGACGATCGCCCCGTACGGCGGCGGGATCGTCACCGACTACGCCCGCTACACCGCCGGCACGGCCATGCTGGAGACGGCCGAGCGGTTCACCGACCACGAGGGCGAGCCCGCCGTCCAGCAGTACCTGCTGCTGGTGGGCGGACTGCGCACCCTCGCCCAGGGCGAGCACGAGCCGCACCTCATCCTCGACGCGTTCCTGCTGCGCTCCCTCGCCGTGAACGGCTACGCGCCGAGCTTCAACGACTGCGCGCGCTGCGGGATGCCCGGGCCGAACCGGTTCTTCTCGGTCGCCGCGGGAGGTTCCGTCTGCGCCGACTGCCGGGTGCCCGGCAGCGTCGTACCCTCGGCGGGGGCCCTGGAACTGCTCGGCGCGCTGCTGACGGGGGACTGGGCGGTCGCGGACGCGTGCGAGCCGCGGTACGTCAGGGAGGGCAGCGGCCTGGTGTCGGCCTACCTGCACTGGCACCTGGAGCGCGGACTGCGCTCCCTGCGGTACGTCGAGAAAAGCACCTGAGCGGCAGCTGCCCCCGAGCGGCAGCTGTACCTGATCGACAGCTGTACCTGACCGACCCGACCTGACCTGGTCCGGCACGAGGGAGAAGAGAAGCAAATGGTGGTACGCGGGATCCTGGGGCGCCAGCGCCGCGAGTACAAGACGCCGGAGCCGCACCCGTCCGGTGCCCGCGCGCCCAGACTCCCCGGCGAGCTGATCCCGAACCACGTGGCGTGCGTGATGGACGGGAACGGCCGCTGGGCCAAGGAGCGGGGCCTGCCGCGCACCGAGGGGCACCGGGTCGGCGAGGGCGTCGTGATGGACGTCCTCAAGGGCTGCCTGGAGCTGGGCGTCAAGAACCTGTCCCTGTACGCGTTCTCGACGGAGAACTGGAAGCGGTCGCCCGAGGAGGTCCGCTTCCTGATGAACTTCAACAAGGACGTCATCCGGCGCCGGCGCGACGAGATGAACGATCTGGGCATCCGGATCCGCTGGGTCGGGCGGATGCCGAAGCTGTGGAAGTCCGTCGTGCAGGAGCTGCAGGTCGCACAGGAGCAGACGCGGGACAACGACCTGATGACCCTGTACTTCTGCGTGAACTACGGGGGGCGGGCGGAGCTGGCCGACGCGGCGAGGGCGCTGGCCGCGGACGTCGCCGCCGGGAAGCTGGACCCCGACAAGGTCAACGAGAAGACCATCCAGAAGTACCTGTACTACCCGGACATGCCGGACGTGGACCTCTTCCTGCGGCCGAGCGGTGAGCAGCGCACGTCCAACTACCTGATCTGGCAGTCGAGCTACGCCGAGATGGTGTTCCAGGACGTGCTGTGGCCCGACTTCGACCGGCGCGACCTGTGGCGGGCGTGCGTGGAGTACGCGTCGCGGGACCGGCGCTTCGGGGGGGCCGTGCCCAACGAGGACCTGCTGGCGATGGAGGCGGACATGCGGGGGCGCCCCTGAAAGCCCGCGCGGTTCCCCGCGCCCCCGGGTACCCGGGAGCGCGGGGAACCGCGCGACAAGCCCTCATCGGGCCGCGGGGGAAAGGCCGGCCCGACTACCCCTGGCTGCGCGCAGCGCACTCCGCGCAGGTGCCGAAGATCTCCACCGTGTGGGCCACGTTCACATAGCCGTGCTCCGCCGCGATCGCCTCCGCCCACTTCTCCACCGCGGGCCCCTCCACCTCCACGGCCTTGCCGCACACACGGCACACCAGGTGGTGGTGGTGGTCGCCGCTCGCGCAGCGCCGGTACACCGACTCGCCGTCCGACGTGCGCAGCACGTCGACCTCGCCCGCGTCCGCGAGCGACTGCAGCGTGCGGTACACCGTGGTCAGACCGACGGAGTCACCCTTGTGCTTGAGCATGTCGTGCAGGTCCTGCGCACTCCGGAACTCGTCGACCTCGTCCAGCGCCGCCGCCACGGCGGCACGCTGGCGGGTGGAGCGGCCCCGAACGGACGGTCCAGCGGTCGTCACCGTTGCCTCCAAACGTCTGCGGCTTGTGCCGGGCCATTGTGCCAGCCCGGGCGGGTCCGAACCGGGCGCAGTCAGACGCCGGCCTTCCCGGCGGGCGGGCGGCCGTCCGGAATGACGCACTCGGCCGGGTCGGCGGCCTCCTGCGCCGCGGCCCGCGAGGCGGCCCGCGTCCGCCGCCGGGCCAGCGGTGCCGCCGCCACCGTCAGCAGGACGAACGCACCGATGGTCAGCAGCACGATCGTCGCGCCGGGCGGCACGTCCTGGTAGTACGAGGTCACCGTGCCGCCGACGGCCACGCTCACCCCGATGGCCACCGAGATCGCGAAGGTGGCCGCGAAACTACGGCTGAGCTGCTGTGCGGCGGCCACCGGGACCACCATCAGGGCGGAGACCAGCAGCAGACCGACGACCCGCATGGCGACCGTGACCGTGACGGCCGCGGTGACGGCCGTGAGCAGGTTCAGGACGCGCACGGGCAGCCCGGTCACCCGGGCGAACTCCTCGTCCTGGCTGACCGCGAACAGCTGCCTGCGCAGCCCGACCGTCACCAGGACGACGAAGGCCGCGAGCAGGCAGATCGCCGTCACGTCCTCCTCCGACACCGTCGAGAGGGAGCCGAAGAGGTACGAGGTCAGATTGGCGTTGGAGCCGCCCGGCGCGAGGTTGATGAACATCACACCGCCCGCCATGCCCCCGTAGAACAGCATCGCCAGCGCGAGGTCGCCGCGCGTCCTGCCGTACCAGCGGATCAGCTCCATCAGGACCGCGCCGAGCACGGAGACGGCGGTGGCCATCCACACCGGGGACCAGGAGAGGAGGAAGCCGAGTCCGACACCCGTCATCGCGACGTGGCCGATGCCGTCGCCCAGCAGGGCCTGGCGGCGCTGTACCAGGTAGATGCCGACGGCGGGGGCGGTGATGCCGACGAGCACCGCGGCGAGCAGGGCCCGCTGCATGAAGGCGTAGTCGAGGATGTCGAGGTTCATGGCGGTCAGCTCAGCAGTCCCGTCCGGATCGGTTCGGCGTCGTGGGCCGCGTGGGGGTGTACGTGGTCGTGGCCGGGCAGCGCGTGCTGGCCGACCGCGCGCGGGGGCGGGCCGTCGTGCAGGACGCAGCCGTCGCGCAGGACGACCGCCCGGTCGATCAGCGGTTCCAGCGGGCCCAGCTCGTGCAGTACGAGGAGGACGGAGGTGCCCGCCGCCACCTGCTCCCGCAGGGTCGCCGCGAGCACTTCCTGGCTCGCCAGGTCCACGCCGGCCATCGGCTCGTCCATGATCAGCAGCTCGGGTGCGGAGGCGAGGGCGCGGGCGATGAGGACGCGCTGGTGCTGGCCGCCGGAGAGCGCGTCCACGGAGTCCTTGGCGCGGTCGGCGAGACCCACCAGCTCCAGGGCGTGCCGCACGGCCTCGCGGTCGGCCCTGCGCAGGACGCCGAAGCGGGCGCGGGACAGCCGCCCGGAGGACACCACCTCGGTCACCGTGGCGGGGACCCCGCCGGCGGCGGTCGTGCGCTGCGGTACGTAGCCCACGCGCGCCCAGTCGCGGAAGCGGCGCCGGGGGGTGCCGAACAGCTCGACCTCGCCGCCGGTGACCGGGACCTGGCCGATGACCGTGCGGACGGCCGTCGACTTGCCGGAGCCGTTGGCGCCGAGCAGCGCGACGACCTCACCGCGGCGCACGGTGAGGTCGATGCCGCGCAGGACGGGGCGGGAGCCGAGTTCGGCGGTCACTGAGCGCAGCGATATGACCGGGTCCCGATGCTGGTCAGCCGTCATGACTCATGCCTTCCGTGGTTGCGTCCCGCGTCGTCCGCGCCGCCTGGCGTCACTTCGCGCCGAGGGCCTTCTCCAGCGCCGCCAGGTTCGACTCCATGACCGCGATGTAGTCGTCGCCCTTCGACTTGCCGGTGATGCCTTCGAGGGGGTCGAGTACATCAGTCTTCAGCCCGGCGTCGTCGGCCAGGGTCTTCGCGGTCTTGTCCGATACCAGTGTCTCGTAGAAGACGGTGGTCACGCCGTCGGCCTCGGCCTCCTGCTGGAGTTCCTTCATCCGCGCGGCGCTCGGCTCGCTCTCCGGGTCCAGCCCGGAGATGGACTCCTGGGTGAGGCCGTAGCGCTCGGCGAGGTAGGAGAAGGCGGAGTGGTTGGTGAAGAAGACCTTGGAATCGGTGTTCTTCAGCCCCTCCTCGAACTTCGTGTCGAGGTCGCCGAGCTTCTTCGTCAGCGCTTCGGTGTTCTTCGCGTAGTCCGCCGCGTTGTCCGGGTCGGCCTTCTCGAACGCCTTGCCCACACCCTCGGCGACCTGGGCGTACTTCACCGGGTCGAGCCAGATGTGCGGGTCGGGGCCGGACTCCTCGCCCTCCTCGCCGGCGTGCTCGTCCTCGGCGTGTTCCTCGCCCTCGTGGGAGTGGCCCGTGCCGCCGTGGTCCTCCAGCTCGGTCAGGGTGGCCGCGTCGACCTTCGTCTTCATCCCGGACTGGGCGACCGCCTCGTCGACGGAGGGCTGGAGGTTCTTCAGGTAGAGGACCACGTCCGACTCCTGGAGCCGCGCGGTCTGCTGGGCGCTGATCTCCAGGTCGTGCGGCTCCTGGCCGGGCTCGGTCAGGGTGCTCACGTCGACGTGGTCCCCGCCTATCTGCTCGGCGAGGAACTGCATCGGGTAGAACGACGCCACGACGTCGAGCTTCCCGCCGCCGCCGCTGCCGGTGTCGGCCGTGTCCGAGTCCGAGTCGGACGAGCAGGCGGAGAGGGTGCCGAGGCCGAGAGCGGTGGCCGCCGCGATCGCGGTGACGGATATGTGACGTCGTCGTACGTTCATGACAGTCATTTTCAATCATTCTGGAAACGATTGTCAATAACTGGTCTTGTGATCTGGGCTTCATCCCGGTATGGGACGGGTGGGGCGGAAGTGAGCGACCAGGACCGTCAACCGATTTGATCCGGAGGGCGGGACCGCCGGTAATCTGAAGCATTCGCACTGAAGCAATCGCTCCGAGCGACCGCTGTGGACAATCGCTCCGAGCAACCGCTGTGAGCAACCGCTGTGAAGCAACTGCTTCGTCGCCCGTCGTCGTAATGAAGAGAGCACCGTGGCCGCCGACAAGATCGACACCATCGTCAGCCTGAGCAAGCGCCGTGGCTTCGTCTACCCGTGCAGCGAGATCTACGGCGGCCAGCGGGCCGCCTGGGACTACGGGCCGCTGGGTGTCGAACTCAAGGAGAACATCAAGCGTCAGTGGTGGCGCTACATGGTGACGTCGCGCGAGGACGTCGTCGGTATCGACTCGTCCGTGATCCTGGCGACCGAGGTCTGGGTGGCCTCCGGCCACGTGGCCACGTTCTCCGACCCGCTCACCGAGTGCACCTCGTGCCACAAGAGGTACCGCGCCGACCACCTGGAGGAGGCGTACGAGGCCAAGCACGGCCGCACCCCCGAGAACGGCCTCGCCGACCTCAACTGCCCCAACTGCGGCAACAAGGGCACCTTCACCGAGCCCAAGCAGTTCTCCGGCCTGCTCTCCACGCACCTCGGCCCCACGCAGGACAGCGGCTCCGTCGCCTACCTGCGCCCCGAGACCGCGCAGGGCATCTTCACCAACTTCGCCCAGGTCCA
The DNA here is from genome assembly GCF_019710745.1 of Streptomyces beigongshangae. Classification (GTDB taxonomy): domain Bacteria; phylum Actinomycetota; class Actinomycetes; order Streptomycetales; family Streptomycetaceae; genus Streptomyces; species Streptomyces beigongshangae. The sequence continues at coordinate 25,422 of NZ_JAHKJW010000043.1, forward strand.
GCAGACCTCGCGCCGCAAGCCGCCGTTCGGCATCGCGCAGATGGGCAAGTCCTTCCGCAACGAGATCACGCCCGGCAACTTCATCTTCCGCACCCGCGAGTTCGAGCAGATGGAGATGGAGTTCTTCGTCAAGCCGGGCGAGGACGAGAAGTGGCAGGAGTTCTGGATGCAGGAGCGCTGGAACTGGTACACCGGCCTGGGTCTGCGCGAGGAGAACATGCGCTGGTACGACCACCCGGCCGAGAAGCTCTCGCACTACTCCAAGCGCACCGCCGACATCGAGTACCGCTTCCAGTTCGGCGGCAACGAGTGGGGTGAGCTGGAGGGCGTCGCCAACCGCACGGACTACGACCTCTCCGCGCACGCCAAGGCGTCCGGCCAGGACCTGTCCTACTTCGACCAGGAGGCCGGCGAGCGCTGGACGCCGTACGTCATCGAGCCCGCGGCCGGTGTCGGCCGCGCGATGCTGGCGTTCCTGCTGGACGCGTACGTCGAGGACGAGGCGCCCAACGCCAAGGGCAAGATGGAGAAGCGCACGGTGCTGCGCCTCGACCCGCGCCTGGCGCCGGTGAAGGTCGCGGTGCTCCCGCTCTCCCGCAACCCGGAGCTGTCGCCCAAGGCCAAGGGCCTCGCGACCGCTCTGCGGCAGAACTGGAACATCGACTTCGACGACGCGGGCGCGATCGGCCGCCGTTACCGGCGTCAGGACGAGATCGGTACGCCGTTCTGCGTGACGGTCGACTTCGACACGCTGGAGGACAACGCGGTGACGGTCCGCGAGCGGGACTCGATGAAGCAGGAGCGGGTGTCCCTCGACCAGATCGAGGGGTATCTGGCGAGCCGGCTCGTCGGTTGCTAGGCGCTCCGCGGGGCGGCCGGTTGTCGGCCGACGGGCGTCGGTGGCTGGTCGCGCGGTTCCCCGCGCCCCTTGGTGGATGAGCCTTGGCCCCCTCACGCAGGTGAGGGGGCCAAGGCTTTTTTGGTTGCCGTAGACATGAGGGGTGACAGCTGACAGATGTTGAAATCTGTCAGCTGTCATGTCAGGGTTGAGGTGTCAGCCCGTCATCGTGTGCAAGGAGTTACGGATGTTCACTCGATCCCTCGGAACCACCGGGCCCCGGGTCTCCGCCCTCGGACTCGGCTGCATGGGGATGTCCGCGCTGTACGGGGACGCCGACCGCGGCGAGGCCGTCGCCACGATCCACGCCGCCCTGGAGGCCGGTGTCACGCTGCTGGACACCGGCGACTTCTACGGCATGGGGCACAACGAGATGCTGATCGGCGAGGCGCTGCGCGGCGCCCCCGCCGCCCGGCGCGAGCAGGCTCTCGTCAGTGTGAAGTTCGGTGCCCTGCGCGACCCCGGGGGCGCCTGGTCCGGTTACGACGGACGGCCCGCGGCGGTGCGCAACTTCGCGGCGTACTCGCTCCAGCGGCTCGGCGTCGACCACATCGACGTCTACCGGATCGCGCGCGTCGACCCGGACGTCCCCATCGAAGAGACCGTCGGCGCCATCGCCGAACTCGTCGAGAAGGGGTACGTACGGCACATCGGGCTGAGCGAAGTCGGGGCGCGGACCGTGCGCCGGGCGGCGGCCACCGCGCCGATCGCGGACCTGCAGATCGAGTACTCCCTCGTCTCGCGCGGCATCGAGGACGAGATCCTGCCGGCCACCCGCGAACTGGGCATCGGCATCACCGCGTACGGCGTGCTGTCGCGCGGTCTGATCTCCGGCCACTTCAGCCGGGACCGGCAGCTCGCGGCCGACGACTTCCGGGCGCACAGCCCCCGCTTCCAGGGCGAGAACCTCCGGCGCAACCTGGACCTCGTCGAGGCGCTGCGGAAGACCGCCGAGCAGAAGGGCGTGTCCGTCGCGCAGATCGCCATCGCCTGGGCGCTGTCGCGCGGGGAGGACATCGTGCCGCTGGTCGGCGCCCGGACCCGGGAGCGGCTGACGGAGGCGCTCGGCGCGCTCGACGTCACCCTCGACGCCGCCGACCTCGCCGCGATCGAGGACGCCGTGCCGGCCGGCGCGGCGGCGGGCGACCGCTACCCGACCGCTCAGATGGCACACCTCGACAGCGAGCGCTGACCGTGCCGCCGGTACGGTCATCACCATGGCGACCACCGAGATCCTGACCGCCGAGCGCATCCTCGTGGCGACCGAGGAGGTGCTGCGCCGCCACGGTCCCGCGAAGGCGACCGTGGTGGACGTGGCCCGCGCGCTCGGCGTCAGCCACGGCAGCGTCTACCGGCACTTCCGTACGAAGGCGGCGCTGCGGGAGGCGGTCACCAAGCGCTGGCTGGACCGTACGACGCAGACCCTCTCCGCCGTCGTCGCACAGGACCACGATCCGCAGGCCCGGCTGCGCGAGTGGCTGGCCGCCCTCTTCACCGCCAAGCGCCGCAAGGCGGGCGGCGACCCCGAACTGTTCGCCACGTACACGGTGCTGGCCGGGGAGAGCGGCGAGGCGGTCGGCGAGCACATCGCCACGCTGACCGGGCAGCTCACGGAGATCGTCCGGTCCGGCGTCGACTCCGGCGTCTTCGCCGCCGCCGACCCGGCCGCCACCGCCCTCGCCCTCTTCCACGCCACGGACCGCTTCCACGACCCGTGCCACGCCCGTGAGTGGGAACGGCCCGGGATCGAGGACGAGTTCGAGGCGGTCGTGGACCTGGTGCTGCGCGGGCTGCGCGCCGCCTGAGCGGTGCACCCGTCGGCGCGCCCACGGCCGTACGGGTCGGTGGGGGGCGATGGGGGTGATCAGTCGTAGCAGAGCCCGTTGCAGCGCTGGCCGCCCCACCATCCACACCCCGACGACGTCTCGTCGCAGGTGGCGCCGTTCTCGAGACGGCAGTGATATGCCAGTCCGCACCAGTCGTCCTCCCGGTTGCAGGTACAACCGGAAAGGAGCCGGGGATCAGTGCCGGCCGGGAGGGAAGAGGGGGCAGGACCGAGGGTGACGCCGAGCGCTTTCGCCTCCTCGCGTCCGAATGCCTCTACCGCGACATCCTTGATGTGGTTGAGCTCGCGCGGCGACCGCAGCGCGGGGTCGTGACTGGCGGGCTTCGCCGCGGAGGCGGCTATCTCCTCGAGCGCCTTGGTCTGCCGGGCGGTGAGGTGCGGGTGCGCGACGCGCCACGCCTTGACGTGCTCGGTCCACAGCGCGGCCTTCTCGGACGGAGTCAACCGCTCGAACACCGCACGCCGGTACGCGGTCGGGTACTTGATGTACTCGGCGTACCTCCTGGGCAGGTTCCGGGGGTTGTTCTCGGCCCAGGTCCGCGCCTGCTCCGCGAAGGCCGGTGTACGGCCGAGCAGGACCACGCCGCCGGCCACCAGCAGACCTCCGCCGGCCCGCAGGAAGGCCGCCCTTCCCACGGCGGGCCGCCCCACGGGGCTCAGAGGGCGCCCCGCGGCCTGCACGCGCAGCTGGCCCAGGCTCTGCAGGACCCGTACGGTCGCGCGCGGGCCCAGCCTGCGCAGCAGGGCGGGGGCCATCCTGCGGCCGACCCAGGCGCGCACGTCGTCTCCGCGCACGGCCAGCAGGGTGGGCGCCCAGGGCGGCTCGGCGCCCAGCACCGCCGTCCGCCAACGCTCTACGCCGGGGTGAGCGAGTGGAAGTATTTCGAGTCTGCCGTCGCACGCGGCGGACACCGCCGAGGAGATGTCGCGACAGGTCCCGCAGGACGCGTCGAAGGCGAGTACGTAGCGTTCCGTCTCAGGCATGGCTGTCATCCGGATGTCTCCGTTCCAAGGTGCGCGGACCGTGTCGCCTCGACAGGGCCGGCGGTCTCCGCGGGTCCGGCCAGGGGGCCGTCGCGGCCGGACCGCCGGCCCCAGATGTAGCGGCTCGACGTTGTTCGCGTTCGGAGCGCCGGTACAGAACAAACAACCCCCGAACAATTGGACGGGGGAACGCCGGGGTCGCGGCGGGAGCGGGCAAGGAGGGGAAGTGCCCTCGGCCGGCTTCGGCACCGCTCGGGCAGCAACGGTTCGAACAGCGACCACAGTTCATCCGGCACGATCCACGGCCGCGACTCACGCTTCGCCCTGACGGAACCAATGAGCGATCAAGCCGACAGTCACATGATCCGCAGCTTCTGTTGGGGCCTCTGAAAGCCGAGGGCCGGGGTGGTTGGGTGCGGGCGGGTGAGGGCTGAGTGCGCGGTCTCAGGAGGTGGCCGTTGATTCCCTGATCTCCGGGGAGTCCAGCCGGCGGGCCGTGCGTTCGGCGGAGCGGCGGGCCCACGGGCCGCTCGTCAGGGTGCCCACGACCAGTACCGTGAGGCCGCACGCCGCGATGATCCACCAGGCCGGGCGCGCCGCCTGGACGAACGTGTCCCGGTAGGAGGAGGTCCCCACACCGGCGGCGAGCACCGCGCCGATCACCGCGACGCCGAGCGTCTGCCCGATCTGCCGGCTCGTGGACGCCACCGCGGCCGCCACACCGGCCTGGGCGCGCGGCATGCCGGACACCGCCGTGTTCGTGACGGGCGCGTTCACGAAGCCGAAGCCCAGCCCGAACAGCACGTACCCGATGACGAGCGACACGTCCGCCGTCTCGGCCTCGAACGCGGCGAACAGCACGCCGCTCGCCGTCATCGCCGTACCGGCGACCAGCAGCGGGAGCCGGGGGCCGCGGCTGCCGACCAGACGGCCCGACAGCGGCGCGCAGACGAACGTCATCGCCGCCATCGGGAGCATCCACAGGCCCGCGTGCAGCGCGCTCAGCCCCCGTACGTTCTGCAGGTACAGCGTCGACAGGAAGAGGAACCCGCCCAGCGCCGCGAACGCGCTCACCGCCACCACCGTCGCGCCGCTGAACGGCGCGGACCGGAAGAAGCGCAGGTCGATGAGGGGTTCGTCGCGGCGCGGCTCGTACCACAGGAGGGCGGCCAGCGCGACGAGCGCGATCCCGCCGAGGGCGAGGGTGCGGCCGGTGCCGGAGTGGGGCGCCTCGATGATCGCGTACGTCAGGGAGCCGAGCAGCACGATCACCAGGAGCTGGCCGGCCGGGTCGGGGCGGCGGGCCTTCGGCGCCCGGGACTCGGGCACGTACCGGAGCGTGAGCAGGAGTGCGGCCAGGCCCACCGGCAGGTTGATCCAGAAGATCGAGCGCCAGCCGACCGAGTCCACCAGGAGGCCGCCGACCAGCGGGCCCGCGGCCATGGATATGCCGACCACGGCGCCCCAGACGCCGATCGCGCGGGCACGCTCGCGCGGGTCCGTGAACGTGTTGGTGATGATCGACATGGCGACCGGGTTCAGCATCGAGCCGCCGACCGCCTGGATCGTGCGGAAGGCGACGAGCGCCTCCAGGCTGGGCGCGAGGGAGCAGAGGACCGAGCCGGCGGTGAAGACGACCAGGCCCGCCGTGAAGACCTTCCGGCGGCCGATCCGGTCGGCGGTCGAGCCCGCGAGCATCAGCAGCGCGGCGAGCACCAGCGTGTACGCGTCGATCGTCCACTGCATGCCCGACAGGCTCGCGTGCAGGTCCTTCTGCATGGAGGGCAGCGCGACGTTGAGGACGGTGTTGTCGAGACTCACGATCAGCAGACTCATGCAGCAGATCGCGAGCACCAGCCGGCGCCGGCGGGGACTGAGCTCGGGCATGCGCACCAGGGTACGCCCTTCAGTAGTGTGCCTAACTAACGACTACCGTCGTGGGCCGGCGTACGTGACAATGGGGGGATGTCCACGCTCACGTCCGCCCCTGCCCCCGTACTCGCGCCCGAGCCCGCGTCCTCGGTGAACTCCGTGCTGCGGATCGGTCCGCACGCCGTCCGGCCGCCCGTCGTGCTCGCCCCCATGGCGGGCATCACGAACGCGCCGTTCCGCACGCTGTGCAGGGAGTTCAGCGGGGGCAAGGGGCTGTTCGTCAGCGAGATGATCACCACTCGGGCGCTGGTCGAGCGCAACGAGAAGACGATGCAGCTGATCCGGTTCGACGCGTCGGAGACCCCGCGTTCGATCCAGCTGTACGGGGTCGACCCCGCGACCGTCGGCAAGGCCGTCCGCATGATCGCGGAGGAGGGGCTCGCCGATCACATCGACCTGAACTTCGGCTGCCCGGTCCCCAAGGTGACCCGCAAGGGCGGCGGCTCGGCGCTGCCGTACAAGCGGCACCTGCTGCGGGCGATCCTGCGCGAGGCGGTGTCCGGGGCGGGCGACCTGCCGGTCACCATGAAGATGCGCAAGGGCATCGACGACGACCACATCACGTTCCTCGACGCCGGGCGGATCGCGGTCGAGGAGGGCGTGACGGCGATCGCGCTGCACGGGCGGACCGCCGCGCAGCACTACGGCGGGACGGCGGACTGGGACGCCATCGCGCGGCTGAAGGAGCACGTCCCGGAGATCCCCGTGCTCGGCAACGGGGACATCTGGTCGGCGGACGACGCGCTGCGGATGGTGCGCGAGACCGGGTGCGACGGGGTGGTCGTCGGGCGGGGGTGCCTCGGGCGGCCGTGGCTGTTCGCCGATCTGGTGGCCGCGTTCGAGGGGCGCTCCGGGGAGTACGCGCGTCCGGCGCTCCGGGAGGTGGCCGCGGTGATGGTGCGGCACGCGACCCTGCTGGGGGAGTGGCTCGGGGACGAGGCCCGCGGGGTCGTCGACTTCCGCAAGCACGTGGCCTGGTACCTGAAGGGGTTCGCGGTCGGCTCGCAGATGCGCAGGCAGCTGGCGGTCACGTCCTCGCTGGCGGCGCTGTCGGAGGGGCTGGAGGAGCTGGACCTGGACCAGCCCTGGCCGGCCGGCGCCGACGGTCCGCGGGGGCGCACGTCCGGCAACAACAGGGTCGTGCTGCCGGACGGCTGGCTGAAGGACCCGTACGACTGCGCGGGCGTGAGCGAGGACGCGGAGCTGGACACGTCCGGGGGATGAGGGGACGGGGGATGAGGGGACGGGGGGCGACGGGTCCGCATGGTGGAATCCCGGCGCCGGGAGTGACGTGATTCTCGCCACGCCTGATAGGTGTTTCGCTCAGATGAGCGGATCTTGACGGGCTGCACTTCTCAAAGGGTGGCACTCAGTGCCACCCTTTGATCATTTACGACTCGAACTCAAGCGTGTTTGGCGTTGCTCGTTTGAGCGGTAATGTCGGCCCGCGTGCGGCGACTCCTTCAAGGGGTGAACGCTGCAGGGCTCAGTGCCTTACCCGCCCTTGACTTTCGATCCGCTGGCGGACGACCGGTTAAGGCCGTATGACACACAAGTGGACGTACCCAGATGCCTTCGATCTGGGTATGTTCCCCGTCGTCAGGGCAGCCACCGCGTCCCGAGGAGTCGAGACCCGTGTCGGAAAACAAAGATCCTCGTGCAGCCGGGAGCGGCGACGACGGCGCCGAGCCGGTGAAGGCCGAACCCGTGAAGGCCGAACCCGTGAAGACCGAGCCCGTGAAGTTCGTCTACGACTTCACGGAGGGCAACAAGGACCTCAAGGACCTCCTCGGCGGCAAGGGCGCCAACCTCGCCGAGATGACCAACCTGGGCCTTCCCGTCCCGCCGGGCTTCACCATCACCACCGAGGCGTGCCGGACCTACCTCGACAGCGGCGAGGAGCCCGCGGCACTGCGTGACGAGGTGAGTGCGCACCTCGACGCCCTCGAAGCGAAGGCCGGCAAGAAGCTCGGCCAGGCCGACGACCCCCTCCTCGTCTCGGTCCGCTCCGGCGCCAAGTTCTCCATGCCCGGCATGATGGACACCGTCCTGAACATCGGCCTCTCCGACCGGTCCGTGCGGGGCCTGGCGAAGCAGTCCGGGGACGAGCGCTTCGCGTGGGACTCGTACCGCAGGCTCATCCAGATGTTCGGCAAGACGGTCCTCGGGGTCGACGGCCACCTCTTCGAGGAGGCGCTGGAGGCCGCCAAGCGCGCCAAGAAGGTGCAGGTCGACACCGACCTGGAGGCGGCCGACCTGAAGAAGCTCGTCGCCGGGTTCAAGAAGATCGTCAGGGCCGAGGCCGGCCGGGACTTCCCGCAGGACCCTCGCGAGCAGATGGACCTCGCCATCCACGCGGTCTTCGACTCCTGGAACACCGAGCGGGCCAAGCTCTACCGCAGGCAGGAGCGCATCCCGCACGACCTGGGCACGGCCGTCAACGTCTGCTCCATGGTCTTCGGCAACCTGGGACCCGACTCGGGCACGGGCGTCGCCTTCACCCGCGACCCGGCCTCGGGCCACCAGGGCGTGTACGGCGACTACCTGCAGAACGCGCAGGGCGAGGACGTCGTCGCGGGCATCCGCAACACCGTCTCGCTCGCCGAGCTGGAGCGGATCGACAAGAAGTCGTACGACCGGCTCATGGAGATCATGGCGACGCTGGAGAACCACTACAGGGACCTCTGCGACATCGAGTTCACCATCGAGCGCGGACAGCTGTGGATGCTCCAGACCCGGGTGGGCAAGCGGACGGCCGGCGCCGCCTTCCGGATCGCCACGCAACTCGTCGACCAGGGGCTCATCGACGAGGCGGAGGCGCTGCAGCGCGTCACGGGGGCCCAGCTCGCACAGCTCATGTTCCCCCGGTTCGACGAGGAGGCGAAGACCGAGCGGATCGGCCGGGGCATCGCCGCCTCGCCGGGCGCCGCGGTCGGCAAAGCGGTCTTCGACTCGTACACGGCCGTGAAGTGGTCCCGGTCCGGCGAGCAGGTCATCCTGGTCCGCCGGGAGACCAACCCCGACGACCTCGACGGCATGATCGCGGCCGAGGGCATCCTCACCTCCCGCGGCGGCAAGACCTCCCACGCGGCCGTCGTCGCGCGCGGCATGGGCAAGACCTGTGTGTGCGGCGCGGAGGAGCTGGAGGTCGACACCAAACGGCGCCGGATGACGCTGCCGGACGGGCGCGTCGTCGAGGAGGGCGACGTGCTCTCCATCGACGGCTCCAGCGGCGAGGTGTACCTGGGCGCGGTCCCGGTCGTGCCGTCCCCCGTCGTGGAGTACTTCGAGGGCCGGATGCACGCGGGCGCCGACGACGCCGACGAACTGGTCGAGGCGGTCCACCGGATGATGGCCTTCGCCGACCGCAAGCGCCGGCTGCGGGTGCGCGCCAACGCGGACAACGCCGAGGACGCGCTGCGCGCCCGCCGCTTCGGCGCCCAGGGCATCGGCCTGTGCCGCACCGAGCACATGTTCCTCGGCGACCGCCGCGGGCTGGTGGAGCGGCTGATCCTCGCGGACACCGACGCCGAGCGCGAGGAGTCGCTGAAGGAGCTGCTGCCGCTCCAGAGGCAGGACTTCGTGGAGCTGTTCGAGGCGATGGACGGCCTGCCGGTCACCATCCGCCTCCTGGACCCGCCACTGCACGAGTTCCTGCCGGACATCACCGAGCTGTCGGTGCGCGTGGCGCTCGCGGAGGCCCGCAAGGACCCGCACGAGAACGAGCTGCGGCTGCTCCAGGCCGTCCACCGGCTGCACGAGCAGAACCCGATGCTGGGGCTGCGCGGCGTCCGCCTCGGGCTGGTCGTCCCGGGCCTGTTCACCATGCAGGTACGGGCGATCGCCGAGGCCGCGGCCGAGCGCAGGGACGCCAAGGGCGACCCGCGCGCCGAGATCATGATCCCGCTCGTCGGTACGGTCCAGGAGCTGGAGATCGTCCGCGAGGAGGCCGGGCAGGTCATCGCCGAGGTCCGCGAGCACACCGGTGTGGAGCTGAAGCTGTCGCTCGGCACGATGATCGAGCTGCCGCGGGCCGCGCTGACCGCGGGGCAGATCGCGGAGGCGGCCGAGTTCTTCTCCTTCGGCACCAACGACCTGACCCAGACGGTGTGGGGCTTCAGCCGCGACGACGTGGAGGCCAGCTTCTTCACGGCCTACCTGGAGAAGGGCATCTTCGGGGTCTCCCCGTTCGAGACGATCGACCGGGACGGCGTCGGAAAGCTCGTGCGCGACGCCGTGACGGCCGGACGCGAGACCCGGCCCGACCTGAAGCTCGGCGTCTGCGGCGAGCACGGCGGCGACCCGGAGTCGGTCCACTTCTTCCACGAGGTGGGGCTCGACTACGTCTCCTGCTCGCCGTTCCGCATCCCGGTGGCACGGCTGGAGGCGGGCCGCGCGGCCTCGTCCTCGACCGGCAGCGACCACCGGTAGGTTCGGGGTCCCGGCCCAGGTCCAGGTCCAGGTTCCGGCCCGGGTCCAGGTCCCGGCCCAGGCCCAGGCCCAGGTCCGGGTCCGGGTCCAGGTCCCGGCCCGGGTTCTGTTCCCCGCCCTGCCGGAGGGCTTGGCCGGTCCTGACCGCCCGGAGGGCTCCGGAGTCGCGGTCCGCCGTCCCACCCTCACCGGTGGACCGCGAACCCGGTGCGCGAAAGACGGAGGGGCGGCACCTGTGCGGAGGTGCCGCCCCTCCGGCGCCCCGTCCGGACTCCGGTCGGCCGGCTCAGTCGGCGGTGGGACCGGTCCAGCCGGCGGGAAGGCGGGCCAGCCGGACGCGCTGCGGGTGGTCTCCCACGGGAATGGAGGTGATCTTGCGTCCCGTGGCGAAGTCGATGGCGGTGACCTGGTCCGCCGCGCTCTCGGAGATCACGCACGCCTTCCCGTCACCGCTGACGGTCGCCCAGTACGGCTTGGCGGCCGGGATCAGGGGGCCTTCCTGGAGGGTGGCGCGGTCGACGACCGTGGCGTACTCGTCCATGGTGCCGGCGACGCAGAGCTTGGTCCCGGCGGGATTCATGGACATGCCGTGGTGGCGGGAGTCGTTGACGTAGGTGGTGCGGTCGTCGGAGGTGTCGGGGTTCTCCGGCAGGGTCTTTGTCCGGGTGATCCTGTCGGTGGCGACGTCGTACTCGAAGAAGCCGTTGAAGAACGACACCTGGAAGTACAGCTTGGACTCGTCGGGGGTGAAGGCGACCGGGCGGACCGCGTCGGACATGTCGGACCGGCCGTAGGCGTCCAGGCGCTGGCGCATGTCGATGGTCCTGACGACCTGGAAGGTGGTGGCGTCGGCGACGGTGATCTTCCGGTCGCCCTTCAGACCGTCCAGCCAGGGGGCGTCGAGGTCGTTGTTGACCTCGCCGATCGACATGTTCCAGATCTTGCCGTCGCGGGTGAAGACGTTCTCGTGGGGTTTGTCGCCGGTCTTGAAGGAACCGACCTGCCGGCCGGTCCCGATGTCGAGCACGTGGACGGTGTTGCCGGTGGAGGCCGAGACCGCCACGCGGGAGCCGTCGGGCGAGACGGCCATGTGGTCGGAGCGGAAACCGGAGACGGGGAACCGCCACTTCAGACGGCCGGTGGCGGTGTCGATGGAGACGACATCGGCGAAGCTGGGGCGGGAGACCACCACGGCCGAACCGTCGGGTGTCGTGTACATGTCATCCGTGTACTGGTCGTGGCCCTCGCCGGCGGTCTCGCGGATGACGAGGAAGGCGGCGAGCCGGACGGGATTGAGGTAGATCTCGCGCAGCCGCTCGTCCTTGTCGGGGATGAGGTCGATCCGGCCGATCCTGGTGAAGTCGCCGGTGGAGCGGATGACGTCGGCGGTGCCCTCCCAGTTGTTGCCGACCAGCATCACCTCCTGCAGCTGGGCGGCGTTCGCGGGGCCGGTGGCGGTGAGCGTCCCGGCGACGGCCGCCACGGCCAGGGCGGCGCCGGTCAGGTGTCTGCGCCGACGGGCGGACAGGAAAGCTCTCATGTTCGTGACTCCTGGATTCGGCAGGGACGGAACACGGTGGCGTGCGGGATGCGCATCTCGAAGGCGTGCGGGATTCACACTTCGGAACGGAGGGGCGGCAGGTGCGGCCGCCCCCGGCGGAACGCGGCGCGTGGGCGCGCCCGGTCGGCGCGGGGGCGGACTTCGCGGGCTCCCCGCGTACGGCGACCGACCGCACGTGAGAACCATCGTTCCCAGGTTCGGTTACCGGATGGTAAGGACGCGCGGCGACGACCACAACCCCCGATACGGAAGAATCGGGAGTGGTGGCGGCGACCCCGTACTCACTGCCCCGTACTCACTGCACTCACTGCACTCACTGCCTCGTACTCGCTGCCCCGTCCTCGTCCCGCCCCGCTCCGCCCTCCATCACCCGTCCGGCCGGACCGGCTACTTGCGGAACGGGCCCGTCACCTCGTACGTGATGCCGCCCGACGAACTGCCGCTGGTGCCGCGCTGGCTGGAGAAGTAGAGGCGGGTGCCGTCGGGGGAGAAGGCGGGGCCGGTGATCTCCGAGCCGGACTGGCCGTCGAGGCGCAGGAACGGGGCGATCACGTCGTCCGGTGTGATGACGCAGATCTCCATGTTCCCGCCGTCCTCGGCGACGAACAGGTCGCCCGAGGGCGTGCCCGTGATGTTGTCGACGCCGGTCAGCGGGGCGGTGCCGGAGGCGACGAGCGAGTCGTCGTACGCCAGCTCGTAGGTGCTGTCCGCGAGGTTCAGCTGCCAGACGCGGTTGTCGCCCTTGGTGGTGAACCAGACCGTGTCGTCGGCGTAGTGGCAGCCCTCGCCGCCGTTGAACTTCTTCGCGCCGGAGACCTGCGTACGGGTCGTGGTCGGCGAGCCGTCCGGGTCCGGCACGTCCGCCCAGGTGAAGGAGCCGGAGGTGGCGCTCCCGGCGACCAGCACCTGGAGCGTGCCGGCGGAGAGGTCGCCCCAGGTCCTCGGCACGAAGCGGTAGAGGCAGCCGTTCGTCTCGTCCTCGGTGAGGTAGACCGCCCTGCGCACCGGATCGGCGGCGGCCGCCTCGTGCTTGAAGCGGCCCATGGCGTCCCGGCGAACCGCCGCGTTCAGCCCCCACGGGTCGGTCTCGTAGACGTACCCGAGGGAGACCTCCTCGCAGGACAGCCAGGTGTTCCACGGCGTCCTGCCGCCCGCGCAGTTCTGCCGGGTGCCGGACAGGATGCGGTACGCGCCGGTTATCGCGCCCGTCGAGGAGAACTTCACCGCGCTCGCCCCGCCGGACGGGTTGACCTCCGAGTTCGAGACGTAGATCCAGCCCGTGCCGTCCGCGTAACAGGCTCCGCCGTCGGGGGCGCCGTGCCAGGTGTACGAGGTGCCGGTGACCGTCCGGCCCGACCGGGCTATCACCCGGCTGGTGAAGCCGCCCGGCAGCCGGACGCCGTTCGCGTCCGCCGCGCCGGGTGCCCCGTACGGGCCCGTGCCGGGCTGGGCGGGCGCGGCGTACGCGGCACCGCGCCACAGGGTCCCGCCGAAGACGGCCGACGAACCGCCGAGCACGGCCGCGCGCAGGAGGGTACGACGTTCCACTGTCGCTCCAAGGGGTTAGCGAGGCTGCCCGTCCGCCGGTCGGAGGGCGGGGTCGCGCAACGCCGCAGCCTAGGAGCGCGGGGTGGACGCACCGTGACCGCGTGATGACGTGCACGCGTCACGTAGTGCGTGGCAGGCGGTACGTAGCACGCCGAGCACCGCACCCGGGCGCCGTGCCCGCACCTCACGCCCGCACCTCACGCCCGCACTCCACGCCCGAATCTCATGCCTTCAGCGTGTCGTACGTGACGCCCGTCAGTCGCTCGGACTCCTCCCACAGCCGGTGTCCGGCCCTGTCGTCGAGGGTCCGCCGGGTGCGCGGCGCGCGGACGGGGGAGCCGCGGCGGCTCAGGGGCGACGGGCCGGTGAAGGAGTCCGGCCGCACACCGGGGGCCGTCGCCGCGTACAGCGTGGGCAGGGCGCCCGCTTCCGGGGACAGGGCGAAGAAGCGGCTGCCCGTCGCCATGAAGAGCTCCGCGGCCCTGCGGCCCTCCATCCTCGGACCCGCGGACATGAGGTTCGTCGCGGCGTAGCCGGGGTGCGCGGCCGCCACCACGAGGCCGGAGCCGGTGGCGGCGACGCGGCGGGCCAGCTCGTGGACGAACAGCAGATTGGCCGTCTTCGAGCGTCCGTACGCGATCCAGCGCCGGTACGGGCGCTCGGTGTGGAGGTCGCCGATGTCGATGTCGGCCAGCATGTGCAGCATGCTGGACACGCTCACCACGCGTGCGCCGGGCGTGGCGAGCAGCGCCGGCATCAGCAGTCCGGTGAGCGCGAAGTGGCCGAGGTGGTTGATCCCGAACTGCGTCTCGAAGCCGTCCGCGGTACGCCCCCGCGGCAGCGCCATCACACCCGCGTTGTTGATGAGCAGGTCGAGCCGGTCGTGCTCGTGTACGTACGCCGCCGCGAACTCCCGTACGGAGGCCAGGTGCGCGAGGTCGAGCCGCCCGAGCCGTACGTCGGCGTCCGGCACCTCGCCGACGAGCCGCTCGACGGCCGCCCCGCCCCGGCGCCCACTGCGGCAGGCGAGGACGACCCGCGCGCCCCGCCGCGCCAGCTCCCGGGCGGTGACGTACCCGATCCCGCTGTTGGCCCCGGTGACGACGGCGGTACGCCCGCGCTGGTCGGGGATGTCGAGCGTGCTCCAGCGGCTCATGACCCGCTCCCTCCGGATGCGCTCCGTCCTGCGCGGGCCGCCAGCCTAGGCGCCCCGACAGGGGCGCGGGGAACTGCGCGACCGGCCACATCCGGACCCCCACCCGGCAGCGCTCCGGGCGGAGCCCTACCCCACCCGTACCTCGTACGTCGTCACGCGTACCGACTCGTCGTCCAGGCACCGCCCCGACGCCAGGTCGAACCGCTGCTTCAGGAGCGGCGAGGCCACGAACGGCCGCCCCCGGTGGGAGCCGGTGAGGCCGCGCGACAGGACGGCCGCACCGGAGAACGGATCGCGGTTGTCGATCGCGTACAGCCGCCCCGCACGGTCCATGAACACCGCCACCTGCCGCCCGTCCGGCAGCAGCGCGGCCACCCCCCGGCCGGGAACCAGCACGGACGGGTCGCAGACGGCGAACCACTCGCCGTCCGTGCCGGTCGTGCCGTCCGAACCGTCCGAACCGTCCGAACCGTCCGTGCCGGTCGTGCCGGTCGTGCCGTCCGGTCCGGCCGGCCGGAGCCGGACCATGAGCGTGAGCGTCGTGGTCGTCTCGGGTGCGAGCGTCATCGCAGGCCACTTCCTTCCAGGGGGCGGGTGCCGATGGTCAGCAGCGGCAGGTCGGGCTTGATCTGGTCGCGCTCGGGGACGAACCCGACGACCGGGTCGGGGGTGTCCGGCGCGTTGACGAAGGACACGAAGCGGGACAGCTTCTCCGGGTCGTCGATGGTCGCGGCCCACTCGTCGCGGTAGGCGGCGACGTGCGCGGCCATCAGCGACTCCAGCTCCCCGCAGATGCCCAGCGAGTCGTCGACGACGACGTCGCGGACGTGGTCCAGGCCGCCGGGGAGCCGCTCCAGCCAGGTCGAGGTGCGCTCCAGGCGGTCGGCCGTGCGGATGTAGAACATCAGGAACCGGTCGATCAGCCGGACCAGTTCGGCGTCCGAGAGGTCCTGGGCGAGCAGGTCCGCGTGGCGCGGGGTCGCGCCGCCGTTGCCGCCGACGTACAGGTTCCAGCCGTTGGCCGTGGCGATGACGCCGAAGTCCTTCGACTGGGCCTCCGCGCACTCGCGGGCGCACCCCGAGACCGCCGACTTGAGCTTGTGCGGGGAGCGCAGACCCCGGTAGCGCAGCTCCAGGTCGATGGCCATGCGCACCGAGTCCTGGACGCCGTAGCGGCACCAGGTCCGCCCGACGCACGACTTCACCGTCCGCAGCGACTTCCCGTACGCGTGCCCGGACTCGAAACCGGCGTCCACCAGCCGGGTCCAGATCAGCGGCAGCTGCTCGACGCGGGCGCCGAACATGTCGATCCGCTGACCGCCCGTGATCTTCGTGTAGAGGCCGAAGTCGCGGGCCACCTCGCCGATCACGATGAGCTTCTCCGGGGTGATCTCCCCGCCGGGGATGCGTGGTACGACCGAGTACGAGCCGTTCCGCTGCAGGTTCGCGAGGAAGTGGTCGTTGGTGTCCTGGAGGGCGGCCTGCTCACCGGCCAGGACGTGGTTCTCGGCGCCGATCGCGGGCGCGAGCGAGGCGATGATCGAGCCGACCGTGGGCTTGCAGACCTCGCAGCCGTCGCCGCCCCGCGCGCCCTCACGGCCGTAGCGGTCCAGCAGTTGCCGGTACGAGGAGACGCGCAGGGCGAGGACGATCTCGTACAGCTCCTCGCGGGTCTGCGGGAAGCAGCCGCACAGGCCCTTGTCGACCTCGACGCCGGCCGCCTCCAGTTCGGAGGTGACCAACTGCCCGAGCACCTTGACGCAACTGCCGCAGCCGGTACCGGCCTTGGTGCACTTCTTGACCTCGGGGACCGTCGTGCAGGAGTGCTCGGTGACCGCGCCGCGGATCGCGCCCTTGGTGACGTTGTGGCAGGAGCAGACGATCGCCTCGTCCGGCAGGGCGGACGGGCCGAGCTGGACGGGCGCGCCGGCGCCGGCGGGCAGGACGAGCTGTTCCGGGGCGACCGGCGGCACCGAGCCGGTGAAGGCGCGCAGGGTGCCGTACGCCTCCGCGTCGCCGACCAGGATGCCGCCCAGCAGCTCGCCACCGGGCCCGATGACCAGCTTCTTGTACGTGCCCGAGCGGGAGTCCGCGTAGACGACGTCGAGGCAGTCGGCGGTGGTGCCGTGCGCGTCGCCGAAGGAGGCGACGTCGACCCCGAGGAGCTTCAGCTTGGTGGAGAGGTCGGCGCCGGTGAAGGAGGCCGCGGTGGTGGTGCCGGTGATGTCGGCGGTATCGGCGGTATCGGTGGTGCCGGTGGTGCCGGTGAGGGCGGTCCCCTCGGCGGCGATCGTGGCCGCGGCGGTCTGCGCCATCTCGTAACCGGGCGCCACCAGGCCGTACACCCGGCCGTCGGAGGCCAGCGCGCACTCGCCGATCGCGAAGACGCGCGGGTCGGAGACCGTACGGCACTGCTCGTCGACGCTGATGCCGCCGCGCTCGCCCACGGTGAGCCCGCAGGCGCGGGCGAGCTGGTCACGGGGGCGCACCCCGGCCGAGAACACCACCAGGTCGGTGGCGACCGTGGAGCCGTCGGAGAGCCTCATGCCGGTCACGGCGCCGTCGTCGCCGGTGACGACCTCCTGCGTGCCCGTGCCCGTGTGGACGGTCAGGCCCATGTTCTCGATGGTGCGCAGCAGCGCGGCGCCGCCGCCCTCGTCCACCTGGACGGGCATCAGCCGCGGCGCGAACTCCACGATGTGCGTGGCGAGCCCGAGCCCCTGCAGCGCCCCGGCGGCCTCCAGGCCGAGCAGCCCGCCGCCCACCACGGCACCGGTCGTGGCCCGTGCCTTCGCGTACTCCTCGATGGCGAGCAGGTCCTCGATCGTGCGGTAGACGAAGCAGCCCTCGGCGTCCTTGCCCGGTACGGGCGGCACGAAGGGGAACGAGCCGGTGGCGAGAACCAGCGTGTCGTAGCCGACGACCAGGCCGGAGCGGGCGGTGACCCGCCGGGCGGCCCGGTCGACGCTCTCGGCCGGGTCCCCGACGTGCAGCTCGATCCCGTGCTCCGCGACGAACGCCATGTCGGTCATGGACAGTTCCTCGGGCGTACGGCCCGAGAAGTACGAGGTGAGCTGTACGCGGTCGTACGCGGGACGCGGCTCCTCGCACAGCACGACTACGCGGTGCGTGGCGGTCAGGCCGCGCTCGGCGAGCGCTTCGAGGAAGCGCTGGCCGACCATGCCGTGGCCGACGAGCACGATCGTGGGGCGGCCCGTGGCCGTGGGGCGGGGGCCGGTCCCCGCGTGTGCGGTCGTGGACATCAGGAGCCTCCATCGTTGGTGAGCAGGTGGAGCAGCGGGGCGCCGTCCGCGGGGAGCGGCTCCGCTCCCTCCCAGGCGCGGGCGAGGGCGCCGACGGTGCCGAGCTCGCCGACGAGGACCCCGCCCACCAGGCGGTCGTCGCGGACGACGACCTTGCGGTAGGTGCCGCGGGTCGCGTCGGTGAGCTGGACGACGTCGTCGCCGGGGAGGGCGGTGTGCTCCCCGAAGGCGGCGAGGTCGAAGGGGGCGCCGGAGCCGGAAGAACTGTCGGGGCCGCCGGGGCCGCCGGGGCCGAGAGGGCCGAGGGGGCCGAGAGGGCCGCCGGGGGTGAGGGTCAACCGGGTGAGGGCGCGGGTGCCGCGGTAGCCGCGGTGGCCGGTGGCGCCTTCCGTGGACGCGGTCCCCGCCGGGCCCCCCGTCGGCGCCCCCGCCGGTGCCCCGGCCAGCAGTCCGGCCAGCACCTCGGCCTGTTCGAGCGCGGGGGCGGCCAGGCCGTAGACCTCGCCGTCGTGCTGCGCGCAGTCGCCGATCGCCCGGATGCGCGGGTCGGAGGTGCGCAGTTCGTCGTCGACGAGGACGCCCTTGTGCACGGCGAGCCCCGCGTCCCGGGCCAGGCCCACCCGCGGGTGCACCCCGCAGGCCAGCACCACCAGGTCGGCGTCGAGGGCGTACCCGTCGGCCATCTCGACCGAGCGGACCGCGCCCTCCACGCAGCGCACGCCGCGCACCCGGCTCTCGGTGTGCACCTCGATCCCGAGGTCCGTGAGGTGCCGGAGCACCAGCCGGGAGGCGGGCGGGTCGAGCTGGCGTTCCATCAGGCGCTCGCCCTGCTGGGCCAGCACCACCTGGGCGCCGCGTTCGGCGAGGGCGCGGGCGGCCGAGACGCCGAGCAGACCGCCGCCGACGACGACGGCCCGGGTGCCGTGCCGCACGGCCGCGGAGAGGCCCAGGCAGTCGTCCATCGTGCGGAACGCGTGGACCCCCTCGGGCAGTTCGGGCCGGCCGGGTCCGAACAGGCCGCGCAGGGGAGGGAGCACCGGGTTGGAGCCGGTGGCCAGGACCAGGGTGTCGTACGCGAGTGCCGTGCCGTCGTCGAGGTGCACCCGCCGCTCCGCGCGGTCGACGCGCACCGCCCGGCCGCGGGTCAGCCGCTCGGGCGCCGGGAGGGCGATGACCTCGGGGGCGTACCGCCCGGCCAGGACCTCCGCGAGCAGGACCCGGTTGTACGGGCCGTGCTCCTCCTCCCCGACCAGTACGGCGGACATGCCGAGCTCCGCGAGCCTGCGGGCGAGACGTACGCCCGCGAGACCGGCGCCGATCACCACCACACGCGTATTCGAGGTCATGCACGGCAGCGTGCGGTGCCGGTGTTACCCGGCCGCATCACGACTGTTTCCCACGGGGAACGCTGCCCTCAGCGGCACTCCGGTCCGGGTGTGAGGGTTCCCGGCGGTGGGGTTGACCGAACCCCCGGGGGCCGTGCGGGCACCATCGTCGGCGGGGCCGGGACACGGAAGTCTTGGGGTACCGGGCCCGTCGGCACAGGGGGCCCGGACGTACCCGTCCACATGGAGGAGCGACCATGACGCCCACGGCGACCGTGGCGACCACAGCGACCGTGGCGCCCACGGTGACCACGGACGGCGTCCGCAAGCCGTACGTCCACGGCCACGTCCACGTCCACGTCCACATCCACGGCCACGGCCACGTCGGCGTCCGGTACGGCGCCGCCGTACGGGTCCGGCCATGAGGTCCCCGGTCGCCGCCCTCGCGGTCCGGGCCGCGGGCCGTCCGCTCGCCGCCTTCACCCCGCGGGCCCTCGCCACGCTGCTCTACGCGGTGATCGCGTTCCCGCTCGCCCTCGCCGGCTGCCTGCTGACCCTCGCGGGGCTGCTCGTCGGCGGGGTCCTGTCGGTGACCACGCTGGGGCTGTGGGTCCTCGCCCTGACCGTGCGGGGCGCGCTCGCCCTCGGGGCGCTGCAACGGTTCCTGGCGCGCCGGCTGCTGCGCCTGCGCATCGAGGAGCCGCCGACCCCCGCGGCGGACGGGGTGCTCGGCCGGCGGCGGGCCCTGCTCCTGGGCCGGACCGGCTGGCGGGCCGTCGGCTGCGCGCTCGCCGTGCCCCTCACGGCGGCGCTCGCGTACGCGAGCGCCGTGGGCGCGTACGGCTACGGGACGCAGTCGGCCCTCCACCCCCTGCTCAAGCACTGGAACCACCACACCGTGCGCGACGGCGACTCCGTACGGCAGGTGTCCCTGGAGGTCCTCGGCGTCCAGCTCGACACCTGGCCGCGCTGGCTGGTCCCGGTGGCCGCGGGACTCCTGCTCCTGTCGGCGGCGCCCTGGCTGACGCGCCACGCCCTCGTCCCGCACCGCCTGCTGCTCACCGCCACGCTCGGCCCGAGCGGCGCGGACCGCCGCATCCGCACCCTGGAGGAGACGCGCGCCCAGGCCGTGGACGACGCGGCGGCCACCCTGCGCCGGATCGAGCGCGACCTGCACGACGGGACCCAGGCCCGGCTCGTCGGGCTCGCGATGCACCTGACGATGATCCGGGAACTGATCGGCGCGGACGCGGACCGCGCACGGCTGCTCGCCGTCGTCGACACCGCCCAGGGCAACGCCAAGCAGGCCATCGCCGACCTGCGCCACCTCGTCAAGGGCATCCATCCGCCCGTACTGGACCAGGGCCTGGACACCGCCCTCGCCACCCTCGCGGCAGACGTGGCGCTGCCCGTCGAGGTCGTCGCCGGCATCGGGTCCCCGCGCCCGGCGCCCGCCGTCGAGTCCATCGCCTACTTCTGCGCGGCGGAGCTCCTCGCCAACGCGGCCAAACACAGCGGCGCACCGGGCGCCGCGGTGGAGGCGACCGCACGGGACGGGCTGCTCCGGCTCGTCGTCCGGGACACCGGCCGCGGCGGCGCGGCGATCGGAGCGGGCTCGGGCCTCACCGGCCTGCTGACCCGGGTACGGACCGTCGACGGCACGCTCACCTGCGACAGCCCGCCGGGAGGGCCTACGGTGGTCACCGTCGAACTGCCGTACTGAACCGCGGTACCGGTATGCCGCACCGGACCGCGGTACCGGGCCACCGCACCGGACCGTGGTACCGGACCGTTGCATCGATCATCACGAGGGGCACATGCGCGTTGTCATCGCCGAGGACTCCGCCCTCCTGCGCGACGGCCTGGTCCAGCTCCTGGGCCTGCGGGGCGTGGAGGTCGCCGCGGCCGTCGGGGACGCCGAGACCCTGCTGACCGCCGTGGCCGAGCACCGCCCGGACGCCGCCGTCGTCGACATCCGGCTGCCGCCCACGCAGACGGACGAGGGGCTCCGGGCCGCCGTACGGCTGCGCGCCGACCACCCCGGCACGGGGGTGCTGATCTTCTCCCAGTACGTCGAGACGAAGTACGCCGCCCAACTGCTCGGCACCCGTCCGGGCGGCGTCGGCTACCTCCTCAAGGAGCGGGTCGTCGACATCGGCGAGTTCGTGGACGCGCTGGAGCGGATCGCCGCCGGCGGGACCGCCCTGGACCCGGAGGTGGTCGCCCAGCTCTTCGGCGCGAGCCGCCGCGCCGGAGTGCTCGACGCGCTCACGCCCCGCGAGCGCGAGGTGCTCGCGCTGATGGCGGAGGGCCGGACGAACCACGCGATCGCCGTGTCCTTCACCGTCTCGGAACGGGCCGTGGAGAAGCACATCGCCAACATCTTCACCAAGCTGGGCCTGCCGCCCTCGGACACGGAGAACCGGCGGGTGCTGGCGGTCCTGCGCTACCTGGAGACGACGGGCTGACCCTTCCGCACCACGACGACCCGCGAACCCCGGACGACCCTTCCAACCCTCCAACCCCGGACGACCCGCGAAGCTCAGAAGTCCCTCAAGCTTCACAAGTTCCATGGACCGCACATCTACCCGTCCATAGGGTCGTGACCATGCCAGACATCTCGCTGACCGTGATCATCGTCCTGTGTCTCGCCGCGCTCGCGGCCGGATGGGTCGACGCGGTCGTGGGCGGCGGCGGACTGCTGCTCCTGCCCGCGCTGCTCCTCGGGCTGCCGAACTCCGGCTCGGCGGCCCAGTACGCGCTCGGCACCAACAAGGCCGTGGCGATCGTCGGGACGACGGGCGCGGCGGTGACGTACGCGCGCAAGGCGCCCGTCGACGTCCGCACGGCGGTACGGATCGGTCTCGCGGCGCTCGCCGGGTCCACCGCCGGGGCGTTCGTCGCCACCGGAATGAGCACCGAGGTGCTGAAGCCGGTGGTCATGGTCGTCCTGCTGGGGGTGGGCGCCTTCGTGATCATGAAGCCCGCCTTCGGCAACGCACCGTCGACCGAGCCCGTCGCACCGCGCCGCGTCCTCGCCGCGATCGGGCTCGCGGGTCTGGGCGTCGGCTTCTACGACGGCCTCGTCGGCCCCGGCACGGGGACGTTCCTCGTGCTCGCCCTGACCGCGCTGCTCCACCTCGACCTCGTACGGGCCTCCGCCACCGCGAAGATCGTGAACTGCTGCACCAACGCCGGCGCGCTCGCGACGTTCGCCTGGAAGGGCACGGTGTTCTGGCAGCTGGCCGCGCTGATGGCGGTGTTCAACCTCGTCGGCGGGATGGTAGGGGCGCACACCGCGCTCAAGAGGGGCAGCGGTTTCGTCCGGATCGTGCTGCTGACGGTGGTGTTCACGCTGGTGGCGAAGATGGCGTACGACTTCTGGCTCTGAGGGGCGCGCTACCGCCGCGTCCCCGGGCGGCTGCCCGTGAGGTGGGCGAAGACGACCACGTTGCCCCGGTAGCCGGTGACCGCCGACCAGCCGCCCCCGCAGGTGATCACACGCAGCTCCGGGCGCCCGGCGGCCCCGTACACCTTCTCGTCCGGGAAGCCGCGGGAGTCGTACACCTCGACCGCGTCGACGGAGAAGAGCGCGGTGCTGCCGTCCCGGCGGCCGATCTCGACCGTGCTGCCCTTCTTCAGGGCGCCGAGGCGGTAGAAGACGGCGGGTCCTTCGGCGTTGTCGACGTGTCCGGCGACGATCGCCGTGCCCGTCCCACCGGGCGCGGTACCGGCCTCGTACCAGCCGGCGAGGTTCTTCCTGGCCGCGGGCGGCACGTCGAGGCCGCCCCGCGGGGTGAGGCCGAGGCCCATGAGGGGGGCGTCCACCCGGATCGAGGGGATGCGGACGCGGTCGGGCGGCACGTACGGCAGCGCGGCGGCGGACCGGTCGGTGGCGGGCCGGCCGGTGGCGGGCCGGTCCGTACGGGCCTGCGCGGCCGACGGCTGGGGCGGCGCGTGCGTCTCCGTGCCCCGGTGCAGCAGCCAGGCCCCGCAGAGGAGGGCGACGAGGGTGGCGGCGGCTATGGAGACATTGCTGAACGGGCGGCTGAACGGGCGCACATGAGCCTCCTCTCGGTTCTGTCGCGGCGGTGCGGTTCCGTGCGGTTGCCGGATCCCGTGCCCCCTCCGGGCCACGAGGGGTGTCGGGCCGGGAGGGGGAGGGGACCGCGGTACCGGCGGACAGCGGAGGGTGTCCGTCAGATCCCGTCGCCTCTCGCCCGGCGATGCAGGAGCCAGGTACCGCCCGCGGCGGCGACGGCGAGCGCCGCCACTCCCGCCGCGGTCTGCACGGGGTCGGGGCCGAGTGCGCCGCCGACCCCCGTCTTCACGCTTCCCCGGGGCTCGACCCGTGGCCCGACCCGTGGCCCGGCCTCCTGGGTGGAGGTGAGGGTGACCACCAGGTCGCTGGTCATCCGCCGACCGCTGGAACAGCGCGCGACGATCTCGTACGTGCCCGGCTGCGCGGACGGCGGCACCTCGAACCGGCCGACCGCGTCCCCCTCGTGCGCGCTGGGGACCAGGGTGAACCGGCCCGCGCCGACGGCACCGGCGTCACCGGACACCGCGTCGTCCGCCCCGCACGCCGCCGTGTTCACCGTGACCTCGGCGCCGGGCGCGACGGTGGCCGGGTACAGCTCGACGGGCTCCGCCCCGGCCCCGTACGCGGGCGCCCCGCAGAGGCCCGCCGCGGCGACGGCGAGCGCGGTACCGGTCAGCAGACGGGCTGTACGCATCGTGCTTGCTCCTCCGAGGGTTCCAGAGGGCACGGCCCGCGACTCCCGTGTGCCGCTGCGTCGGTCGTGCCCCTGCCCTACCGAGGTAAGTGGCAGTCGGGAACGCACGCCTCCCGGCAGAACGCGGGAAAGGCGGTGAAGGGGTGTCGGGCGGGGGACGCCGGTCCGGTTCCCGGCACCGTTGTGCCAGGTCACAGGCGTGTCGGCGACGCGCGACCGGCGAGAACCCGAAGGCGGTGGGCGACACGGATGAACGGGTGACCTACTCGGCCTGTTTCAGGATGACTCCGCCCGGTCAGGGGGTCTCCACCGGGCCGGGAGCGGGCCGGGGCCGGGGAAGGAAGAAGAGGAACGTGCCCGCGTTCCTGCCCCGACCCGCTCCCGTGGAGGCTTGCCGCGGAGGCGTCACGCGTGCGGGGTGCCCGGGGCGGCGGCCTCCAGATCGGCGATGCCGCCGGACATGATGGTCCGCACGTGGTCGGTGATGTGCTCCGCGGGCCAGTCCCACCAGGCCACCGCGAGCAGCCGGGCGACGTCCTCCTCGCTGTACCTGGTACGGATGAGCCGTGCGGGGTTGCCGCCGACGATCCCGTAGTCGGGTACGTCCGCGGTGACCACGGCGCCGGAGCCGATGATCGCGCCGTGCCCGATCCGCACACCGGGCATCACCGTCGTGCCGTGGCCGAACCAGACGTCGTTGCCGACGACGGTGTCCCCCCGCTGGGGCAGGCCGGTGAGCAGGTCGAAGTGTTCCGACCACGAGCCGCCCATGGTGGGGAAGGGGAAGGTCGAAGGACCGTCCATCCGGTGGTTGGCACCGTTCATGATGAACCGCACCCCCGTACCCAGCGCGCAGAACTTGCCGATGACCAGCTTCTCCGGCCCGTAGTGGTGGAGCACGTTGCGCGTCTCGAACCCGGTCGGGTCGTCCGGGTCGTCGTAATAGGAGTACTCCCCGACCTCGATCAGCGGGGACTTCACCAGCGGTCTGAGCAGCACCACCCTCGGCTGCTCGGGCATCGGGTGGAGGACCGTCGGGTCGGCGGGTACAGGCATGGAAGCGGTTCCTCGTCAATCGTGGCCGGTGGCCGGTGGCCGGTGGCCGGTGGCCGGTGGTCGTGGTCGCGGTTCGGCGCCCGGCCCATGATCGCTGCACCTTCCCGCTCCAGGACACCCATTTACCGCCCGCGCGAACGCATGCCCACTCCCTTCCCGCTTCCCGCTCTTTCCCTGGCGCTGCTTGACCTCAAGTTTGGTCGAGGTGTGAGGCTCGGTCACATGAATCCCGTCACGGACGTTCCCGTCACCCGCCCCTCGTCCACCGCACCCCTCAAGGTCGCCGTCATCGTCGGCAGCAACCGGGAGGGCCGCTTCGGTCCTGTCGTCGCCGACTGGCTGCTCGACCGGTTCCAAGGGCGTACCGACCTCACGGCCGAGGTCGTCGACACGGCCGACGCGGGGCTGCCCACGGCCCTGTCGTACTCCCCGTCCGCCGAGGTGGCCGCCGAACTGGCGAAGGTCACGCCCAAGCTCGCCGGCGCGGACGCCTTCGTCGTCCTGACCCCCGAGTACAACCACTCCTTCCCCGCCTCGCTCAAGGCCCTCATCGACTGGCACTACGAGGAGTGGCGCGCCAAGCCCGTCGGCTTCGTCTCGTACGGCGGCGTCTCGGGCGGCCTGCGCGCCGTCGAACAGCTCCGCCAGGTCTTCGCCGAACTGCACGCCGTCACCGTCCGCGACACGGTGTCCTTCCACAACGCGGGCGCGTCCTTCGACGACGCGGGCCGCCACAAGGACTCCGCGGCCCCGGACGCCGCCGCGAAGGCGATGCTGGACCAGCTGGCGTGGTGGGCGGCGGCGCTGCGGGACGCCAAGGCGGTGCGCCCGTACGGAAGCTGACGCCGGACTCGTTACCCGCGGTCGGCGAGCGCCTCGGTCACCGCCCGGCGGCCCACCGACGCGAGCACGGGGTTGGTGACCCGGTAGTGGTGCCACGCCGTCAGCCCGAAGTACAGGGCCCAGCCCCGCCCGCGCGCCCAGGTCGCGTCGTCGACGCGGGCGGCCTCACGGAACAGCGGGCGGGTACCGGCGTCGAACACGGCCCAGGCGGCGAGCACGTCGGCCGCCGGGTCCCCGGTGCCGAGGCCGCCGAAGTCGATGACCGCGCCGAGCCGGCCTCCCCGGGCCAGCAGGTTGCCCGGCAGCAGGTCGCCGTGCAGCCAGACGGGGACGCCGTCCCACCGGGGGACCCGCAGGGCGTCCTCCCAGGCGGTGGTCGCGCCGTCCCCGTCCAGTGCGCCGTCCGCGTCCGCGTCCAGGTCGCGGATCGCCGCGCGGACGTGTTCGTCGTCGGCGAGGGGACCGCCCCGCCAGGACGGCGGCCCGCCGGTGGCGTCCGCCTTCCGCAGGGCCGCGACGAAACGGCCCAGCTCCACTGCCGCGTGCGCGAGACCGGCCGGGTCGAGGGGCGCGGTGTGGAGGTCGTCGCCGTCCAGCCAGCGGAACACGCCCCACGGCAGCGCGTACCCCCGGCCGGGCGCCCCCTCGGCGAGCGGCTCGGGCACGGCCAGCGGGAGGTGCGGCGCGAGCCGGGGCAGCCACCGCTGCTCCTTCGCCACCTGCCCCGCCCCGCCGGGCAGCCGCGGCAGCCGTACGACCATGTCGTCGCCGAGCCGGTACATGGCGTTGTCGGTCCCGGCGGACACCACCTGCTTCACCGGCAGTCCGGCCCACCGGGGGAACTGCTCACGCACCAACCGCTCCACCAGCGCCACGTCGATGTCGAGTTCGCCGGGGCGCATCTTGGGGGCGGGCGGCACGGGACTCCGTAAGGGGTGGGGACGGAGGGCGGGGTGACAGCGCTCGGCCCACGGCCGGGCTGAAGAATCTACTGGCTTCAAAGCACGGTGTCTCCATGGTGGTTCGTGCTGGAGGCCGCTGGTGAGGCAGTCGTCGAGGACGTCCGGGTGGTACGGGAGCGGGCGTAGAGCACGCCGGACCGCGGTGATCAGCTGGTTGGGGTCGGCGAAGGCCCGGCTGACCGGCGTGGTGCGCCGCAGCACGGGCCAGATGCTCCCGACCGGGTTGAGATCGGGTGCGCAGGAGGGCGATTGCACCACGGTGAGTCAGTCGCGGCCAGCGATGTAGCGGCGTAGCCCGGCTGTCAGGTGGGTGTCGAGATCGTCCCGGAGCGGCACGATCGACCCGCCGAGCCGCTGGTGGGAAACCTGGCTCAAGTCACGGTAGTCCCTCCGGGGGAGCCGGCGCGGCGACGGACGGCCGGCGCCGGGAGCGGCCCCAGGCCCGGATGACTGGGGTGGGGCCCCGTCGAGACCAGGTGAGGGTGGTGGGCGGCGTCATCGCGAACCTGGCCTCCTCCTCGAACACAGGCCATGACCCGAGCGCCACCACGATCATTCCGTGTTCTGAATCGGGTCGCTGTTCTGCAATTTGATTCCTCGGGGAGGCTGATGCTCCAGCTGTAGATCGTGATCTTGCTGGTGGGGCTGGTCCGAGCGCAGATTCCGAATGTCGCCGACAAGGGGTCCGGATCTGCGCTCGGACCGGACCCCTCAGCGTGTGCTGCTCCTCGCTAGGCCGCCTGGCCCGCCGGGTGGAAGTTGATGCGTTCGCTGATGACGGGGAAGCCGGCCTTGGCAAAGTTCGCGGCCATGGGGAAGTTGCCCTGATCCGTCGCTCCGCTGACGAACTCCGCGCCCTGCTCGACGAGGAGGTGGGTGCACTCCGCGAGGAGGTCGTAGGCGTAGCCGCGACCGCGCTGTTCCGGGACGACTCCGATGAAGCCGATGGTCGGGCCGGAGGGGTTGTGGGCGGGGATGTGGATGCCGGCCAGGTCGCCCTCCGGCGTGTGCGCGGTCTGCCACCACTCCCGCGGGGAGGGGCACCAGTGGAAGAAGTCGAGTTCCTCCTGGGCGGCCTGGTCGAGGCCGCCCTCTTCGATGGCCCTGAGCGCGTGGGCGTCCAGGGTGACGGAGTGGATGCGGCGCAACGCGTCGAAGAGCACCGTGTCGTCGGGTTCGGCGCTGAAGCGCAGGCGTCCGGGCCGCTCGGGCAGACCTCGCTCCGGGGTCCAGCGGTACAGGAAGCGTTCCACCAGGAGTTCGTACCCGGCGGCTCGTGCGGCGGCGAAGCGCGCCTCGCCGGCGGCACGCAGGTCGGTCTTTTTCCGCCAGCCGCCGGGCAGGTTGATCTCGAGTTCGACCTGCCAGGGAGCGGAGCGCAGGAGTTGGGCCCCGGCCTCCTCCTCGCCCTCGGCCACGTCGAACCAGTTGATGTTGACGGGCTCCGAGTCGTCGGGGCCGCCCCACCACGCGCCGCGTGCGACGACCTCGCCGTCGCGCAGGGCGACGCGCTTCCAGTCGGGGCGGAACCGGGTACGCCGATGGCCTTCACGGGCGCCCAGGGGGTCGGGGAGTGCGTCGAAGAGATGAGCGTCGCTCGCGGAGAGCGCGCGGATGACCGGATCGGTCATGGATTCCTCCGGAATACAGGCTGCTTGGAGCGCTCCCGGTCAGAACTCACGAACCACGCCGGGACAGCGGAAAGAGGGAGCGCTGGAAAGGTGTGAACCGCACGGCACTCGCCTCCTTCCGTCCATCTCAGGGCGTGGAGCCACACATTAAGTGATCTACCGCGGGCCCGTCCACGGATTTCCTACGCCCTGACCCGCGATTGATGTGGTCTAGCGTTTCCCGTGGCAGTTGGGTTCGGGCGCCGTGCCATGCACCGGATTCCCCTGACCACGCACGGCCCAGCGGGACTTCGCCGGCGTTCACCAGCCCAGCAGATTCACGGACCTCCGGCCGAGCCGGCCCGCGAACGACATAGCTCGGCCGTCCAGGTTCGGTGGCGGGACCTGGTCGCAGGTGGCCCGGGCGTCGAACCACGTCGAGCCCCGGTGCGGGCCGGTGACAATGAGGCCACCGGTGATCATCGGTGTGTGAAGACAGAAGATCAGTCGGTGGCCGCAGGCCACAGCTCAGATTCTGCCCACCGGCAGGGGCCGGGGCGGAAGCAGGTGTCGCCCAGGCGGTGACGCTCGTCACGGCCTTCCTCAGCCGGACCGGACGGCCTGGGTGGCCTCCGTATCCGGTGGAGCCAAGACCTCGGACGGCCTCAGGTTCTTCCCGGCCGCCTACGATGCGGGGCATGCCGTCATCAGGGATCGCTCCGGAAAACCGCCGTGGGGGGACGGGGCCGGCCGATCCGGTGTCCGCACGAACGGATCGGATCGTCAGAGCACTGTCGTGCTGGTGGGCATCCGCACCCCTTCTCCTGTTCGCCCCGGCGATCGCTCATTGGATGGGGTTACCGGACACGGAACAAGAGACCGGCCGGGCTTTCGTCCTGATGGCGCTGGGCGCTGCCGTATGCGCTCCGGCGGCGGGATTCGTGGTGGCCCAGGTCAGAGACAGGCGAGGAGACCGTGCACGATTTCTGATCATGGCCACGGTGTCCGGTGTGCCGATTCTCTTCTTCCTGGTCTTCGGAGTGCTGTACACGGAATGCCCGGACGGATACCACTGCTGAGGGCTGCCCGGGAATTTTCCCGTAACCGCCGACCGCGAGTGAGACGATCCTGGTGTGACGGGGTGGGCCCCGTCCCGATCATGGACAGAACCCTGGCGCCTGATCCGGAGCCCCTGGTGAGCGTCCCTGATGCCGGGAAGGGCATGGGGAACGGGCGTTGACGCAGTACTGATGCAGGTGACGCGCCGGGGAACGAGCCCCAGGAAGCGTCGGCTGAGTGTGGCGGGATTCGTACAGGACGAGGCGGACCTCTTCTCCGGTCTGTGCGTGAGCAGCAGTCCGCCGATGGCTCGCCCGCCTCGGCATCGTCCTGGACGACGCAGCCCTCGCCGGGCCCTGGCCCAGCCTGACGCTCACCGAGGACGACGGAGGGGAGTTACGGCCGAACCTCCGCGAGGCGACCGCGGACGACATGTCCGGGCGAGGGCTGCTGATCGTCGGACAGGTGGCCGACCGGTGGGGCGTGGACCGGCTGACCGGCGGCAAGTCCGTCCGGTGCGAGCTGGACGTCGTGCACCAGGGGACGGCCCCGCTCAGCTCACCCGTTCCACCCGGACCGCGCAGGTCTTGAACTCCGGCATGCGTGAGATCGGGTCGAGGGCCGGATTGGTCAGCGTGTTGGCCCGGCCCTCGCCCGGCCAGTGGAACGGCATGAACACCGTGTCGGGCCGGATCGCGGTGGTGATCCGGGCGGGCGCCACGGCCCGGCCGCGCCGGGACACCACCGCGAGGGGTTCCCCGTCCACCGCCCCCAGCCGCTCGGCGAGCCGGGGGTGCAGCTCCACGAAGGCCCCGGGCGCGGCGGCGTTCAGCTCGTCGACGCGGCGGGTCTGGGCGCCCGACTGGTACTGGGAGACCACCCGGCCCGTGGTCAGCAGCACGGGGTACTCGGCGTCGGGCTCCTCGGCCGACGGCCGATGCCCCACGGCGACGAAGCGGGCCCGCCCGTCGGGCGTGGCGAACCGGTCGAGGAAGAGCCGCGGCGTACCGGGGTGCGGGTCGGCGGGGTGCGGGTCGGCGGGACCGGACCCGGACCCGGACCCGGACCCGGAGTCGACCGGCCCCGGGCACGGCCAGAACACCCCGTTCTCCTCCGCCAAGCGGCGGTACGTGAGGCCCGAGTAGTCGGCCGGCCCGCCCTCGCTGGCCCGGCGCAGCTCCTCGAAGACCTCCTCCGGGTCCGTGGGGAAGCCCTTCTCCACGCCGAGCCGGGCGGCCAGCTCATGCATCACGTGCAGATCGCTGCGCACCCCGTCCGGAGGCGTGATCGCCTGCCGGCGCAGCAGGACGCGGCCCTCCAGGTTCGTCGTCGTGCCCGTCTCCTCGGCCCACTGGGCGACGGGCAGGACGACGTCCGCGAGTTCCGCGGTCTCGGACAGCACCACGTCGGCTACGGCCAGGAAGTCGAGGGAGCGCAGCCGCTCCTCGACGTGGGCGGCCCGGGGCGCGGACACCACCGGGTTCGAGCCCATCAGCAGCAGCGCGCGGATGTCCGTACTCAGGGCGTCGAGCAGCTCGTACGCGCTGCGGCCCGGCCCCGGCAGCGAGTCGGGGTCGACGTCCCACACCTCGGCCACGTGCCGCCGTGCCGCCGGGTCGTCGAGCTTGCGGTAACCGGGCAGCTGGTCGGCCTTCTGTCCGTGCTCCCGCCCGCCCTGCCCGTTGCCCTGCCCGGTGAGGCAGCCGTACCCGGAGAAGGGCCGCCCGGGCCGCCCGGTCGCCAGACAGAGGTTGATCCACGCGCCGACGGTGTCCGTCCCCTTGGAGTGCTGCTCGGGCCCCCGCGCGGTGAGCACCATCGCGGACTCCGGTTCGCAGAACAGCCGTACCGCCTCCCGGAGTCGGGGGACGGACACTCCCGTGATCCGCTCCACGTACTCCGGCCAGTGCGCCATCGCGGCGGCCCGCGCCTCCGCCCAGCCGCTCGTGCGCTCCCGGATGTACGCCTCGTCCGTACGCCCCTGCGCCACCACCAGGTGCAGCAGGCCGAGCGCCAGGGCGAGGTCCGTACCCGGGCGGGGCGCCAGATGCAGGTCGGCCTGTTCGGCGGTGCGGGTGCGGCGCGGATCGACGACGATCAGCGTGCCGCCGTTCTCCCTCAGCTCCGTGAGGTAGCGCAGGGCCGGCGGCATGGTCTCGGCGAGGTTGGAGCCGACCAGGATCACGCACCCCGTCCGCGGGATGTCCTCCAGCGGGAAGGGCAGCCCCCGGTCCAGGCCGAAGGCCCTGATCCCGCCGGCCGCCGCGGACGACATGCAGAAGCGGCCGTTGTAGTCGATCTGCGAGGTGCCGAGCACGACCCGGGCGAACTTGCCGAGCGTGTACGCCTTCTCGTTGGTCAGCCCGCCCCCGCCGAAGACCCCGCACGCGTCCGGGCCGTACGCCGTACGCGTCCGGGACAGCCCCTCGGCGATCCGGTCGAGCGCCTCGTCCCAGCCGGCCGGCCGCAGCACGCCGTCCGGCGACCGGACCAGCGGGGAGGTCAGCCGTACCCGGGAGGAGAGCAGCGCGGGCGCCGTGCGGCCCTTGCCGCACAGGGCGCCCCGGTTCACCGGGAAGTCGGCGCGCTCCGTCACCTCGACCGTACCGCCGCCGGCACCGTCCGGCACGGGCGTCAGGTTCATGCCGCACTGCAGCGCGCAGTACGGGCAGTGGGTGGGGGTCACGGAGGTCTGCATACGGCTCAGCGTGCGGCGCACGTGTTACGCGGCGGGACGCACCCCTGTTACGCGGCAGGCACGGGGACCTCCCCGTGCGGACCGGACCACCGTGAGGGCGACGGCAACGGCGGTGATGGCGACGTGTGAGGGCGGCAGTGGCGACGGGGCGGGAGCGCTCGCCGGCGCTCCCGCCCCGCCCGCCCGTCCATCCCGCTCAGGGGCCGTGCTCACTCAACGCGCAGGCGCACCTACGCGCGCACCCACGCATCCACGCGCGCACGCACGCGATGCGC
Source organism: Streptomyces beigongshangae (assembly GCF_019710745.1). GTDB lineage: Bacteria > Actinomycetota > Actinomycetes > Streptomycetales > Streptomycetaceae > Streptomyces > Streptomyces beigongshangae. The sequence goes on from NZ_JAHKJW010000043.1 coordinate 57,605, forward strand.
ACGCGTACGCGCGATGTGCTCAGCACTCGTACGCGTAGTACGGCTCGTCGTCCGAGTCCACGCCGATGCGCCCCACTCCGCCGGGTCCGATCTGGATGCAGCTCGGGTCCCATCCGTCGACTTCGACGGTGGCCGAGATCGTGTGGCCGCACGCGTTGCGGATGTCGGCCCATCCGAAGCCGTGGTTGCCGAGCCTGGCGCAGCCCGGCTCCCTCGGCGCCACCTCGTCCTCGGCCGAGGCGGTCGCCACGGCGCCCGGGGCGGAGAGCAGCGCGGCCGCCATGGCGGCGACGAAGGCAGTACGCAGACCAGTCATCATGTGCCCTTTCTTCTGAGCCCAGTTGGGATCCGGGCTTGCGAAAAGGACACTATCCGTAGCCAGTTGACTACAGAACGCTGCGGAACTGCTTTCATGCTGCCGGGTGAGCGGCGCCCGTCAAACCCGGCGGCCCTGGTGAGGTCCGTCTCGTCGACTATCGGCCATCGGTCGCCAACGCCCTTTCCACGCCCGGCTCTTGAGGCCCCAGGAACACGGGGTCCGGCTCGACGACCGCGTCCATGAGTGCCTTCCCCGCCGCGGCCACCTCGCGCACCCCGCCGTAGTACCAGGTCGCGTCGTGCACGTCGTCCACCCCGACCCCGTACGACGTGACGCCCGCCTCCTGGCAGAGCGCCACCGCGCGCCGGATGTGGAAGCCCTGGCTGATCAGTACGGCCTCGTCCACGCCGAAGATCTTCTTGGCCCGTACGCAGGAGTCCCAGGTGTCGAAACCGGCGTAGTCGCTGACGATCCGCCCGTCGGGCACGCCCTTCCCCGTGAGGTAGGCGCGCATGGCGTCCGGCTCGTCGTAGTCCTCGCGGCTGTTGTCGCCGGTGACCAGGACCACCCGGACACGGCCCGACCGGTACAGCTCGGCCGCCGCGTCCAGCCGGTGCGCGAGGTACGGCGACGGCTCGCCCCGCCACAGCCCGGCCCCGAAGACGACCGCGACCCCGGTGCGCGGCACGTCCGCCGTCGTGCGCAGCCGGCCGTCCGCGACCGTGTGCAGCCACGTCGCCGGGAGCAGTGCGAGCACGCAGCCGGCCATCACGGCCTGCACGGCGCGCCGCCGCCCCGTACGGGAGCGCGGCAGCCGCGGTCGCGGCAGCTCCGGCAGCCTCATCGGCCGCAGCGCCGCCCACGGCGGCTTCGGCGGTCTCGGCGGTCTCGGACGACGCATGGGACGGTCCCTCCCCGGGTGGCCTCGCCCCGGGAGACGCCGAACGCGGCGGTCCGGTTCACTCCGCACGGTCCACCACACCTCGCACCGCACCTCACACACCCCCGCACCCCCGCGTGAAGCCCCGGAAAAGGCCCGTGACGACGGCGCAACGGGAAGGCAACCTCGCCCCGGCACCCTTGGGGGCATGACGGCGCACCGCATGAACCGGATCAGCAGCCCGCCCGGCCCCGTGTCCCCGCCCGGCCCCGTGCCCCCGGGCGGCGCCCGGCGGGCCGCCCCGCCCGCGCTCGTCCTGGTGGGCCACGGCAGCCGCGACCCGCGTGCCCTGAGGACCGTCGGGGCCCTCATGGACCGGATCCGCGTGCTGCGCCCCGGCCTGCCCGTGCACCTGGGGCACATCGAGCTGAACGAGCCCCTGCTGCCCGACACGCTCGCCGCCCTCGGCGCCGGTGACGCGGTCCTGGTACCGCTGCTGCTGAGCCGCGGTCACCACGTCAAGCGGGACATCCCCGAGGCCGCGGCCGTCTCCCCGGCCCGTACCCGGACCGCCGCGCCGCTCGGACCGCACCCGCTGCTCGCCGAGGTGCTGCACGAGCGGCTCGCCGAGGCGGGCTGGCGCACGCCGGACGACGCGGAACGCCGGGTGAGCGCGGTCGTGCTCGCCGCGGCCGGATCGCGCGACCTCGAATCGGCCGCCGACACCCGCCGCGCCGCCGGGCTGCTCGCGGAGCGCCTCGGTGTCCCCGTCGTGCCCGCCTACGCCTCGGCCGCGTCGCCCACCGTCCCGCAGGCCGTACGGGCCCTCGCGGCCCGGGGCCGCCACCGTGTCGCCGTGGCCTCGTACTTCGCCGCCCCCGGCCGCTTCTCCACCGAGTGCGCGGCGGCCGCCCCGTGGATCGCCGCGGCCCCGCTGGGCGCCCACCCGGCCGTGGCCCGCCTGGTCCTGCACCGCTACGAACGGGCGCTGGCCATCCCGGTAACGACGCGACACCCCCTGGCTGCAACCGCCTAGGGACGCACCTTTCGCCTCTGAGGGGCGCGGGGAACCGCGCGACCAGCCACAGCGCACCCGCACCCGCCCAGCCCCCGGCGGACTCCGATTGTCACCGGTTCCGCTTACTGTTCAGAGCATGGAAGGCACCAGCACCCACCTCACCTCCCAGGCATACGAGCGCCTGGTCCCACCCGTCGGCTACGACCCGGCGGCCGTGGCCCGTTGGGCCACCGAGCCGGACAAGCGCCCGGGCCGCACCGCCTTCCAGCGCGACCGCGCCCGTGTCCTGCACTCCTCCGCCCTGCGCCGTCTCGCGGGCAAGACGCAGGTCGTCACCCCGGGCACCCCCACCCGCGCCGGGGACGCCACCCCCCGCACCCGGCTGACCCACTCCCTGGAGTGCGCCCAGGTCGGCCGCGAGCTCGGCGCCGCCCTCGGCTGCGACCCCGATCTCGTCGAGGCGGCCTGCCTCTCCCACGACCTGGGCCACCCGCCCTTCGGGCACAACGGGGAGCAGGCGCTGAACGAGTTCGCCGAGGACTGCGGCGGCTTCGAGGGCAACGCCCAGTCGCTCAGACTGCTCACCCGCATCGAGCCCAAGCGCTTCGTGCGCGTCGACGCCGTGCCGTCGGCCGCCGCGGCGGACGGGGACGGCCTCGTCAGCGTCGGCCTCAACCTCACCCGTGCCGTCCTGGACGCCGCCACGAAGTACCCCTGGCCGCGCGGCGCCCACCCCACCGACCCGGACTCCCCGAAGTTCGGGGTCTACGAGGACGACCGCCCCGTCTTCGACTGGGTCCGCGAGGGCGCCCCCGGCACCCGTACGACCTTCGAGGCCCAGGTCATGGACTGGTCCGACGACGTGGCGTACTCGGTGCACGACATCGAGGACGGCCTGCACGCGGGCCACATCGACCCCGACTGCCTGCACGCGGAGCCCGAGCGCCGGGAGGTCTTCCGGGTCGCCCTGGGACGCTACGTCGCGGCGGACACCGACCCCGCCGAACTGGCGGCGGCCCTGGACCGGCTCCTGGAACAGGAGTGGTGGCCGCACGGCTACGACGGCTCGGCCGTCGCCCAGGCCCGGCTGAAGGACGCCACCAGCCAGCTCATCGGCCGGTTCTGCCTGGCCGCGGAGGGCGCCACCCGCGCGGCGTACGGGACGGGCCGGCTCACGCGCTACGGCGCCGAACTGGTCGTCCCGCGCGCGGCCCGCCTGGAGTGCGCGGTGCTCAAGGCGGTCGCCGACCGGTACGTCATGCAGCGCGCCGAGCAGGAACTGCTCCGCGCCGACCAGCGGATCGTCGTCGCCGAGCTGGCGGAGGCGCTCACCGTGCGGGCGCCCGAGGGCCTGGACCCGCAGTTCCGGGCCCTCTTCGAGCAGGCGCCGGACGACCGTGCCCGCAAACGGGTGATCGTCGATCAGATCGCCTCGCTCACGGACGCCGCCGCGCGATCACTGCGGGCGAGGCTCACGGGGTAGGCGTGACGTCCGGAGGGGGCGGGCGTGACCCTGCGTGGCCTGATCGGGTCACTCCCTCTTCCCCCATCACACTGCGTGCGGGACGCTCGCAGATGGCGACACCGTTACGAGGAGGCATCAAGTGGTCGACGCGGATCAGACATTCGTCATCGTCGGAGGAGGCCTGGCCGGAGCCAAGGCGGCCGAGACCCTCCGGGCGGAGGGCTTCACCGGGCGCGTGATACTGATCTGCGACGAGCGGGACCACCCGTACGAACGGCCGCCGCTGTCCAAGGGCTACCTGCTCGGCAGGGAGGAGCGCGAGAGCGTCTTCGTCCACGAGCCCGGCTGGTACGCGGCCAACGACGTCGAGCTGCACCTCGGCCAGACCGTCGACGCGATCGACCGGGCCGCGAAGACCGTCCGCTTCGGGGACGACGGCACGCTCGTCCACTACGACAAGCTGCTGCTCGTGACCGGCGCCGAGCCGCGCCGCCTGGACATCCCCGGCACGGACCTCGCCGGCGTCCACCACCTGCGGCGCCTCGCCCACTCGGAGCGCCTCAAGCACGTACTGGCCGCCCTCGGCCGCGACAACGGCCACCTGGTGATCGCGGGCGCCGGCTGGATCGGCCTGGAGATCGCCGCGGCCGCCCGCGAGTACGGGGCCGAGGTCACGGTCGTGGAGGCCGAGCCGACCCCGCTGCACGGGGTCCTGGGACCCGAGCTCGGCGAGCTCTTCGCCGAACTGCACCGCGAGCGCGGCGTCCGCTTCCACTTCGGCGCCCGGCTCACCGAGATCACCGGCCAGGACGGCATGGTCCTGGCGGTCCGCACCGACGACGGCGAGGAGCACCCGGCGCACGACGTGCTCGCCGCGATCGGCGCCGCCCCGCGCACCGGACTCGCCGAGGCGGCGGGCCTGGAGATCGCCGACCGGGCCCACGGCGGCGGCATCGCGGTCGACGACCAGCTGCGCACCTCCGACCCCGACATCCACGCGGCCGGTGACGTGGCCGCCTTCCACCACTCGCTGTTCGACACCCGGCTGCGCGTCGAGCACTGGGCGAACGCGCTGAACGGCGGCCCGGCCGCGGCCCGCGCAATGCTGGGCCGCGGAACGGCGTACGACAGGGTGCCCTACTTCTTCTCCGACCAGTACGACGTGGGGCTGGAGTACTCGGGCTGGGCGCCCCCGGGCACGTACGACCAGGTGGTGATCCGGGGAGACGCCGGCAAGCGCGAGTTCATCGCCTTCTGGGTGAAGGAGGGACGCGTGCTGGCCGGGATGAACGTGAATGTGTGGGACGTCACAGAACCGATCCAGCAGCTGATCCGGACGGGGGTACGGGTGGACACGGAGGCGCTCGCGGACCCGCGCGTTCCGCTGGACACCCTGGTCCCGTGACCGACGGGGGGACTCCGCTGTCACACCGTCCCCGTAGACTCGGCGCGTGGCCGGGAGGATCAACGACGAGGACGTGAAGGCTGTTCGGGACGCGGTCCCGATCGACGCCGTGGTGTCCGAGTACCTCCAGCTGCGCAACGCGGGCGGCGGGAACCTCAAGGGACTGTGCCCCTTCCACGACGAGAAGTCGCCCTCCTTCCAGGTCAGCCCGAGCAAGGGGCTCTTCCACTGCTTCGGCTGCCAGGAGGGCGGCGACACCATCACGTTCGTGATGAAGGTCGACCACCTCTCCTTCTCGGAGGCGGTCGAGCGCCTCGCCGGACAGGCGGGCATCACCCTGCGGTACGAGGAGGGCGGTTACAACCCCTCCCACCAGCGCGGCGAGCGCATCCGCCTGATCGAGGCCCACAAGGTCGCCGCCCAGTTCTACATCGAGCAGCTGGACGGCAGTCCCGAGGCGGACACCGGCCGCACGTTCCTCGCCGAGCGGGGCTTCGACCAGTCGGCCGCGACGCACTTCGGCGTGGGCTACAGCCCCCAGGGCTGGGACCACCTCGTGCGACACCTGCGCGGCAAGGGCTTCACGGACAAGGAGCTGCTGCTCTCCGGGCTCGCCCAGGAGGGCCGCCGCGGCCCCATCGACCGCTTCCGCGGCCGGCTGATGTGGCCGATCCGCGACATCGGCGGCGAGGTCGTCGGCTTCGGCGCCCGCAAGCTGTACGAGTCGGACAACGGCCCCAAGTACCTGAACACCCCCGACACGCCGGTCTACCGCAAGTCCCAGGTCCTCTACGGCATCGACCTCGCCAAGAAGGACATCGCCAAGAGCAGCCGGGCCGTCGTCGTCGAGGGCTACACCGACGTGATGGCCTGCCACCTCGCCGGTGTCACCACCGCCATCGCGACCTGCGGCACGGCCTTCGGCGGCGACCACATCAAGATCCTGCGAAGACTCCTGATGGACAACGGCTCGGCGCGGGTGATCTTCACCTTCGACGGTGACGCGGCCGGCCAGAAGGCCGCCCTGCGGGCCTTCGAGGACGACCAGAAGTTCGCCGCCGAGACGTACATCGCGATCGCCCCGGACGGCATGGACCCCTGCGAGCTGCGCCTGGCCAAGGGCGACGCGGCGGTCGCCGACCTCGTCGAGCCCCGCACCCCGCTCTTCGAGTTCGCCCTGCGCCAGATCATCGCCCGCTACGACCTGGAGACCCCCGCGGGCCGCGCCGCCGCGCTCGACGAGTCCGCGCCCGTCGTGGCCCGCATCAAGAACAGCGGCGCCCAGCACGAGGTCGCCGTCCAGCTCGCCGGCATGCTCGGCATCCTCGACACCCAGTTCGTCGTCAAGCGGGTCGCCCAGCTGGCCCGCTGGGCCCGCGACCGCGGCGGCAAGGGCCCCGCGCCGACGGGCGACGGCCGCTCCCCCCAGCAGAACGGCCGCCTCCCGCAGCAGTACGACGGCGGCGGCCCCAGGCCCCTCTCGGGCCCGGCCCTGACCCTGCGCAACCCGGTGTACGCCACCGAGCGCGAGCTGCTCAAACTCGCCCTCCAGCGCCCCGACCTGGTCTCCCCGGCCTTCGACGCGTACGGGGTGGACGAGTTCACCGCCCCGCCGTACGCGGCCGTCCGCGAGACGATCATCGAGGCGGGCGGCGTGGAGCACGGCGTGCAGGACCCGCAGGAGTACCTGGTCCGGGTCCGCGAGGCCGCCCCCGACGACGCGGTGCGCGCCATGGTCACGGAGCTGGCCGTCGAGGCCATCATGCGCAGGACCGTCGACGAGGCGTACGCGGGCGAGCAGCTGGTGACCGTCCGCCGCCGCGCCGTCGAGCGCCGGGTGCGCGACGTCCAGGGCGCCCTCGCCCGCGCCAGCGCCCACGGGGACCAGGCCCAGCTCGCCGCCGTGCAGAACGAGCTGTGGGTGCTCCAGCAGTACGACCAGGCGCTGCGCGAGAAGGGCGCCTCCGCGCTCTGAGCCGCCCGGCGGTCCGTCCGGCGGCCCGCCCGGTCCCCGCACCGGCGTGCGGCCGGGTTCCCCGCGCCGGCGCGGCCCCCGGCGGGTTCCGCATCGGGAACCGGACACCCGGGGAACGTGCCAGATCAGCGCACGGACGAGCACATCGGCTTGCGGCGAGGGTAACCGGGCAGTCACGGACCGGACTCAAAAAGTCATCGCACGCCCCTCGTGGCGAGGTTGTGTCGTACTCCACACTGGGTTCCGGTGCCTGAGTCCTCGGAGCGCGGCCGACCCGAACGCGACGGGTCCGAAGTCCCCGCGGTTCCGCTCAACGACTTCGGGACGGACGGCGGCGAGGCCGTCGACCCCGTCCCCGACGTACCGCTGCCGCCCCCCTCAGCAGCGACATCCCTGGAGGTCGCCCCCGTGCAGACCCAGACCCAGACCCCGCCCCGGACCGACGGCGGCACGGCCGCGGACCCGGACGCCGACGTCCTCGCGGCCGTACCGCCGCAGAACCGTGCCGTGCGCCACCCCGAGACCGCGGCGCCCACGACCGCGGCGGAACCGGAGAACGCGCCGGAGCCGCCCGCCACCGCCCCCGTCCTCGTGGAGAGCGAGACCGAGACACCGGAGCCGGTGGAGCCGCTCCGCGGACGGGCGGACGCCGGCGGGCCCTCGTCCGACCTGTTCCGCCAGTACCTGCGGGAGATCGGCCGGATCCCGCTCCTCACCGCGGCGGAGGAGGTGGAGCTCGCCCGGCGGGTCGAGGCGGGCCTCTTCGCCGAGGAGAAGCTCCGGCTGACCCCCGACCTCGACAGCCAGCTCGCCCTGGACCTCGACAAGCTGGTGGTCATGGGCCGGATGGCCAAACGCCGCCTCATCGAGGCCAACCTGCGGCTCGTCGTCTCCGTCGCCAAGCGGTACGTGGGACGCGGACTGACCATGCTCGACCTGGTCCAGGAGGGCAACCTCGGGCTGATCAGGGCGGTCGAGAAGTTCGACTACGCCCGGGGGTACAAGTTCTCCACGTACGCCACCTGGTGGATCCGCCAGGCCATGTCCCGCGCCCTCGCCGACCAGGCCCGCACGATCCGGGTCCCCGTCCACGTCGTGGAACTGATCAACCGGGTCGTCCGCGTGCAGCGGCGGATGCTGCAGGAGCGGGGGTACGAGCCGACGCCGGAGGAGGTCGCGGCGCACCTCGACCTGTCCGGCGAGCGGGTCAGCGAGGTGCTGCGGCTGGCCCAGGAACCGGTGTCCCTGCACGCCCCGGTGGGGGAGGAGGACGACGTCGCCCTCGGAGACCTGATCGAGGACGGGGACGCGGCGAGCCCGGTGGAGTCGGCGGCGTTCCTGCTGCTCAGGGAGCACCTGGAGGCGGTCCTCTCCACGCTCGGCGAGCGGGAGCGCAAGGTCGTCCAGCTCCGCTACGGGCTGGCCGACGGGCGGCCGCGCACGCTGGAGGAGATCGGGCGGATCTTCGGCGTCACGCGCGAGCGCATCCGCCAGATCGAGTCCAAGACGCTGAACAAACTCCGCGACCACGCGTTCGCGGACCAGCTGCGGGGTTACCTGGACTGACCGGGCCCGACCGGCCGTCCCCGGGACCAGGGTGAAGGGGCCGGGGACGGAACCTCCGGACCCCTCACCCGCCCACCCCTCAGTCCACCTCCACCGCCGCCTTGGCGAACTGGGCCTCGTACAGGCGCGCGTACGCACCCCCCGCCGCGAGCAGCTCCTCGTGCGCCCCCTGCTCCACGATCGCCCCGTCCTCCATCACCAGGATCGTGTCGGCGTCGCGGATCGTCGACAGGCGGTGCGCGATCACGAACGACGTCCTCCCGTGCGCGAGCTTCGCCATCGCCTTCTGGATGAGCACCTCCGTGCGCGTGTCCACGGAACTCGTCGCCTCGTCGAGGACGAGGATCACCGGATCGGACAGGAACGCCCGCGCGATCGTGATCAGCTGCTTCTCGCCCGCGCTGACCCCCGACCCCTCGTCGTCGATGACGGTGTCGTACCCGTCGGGCAGCGTCCGCACGAACCGGTCCGCGTGGGCCGCCCGCGCCGCCTCCTCGATCTCCCCGCGGGTGACCTCCCGGGCGGCCCCGTACGCGATGTTCTCCGCGATGGTCCCCCCGAACAGCCAGGTGTCCTGGAGCACCATGCCGATACCGGCCCGCAGGTCGTCCCGGGACATCGCGGCGACGTCGACCCCGTCGAGGGTGATCCGCCCGCCCGTGACCTCGTAGAACCGCATCAGCAGGTTCACCAGCGTCGTCTTGCCGGCGCCCGTCGGTCCCACGATGGCGACCGTGTGCCCGGGTTCGACCGTCAGCGACAGGTCCTCGATGAGCGGCTTGTCCGGCTCGTACCGGAAGGAGACCCCCTCCAGGGCCACCCGGCCCCGCAGCTCCCCGGGACGCGCCCCCGTCACGGGGTCGGCCTCCTGCTCCGCCGCGTCGAGCAGCTCGAAGACCCGCTCCGCCGACGCGATCCCCGACTGCACGAGGTTCGCCATGGAGGCGACCTGGGTGAGCGGCATGGAGAACTGCCGGGAGTACTGGACGAATGCCTGCACGTCGCCGATGGACAGCGCGCCGGACGCGACCCGCAGCCCGCCGACCACCGCCACCAGCACGTAGTTCAGGTTCGACACGAACATCATCAGCGGCTGCATGACCCCGCTGTTGAACTGCGCCCGGAACCCGGCCTCGTACAGCTTCTCGTTCTCCTCGGCGAACCGCGCCGCCGACTCGTCCTGCCGTCCGAAGACCTTGACCAGGGTGTGCCCGGTGTACATCTCCTCGATGTGCGCGTTGAGCCTGCCGGTGGTGCGCCACTGCTGCACGAAGTGCGGCTGCGACCGCTTGCCGACCCGGGTCGCGACCACGAACGACAGCGGCACGGTCACCAGCGCGACGAGCGCGAGCAGCCACGACACCCAGAACATCATCGCCAGCACGCCGACGATGGTCAGCAGCGAGTTGACGAGCTGGCCCATCGACTGCTGGAGGGTCTGCCCGATGTTGTCGATGTCGTTGGTGGCGCGGCTGAGCACCTCGCCGCGCTGGCGCTTGTCGAAGTAGGACAGCGGCAGCCGCGACAGCTTCGTCTGCACGTCCTCGCGCATCTTGTACATGGTCAGGTTGACGGCCCGGTTCACCAGCCGCGTCGCCACCGTCATGAGCAGACCGGCCACCAGGAACGCCACCAGGGCGAGCGTCAGCACCTCGCCGACCGCACCGAAGTCGATGCCCTCGCCGGGGGTGAAGTCCGTGCCCGAGAGCATGTCGGCCGCCTTGCCGTCGCCGCGCTCCCGCATCGCCGCGAGGGCCTCGGCCTTCGTCAGCCCGGCGGGCAGCTCGCGCCCGACGACCCCGGCGAAGACGAGGTCGGTGGCCCGGCCCAGGATCTTCGGCCCCAGCACCGACAGGCCGACGCTGCAGACCACGGCGGCGAGCATCACGTACAGCGTGGCGCGCTCGGGCCTGAACTGCGCCAGCAGCCGCTTCCCCGACCCCTTGAAGTCCATCGAGCGGTGGTCGGGGCCGGTCCCGGCCATCATGCGCCCCATGGGCCCGGCCATCAGGCTGCCTCCGCTTCCGTGAGCTGGGAGAGCACGATCTCCCGGTAGGTCTCGTTGTCCGCCATCAGCTCGTGGTGGCGGCCGGTCCCGACGACCCGGCCCTCGTCGAGGACCACGATCCGGTCGGCGTCCCGGATGGTCGACACCCGCTGGGCGACGATCACCACGGTCGCCTCGGCGGTCTCCCGCGCGAGCGCCGTGCGCAGCGCCGCGTCCGTCGCGTAGTCGAGCGCGGAGAAGGAGTCGTCGAAGAGGTAGATCTCGGGACGCTGCACGAGGGTGCGGGCGATGGCGAGCCGCTGGCGCTGGCCGCCCGACACGTTCGTGCCGCCCTGCGCGATCGGGGCGTCGAGGCCGTTCTCCAGGCCCTCCACGAACCCCCTGGCCTGCGCCACCTCCAGCGCGTGCCACAGCTCCCCGTCCGTCGCGTCCGGATTCCCGTACCGCAGGTTGGTGGCCACCGTGCCCGCGAAGAGGTACGGCTTCTGCGGTACGAGGCCCACCGTGCGGGCGAGCAGCCGCGGCTCGACCGTCCGTACGTCGACGCCGTCCACCAGCACCTGCCCGTCGGTGGCGTCGAACAGCCGGGGGACCAGCCCGAGGAGGGTCGACTTGCCGCTGCCGGTCGAACCGATCACGGCGGTCGTCTCGCCGGGCAGCGCCACCAGGTCGACGGCCCTGAGCACCGGCTCCTCGGCGCCCGGGTAGCGGAACCCCGCCCCGCGCAGCTCCAGGTGGCCGTGGCGGCGCAGTTCCAGGACGGGCGCCTTCGGCGGGACCACGCTGCTGGAGGTCTCCAGGACCTCCTGGATGCGTTCGGCGCACACCTCGGCGCGCGGCACCATCATGAACATGAAGGTGGCCATCATCACGGACATGACGATCTGCATCAGATAGGCGAGGAACGCGGTCAGCGCGCCGATCTCCATCCCGCCGCCGTCGATGCGGTGGGCGCCGAACCACACCACCGCGACCGACGAGACGTTCACCACCGTCATGACGATCGGGAACATCAGCGCCAGCATCCGGCCGGTGCCGAGCGACACCTCGGTGAGGTCGGCGTTCGCCTTCCGGAAGCGCTCCTGCTCGTACGTGTCGCGCACGAAGGCCCGGATGACGCGGTTGCCGGTGATCTGCTCGCGCAGCACCCGGTTCACCGTGTCGAGCCGTACCTGCATGGTGCGGAACAGCGGCCGCAGCCGCCGCACGATCAGGCCGACCGCGATCCCGAGCACCGGCACCACGGCCAGCAGCACCCCGGACAGCGGTACGTCGAGACCGAGCGCCAGCAGGATGCCGCCCACGCACATGATCGGCGCCGACACCAGCAGGGTGAACGTCATCAGGGCGAGCATCTGCACCTGCTGGACGTCGTTCGTCGTGCGGGTGATCAGGGACGGCGCCCCGAAGTGGCCCACCTCACGCGCGGAGAACGACTGGACCCGGTCGAAGATCGCGGCGCGGATGTCCCGGCCGACCGCCGAGGCCGTACGGGCGCCGTGGTACACGGCGCCGATGTTGCACACGACCTGCACCAGCGAGATGCCGATCATCAGGGCACCGAAGGACAGGATGTAGCCCGTGTCGCCCCGCACGACACCGTTGTCGATGATGTCGGCGTTCAGCGTGGGCAGGTAGAGCGTGGCGCAGGTCTGCAGTAATTGGAGCAGGACGAGCAGGCCGATGGGTTTCTTGTAGGGCGCGAGATGGGTACGCAGAAGTCTTATGAGCACGCTGGGTCTCTCGGAGTCGGCGGCGGGGCGGTTGGTTGCCCCTGGCCCCTATCGTCGAACACTCCACCGGTGTTACCCCAACTGATTAACCCAACAGGGGTCCGGGAGCGGACCGCCCCCGGCACCGATGCCGTGGACCGCCCGCCACTGCTCCGCGCGGCTCAGGAGCGGAAGGCGCCCGGATGGGTCTGGTCCCGCACCGACACGTACTGCTGCCGCACCGCCTGCCCCACCGGAAGCTCCTCGCCCGGCTCCAGGACCTGCGCGGCCGCGCCCTGCCAGACGGGCGGCAGTCCCGGCTGGAGGGTGCCCTGCTGGACACCGAGCGTCCAGGCCGCCTGCCGGGCCGCGCCGATCGCCGCGTAGTCCGCGGGCTGCGGCACCACGATCTGCGTACCGAGCAGCGCGGGCGCGCACGCCTGCACCGCGCCCAGTTCCGCGGCCTGGCCGAGCAGGAAGATCCGCCGCACCTCCACGCCCCGCCCGCGCAGCACGTCCAGCGCGTCCGCGAGCCCGCACAGCATGCCCTCGAAGGCGGCCCGCGCCAGGTGCTCGGGCTTCATCGACTCCCGCCGCAGCCCGGCCAGCGTCCCCGCCGTGTGCGGCAGGTTGGGGGTGCGCTCGCCCTCCAGGTACGGCAGCAGGACGAGCCCGTGCGATCCCGGGGTGGACTTCATCGCCAGGTCGGACAGGGCCTCCAGGTCGGGCACGCCGAGCAGTTCGGCGGCCCCGCGCAGGGCCCGTACGGCATTGAGGGTGGTGACGACCGGCAGGTGCATCCCGGTCGCGTCCGCGAGCGAGGTGATCGTCCCGGAGGAGTCGACCAGCGCCTCGTGGTGGACGGCCATCACGGAACCGGAGGCGCCCAGCGACACCACCGCGTCCCCCAGCCCCATGCCCAGACCGAAGGCCGCCGCCATCGTCTCGCCCGTGCCCGCCGAGATCAGCAGCCCCTCGGGCGTCGTTCCCGCGGCCTCCCACGGCCCGAGCACGTCGGGCAGCAGCGCCTGGTGGCCGAGGGCCAGTTCCACGAGATCGGGCCGGTACATACCGGTCGCGGCCGACCAGTAACCGGTGCCCGAGGCGCCGCCCCGGTCGGTGGTCCGGCGGGCCGGCCGGCCGAGCAGCTGCCACACCAGCCAGTCGTGCGCCTGCAGCAGCGCGGCGGTGCGCAGGGCCGCCTCGGGTTCGGTCCTGGCCAGCCAGCGCAGCTTCGTGACGGGCTGCGCGGCCTGCGGCACGCATCCCACGGCCTGCGCCCACGCCTCCCGCCCGCCGAGCGCGTCGGCGAGGTCGGCGGCGGCGACCTGGGCGCGCTTGTCCCCGCCCACCATCGCCGGGCGGACCGTGTTGCCCTGGCTGTCGACGGGGACGAGGCCGTTCTGCTGCGCGGACACGCCGATGGCCTGGACGCCCTCCAGGAGGCCGCCGCCCGCGGCCTCGCCCAGGGAGAGCAGCCAGGTCTGCGGGTCGACGTCCGAGGGCCGGGACCCCTCCGCGAGGCCGTCCAGCGGATGCGGGGCGTACCCCTGCCGGAGTACGGCTCCGCTGTCCGCGTCGCAGACGACGATGCGTGTGAAATCGGGCGAACTGTCCAGCCCGGCGACTATCCCCATGGCGGAAATTCTGCCGTACCGCCGCGCGGGTCCGGGCCACGGGCGCCGTCCGGGGCGCCCGCCCTTCCCCGTCCGTGCCGCCGCGGGGGCCGCTCGCGCAGTTCCCCGCGCTCCTCACGGGGCCCTCGCGGGGCCCGCGCGCATGTCCCTACGGGGCGCTGGTGGTGCCCCAGTCGTCCTCGGCACGGGTGCCGTTCGTGTTGCGCTCGCGCAGGGAACGCACCTTCTCGGAGACGGATGCGGGGACGCGGTCGCCTACTTTGTCGCTGACCACGCCGTACGCCTTGCCGGCGAACTGGCGTCCCTGCTGGGCCGCCGACTCGGCGGTGTTGCGCACCGCCGGGTTCTGCGACACCCGCTGGGCGGTCTTCCTCAGCTGCTCGTACCGCTCGCGCCCGGCACGTGTGCCCAGCACGTATCCGAAGGCGAGTCCGACGACGAACGTGAGCCGGTAGCGCATGGGGCCACCCTTCCTCTTGTGAGTCCCTCTTGTGTGTCGGTCACTGCGGCGGCGTCGTCGCAGACGGGTCACCGATTGGCGGAGCACCCCCCTGCTTGCGCTAATGTATGTGTCGCAGCGAGCGCACGCCCCCTGGCGAATACCCAGGGAGGTACGTTCGATGCAGGCGAGGCGATCCCCTGTAGCTCAATTGGCAGAGCAGCCGGCTGTTAACCGGCAGGTTACTGGTTCGAGTCCAGTCGGGGGAGCTTCGGTCTTCCGTAGCTCAATTGGCAGAGCAGCCGGCTGTTAACCGGCAGGTTACTGGTTCGAGTCCAGTCGGGGGAGCTTCGGTCTTCCGTAGCTCAATTGGCAGAGCAGCCGGCTGTTAACCGGCAGGTTACTGGTTCGAGTCCAGTCGGGAGAGCACAGTGGACGAGGACCCCGACGGGGTCCTTTTTCATGTCCTCGGGAACCGCTGCGTCCCAGGTGGGGTCCTTGGGGGCAGGTGAAGCCGACCATCCGGAGCAGGAGATCGTATGAGCGGCTATGCTGCNAGAGCACAGTGGACGAGGACCCCGACGGGGTCCTTTTTCATGTCCTCGGGAACCGCTGCGTCCCAGGTGGGGTCCTTGGGGGCAGGTGAAGCCGACCATCCGGAGCAGGAGATCGTATGAGCGGCTATGCTGCGGCAGACGGCGCGCACACATGTGCGCGACGCGCCGTAATGGGGCGGTAGCTCAGCCGGTTAGAGCAGCGGACTCATAATCCGCCGGCCGTGGGTTCGAGTCCCACCCGCCCCACTCATGCAGAATCGATCTGACCTGCGAGAACGCAGGTTTCATGCTAGCGCAGGCGAGGCATTCGCCGCACGAACGCCGCACCGATGCCTCGTACGCTTACTCTCATGGCTTACATCAAGACCAATTCCCGGCAGTCCGGAGACCCCTCGTACACCGTCATGTGGAGGGCCGGCGGCTCCCGGACAGGGGCTTGGTGTCGCGAGACCTTCGACGATGACGACCAGGCGAAGCGGTTCCGCGACCTGGTCAACGGTCACGGACAGCAATGGCCGCCGGGGTGGGTCAAGGGAGAGGGATTCGTTGAGGCGGACGAGCCCCCGCTGCCGGACTCGGAGAAGTTCGCGGTCTACGCGCACGCCTACGTGGGGCTACTGACAGACATATCTGAGCACACCAGAACCAACTACACGAGATTCATCGATAACCACATGATCCCGTGGTTCGGGGAGCTGTCAGTCTCCGACCGCGGGAGCAGGCTTACCCGGAACCACGTCAGCCAGTGGCTTCTGGACCTTCAGAACGGGAGGCCCGGCCCGCTGCATCCTGCGGGTACGAAGCGCCGGGCGTACGCCCCGAAGACCATCGCCAACCTCCACGGCTTGCTCTACAGCATCTTCCAGTCCGCCGTGAGCGCCGATCCCGCCCTGCGCGACTCGAACCCGTGCGCCCACACGCGCTTGCCCAAGGGGAACGACACCGAGGATGACGAGGTCTTCCTTGAACCCGAGGAGTACGCACTCCTCAAGACACACGTGCGCGCCGACGCCGTCGACATCGTCAATGCCCTGGTGAGCACCGGCCTCCGATGGGGCGAGATAACCGCTCTGCAACCCCGGGACTTCACCTTCGCGTCGAAGCGGCCGACGCTCCGCGTGCAGCGCGCCTGGAAGCGGCGTGGAGAGGGCGGGACGTTCCTCGGCGCCCCCAAGACCAAGAAGTCACGCCGGACGCTCGTGCTCACCCCGGAGCAGGTGAAACTGTTCCAGCGCCGCTGCCAGGGGAAGAAGCCGACCGACCTGATCTTCACCGCGCCAGAAGGCGGGGCCTGGCACTCCGGCGTGTTCTACGCACACCGCTGGAAGCCTGCCATCGACGCCGCCAACGCCGTTGGCCTCACCAAGCGTCCGCGCGTCCACGACCTCCGCCACACGCACGCCTCCTGGCTCATCGCCGGCAAGGTCCCACTGCCCGTGATTCAGGCCCGCCTCGGCCATGAGTCGATCACGACGACGGTCGACCGGTACGGACACTTGCTGGAGGCGTCGGACGATGAGGTTGTGGCCGCTGTCGAGTGGGCGATGGGCGCTGAGATTTCGAAGGACCTCTCGAAGGCGGCTTGAAAGTTCTTCAGAACGACAGGAGGCCGGACACCTGCTGTGGTGTCCGGCCTCCTGTCGGCCTCTTTGTTACTGACGTTGTCGCCGTGGTGTCGTCAAGGTGAGTCCGGTTTCGGCGAGGCATC
>NZ_JAHKJW010000044.1 GCF_019710745.1 Streptomyces beigongshangae
CCGTCGCGCGCGCCGCCGGCGCGGTCGGGACCGGGGCGCCCGCCTCGCTGCCCGACCTGGCCGCGCTCATCGCCGACCGCGAGGCGCGCCTGCGGGCCCGACCGGGTGACGCGCGGTCCTGGGCCGAGCTCGGCACGGCGTACGTGGAGCGGGGCGGGCGGACCGCCGAGCCCGGGTACTACCCGAAGGCCGAGACGGCGCTGCGCAGGTCGCTGAAGGGCCGGCCGAAGGCGAACACCGAGGCGCTGCGGGGGCTCGCCGTGCTCGCCAACGCCCGGCACGACTTCCGGGCCGCGCGGAAGTGGGGCGAGGCCGCGGTGGCCGCCTCGCCCGGGCGGTGGACCGCGTACCCGCCGCTCATCGACGCGTACCGGGGACTAGGCGACCACAAGGCCGCGCGCAAGGCGCTGACCCGGCTCGCCGGGCTCCCGCCGGGAGGCCGGGCGCCCAGGGTGCGTGTGCTGACCGTCTCCGGGCTCGTGCACCGGGACCGGGGGCGGGTCGAGGACTCCGCCGCCGCGCTGTCCGACGCGGCGGCGCTCGCCTCCACTCCGGCCGAGCGGGCCGGCTGTCTCGTGCGGATCGGGGAGCTGGCCCAGGAGCGCGGGGAGCCCGCCGAGGCGTTGCGCGCCTTCGACGCCGCGCTGCGGGCCGAGCCCGGTGAGCACGCGGCGCGGGCCGGGCGGGGCCGGGCGCTGGCCGCGCTGGGGCGGCACTCGGAGGCGCTGCGGGCGTATCAGTGGGCGATGGTGACACGGCCGTTGCCGCGGTACGCGCTGGAGCTCGGCGAGCTGTACGAGTCGCTGGGGATGAGCGGGGCCGCGCGGGCCCAGTACGACGTGGTGCGGGCGCGGGTGCGGGAGGGGCGTGCGGGAGGGGTGAGCGAGGAGCTGCTGCTCGGGCTGTTCGAGGCGGACCACGGGGGTCCGAGGGGCGCGCGGGAGGCCGTGCGGCGGTTGCGGGCGGAGTGGGCGCGGCATCCTTCCGCGGCGGTGGCGGACGCGTTGGGGTGGGCGTTGCACCGGGCCGGGGAGGACGAGGAGGCGCTCGTCCTCGCCCGGCGGGCGACGGACCGGCGGCGCGGGGGCGCGGCGCGGGTCGCCCTGTACTCGTTCCACCGGGGGATGGCCGAGCGGGAGACGGGGGCGCTCGGGGCGGCCCGGCGGCATCTCGAGGAGGCGTTGCGGATCGATCCGGCGTTCTCGCCCGTTCTCGCGCCGGTCGCCTCGAAGGTGTTGCGCGAACTCGACGCGTGTGACCTCGCGGCGGACTGCGACGTACCGGCACGGCCCGCTCCCGTTCGTACGGCCCCCGCGGGAGCGGGAGGGTGACGGGGGGCGGCCCCGCGGTGGGGGTCGCGGGGCCGCAGGGGGTGGCTCAGGGGCAAGGGGTGATCAGAGGTTGCCCCGGCGTTCCTGCTCTCGTTCGATCGCCTCGAAGAGGGCCTTGAAGTTGCCCTTGCCGAAGCCCATCGAGCCGTGGCGTTCGATCATCTCGAAGAAGACGGTCGGACGGTCCTGGACCGGCTTGGTGAATATCTGGAGCAGATAGCCGTCCTCGTCGCGGTCGACCAGGATCTTCAGTTCGCGCAGGGTCTCCACGGGGACGCGGGTCTCGCCCGCCCACTCGCCGAGGGTGTCGTAGTAGGAGTCCGGGGTGTCCAGGAACTGCACGCCCGCGGCGCGCATCGCGCGGACCGAGGCGACGATGTCGTTGGTGTTCAGGGCGATGTGCTGGACGCCCGCGCCGCCGTAGAACTCCAGGTACTCGTCGATCTGCGACTTCTTCTTGGCGACGGCGGGCTCGTTGATCGGGAACTTGACCTTGAGCGTGCCGTCGGCGACGACCTTGGACATCAGGGCGCTGTACTCGGTGGCGATGTCGTCGCCCACGAACTCCTTCATGTTCGTGAAGCCCATGACCTTGTTGTAGAAGCCGACCCATTCGTTCATCCGGCCCAGCTCGACGTTGCCCACGCAGTGGTCGACGGCCTGGAAGGTGCGCTGCGCGGGCGGCTCGACGATCGGCGCGGCGGCCGCGTAACCGGGGAGGTACGGGCCCTCGTAGCCCGTGCGCTCCACCAGCGTGTGGCGGGTCTTGCCGTACGTGGCGATCGCGGCCAGGACGACCGTGCCGTGCTCGTCCTTCACCTCGTACGGCTCGGCGAGGGGGCGGGCCCCGTGCTCGACGGCGTACGCGAACGCGGTGCGGGCGTCCGGCACCTCGATCGCCAGGTCCACGACGCCGTCGCCGTGTTCGGCCACGTGCTCGGCGAGGAAGTGGCCCCAGGGGGTGGCGGGCTTGATGACCGAGGTGAACACGAACCGGGCGGAGCCGTTCTCCAGCACGTAGCTCGCGGTCTCCCGGCTGCCGTTCTCCGGTCCGGAGTAGGCGACGAGCTTCATGCCGAAGGCCGTGGAGTAGTAGTGCGCCGCCTGCTTGGCGTTGCCCACGGCGAAGACGACCGCGTCCATTCCCTTGACCGGGAAGGGGTCTGCCTGCCGCGCGGTGTCGGGGGTGTGGTGGGTTGTCTGAGTCATGGCCGCAGGTTCCCCCTGTTCCACAAGGTGCGCAATAGTTTGTGGAATCACTGGGCAACTTGTGCAGTGGATGGGTTCACCGACCGTGCGTTGTGTACATGATGACCATCGTGGAGGTCCTGTGGCGATCGATCGTCTGGACGGGCGGCTCATCGTGCTGCTGGCCCGGGAGCCGCGGATCGGTGTGCTGGAGATGTCCCGCCGGCTCGGGGTCGCGCGCGGGACCGTGCAGGCGCGGCTGGACCGGCTTCAGTCGAACGGAGTCATCCGGGGGTTCGGGCCGCAGGTGGATCCCGGAGCCCTCGGCTACCCCGTCACCGCGTTCGCGACCCTGGAGATCCGGCAGGGTCAAGGAGCGGACGTGCGCGCGCACTTGGCGACCGTGCCCGAGGTGCTGGAGCTGCACACGACCACGGGCGGCGGGGACATGCTGTGCCGGCTCGTGGCCCGGTCCAACGCCGATCTTCAGCGGGTGATCGACCGGGTCGTCGGTTTTGATGGCATCGTCCGGGCCTCCACGGCGATCGTCATGGAGAACCCGGTCCCGCTGCGGATCATCCCGCTGGTGGAGCAGGCCGCGAGGGACGACGACCACTGGACGGGCAGGCGAGCGAGCGAGTGAGCGGGGTGACTGCGGGTGAACTTCTGGGACTACCTCGGCAGTCGCCATCAGCAGCTCCTCGCCGACGCCTACCAGCACGCCAGTGCCGTCCTCCAGTGCATGGTCGTCGCGACCGTCCTGGGCGTCGCGATCGGGGTGCTCACCTACCGCAGCGACTGGGCGGGGACCCTGGCCACGACGGCGACCACGACCCTGCTGACGATCCCCTCGCTCGCCATGATCGGTCTGCTGATCCCGGTCGTGGGGCTCGGAGTCCCGCCCACGGTCATCGCCCTGACCCTGTACGGGCTGCTGCCGATCGTCCGCAACGCGATCGTCGGGCTGCGCGGGGTCGACCCCTCGCTGGTGGACGCGGCGACCGGGATCGGGATGTCGCGCCCGGCCCGGCTCGTACGGGTCGAGTTGCCGCTGGCCTGGCCGCCGATCCTGACCGGGATCCGGGTCTCCACGCAGATGCTGATGGGCATCGCCGCCATCGCCGCGTACGCCTCCGGTCCCGGGCTCGGCAACGAGATCTTCCGCGGCATCGCCTCCCTGGGCAGCAGGAACGCGCTCAACCAGGTGCTCGCGGGCACGCTCGGGATCATTGTCCTCGCGCTGCTGTTCGACGCCGCGTACGTCGTCGTCGGGCGGCTGACCGTCCCCAGGGGGATCCGTGTCTGAGACGGCCCGGACCGCCGGGACCACAGGAGCCACAGAAGTCGCCGGAGCCACCGGGGACGCCGGGGCCACCGGGGCCACCATCCGGCTGGAGGACCTCAGCAAGCGGTATCCCGGGAACCCCGCCCCCGCGGTGGACGGCGTCACCATGCAGATCGACGCGGGTGAGCTCGTCGTCCTCGTGGGCCCCTCGGGGTGCGGGAAGTCCACCACGCTGAAGATGATCAACCGGCTGATCGAGCCCACGGGCGGGCGGATCCGGATCGGCGGCGAGGACGTCACCCACATGGATCCCGTGAAGCTGCGGCGCAAGATCGGGTACGCCATCCAGTCCTCGGGACTCTTCCCGCATATGACGGTCGCCCAGAACATCGCCCTCGTACCGAGGATGACGGGCTGGTCGAAGGCGCGCATCGCGGACCGGGTCGAGGAGATGCTGGACCTCGTCGGCCTCGACGCCGGTGAGTTCCACGGACGCTACCCGCGCCAGTTGTCGGGCGGCCAGCAGCAACGGGTGGGGGTGGCGCGGGCGCTGGCCGCCGACCCTCCCGTGCTGCTGATGGACGAGCCGTTCGGTGCCGTCGACCCCATCACGCGCGACCACCTCCAGGACGAGCTGATCCGGCTCCAGCACGAGCTGCACAAGACCATCGTGTTCGTCACGCACGACTTCGACGAGGCCATCAAGCTGGGTGACCGGATCGCGGTGCTGCGGGAGCGATCGCACATCGCGCAGTTCGACACCCCGGAGGCGATCCTCACCAACCCCGCCGACGACTTCGTGTCCGGGTTCGTGGGCGCCGGCGCCGCACTGAAGCGGCTGAACCTGACCCGCGTACGGGACGTGGAGATCACCGGCTACCCGACCGTGACCGTCGACGACCCGCTTCAGGAGATCTTCAACAGGGTCAGGGCGAGCGGTACGAACGAGATCCTGCTGCTCGACCGGCACGGGCGGCCCCACAAGTGGCTGCGGCGCGGGGACCTGATGCGCGCCCGGGGCTCGCTGGCCCGGGCCGGCACGCCGGTGAACGACACGGTCACCCGGGACGCGACGCTGCGGGACGCGCTGGAGGCCGTGCTCACGGACAACGCGGGGCGGGTCGTGGTGACCGGGCGGCGCGGGGAGTACACCGGCGTGGTCGACATGGAGACGCTGATGAACTCCGTGCGCGAACTGCTGGAGGCCGACCGGCTCGACGCGGTGGAGCACCGGCACGAACTGGAGGAGGCGCGCGGCGAGCAGACCCGCCACGCGCAGGAGGGCGCGGCCCGCGGGGAGGCGGGAGCGTGAGCGGCGGGGTCGGCCCGGGGCACGCGGGTCCGGGGGCCGGGCGGGAGGCCGCTCCGGAGGCCGGGCGGGAGGCCGGGCGGGAGGCCGTGTTCGGCGAGGGGCCCGCCGGGGCGTACGTGCCCCGCATCGGGTGGCGGAAGCTGACCTTCCTGCCCGCCGTTCTGGTGGCGGGGCTGTTCGCCACCTGGCTCTGGTTCCGGCAGGCGGACCTGGACCCGCTCTCCGAGAACGCGCTCTCGAACGGCCAGGTCTGGAAGGCGCTGCGCCAGCACGTCGAGCTGACCGTGATCTCCACGTTCTTCGTGCTGGTCATCGCGATCCCGCTGGGCGTCCTGCTGACGCGCGGGGCCTTCCGCGGGGCGGCCCCGGTGGTGACGGCCCTCGCCAACACCGGACAGGCGACGCCCGCGATCGGTCTGCTGGCCCTGCTGGTGATCTGGCTGGGCATCGGGCGCCGGGCGGCTCTGATCGGCATCATCGCGTACGCCGTCCTGCCGGTCCTGTCGAACACGATCGCCGGGCTGAAGGCCAACGACCCGACGCTCCTGGAGGCCGCACGGGGCATCGGCATGTCACCGCTGGGCGTGCTGGGCCGGATCGAGCTCCCGCTCGCCGTACCGCTGATCCTCGCGGGGGTGCGGACCGCGCTCGTCCTGAACGTGGGCACGGCGACGCTCGCCACCTTCGGCGGGGGCGGCGGGCTCGGCGTGCTGATCACGACCGGGATCACCAGTCAGCGGATGCCGGTGCTGCTCCTCGGCTCGATCCTGACCGTCGCGCTGGCACTGCTGGTCGACTGGCTGGCGTCGCTGGCGGAACTGCTGCTCGGTCCGCGCGGCCTGGAGGCGGGCGCATGAGCACGGGACGGCGTACGGGGTGGTGCACGGGACGGCGGCGTACGGCTCTGGTGGCGGCCGGGGCGCTGCTGGCGGCGGTCTCCGGGTGCGGGCTGACCAGCGGTTCGCCCATGGTCGACGACGTGCGGCCGGGGTCGGTCGGGCGGGGGCAGCCGCTGAAGGGCGCCGAGCTCACCGTGACGTCGAAGGAGTTCACCGAGCAGCTCGTGCTCGGCGCGATCATGGGCATCGCCTTCCAGGCGGCCGGCGCCGAGGTCCTGGACCGCACGGGCATCCAGGGGTCCGTCGGCTCCCGGGAGGCGGTCAGGGGCGGGGACGCGGACGCCTCGTACGAGTACACGGGCACCGCCTGGATCACCTACCTGGGCAACAGCGATCCCCTCCCGGAACCGGACCGGCAGTGGGAGGCCGTGCGCGACGCCGACCGGAGGAACGGGCTGACCTGGCTGGCGCCGTCGGCGCTGAACAACACGTACGCGCTGGCCATGAACCGGGCCGCCGCCGAGAAGTACGGCACGAGGACGCTCTCCGACGTCGCCGACCTCGCGGAGTCGGACCCCGGGGCCGTCACGGTCTGCGTGGAGGGCGAGTTCGCCAACCGGGCGGACGGGCTGCCCGGTCTGCAGCGGACGTACGGGATGGGACTGCCCGCCGGGAACGTCACGCAGATGGACACCGGGATCATCTACACCCAGGTGTCCAAGGGGAGTTGCACCTACGGGGAGGTCTTCACCACCGACGGGCGCATCAAGTCCATGGGGCTCGTGGTGATGGCGGACGACAGGGGGTTCTTCCCCCACTACAACGCGGCTCCCCAGATCAACTCCAGGACCCTGGAGAAGTATCCGCAGATCGCCGAGGTCCTCGCCCCGGTCACCGAGCGCCTGGACAACGAGGTGGCACGGGAGCTGAACGCCAGGGTGGACGTCGACGGCGAGGACCCGCACGCGGTGGCGCTGGACTGGATGAAGACGGAGGGCTTCGTGAAGGAGGGCTAGGAGGAGGAAGACCAGGAGGAGTCAGGGGGCCGGGGGGAGTCGGGGGAGCCGGGAGGAGGGGCAGCTAGCAGGAGGGGACGGAGCCCCGTCCCCTCTCCAGCGCCACCAGGGAGTCCACGGCGCCCTTCAGTGTCGTCACCGGGATGAGGCGGAGCCCTTCCGGCAGCTCGGACTGCGCGTCCGCGCACTCCGCCTTCGGGACCAGGAAGACCGTCGCGCCGTCGCGGCGGGCGGCCTGGGTCTTGAGGGCCACCCCGCCGACCGCGCCGACCTTCCCGTCGGCGTCGATCGTCCCCGTACCCGCGATCACCCGGCCGCCCGTGAGGTCGCCGCCGCTGCCGTCGCCGTCCAGTTTGTCGACGATGCCGAGGGAGAAGAGCAGGCCGGCGCTCGGGCCGCCCACGTCGGCGAGTTCCAGGGCGACCTCGATGTCGTCCGACCGCTCGCCCAGGTGGTCCAGGGCCGCCTCGGTGGCGGTGTCCTGGGACTCGCGCATCTCCTCGGCGTTGTACTCCTCGATCTCCTTGACGCTGTCCCCGTTGGGGTAGACCGCGTCGCGCGGCATGACCGCACGGTCCGTGCGGAACCAGCCGTCGAGCACGTCACCGAGGCCGATGTGCGCGTCCGGGCCCGTCGCCTCGATGGTCGTCATCCGCAGCTGCCCGCTCGTCCCGCGGCTCTTCGCGCCGGAGATCGTGATCACCGGCTCGCCCTTGTTCTCACCGAGGACGTCCGCCGTCATACCGGGCTGGGCCAGCGAGAACGGCAACGGCACGAACGCCGCCGCACCGACCAGAACCACCACGGGAACGGCACAGACGGCAACGGCCCGAAGGCGAGAAAGGCGCGGGAGGCGAGAAAGCACGGAATCAATCTAACGCGAGACCGTCCCCCGCCAGGGGCCGCCCTCTTCAAACACCGGCCACGACCGACACCCTCAGGGGCGCGGGGAACCGCGCGACCAGCCCCATCCGACCCGCCCTCTTCAAACACCGGCCACGACCGACACCCTCAGGGGCGCGGGGAACCGCGCGACCAGCCCCATCCGACCCGCCCTCTTCAAACACCGGCCACGACCGACACCCTCAGGGGCGCGGGGAACCGCGCGACCAGCCCCATCCGACCCGCCCTCTTCAAACACCGGCCACGACCGACACCCTCAGGGGCGCGGGGAACCGCGCGACCAGCCACCTCCGACCCCCACCCGGCACACCACCCCGGGCCGCTCGCCGGGGCAACCGCCAAGGCACCTGCCAAGTCGCCCGCCAAGGCACCCACCAGGGTCACCGCAGCGCG
Source organism: Streptomyces beigongshangae (assembly GCF_019710745.1). GTDB lineage: Bacteria > Actinomycetota > Actinomycetes > Streptomycetales > Streptomycetaceae > Streptomyces > Streptomyces beigongshangae. The sequence continues at coordinate 8,268 of NZ_JAHKJW010000044.1, forward strand.
TCGGCCACCTCCCGGGCCGCGTCGACGACCCGCGGCCCCACCCGCTCCGGCACGGCGTCCGCCAGCATCACCACCCCCACACTCCCCTCGACCCCCGTCACCCCGATCAGCGCCGCCGCGGCCCCGCTCGCCCCGGCCTCCAGCTCCCCGTGCGTGAGGGTGTAGCCGGGCCCGTCCGGGGCCCCGGCCCGGGCGGCGAGGATCGCCTTGCCGGCGGCCCCCCGCTCCAGTGGGTGCCGGAACCCGGCCCGGTAGGCCACGTGGTAGTCCGTCCACGTCGGCTCGACCACGGCGACGGCGAGCGCCTCCGTACCGTCGACCAGCGTGAGGTGGGCGGTCGCTCCGATGTCCTCCGCCAGCGACCGCAGCGCGGGCAGCGCGGCCTCGCGGACCAGCGGGTGCACCTGCCGGCCGAGCCGCAGCACCCCGAGCCCGACCCGGGCCCGGCCGCCGAGGTCGCGGCGCACGAGGGCGTGCTGTTCCAGCGTGGCGAGCAGCCGGTACACGACGGTCCGGTTGACTCCGAGTTTGTTGGACAGCTCGGTGACGGTCAGCCCGTGGTCGGTGTCGGCGAGCAGCTTGAGGACGCGCAGTCCCCGGTCGAGCGTCTGGGAGGTCTCCGCGGTCACGACGCCCACTCCTTAGTGGTGAGAGTCGGCGGCCCCCCTACGCGGCGGATACGTCGCCGGTCCCGTCGGCGACGCGCGTCAGAGGCCGCCGGTCGGCAGCGTCCCGGGCACTCCCGGGCGGGCACCGGCTGCGCTCCGCGGCGGCGCTGCCACGGGGCGTGTGCGTAGCGGGACAGTAGCGAGCCGGTTCGCTCAGCGGAAGGCTCCGTCCAGAATCCGGTCAGGCGCAGGTACGGACCGCCCTCGGTTACTCATGGTTTGATCCACTTATCGCCGGATGTGGGCGGCGCGCACCGGACCGGTGCGGAGCGCGCACGCGAACGGGCGCCCGGCGCCAGGACACGCGCGAGCGCCGGTGCCAGAACGGCACCGGCGCTCGTGAAGGCGTACCCGCGCAGGCCGTACCCGCGCGGACGTCCCCGCGCAGGGCATGCCGACGGAGGTCACCGCATGCGGGTGGCCCACTCCTGGACCTTGGCGATCCGCTGGCGCAGCTGCCCGGCGGTCGCCTCCGCGCTCGGCGGTCCCCCGCACACGCGGCGCAGCTCGGTGTGGATCACGCCGTGCGGCTTGCCGCTCTGGTGGACGTACGCGCCGACCATGGTGTTGAGCTTCTTCCGCAGTTCCATCATCTCCTTGTGGGAGACCACGGGGCGGCGCTCGGCGGGCAGTTCGAGCAGGTCCGCCTCGTCGTCCGGCTTCCTGCGGCTGTGCGCGATCTGCCGGGCCTGCCGCTTCTGGAGCAGGAGCTGCACCTGGTCGGGCTCCAGCAGCCCCGGGATGCCCAGGTAGTCCTGCTCCTCCTCGCTCCCCGGGTGGGCCTGCATGCCGAACTCGGCGCCGTCGTAGAGGACCCGGTCGAAGACGGCCTCGGACTCCAGCGCCTCGAAGGCGAACTGCTCCTGCTCGCCGGTGTCCTCGTCCTCCTCCTTGTTCGCCTCCTCCATCTCCTTCTCGGACTCGGCGTACGGGTCCTCCTCGCCCTCCTTCTTGGGCTTGTCGAGGGCGTGGTCGCGCTCGACCTCCATCTCGTTGGCGAAGGTGAGGAGGTCGGGGACGGTCGGCAGGAAGACGGAGGCGGTCTCGCCGCGCCGCCGGGACCGTACGAAACGGCCGACGGCCTGCGCGAAGAAGAGCGGGGTGGAGATGGTGGTCGCGTACACGCCCACCGCGAGGCGGGGCACGTCGACGCCCTCGGACACCATGCGGACCGCGACCATCCAGCGGTCGTCGCTGTGGCTGAACTCGTCGATCCGCTTGGAGGCGCCCGTGTCGTCGGAGAGGACGAGGGTGGCCTTGGTGCCGGTTATCTCGCGGATGAGCTTGGCGTAGGCGCGGGCCGAGTCCTGGTCGGAGGCGATGACGAGGGCGCCGGCGTCCGGGATGCCCTTGCGGACCTCGGTCAGCCGCTGGTCGGCGGCGCGCAGCACGCTGGGCATCCACTCGCCGCGCGGGTCGAGGGCGGTGCGCCATGCCTGGCTGACGGCGTCCTTGGTCATCGGCTCGCCGAGCCGGGCGGCGATCTCGTCCCCGGCCTTCGTGCGCCACCGCATGTTGCCGCTGTAGGAGAGGAAGATGACGGGCCGCACGACGCCGTCGCCGAGGGCGGAGCCGTACCCGTAGGTGTAGTCGGCGGCGGAGCGGCGGATCCCGTCGTTGCCCTCCTCGTACGCGACGAAGGGGATGGGGTTGGTGTCGGACCTGAAGGGCGTACCGGTGAGGGCGAGCCGGCGGGTGGCGGGCTCGAACGCCTCCAGGCACGCCTCGCCCCAGGACTTGGAGTCGCCGGCGTGGTGGATCTCGTCGAGGATGACGAGGGTCTTGCGCTGCTCGCAGCGGTTGCGGTGCAGCATGGGCCGTACGCCGACACCCGCGTAGGTCACGGCGACGCCCTGGTACTCCTTGCTCAGCGGGCCCGCGCTGTACTCGGGATCGAGTTTGATCCCGATCCGCGCGGCCGCGTCCGCCCACTGCTTCTTCAGGTGCTCGGTCGGCGCGACCACGGTCACCTGCTGCACGACGTGGTGGTGCAGCAGCCACGACGCGAGCGTCAGCGCGAAGGTCGTCTTGCCGGCGCCGGGCGTGGCGACGGCGAGGAAGTCGCGCGGCTGCTCCTGGAGGTACCGCTCCATCGCCCCCTGCTGCCAGGCGCGCAGCTTGTTGGCGGTGCCCCAGGGGGCCCGCCCGGGGAACGCGGGCGACAGGTGGTGCGAGGAGGAGGCACCGGCGACGGAAGAGGCGGGCACGGAGGGCCCTCCAGTGAGGATGTCGGTGGGCGACGGGCGGGCGGTAGTCACGGTCTCCGGAGGGTGGTCGAGGACAAGGGGCCGTGCGCGCCACGCCGGACGGGGTGATGGCGGACGACGGACGGCACAGCCGGGTATGACAACCGGGCCACCCTACCGGCGGCCCGCGAACGTCGACGCGCAGACGATGCGGGGACGGCGCCGGATGCGACCCAGGTCACATCGCCGAGTGCAGTCCCCTCAGCCGCGCGGCGAGCATCCGCACGTCCTCCAGCTTCCCGGAGGACACCTCGATCACGAGTTCGTACGCCTCGTCCTGGTCGACGTCGAGCATCTCGGTGCCGTTGAAGTCGAGGAAGACCACCGTCGACAGCCACGCCATGCGCTTGTTGCCGTCCACCAGGGGATGGTTCACGGCCAGCGACTGGAGCAGTGCCGCCGCCTTCTCGAAGAGGTCCGGGTACGCCTCGACGCCGAACATCCGCGACCGGGGGCGGTGAACGGCCGAGGCGAGCAGGCCGAGGTCGCGCACGGCCACCCGCGTCCGCTCCCCGCAGGCCAGTTCCGCCAGCTCCAGGACCTCCTGGGCCGTGAGGTACTTCACCTACTCCCCCAGCCTCCGCAGCAGGTCGGCGTGGCCCGTCGCGTACTTGGCCCCCAGCCGGCGGACGGTCGCCCGGTCCGTCTCCTGCTCCAGGTACCGGTCGATCGCCTGGAGCACTACGGCGTGCATGCTGCGCCCCTCCTCCTCGGCACGCAGCTTGAGCGCCTCCTGCTGGTCGTCGCGCAGACGAAGGTTCATGGCCATACCGTCATGGTACGGAAAGTGGGGCCATGGTGGTACTACCCGCTCCGCGCAGGCTGTGCGGTCCGCAGCCGTGTCGTCACCCAGGCTCCCACCAGTGCCACTCCCGCCATCGGCAGGAACACCGCCACGAAGGCGGTCGGGTGGCCGCCCGAGGCTTGGGTGGCCGCGTGGGCGACCGTGCCGCCGCCCAGTGCCGCGAAGGCCGCTCCGCCCGCGGCGAGGAGGACGACGTTGGCGAGGCCGTCGGATATCTGGAGGGCGGCGGAGTTCTTGCCCGCCTCGCCCGGGTCGGAGAGCTTCAGCAGCAGGACGCTGCTGGAGGAGATCACCAGCCCCATGCCGAAGCAGCCGAACCCCCATGCCACCGCCACCGTCCAGACCGGCACCCCGTCGATCAGCACGCTCGGCGCGGCGGCGATGGCGGCCGCGGTCAGCACCATGCCCAGCGTCATCAGCCGCTCCCGGTACGGCTCCACGCGCGCCCGCGCCTGGACGAAGGAGCCCAGCGCCCAGGTGGCGCCGCCCGCCGCCAGCGAGAACCCGGCCATCGTCGGCGACAGCCCCCGCTCGGTGACCAGCATCAGCGGCACGAACGACTCGGCCGCGATGAAGGACCCGGCCGCCACCCCGCGCAGCAGCACCACGGACGGCAGTCCGCGCGCCGCCCGGTAGGTGCCGCGGGGCAGCAGTCCGAGCACCGCCGGGACCAGCAGGGCCGCTCCCGCCACGCCCGGGACCACGGACAGCCACCGCAGGTCCTGGGCGGCGTACTGGAGCAGACCGGCGCCCGCGGAGATGGCGAGGGCCAGCCGGATGCGCCGCCGGTCGAAGGGCGCCACGGGGGTCCCCTCCTCGGGCCCGGACGCCCGCCGCCGTATCTGCGGCAGCGCGAGCGCCAGCGGCAGGACGACCAGCACCGGCACGCCGACGAAGACCCAGCGCCAGCCGAGGTGCTCGGTCACCGCGCCGGCGGCGAGGGGACCGACGACGGACGGCACCACCCAGCTCGCCGCGAACGCCGCCATGATCGCGGGCCGCAGCCGCTCCGGATAGGCGCGTCCCACGACCACGTACAGCGCGACGATCACCAGGCCACCGCCGAACCCCTGGACGGCCCGGCCGAGGATGAACAGCCACATCGCCCCGGCCGTCCCGGAGAGCAGCAGCCCCGCCGCGAACGCCCCGATCCCCGCGGTGAGCGACCCCAGCGGGCCCGCCCGGTCCGACCACTGCCCGGCGAGCACCATGCCGAACAGGCTCGTCGTGAAGTACCCGGAGAACGCGAACGCGTACAGCGGGATCCCGTCGAGCTCCCGTGCCGCGACGGGCATCGCCGTCCCGACGGCCGTGGCCTCGAAGGCGATGAGCAGCACCACGGAGACGATCCCGATGCTCAGCGCCCGGTACGGACGGCCGAGGACGCCGTCCGGGGCAGGGGCTTCGGTCGGTGCGCTCGGAGCGGCGGCGACACCGGTGTCGCCCGGTTCGGGAAAGGTCATACCCGCCAGCGTAAGGGGCAAGCCCGACATTGACCCCTGTCCCCCCTCCACCCCCTTTGTGAACGCGGCATGGCAGTCCCGTTGCGGCCCCGGCGGTTCCCTTGGCCCCGCCCCGCTCCGGGCCTACGGTCGACACATCGGGCCCGGAACCTCGGACCCGACGTCCGGCCGTGTGCCCGAGTGGCTTAGGGACTCGCCTGCAAAGCGAGGCACGTGGGTTCGATTCCCGCCACGGCCTCCGGTCCGGCCCGGGGCCGGCCGCCTTCGGGTGGCCGGCCCCGGGGCGTGTGCGGGACGCGCAGGGGTCGGAGGAGTCACGAGGGGTCAGAGCGCGGCGGCCGTCTCGCGCCGGAGCGCCCGCGTCAGGGTCCGGGTCCAGTAGTGGTGGCCGTCCTTCCGGGTGAGGCCCGTCGGGTCCACCGCAGTGAGGGTCCGGGTCGTCGTCGTGGGCAGGTGGCCGCGGGCCTCCCCGGCCGGTTCACGGGGCAGGGACTCGGCGATCGTGCGCTCGCGGTGGAACAGCCACAGGGTGAAGGCCAGCGTGGAGACGTCCGTGTTCAGGGCGTACAGCCTGGCGTCCGGCTCGCTCCACTCCAGGATCGCGCCCGTCGTGCCGTCGACGACCAGGCTGTCGTCCCCGGCGAGGCCGCCGAGGCGTATCAGGCGGTCGGCGTCCGCGGGGAGCTGGTCGGGCGTGAGGACGTACGGGCGCTCGTCCTCGTAGTACTCGGCGAGCGTCGGCAGCGGCACGTCCGTGTCCAGGTGGAAGAGCGGGCCGTCCTCGGGCAGGCCCGTCTCCCGCAGGAAGCGCCGGGTCGGCCCGTGCGCGAGCGCCGCGGGGAAGTCGACGTCCTCGAAGCGCATCACCCGCCCCTGACCGAACTCCTGGTCCAGCAGACGGCCCGGCAGGTCGAGCGTCAGCGCCGCGTCGGCGGGCGGGCCCGCGACGAGGGCCAGCGGGCGGACCAGCGCGACCGTCCTCCAGAAGGGCGGGACCTCGCCGCCGGCGGACTCCTCGAAGAGCGCGAGGAGCCGCTGGGACATCCCGGTGACCGCCTTCGGCCCGAACCGGCCCTCGTAGGACGCGAACCGGCCCCGTCTTCCGGCCATCTCGTGCGTCGCCGCCACGAAGTCCGTGAGCGTCCGCAGCGAGGGGGCGAGCGGGAGGCGGTCCGCCGGGGCGGTCCGGCCGGGGAGGAGGCACGCGGTGGACACCTCGCCCGTCGCCCCGTCCAGCAGGACCGACTCGGTCTCCGGGCCCGCGGGGTTCCGCAGCGCACCGATCACCAACTGGTCGCGCAGGTCCGCCGGGAGGAACACCGGGTCGCCGGTCACCTCCGCCACGGTGCGCGGCCCGCCCGCGCGCAGTGCCCCGAAGGTCAGCAGGTCGCTGTCGGCCGGCAGGCCCGGTCCCGTCAGCAGGCGGCGCGTCGGCGGGTGCGTGACGTACGGGTCCAGAGCGTCCTCGGGCAGGATGATCGTGCCGGATCCGGTCACCGCGCCGGACCCCGTCATCGTGCCGGCCCCGACCGTCGCGCCGGAGGCAGCGCTCGCGCCGGAGACGGTGCTCGTCCCGGACGCGGTGCTCGTGCCGGTGCCGGTGTCCGTCGTGATCATCGTTCCCCCGTGGATCGTCGTTCACAGTCCCCCGGCAGGACCGGACCGGGCGGCATGCGCACAGGAGACCGCCACGACACCGCGGCACACTGAAGAAACCGGCCCGCCGCCCGGCGGTCCTCCCCCACTGCCGAGAACACTAGCGGGCACCACCGACAACGCCCCGGAACCGCCGTGACCAGCGCTTCTTCAGCGGATCCTGGCCTGTTCCCGCCCCGCCACGATCGCGTCCACCGTCTGCTCCACGGTCTGCCCGGAGGTGTCCAGCCACAGCCCGACGCGCGGGGTGTCCGCGCGCAGACCGCGGTCGAGCTCCCCGACGGTCCACGCGCCGTAGCCCGTCTTGGCCCGCCCGGCCTCCCGCTCCGCCACCGCCTCGGCGCGCGGCGCCAGCACGACGACGTACAGGGGGCGGGTCCGTACGAGTCCGGTGTACTCCGTCAGGTTCCCGCCCAGGACCACGTCCTGGACGACCGCGGTGAAGCCGGCCCGCGCGTACGCGTCCGCCGTCGCCGCCGAGAGGCGGTACCGCAACCGGAGCTGCGCCTCCGCCTCGCTCCCCGGCGCCGCTCCGGGCCCGTACTCCGCGCGCCCGCTGACGACCATCCGCCGGAACACGTCACCGCGTACGTGCGCGGCCCGCGGGAGCCTCTCGGCGAGCGCCTGCGCGACCGTGGACTTCCCGGCCGCCATGATGCCGGTGATCAGGACCACGCCGTCCATCGCCCGCCCTCCCCGCCGGCCGGGCCTTCGGGCCGAGGCGGACCGGCACGGGTCACTGCGTCGCCGTCACCACGGCCGCCTGCGGCCTTATGGGCAGCCGGTTGACGGGGCGCCCCGTGGCCGCCCGCACCGCGGACGCGATCGCGGCGGGGGACGTGACGACCGGTACCGCGCTGACGGCCTTCGCCCCGAAGGGCGCGACCACGTCGCGCTCCTCGACGAGTTTGACGATGCGGATGTCCGGGGCGTCGAGGGCGGTCGGCAGCGAGTACCCGGTGAGGTCGGGGTGGCGCACCAGTCCGCGCGCGCTGCGCAGGTTCTCCGTGAGGGCGGCGCCGACGCCCTGCGTGACGCCGGCCTCGATACGGGCGGCGAGCTGCGCGGGGTTCAGCACGCGCCCCACGTCCTGGGCGAGCGCCAGTTCGACCACGCGCACCGAGCCGAGTTCGATGTCGACGTCCACCACCGCGCGGATCGCGCAGAAGGCGAGGCCGACGAAGGCGTCGCCCTGGCCGTCGCCGTCCAGCGGCTCGGTGGGGTGCGGGCGGCACTGCGCGGTCGCCCACAGCTCCTTGCCGTCCATCGCCTCGGTGACGGTCGTCGACAGCACGCCGTCGTACGAGGTGATCTTGCCGTCGGTGATCTGGAGCAGCTCCGTGGACATCCCGAACTTGTGCGCGAGGGGCTGCAGCAGCTGCGTACGGACCATCTTGGCGGCCCGTTCGACGGCCCCGCCGGACACCCAGGTGTGGCGGCCGCGGGCGCTGGGCCCCGCGGTGGGCTGGTCGGTGTCCACGGAGGCCACGTGGACCTCTTCGATGCCGAGCGTCTCCTGGACGATCTGCCGGGCCAGCGTGGTGAAGCCCTGGCCGGTCTCCACGGCCGCGCAGAGCACGGTGGCGACGCCGTCGTGGACCTTCACGGTGGCCGTCGAGACCTCGTCGGTGCCCTCGGCGCCGAGCATGTGGACCATGCCCAGGGCGTAGCCGACGCCGCGCCGCACGGCACCGGGTTCACCGGCGCCCTCGGGGCCGCCCGGCAGCAGCCACTCGTCCTCGGGCGTGTCCTTGGGGAGCGCGGGCAGCGGGAACTCCTGGACGGCCTGGAGCAGTTCGGCCACGGGCGCCGGGCAGGTGACCGTCTGGCCGGTCGGCAGCACGTCCCCGGTGGCCAGCACGTTGCGCAGGCGCAGTTCGGCCGGGTCGACGCCCAGCTTCTTCGCCAGCTTGTCCATCTGGGCCTCGTAGGCGGCGCACACCTGCATGGCGCCCTCGCCGCGCACGTGCCCGGAGGGCGGGTTGTTGGTGCGCACGGCCCAGCCCTCGATGAAGGCGTTCGGGACGACGTAGGGGCCGCAGGCGAAGGAGACGGCGGCGGCGAGGGCCTCCGACGAGGTGTCCGCGTACGCGCCCGCGTCGAGGAGGATCTGCGCCTCGACCTTCACCAGCCTGCCCTCGGCGTCCGCGTGGTGGCGGTAGCGCAGCAGCGTGGGGTGCCGGTGGACGTGCCCGAGGAAGGATTCTTCGCGCGTCGCGGTCAGCTTGACCGGGCAGCCCGTCCGCAGGGCGAGCAGCCCGAGGGGGAGCTGGAAGCCCTGGTCCTCGCGGTCGGCGGTGGCACCGGGCACACCGGTGACGACGACCTTCACGCGCTCCGGCTCCAGCCCGTAGCAGGCGGCGGCGGTGTCCCGGTCGGTGTGCGGGTCGGTGGACGCCACGTAGAGCTCGACCCCGCCGTCGGGGCGGGGCACGGCGAGGCCGGCCTCGGCGCCGATCGGGGCCGGGTCCTGGCGGCCGATGCGGTACAGGCCCTCGACGACGATGTCACCGGCGGCGTCCGGGTCGCCGTGGCGCAGCGGGATGTGGCGGATGAGGTTGCCGTCGGGGTGCAGGGGCTCGGCCTCGAACGCCTGCTCCGGGTCGGTCACCGGGTCGAGCACCTCGTACTCGACGATGATGGCGGCGGCTGCCATGCGCGCGGTGTCGGGGTGGTCCGCGGCGACGGCCGCGATGGCCTCCCCGTGGTGGCGTACGACCTCGGAGGCGAACACCGGGCGGTCCGCCCTGCCGCGGCCGAGCAGCGCCGTACCGGGCACGTCCTCGTGGGTGATGACGGCGCGCACGCCGGGCATCTCGCGCGCGTGGGTGGTGTCGACGGACAGGATGCGCGCGTGCGGGTGCGGCGATCTCAGGACGGCCGCCCACAGCAGGCCCTCGGCCCACAGGTCCGCCGCGTACGGGAAGGTTCCTTCCGTCTTGGCGCGGGCCTCCACGGAGGGCAGGGAGACGCCGAGGCCGTGCGGCGGCGGTTCCGGGGCGGTACCGGGCTCCGCGGGGGTCGCGGTGGCGGTGTCGTTGCTCACGCCTGGCCTCCGTCCTGGCCGTACGGCTGCTCGTGGGGCTCGTGGGGCTCGTGGGACTGATGGGGCTGGTGGGGCTCGAACGCGGACGGGCTGACGCCGCCGGCGCCGGGACCCGCCTGGTGCGGGATACGGGCCTCGTCGCCGTCCGCGGGGCCCTCCGTGACCGCGTGGGCCCGGCGCTCGGCCACGACGTCCCGTACGGCGTCCAGGACGCCCCGGTAGCCGGAGCAGCGGCACAGGTTGCCGCACAGCGCCTGGCGGGTCTCCAGCTCGGTCGGTGCCGGGTTGCCCTCCAGGAGGTCGTGCACGGTCATCGCCATGCCCGGCACGCAGAAACCGCACTGGACGGCACCGCACCGGGCGAGCGCCCGCTGGACGTCCGAGGGCTGCCCGTCGGCGGCGAGGCCCTCGACGGTGCGCACCTCGCTCCCGGCGGCGGTCACGGCGGGCACCAGGCAGGAGGCCACGAGCCGTCCGTCCACCTGCACGTTGCAGGCCCCGCACTCGCCCTGCGAGCAGCCGTCCTTGGCGCCCGCGAGGCCGAGCCGCTCGCGCAGTACGTACAGCAGCGATTCGCCGATCCAGGCGTCGGCCACGGGCCGCTCGACGCCGTTCACCCGCAGGACGTACGCGGCCAGGGGGTGGTCGTCGTGCGGGGGCGGGCCCTGCGGGACGTCGGCCGCGGCCTCCCCGGCCGCGTCCGCGGGCTGCTCGCCGGGTTCCCCGGCCGGGGCCGCCTCCGTGGAGGCCGTCTCGGTGGAGACCGGCTCCGCGGCGGCCGTCCCCGGCCCGGTGGCGGATCCGTCCGCGAACTCCGGGCGGTCCGGGTGGCCCTGACCGTCCTGACCGTCCGGGTCGCCCCGGCCGTCCTGACCGTCCTGGTGGTCGTGCCGGGCCGCGGACGGTTCCCCGCGTCCCGTGTCGTACCCGGCGTCGCGCCCGGTTTCGTACCCGGTGCCGTGCCCGGGCTCGTGTTCCGGCTCGCGCTCCACGGGGACGGCGATCTCGTCGGCGTGTGCCCCGGAGACGTCGATGATCTCGGCGGCTCCGTGCCCGGCGAGGCCCTGCCCGTGGCCGCCGTGCTCCTCCTGGGGCGCGTTCCCGTCGGCGGGCTGCCGGGCCCAGGGCTCGTCGGCCCAGGGCGCGGCCGCCCCGCCGGGCAGCGTGGCGGGCGCGTTGCCGCCCCACTGCTCGACCAGCGAGGACGTGTTGAACTCACCGGACTCGTCGGGCAGGTCCCCGTCGGCGACCGGAATGGACCACTGGCCGGTCACGTCGTGGCCGGGCCCGCCCTGGTCGTTCCGGCCGTCCTGGCCGCCCCGACCGTCCTGGCCGCCCTGGGGGGGCTGGTCGAAGGTCCACTGGCCGGTGGTCCCGGGGTGGTACGCGTAGGGGTCCTGGGCGGGTTGCCGGTGCTCCTCGGGCAGGGCGTTCGGGTCGGGCCACCGCGCGTCCTCGTGCTGCCCGGAGTGCTGCCCGGAGTGCCGCCCCGGGCCGGCCGCCTCCTGCGGTGCGTCCCAGGAGCCGGTGGACGCCGGGTCGGGGCCCGGGCCGGGCGCGGCCGTTATCGGCGGCGGCACGTAGCCGTGGCCGGGCGCGGCGAGCGGTGAGTCGGCGAGGAGGGCGTCGATGCCGCCTTCGGGGAGCTCGACGAAGGCGGTGGCGCTGTCGTCGTAGTCGCCCTGGGGCAGCGGGTCCCAGCGGCTGCCCGGCCGGGGCGCGCCCTCTCCGTGCTGGTCGTCGGTCACGACAGCGCCCTCCCCAGTGCTCGTCGGGCCAGCGCGGCGACGGTGCGCCGCAGGTGCAGTACGGCGGGCGGCAGCGGCGGTACGGAACCGTCCTCGGCCGGGGCCGGATCGGGGATGCAGGCCGCGGCGACGTACTCCCCGAAGGCGGCCAGCGCCTCGGGCACGATCGCGCGGTTGTTGTCCCAGTCGATGAGCGAGGCGACCCACTGCTCGGCGTCCAGGGGCCGCAGCGGCATCGGCGCTATGGCCCCCACGGCGCACCGCACCCCGCGCCGGGCGGGGTCGAGGACGAGCGACACGGACGCGATGGCGCGCCCGGGGCCGGTCCGTCCGGTCGCCTTCAGGAAGACCTGCGGCGCGTGCAGCAGCGGCACGCGCACGTACCCGATGAGTTCGCCGCCGCGGAGCATCTCCATGCCCGCGAGCAGGTGCGAGACGGGGATCTCGCGGCGGGCGCCGCCCGGGCCCGCGACGACGAGGGTCGCCTCCAGCGCGGCCAGCACGGGAAGCGCGTCCCCGGTGGGCGACGCGGAGGCGATGTTGCCGCCCAGGGTGCCCGCGTTGCGGATCTGGGGCGGCCCCGCGGCCCTGGCGGCGGCCGCGAGGGCGGGGATGAGGGCGGCGAAGTCCGGGCGCCCCATACGGGCGTGGGTGAGGCCCGCGCCGAGGAGCGCGTGGCCGTCCTGGTACTGCCAGCCGCGGATCTCGCTGATCCGGCCGAGCCCGACGAGCGCGGCGGGCCTCAGCTGCCCGGAGTTGACGGCGGCCATGAGATCGGTGCCGCCGGCCACGGGAACGGCGGCGGGCATGGCGGCGAGCGCCGCCACGGCCTCGTCCAGAGAGGCGGGCAGGGTCACGGCCTGCGCCGCCTGCGGTGCGTGCGTGGTCAAACCGGCTGCCCCTTCCCGCTGCCCCACCTGGTCCCACCTGTGTTGCCGTACGGTACGTGCTGACAGGGCGGACGTGGCAACTCTGGCACATCTTCCCCGTCCTCCGACGCGGGGGTCCGCTAGGAGGCATTCCTGCCCGCCACCAGCGGATGGTCCGTTTTCACACCACATCACCCGTCAGCACGAATTGACGGTTTTCGGCACTCCTCGACCGTCTTTTCCCGGTGTCACCGTCCGGTGTCACCGTCCCGGGGCGGGCGCGCGGGTGACGCCCCTCCCCGGGTGCCTCACACGTTCGGGGGCGGTCCCTCGATCGGGCGGCCGGGCACGCCGGGCCGCCGCTGCCACGGCAACGGCCCGGTGGGCGGCCGGTAGGCGACCCCCAGGGCGTCAAGTCGCGCGTAGTGGGCGGTCATCCGCCGCTCGAAGTCCGCGAAGTCGCGTTCCGCGGGGGGCGGCAGGGCGCTCCAGGCGACCTCGGCGAAGGCCGCGAGCCGCGGGAACGCCTGGTAGTCCACGCGGTCCCGGTCCTCCATCACCTCGGTCCACAGGTTGGCCTGGGTACCCAGGACGTGCCGCGCCTGATCGGGGGTCAGCTCCGGCGGTACGGGCTCGAAGCGGTAGACGTCCTGCAGGGTGCGCACGAAGCCGATGGGCACCGGCTCGTCCGGCCCGTCGGCCTGCCGGTGGTCCAGGTAGACCTGCTGCTCGGGGCACATGACGACGTCGTGGCCCGCCCGCGCGGCCGTGATGCCGCCCCGGTAGCCGCGCCACGAGGAGACGGCGGCACCCGGTGCGAGCCCGCCCTCCAGGATCTCGTCCCAGCCGATCAGCCGGCGCCCCCGCGCGCCCAGCCAGCCGTCGAAGTGGCGGATGAACCAGGACTGCAGCGCGTCCTCGTCCGCGAGGCCCAGTTCCGCGATCCGCGCCTGTGCGGCCGGGGACGCCTTCCACTGGTCCTTCGCGCACTCGTCGCCGCCGACGTGGATGAACTCCGAGGGGAACAGGGCGAGGAGTTCCTCGAAGACGCCCTCGTAGAAGCGCAGGGTGTTGTCGGTGGGGGCGAGTACGTTCTCGGAGATGCCCCAGGTGTCCCAGACGGAGAGGGAGCGCGTGTCGACGACATCGGTGTTGCCGAGTTCCGGATATGCCGCGACGGCGGCCTGCGAGTGCCCCGGGATGTCGATTTCCGGGACGACGGAGATATGCCGCTCGGCGGCGTACGCGACGATCTCGCGGATGTCGTCCTGGGTGTAGAAACCGCCGTGCGGCTTCTCCTCCCAGTGCGGTGAGGCGCGGTGGCCGAATTTGGTGCGTGCCCGCCACGCCCCGGTCTCCGTGAGCTTCGGGTACCGCTTGATCTCGATACGCCAGCCCTGGTCGTCCGTGAGGTGGAAGTGGAAGACGTTCAGCTTGTGCGCGGCCATCAGGTCGAGGTGGCGCAGGACGCCGTCCTTCGGCATGAAGTGCCGCGAGACGTCGAGCATGCAGCCGCGCCAGCGGAAGCGCGGGGCGTCCTCGACGGTCCCCCGCGGGACGACGTACGTGGCTCCGGGGCGGACGGGGGCGCGCCGGAAGGCGTCCGGGCCGAGGAGCTGGCGCAGTGTCTGGGCGCCCCAGAACACTCCGGCGGGGTCGCCGCCCCGGAGGTCGACGCCCCGCCGGGTGTGGGCGTCGAGCACGTACGCCTCCGGTCCCAGGGTCTCGTCGATTCGCAACCGCACGCTGTTCGGGCCGTCCTCCGCCCCCGGGGCGTCCCCCGCGCCGGGGGCCGTCCCGGTGCCCGGCGGCAGCGGGAGTCCCAGCGCGGCACCGAGGGTCGACCGCAGCCAGCGCTCGGTGCCGGCCGTGCCGGGCCCGGCCCACAGGGTGGTGCCCGCGTCGAGCGGGACGCCCCGGCCCGCGGACTCCCGTACGGAGCGGGGTGCCGGGATCACCCCGGGCGGGACCGGGGTGTCCGGCCCCGGGTCCCCCACCCCCCGGCCGCTCGGCGCCGCACCGTTTGCCGTCGCGTCGTTCGGGGTCGCGTCGTTCGGGGTCACGTCGTTCGAAGTCACGTCAGTCCTTCACCGCGCCGCCCAGACCGGAGACCAGGCGCCGCTGTACGAGTACGAAGAAGATCAGCACCGGGATCGTCATCACCGTGGAACCGGCCATGACGCCGCCCCAGTCCGGGTCGTCGGGCTTGTAGAAGACGAGGAGGGCCATCGGCAGTGTGGACTGCGAGGTGTCACTGATGATGAAGGACTTGGCGAACAGGAAGTCGTTCCAGGCGGAGATGAAGGAGAACACGCTGGTGGCGACGAGCCCCGGCAGGACCAGCGGGAAGAGGATCTGCCACAGGAACCGCGTCCTGCTCGCCCCGTCGATGTACGCGGCCTCCTCCAGCGCCTCGGGGACGGCCTTCACGAAGCCCCGCAGCATCCAGATCGCGAAGGGCAGCGAGAAGGCGATGTGCGGCAGGATCAGCGCGCCCAGCGTGTTGAGCTGGCCCAAGTCCCGCATCTGGAAGAAGAGGGGGATCGTCAGGGCCTCGATGGGCACCATCTGTGCGATCAGGAACATGATCAGCAGGGTGGTCCGGAACCGGAAGCGGAACCGTGTCACGGCGGTCGCCGCGAGAAACGCGACGAGCGCCGAGGCGACGACCACGGAGACGGCCACGACGAGGCTGTTGAGGAAGTACCGGCCGAATTCCTGCTGTTCGAAGACGCGCCGGAAGGAATCCAGGGTCGGGGAGAGCGTCCAGGGCCGCGGCCGGGTCGACTCGATCTCCCCGGCCGGTTTGAAGGCGCTGAGCACCATCCAGTAGAGGGGAAATGCGACCACGGCCGCGATCAGCAGTGCCGAGACCTCGGCGGCCAGCCGCCACGGCCGCCGCACGGACCGGCGTACGAGATTCCGCACGGACCGGCGTACGGGATTCTTCGCGGACCCCGGGGGCCGTACGGAATTTCGTGTTTCCGGTGAAGTCGCCGCCGGTACGGAATGCCCGGACGTCACGGAACTCACAGCTCTTCCCCCTGCCTTCGCAGCAGCCTCAGATAAACGAGCGTGACCGCCAGCAGGATCAGCAGCATCACCACTCCGATCGCCGACCCGAGGCTGTACTGGGAGGACGCGAAGGCCTTCTGGTAGGCGTACACGTTCAGGACGAGGTTCTGGCCGGCGATGCCGCCGCCGTTCGTCATGACGTAGATCTGCGTGAAGACCTTGAAGTCCCAGATGACCGACTGGATGGTGACGACCACGAGGATCGGGCGGAGCATCGGCGCCAGCACCGAGCGCCAGATCCGCCACTGGGAGGCCCCGTCGAGGGACGCGGCCTCCAGGACCTCGGAGGGCACGGCGCGGATCCCGGCGTACACCGTGACCATCACGAACGGGAAGGAGCACCAGACCACCTCGAGCAGGACGAGGGCGAAGGCGCTGTAGCGGTCGTACGTCCACGAGTGGTCGCCGAGTCCGAGAACGCGGTTGACCGGCCCGAAGTCGGGGTCGAACAGGAGCAGCCACACCGTCGACCCGGTGACCGCGGGGGTCGCCCAGGCGCCGAGCGCGGCCAGCATCAGGGCGAGCCGCGGCACGGCACGGACACGTGTCAGGAGGACGGCCAGCGCACAGCCGACCGCCAGGGTCGACACGACGCACGCCGCCGCGAAGACCACGGTGGCCAGCAGCACCTGCCAGAACTGCTCGTCGCGGAAGAGCGCCGCGTAGTTGCCCAGGCCCTGGAAGGTCGTCGGCTGCCCGCCGCTGACCTGGGCCTGCGTGTACTCCAGGAACGAGATCAGCCCGAGCTGGTAGACGGGGTAGACGAGCAGCCCGCCGATGACCACGAGGGCGGGGGCGAGATAGAGCCAGGGCGTCCAGCCACCGCGCGCGAGCGGGGACCTGCGTCCCGGCCCGCCGCGTCCCGGCCGGGTCCCCCGGCGGGCGGCCCCGGACGACGGGCTCCCCACCGGTCCGGGGCCGGCGGCCGGGCGGACCGCTGTCGCGGCCGGGGAGGCCGGGGAAGCCGGGCCGGGGACGGGTCCCGGCGCGGCCCCGGGGAGCCCGGCCGGTACCGGTGCCGGTGCCGCCGCCGGTCCGGCGGGCTCCTTCGGCGTCCGCCCGCCGCCGGGCGACGGGACGGAATCCGGGAGCGGACGGTTCGTCATCCGGCTCATCCCGCGGAGCTGAACGCGGTGTTCATCTTCTTCGCCGCGTCCGCGGAGGCGGCCTCCACGTCCTTACGTCCGCTGACGATCTCCTGGAACATCGTCGGCAGCACCAGGGACGCGTCGATCTGGGACCAGGCGGGCGAGGCCGGGACGAACTTGGCACCGGCGCCGAGGGTCTTCACGAAGGGCTCGACGAACGGCTCGCGCTTCGCGACGTCCTGGCGCACGTCCGTGAACGTCGGCAGGAAGCCCATCGCGTCGAAGAGCGCGCCCTGCGTCCTCTTCGACGCGAGCTGTTCCATCAGGTCGACGGCGAGCGTGCGGTGCGAGGTGCTGTTCAGGACGCCGAGGTTGTTGCCGCCCGCGAACGCGGGGGCGATGTCACCGGACTCCACACCGGGCAGCGGGACGACCGCGTACTTGCCCTTGACCTTCCCCGCCTCGATCGCCGCGTGGCTGAAGTCGCCGCCGATGGCCATGCCGGCCTTGCCGGAGGCGAACGCCGTGACGGTGTCGTTGCCGCCCATGCCCGCGCACTTGGCGGCCGGGCAGTTGTCGTCGCCGAAGAGCGAGGTGTACGCCTTGATGCCCTTCCGGGCCTGCGCGCTGTCGATCGTGGAGGCGTACGACCCGCCCTTGCCCTCGGCGATCTCGCCGCCGTTGGCCCAGATGAACGGCATCGCGCCGTACGTGTACGCGCCGCCGACCGCGAGGCCGTACAGCTCCGGCTTCGCCTGCCGGATCTTCCTGGCGGTGCCGATCAGTTCGTCCTGGGTCCTCGGTACGCCGAGGCCCAGCTCCTCGAAGACGTCGGTGCGGTAGTAGAGCGCACGCACCCCGACGAAGTACGGGGCGCCGTAGATCTTCCCGTCGACCGTGACGGACTGCTTGGCGGTCGGGTCGGTGTCCTTGGACTCGCTCCAGTCCGTGAACTCCTCCGTGACGTCCGCGAGGCCGCCGTCCTTGACGTATCCGGCGGTGTCCGTGTTGCCGTACTCGATGAGGTCGGGCGCGCTCTCCGGGTCGTTGAAGGCGGCCTTGATCTTCTCGGCGCGGGTCTCGACGGGGATGTACTGGACGTCGACCTCCGTGCCCTCGTGGGCCTTCTCGAAGGCGGTGACGACACTGTCGACGACCTTCTCCTTCGGCGCGTTGGTGACCTCCTGGAAGAGCCACACGCGCAGCGTGCCGCTCTTCTCGTCCTTGCCGCCGGAGTTGTCGGAGGACTCCGGGGCGCAGGCGGTCGCCGTGAGCCCGGCCACGACGAGCGCGGCGATCGGGGCGGCCGTACGGGCAAAGAGGTGCGCGAACTTCATGAGGGCGTCCTCCGGGGGCGCGTTGCAACATGTGCAATGGCGGTTTTGCGCTGCACAACACCCGGGAGGCTATGGAGTACATGAACGTGCCCACAAGAGGTCTCCACCACTCTGTGACCGGCGGAAGCACTCCATGCAACGGAGGGACGGGACAAAGGCCCCGGATACGCCGAGAGCGCACGCGGGGGGGCGGCGCCGAGCCGGAGGGCCCGGGTCACGACTCGGCCGCGGCGCCCCGTCGAGGGGCGCCGCGGCCGTACTCCGTTCACGCGGCACGGCGCACCGCACACCGTGCCCCGCCACCTCACGGGGCGCGAAGGGCCGGCCCGCCGGGCCGCAGGGGCCCTACTTGTCGCCGCCCTTGCCCTTGCCGTCGTCGCCCGAGCCCATGGACTCGTAGATCTCCTTGCACATGGGGCACACGGGGTACTTCTTCGGGTCCCGGCCCGGGACCCACACCTTGCCGCAGAGCGCGACGACGGGCGTCCCGTCGAGCGCGCTCGCCATGATCTTGTCCTTCTGGACGTAGTGGGCGAAGCGCTCGTGGTCCCCGTCGCCGTGCGACGTCTGCGGCGTCGGCTCCACGAGGGTTCCCGTCCCAGTGCCTCGCTGGGGCTGGGTCTCAGGCTCAAGAGTGCTCATGACGGCAAGAGTACTGAAGGTTTGAGCCATCAGTTCAGCGAAGGGTCGTCCGGATACGTGGCCACCATCGCCAGCTCGTTGCGCTGGCGGCGCAGCACTTCGCGCCACAGCCGTTCCGGAGCGGGCGAGGAGACGTCGCCGGGTTCGGACTCCACGACGTACCAGGCGCCCTCGCCCAGTTCGTCCTCCAGTTGTCCGGGCCCCCAGCCCGCGTACCCCGCGAAGATCCTGAGCGAGCCGAGCGCCGAGGCGAGCAGCTCCGGCGGGGCCTCCAGGTCCACGAGCCCGATCGCGCCGTGCACGCGGCGCCAGCCGAGCGGCGTGCGCTCCCCGGAGGTGCCGCCCGGGATCACCGCCACCCCGAGCGCCGAGTCCAGCGAGACCGGCCCGCCCTGGAACACCACTCCGGGCTCCCCGGCCAGCTCGGCCCAGTTCGCGAGGATGTCCCCCACGTCCACCGGTGTGGGGCGGTTGAGGACGACACCCAGGGAACCCTCCTCGTCGTGGTCGAGGAGCAGCACCACCGCGCGGTCGAAATTGGGGTCCGCCAGGGCGGGAGTGGCCACGAGCAGCCGCCCTGTGAGCGAGGACACCTCCGTCATGCCTGACATGATCCCGCATCTTCCCCGCGCGGGGGGAGCCAATGCCCGCACCGGGGTGAATGCAGCTCAGGGCTCACGGGAGCAGGTGGAGCGCACGGCCCCCACCGGTGACCCGGCGTGCCCGGCCGGGCACGTTTCGTGTTGTGGCGAAGCCATGACGTCCCTGAGGGCCTCCTGGGCTTACTCAAGGGGGGTGGGCGGCCATTACGCTTGCTTCTTCGCCACCTTCCCCACCAACCGGAACGCGAGACACATGACCGTCAACGGCTCAGACGACGTACTCCTTGTCCACGGCGGAACCCCGCTGGAGGGCGAGATCCGTGTCCGCGGTGCGAAGAACCTCGTACCGAAGGCCATGGTCGCCGCGCTGCTCGGCAGTGCTCCGAGCCGGCTGCGCAATGTCCCGGACATCCGTGACGTGCGGGTCGTACGCGGCCTGCTGCAGCTGCACGGGGTGACGGTCCGTCCGGGTGAGGAGCCGGGCGAGCTCGTCATGGACCCGTCGCACGTGGAGAGCGCCAACGTCGCGGACATCGACGCGCACGCCGGTTCGTCGCGCATCCCGATCCTCCTGTGCGGCCCGCTGCTGCACCGCCTCGGGCACGCGTTCATCCCGGGCCTGGGCGGCTGCGACATCGGCGGCCGGCCGATCGACTTCCACTTCGAGGTGCTGCGCCAGTTCGGCGCGACGATCGAGAAGCGTGCGGACGGGCAGTACCTGGAGGCGCCGCAGCGGCTGCGCGGCACGAAGATCCAGCTGCCGTACCCGTCCGTCGGCGCGACCGAGCAGGTGCTGCTGACGGCCGTCCTCGCGGAAGGCGTCACGGAGCTCTCGAACGCGGCGGTCGAGCCGGAGATCGAGGACCTGATCTGCGTCCTGCAGAAAATGGGCGCGATCATCGCGATGGACACCGACCGCACCATCCGCGTCACGGGCGTCGACACGCTCGGCGGCTACACCCACGCGGCCCTGCCGGACCGCCTGGAGGCCGCCTCGTGGGCGTCCGCGGCGCTGGCCACCGAGGGCAACATCTACGTCCGCGGCGCCCAGCAGCGCTCGATGATGACCTTCCTGAACACCTACCGCAAGGTGGGCGGCGCCTTCGAGATCGACGACGAGGGTATCCGCTTCTGGCACCCCGGCGGCGAGCTCAAGTCGATCGCGCTGGAGACGGACGTCCACCCGGGCTTCCAGACGGACTGGCAGCAGCCGCTGGTCGTCGCCCTCACCCAGGCCACCGGCCTCTCCATCGTCCACGAGACGGTGTACGAGTCCCGGCTCGGCTTCACGTCGGCGCTCAACCAGATGGGCGCGCACATCCAGCTCTACCGGGAGTGCCTGGGCGGTTCGCGCTGCCGCTTCGGCCAGCGGAACTTCCTGCACTCGGCGGTCGTGTCGGGCCCGACGAAGCTCCAGGGCGCCGACCTGGTCATCCCCGACCTGCGCGGCGGCTTCTCGTACCTCATCGCGGCGCTGGCGGCCCAGGGCACGTCCCGGGTCCACGGCATCGACCTGATCAACCGCGGCTACGAGAACTTCATGGAGAAGCTGGTGGAGCTGGGCGCGAAGGTCGAGCTGCCGGGCAAGGCGCTCGGCTAGGGCCTGGCATCCGGCCGGGGTGGACATCCGGCCGGGCCGGGCAGGGCATCCGGCCGGGGCGGGGCGCCCGGCCGGCGGCGGCACGTAGGCGCGGACACGCGTACGCGATGGGGCGGTCACCCGGAATCCGGGTGACCGCCCCATCGGCGTCTGTGGAGCCCTGTACGTCCTCGCGGGACGTACGGAGGGGCTACTTGCCCTTGGCGGCTTCCTTGAGCTTGCTGCCCGCGGAGACCTTCACGCTGTAGCCGGCCGGGATCTGGATCGGGTCGCCGGTCTGCGGGTTGCGAGCGGTGCGAGCGGCACGGTGGGTGCGCTCGAAGGTCAGGAAGCCGGGGATGGTGACCTTCTCGTCGCCCTTGGCGACGATCTCGCCGACGGTCTCGGCGAACGCGGCCAGAACGGCGTCGGCGTCCTTGCGGGTCACCTCGGCACGGTCGGCCAGCGCGGCCACCAGCTCACTGCGGTTCATGTTGTTACTCCCGTGTTCTTCTTGCCGTTGAGGCGTGCCACGCGGCGGAGCCGCATCTCGGGCACGTCGAAGCCGATGCTGCCAGGGTCCTCGACGGTCCCCGGACCCGGGTCCGTGGCCGGACCCTCGCGCCCGAAGACGCATCCTGCCCCCACCTGCGGCGGGAAAGCCAATCCGGTACCCCTGGGAGTCACACGAAAAGCGCCACGGCCTCGAAATGGTGACGCTCCGTCCACTCCCGGCAGCGGACCGCGAAGCCAGTGATGGCCTGGTGGGCCCGCAGGGACTGAGCCATGGCCGCCACCCTAGAGGCGGCCCGAGGCCCGGTGTCCGGCGACGCGCCGGTACGGAGGGCGGGTGGCAACCGTCACAGTTGCCACCCATTGGAGCGCTTTCCCCGCCTTGCCGCCCTTACGCGTCCCATCTCGGGAGCGGCGTCCCGGACGACCCCGGAGTGACGGGACGGGCGGGCGGGAGAGGCAGGAGGGGCGGGAGCTCCCGTCCCCTCCCGGCGCCGGGGCGGTGTCAGACCGTGACGCCCGCCGCCTTCGCGGCGTTGCGGACCGCCCCCGCCACCGCGCCCGCGACCTTGTCGTTGAAGACGCTGGGGATGATGTAGTTCGGGTTGAGCTCGTCCTCCGTCACCACGTCCGCCAGCGCCGTCGCCGCCGCGAGCATCATCTCCGTGTTGACGGTGCGGGACTGGGCGTCCAGCAGGCCGCGGAAGACGCCCGGGAAGACCAGCACGTTGTTGATCTGGTTCGGGAAGTCGGAGCGGCCGGTGGCCACGACCGCCGCCGTTTGCCGGGCGATCGCCGGGTCGACCTCGGGGTCGGGGTTGGCGAGCGCGAAGACGATCGCGTCGTCGGCCATGGCGGCCACGTCGTCGCCGTCCAGCACGTTCGGGGCCGAGACGCCGATGAAGACGTCGGCGCCGCGCACGGCCTGCTTCAGGGTCCCCGTGACGCCCTCGGGGTTGGTGTTGTCGGCGATCCACCGCAGCGGCGAGCCGGCGGCGGCCTCCACCAGGTCCTCGCGGCCCGCGTGCACCACGCCGTGGATGTCGGCCACGACGGCGTGCTTGACGCCCGCGGCGATCAGCAGCTTGAGGATGGCCGTACCGGCCGCCCCCGCGCCCGACATGACGACGCGGATGTCGCCGATCGCCCGGCCGGTCACCCGCAGCGCGTTCTTGAGCGCCGCGAGCACGACGATGGCGGTGCCGTGCTGGTCGTCGTGGAAGACGGGGATGTCGAGGGCCTCGCGCAGGCGCGCCTCGATCTCGAAGCAGCGCGGCGCCGAGATGTCCTCCAGGTTGATGCCCGCGAAGCCGGGGGCGATGGCCTTGACGATCTCCACGATCGCGTCGGTGTCCTGCGTGTCCAGGCACAGCGGCCAGGCGTCGATGCCCGCGAAGCGCTTGAAGAGGGCGGCCTTGCCCTCCATGACCGGCAGGGCGGCCTTCGGACCGATGTTGCCGAGGCCGAGCACGGCCGAGCCGTCGGTGACGACCGCGACGGAGTTGCGCTTGATGGTGAGGCGCCGGGCGTCCTCGGGGTTCTCGGCGATGGCCATGCACACCCGGGCCACTCCGGGCGTGTAGATCATCGAGAGGTCGTCACGGTTGCGGATGGGGTGCTTGGACGCCATCTCGATCTTGCCGCCGAGGTGCATCAGGAACGTACGGTCGGAGACCTTGCCCAGCGTGACGTCCTCGATGCCGCGCAGCCGCTCGACGATCTCTTCCGAGTGCTTCGTGGACGACGCCGCGATGGTGACGTCGATCCGGAGCTTCTCGTGGCCGGAGGCCGTCACGTCGAGGCCGGTCACCGAGCCTCCGCTGGACTCCACGGCGTTGGTGATCTGGGAGACCGCGGTTCCGCTCGCGGGCACCTCCAACCGGACCGTGATCGAGTAGGAGACGCTGGGCGCCGTTGCCATGGCCGACTTCCTCTGCTTTCACCGAACTACTGCGAGTGCTGCGAACACCGCTGGTTCGCGGGTTTGCCGTCCGATCGTCGCACCTACCGCGGAGTACGTGGTAGCCGCCCCGGGTTGCGAACCTTTTGTTCATGGGAACGACGGAAGAGGCCCGCGTCACCAGGTGACGCGGGCCTCTTCCGTGCCGCCGCGGGTGCGGGCACCCGCGGCGGTTGGTCAGTGACACCGACCCGCCATGCTCGCCTCGCGGCAAGTGGTCGCTCGTGGCGACGAAGGTTGGGCCCGGGGGCTTGGATCGGGCCGGTGTCACATCCAAGGTAACAAACGATCCCCGTAAGGCAATTCCCGTACCGGGGTTCACAGCGAAGCTTTACGCGTCACGGCGAGGTTTTACGCGGACGGGGCCCCCGGTTCACCGGCGGGGGCCCGCCGGTTCACCGCCCCGGACCGGCGGCCGGTCAGTCCCTCAGGAGGTCCGGTACGCCGTCCGCGTCCGGCTCGTCCCGGGCGGCCGAGACGATGGTGAGCTGCTGCGTCGCCCGGGTCAGCGCCACGTACAGCACGCGCAGCCCGGCCGGCGACTCGTCGGCGATCTCCGCGGGCGAGACGACCACCGTGGCGTCGTACTCCAGGCCCTTCGCCTCCAGGCTGCCGAGGGCCACCACGCGGTCCCCGAGCCCGGCGAGCCACCGTGCGGCCTCGGCCCGGCGGTTCATGGCGACGACGACGCCGACCGTGCCGTCGACCTGGTCGAGCAGCCGGGCGGCCTCCTCCCGCACGGTCTTCGCCAGGGCGTCCCGCGCACCGGCGCCCTGCCCGGCCCTCCCGCCCCGCTCCCCCGGTCCGTTCGGTCCGCCCGGTCCGCCCGCCGAGGTCACGAACCGGGGCCGTACGCCCGTGGAGCGGACCGCGGTCGGGGACTGCGAGCCGGGCATGGCGAGGGCCAGGACCCTGGCGGCGAGCTCGGCGATCTCGGCCGGGTTGCGGTAGTTCACGGTGAGCGTGAAGCGGCGGCGCGGACGGCTGCCGAGAGCCTCGTCACGGGCCTCGGCGGCCTCGTCCGGGTCCGACCAGGACGACTGGGCGGGGTCGCCGACCACCGTCCAGGTGGCGTGCCGGCCGCGGCGGCCGATCATGCGCCACTGCATGGGCGTGAGGTCCTGCGCCTCGTCGACGATGACGTGCGCATACTCCGTACGCTCCTGGGCCAGCCGCTCGGCCCGCTCGCGCTGCGTCTCCTCGCGTACGGGCATCAGCTCCTCCAGGCCCGTCAGCTGGTCGAGCGGGTCGAGATCGCGCTTCCTGCGGGGGCGGGCCGGAGTGCCGAGGATCGCCTGGAGCTCGTCGAGCATGGCCACGTCGTGCACGGAGAGCCCGTCCCGCTTGAGGGAGCGCGCCACCCGCCGTACCTCGCCGGGGTTGAGGATCCGCCGCGCCCAGCGCCCCAGCCGCCGCTCGTCGGACATGGCCGCCAGCACGGCGCGCGGGGTCAGCTCGGGCCACCAGGCGTCCAGGAACGCGAGGAAGGCGTCCTCGGAGCTGACGTCCTCGTCGAACGACGAGCGCAGCTCGGCGGCCAGCTCCGGGTCGGTGTGCCGGCTGCCGGCGCCGGACCGCGACCAGAGGGCGTCGAGCAGCAGTTTGCGGGCACGCGGGCGCAGCAGGTTGACGGGCGCGGTCCCGGAGAGCGCGCTCTGCCGGATGCTCTCCAGCTCGGACGCCTCCAGTTCCAGCCGGCGTCCGAAGGCGACGACCCGCAAGCGGGTGGGCGTGGCCACCGGGCCCCGCGGCGCGGCGTCGCCGTCCGGCCGGTCCGGACCGCTTCCGGCGCCCTCCTCGCTCTCGGCACCCTCCTCACCCTCGTCACCGAACGCGAGCTGTCCGGAGGGGGCGGACGCGGCCCGGCCGGAGGCGGACCGGTGGCCGGAGGGCTCCGGTGTCTCCAGCGCCCCGCGCGCCGCCTTCCGCAGCACCTTCAGCATCCGGTAGGACCCCTTGGTCCGGGCCACCGCCGGTGTGTCGTACTGCGTGGCCTCGGCGCCGTCGACCAGGGAGCCGACCGCGCGGATGGCGACCTGGCCCTCCTCGCCGAGCGACGGCAGGACGCCCTCGGTGTACGCGACCAGCAGCGGAGTGGGCGAGACGATCAGGATGCCGCCCGCGTACCGTCTGCGGTCCTGGTAGAGCAGATAGGCGGCCCGGTGCAGGGCGACCGCCGTCTTGCCCGTGCCGGGGCCGCCCTCCACGTAGGTGACGGACGCGGCGGGTGCCCGGATGACCAGGTCCTGCTCGGCCTGGATGGAGGCGACGATGTCCCGCATGGTGTGGCTGCGGGCCTGGCCCAGCGCGGCCATCAGGGCGCCGTCGCCGATCACCGCCAGTTCGTTCCCGGCGAGCGTGGCCGTCAGCTCCGGGCGCATCAGGTCGTCCTCGACCCCCAGGACCTTGCGGCCCTTGGAGCGGATGACCCGGCGGCGCACCACCCGGCCGGGGTCGACCGGCGTGGAGCGGTAGAACGGCGCGGCCGCCGGGGCCCGCCAGTCGATGACCAGCGGCGCGTACTCCGCGTCCAGGACACCGATACGGCCGATGTGGAGGGTCTCCGCGATCTCGGCGGTGTTGTCGGGGCCGACGGCCCCCTCGGCGGGTTCGACGGCCGTGTAGGCGCCGTCCGGGCCCTTCTTGCCGTCCTTGCCGCGGAGGAGGTCGATCCGCCCGAAGAGGAAGTCCTCGAACTCGTTGTTCAGGCGGTTGAGGTGGATCCCCGCCCGGAACACCTGCGCGTCACGCTCCGCGAGCGCCCCGGGCGTACCGACCTGGCCGCGCTGGGCGGCGTCGTTCATCAGGAACTCCGCCTCGTGGATCTTTTCCTCAAGGCGCCGGTACACCCGGTCCAGGTGTTCCTGTTCGACGCCGATCTCGCGGTCGCGCACGGAGTCGCCCACCGGATCGAACGCCGTTTCCTGCTGAACCTGAGCGGCCACCGGGCCCCCTTCTGACGTGCATGGCAGCCGTCAACCGTACGCGAAGGGGAGCCCGGCGGGCTACGTTTCCGCTCCTGATCCGCTCCTGATCCGTTCTTGATCCGTTCCTGATCCGCCTACACGTCGACCTCGGTCAGCTTGTCGCCGTCGAAGGTCACGACCTCGAAGTGGTCGATGTCGGCCTGGTTCATCGCCACGGCGCCCTGGAGGTAGAGCGGGTTGCGGGCCAGCTCGGTGGGGGCGTCCTTGATGCCGTAGCCCCACTTCGGGACGGTCCAGGTGGTCGCCGTCTCCCGTTCGCCGTTCTTGCTGACGGCGATGAGGGAGCACTTCTGCGGGCCCTTGACGTTCTTCAGCTCCAGGGCCAGCGAGGTGCCGAAGGGCTTGCTCTCCATGCCGACCGCGGCACTGACCTGGGTGGCCGCGTCCGTGCGCTGGACCTTGTCCGGCATGCCGGTGAAGACCTGCTTGGCGGTGCTGACCGTCTGCGCGGGGCGCGCCTCCTGGGTCGTCTCGCCGCCGGTGGCCACGATCGCGGCGATGGGGCCGCCGATGATCAGCGAGGCCGCGAGCCCGAAGAAGAGACGCCGGCTCTTCCTGGCGCGGACCCGGCGCTCGACGACCTCGCCGACCAGCCGGTCCGAGAGCTGTGGGCTCGGTCGGGCGGCGAGCGTCTCACCGATGGCCGGTGTACCGCGGGTACCCGGCAGGTCCGCCAGGGCGGCGAGCATCGGTTCCATGCCCGCGAGCTCGTCGAGCTGCTGCCCGCACCACTCGCAGGTCGCGAGGTGCGCCTCGAACTCCGTCGCCTCGGCGTCGTCGAGGATGCCCAGCGCGTAGGCACCCACCGTCTCGTGCAGATCGCCCTGCCCCTGCGAACTTTGCATGGATCCAGGACTACCCGTTCCGTATCCCCCGTATGTGCTCATGCCGTCACCCCCCGCTCCTCCAGTGCGAGCTTCATCGAACGCAGGGCATAGAACACCCGTGAGCGCACCGTGCCGCTGGGTATCCCCAGGGTTTCGGCTGCCTCGTTCACGGTACGCCCCTTGAAGTACGTCTCGACCAGTACCTCCCGGTGGGCGGGGGTCAGGTCTTCGAGCGCGTCAGAGAGTGTCATCAGCCACAACGCCTTGTCGATCTCGTCCTCGGCGGGAATGACCTCCAGCGGCGACGGGTCCACCTCCTGCGGCCGGGCCTGCCGGCTGCGGTGCCCGTCGATGACGATGCGCCGGGCGACCGTCACCAGCCAGGGGCGTACCGAGCCGGTCGCCCGGTTGAGCTGACCGGCGTTCTTCCAGGCGCGGATGAGCGTCTCCTGCACGACGTCCTCCGCCCGCTGCCGGTCTCCGGCCACCAGCCGCAGCACATAGGCGAGCAGGGGCCCCGCGTGCTCCCGGTACAGCGCACGCATCAGCTCCTCGTCCGGTTCCGAGGGCTGGGACATGCGATGTCGGGCCCTCGGCGATCGTTCATCGGCCACGGCGGAATCCTTGCGCACGCCTACCTCCGGTGTCCGGGGGATCCCCCAGTCGGTCGCTCATCTCCGGATACGGGCGCGGACGTTGCGCTGTTCAAAGTGAATGGATTTCTTTGCGGGAAACGTGATTCCTACGCCTTCCCATCTGCTCCACAAGTCGTTCACGGGGGATCCACGGAGGATCCTAAGCCCGTGCGAGGGCTGCTCTGCGCCGGTGCCTGGCCACCCGTTCGCGGTTTCCGCACACCTCACTGGAGCACCACCTGCGACGACGTCCTCTTGACGTGTCCAGGTACACGATCGGGCAGTTGTCTCCCTCACACTGGCGGATGCTCGCGCGGGCCGCCGGGTCCGTGAGGAGTTCCACGGTGTCACGGGCCACCGCCGCGAGGAGCGCGGAGCAGGTGGGCGGGGAGCGCAGCACGCGGACGAGCGAGCCGTCGTCGTCCCACACCGCCGACGGTACGGGCGGTGCGGCGCGGGCGAGTTCGTTGACCCGGGCCAGCGCGGCGCCGAAGGGCTCGGAGTCCCGGTCCGGCTCACCGCGCACCAACTGGCCGATGTGGTGCCTCAGTTCGCGAAAGCCCACGATCCAGGAGGAGTCGGCCGACGTGAGGGGCGTGTCCGCCGGGACGAGCCCGGATCCGGTGATCCAGGCCCGCAACGGAGCGGCCGAGCCGATCCGTTCCTCGGGGTGCGTGGTCGCCAGGAGGTCGAGACAGATCCGCCCGGAGTCGAACCGCAGCTCGTACGGGGACGTGGCCGTACCCGATGCCATGTGCCTGTCACCGCCTAGGGGTTGCCGCCAGGAGGGAGGGGGGTCGGTGAGGGTGCGCGGAGCGGAGAGGGGGACCTGGAGGGGCCGTGCGGGGCCCGTCCCCCTACAGTGCCCTCCCCCGCGCGCGGCGGGAAGCCCCGCGCGCCGCCCCGTACCGGCCCGCGCCGCCCGGACGCTCCGCTCGGACGCGCCCTGCTGAGCGGTCGCGCCGCGCCCAGTGGTCGCGCCACGCTCACCGGTCGCACCGTGTCCGCGTCCGCCCCCGGCCTCTTGGCGCGGGTGCCGATGCCGATGCCGATGCCGATGCCGATGACGTACGACCATGGCGGCCGTCACGGCCGTCGCCGTCACGGCGGCTGCCGTGCCGGTCGCGGCTGCCGGGCGGGTCGCGGCTGCCGGGCGGAGGCCCTCCGGGAAGGGGACGGCGTCGGCGGGTCAGGCGTCGGCGTACTTCGCGTCGGCGGCCGGGTCGAGGGCCAGCCGGTAGCCGCGCTTGACGACGGTCTGGATGAGCCTGGGCGCGCCCAGCGCCGTACGCAGCCGGGCCATCGCGGTCTCCACGGCGTGCTCGTCCTTGCCGGCGCCGGGCAGCGCCCGCAGCAGCTCGGCGCGTGCCACCACCCAGCCGGGCCGCCGGGCCAGCGCGCGCATCAGTGCCATGCCGGCGGGCGGTACGGGCCGCAGCGCGTCGTCCACCAGCACCGCGTGCCCGCGGATCTCCACCCGGTGCCCGGCGACCGGCAGGGTCCGCGCCCGGGACGGCAGTTCCCGGCACAGCACCTGCACGAGGGGGCCGAGCCGGAAGCGCTCCGGCTGGACCGTGTCGACGCCCTTGGCCTGCAACGGCAGCGCGGTGACCGGGCCGACGCAGGCGGGCAGCACGTCGTGGTCGAGAGCGGCGAGCAGCTCGGGCAGCAGCCCGCGGTCCTCGGCGCGGCCCAGCAGCGAGGCGGCGGCCGGGGCGCTGGTGAAGGTCAGCGCGTCGACGCCGCGGGCGACCGTGGCGTCGAGCAGCCGGTCCACAGGACCGATGTCCTCGGGGGGCAGCCACCGGTACACCGGGACGCCGACGACCTCCGCGCCCGCCGCCCGCAGCGACTCGACGAAGCCGGGCAGCGGCTCGCCGTGCAGCTGGACCGCGATCCGGCGCCCGTCCACCCCCTCGTCCAGCAGCCGGTCGAGCACCTCGGCCATGGATTCGGAGGACGGCGACCACTCCTCGGTCAGCCCCTGTGCGCGTACGGCGCCCTTGACCTTGGGTCCACGGGCGAGCAGTTCGACACCGCGCAACACGCCGAGCAGGTGCTCCCCCAGCCCCCACCCGTCGGCGGCCTCGATCCAGCCGCGGAAGCCGATCGCGGTGGTCGCGACCACGACGTCCGGGGCCTGGTCGAGCAGCTGCTTGGTCGCCGCGAGCAGTTCGCTGTCGTCGGCGAGGGGCACGATGCGCAGGGCGGGGGCGTGCAGGACGGCGGCGCCGCGCCGCTGGAGCAGGGCGCCGAGCTCGTCGGCACGGCGGGCGGCGGTCACCCCGACGGTGAACCCGGCGAGGGGCCCGTGCTCCGGCCGGCCGGACCGCCCCACGTCCTGTTCCGGCCGCTGTTCCGGCCGCTGTTCCGGCTGCCGTTCCGTCGACTGCTGCGGCTGTTGCTGCGGCGGCTGCTGCTCCGCCGGCTGCTGCGGTTGCTCGTACATGGATGGCTCTCGTCCCGTTCGAGTGGTGTTCGTCGTCCGCGTCACCCGCTGGGCCGGGGCGTCCTCCGCGCGCCCCGTCCGCCCCGCCCCGTGGCGGACGACCGAGCCTGTCAATCATGCGTGACGGACTCGGTTCCGCTCGATGTCACCCGTGTTACGTCCCGTGCCGCGCCCCGCGCCGCACCCTGTGCCGCGCCCTGTTCGTGTCACACCTCGGCATAGCTGAGCTGCGGCTTCGCCTCCGACGAGGCCGTGGCGGGCGACTCGGCGGCGGCCGGGCGGCGAAGGTATACGGCCCAGGTGACCAGGAAGCAGACCGCGTAGAAGGCGAGGAAGGCGACGAAGGCCCCGGTGCCGGAACCTACGCTCAGGAACGACTGGCGAAAGGCGAGGTTGATCCCGAGCCCGCCGACGGCCCCCACGGCCCCGATGAGCCCCATCGAGGCCCCCGACAGCCGCCGCCCGTACGAGGCGGCCTCCTCCCCGGTCAGCCCGAGGGCCGTGGCCTTGGCCTGGAAGATGCCGGGGATCATCTTGTACGTGGAGCCGTTGCCGAGCCCGGTCAGCACGAAGAGCACGATGAACGCGGCGGTGAACAGGGCCAGCGACTCCCGCATGGAGGCGACCACGATGACGGCGGTCGCGGCGCCCATGCCGACGAAGTTCCCCAGGGTGATGCGGGCCCCGCCGTACTTGTCCGCGAGCCAGCCGCCCACGGGCCGGATGAGCGAGCCGAGCAGCGGCCCGACGAAGGTGACGTAGGCCGACTCCAGCGGCGTACGCCCGAACTGCGTCTGCAGGACGAGACCGAACGCGAAGCTGTACCCGATGAACGACCCGAACGTCCCGATGTAGAGGAGGGACATGATCCAGGTGTGCGGGTCCCTGACGGCCTCCCTGGCGGCGCCGGTGTCGTTCTTCACGGAGGCGATGTTGTCCATGTGGAGGGCGCCGAGGACGGCCGCGACGACGATGAGCGGGATGTAGATGCCGAGCAGCAGACGCGGTCCGCCGCCCGCCCCGATGACGGCGAGCCCGATGAGCTGCACGACGGGCACGCCGATGTTGCCGCCGCCGGCGTTGAGCCCGAGGGCCCAGCCCTTCCTCCGCAGCGGGAAGAAGGAGTTGATGTTGGTCATGGAGGAGGCGAAGTTCCCCCCTCCCACACCGGCGAGCATGGCGCACGCGAGGAAGGTCCCGAACGACGTCCCGGGCTCCATCACCACGAAGGCCGCGATCGTCGGGACGAGGAGCATGCTCGCCGCGATGATGGTCCAGTTCCGGCCCCCGAACCGGGCGACCGCGAAGGTGTACGGCACGCGTACGACGGCGCCGACCAGCGTGGCCATCGAGATGATGAAGAACTTGTCGGCGGGGGTCAGCCCGTACTCGGGCCCCATGAAGAGCACCATGACCGACCAGAGGGTCCAGATCGAGAACCCGATGTGCTCGGAGAGGACGGAGAAGAAGAGATTGCGGTGGGCGACCCTCTCCCCCGTCTCCTTCCAGAACGCCTCGTCCTCCGGGTCCCACTGCTCGATCCAGCGGCCCCCCTTGCGCGGTGCGGTGCTGCTGCTCGGGGCTGTCATCTCGCGCCTCCACGATGTCTCCGGGTGGTGCTCCCGAAGGTAGGGACGACGCGTTTCCGCCCTGTGGCTGTGGGTGACCACCGGGGAACTTCGCTCTCACGCGGGGGCGGGGGGCACGGTGAGGGTTCTCACCAGGCGTGACGTCCTCAGACCTGGACCTCGAACCACAACAACTTGCCGGCACCCCGGTCCGGTCCGTTCCGCGGGACGCCGGGAGGCTGGTCGAAGGGTGCCGGGACGTGCGGGCTGCTGTCCCACACCCCGACGCGCAACCGCCCGTCCCCCGACGCGGTGAGCCGCAGTGAGGCGGGCCCGTCGGTGTGCCGGTACGCGTTGGTGACCAACTCGGACGTCAACAGCTCGACGGGGTCGAGGGCTTGAGCCATCCCGTGCCCGCTGAGGGCGGCCCGCACGGTCATACGTGCGACGCGTGCGGCGCGGGGGTCGTGCGGCAGCCGAAGGGCGTACGTCCAGGTGTCGGGCGGGGCTGCGGTGACCATGAGTGCCTCCGGGAGGGAGGCGCGGATCACTTCCCGAGCACAGGTCAGTCATTCGATTACCTTGAGGGCCCGGTTCCGCAGCTCGACACCGTCCAGTTGGACACGCACCACGGAGGCTGCGGATTTCTCGACGCAGAAGCACAGTTGAGCAAATACCGTTCCGTGCTGGATCACATGGAGTCCTGCTCGCTCAGCCCCGCCAAGTCACGCGACTTCGTCCACCGCCTCATCCGGGACATCTGAAAGAGATCAAACATGCCCACACCCCATTGGCAGAAATCCACGTACAGCGGTGACAGCTCGAACTGCGTCTACGTGTCAGCCGCCCCTTCGGGCCGGGTCCACCTCCGCGAGAGCGACGACCCCGACACCGTCCTCGCAACGACCCGCCCCGGCCTGCACGATCTGATACGAACCCTGAAGGCGTCCTCGCCCCCGCGCACCACCTGAACCAACGACTGAACGACTCTGCGCACCCGAGCCACGGGCCGAGGGGCTCATCGGTCGCCAGGAGCAGGTCCCGCGCCCCAGGCGCGCCGCGCACCCGCTGGCTAGGGTCGGTCCTCATGGAGACCACGGGAATCGTTCGTCGCCGGACGGCGGAGCGTACGCGCGACGCTCTGGAGCGGCTCGCCACCGAGCGGGACGTATGGGTGTCGACGGCTCATCCCGATCACGGGCCGCACCAGGTGCCGCTGTGGTTCCTGTGGGACGGGCGAGCGGTGTGGGTGTGCACCGGCGCCACCTCCGCGACCGCACGGAACGTCCGCGAAGAGCCACGCGTGCGCCTGGCGTTGCCGGACACCTTCGACGTGGTGCTCCTCCAGGGTGAGGCGGAGTGCTTCCCGTAGCAGGAAGTGCCTGGAGGCGCGGCGGAGGCGTTCGCGGAAAAGTTCGGGTGGGACCCACGCGCGGAAGAGGGCTCTTTTCTCTACGTACGCGTGGTCCCGGGGACTGTGCGCGCTTGGCGTGGCGAGCCGGAGCTGCGCGGGAGGGTCATCATGCGCGACGGGGTGTGGCTGGAACAACGGCCGGCCCCCTCCGACGCGTCTCTCCCGGATCACGCTCCGCGGCCGGAACGCTAGAACCGGTCTCCTACGAGTACGAGACCAGAGGTCCGGGGAAGGTCTCCCTCCACCTTCTCCTGCTCTCCCGGTTCGGAGAGTGTTCAGTCGATACAGAACTCGTTGCCCTCGATGTCCAGCATCGGGATGCACGACTCGTTCTCCTCATCGGCGTACAGCGTCTGCACGTGTGTCGCACCGAGCGCGACCAGCCGCGCGCACTCCGCTTCGAGCGCGGCGAGGCGCTCGTCCCCCACCAGCCCGGTGCCGACCCGGACGTCGAGATGTACCCGATTCTTGACGGCCTTCCCCTCGGGGACGCGCTGGAAGTACAGGCGTGGGCCCACTCCCGAGGGATCACTGCAGGCGAACCACGCCCCCCTCTTCTCAGGGGGCAGGGTGCGGTTGAAATCGTCCCAGGTGGCGAACCCCTCCGGCGGCGCCGGTGCGACGTACCCCAGCACTTCACACCAGAAGCGGGCGAGGCGCTCGGGTTCTGCGCAGTCGAAGGTGACTTGGAAGTTCCTGATCGCTGACATCGGCGCACCGTACCGCGCGCCGGGGAGACCCTGCCGCTCATTTCCCAGGCGGCCGCACTCCCGTCAGGGCGCGGCGAGACGTGCGCCGCGGAACGCGTTATGCGCCGTCATCACCCTTGCGCAGGGAATGGATCATGCTCTCCAGGATCCGGAACGCGCCCGACTGCTCGGCCTCGGTCATGCCGGCCAGCATTCTGTCCTCGACCGACCGGACCGCCACGGTCGCCTTCTCCAGGCTCCGCCGACCGTGCGGCGTGAGCCGCGCGGGAAGAGCCTTCCCGACGGGCGCCTCCGCGGGCCGGGTCACCTGGCCCTCTCGTTCCAGGGTCTGGAGCAACACGTTCATCGACTGCCGTGTCACGAACGCGCCCCGCGCGAGCTCGGAGTTCGACAAGCCCGGCCGCTGAGCCAGCAGTTCGAGGCAGGCGTAGTGCGTCACGCTCATCCCGAGCGGCCGCAGCACCTCCTCCATGGCCACGCGCAGGGCGCTCGACGCCTCTTTCAGCAGGTAGCCCAGTGATTTGTCCAGGTCGACGCCGACAGCTTTTTGACTCATGTCAGGATTCTGACATACATTGATCCGTGTCAGGAAGCTGACACGAAGAGAAGGAGCACCATCATGCCCGTCACCGGCCCCGACTTCATCTCGCTCCAGGCGCGCGACCTCGACGCTTCGCAGGCGTTCTACGAGCAGTACCTCGGCCTCGTCCGCTCGCAGGCCGGGCCTCCGCACGCCGTCGTCTTCGAGACGAAGCCGATCGCGTTCGCACTCCGCGACGTCGTTCCCGGCACCGATCTCGCATCCGTCGCCCAGCCCGGCATCGGTGCCGCGATCTGGCTCCACGCCACCGACGTCCAGGCCATCCACGACGCTCTCGCCGCCGACGGTCACACCATCGTCTCCGCGCCGATCGACGGCCCCTTCGGCCGGACGTTCACCTTCGCCGACCCCGACGGCTACCAGATCACGCTCCACGACCGCGCCTGACACGCCCGACGCCACCGGACGATCGCCGGTCCCCGAAAGACCGCGGCGGTGACCCATCCGGCCCTGCCGGATTCGTCACGCCGCCGGGACCGAGGCGGGAAGCGCCGCCCCTTCTCCCCTCCCCGTCAGCGGTTGACGGACTGGATCTCCTGGACGATCACGTCCTGGCCGGCCCCGAACTCGCCGTCGGGCAGTGGCTGGGCACCGTCCACGCCGGTGCCGGTCCAGCTGATCTTCCACGTGACCGTGGCCCTCAGCGGGTACGAGCCGTCGCCCGACGAACGCAGGTACCTCACACCGCACGGCGGGGTCTCGTCGGACCCACCCTTCACGTAGGGCTCACCGATCCGGTCGCCGTTCAGCTCACACACACCCGACGCGGGATACGTCGCCGCATCCGGCGTACCCGGCTCGATCCTCAGCGACAGGGGTTCCGCCGTGGTCGTCGCCTCCACCTGCAACAGCGGGACGGACGCCGTCACGGAGACCGGCTTGAACCTCGCCGCGTCCAGCCATGCCCACGTCGGCAGGTTCACCTTCATCGTGCCCTCCGGCGCCAGCTCGACCCTGGTGCCGGGGACCCTGATCTCGGCGTACGCGAGCTGGGCCAGCATCTCGGGGGTGATCGCCTGCGGGATGTCGGGCGGCGGGGCGTCACCCGTGTCCACCCAGAAGATGTCCTTCGTGCAGTCCAGCGCGCCCGGGTCACCCTCCCGGCCCTCGGTCACGTAGGAATCCCAGAAGTAACCCTCGCCGGCCTTGTCCTTGTTGAAGTCCTTGTACGACCCGCCGCCCTCGAACTTCTCACGCCGCTC
Source organism: Streptomyces beigongshangae (assembly GCF_019710745.1). Taxonomy (GTDB): domain Bacteria; phylum Actinomycetota; class Actinomycetes; order Streptomycetales; family Streptomycetaceae; genus Streptomyces; species Streptomyces beigongshangae. The sequence continues at coordinate 43,958 of NZ_JAHKJW010000044.1, forward strand.
CGCGTCCCACTCGTAGCCCGTGGAACCCGCTTCCCAGATCGGCGTCAGGTACTTCTCCAACTGCTCCGGGGTGTACTTCGGCGCGTAGTAGCAGGCGGGCGGAGTCCAGTTCGACGCCGCGGAGGTGACCGGCCCGACCGACCCTCCAGACCCGTTCTTGTCACGGTCGAAGACCACGGCCCCGGCCGTGGAGGTCAGTTTCTGGCCCTGCCGACCGCCCTCCGCCTGCGTCTCGGAACCCGTCCCGTTGCCGCCCGGCACAAAGTCCGCCCGAGCAGCAGGCCCTCCGGCGAGCACCGCGACAGCGGCGATCACAGTCGCACCCACGGCGATTCGCCCTACGGCTGGCATTGCGCCGCCCCCCTCGTAGAGATGATCTGAGACGTCTGCCAGATTCCTGCGCCGTTCCTTTCCAACCGCGTGTTGTAAAGGACATAGCTGTTCTTCGTGACAGGCGTCTTGTCGGCTTTGCCGGTCTTCTTGTCCTTGCTGAATCCCTTGCTCTCGTCCGCGCAGAAGCTGAGCAGGGCTGTGGTCTTGTTCTTCAGCGTCACGTTTCGGTCGTAGTAGCGCGCTTCTCCCGTCAGGGAGGAATTGGCATCTTTGAACTGCTGGACCCAGGTCAGCGCAGCCTCTCGCGCCTTGCCCGTGTTGTAGTAAGCAAGGGCCTCTCCCTCGGGATCCGTTCCTGTGATCGCGGCGTCCACGGCGCGCATCCGCTCGGCGTTGTCGGCGAGGACGGCATCCTTGACCGCATCTCCGGTCTTCGTCGTTTCGAAGGTGAGCTTCAGGTCCGGCGGAAGCGTGATCTTGGGCCGGTCGGTGGAGTCCACCGCGTCCGCGCTCGGCGACGCCGGCTTCCCCGTGCCCGTGTCCGCGCCCGCGATCTTGTCGCTGTCCTTGTTCCTGTCCTTCGCGCTGTCGCCGCCACCGCAGGCGGACAGCGACAGAGCCGCAGCGGCGGTCAGCGTGACCGCTGCGAGCAGAGTGGGACGGCGGTTCACAGTTGTCTCCCCTGAGGCGAAGGCGTTTTGAGGGCAGCCACGCTACCGAGGGCGCGGGAGACGACACCAGCGCGAACTCCGGCAGGGCGATGCTCGTTGCAGGACTGGGACGACAGAAGCACTGAGCCTCTTCAGCGGCACCGATGAGGCTCCGGCTTTTCGCCGTCCCCCGGCCGTCACGCAGCTTCTTGACCCTCACACCGTGTCAGGCGGTCAGCTCGGAGACATCATGTTCACCATCGGAGACTTCGCCCGGCACGGCCGCGTCTCGGTCCGGATGCTGCGTCACTACGACGCGACCGGACTCCTGCGCCCGGCCCACGTCGACCCGGCCAGCAGCTATCGCTACTACACCGCTGCCCAGCTCGCCCGCCTCAACCGGATCATCGCGCTCAAGGACCTCGGATTCACCCTCCAGCAGGTCCAGGACATCGTGGACGAGAAGGTCGGCGCCGAGGAACTACGCGGCATGTTGCGGCTGCGGCGGGCCGAACTGGAGACCGCCATGGCTGCCGCGGGAGCACGGCTGGTCCAGGTCGAGGCGAGGCTCCGAGCGATCGAGAGTGAGGGGCACATGCCCACGAACGACGTCGTCATCAAGAGCGTTCCCTCCGTCCGGGTGGCGGAGCTGACCGCAACGGCCGCGAGTTTCGAGCCCGCGGACATCGGCCCGGTGATAGGGCCGCTCTACGACGAGCTGTTCCGGTGCCTGGACTCGGCGGGTATCACGCCTACGGGCCCGGGCGTCGCGTACTACGAGGACGTTCCGGAGGGCGGTGGCAGGATCAGCGTCCACGCCGCCGTCCAGGTCTCCGCCCCTCCTCGGGACGGCACCTTCCGGATCTTCGACCTGCCGTCCCTCGGCCAGGCGGCGACCATCGTGCACCGCGGTTCGATGGACGCCGTGCTCCCCACCGCCCAGGCCCTGGCCCGCTGGATCGACGCCAACGGCTACCGGTCGACCGGATACCCCCGCGAGATCAGCCTGGAGTGCCCGGAAAATCGTGATGACTGGGTGACGGAACTGCAGGCACCGGTGGCCCGGGGCTGATCCGTCACGCCCCGGTCCGGCCGGTGATCACGTTCGGGCAGCGCGAGACCGCCACGGTGTCCCGCTGCCCGAACCGGGCGGTGAGGCGGCGTCGATGATCTTCCGGTCAGCGGTTGACGGACTGGATCTCCTGGACGATCACGTCCTGGCCGGCGCCGAACTCGCCGTCGGGGAGCGGCTGGGCGCCGTTCACGCCGGTGCCGGTCCAGCTGATCTTCCAGGTGACCGTGGCCCTCAGCGGGTACGAGTTGTCGCCCGACGAACGCAGGTACCTCACACCGCACGGCGGGGTCCGGTCGGACTTGCCCCTCGCATAGGGCTCGCCGATCCGGTCGCCGTTCAGTTCGCACACGCCGGACGCCGGGTACGTCGTCGCGTCGGGCGTGCCCGGCTCGATCCTCAGGGACAGCGGCTCCGCCGTGGTCGTCGCCTGAACCTGCAACAGGGGGACGGACGCCGTCACGGAGACCGGCTTGAACTTCGCCGCGTCCAGCCACGCCCACGTCGGCAGGTTCACCTTCGTCGTGCCCTCCGGCGCCAGCTCGACCCTGGTCGAGGGCACACGGATCTCCGCGTACGCGAGCTGGGCCAGCATCTCGGGGGTGATCGCCTGCGGGATGTCGGGCGGCGGGGCGTCACCCGTGTCCACCCAGAAGATGTCCTTCGTGCAGTCCAGCGCGCCCGGGTCACCCTCCCGGCCCTCGGTCACGTAGGAGTCCCAGAAATAGCCCTCGCCGGCCTTGTCCTTGTTGAAGTCCTTGTACGACCCGCCGCCCTCGAACTTCTCACGCCGCTGGGCGTCCCACTGGTAGCCCGTCGACTCCGCCGCCCAGAGCTTCTTCATGTACTTCTCAAGCTGCTCCGGGGTGTACTTCGGCGCGTAGTAGCAGGCGGGTGGAGTCCAGTTCGACGCCGCGGAAGTGACCGGCCCGACTGAATCACCGGAACCGTTGTTGCCACGGTCGTAGACCACGGCCCCGGCTACTGCGCTGACGCTGCCATCACCGCCAGCATTTCCTGATGCCGTGGTGTCAGAGCCACCGTTGGTGCTACCACCGTGCCCGTACCCTGCGAATGCCTGCGCTGGGCACAACACCAGAGCTGCGGTGGTCACGAAGGCGACTACTGCTGGACTTCTGAACTTCAGGACTGGCATGCGGCGCTCCCACGCTGCGACGTCAGCTTCTCGGTGACCCAGATGCCTTCTTCGTTGACCCGAAGCCGACTGTTGTAAAGAACGTAGTTGTCTTTCGTTTTCTCGGTCACAGCGACTTTACCGGACTTCAGACTCTTGTTGTACGCTTTGTTTTGATCTTCACAGTAAGCGAATCCAGCCGTCCCGTCATCACTGATCTTCACATTGGAGTTGTAGTACCGCTTGGCCCCAGTAATGCGGTCTTTGTACTCAACGAATTCCCGGATGAAGTTCTCGCTGCCTGCCGCCGCCTCTCCCTCGGAGTAGAAAAGGTATGCCTTGTGCAGCGGATCCTGTTCAGCGATGGCCATATCCACGGCTTTGATGAATTGCTGGCTGTCGGCCAGGACCGCGTCCTTCTCCTTGTCGCCCGTCTTGGGCCACTCGAAGGTGTACGTGAGATCCGACGGAAGCTCGATCTTCGGTCGACCCGCAGCCGCCTCCGGCGCGCTCGGCGAAGCCGGCTTCTCCGTGCCCGTGTCAGCGCCCGCGATCTTGTCGCTGTCCTTGTTCCTGTCCTTCGTGCTGTCGCCGCCACCGCAGGCGGACAGCGTCAGGGCCGCAGCGGCGGTCAGCGTGATCGCTGCGAGGAGAGTGGGGCGGCGGTTCACGGACGGCTCCCGGTGGGGCGAGGGGGTCATGAGCGCAGCCACGCTACCGAGAGGGCGGGGGACGACACCAGGGCGAATTGTCGCAGGGTGACGACGAAACGGTCACCGAAACCCACGGGGCCGTACGCCCGGTCGTCGGAACGGGCGTGGCAGAGCGCGGGCCGGGTCATCGACCTGGCCCGCGCGAACACAGTCAACCTCCGCGGAACTACCGCGCCCTGGCCCGTGGTCGGGAGCGAGTGCCGGAGCCGGGGCCCGAGCTGGAACCCCGGTCCGTGTCGGCGCCCGGACGAGGGCGCTTCCTCGCACCCGTCGGCCACAGTTGTGGACGCCGCTTCGCCGCCAGGTCCTCCGCCCAGCCGAAGGCGAGGACGCAGGCCGCGATCAGGATCCAGGTGAGGACCAGGACCGGCCAGGGGCTCTCCAGCAGCCAGGCGTGGTTCTCCGACAGCGCGTCGATGCTCCACAGCCGGTCCCACTGCGTCGCCGCGACGAGGATGCACGTGTTGTGCCAGAGGTAGATCGTCACGGCACGGGAGTTGAGCAGCGTGACCGGCTTGTCCCAGCGGCGCAGCCGGCGCGGCCATTCCGACCACGACGGGCTGAAGTGCAGCAGGAGCAGCACGGTTCCGCAGGACCAGAGGGCCTGGGCCAGCGGGATGCTGTCCAGGTCGTGACCCTCGGAGAAGTTCTGGTTCGTGGCGTACCAGAGGCCGACCAGTGCGATCGCCGGCGCCACCGAGGGGACCACGTAGCGCGGGAGGCGCTGCAGGATGCCCTCCTGGTGGGCCATGCCGATGATCCAGCAGGCGCCGAAGGTGCTGAAGTCCGTGAGCGCCGAGGGGATCCGCTCCCCCGGGAGGGAGAGGTACTCCAGCTGGAACGCCGCCGACAGCAGGATCGGCGCCGCGATCGTCGCCAGCGGCAGCGCGCGCAGGGCCCGCAGCAGGAAGGGCGACAGCAGGACGTACCAGAGGTACGCGCGGACGTACCAGAGCGGGCCCGCGAGGTCCGAGGCCCAGTTGTCGCCGATGAAGCCGTGGATGCCGGGCAGTCCCTCCGCGTACGGCGGGTCGCTGACCGGGAGGATCCAGAACGTGAGGTGGAGCAGCCACCAGCCCGGGTGGCCGTCCTCGTCGGGTCCCCAGCCCTGGAGGACCATGCCGGTGACGCCGATCGCGCCCAGGAGCCAGATCGGCGGGACCAGACGGCGGACGCGGCTGCGGATGACCTGGGGCGCCGGGCGCTTCAGCGAGCGCGCCATGAGGTTGCCGGCCAGCGCGAACATCACGCCCATGGACGGGAACACCAGGGGCAGCCACGCCCAGCCGGTGAGGTGGTAGAGGACGACCCGGAAGAGGGCGATCGCACGGAGGAGATCGAAGTAGCGGTCGCGGACCGGGCCGCCGCGCCTGACCGGTGCCTCTGTCCCCGAGGGCGCCCCCGTCCCCGAGGGCGCCGCGGTCCCGGGCGCCGGGAGATCCCCGGTCGCCGCCGTCGCCGTCGCCGTCGGGCCGAGTCCGAAGCCCGGTGCCGCGATCGGTGCCGCTCCCGGGACCGGGGGCCGAAGGGGGGCGTTCCCGCCGTACGAGTCGTGCATCGGGGTGTCCTGCCCGGTGGGAGGCCATGTGCTCATCCGACGGGCCTCCGGTCCCTCTCCGGCTGCTGCGCGGGCGGGCCCCCGGCGCCGGGAAGCCCCACCGCACCCGTGCGGCGGAGTTTCTGCCAGCGCAGCCGGCCGCCGGTCAGGGCGGTGATCCAGGACTGGAGCAGGACGACGTACATGAGCTGGCGGTACAGGATCTGCTGGAGCGGGAGGGAGACGAGGTGCGTCATGCGTTCCTTGTCGAGCCGGAACGCGTACGCGGCGCACACCGCCTGGACCACCAGGACGCCGAACCAGGCGGCGATCGTCTGCGCGGTGGGGCCGAACACCAGCCCGTAGAGCAGGAACACGTCGATCAGGGGGGCCAGGAGCGGGGCCAGGATCATGAAGAGGGAGACCAGGGGCATGCCGACCCGGCCGAAGCGGCCCGACGGGCCCCGTTCGATCACCGCCCTGCGGTGCTTCCAGATGGCCTGCATCGTGCCGTACGACCAGCGGTAGCGCTGGGACCACAGCTGCTGGACGGACTCCGGGGCCTCGGTCCACGCGCGCGCGTTCTCCGCGTACACGACCCGCCAGCCGTCGCGGTGCATGGCGATGGTGATGTCGGTGTCCTCGGCGAGCGTGTCGTCGCTCATGCCGCCCACGCGCTTGAGCGCGGAGCGCCGGAACGCGCCGACCGCGCCCGGGATGGTCGGCATGCAGTTCAGCATGTCGTACATACGGCGGTCGAGGTTGAAGCCCATCACGTACTCGATGTGCTGCCAGGCGCCGATCAGCGAGTCGCGGTTGCCGACCTTCGCGTTGCCCGCGACCGCGCCGACGCGGGGGTCGCCGAAGGGCTGGACCAGCTCGCGCACGGTGGACGGTTCGAAGACGGTGTCGCCGTCCATCATCACGATGAGGTCGTACCGGGCGTTGGCCACGCCCCTGTTGAGGGCGGCGGGCTTGCCGGCGTTGAGCTGGCGCACGACGCGTACGTTCGGCAGGTTCAGGTTCTCGACGATGCGGGCGGTGCCGTCGCTCGACCCGTCGTCGACGACGATCACCTCGATGGGGTGATCGCTCGCCACGAGCGAGTGGACCGTCTGCTCGATGCACTTGGCCTCGTTGTAGGCGGGCACGAGGACCGACACCGGTTCGGTGATGGGCCTGCCCCAGCTGAAGCCGCGGCGGCGGACCCTGCGGGCGTGCAGGACGGAGAGGAGCAGCATCAGCCCGAAGCGGGCGATGACCAGGCCGCCGACGACGGCCAGGCCGACGACCAGGACGGACGTCGTGTTCTCCGACGCCCGGACCGCGAGGACCCACGCCTTGCCCTTCCACAGGTCGAGGCCGGAGACCTCGGTGTGGGCGCTGGGCGCCTTCAGGGCCGCGGTGAGGGTGTCGAAGTCGTAGCCGTCGTCCTTGAGGCCGGAGATGAAACGGTCGAGCGCGGCCACGGTCTGCGAGCGGTCGCCGCCGGAGTCGTGCATGAGCACGACGGCGCCCTTGCCGTCCTTGGGCATGGCGTTGCGGATGATCTGCTCGACGCCGGGCCTGCGCCAGTCCTGGCTGTCGGTGTTGTTGACGACCGTGATGTAGCCGCGGCTGCCGACGTACTCGGTCACCGGCCACGACTTGTTGTCCATCTCGCGGGCGAACGACGAGTACGGCGGCCGGAACAGCGAGGTCCGGATACCGGCCGCGCCCGCCAGCGCCAGCTGGTTCTGGGACAGCTCCCAGTCGATGCGGCTCTTGGACTGGAGCGAGAGGTCGGGGTGGTTGAAGGTGTGCAGGCCGATCTCGTGGCCCTCGTCGACCATGCGCCGGACGAGGTCCGGGTGGCGCGAGGCCATGGAGCCGGTGATGAAGAAGACGCCGTGCGCGTCGTAGCGCTTCAGGACCTCCAGCACCTTGGGCGTCCACTCGGGGTCCGGGCCGTCGTCGAAGGTCAGGACCAGCTCGCGGTCCGGTATCTCCAGGCTGTCGGTGCGGCCGTCCCGGGTGTCGATCACCGGGCCGCCCTCCAGGATCTCCTCGGGTACGCGGTCGGACGCCGCCGGTGACTGGACGCGGTGGTCGGCGAGTATCTCGCTGTGGACGAAGCCGCGCAGCATCAGCATCGCCATCAGGGCGACGAGGACGAGCAGGGGCAGCAGGTAGCGCATGGGCAGGCGCCGGCGCCGGAGGGCGCCCCGCTCTGCACCACGGCGGTTGGTGCGGGGTGCCATCAGAGAACGTTCTCCGGGAACGACGGGGACGAGGAGTACGGGGAAGACGAGGGAGCGGTGGTCGGGCCCGGTGGCTGAAGGACCGGGTCGGGGGTGAGCGGTCCGCCGGCGACGGTGCCGGTGTCGTCCTCGGCCGGGGGGTCCAAGGGGTCCGAGGGTTCCGTCGCGGTCTCGGTGGCGCTCGGCTCCGGGGCGGCCGGGGACGAGGTGACCGGGTCGGGGGTGTCGGACTCGGTCGGCTCGGGGGCGGCCGGCTCGGTGGTGTCGGCCGAGGGCTCGGGGTCGGCGCTCTGCACGGGGGCGGTGGCGGTCGCCGACGGGACGGAGGAGACGCCCGCTCCCGGGAACTGGCTCGGCGGGACCTCGACCGACGGGGTGGTCCCCACCGTGGGGCTCACCTCCTCGCCGGACGGCTCCGCGGACTCGGCCGTCAGGGGCGGGGCGTCGACCTCACCGGCCGGCGTGTCGCCCTTCTGCCCCAGTTCGGGGAGCCAGGGCGCGCTGGAGTTGCCCGACACGAGCGTGGCGAGGACGACCATCGCGTAGACCGCGCAGGCGAGGCCGACCGCCATGCCTATCCTGCGGTACCTGCGGCTGCGGCGACCCGTCTCGTCGACGAAGACCGGGCGGTCCGCGGCCTCCTGGGTACGGGCGCCGGGGGCTCCCTTGGCCTGCTGGACGAGCCAGTCCTCCGTCTGCCGTCCGACGCCGTCGAGCTGGACCGTGACCTCGTGCGGGTCGTGGCTGTGCTCGGGGTGCTCGGACTCGTTCCAGGAGCCGTCTGCGGCGTCGTGCCCCGGGTCACGCCTGGCGTCGTCGCGTGCGGCGGAGCTGCCTGTGCTACCGGCGAATCCGGAAGGGGCCGCGGCACCCGAGGGGTTTCCGGACGGAGTGGAACGTGCGGGACGGGCGGGCCGGGCGGAACGGGCGGAGTCGGTGGCCGCGGTGGTGCCCCAGACTATTCGCCCGGTTTCGAATCCGGTCGCGGCCCGGTCGTCGCTTCGCCGGTGGTCGTTCCTCCGGCTGCCGCCGAACGGACCGCCGTGCGAAGGACCGCCGCGCGAAGGACCGCCGGGCGAAGAGCCGCCGGGCGGGGGACCGCCGTGCGGCGACCCCCCGCCCGGTCGTTCGTCATCCGGCTCGGCGGTCGGGCGGGCGTCCTTCCGCCGGGGCACGGCCGCGGCGGCCTCCCGGCGGAACCATCCGTCGGACGGGCCGGACGCCCCGGCTGAAGCGGACGCGTCGGATGTGGGACCACTGCCGGAACAACCAGAATCGCCGGAATCATCCGGACCGCCGGAGGAGTCGTTCATGTCGGGCCTTTCGAGGACGGAGGTGGCATCGGGCGCGTCCGGATCACCAACACCGTCTGAACCTTTACGGAAGGGCCGATCAAGCCTGTTTCGAACCGACCGGTTCACTTCGTCGCGGGTCGGCCGGTCGACTCCGCCCTCGCCGACCTGACCGGAATCATTCCGTCCGGGTTGGGCGTCTTCTGGCCAATCTTTCGCGCGCACGTACATCCCCCCACGGGACTCGTTCTGGGTGGCGCGTGCGACCCGAGTACTCGCACGTCGTCGTCCGGACCGGACCCCCATCCGGTCCGAGCGCCCCCCTTAGCACACTTCACCCGGGCCACGAATGTAGCGCACGTAGCCATGCGTGAGGGTTCCGTGTCAGATCTGGCTCTTCATGACGAGCGCATCCATGGCCGGAATCCATCCTCCGGCAGGCCGCTCCAGCCACCCCTCGTCCGCCGCCAACCGTGCCGCTGCTTCCCTCAGGGCGTCAACTCCTCGATGCACCAGACCCTTCCGCCACACCAGTGACACGGGTGACAGCGGAATCGGGTCGACGAGGGGGTGGAGTGTCGAGCCGGGCATGGCCGGAAAATCTATTACGGCGAGCACGGGGGTCCGCGTCTTGGCCATGATCCTCCGGAACTCCTCGGTGCCGACGGCGAGCGGCGCGGGTGCCGCCACCTCGATCCCGCGTCCCTCGAAGAGCTGACGGGCCAGCCCGGTCCATTCGAGCGTCCGGGGGTTCCCCGCGCCGGCGTACACCCGTTCCCCCGCCAGCGCGTCGAGCGGTACGGCGTCCAGCGCGGCCAGCCGGTGGCCCTCGGGCAGCACGACGGCCATCGGCTCGTACCGCACGGGCTGCTGCTCCAGGCGGGCCCGCACCGCCGGGTCGAGGCCCGCGAACCGCCCGAAGGACGCGTCGAGCCGGCCGGCGAGCAGTTCGCCCGCCGCGCCGGTGAGGCCACTCTCGAAACGGGTCATCAACTCGCAGTCGGGAGCGAGTTCGCGGGCCAGCGCCAGGACCCGCCCGCAGGCTAGCCCCGGGCTGTTCACGTCCACCAGCAGGGGGCGCGCGGCGTCCGCCCGCCCGAAGGCGGCGAGCAGCTCGTCCTGCGCCTCCAGCGCCCGGCGCGCGTACGGCAGCAGCCGCTGCCCGTCGGGGGTGAGCGCCACCTGCCGGGTGGTGCGTACGAAGAGTTCGGCGCCCAGTTCCCGTTCCAGGCGCCGGATGTCACGGCTGAGTGCCTGCTGGGCGACGTACAGCCGGGCTGCCGCACGGGTGAAGTGCAGGTCCTCGGCGACGGCGAGGAAGGCGCGCAGCAGTCGGGGTTCGAGGTGGGCGGACACCGGGTGAACCTACAACGGTGGCGCGTGAATCGGCGCCGAGAAGGTGTTGGACCCCTGGCGGGACGCCGGGCGAACGTTGACCGATGCCGCCCCTGACCCGTCGCCCGCGCTTCCGCCCGCCGTCCCGTCCGCGTGCCCGGCCGTACCCCCGGGCACAGGTCCGGTCACAGGTCCGGGCACCGTCGCGCAATCCCTACCGGCAGCTCTTCGCGATACCCGGCACGAGAGCGTTCACCGCGGGGAACCTGATCGCCCGGCTGCCCATGGGCATGTTCAGCGTGAGCGCCGTCGTCATGATCGCGCAGACCCGGGGCTCGTACGCGCTCGCCGGCGCCGTCACCGCCGCCGGGCTCGCGGCGACGGCGGTCGTCGCGCCCTGGACCGCGCGGCTCGTCGACCGTCACGGACAGGCCCGGATCGCCGTCCCCGCGACCGCGGTCGCGGCGCTCGGCTCCCTCGCGCTGCTGCTCTGCGTCCGTCGGGGGGCGCCCGACTGGACGCTGTTCGCCGCGTACGCCGCCACGGCGACCACGCCCAACACCGGGGGCATGTCGCGGGCGCGCTGGGCCCATCTCCTCAAGGGCGACCCGGCCCGGCTGCACACCGCGAACTCCTTCGAGCAGGCCGCGGACGAGTTCTGCTTCATGTTCGGTCCGGTGCTGGCCGCGCTGCTGTGCTCGACGCTCTTCCCCGAGGCGGGCACGCTCGTCGCGGTCGTCCTGCTGCTGACCGGTGTCCTGGTGTTCAGCGCCCAGCGCTCCACGGAACCGCCCGCCCGGGGCCGTACGGGTGCCGGCGCCCCGTCCCCGCTCCGGGCGCCCGGCATCCCGCCGCTGCTGGTCGGGTTCCTCGCCACGGGTGCGGTGTTCGGTTCGACGGAGGTGGTGACGATCGCGTTCGCGGACGCGCAGGGACACCGTGCGGCGGCCGGGGTGGTCCTCGGCCTCCAGGCGGCCGGCTCGTGTGCGGCGGGGCTCGTCTACGGGGCGCTGCGGCCGGCGGCGCCCGTCGGCCGGAGGTACCTCGTCAGCGTCGCGGCGATGGCGCTCCTGATGTGGCTGCCCCTCCTGGCCGCCACGCTGGGCGGCGCCCTCGTGCCGGTCGCCCTCGTGCCGCTCGGCCTGGCGTTGCTGCTCGCCGGGATGGCCACCGCGCCGACGATGGTCACGGCCATGACGCTGCTCCAGCACCGGACTCCCGAGGGGCGGCTGAACGAGGGCATGACACTGGCGGTGACGGGGCTGCTGGGCGGGATCGCCTGCGGTTCCGCGCTGGGCGGGTGGGTGGTGGAGCGGGGGGCGGCTGCCGCGGGCTACGCCGTTCCCGCGGCTGCGGCCGCGATGGCTCTGCTGATCGCTCTGGCGACGACGGCGACGGCGACGACAACGCCGCCGCCGCGCGGTCGCGGCCTCGGCCTCGGCCGATCGTCTCGCGGCGGCGCGTCGTCGTGAGCCCGCGGGTCCGCGCGGCTGGCGTGAACCGCTCGAACACCGCGGGCCGGCTGCTGTACTGCGGACGTGACAGATCAGAAACAGTGCACCGTCGTACGAACCGGCCACTACCAAGGCGTTCAGGGCGGCTCCTTCGCCACCGGCATCAGCGCCCAGTCCGCCGGCGCCCGGGCCCTGTGCCTTCACCAACTGGTGATGCCCGCCGGCAGCAGGGGCCGCCCGCACCTGCACGAGGCACACGAGTCGGCCATCTTCATCCAGTCCGGGCAGGTCGAGGTCTGGCACGGCCAGGACCTGACCGAACACGTCCTCCTACGCGCCGGCGACTACATCCACATCCCCGCCGACACCCCCCACCTGCCGGTCAACACGGGCGAGCAGGACATGACCTGCCTGGTCGCCCGCACCGACCCCCAGGAACAGGAAGGCGTGCGCCTCCTGGACCTGCCCGCCTGGCTGGCCACGCGCATCGGCCCCCTGCCGGTCGGGAACGGCTGAGGGACGCCCCTCCGCCAGGGACCGGCTCCGGCCCCGGCGTGCGGCGCGGTCTCGCCCGGGTCGCCTTCGTCAGTGAACCGTCCCCGTAGCGGTGCCTCCTGTGGCCAGTGCCTGCTGTGGCGCGAGTCCGGTCCCCCACCTGTCGTTCTTGATCGGTTCCTGTTTCCCGGGCGGTTTCCGCTCGCTGCCCCGGGTCGTTGCTCCAGGCGTGATGATCGACACCAGTCCCGTGAGCGGCCCTCACCCGGGTCCCGACAGCGCCGAGCTCACCGAAGCCCTCTTCGCTGACGGCCCGGAGGGCGCCGAGGTCCACGCCGTATGGCGCGAGGCGGTCTCGACCGACCTGTTCCGACACCCCGGCGACGCCGGCACCGAAGAGCGCCGGCAGCTCTCCTACGACCGTCTGCGGGCCCTGAACGAGGAAGTCCTCTCGCCCGAGGGTCTGGCGCAGGATCCGCGGGCGCTGGCCGCCCTGCACGAGTGGAGCGCTGTGGTGGACGGTGCGACGGCGACCGTGGCCGGCATCCACTACAACCTCTTCCTCGGAAGCCTGCTCGACGACCGCCTCTCACCGCCGCGCGACCTCAGCGCTTTCGGCAAGCTCGCCCGGACGGGGACGTTCCTGTGCACCGAGCGTGCTCACGGCAACGACGCCTCCGCACTGGAGACCCGCGCCCGGTACGACCGTGAACGCGAGGAGTTCGTGCTGCACACCCCGCACGAGGGTGCGCAGAAGTACATGCCCAACACCAGTGCGGCCGGCGGGCCGAAAAGCGCGGTGGTGGCGGCCCGGCTGCTGGTCGACGACCAGGACCAGGGTGTCTTCCTGTTCCTCGTACCGCTGAGCGACCGTCGCGGAACCCTGCCGGGCATCACCGTGACGGTGTTGCCCGAACGCGTGGGCAGCCCGGTGGACCACTGCGTCACCGGCTTCGACCACGTGCGTCTGCCACGGACCGCACTCGTCCAGGGCGATCACGGACAGCTCCTGCCGGACGGCAGCTTCACCAGCACCATGGGCAGCACGCGCAGGAGGTTCCTGCACGCGATCGCCCGGGTGACGGTCGGCAAGCTGTGCATGAGCGCCAGCACCCTGGGCGGCTGCCGGGCGGCACTGGCGGTCGCGGTCCGCTACGCGCACACCCGGCACATCTCCGGCCCGGTGGCCGGCCGACGCGTCCCCCTGGCCGCACACCGCAGCCACCACGCCCCCCTGCTGGAACGAGTGGCCACCGCCTACGCCATGACCTTCCTCCACCGGGCGGTCACCGAACACTGGATCACCCACGAGCCCGCGGAACGTGCGGCGAGCGAGCGTCTCGTGGCCCTCGCCAAAGGCTGGATCACCTGGCAGGCACGGGAGATCACGATCGAGTGCCGCGAACGCTGCGGCGCCCGTGCCCTGTTCCCGGTCAACGGACTGGCCGAGTACCCCGCCAACGCGGACGGGGCGATCACCGCGGAGGGGGACAACCTCGCGATCTGGTGCAAGGCCGCTGCCGAAATGGTCTTCGGTCACCCGCTCGCCCCCGCACCCCGGCAGGCGACCGGCCGGGAAAGCCTGACGGACCCCGACTTCCTTCGCCTCTGCGTCACCGCCGCCGAGCATCACTGGCACGACACCGCACGGCGTGACCTGCGCGGGGGTGAAGCAGGTGACGCGCTCAGGCGCTGGAACAACGCCTCTGCCGCCGCCCTGGACCTCGTCGAGGCCCACACCGTCGGCAAGGCCGCCGACGCCTTCGCCGCAGCCCTCGCCCGAGTCACCGGCCCCGGCACCCGGACAGCCCTGCACGACCTGCACGTCCTGTTCCTGCTGGACCAGGTGCGCTCCCGCAGCGGCCTGCTCCTGGCCGAGGGCGTCCTGAGCCGAGAACACGTCCGCTCGCTGCCCCGCACCAGGCACACCCTGACCGCCCGCCTCGCCCCCCTCCTGCCGGCTCTGACGGAAGCCTTCTCCCTCCCCGAAGAACACCTGTCCTCCCTCCCGATGCTGACAGCCCCCTGACCCGGCCGCCCCGGACGCGCCGGTCTCCTCCCGGGAGCGGGCCGTCGCCTCATGACGCGTCGATCGGGGTGTTCGAACAGCCGACCGACGGGGGCGTCGCCGGCCACGTCGCCGGCGAGGATGTCCCAGTTCCCGACGACGGACCAGGTCGTGCCGTTGCGGAGGTCGTGGAAGGGGAGGGCCACGCAGCCGTACGTCGGCCCGGCCGGAGCCGGAGAGGCGCGGGCAGATCTCGGGCGTGCGGTCCGCCGAACGTCCGGGGCAATTCCCGTCCGCCCCATTGACTCGTCACCGGCCCCCACATACGTTCCCCCGTCGAAGCGCTTCGACGGCGCTCGTCGAAACGGTTCGACGGGTGCCGCGTGATGTCGCGATGCCCGTCCGACTCCCCCGGAGGCACAGGATGTTGAGCGCACGACGGCGTGTGACGGCGGCGGCAGCGGTGGTGGTCGGCGCCACCCTGCTGCTGGCCTCCTGCGGTGACTCGGACAGCGGGTCCTCCGACGGGAGGACGCTGAAGCTGTGGCACTACGAGAGCCCCGACAGCGCGATGGCGGTGGCCTGGAACGCCGCCGTCGAGGAGTTCGAGAAGACCCACCCGGGCGTCGAGGTCAAGTTCGAGGAGAAGGGCTTCGAACAGATCCAGAAGACCGCCCCGATGGTCCTCAACTCCGACGACGCCCCCGACCTCATGGAGTACAACAAGGGCAACGCGACGGCCGGCCACCTCTCCCGGCAGGGGCTGCTCACCGACCTGTCCGCGGAGGTGACGAAGCGCGGCTGGGACGAGAAGCTCAGCGCGGGCGTGCGCACCACCAGCCGGTACGACGCCGAGGGCGTGATGGGCTCCGGCAAGTGGTTCGGGATCCCCAACTACGCCGAGTACACGATGGTCTTCTACAACAAGGACCTCTTCGAGAAGTACGGGATCGCCGAGCCGAAGACGTTCGACGAGCTGACGGCCGCGATGGACACGTTCGTCGACGAGGGCGTCACCCCGCTCGCCAACGCGGGCGCCGAGTACGTGGCCCAGCAGTACCTGTACCAGCTGGCGCTGTCGAAGGCGGACCGCGCCTGGGTGGACTCGTACGAGCTCTACAAGGGTGAGCCCGACTTCCACGACGCCGCCTGGACGTACGGTGCGCGGACCTTCGCGGACTGGGTGGAGAAGGGGTACATCAGCGAGAAGTCCACCAGCACGAAGGCCGAGGACGCCGGGCTCTCGTTCATGCAGGGCAAGAGCCCGATCCTGTTCTCGGGCAGCTGGTGGTACGGCCGGTTCGCCGCGGAGAACACGTTCGACTGGGGCACGTTCCTGTGGCCGGAGTCGGACATGACCCTCGGCTCGGGCGGCAACCTGTGGGTGGTCCCCGAGGGCTCCGCGAACAAGGAACTGGCGTACGACTTCATCGACATCACCATGTCGGAGAAGATCCAGAACCTGCTCGGCAACAAGGGCGGCGTCCCGGTGGCCGCCGACCCCGCGGCCATCACGGATCCGCGGGCCAAGGAACTCATCGCCGACTTCAACACCCTCTCCGAGCGGGACGGCCTGGGTTTCTACCCCGACTGGCCCGTCGCCGGCTTCTACGACGTCCTCGTCTCCGAGACGCAGAAGCTGATCACCGGGAGCGCGAAGCCGGACGCCTACCTGGACGCGGTGGAGGCCGCGTACGACAAGGGCGTACAGGACCGATGACGGTCACCGTCGAACAGGGCGGCCGGGGCAGCAAGGGAAGCAGGCGCAGCAAGGGAAGCAAGGGCGGGAACAGCAGCGGCAGCAGGAGGGCCGGAGCGCGTCACCACGGGGCGGGTCCGCGCCGGCCCCGTGACTCCTACGCCCTGTTCCTGCTTCCCGGGGTGCTCGCCTTCCTCGTGGTCGTCGTCGTGCCGTTCCTGATGAACACGGGTGTGAGCTTCACCGACTGGCAGGGGGTCGGCAGCCCGGAGTGGTCCGGGCTCGCCAACTACCGGGAGCTGATGGACGACGCCGCGTTCTGGGCGTCCTTCCGGCACAGCCTCTTCATGGTCGTCGCGATGGCGGTCCTGCCGACCCTCCTCGGACTGGTCCTGGCCGCCGCGCTCTTCGACTTCGTCGGCAAGCACTTCGGCAGCAGGACGGCCGCCGTGCTGCGGGCCTGCTTCTACCTGCCGCAGGTGCTGCCCATCGCGGTCGCGGGCATCGTGTGGAGCTGGATCCTCGCGCCCGACGACGGCTCGCTGAACGAGGTCCTGGAGGCGGCCGGGCTCGGCGGCCTCCGGCAGGACTGGCTCGGCGACCCGGACCTCGCCCTCTACAGCGTGATGGGCGTGATGGTCTGGGTGCAGCTCGGCTTCCCGCTCGTCGTCTTTATGGCGGGACTGCAACGGGTGGACCCGCAGCTGTACGAGGCGGCCGAGCTGGACGGAGCCGGCTGGTGGCGGCGGTTCTGGCACGTCACCCTGCCCCGGATCCGGCCGGAGATCTACGTCGTGCTGCTGTGGTGCACGATCGCCGCGCTCAAGGTGTTCGGCGCGGTGTACGTCCTCACCAAGGGCGGACCGGGCGGGGCGACCGACGTGCCGTCGTACTTCTCGTTCACCACGTTCTTCGAGAAGACGCAGGTCGGCTACGGCGCCGCGATCTCCACCGTGCTCACCGTGATCGTCCTGGTGCTCGCCCTGGCCGGCCTGAAGCTCCAGGCGCGCGCCGAGGACGCCGAAGAGGGAGTCGTGCGATGACCGTCCTCCGCCGTTACCCCGTGCTGGTCGCCCTGGTCATCGGGGCGCTGTTCATGGTCCTGCCGTTCCTGGTCGTCGCGGTGAACGCGCTGAAGTCGCCGGCCGAGTACGCGGCGAACGGTCCGCTGAGCGTGCCCGAGGGCGTCTACCTGGACGGTCTGAAGGACTTCTGGGAGCGCGTCGACTTCGGGCAGAAGCTCGTGAACTCCGTGCTGATCAGCGGGTCGGTCGCGCTGGGCGCGGTCGTCCTCTCCGTCCTCAACGCGTACGCGATCGGCATCGGGCGGATCAAGGGGCGCACCTGGGTGCTCGCCTTCTTCGTGCTGGCCAACATGCTGCCGCAGGAGGCACTGGTCTACCCGGTCTACTACCTGAGCAAGGAGGCCGGCCTGTACGACACCCGGCTGAGCGTGATCATCGTCTTCACCGTGATCCAGGCAGCCTTCGGCACCTACCTGCTCTCCGCCGTCCTCGGGCAGTTCCCGCGCGAGATCGTCGAGGCCGCCCGGATCGACGGCGCGGACAAGTGGCAGGTGCTGTGGCGGATCGTGGTGCCCGTCAGCCGGCCCACCATCGGCGTGCTCCTGGTCTTCTTCTTCATCTGGACCTGGAACGAGTTCCTGCTCCCCCTGGTGATGCTGATCTCCAACGACAACCAGACCGTGTCGGTGGCCCTCGGCGTCCTCCAGGGCCAGCGCCTGATGGACGCCACGATGACGAACGCCGCCGCGCTCCTGGGCGTCCTGCCCGCGCTCGTCTTCTTCCTCGTCTTCCAGCGGACGCTCACCCGCGGTATCGCCGTGGGCGCCGTCAAATGACCGCCGAACAAGGGGTGTGCGTGTGAAGTTCACCGACGGCTACTGGCTGCTGCGCGAGGGCGTGACGGCGGCCCACCCGGTCGAGGTCCTCGACGTGAGCGCCGGGTCCGGGGCCCTGGAGATCCACGCGCCGACCCAGCCCATCCGCCACCGCGGCGATCTCCTGAAGGGACCGGTCGTGACCATCGGCGCGCACGCCCCGATGCCGGACGTCATCGGCGTCACGTTCACGCACTTCGAGGGCGAGGAGCCCCGGGGACCGCAGTTCGAGCTCAACCGGCTCGGCCGGCAGGAGTTCCAGGCGCACGCCGAGTACGACGACGACTGCGCGACCCTCACCGCGGGCGCCCTGTCCGTCCGCGTGAGCCGCACCGGCCCCTGGCACGTGGACTTCCTCGCCGACGGCCGCGTCCTCACCGGCAGCGGCCCCAAGGGCATGGGCATCATGCGCGACGCCTCCGACGGCGGCCACTACCTGCGGGAGCAGCTGAACCTGGGCGTGGGCACGCACGTCTTCGGGCTCGGTGAGCGGTTCGGGCCGCTGGTGAAGAACGGCCAGGCCGNTCGGGCTCGGTGAGCGGTTCGGGCCGCTGGTGAAGAACGGCCAGGCCGTCGACATGTGGAACGCCGACGGGGGCACCGCCACCGAGCAGGCGTACAAGAACGTGCCGTTCTACCTGACCGACGCGGGTTACGGCGTCTTCGTGGACCACCCCGGCCGGGTGTCGTTCGAGGTCGGCTCGGAGGCGGTGTCCCGGGTCCAGTTCAGCGCCGAGACCCAGCAGCTCACGTACTACGTCATCTACGGGCCGACGCCGAAGGACGTCGTCCGCAAGTACACGGCCCTCACCGGCCGGCCCGCGCTGCCGCCCGCCTGGTCGTTCGGGCTGTGGCTGTCGACGTCCTTCACCACGTCCTACGACGAGGCCACCGTCAGCTCCTTCATCGACGGCATGAGGGAGCGGGAACTGCCGCTCTCCGTCTTCCACTTCGACTGCTTCTGGATGCGCGAGTTCAACTGGTGCGACTTCGAGTGGGACCCCCGGGTCTTCCCGGACCCGGAGGGGATGCTGGCCCGCCTCAAGGAGCGCGGGCTGCACATCAGCGTGTGGATCAACCCGTACATCGCGCAGCGCTCACCGCTGTTCGCGGAGGGCAGGGCGCTCGGGCACCTGCTGAAGCGCCCCGACGGCGGTGTCTGGCAATGGGACCTGTGGCAGCCGGGCATGGCGCTGGTCGACTTCACGAGTGAGGCCGCCCGCGACTGGTACGCGGCGAAGCTGGAGGCGCTCCTCGCACAGGGTGTCGACTGCTTCAAGACCGACTTCGGGGAGCGGGTCCCGCTCGACGTGGCGTACGCGGACGGCGGCGACCCCGAGCGGATGCACAACTACTACACCTACCTCTACAACCGGACCGTCTTCGACGTGCTGCGCAAGCACCGCGGGGAGGCCGAGGCGGTCGTCTTCGCGCGCTCGGCGACGGCGGGCAGCCAGCAGTTCCCGGTGCACTGGGGCGGCGACTGCGAGGCGACGTACGAGTCGATGGCCGAGTCGCTGCGCGGCGGGCTCTCCCTCGGGCTCTCCGGGTTCGGCTACTGGAGCCACGACATCGGCGGCTTCGAGGGCACCCCGACCCCCGCCCTCTTCAAGCGCTGGCTCGCCTTCGGGCTCCTCTCCTCGCACAGCCGGCTGCACGGCAGCTCCTCCTACCGCGTGCCGTGGCTCTTCGACGAGGAGTCCGTGGACGTCCTGCGCCTGTTCACCCGCCTGAAACTGCGCCTCATGCCGTACCTGTACGAGGCCGCCCGCGCCGCGCACGCGACCGGGGTGCCGATGATGCGCGCGATGGTCCTGGAGTTCCCGGACGACCCCGGCTGCGCGCACCTGGAACGGCAGTACATGCTCGGCCCCGACCTGCTGGTCGCGCCGGTGTTCTCCGACGACGGGGACGTGGCGTACTACGTGCCCGGGGGCACCTGGACGCACTTCCTGACCGGGCGGACGGTGACCGGGCCCCGCTGGGTGCGCGAACGGCACGGCTTCTCCAGCGTGCCGCTCCTCGTCCGGCCCGGCGCGGTGATCCCGGTGGGCGCCGTCGAGGACCGCCCCGACTATCCGTACGCGGACGGGGTGACCCTGCACGCGTACGGGCCGGCGCGCGGCGCGCGGGTCACGGTGGTCGTGGACGGGGTGACCTTCACCGTCGTGCGGGAGGGGGACACGCTGCGGGCGTCGTCGAGCGACCCGGCGGCGCCCTGGGGTCTGGCCGCGGGCGGGAGGAGCGCGCGGGCGGCGGCCGGGACCGGGTTCCTGTCGCTGGAACTGGAGCCGGGGCCGGGATCGGAGCCGGGGCCGGGATCGGAGCCGGGGCCGGGACCGGAGCCGGACCCCGCGCGCGGTCCGGACCGGGAGCGGGGCCGGGCATGGTGAAGATCACCGATGTGGCCCGGCACGCGGGGGTGTCCCCCAGCACCGTCTCGTACGCGCTGAGCGGCAAGCGGCCGATCTCCGAGGAGACCCGGCAGCGCGTCGAGGACAGCATCCGCGAGCTGGGCTACCGGCCGCACGCGGGCGCCCGGGCCCTGGCCAGCAGCCGGTCGAACGTACTGGCGCTGGTGGTGCCGCTGCGGACCGGCATCCACGTACCGGTGGTGATGCGGTTCGCGGTGTCCGTGGTGACGGCCGCGCGCCGCCACGACCACGACGTACTGCTGCTCACCCAGGAGGAGGGCGAGGACGGGCTGCGGCGGGTCGCGGACACCGCCCTCGTGGACGCGCTGATCGTGATGGACGTCCAGCTGCACGACGGGCGGCTGCCGTTGCTGCGCGCCCTGGACCGGCCGTCGGTGCTGATCGGTTTCCCGGCCGAGCCCGCCGGGCTGACCTGCATCGACCTGGACTTCACCGCGGCGGGTGAACTGTGCGTGGAGCACCTGGCGGGGCTCGGGCACCGGGTGATCGCCCTGGTGGGCTCGCCGCCCGAGGTGTACGTGCGGGAGACGGGGTTCGCCCAGCGGGTGGTCCGGGGCTTCACCGCCGCGGCCCGCCGCAACGGCATCGTCTCCTCGGTGCACCCGTGCGGGGCGGAGCCCGCGGCGGCCCGGCGGGTCGCCGAACGGCTCCTGCGGGAACAGCCCGCCCTGACCGGGGTCGTGGTGCACAACGAGCCCGTCCTGGAGCCGCTGATCGACGCCTTCGAGGCGCTCGGGTTACGGGTCCCGGGCGATCTGTCGGTCACCGCGATCTGCCCGGACGAGCTGGCCGGACGCGTCCGGGTGCCCGTCACCTCCATCGCCATACCGGCCGACGAGGTGGGTGCCGGGTCGGTGGAACTGCTGATGCGGAAGCTGGGCGGCACCGCCGTGCCGGAGGCGACACTGCTCCCGCCCCGGCTCACGGTGCGGGAGAGCACACGGCCGCGCCCCTGACCTGCGGGGCTCAGGCGGAACGCGGCCCGGGGGGCGTCCCCGGGCCGCGCCTCACCCCCTCAGCACTTCACCGGCTTGCGCCACGAGCACTCCAGGTCGGTGTCGTGCCCGGCCGTCCGGGCGCCCGGGATCTTCGCCGGCGTGGTCTCCTCCGCCGTGGACCCGGCCAGCGTGACGACGATCGCGTCCTCCAGCGGCTTCACGGACGGGGCGAGGTAGTTGTTGAGCACGATGCTGTAGACGAGTTCCCGTCCGTCCGCGTCCTTCACGTAGCCGGAGAGCCCGGACGCCCCCGTCAGCGAGCCCGTCTTGCCGACGGCGTTGCGCGCGGCGGGCGTCCCGCACATCCGGGTGCGCAGGGTGCCGCCCACGAGGCGGTCGGGATCGCAGGCGACCGGCAGGGACGCGTGCCAGTCGGCGTACCAGGGCTCGGCGCGCACCGCGAGCAGCAGCTCGGCGAACTGCCCGGCGGTCAGGTTGTTCATCCGGGACAGCCCCGACCCGTCGACCTGCCGCAGCTTGCCGGTGTCGATGCCGATGCCCTTGAGGTAGCCGGTCACGGCGGTGAGTCCGGCGCTCCAGGTCCCCTCTCCGGAGACCTCGCGCCCCATGGCCTTGACGAGGACCTCCGCGTGCATGTTGTTCGACAGCTTCATGAACGGGACCAGCAGGCGCTTCAGCGGCATGGAGGCGTGGGAGGCGAGGGGCCGGGCCGCCGCGGGGGTGGCGCGTCCCAGCTGCGTCCGGCCGGTGACCTTCACCCCGTGCGCGGTGAGCGCGTCGCGGAACACGGCGGCCGCGTAGCCGGTGGGCTCCCACACGCTCACCCACTCCTGGATGCCGGAGCCGCCCACCGGTGTCGTACCGCTGACGACGATCGTGTTGGTGCCGTGCTCCCGCTCCACGACGAGGTCGTCCGCGCCGCCCGCGGCGACGGTCGTGGCCCGTACGTCGACGTCCACGTACCCGGTCCTCGGGGTGAGCGTGACCACGGGCGCGGCGCCGGCCGCGGCGCCCGGCGCGACCCGCACGATCACCGATCCGGTGTCGTAGTCGGTGTCCGGCGCGACGCTCAGCGCGCTGATCTGCGCCGAGTAGTACGCGGACTCGTCGTCGGCGGCCCAGGCGCGGCCGAGGCGGTTGCCGTCGAAGTGCGTGTCGTCGGCCATGAGCCGTCCGTCGACGCGCTTGATGCCGGCCGCGGCGACGCGGGCGGCCAGGGCGTCGTAGTCCTCGGCGAGGGCGGTCGGGTCCCCGGTGCCGCGCAGGTACAGGTCGCCGCCCAGCACGGAGCCGTCGCGGCGTCCGGTCGTCAGGACATCCGTCGTGAACGTGTGGTCCGGTCCGAGGATCTCCATCGCCGCCGCCGAGGTGGTCAGCTTGGTGTTGGAGGCGGGCATCAGCCGTGTGGTGGGTGCCCGCCGGTAGAGGACGTCCCCGCCCGCGGCCTCGGCGATCACGACGCCCGCGGCGCCGCCCTCCATCCGGCTGTCCCCGAGGATCGTGTCGATGGCCTCCGGCAGACCGCCGGCCCCCGCGTCCGCCCCGGCCGGGGCCGACCAGCCGAGCCCGGCCGCCAGCATGCCGAGCACCACGGCCCAGGTCCACCCGCGGGCACGCGGGCGGTGGGATCTCTTGGCTTCTCCGCGTCGTGTCATGTGACGCAGGATCCAGGAGGACCGGCCCCGGCGACAGTACGCGGACCGCAACAGACACGGCGAGGATCCCGCCGGCACGGCGAAGGCCCCGCTGCCGGAGCAGCGGGGCCTTCGTCTCATGAACATGGGAAAGTGGAGATGGCGGGAATCGAACCCGCGTCCAACGGTGCAGAATCAGGGCTTCTCCGAGCGCAGTTCGCTTAGATTTTCTCAGCCCCGGAGATCACGCGAACAAGTCTCCGACGGGCTCAGCCACTGTTTGGTTTCCCGCCGAACCCCGTGACCGGGCTCGACGGTTTAGTTCCCTAGATTATGCCAGGATCCGGGTCGGGAACACCCCCGGGCTGACACCCATTTAGGGTCCTTCACTCACTGGTTATTAAGCAGCGAGGGCGAAGGACTGGGAATCGCTCTTGGAATTGGCGATTATTGGTTGCGACATATGGTTAACGAGATCATTGCCGCTTCCTCGGCTCGCTTCCCCTGCTTCGACAGCCGCTGTCGAAACCGATCATCCCCATGTTGTTTTTTCAAGACCCCCCGAGGGGGGCGCGTGCACCTGCTGTGAGGTGCGGTGCCATCGTACGTGACCAACGCGGGTCGGTGCCACTGCATTCCCGCCGGGCGCCCGTCCGCCGTGCCGCCCGCCGCCCTGCTCGCCGCCCTACTCGCCGCGCTGTCTGCGCTTGGCCGCCGCGATCGCCCGGTCCGACTCGCGCCGGTCCTGCTTCTCGCGCAGGGTCTGGCGCTTGTCGTACTCCTTCTTGCCCCGCGCCAGCGCGATCTCGGCCTTCGCCCGGCCGTCCTTGAAATACAGGACGAGGGGCACGATCGTGTGACCCGTCTCGTCGGACTTCGACGCCAGCTTGTCGATCTCCTCGCGGTGCAGGAGCAGCTTGCGCTTGCGGCGCGCGGAGTGGTTGGTCCAGCTGCCCTGGCTGTACTCGGGGATGTGGGCGTTGTGCAGCCACGCCTCGTTCCCGTCGATCTGGACGAAGCCGTCGGCCAGCGAGGCCCGCCCCTGGCGCAGCGACTTCACCTCGGTGCCGGTGAGGACGAGCCCGGCCTCGTAGACGTCGATGATCGCGTAGTCGTGCCGGGCCTTCTTGTTCTGCGCGACGATCTTGCGCTTGCCGTCCTTGGCCGCGGCCTTGGCACCGCCTCCCTGCTTCGGCTGGGATTCCTTGGGTACGTACATGCCCTTGCTCATAGTGCTGGTCATTTTCGCACCAGAGGGGGCCCCGAGGGAAAGCCGATTACGAAGGCCGATCAGGAAGGCCGATCACGAAGGCCGCGGGCGACCGGTCACGCGAGCGGTGCGCGGGCGGTCACGAGGGGTCCCCGAGCCCGCTCAGCACGGTCGCGGCGCGCTCCAGCGCGCCCTCCTCGACCTCCAGGTCGGGGGTGATGCCACGACCGTCCACGGTGCGCCCGGAGGGGGTGCGGTAGTGCCCCACCGTCAGCTCGGCGACGGAGCCGTCGGGCAGCCGGCTCGGCATCTGGACCGAGCCCTTGCCGAAGGTCCTGGAGCCGACGACGACCGCCCGGCCGCGGTCCTGCAGACCGCCCGTGAGGAGTTCGGCCGCGCTCATCGTGCCGCCGTCGACGAGCGCGACCAGGGGCCTGGTGGTGTCGCCGCCGGGCTCGGCGTGCAGGGCCCGCTGGTCGCCGTTCACGTCGTACGTGGCCACGAGGCCGCCGTCGAGGAAGGCCGAGGCGGCCGTGACGGCCTCGGTGACCAGGCCGCCGGCGTTGCCCCGCAGGTCGAGGACGATCCCGCCGCCCGCGGGCGCGCCGGCC
Source organism: Streptomyces beigongshangae (assembly GCF_019710745.1). Lineage (GTDB taxonomy): Bacteria > Actinomycetota > Actinomycetes > Streptomycetales > Streptomycetaceae > Streptomyces > Streptomyces beigongshangae. Next base: position 68,670 of record NZ_JAHKJW010000044.1, read on the forward strand.
ACGGCGGTCCGTACGAGGTCCCCGCTGCCCTTGGTGAAGGCGGCGACCTCGATGACGGTGACACCGCCGGGGAGTTCGCGCACGCCCACGGAGTCGGTGGACAGCCGCGCCCGGCGCAGGGTCTCGCTCCACGCGCGCGTGCCGCGCTGCAGTCCGAGGGCGACGGTGGTGCCGGCGCCGGCGTCGGTGGCGTCGCCCCGCAGCAGGGAGACGACCTCCGTGACGGGCCGGCCGTCGACCCGGTGGCCGTCGACGCTGCGCAGCCGGTCGCCCTTGCGGATCCCGGCGGCCGCGGCGGGCGAGCCCGGCCGCACCCGGGTCACCTCGATGCGTCCGTCGCGCTCGCGCCGGGCCCAGAGGCCGACGCCGGTGTACTCGCCGTCGAGGGCCTCCTCGAACTCCTCGTACTCGCCCCGGGAGTAGACGGCTCCCCAGCGGTCGCCGCTGCGGCTGACGGCCCGCTCGGCGGCCTCCACGGGCGACTTGCCGTCGGCCATCGCCTCGGCGGCGGCGTCGGCGACCTCCTCCTCGTGACCGCCCTGGGCGGTGGGGACCGGGGGGGAGACGGATTTCCGGCCGGACCCGTCGAACGACCCGGTCGCGGCGCCCGCCACGAGGACGCTCGCGAAGACCAACGTCAGAGCCGCCCCGCGGCGGATGCGGCGGGGCTGACAGAACAGGTCGCGGCCCGACATGCCGGTGAGTCTAGGACAACGCGAAGGGCCGTACCGGGGGTTGCCCGGTACGGCCCTGTTGGCATGTGTCACACCTTCAAGTACTTGCGCAGGGCGAAGAAGGCGGCCAGCGCGGGCATCAGGAGGCTCGTGGCGAGGATGAGCGGCAGCTTGGCGAGGACGGCGTCCCAGCCGATGAAGTTGATCAGGTTCAGCTTCTCGGACAGGGCGAGACCGTGGTCGATGAGGAAGTACCGCGCGATCAGCAGGAAGGCGCAGGCGACACCGCCGCCGATGAGCCCGGCGACGGCGGCCTCCATGATGAACGGCGCCTGGATGTAGAAGCCGGAGGCGCCCACCAGACGCATGATCCCGGTCTCACGCCGACGGCTGAACGCGGAGACGCGCACCGTGTTGACGATCAGCATCAGCGCGACGACCAGCATCATCGCCATCACCGCCCGCGCGGCCCAGTTCATGCCGTTGAGCAGCTCGAAGAGGTTGTCGAGGATGCCCTTCTGGTCCTGCACGGACTGCACGCCGTCCCGGCCGTCGAAGGCGGTCGCGATGATCTGGTACTTCTCGGGGTCCTTCAGCTTGACGCGGAAGGACTCCTGCATCTGGTCCGGGGTGAGCGAGGCCGCCAGCGGGGAGTCGCCGAACTGCTCCTTGTAGTGCTTGTACGCCTCGTCGCTGGTCTCGTGCGTGACGTTCTCCACGACCGGCATCTTGTCCAGCTCGGTCTGGATCTGCTTCCGCTGGTCGCCGGTGACCGCCCCCTTGACGCAGTTGGGGTCGGACTCCGCGTCGCTCTTGTTGCAGAGGAAGATCGAGACGTTGACCTTGTCGTACCAGTACCCCTTCATCGTGTTCACCTGGTCGCTCATCAGGAGCGAGCCGCCGAACAGGGCGAGGGACAGGGCGACGGAGACGATGACCGCGAAGGTCATCGTCAGATTGCGGCGGAGACCGACACCGATCTCCGACAGGACGAACTGGGCGCGCATGGCGTCTTCTCAGGCCTTTCCGTGGACGGGCGCGTGGAGGTCGCGGTCAGTGCTGGTAGCCGTAGACGCCGCGCGCCTGGTCGCGCACGAGGCGACCCTTCTCCAGCTCGATGACGCGCTTGCGCATCTGGTCCACGATGTTCTGGTCGTGCGTGGCCATCACGACGGTGGTGCCGGTGCGGTTGATCCGGTCGAGCAGCTTCATGATGCCGACGGAGGTCTGCGGGTCCAGGTTTCCGGTGGGCTCGTCCGCGATCAGCAGCTTGGGCCGGTTCACGAAGGCTCTCGCGATGGCCACGCGCTGCTGTTCACCGCCGGACAGCTCGCCGGGCATCCGGTCCTCCTTGCCCCCGAGGCCCACGAGGTCCAGCACCTGGGGCACGGACTTGCGGATCTCGCCCTTGGACTTCCCGATCACTTCCTGCGCGAAGGCGACGTTCTCGGCGACCGTCTTGTTGGGCAGGAGGCGGAAGTCCTGGAACACGGTCCCCAACTGGCGGCGCATCTGCGGCACCTTCCAGTTGGAGATGCGCGCGAGGTCCTTGCCCAGCACGTGCACCTGGCCCTGGCTGGCCCGCTCCTCGCGCAGGATCAGCCGCAGGAAGGTGGACTTCCCTGAGCCGGAGGACCCCACCAGGAACACGAACTCGCCGCGCTCGACCTCCAGGGAGACGTCCCGGAGAGCGGGGTGGGTCTGCTTTGCGTAGACCTTGGAGACACTGTCGAATCGGATCACGGATGCACCACAGGCCGTCGGGGATATCGGGGTGGACGAGCGTGACCATACGCGACCCGGGCGTACCGGCGCAGTCGCCGGGACGGGTTGCTCAATGGTTGTGCACATTTGTACCGGGCACTCATGGAGGAGGGGCCCCGCCCGGCCCCGCAAGGCAGCACGGGGGAACCCGCGCACCCTCCGGAGGAACCTGGCACAGTGGAGGGGGAACGTATCCGTTCCCGAGCGCGTTGTGTATGTGGAACCGGTGCAAGGAGGGCGAGCGCATGACGTACGACCGGCTGGTGTGCGCGAACTGCGCCGCGCCCGTGAGCGAAGGCCGCTGCCCGGTCTGCCGCGCGAACCGCGAGCGGATGCAGCACGAGGGCCCCTTCGGAGGGCTCAACCCCATGACACTGATCGCCCTGCTCGCCGTCCTGGTGGCGGCGGTGGCCCTGCTGGCGCACCAGACCGCGTAGGAACAGGCAGGAACACGCAGGGGCACGCGGGGACACGTAGAGACACGCGGTACGGCGGGCCGCAGACTCGGCGGTCACGGCGGCAGGCGGCAGGCGGCAGCAGGAGCACACGAGAAGGGCCCGGAGCCGTCCGCTCCGGGCCCTTTTGCCGCGTGTCGTGTCAGGCAGCGGTGCCGCGGCCGTTCATGACGCGCGGCAGCATACGGAAGCCGATGCCGCCGGCGATCATCGTGGCGGCGCCGATCATCAGGAACGTGATGTTCTCGGCGGCGCCGGTATCGGCCAGCTCGTCGCCGGTGCCCTGGGCGGAGGTGCCCTGGCCGGAGGTGCCCTGCTCGGAGACGTCCGAGCCGGTGTCGGTCAGGCTCTCCTTGCCCGCGCCCTGCTCGACGGGCCTGGAGCCGCCGCCGTCGGGGTCGGTGTCGTTGCCGCTGTTGCCACCGGTACCGCCGTTGCCCTCGTCACCGCCGGTACCGCCGCCGTTCCCGTTGCCCGGGGAGGTGGGCTCCTCGGTGGGCTCGGTGGGCTCCTCCGTGGGTTCGGTCGGCTCCTCGGTGGGCTCGGTGGGCTCCTCCGTGGGTTCGGTCGGCTCCTCCGTGGGCTCCTCGGTGGGCTCCGTCGGGATCTCGGTCGGCTCCTCGGTGGGCTCGGTGGGGTCCGGGGCCGGGGGCGTCGGGTCGTCGGCGGAGATGCCGACCTCGACATCGCTGTCGAGCGCCGAAGCGGCACCGGCGACGGTCAGCGAGGCTCCGGCGGCGATCACGGCGCCGGCGGCGATCCGCGCGATCCGGATCCGCGTCTTCTTGGTCATCTGGTTGTTACCCCCAGTAGGTCATCGTCGGTGGTGCAGCGTCCGGGGCCGTGACCGCGGGGTCGGCTCGTCGGAGCCCCCGGTTCACACGCGCCCCAGAAATACGCATGCCGCGCGCCACCCTCCTCACTTTTCAAAGCAGCGTCAAGGCCGTTGCGGTCGCGATGTCCAGATCAAGCTCTTTTGACCGGCACAGCGTCATGTGAGTGTGATGTAAAACCCACGCATCGCCCGACAGAAAGGGCAACTGCGGCCCGGTGGACCGCAGTTGCCCTGTCGACAAAACGACGTGCAGGAATGTCGTCCGCTCGGCTTTCCCCGCCTACTTCTCCTGCTGCTTGCGCCAGCGAATTCCGGCTTCGAGGAATCCGTCGATCTCGCCGTTGAAAACGGCCTCGGGATTACCGACTTCGCAGTCCGTGCGCAGGTCCTTGACCATCTGGTACGGGTGCAGGACGTACGAACGCATCTGGTTGCCCCAGGAGTTTCCGCCGTCGCCCTTGAGCGCGTCCATCTTGGCCTGGTCCTCCTGGCGGCGCCGCTCCAGGAGCTTGGCCTGGAGGACGTTCATCGCGGTCGCCTTGTTCTGGATCTGCGAGCGCTCGTTCTGGCAGGAGACGACGATGCCGGTCGGGATGTGGGTCAGCCGCACCGCGGAGTCGGTCGTGTTGACGCCCTGGCCGCCGGGCCCGGAGGAGCGGTAGACGTCCACGCGCAGCTCGGACTCGTCGATCTCGACGTGGTCGGTCTTCTCGACGACGGGCAGGACCTCCACACCGGCGAACGACGTCTGCCGGCGTCCCTGGTTGTCGAAGGGCGAGATCCGCACCAGCCGGTGCGTGCCCTGCTCGACCGAGAGCTGCCCGTACGCGTACGGCACCTGGACGGCGAAGGTGGTCGACTTGATGCCGGCCTCCTCCGCGTACGAGGTCTCGTAGACCTCCGTCTTGTACCCGTGCTGCTCGGCCCAGCGCAGGTACATGCGCTGGAGCTTCTCGGCGAAGTCGGCGGCGTCGACGCCACCGGCCTCGGCGCGGATGTTGACGAGCGCCTCGCGGGAGTCGTACTCGCCCGAGAGGAGCGTCCGGACCTCCATCTCGTCCAGCGCCTTCCTGACGGCGACGAGCTCGGCGTCGGCCTCGGCACGGGTGTCCGGGTCGTCCTCCTCCTCGGCCATCTCGAAGAGCACGCTGAGGTCGTCGATGCGCCCGCGGAGCGTCTCGGCCTTGCGCACCTCCGCCTGGAGGTGGCTCAGCTTGCTGGTGATCTTCTGCGCCGCATCGGGGTCGTCCCACAGGGACGGTGCCGCCGCCTGCTCCTCGAGCACGGCGATGTCTGCCCTCAGTTTGTCGAGGTCCAGGACGGCCTCGATCGACTCCATGGTCGAGGAGAGGGACTTGAGCTCTTCGGATACATCGACGACTGCCACGCCCCCAGCGTAACGGCTCCGCCGGCTTGGACGGGTAGGTGTGCGGGGCCCCACACCTTCGCGCTCGTCCGCGGGTGCGTGGGGGCCGGTCGCGCGGTTCGCCGCGCCCCTTGGGCGCCTAGGAGCTGGGCCGCCTAAGGGGCGCGGGGAACCGCACGACGGGGGTTCGGGGGCGGAGCCCCCGAGAGCCGGACGGGGAGACCCGGGTCACGGGGTCTCCGGGGCCGAGCTCTCCGTGTCGGAGGGGGAGCCGCCGTCGTCCCCGGACGTGGCGAACCACGCGCCGCCCCCGATCGCGGCGACCAGCGCCACCCCCGCCACCCCGAGCGTGATCCGGCGCCGCCGTGCGGACGCCCGGTGCCGCGCCGAGCCCGGCCGCGGCGCCCCGGCCGCCCGCGGAGC
>NZ_JAHKJW010000045.1 GCF_019710745.1 Streptomyces beigongshangae
GATGACGCCCTGGGTGGCAGCACCCGCCGGGACCATCACCCACACCACCCGCGGGCCTTCGAGCTTGCCCACGAGCTCGGTCAGACTGCTCACGTCGGCGAGGTCGGGGTTGCGGTCGTATCCGATGACGGTGTGGCCCGCGCGGCGGATGCGCTCGCGCATGTTGCCGCCCATCCTGCCGAGGCCGATGAGACCGAGTTGCATCGCAGTCATGTCAGTTCACTTCTTCCGGAGGGTGCGGTGGGTGGCCACGGGGGCGGGGGTGGACGGGGCGGGGACGGGCCCCGGGGCGGCGTCAGGCACAACTCCCCCTCGCGGCGTCGTCCCTGCGCAGGGCGACGGCGTACATGTCGTCCGCGTCGAGCCGGCGCAGTTCCTCGGCGATCAGCTCGGAGGTGCTGCGGACCTTCAGCGCGAGGGTGCGCGGGGGCTGTCCCGGCAGGGACAGCGTGGCGAGGGGGCCCTCGGGCCGGTCGATGACGATCTCGCCGTTGCCGGTGCCGAGCCGTACGGCGGTGACCACGGGCCCGGCCGTCACGACCCGCTCGACCTCGACCTTCAGACGGGCCTCCAGCCAGCGGGCCAGCAGTTCGGCGCTCGGGTTCTCGGCCTCGCTCTCGACGGCGGCGGAGGTGACCTCCGTACGGGCCTGGTCGAGGGCGGCGGCCAGCATGGAGCGCCAGGGCGTCAGCCGGGTCCAGGCCAGGTCGGTGTCGCCCGGCGCGTACGCGGCGGCGCGTGACTCCAGGACCTCCAGCGGGTTCTCCACGGCGTACATGTCGGTGATCCGGCGCTGGGCGAGCGCCCCCAGGGGGTCCTTGACCGGCACCCGCGGCGCGTCCACCGGCCACCAGACGACGACCGGGGCGTCCGCCAGGAGCAGCGGCAGGACCACCGAGTCGGCGTGGTCGGACACCTCGCCGTACAGCCGCAGGACGACCGTCTCACCGGTGCCGGCGTCGGCCCCCACCCGGACCTCGGCGTCGAGGTGGGAGTTCGTGCGGTCGCGCGGGGTGCGGGCGTGCCGCTTGATGACGACCAGGGTGCGCGAGGGGTGCTCGTGCGAGGCCTCCTCGGCCGCCTTGATCGAGTCGTAGGCGTTCTCCTCGTCCGTCACGATGACCATCGTCAGGACCATGCCCACGGCAGGCGTGCCGATGGCCCGGCGGCCCTGCACGAGGGCCTTGTTGATCTTGCTTGCGGTGGTGTCGCTCAGGTCGATCTTCATGGCCTGCGCCAGCTCCGTCCGTCTCGTGCGAGCATCTCGTCGGCTTCCCCGGGGCCCCAGCTGCCCGAGGCGTACTGCGCGGGCTTGCCGTGCGTGTCCCAGTACTCCTCGATCGGGTCGAGGATCTTCCAGGACTCCTCCACCTCCTGGTGACGGGGGAAGAGGTTGGCGTCACCGAGCAGTACGTCCAGGATCAGGCGTTCGTACGCCTCCGGACTGGACTCCGTGAACGACTCGCCGTACGCGAAGTCCATCGACACGTCCCGGATCTCCATCGACGTACCCGGCACCTTCGACCCGAAGCGCACCGTCATGCCCTCGTCGGGCTGCACCCGGACGACGATCGCGTTCGCGCCGAGCTCCTCGGTGGCGTCGGAGTCGAAGGGGGAGTGCGGGGCGCGCTGGAAGACGACGGCGATCTCCGTGACACGCCGGCCCAGGCGCTTGCCGGTGCGCAGGTAGAAGGGGACGCCCGCCCAGCGGCGGTTGTCCAGCTCCAGTTTGACCGCGGCGTACGTGTCGGTCGTGGAGCCGGGGTCGATGCCCTCCTCCTCCAGGTAACCGCGGACCTTCTCGCCGCCCTGCCAGCCCGCCGCGTACTGGCCGCGCACGGTGTGCTCGCCCAGGTTCTCCGGCAGCTTCACGGACTTGAGGACCTTGAGCTTCTCGGTGAGCAGCGAGTCGGCGTCGAAGGCGATGGGCTCCTCCATCGCGGTCAGCGCCAGCAGCTGCAGGAGGTGGTTCTGGATGACGTCACGGGCCGACCCGATGCCGTCGTAGTAACCCGCGCGACCGCCGATGCCGATGTCCTCGGCCATGGTGATCTGCACGTGGTCGACGTACGACCGGTTCCAGACGGGCTCGTACATCTGGTTGGCGAAGCGGAGCGCCAGGATGTTCTGGACGGTCTCCTTGCCGAGGTAGTGGTCGATCCGGAACACCTGCTCCGGGTCGAACACCTCGTGCACGACCCGGTTCAGCTCGCGCGCGCTCCTGAGGTCGCGGCCGAACGGCTTCTCGATCACCGCGCGCCGCCAGGATCCGTCGGAGGCCTCGGCCAGGCCGTGCTTCTTGAGCTGCTTGACGACCTTGGGGAAGAACTTCGGCGGTACGGAGAGGTAGAAGGCGTAGTTGCCGCTCGTGCCCCGCGACTTGTCCAGCTCGTCCACGGCGGAACGCAGCTGCTCGAACGCCTGGTCGTCGTCGAAGTCGCCCGGGATGAACCGCATGCCCTCGGCGAGCTGCTGCCAGACCTCCTCGCGGAACTCGGTGCGCGCGTGGTCGCGGACCGCGTCGTGCACGATCTGGGCGAAGTCCTCGTCCTCCCAGTCCCGCCGGGCGAACCCCACGAGGGAGAAGCCGGGCGGCAGCAGTCCGCGGTTGGCCAGGTCGTAGACGGCCGGCATGAGCTTCTTGCGCGACAGGTCGCCCGTCACACCGAAGATGACCAGACCGGAGGGCCCGGCGATCTTCGGGAGGCGGCGGTCCTGGGGGTCGCGCAGCGGGTTGACCCAGCCGTCCGCGGGGGCCAGGGCCTCGGAGAGGGACTCGGGCCCGGGGCCGGCGGCGGCCTCCGGCGTCCCCTCGCCATCGGTGACGACGGGCGCCGTACCGCTGTCCGCGGCCGCCGGAGCGGCCTCCTGCGCTTCGGTGTCCGTGGGCGGGGCGGTGGTGTCCGGGGTGTCCGGTGCCGTCCCGGCCGCTTCCGCAGCTGCCTTCCTGGACGCTTTCCTCCTCATCCCCCGTCAACTCCCTTGCTGCTCGACGGGCCGGGGCCCGGCGGGCTCCGCGCTGGTGGTGGGTTCGGTCACAGTGATCATCTTCCTTCGTACGGGCGGATCAACCGCGGAAGGCGACCGGGGATTCCCGGACGGCTGCCGGCGGAGGGGCCGGAGCGCCCCGGGGGGGACGGCATCGACATCATTCGGGTGCCCACTCCCTCGGCTTCCAACTGCTCGCGTGCCGCGACGGCGGGCCGGGCCGCGGGCCCGCCGCCTGTTCTGCTGCTTTCAACTCTAAAAGTATGACTTTTATTCGGCGGGGGTGCTCCTGTGGCGGTCTCCGGGGAAGCGGGACATGGATTCCCTCTTCCCTGCCGGCCCCGGCTTCCTCGGAGCGGGCCCGCAGGTGGGCCCGATGGGGTCAGGTCCGCACTGGCATCCGGGTGAGCGCCCACCACGACGGCCGTGGGGGGCGGGCCCCGCGGCCCGTCCCCCACGNCGACGGCCGTGGGGGACGGGCCCGGCGGCCCGTCCCCCACGGCCGGATTCCTCTGTGCGGAGGTGCTGTCGGAGGTGTTGCCGGAGGCGCTGTCAGCGGGCGAAGACGAACCAGTTCACGTTCACGAAGTCCGCCGGCTGGCCACTGGTGAAGGTCAGATAGACGTCATGGGTCCCCGTGACGCCGCTGATGTTCGCGGGCACGGTCCGCCAGCTCTGCCAGCCCCCCGTACCGGCCAGGGCGAAACTGCCGACGGGCGTGCTCGTCCGGCTGTCGAGGCGGACCTCAACCAGACCGCTGACGGCGTTGCCCGCGCCGCTCGCCACCCGCGCGGTGAACTGCCTGGCGGCGGAGGAGCCGAAGTTGACGCCCTTGTACTGCACCCAGTCGCCGTTGGCGAGCGCGCCGATGTTCCGGCCGCCGCCCGAGTCGGTGGTGGCCTCGGTGGACGTGCCGCTCTGCGCGTCGAACGACTCGGCCTGGATCGTGCTGTAGGCGTCACGGTTGCCGGTCGGGGGAGGGGTGGTGCCGCCGCCCGAGGTGAGCACCTGGACGTAGTCCACGACCATCGGGTGACCGGGCACCGTGGCACCGTCGGGACCGCCGCCGAAGGCGTCCACGAAGCCGCCGCCCATCGCCACGTTCAGGATGATGAAGAAGCCGTGGTTCGTGGCGTTCGCCCAGGTCGTGGCGTCGACCTGGTTGGCCCGCACGGTGTGGTAGTTGATGCCGTCGACGTAGAAGCGGATCTCCTCCACGCCCGTCGAGCGGTCCCACTCCATGCCGTACGTGTGGAAGCCCGCCTGGCAGGTCGCGCCGGGGCAGGCGGTCGAGCCGCCGAGGCCGGTCGTCTCGTTGCACGGGCCGCCCGGGTTGGTGCCGCAGTGCATGGTGGCCCAGACGGTGTTGAGCCCCTGGACGTTCTCCAGGATGTCCAGCTCGCCGACGCTCGGCCAGTTCTGGTAGTTGCCCCGGTAGGGCGCGCCCAGCATCCAGAACGCCGGCCAGTAGCCGCGGGCGGCGGCGCCCGTCACGTTCGGCATCTGGATGCGGGACTGGACGCGCAGCTTGCCGCCCGCGGGCGGCTGGAAGTCGGTGCGGTTGGTCTCGATGCGGCCCGAGGTCCAGTTGCCCGAGGCGTCGCGCCGCGGGGTGATGCGCAGGTTGCCGCTGCCGTCCAGGGCCACGTTGTTCGTGCTGGACGTCATGTTCTCGATCTCGCCGGTGCCCCAGTTGGCGGGGCCGCCGGGGTAGCCGTGACCGGTCGCGTACTGCCAGTTCGAGGTGTTGACGCCGGTGCCCGCGGCACCGTCGAAGTCGTCGACGAACACCTGGGTCCAGCCGCTGGGCGGCGCGGGCGCGTCGGCGGCCGCGGGCCCGGCCGCCGCCAGGCTCACCACGGCGACCAGGGCGAGGAGGGTGCGCCGCAGTCGGCCGCGTCGTGCGGGCGTACGGCCGCGCCGTGCGGATGTGCCGGAAGTTTCCCTCATGGGTACCTCTCCGGGGGTGCGGGACGTGGGGGTGCGCGAGTGTTTTTGAGAGCGCTCTCACCGCAGCTGCGCGGCCAATGTGCTCTTCGGCACCCCGGACGTCAAGAGGTGAAGCGGTTTCCGCCCGGGGCAGCCGGTACCGGTGCCGACGCCGGCACCGACGCCGGGAGCAGGTCGCTCATCGTCTCCGCGGCGCGTACGGCGGCGTCGGCGCAGCAGTTGTTGAAGAGGACGTGCAGCTCCTCGGAGCGCTCGGCCATCGAACGCAGCCGGGGCAGCCACTGCGCCAGCTCCTCGGCCGTGTACGTGTGCCGGAAGCGGTCCTCCTTGCTCCCGGTCCCCCAGGACGCACTGCGCCCGTGGAAGCGCACCACCGCCAGCCGGGGCGTGGTGACCACGTCGACCGGCGGGACGGCGTCCGCGACGGACTGCGCCATGTCCACGCTGACCGTGCTCATACCGAGCTCCGCGAGCAGACCGGCGGACGCCTCGCACGTCTGCGGCAGCCACCAGTCCGGGTGCCGGAACTCCACGGCGACCGGCCATCCGGCGGCCCGCCGCGCCCACCCCCGCAGGACGGCCCCGGCCCGGTCGCCGGGCCGGAACCACGGGGGGAACTGGAACAGCAGCGTGCCGAGCCGGCCGGTCCGCCGCAGGGGTTCGAGTGCCGTGGTGTACCGCCGCCACAGTTCGTCCAGCAGTGCGGGGTCGCCCGGGGCGCGGGCGTGGAGGGGCCGCAGGTCGGCGGGCAGGGCGGCGGCCCGGGTGGGGTGGCCGGTGAAGAGCGAGAACGCCTTCACGTCGAACCGGAAGCCGTCCGGGGTCCGTTCGGCCCACAGGATGCCGTTGCGCTCGCTGGGCAGGCCGTAGTACGTGGAGTCCACCTCCACGACGGGGAAGCGCTCGGCGTAGTACCGCAGCCTGCCCTCCGCGTCCCGGCTCCCCGACGGGTACCAGCCACTGGCCACCAGCTTCGGGTCCGTCCACGAACAGGTGCCGACGAATGTGTGTCCCATGCCCCACCAGTACCCGGGGACGCCGCCCGACACCTGTACGCACGGCACGGGTCCCGGTGCCCGGCGGGAACCCCGGGTCCGGCGGTGCCGCCCTCAGGCACCCGGCGGGTTCGGCCGCCACCCGAGCGCCCGGGAGATCCCGCGCGCGGCGAGCCGTACCGCGGGGACCAACGCCGTGGTCCGCGCCCCCCGTTCGGGCACCACGACGGAGACCGCGGCGACCACCGTGCCGCCCGCGCCGCGCACCGGCGCGGCCACCGACAGCGCGTCGTCCGTGATCTGGCGGTCGCTCACCGCCGCCCCGGTGCGCCGGACCTCGGCGAGGGCGCGGCGCAGCGCGGCCGGGTCCGTGAGGGTGTACGGGGTGAACGCGGCGAGCGGACCGGCGCAGTACGCCTCCTGGAACGCCGGTTCGCAGTGGGCCAGCAGCGCCAGTCCCACGCCGGTCGCGTGCAGCGGCCAGCGCGCGCCCACCCGGATCCGCACGCCCACGGCCGAGCGGCCGGAGAGCCACTCGGTGTAGACGACCTCGGCGCCGTCGCGCACCGCCAGCTGCACGTTCTCGTGCGTGGCCTCGTAGAGGTCCTCCAGGTACGGCAGGGCGGCCTGCCGCAGCGCGAGCCCGCGCGGGGCGAGCGCCGCCGTCTCCCACAGCCGCAGGCCCACGTGGTAGATCCCGTCCGCGTCGCGCTCCAGGGCGCCCCAGTCGGTGAGCACGGCCACGAGCCGGTGCGCGGTGGACAGGGGGAGTCCGGCCCGGCGGCCGATGTCCGTGAGGGAGAGCGCCGGGTGCTCGTGGTCGAAGGCGGCGAGCACGGCCAGCAGACGGCCGGGGGCGGACCGCGGGGCCATGGACCGCGGGCCCGGTCAGGAGCCGGTGCCGGGCCCGGTCTCGGCGACGCGGCGCAGCAGGGTGTGCAGGACGTCCCGCTCGGCCGGGTCGAGGGGGCGGAGCAGGTCGTTCGTCACGCGCCGTCCGGCCTCGTCGGTGTCGCGCAGGAAGGTCCGGCCGGCCCCGGTCAGCGCCACGGTGCGGCTGCGGCGGTCGCCGGGGGAGGGGCGGCGCTCGGCGAACCCGAGCCCCTCCAGGTCGTCGACCAGACCGACGATCGCACTGGGGTCGTAGCCGAGCCGCGAGCTCAGCTCCCGCTGGAGCGCGCCCTCGGAGGTGGCCAGGTAGCGCAGCAGCGCGTAGTGACGCAGCCGCAGCCCCGACTCCTGGAGGAACGCGTTGAACAGCCGGCCCGAGCGCAGGCCCAGCCGGTACAGCAGGTAACCGGTGTCCGCGTGCAGCCCGCGCATCCACGGCTCCCGGTCGTCGGCGGCGGCACCCGCGGCGGGGTCGGTGGCACGGGGCTGGCGGGTGATGACGGGCTCCCTGGTCCTGGCCCCGGGGAAGGGGGGCGCGGTGCTGCGTGCGCGCCGGCGCACGGTGTGCTCGGCAGGGACCAGCATGACGTACGGACCGAACGGCAACAACTATTGACCTCGACAACCGTTGTCCCTAGCTTCGGTCCCGGTGCCGTCCGGGACGCATCCCGCGCCCTGCGTCCCGCACCCCCGCCGAAGGGACCGCCGTGCGCAATGAGGGACTGGGGTCGTGGCCGGCCCGCCGGGCCCGCAGCACCCCGCACCGCACCGCCCTGGTCCACCACGGCACGGCGTTCACGTACGGCGGGCTGTACGAGCGCACCACCCGCCTCGCGCACGTCCTGCGCGCCCGCGGGGTGCGCCGGGGCGACCGGGTCGCCTACCTGGGTCCCAACCACCCCTCCTACCTGGAGACCCTGTTCGCGGCGGGTACGCTCGGCGCGGTCTTCGTCCCGCTCAACACGCGTCTCGCCGGACCCGAGATCGCCCACCAGCTGGCCGACTCGGGCGCGGAGGTCCTGGTGCACGGGGTGCCGGGCGCGCAAGCGCGGGGTGCGGGGGCGCCGGGCGCCGGCACCGTGCGTACGTACGTCGAAGTCGGCGCCGAGTACGAGCGGCTGCTCGGCGGAGCCCCGGACGAACCCTTCGACGAGCCCGTCACCGCCGACGACGTCTGCGTCATCATGTACACCTCGGGGACGACGGGCCGCCCCAAGGGCGCGATGCTCACCCACGCCAACCTGACCTGGAACGCCGTCAACGTCCTGGTCGACCAGGACCTGTCCGCGGACGAACGCGCGCTGGTCTGCGCCCCGCTGTTCCACACGGCGGGCCTGAACATGCTGACGCTCCCGGTGCTGCTCAAGGGCGGCACCTGCGTCCTGGTCGGCGCCTTCGACCCGGGAGCGGCCCTGGACCTGGTCGAACGGCACCGGATCACCTTCATGTTCGGCGTGCCCACCATGTTCGAGCGGATGGCCCGGCACCCGCGCTGGGCCGGCGCCGACCTGTCCTCGCTGCGGACGCTCAGTTGCGGCGGGGCGCCCGTGCCGACCCCGCTCATCGCCGCCTACCAGGCGCGGGGCCTCACCTTCCTCCAGGGGTACGGCATGACCGAGGCATCGCCCGGGGTGCTCCTCCTGGACGCCGGGCACGCGGTGGCCAAGGCGGGGTCGGCCGGGGTGCCGCACTTCTTCAGCGACGTGCGGGTCGTACGGCCCGACCTCACCCCGGCCGGCGTCGGCGAGACCGGCGAGATCGTCGTACGGGGACCCCACGTCATGCCCGGCTACTGGGGGCTGCCGGAGGAGACCGCGGCCGCCTTCAGCGACGGGTGGCTGCGCAGCGGGGACGCCGCGCGGATCGACGAGGACGGTTACGTGACCGTCGTCGACCGCATCAAGGACATGATCGTCTCCGGTGGGGAGAACATCTACCCCGCCGAGGTCGAGGACCGGCTCCTCGCCCACCCCGACGTCGTCGAGTGCGCGGTCATCGGCGTGCCCGACGAGACGTGGGGTGAGGTGCCGCGTGCGGTCGTCGTGCCGCGCGAGGGCGTCGCGCTCGACCCCGGCGAGGTCCTGGCGTCCCTGGCCGGACGCCTCGCCAAGTACAAGATCCCCAAGTCGGTGGTGCTCGCGGACGAACTGCCGCGGACCGCCTCCGGCAAACTGCTCAAGTCCCGGCTCCGCGAGCGCTACGGGGCCGCTCCCGGCCGGGCGGCCGTACCGGCACCGGATCCGGGAGGCGGTCCGCCGGCTCCCGCGCCAGGAGGGCCGGACGGGTCCGGACCGCCCTGACGCCGGTGGTCCCACCCCACCGCACGCCCGCCGGTCACGGTCCCCGAGGGGCGCCGGGACACGGTTCCCGCCGTGCCTCCGGCATCCTCACGGCCCGGTCACAGCACGTGCAGCGTCCACGCCCACCGGTGGGTGCCCGGCGCGATCAGGTACCCGGCCGACGTGTCGGGTCCGCACGACGCCGTGCCGAGACCCCGGTGCGCGGCGTCGAGGTGCACCACGCAGCCCGGCCGCGGAACCAGCTCGTCGTGGTGCGCGGCGGCCGCCAGGTCCCCGGCCCGGTACCGGTTGACGGACACCTGCGCCGGCGCCCCCAGCTCCACGGCAAGACCCGTGGCGTCCGGCGCCGACAGCGTGAACCGGCGCACCCCGTGCCGGCCGCCGCTCTCCTGCGGCCGCAGGTACGGCGTGAACAGCTCGTCCACCGGGAGCGAGTGGTGTCCCACGGGCGCCCCGGCGCTCCGGTCCGGGTACGACTCCCAGGGGCCCTGGCCGTACCAGTCCAGGACGTCGAGTCCGGGAACCGTCTCGAAGACCGTGCCGACCCTCGCCACGTCGTCGAGGCCCGCCGGCAGTTCGGCCGACTCCTCGACGCGCACACCGCCGGTGACGGGGGTGAACACCTGCTCGTGGCGGACGGGCCCGGCCCCGGTCGCGTACACGCTGCGCACGACGACCCGGGCGCCGTCCTCGCGCACGTCCACCACCTCGCGCACGAGCGCGTCGAGCCCCCAGTCGTGCCAGCGGGCCGCCATGCCGCCCAGTTCGTCGTTGTCGGTGGGCGCCCGCCAGAGGGAGAGGACGGGCGCCGAGACCAGCAGGGGGTGGACCAGCAGCGCGTCCCCGTCCAGCGTGACGGCCGGTCCGGACGCGGCCTCCGGCGGCGCTTCGGCGACCGCGGCGCCCAGCCGGACCTGCGGCAGGCACACCTCCGTGCCGGACGGCGCCCACGCCTCGTCGTCCGCGGTGGTGACCCGTAGGGTCAGCCAGACCTCCCCGGCGCCCGGTTCGGGCAGCGGGAACGGCAGCGGGACCTCCGCGGACCCGCCCGGCCCCACCTCGGGCAGCTCGGCTGGCGCGCCGAGCGCCGTGCCGTCGGCGCGCACCAGCAGCCATTCGCCGGCCAGCCACTCCAGGCTCCGGAAGTGCTGGTGGTTGTGGACCCGGAGCACCCCCTCCCCGTACGTGAGGCGGACCGGCCCCGCGATCTCCCGGTGCTCGTACATCACGGGCTTGGGGGTCCGGTCGGGGAACACCACGCCGTCCGCGATGAACGCCCCGTCGTGGACCGTCTCGCCGAAGTCGCCGCCGTACGCCCAGCGGTGACCGGGGGCGGTGACGCCGTTGCCGTACAGCCCCGCGCCGGCGCGCCCGGCCGGCCGGCCGTCGGACACCCGCTGGAGGATGCCGTGGTCCCAGAACTCCCAGATGAAGCCGCCCTGAAGGCCCGGGGTGGACTCGATGGCGGCCCAGGTGTCGGCGAGCGTGCCGTTGCTGTTGCCCATCGCGTGCGAGTACTCGCACTGGATGAGCGGCTTGGTCTGCCGGCCCGACAGGGCGTGCGCGACGCAGTCCTCGATCGGCGCGTACATCGGGCAGGCGATGTCGGACGCGAGGGCCGGGTCCGCCCAGTCGACCTTGGCGGCCCCCTCGTACTGGACCGGCCGGGTCGGGTCGTGGCGCCGCACCCAGCCCGCCGCGGCATCGTGGTTGGCGCCGTAGTCGGACTCGTTGCCCAGCGACCAGATGATCACGGACGGGTGGTTCTTGTCCCGCAGCACCATCCGCGAGACCCGGTCCACGAACGCGGCCAGGTAGCGCGGGTCGTCGGCGATCTCGTGGGCGTGGTCGTGCGACTCGATGTCCGCCTCGTCGACGACGTAGAAGCCCAGTTCGTCGGCGAGGTCGTACAGCGCCGGGTCGTTCGGGTAGTGGGAGGTGCGCACCGCGTTGAAGCCGAACCGCTTGAGCAGGACCAGGTCCGCGCGCATGTCCTCCACCGTGACCGTGCGCCCGGTCAGCGGGTGGAAGTCGTGGCGGTTCACGCCCCGGACGTAGATCCGCTCGCCGTTGACCAGCAGGTCCCGGCCGACGATGTCGACGTCCCGGAAGCCGACCCGGTGGTGCGAGGTGTCGGCGACGGAGCCGTCGGCCCGGTGCAGCCGCACGGCCAGGCCGTACAGCTCGGGCGTCTCGGCGCTCCACGGGCGCACGTCCTCCACGACGGTCCGCAGCCGTGCCTCGCCGAGGAAGTCGGACACCCGCATGTCCTCGGCGTTGAGGCGGTCGAACTCCGTGTCCCGGGTCAGCGGCCGGCCGTCCAGGGCCGCGGTGACGTACCAGCCCGCGGGCAGCGCTCCCGCCGCGTCGCGCACCGCGCAGTCCACCCGCAGCCGGCCGTCCCGGCGCGCGCGCACGGTCACGTCCGCGAGGTGCAGCGGGTCGGTGGCGTACAGGAGCACCGAACGGGTGACCCCCGCGTGCCACCACTGGTCCTGGTCCTCGATGTGCGAGGCGTCGGACCACTTGACGACCGTGAGCCGTACGGTCGCCGCCCGCCCGGGGCGCACGACGCCGGACAGGTCGAACTCGGCGGCCAGATGGGAGTCCTTGGAGACACCGACCGGGACGCCGTCCACCTGGACGAGGAGCACGCTCCCGGCGGCGCCGACCTGGAGGACGATCCGGCGGCCCGTCCACTCGGCGGGGACGTCCACGGACCGCTCGTACACGCCCGTCGGGTTCGCGGCGGGCGTGCGGGGAGGGAACTCGTCGAAGGGCATCCGCACGTTGGTGTACTGGGGCGGGTCCCCGGCGCTCTCCATGGTCCACGCGCCGGGCACGTCGGTGACCGTCCACCCGCCCGGGAGGTCGTCCGCCCGAGGGCCGTCCGCCGGGAGGCCGTCCGGCGAGGGCAGCAGCCCGAAGCGCCAGGAGCCGTCCAGACAGAGCGCGCCGGAGCGCCGGTCCACCGCGTTCATCGGCAGCCGCCGCCAGGAGGTGATCTCCGGGGAGTCCCAGGGGCGCAGGGCGAGCAGGGGGTCGTGCGGCATCAGCGGATCGCTCCCTTGCCGAGGTCGGCGATGATCTGCTTGGCGCCGATCGCGAAGACGATCAGCAGGGGGATCAGGGCCAGCACCGCACCCGTCATGACCATCCCGTAGTCCGTGGTGCCGTGGACCCCGTTGAGCTGGGACAGGGCGACCTGGAGGGTCACGTTGCCCGGGTCGGTGAGGGCGATCAGCGGCCAGGCGTAGTCGTTCCACTGGCCCATGAAGGTGAAGATGCCGAGGAAGGCGAGGCCCGGCCGGACCACGGGCAGGGCCACGTGCCAGTACTGGCGCAGGAAGCTCGCCCCGTCGATCTTCGAGGCGTCCAGCAGCTCGTCGTGGATCGCGCTCTTCATGTACTGCCGCATCCAGAAGATGCCGAAGGCGTTCGCGGCGGCCGGCACGATCAGCGAGGTCATCGAGCCGATCCAGCCCAGCTTCGCCATGATCACGAACTGTGGGATGGCCGCGAGCTGCGCCGGCACCATGAAGATCGCCATCATCATCGCGAACAGCACGCGGCGGCCCGGGAAGCTGAACTTCGCGAAGACGAAGGCGGCCAGCGAGTCGAAGAACAGCACGAGGAACGTCACCGAGACGGCGACCAGCAGCGAGTTGGCCATCGACCCGAAGAAGTCGATGCTGTCGAAGAGCTTGCCGAGGTTGTCGCCGAAGTGCGAGCCGGGCAGCAGCTTCGGCGGGTACGAGAAGATGTCGGTCGACGTGTGCGTCGACATGATCACGGCCCAGTAGAACGGGAACGCGGAGAGCAGCACCCCGAAGAACAGGGAGGCGTGGAGCGCGATGCCCCGGCGCTGGGTGCCCCGGATGCGGGTCCCCCTGCCGGGCGCGGGTCCGGTGGGCCCGGCGCCGGCGGACCCGTCGGGCGTGGACCCGCCGGGGGCGGGCTCGGTCTGTGCGGTGGTTGCCATGGTGACGGGCCTCCCTAGTCCTCGCCCCGGCGCTGGACCAGGCGCCAGTTGACGATCGAGAAGATGACGACGACGAGGAAGATGCCCCAGGCCACGGCGGCGCCGTAACCGAAGTCGTTGTTGTCGAAGGTCTGCTGGAAGAAGTAGAGGACCATGGTCCGGCCGGCGTGGTCGGGACCGCCGGAGAACGTCGACTCGTTGGCCGTGGACTGCAGCAGCACCTGCGGTTCGGAGAAGCTCTGCAGTCCGGTGACGGTCGAGATGACGAGCACGAACAGCAGCACGGGCCGCATCAGCGGCAGCGTGATCCGGAAGAAGGTCTGCACGGGCCCGGCGCCGTCCATCCGCGCCGCCTCGTACAGCTCGCCGGGGATCGTCTGGAGTCCGGCGAGGAAGATGATCGCGTTGTAGCCGGTCCACTGCCAGGTCATCAGGGTGGCGATGGCGACCTTGATGCCCCACGGGGTGTTCAGCCAGGCCACCTGGTCGAGGCCGACCGCCTGCAGCAGGGCGTTCACCAGGCCGAAGTTGGTCGAGAAGACCGAGCCGAAGATGATCGCGACGGCGACGACCGAGGTGACGTTGGGCAGGAAGTACGCGAAGCGGTAGACGTTCTTGAAGCGGACCGCGGAGTTGAGCATCACGGCCGTCACCATCGCCAGGAAGATCATGGGGAAGGTGGCCAGCGCCCAGATGACCAGCGTGTTGCCGATCGAGCTCCAGAAGTCGGTGTCGCTCAGCAGATAGCGGTACTGCGAGAGCCCCGCGTACTCCATCGGGCCGAGGCCGTCCCAGCGGTGGAACGACAGGTAGAGCGAGAAGCCGACCGGGATCAGGCCGAAGGCGAGGAAGAGGAGGTAGAAGGGGGAGATCGCGGCGTACAGGCGCCAGTAGCTGAGGATCCCCTTCCGGGGGTTGGCGGGGGGCGGCCCGGCGGCGGGCGCCGGGGGCTCGTCGACCAGGGGTGCGGTGGCCATCAGCGGCTCACCCCCAGGTGGTCCGCGATGCGCCGGCACTTGCTCATGGCGTCCTTCCATGCCTCGTCCGGGTCCTTGCCGAGGACGCCGACGTTCTTGATCTCGTCCCTGACCGGCTGTCCGAGCGCCACGTCGTACGGGCTGTTGAAGGCGACCGGGATCTTCTCCGCGGCCGGCCCGAGGACGTCCATCGTGATCTGGTCCCCGAAGAACGGGTCGGGCTCGCGGAGCTTCCGCATCCCGTACGAGGCGGGGGTCGACGGGAAGAGTCCCGCGTCCATGAAGCCCTGGGCCTGGTTCTCCGCGCCGAGCAGCCAGGTGATGATCTCGAATGCCTTCTCGGGTTCCCGGCACGCCTTGGTGATCGCCAGGAACGAGCCGCCGATGTTCGAGGGGCCGCCGGGACAGTTCGCGACCCGCCACCTGCCCTCGGTCCTCGGGTACTGGAGCTTGAGGTCGCCCGCGGCCCACGAGGCGTTGAGCTGGCTCGGCAGCCTGCCGCTCTCGGTGGCCGAGATCGCGTCGGGCGTGCCCGTCACGATGCTCGACGCCAGCCCGCGCCGCTTGGCCTCCACGGCCCGGTCCCAGCAGACGCGCACGTGCTCCCGGTCGCCGATGAAGTGCTTGTCCCGGTTCACGAACCGCTCGGTGCCCTGCCCGATCGACATCTCGAAGACGCTGGTGACGTCGGTCAGGATGAACGCCCCGGGGACGCGCTTCTTCAACTGCTCGCCCGCCGCGAAGAAGCGGTCCCAGGTGCCCATCTCCCTGGAGACGTCCTCCGGTTCGTGCGCCAGCCCGGCCTTCTCGTAGACGGCCGGCTGGTAGAACTGCACGACGGGACCCACGTCGATGGGGAAGCCGATGAGACTGCCGTCCGGGGCGACCGCCTGCTCCCACTTCCAGTCCAGGTACCGGCTCCTGAGCTTCTCCGCGCCCAGTGTGCGCAGGTCCACGAACTGGTCGGCGTTCGGCAGGTAGGACGCCATGTCCTCGCCCTTGAGGCCCGCGATGTCGGGGACGTGGGCCTGGCCGGTCATCGTGGTGATGAGCTTGGAGCGGTAGTAGCCGCCGATCTGGATCGCGTCCAGGTCGACGGCGTCGTCGTAACGGGCCTTGGCCTTCTCGACGACGGTGTCGCTCAGGCCGCCGCTCCAGTACCACAGGACCATGTTCCGGCCCGTCGATCCGGTCGGTACGGCGCAGCCGGACGCCAGGCCGCCGAGCGCGGTCGCGGCCGTACCGGCCAGACCCGCGCGGAGCAGGCCCCTTCGTGAGAGCCGCACAGCTCCCACCGCCTTTCGCATGTGTTCGGTCTTCGCATCGGTTCGCATCGGGGAGACGTGTCGCGCGGACGCACCGCCGGGGGCGCGTCGGAGCGGACGTGTCAGGGGAGATCGGGAAAGCCGTGGGGGGCGGGTGGGGTCACCGGGGCGTGGGGGACCGGAGGGCCGGGATCGGCGGGCAGGCGGTCGGCCAGGAAGCCGTACGCGCGCCGCAGGTCCGGGTCGTCGAGCGAGTGCCACCACCGGTGGACGCCGTACCAGCCGGGCGCGGCCAGCGCCCCGCCGTGCCGGCGTACGGAGAGTCCGGCGGCCAGCACCGCGAAGCGCAGCCGCTCCTTCAGGGGCCAGCCCTCCAGCGAGGCCGCGACGAAACTCGCGCCGAAGACGTCGCCGGCGCCCGTCGCGTCCAGCACGTCGGTGGCGAGGGCGGGCACCTCCGCGTACTCGCCCGTGCTCTGGTCGACGGCGACCGCGCCGGCGCCGCCGCGGGTGACCACGGCCACCGGCACCAGCTCGGCGAGTCTGCGCAGCGCGCCGCTCGCGGTGTCGGTACGGGTGTACGCCATCGCCTCGGCCTCGTTCGGCAGGAAGGCGTGGCACAGGGCGAGCTGGTCGAGGAGGTCCGCGGACCACTGCTCGCTGGGGTCCCAGCCGACGTCCGCGTAGATCTTCGTGCCGTTCGCGGCGGCCCCGGCGAGCCACTCGCGGGGCTCGGCCTCCAGGTGCACGAGGGCCGTGCGCGCGGCGGGCGGATCGCCCATCAGCGCGTCCTGCGAGTACGGCGGCTCCTGGCCGTGGGTGATCAGGGCCCGGTCGTGGCCGTACGCGATCGAGACGGTGACCGGGGTGTGCCAGCCGTCCGCGGTGCGGGAGAGCGAGAGGTCGACGTGCTCCTGGCCGGCGAGGACCTGCCGGCAGTGGGCGCCGTAGTAGTCGTCGCCGAAGACCGTGGCCAGGGACGTCTTCAGGCCATAACGGGCCGCGGCCACCGCCAGGTTGGCGATCCCGCCCGGACTCGTGCCCATCCCCTCGGTCCAGATCTCCTCGCCGGGGGTCGGCGGCCTGCCCAGACCGGTCAGGACGAGGTCGTAGAAGAGCAGCCCGGTCAGCAGCACATCGGGCCGCGCGTCGGGCCGTTCGTCACCCACGAGCGCATCCTCTCGTCAAAACTCTTCATTTTCAGTGCACGGGATTGTGTTTCGGTGGACAGGATCGTGCGCGTATCTGGCTGATTTGGCAAGAGTCGAGCAGAACTGCGCATAGAAATGATTCGGAATGACGAGTACTGTTCAGCCCGTGCTGGCAGAGCGACGACATCAACTCATCCTGCGGGCCCTGCGCTCCGGTGGCCCCGCGGCCGTGACCGACCTCTCGGAGCAGCTCGGCGTGAGCCCCGCCACCATCCGGCGCGACCTGCTCAAGCTGGAGGAGGAGGGCCTGCTCACCCGGGTGCACGGCGGTGCCGTCGCCGAGGAGGGGGACCAGCCCTTCGCCGAGGTCGCCGAGGTGCGCGTGGCCGAGAAGGACGCGATAGCCCAGCGCGCGGCGGCGCTCGTCGAGGACGGCCAGTCCGTGCTGCTCGACATCGGCACCACCGCGTACCGGCTGGCCCGGCAGCTGCACGGCCGCCGGATCACCGTGATCACCAGCAACCTGGTGGTCTACGAGGAACTGGTGGACGACGAGGCCGTCGAGCTCGTGCTGCTCGGGGGCATGGTCCGCCGCGAGTACCGCTCCCTGGTCGGCTTCCTCACCGAGGACAACCTGCGCCAGCTGCATGCGGACTGGCTGTTCCTGGGAACCAGTGGAGTACGGCCGGGCGGCCAGGTGATGGACACGACCGTCGTCGAGGTACCGGTGAAGCGCGCCATGATCGGGGCGGCCGACCGGGTCGTCCTGCTCGCCGACCGCGCCAAGTTCCCGGGCACCGGGATGGCGAAGGTCTGCGGGCCCGAGGACCTGGACGTCGTGGTGACCAACGGACCGGCGGACGCCGGGACGCGGGCCGCCCTGGAAGAGGCGGGCGTACGCGTGGTGCTCACGTGACCGGCGTGCGCGCGGTACTGCGGCGCCCGTGCGACCGGCGTGCGTGCGGTGCCGGCGTGACCGGCGTGCGTGGGGGTCCGACGGGCTCGGGCAGGCGCGGGGGGCCGACGGGCTCCGGCAGGCGCGGTGGCCCGACGGCCCCGCGGAACAGTGAAAGGGCAGTTGCGTGAAGCTGACGATTCTGGGCGGCGGCGGGTTCCGGGTGCCGCTCGTGTACGGGGCGCTCCTCGGGGACCACGGCGAGGGCCGCGTCACCGACGTCGTCCTGCACGACCTGGACGCGGGACGGCTCTCCGCCGTCGCCCGCGTCCTCGCCGAGCAGGCGGCGGACGTCCCGGACGCCCCCGTGGTGACCGCCACCACGGACCTCGACGAGGCGCTGCGCGGCGCCGACTTCGTCTTCTCCGCGATCCGGGTGGGCGGCCTCGAAGGCCGCGCCGCCGACGAGCGGGTCGCCCTCGACCGGGGCGTCCTCGGCCAGGAGACGGTCGGCGCCGGAGGCATCGCCTACGGCCTGCGGACGGTACCCGTCGCCGTCGACATCGCCCGGCGGGTGGCCCGGCTCGCGCCCGACGCCTGGCTCATCAACTTCACCAACCCGGCCGGACTGGTCACCGAGGCCATGTCCCGCCACCTCGGCGACCGCGTCATCGGCATCTGCGACTCACCGGTCGGTCTCGGCCGCCGCATCGCCCGGGTGCTCGGCGCGAACCCGCGCGAGGCATGGATCGACTACGTCGGCCTCAACCACCTCGGCTGGGTCCGCGGACTGCACGTCGCCGGACGCGACGAACTGCCGCGCCTGCTCGCCGACCCCGACCTCCTCGGCTCCTTCGAGGAGGGCAAGCTCTTCGGCACCGACTGGCTCCGCTCCCTGGGCGCGATCCCCAACGAGTACCTGCACTACTACTACTTCAACCGCGAGACGGTCCGCGCCTACAGCCGGGCGGAGCAGACCCGCGGCGCCTTCCTGCGCGACCAGCAGGCGCGGTTCTACGAGGAGACGGCCCGGCCCGGCAGCGCGGCGCTCACCGCCTGGGACCGCACGCGCGCCGAGCGCGAGGCCACCTACATGTCCGAGAACCGGGAGACGGCGGGCGCCGGCGAGCGCGACGCCGACGACCTGTCCGGCGGCTACGAGAAGGTGGCGCTCGCCCTGATGCGGGCCATCGCCCGCGACGAGCGCACCACGCTCATCCTCAACGTCCGCAACCAGGGCACCCTCTCGGTGCTCGACGCGGACGCCGTCATAGAGGTCCCCTGCCTGGTCGACGCCAACGGCGCGCACCCGGTCGCGGTGGCCCCGCTGCCCGGCCACGCGACCGGTCTGGTGTGCGCGGTGAAGGCGGTGGAGCGCGAGGTGCTCGCCGCCGCCGACTCCGGCTCGCGCGCGACCGCCGTGAAGGCATTCGCCCTGCACCCGCTCGTCGACTCCGTGAACGTCGCCCGCGACCTGGTCGACGGGTACACCGCGGTCCACCCCGGCCTGGCCTACCTCAGGTAGGCGCCACCCCCCGCCCTGCTCCCTCCCCCTGCTGCCGTCTGGAGACTTTCATGCACGACGAACGCCGGCGCATCGAGGAGCGCGTCCAGCGCCTCCACGAACAGCGCGTCAAAGCCGCGATCCACGCCGCCGCCGTGCCCTTCGAGGTCGAGGCATGGCAGGCGCCGGGAGAGCCCGTCCCCTTCGAGGAGGCCGCGGACGCCGCGTACGAGCCCTTCGCGATGGGCACCCCGTGGGGCCCGCCCTGGGGCACCACCTGGTTCCGGATGCGCGGACGGGTGCCCGCCGAGTGGGCGGGGCGGCGCGTGGAGGCGGTCATCGACCTCGGCTTCGTCGGCGACTGGCCCGGCAACCAGGCCGAGGCCCTCGTCCACCTCGCGGACGGCACCCCGCTGAAGGCGGTCAACCCGCTGAACCAGTACGTGCCGATCGCCAACCCCGCCACCGGCGGCGAGAGCGTCGACTACCTGGTCGAGGCGGCCTCCAACCCGGACATCCTCGCCGACGACTTCTCGAAGATCACCCCGATGGGCGACGTCCGCACCGCGGGCGACAAGCCCCTCTACACCTTCGCGCGCGCCGACCTGGCGATCCTCGACGAGGAGGTCTGGCACCTCGACCTGGACCTCCAGGTGCTGCGCGAGCTGATGGTGGAGCTGGGTGAGCACGACCCGCGCCGGCACGAGATCGCGCACGCCCTGGACCGGGCCATGGACCTGCTGGACCTCGACGACGTCTCCGGCTCGGCGGCAGACGTACGGGCCGTCCTCGAGCCGGTGCTGGCCAGGCCCGCCAACGCCAGTGCCCACACCGTCTCCGGCGTCGGCCACGCGCACATCGACTCCGCCTGGCTCTGGCCGATCCGCGAGACCAAGCGCAAGACGTCCCGGACCTTCTCGAACGTCACCTCGCTCGCCGACGAGTACGAGGACTTCGTCTTCGCCTGCTCGCAGGCCCAGCAGTACGAGTGGGTGCGCGACCACTACCCGAAGATCTGGGCCCGCATCCAGGAGGCCGTCAAGAAGGGCCAGTGGGCGCCGGTCGGCGGCATGTGGGTCGAGGCCGACGGCAACCTGCCCGGCGGCGAGGCCGTCGCCCGCCAGCTCGTCCACGGCAAGCGGTTCTTCATCGAGCACTTCGGCGTCGAGACCAAGGGCGTGTGGCTGCCGGACTCCTTCGGTTACACCGCGTCCTACCCGCAGCTCGCCAAACTGGCCGGCAACGAGTGGTTCCTCACCCAGAAGATCTCCTGGAACCAGACCAACAAGTTCCCGCACCACACCTTCTGGTGGGAGGGCATCGACGGCACGCGGATCTTCACGCACTTCCCGCCGGTCGACACCTACAACGCCTCCTTCACCGGCGAGGAGATGGCCCTCGCCTCGCGCAACTACCGGGAGAAGGGCGTCGGCACGCGCTCACTGGCACCCTTCGGCCACGGCGACGGCGGCGGCGGCCCCACCCGTGAGATCATGGAACGGGCCCGCCGGCTGGCCGACCTGGAGGGCTCGCCCAAGGTCGTCGTCGAGCACCCCGACGACTTCTTCGCCAAGGCCCGCGCGGAGTACCCCGACGCCCCCGTCTGGGTGGGCGAGCTCTATCTGGAGCTGCACCGCGCCACCTACACCTCGCAGGCCCGCACCAAGCAGGGCAACCGCAGGAGCGAGCACCGGCTCCGCGAGGCGGAGCTGTGGGCCACGACGGCCGCGCTGCACGCGCCCGGCTACACCTACCCGCGGGAGAAGCTCGACCGGCTCTGGAAGACGGTCCTGCTCCACCAGTTCCACGACATCCTGCCGGGCTCCTCCATCGCCTGGGTGCACCGCGAGGCGGAGGCCGAGTACGCACGCGTCGCCGAGGAGGTCGAGGTACTGACCGCCGAGGCGGTCGCCGCGCTCGGCACCGGCAGCCCCCGCGTCTTCAACACGAGCCCCGTCGGGCGCCGGGAGGTCGTGCGCACCGCCGACGGCACCCTGGTGCACACCGTGGTCCCGGCGAACGGCAGCGCGCCCCTCGGCTCCGGCTCGGGCTCGGGCTCGGGCTCCGGCTCGGGTGAGGAGCCCACCCCGGTGACGGTCACCGGCCGGGTCCTCGACAACGGCCTGGTCCGCGTCGAGGTCGCCGAGGACGGCACCCTGGCCTCCGTGCGCGACCTGCGGGCCGGCGGCCGGGAGGTCCTCGCGGACCGGGGCAACCTGCTCCGGCTGCACACGGACCTGCCGAACCACTGGGACGCCTGGGACGTCGACAAGCACTACCGGAACCGCTACACGGACCTGCTGGACACCGAGTCCGTGACCGTGGCCGAGGAGGACCCGCTGCGCGGCGCGATCCGGGTCGAGCGCTCCTTCGGCAACGGCTCGCGCATCACCCAGACGATCAGCCTGCGCGCCGGCAGCCCCCGTATCGACTTCGAGACGGACATCGACTGGCACGAGGCCGAGAAGTTCCTCAAGGCGGGCTTCCCGGTGGACATCCGGGCGGCCCACTCGTCCGCCGAGATCGCCTTCGGCCACATCCAGCGGCCCACGCACACCAACACCAGCTGGGAGTCGGCCCGCTTCGAGGTCTCCGGCCACCGCTGGGTCCATCTCGGCGAACCCGGCTACGGCGTGGCGGTCATCAACGACTCCACGTACGGCCACGACGTCTCCCGCACCGTCCGCGAGGACGGGGGCACGACGACCACGGTCCGGCTCAGCCTGGTCCGCGCCCCGCGCATCCCGGACCCGGGGGCCGACCAGGGCAGGCACCGCTTCACCTACGCGCTGCTGCCGGGCGCGAGCATCGAGGACGCGGTCGCCGAGGGCTATGCGCTCAACCTGCCGCTGCGGGTGGCCGACTCGGCGGGCACCCCCGAACCGGTCGTCTCCGTGGACGGCGAGGGCGTGACCGTCGAGGCGGTCAAGATCGCCGACGACGCCTCGGGCGATGTCGTCGTACGGATCTACGAGTCGCGCGGCGGCCGTGCCCGGGGCACCCTGCGCACGGGGTTCCCGCTGGCCGGCGCCCAGCTCACCGACCTCCTGGAGCGCCCGCTGTCGACGGC
This sequence comes from Streptomyces beigongshangae, assembly GCF_019710745.1. Taxonomy (GTDB): domain Bacteria; phylum Actinomycetota; class Actinomycetes; order Streptomycetales; family Streptomycetaceae; genus Streptomyces; species Streptomyces beigongshangae. Next base: position 21,969 of record NZ_JAHKJW010000045.1, read on the forward strand.
GGACACGGACGGGAACGGCGTCCCCGTCACACTGCGCCCCTTCGAGATCCAGACGCTGCGGCTGGCGGTCGGCAAGGAGTGACCGCCCCCGTGCGGAACCGGCGGCCCCGTCTCCCCTGAACACCGGACGCACGCGCGGGCCCGGCACCTCCGAGGTGCCGGGCCCGCGCGTGCGTACGAACCTGTCAGACCTGTCAGACCTGTCAGACGGTCAGGGGGCGGTCGGAAGTCTGCGCCGCCTGGGCCGTACGGGTGACCTGCGGCGCCTGGTGCGCCGGTACCACCGGTACGCCGTCGGCGGTGTCCGCGGCCGGCCCGGGGACGGGCAGCTCCGGTGCCGGTACTGGTGCCGGTTCTACGTCCGAGCGCAGCGGCACCGACGCGGGACGCACCGCGCGCGGCCCGGAGACCACCGCGTAGTCCTGGCCGAGGAACGGCGGGACGAGATCGCCGGGGTCCTCGCCGAGCGCCAGCCGCACGGCCGCCCACGGAGCGTTGATCCCGCACTGCGAGAGCTGGTGCAGACCGCCCGCCGGGCGCGTGTTCACGTCCAGCAGGACCGGCTCGTCACCGAGCATCCGGAACTGGATGTTCGTGAGGTAGTGCAGCTCGAACGCCTCTGCGAGGGCCCGCGCCGGCTCGATCCACGACGGATCGAGCGTGAAGCCGCGCCGCCGCCCGTTCTTCGTCCGGCCCACGGCCATCCGGACGCGCCCGTCCGGACCGGTGAGGCAGTCCACGGACACCTCCGGCTCGTCCAGCCGCGGCATGACCAGCCAGTCCACGGGCCCGTCGGCGCCCCGCAGCGCGTCGACGACCAGGTCCAGCGGCATGTAGGGGCTGGGGAAGCCGTTGAGGTGCATCAGCGAGAAGGGGGTGCGCGTGATGATGCGGAAGCCGACGCCGCCCGCCCCCGAGGCCGGCTTGAAGCACGCCTTGTGGCCCGCCGCCTCCAGCTCGTCGACCGCCGCGACCAGTTCCTCCGCGGTGCGCACCCGCCACCACGGCGGCACCGGGATGCCGAGCTTCTGGACGGCCTCGTACGCGACGATCTTGTCCTGGAAGGTGTGCACGCCCTCGGCGGGCGGCGCGAGGAGGGCCGTGCCGACCGCGGCGAACTCCTCGCGGTGCTCGGCCAGGGTCACCTGGTGCAGGACCGGCACGAACACGTCGATCGCGTGCCTGGCGCACTGGTCGAGCGCGTACTCGACGTAGGCGGCCGGGGACAGGCCCTCCGGCTCCATGGCGGCGGTGTCCGCGGCGGCGAGGATGGGGGAGTCGGGATCGCCGTGGGTCGCGTGGATCTCGACGGCGCGGCCGCACGGATTTCGCCGCAGCTGATCCATGAAGAACACGTTCTCCGCATACGTGCGATTGAGCCAGACGCGTACGCGAGAGACCATGCGGGCCGCCTTTCGGGGTTCGCGGGCACGGCGAAGCAGGCCGTGCCCGGCCAGGAGGTGGGTGGGTACACAAAACCGCCGTTCGGAAACGGGAGTTCGTGGCGGTTGTGTAGGGCTGATCATAAGGCTTCCTGAGCGGTGCCGCTGCTACGCACGGGTCACGGATCGGCAGCGCGGCCCCCGGGGCACGTCGGAGCACATACGCCCCACAGGCCCCAAATGGCCCGCCCAGATGCGGCCTTGGCCCCCCTCGGTGCGGTCCGGTCCCGGCCGCTCTTGTACCGTGGGGCGCGAATATGTTCTTGTGTTCCCATCCGGGCGGCCGAGAGGGCTCCCGGATCTGCCGAGGGGGCGAGGGTGACGACGGCTGACCGTCAGGGCCGGCTGCTGGCGATCAGCGACCTGCACATCGGGTACGCGGAGAACCGCGCCCTCGTCGAGAAGATGCGCCCCGAGACCGACGACGACTGGCTCCTGGTGGCCGGTGACGTCGCGGAGACGGTGGCCGACATCCGCTGGGCCCTCGAAACCCTCGCCCGGCGCTTCCGCAAGGTGATCTGGGCGCCCGGCAACCACGAGCTGTGGACGCACCCCTCGGACACCGTCACCCTGCGCGGAGTGGCCCGCTACGAGCACCTCGTCGAGGTCTGCCGCGAACTGGGCGTGATCACTCCGGAGGACCCCTACCCCGTGTGGGAGGGCCCCGGGGGACCGGTCGCCGTGGCCCCGCTCTTCCTGCTCTACGACTACTCGTTCCTGCCCGCGGGCTGCACGACCAAGGAACAGGGCCTGGAGTACGCCCACGGGACCGGCGTCGTCTGCTCGGACGAGCACGTGCTGCACCCCGACCCGTACCCCAGCCGCGAGGCCTGGTGCCGGGCCCGGGTGGCCGAGACCGAGCGCAGGCTCGCGGAGATCCCCGCCGACCTGCCGACGGTGCTCGTCAACCACTACCCGCTGGACCGGCACCCCACCGAAGTCCTCTGGTACCCGGAGTTCGCCATGTGGTGCGGCACGCGGCTCACCGCGGACTGGCACCGCACCTACCGCGTGGCCGCGATGGTCTACGGCCACCTCCACATCCCCCGCACCACCTGGCTCGACGGCGTCCGCTTCGAAGAGGTGTCGGTGGGTTACCCCCGCGAGTGGCGCAAGCGCTCGGAACCGCCGGGCAAGCTGCGCCGCATTCTGCCGATGGAGGTCGGATCGGGTGATCGAGGAGCTGCTCCCGGAATCGGTCGTGGCCGTGGAGGCACACGCTGACGAACAGGCCGAGGGCATCAGCGGCACACCGCCGTACCCGGAGCTGTACCCGGAGGAAGAGGCGCTGATCGCGCGCGCCGTCGAGAAACGGCGGCGCGAGTTCACCGTGGTGCGCGGCTGCGCGCGGCGGGCCATGGAGAAGCTCGGCGTGCCCCCGCAGGCCGTCCTGCCCGGCGAGCGGGGAGCCCCGCAGTGGCCCGCCGGGCTGATCGGCACCATGACGCACTGCGAGGGCTACGCCGCCGCCGCACTGGCCCGCGCCGCCGACCTGGCCTCGCTCGGCATCGACGCGGAGCCCCACCGGCGGCTCCCCGACGACGTGCTGCCGTCGGTGGCGCTGCCCGGCGAGGTCGAGCGGCTGCGCGTCCTCGCCGGGCGGTACCCCGGCGTCCACTGGGACCGGCTCCTGTTCAGCGCCAAGGAGTCCGTCTACAAGGCGTGGTTCCCCCTCACCAGGAAGTGGCTCGACTTCTCCGAGGCGGACATCGAGGTCTTCGCGGATCCCGGACGCACCACGTCCGGCGGCCTGCGCGCCACGCTCCTCGTGCCCGGCCCGGTGGTGGACGGCCGTCGCGTCGGCCGCTTCGAGGGACGCTGGACGGTGGACCGGGGACTCGTGGCGACCTCGGTGACCGTCCCCCACGGGCAGGGCTGAGCGGGGCCCGCGGCGCCCGGCTCCCGTCGGGAACGTGACGGCGGGCCGTCACGTCTTCGGGCACCAGGTGTGCAGCAGGCGGAAGAACGCCTCCTCGTTGCCCTCCAGGCCCGCCGCCGCCAGGGCGCGCTCCGCCTCCGCGAGGGCCGAGGGCGGCACGACGGGTGGTCGGCCGCCCGGACCGGGCGGCGCGTCCAGCGCGGCCCGTACGGTCTGCAGCAGACGCAGATACGCCTGCACGGCGCTGCGTTCGTGATCGGTCAGTACGGCGGTCGGCATCCGACGGCTCTCCCGGTTCGGCTCGGCTACGGCTCTCGGATCGTGCGCGCGCCGCCGCACAGCGGTGGCGCTGGGTCCAGCTTGCCGTCCGCCACTGACAATGCCCCTTCCGTCCGTATGCGTTCGCCCGGCCGGCGGAGGGGAACGGCATGCGGGCACCCGCCCGGCCGGGGATCCGCCCCGCGCACGGCGGAGCGCGCTCCCGCGGGCCGTCCGCCCGGACCCGGCCGCCCCGCGCCGCACGCGTCCCGCTCTAGCGGGTCCGCTCCGGGGAGTCGCTCCGCGGCCAGGCCGCACCGCGGTCACGGACGGCCGCGACGACGGGCGAGCGGCACAGCGCGAGGGACATCCGCACGAGGTCGCGCGGGCTCTCGGCGACCGCGACGGGCCGGGGGTCCGGGGACACGGCCGTCCCCGCGGAGTCGAGGACCCTGCCCTCCGGATCGGCGGCCCGGGCCCGCACGGCCGCCGCCACCATCGCCGCGTCGGCCTCGGCGGCGGCCTGGACGGGGTCGGCGCCCGCCGCGAGCGCCGCGGCCCGGACCCGCGCCCGCAGCCCGGCGTCGAAGTAGGGGTACAGGCAGAGCATGCCGTCGTGGATGTCGGACTGCCGCTGTGTGACGCGCAGCCCGGCGGGCGACCACCAGGACATCCGCACCGTGCGGCCCGCGTGCGGCGAGACCGGCCGCAGCTCGCGCCACAACGGGCCGAGGCGGCGGTACGTCGACCAGGTCGACCAGGTGTCGCCGGCCCGCTGGCAGGCCAGCGGGAAACAGAAGCCGACCGCGCTGATCTGCGCCCCGACGGAGGCGAGCCAGGGGGCCACGTAGGAACTGAGGTGGTCGAGGTTCCCGCCGTTCCAGCGCGCGACCACCGCGGTGAACTTGGCCGTCAGGTACGCGAGGTTGCACACATGGCCCGCCACGATGATCAGCAGCCCGGCCCGCAGCCTGCCGTGCACCTGGAGGGCCCAGCGGCCGCACATCACGTTCATCGCGACGCCCGCCACGGCCAGCGCGCCGAGGTAGAGCACGATCATCTCGCGCACGAACGGCTCACCGGCGTAGTACGTGTCGAAGTCCCGCAGCCGCTCGACCGGTGTGTCCCCGAGGGCGAACAGCACGACGAGGACCACGATCACGACGCCGTACCCGGTGATCCATCGCCGCGACGTCCGGCGGGTCAGCTCGGGGGGTCCGCCCCGCCAGTTGACGATCAGCACCAGACAGGCCGCGCTGAACGCGCTCAGCAGACAGTAGACGAGCGGCGCGGAGACGTTGGCGACGCCGACGACGTCGTTGACCTCGCCGATGGTCGGCGGCGCCGCGAAGAAGAACACCAGCCCCGTCAGCGCCACCAGCCAGCACACCGACCGCAGCAGCGGGTCCCGCCAGGACCGCAGCAGCGAGGGTCCCTTGACGGCGAGCACCGCCGCCATGGCGACAGCGGGAACGTAGTAGCCGGCCCCGTCCACGGTGCGAACGCCTCAGCCCCGCGGGCCGCGGTAGCCCAGGGACGCCTCGATCCGGCCCGCGAGCCCCTCGCGCCGTACGGGCCCGCGCGGCGCGGAGCCGGCCAGCCACCCCCGGCACCTGCTCGCGAGCAGCAGGCCGAAGCTCTCGGCCTCCTTCTCGTCGGCCAGGTCGAACCGGGTGCGCGCCGCCACCTTCAGGACGGCCGCCCGCAGGTCGGCGTCGTCCGACAGCAGCCGGGCGGCGACCGCGGCGCCGTCGATGTGATGACCGGTGTGCCCCGCGCTCATGTGCCACAGCTCGTGGCCGAGGATCACCAGCTGGTGGTCGGGTGCGGTGCGCTCCTCGATGACCACGAGGTCCTGTTCCGCCATGTCCAGCCAGAGCCCGCTGGCGGTGCCCGGCGGGAACGGGGCGGTGCGGAACCGGACGGGGCGCCCGCGCCGTCTGCTCATGCCCTCGCACAGGGCCGCGTACAGCTCCGCGGGCTCCGCCGGTGCCGGCAGCGAGAGCTCCTCGACCAGCTCGCCGCACAGGCGGCGCATGCGCCTTCCGATGCCCACCGCAGTCCCCCGGATCACGACTCGGGCCGCTTGACGCTCTCCAGCAGCATGTCGAGCCACTCGGCGACCTTGTCCCGGTGCTGGTCGGTGGGCAGCTGCGCGGCCCGCCAGGCGATGCCGCGGACCCCGTGGTCCTGCAGCAGCCGTTCCAGCGGGTCGTCCGCCGCCGCCGGGGCCGACCGGCGCTCCCGGTCGGCGAGCCGCTGGAGGAGGTCCTGCTCGGTGCGCTGGAGGGCGCCGGCCAGTGCCTCGGGGTCCTCGGCGGTCAGGAAACCGGCGTGGACGCGGAAGAAGCGCTGGATGGCGTCGCAGTGCTCCATCGTCGGGCGCCGGTCGCCGTTGATGAGCGCGCCCGCCTGCTGGCGCGACATCCCGGCGCCGTCGGCGATCTCCTGCTGGGTGTAGCGCCGCCCGTTGGGCTTCAGCCGGGTGCGGCGCAGCAGGTCCAGACGCTGCAGGAAGCGCGCCTGGAGGTCGGGCTCGCCCGCGGGCCGCCCGTTCAGCAGGGATCGCACCACGACCTCGGGCACCCCCGACGCGGCAGACAGGCGGCGGACGTCGAACACCTCGCCGTGCGGTGCGCCGAGCCGGTCGGCCAGGGCGGCGACCCGGGCCGCGACGGCCGGCAGCGGACCCGTCGCCGTGGCGCCCGGAACCTCGAAGCCATCCGTCACCGACAGTTCTCCTACGTCTCGATCGGCCGACCGCTGTGGGGAACCGGATCCCTCGGACGTGAAGCCCCTGTGCGGATCCGCGCTGCGCAGCGTGAACTGCCCGAAGACCGGAGAGTAGCCCTTGGTCGAACGCACATCCAGGTGTCGCCACAACTGTGGCGTGATTCAGTCGTCAACAGCCGCCGAATGCCACGATAGTTGACACCGCTCCCGGCGGGGTAGCAGGATCACGACGCCGCGAGAAGGCCGCATAGGCAAGAGGGGTGGACCTCCCGATGGCACACCAGGCAGGAGGACCCCGGCCGCGGCCGCGGCCCGTCCCCCAGAGTATCGAGGCCCGGGCGTACCTCCAGGACTACGCAGCGCTCCTGGACGCCGTTCCCTTTCCGTCGGTCGTCGTCGACCACCGCTGGGACGTCGTTCTGGCCAACGGCGCGTTCGAGACACTTTTCCGTGAGGTCGGCCCGCACCCCACCGCCATGCCGGGCGACAACTTCCTGCGGTTCGTCCTCTTCCACCCGGACGCGGGCACTGTCCTCGCCGAGCACGAGTCGAGCTGGTGCCTGCCGATGCTCGCGCACCTCGCCGCCGCCGTGGAGCGGCACGGCCACGACCACGGACTCCAGTCCATCCTGCGGGACATCGCCCAGGACCCGATCATGGACGTCGCCTACCGGCACGGACTGCCCCACTGGATCCGCTCGGTCGGCCGGCACGCCGTCGAGCACGACGGCGCGGTGCGGCCGCTGCTGCACCCCGATCCGCGGTGGGGGGGCACCTGCCGGATCGTCGGGGAGACCCCCAAGACCCTGCACGACATGGGCTACACACGCCTGACGCTGGTCCTGCGCGAGGCCCGCCGTCCGGCGGCCGCGACCCGCCGGACGGGCCGGGGCGGCCGCGGCCGGCGCGGAACGGGCCACCTCAGCGTGGTGCCGGCCGCCGAGGCGTGATCACGGCGTGCCCGCCCCGGGTCCTCACGGCTCGGGATGTTCAGAGACATCGGGGTCCTGGAGGTCCTCGGCCGGACGGTCCGCGGGCTTGAGGTCCTCGGCCGGGCGGTCCGCGGGCGTCCCGCGTTTCGCCGCCTGGATCTGCTCGTAGACATGGGTGCGCAGTTCGGCGAAGCGCGGCGCCACCCGGGTGTGCAGCTGGTCCCGGTCGGCGGGCAGGTCGATCCTCAGCTGCTCGCGCACCACCGTAGGGGAGGCCGAGAGGATCAGCACCCGCTCGCCGAGGTAGACGGCCTCGTCGATGTCGTGCGTCACGAAGAGGACCGTGATGCCCCGCTGCCGCCACAACCCCCGGACCAGGTCCTCCAGCTCGGCCCGGGTCTGCGCGTCGACCGCCGCGAACGGCTCGTCCATGAGCAGCACCTCGGGCTCGTACGCCAGGGCGCGGGCGATGGCCACCCGCTGCTGCATGCCGCCGGACAGCTGCCACGGGTAGGCGCCCGTGGCGTCCGTGAGGCCGACGGACTCCAGGGCGTCGGCGACCAGCCCGCGCCGCCGGGCGCCGCCCAGCTTCTTCTGCCTGAGCGGCAGTTCGACGTTCTCGCGGACCCGCATCCAGGGGAACAGGCTGCGCCCGTACTCCTGGAAGACGACGGCCATGTCCGGCGGCGGCCCGGTCACCCGGCGGCCGCCCACCAGCACCTCGCCCGCCGTGGGGGTGAGCAGCCCGCCGACGCACTTCAGCAGCGTCGTCTTGCCGCAGCCCGAGGGCCCCACCAGGCACACCAGTTCACCGGCGTCCACCGTGAAGGTGAGGTCGCGCACCGCCTCCACCCGCCGGCCCGATCCCTCGTAGACCTTCCCGAGTCCGCGCACGTCGAGCATGGCCGGCCCTTTCGCGAGGGTCACGACGACCGCCGGGAGGCGTCGCGCAGACCGTGGTACCAGCCGAGCGCGCGCCGCTCGGCCAGCCGGAAGACGACCGACAGGGCGAACCCCAGCAGGCCGAGCAGCAGGATCCCGGTCCACATCTCGGGGATGGCGAAGCCGCGCTGGAACTGGACGACGGTGAAGCCCAGCCCGTTGCTGGCGGCGAACATCTCGCTGATGACCATCAGGATGATGCCGATGGACAGGGCCTGGCGCAGCCCCGCGAAGATCTGCGGGCTCGCCGCGCGCAGCACCAGGTGCCGCAGCCGGGCGATGCCCGTGACGCCGTACGAGCGGGCCGTCTCGGACATCACGGAGTCGACGGCCCGTACGCCCTCCACGGTGTTGAGCAGGACCGGCCAGACGCAGCCGCTCGCGATGACCGCGATCTTCATCGTGTCGCCGATGCCCGCGAACAGCATGATGACCGGGACGAGCACGGGCGGCGGCACCGCGCGCAGGAATTCGAGGACCGGCTCGCACACCGCCCGCACCCGGCGGTACGAGCCGATCACCGTGCCGAGGGCCACGCCCGCGACGGCCGCGCACGCGTAGCCGGCCGTCAGCCGCAGCAGGCTGGGCACGACGTCCTCGCGCAGCCGCTCGCCGGTCCAGACGTCGGGGAACGTCCCCAGGATCGTGCGCAGGGGCGGCCGGTAGACGTCGGTGCTGTCGTCCGACGCGAACCACCAGGCCACGACGAGCACGGCGGGCAGCGCGACGGCGAACAGCAGCCGCAGCAGGAGGTTCCGCACCCGCGCGCTCACACCGCCACCTCCCCGCGCACGGACTGGTGCCAGGCCAGCGCCCGCCGCTCGACGGTCCGCGCGCCCACGTTGATCAGCAGCCCGAGCAGACCGGTGACCACCACCAGCGCGTACATCTCCGGTACCGCCTGCGAGGTCTGGGCCACCGCGATCCGCGCCCCGAGGCCCGGGGCCCCGATGACGAGCTCGGCGGTCACGGCGAGGATCAGCGCCACCGCGGCGGCGAGGCGCACCCCCGTCATGACGTACGGCAGGGCCGTGGGCCACAGCACATGGCGCACCCGCGCCCAGGTGCCCAGGCCGTACGCGCGGGCGGTCTCCTCGGCGACCGGGTCGACGTCCTGGACGCCGTGCAGGACCTGGACGAGCACCTGCCAGAACGACGCGTAGACGACCAGCAGCAGGACCGAGCGCAGCCCGGTGCCGTACAGCAGCACGGCGAGCGGGATCAGCGCGACCGACGGGATCGGCCGCAGGAACTCGATCGTCGACGCGGTCGCCTCGCGCAGGTACGGCGTGACCGAGATCAGCACCCCGGCCAGGACGCCCGCGGCCACGGCGACGGCGAGCCCGATCGCCCAGCCGGTCAGCGTGTCCCCGAGCGCGGTCCAGAACGCCCCGTCGCCGAGTTCGCCGGCGAGCGCGCCGGCGATGCGGCCGGTCGGCGGGAAGTAGTCCTCGTCGACGAGGCCGAGCCGCGGCACGGCCTCGCCGAGGGCGAGGAACGCCGCGAGCCCGGCCGCGCCCAGGAGTGCGTCGGCGCCCCTCACGGAAGCAGCTCGTCCAGGTCCGGAGCCTTCTCGAACAGACCGTCCCGCTCGCCCAGTTCGGCCAGCCGCTCGATGGAGGGCCGGTCCGGCTCGGCGGGCCACCGGGGCAGGGTGAGCGTCTCCACCAGGGGCCGCGGGATCTTCGTGTACGTGGTGATGATCTCGCGCACCTCCTCCGGGTGGCCGTCGGCGTACTCCAGGGACTCGGCGGTCGCCTCCCGGAACCTCTCCACCATCCCCGCGTTCTTCCGCGCGTACTGCTGCGAGGTGAAGTACATGGCCACGGTGAGGTCGGGCGACACGTCGTGGAAGAGCGACGCGATGGAGGTACCGCCCTTCGCCTTGATGCCGGCGAGCGCGGGTTCCACCACACAGGCCGCGTCCACCCGGCCGCCGTCGAGCGCCGCCTGCATCTGGTCGAAGGGCATCTCCACGAACTCGACCTTCGACGGGTCGCCGCCGTCCTTGCGGACCGACTCCCTGGTGGAGGTGTCGCAGATGTTGTTGAGCGTGTTGGCGGCGACCTTCCTGCCCTCCACGTCCCTGGCGGACTTCAGGGGGCTGCCCTTCTCCACGGCGAGCTCCGCGAAGTCGGCGCCCTCCTCGCCGGTGGAGGCGACACCGTTGACCACGGCCTTGACGGGCACGTTCTTCGACGCGGCGGTCAGCAGGGACGTCGTGTTGCTGAACCCGAAGTCGAACTGCCCGGAGACCACACCGGGCACGACGGCCGCCCCGCCCTGGGCACTGGTCAGGGACAGCTCGATGCCCCGCTCGCGGTAGAAGCCCTTCTTCTGGCCCAGGTACAGGGGGGCGACGTCGATGATGGGGATGACGCCCACCTCGACCGTGGTGCCGCCGGACCCCTTGTCCGGCCCGGCGGAGTCCGGTTCCGGGTCGTCGGACGAACCGCAGGCCGTCGCGGCGGCGAACAGGGCGCCGGTCACGAGGCCGATGAGCAGACGACGCATGACTCCCCCTACTGGGACAGTTCCTCGACAGGCTGTGCGCAGGCCGAACGCAAGTGCTCAGCGGGAACGTAGAACGCGGCCGGGAAACAGGTCAATGCCCCCGACGCGTACACGGCCCGCACGATCGTCACGGCCGACCTGCCCCCGCACCCGCCGGCCGCGGTCGCCCGGACCGAGGCGGACCCGCGGATCACAGGTCGAGCACGAGGCGCTTCCCGCGGCACCGGGACACACAGATGAACATGGTGTCGGCGGTCTCCCGCTCGTCCTCCGCGAGCACCGAGTCCCGGTGGTCCGGGACGCCCTCCAGGACGTCCGTCTCACAGGTCCCGCAGGTGCCCTCGGTGCAGGAGTAGAGCACGTCGACGCCCGCGTCCAGCACGGTGTCGAGCACGGAGGCGTCCGCGGGGACGGTGAGGGTGCGCCCCGAGCGCCGCAGGACGACCTCGAACTCCGTGTCGCCGTCCGTCTCCTGGACCTCCGGCGGCTTGGGCTGGAAGCGCTCGACGTGCAGGGAGCCCGCCGGCCACCCCGCGCACCGCTCCTCCACGGCGTCCAGCAGTGGTCCGGGGCCGCAGCAGTAGACGAGCGTGTCCGGCCGCGGGGTGCCCAGCACGGAGGCCAGGTCGAGCAGCCCGCTCTCGTCCTGCGGGACGAGGCGCACCTTGTCCCCGTACCGCCGCAGCTCCTCGGTGAACGCCATGGACGCGCGCGTCCGGCCGCCGTACAGCAGCGTCCAGTCCGCACCCGCCGCCTCGGCCGCGGCGAGCATCGGCAGGATCGGGGTGATGCCGATGCCGCCCGCGACGAAGAGGTAGCGGGGGGAGGGCTCCAGCGCGAAGTGGTTGCGCGGGCCGCGCACGCGGACCTTGCTGCCCGCCTCCACCTGCTCGTGCACATGCGCGGACCCGCCGCGCCCCGCGGGTTCCCGCAGCACCGCGACGCGCCACTCGTGCCGGTCGGCGGGGTCACCGCACAGCGAGTACTGCCGCTCCGGACCGGGAGCCGGCAGCACGTCGATGTGGGCGCCCGGCTCCCAGGCCGGCAGCTCCTCGCCCAGCGGGTGGCGCAGGGTGAGGACCACCACGCCCTCGGCCGCCAAGTCCCTCTGCTCCACGACAAGTTGGGCTTCGTAAGAGATCATGGGTCGATCCTACGGGGCAGGTGTCCCTCGGGGTGGGCGAGCAGCCACTCCCACATCGCGGCCGGGTCCTCGGCGGTGTGCTCGGCCCCGCAGTGGCAGGTGCCGAGCAGCACGTCGGTGCCCGGCAGCCGGTCGACGCGGTAGACCTCGCCCGTCGGGCCGCTCACCGCACCTCCTCCACCGGCTTCCCGCCCTCCTCGACCAGCCGCGCGAGGATCCTGCGGGCGGCCAGGCCGCCGGTGTCGATGTTGATGCTCAGCTCCTGGTAACCGGTCCGCTCGGTGCCGAGCGTGCGCTGCAGCAGGTTGAGCGCGTCGACGTCCTGCAGCACGACGGCGCGGTTGCTGCTGCGCAGGAACTCGCCCACCTCGGCGTCGTCGGTCGCCCAGTCGCGCGAGACCATCCAGAAGTCGTACACCCTGCCCTCGGCGGACGGTGTGACGGCGTACGTGATCTCCGTGTGGAAGCCGTGCGGGTCGCTGCCGTCGGGTCCGGGCACGACGCCGACCGGGGCGATGCGGCTGTGCAGCAGGTACAGGCAGGGCGCGTGGTACTCGATGTCCTGCCAGCGGGTGATCCGCCCGCCGATGCCGGTCGACCTGGCGTAGAAGGGCGGGCACTCGGCGTCGTCCATGTGCCGGCTCACCCGTACGACGCCGGCGCCCTCGTCCACCTCGGTGGTGATCGGCGTCTCGGCGACCTCGGGGGTGCCGATGTGACCGCCGTGCAGATAGGTCTCGTGGGACAGGTCCAGGAGGTTGTCGACGAGGAGGCCGTAGTCGGCGTCGACGGACTCCATGCCGCCGACGGTGACCCAGCCGGGGGAGTCGAGGTGCGGGGCCCGCGGGATGCTCCCCGGATCGGCGCGGGCCGGGTCGCCGATCCACACCCACACCAGGGCGTCCTGCTCGGCCACGGGGTAGGAGGCGACGCGCGCGGTGCGGGGTACGCGCCGCTGGCCCGGTACGTACACGCAGGCGCCCGTCCTGTCGTACGTGAACCCGTGGTAGCCGCAGACGATCCGGTCCCCGTCGAGCCCGCTCGCGGAGAGCGGGTACCGGCGGTGCACGCAGCGGTCGTGCAGCACGACGGGCCGGCCGTCGTCCTCGGCCCGGTAGAGCACGAGCGGCTCCCCGAGCACGGTCCGCCCGAGCAGTTCCCGCCCGACCTCGTGGGAGTGGGCGACGACGTACCACTGGTTCCTGGCGAAGGCGGTCATGTGCGGCATGGCTGCGGCTCCCGTCGTCCTCGACGTCGTGGGGGAACACCATGACGAGGCCGCCCGCACCGCGGCAACAGGACTTCCGTACGGCGGAAACGTCCTGGCGTCCGCCCGCGGCCGGACGCGCCCCCGCCGCGCGGCGCCGTCAGGACCTTCCGAGTGCGGCGCCCAGCAGGTGGGAGTCGAGCAGGGAGACGTCCGAGGTCCGGTCGGCCCGGGCGTAGCCGGCGACCATGCGCTTCGTCAGGACGAGGGCCTCGGGCGAACGCCGTGCGAGCGGCCTCGTCCAGGTGCCGACGGCACGGTCCAGCTGGTCCGCGGGGACGACCTTGTGCAGCAGGCCGAGCCGGTGGGCGGTGGTCGCGTCGAAGACCTCGCAGGTGAGCGCCAGTTCGCGGATCCGTGCGGCGCCGGCCTCGGATATCAGCCGGCCCATGGCCCCTCCCCAGGCGGGCGGGAGGCCCAGGCCCACCTCGGGCATGCGGAACCGGCAGGTGTCCGCGCCCACGCGCAGGTCGCAGAACGCGGCCAGCGCGAGTCCGGCCCCGATGACCTTGCCGTGCAGCCGGGCGACGGTGACGGCATGGGTGTTCTCCAGGGAGTGGCACAGGCGCTGGGCCTTGTCCGCGGCACGCCGCAGGGCGGCACCGGTCGGGTCGGCGGCCAGGGCGTCCAGGTACTCGCCGCGGTCCGCCCCCGTGCAGAAGTCCTCCCCCAGCGAGGACAGGACCAGGACGCGGACGTCGGGGCGCTCGTGCAGGCCGTCCAGCAGGGCGATGAGGTCGTCGAGCACGGCGGCGCTGAGGACGTCGTCCTCCTTGGCCGGGTTGAGGCGGACCCGGAGCACGGGGCCGTCCTGCTCGGTCTCGACGGCCGGGGGGCGGGGTGCGGGGAGGGGGGACATGTGGTGGTTCATGCGAGGGCGACATCCAGGCTCAGCAGACGTCTGAAGGCCACCCGCGGGGCCATCGGCGGGCGCCGGACCAGGGTGAGGCGGGGCAGACGTCCGACCAGTTGACGGAGGAGGGTGTGGGCTTCGAGGCGGGCCAGCGGGGCACCGAGGCAGTAGTGGATGCCTCCGCTGAAGGCGAGGTGGTGGGCGGCGGTCCCGCGGTGGGGGTCGAACCGGTCGGGATCGGGGTGCTTGGCCGGGTCCCGGTGGGCGGCCCCCACCATGAGGTGGACCATGTCGTCCGCGCGGACCTCGAACCCGTCCAGGAGGCAGTCCTTGCCGGCGACCCGGCTGATCACATGGGTGGGCGGGTCGTAGCGCAGCGTCTCCTCCACGAAGGCGGGCGCCAGGTCGGGGCGGGCGGCCAGCAGGTCCCAGCGCGCCGGTTCCCCGACGAGCAGCAGCGTCATGGTCGACAGCAGGGTGGACGTGGTCTCCAGGGCGGCCAGCAGGACGAAGAGGGCCAGGAAGTAGACCGCCTCGTCGGCCTTGTCCCGGTCGGGCTCCATGGCGTCCCACGTCCCGATCCAGCGCGACACCGGGTCGTCGCCGAGGCGGCGGCGCCGTTCACGGATCAGCTCCGTGAAGTAGGCCCGCAGTTCGGCCATGGCGACGTCGGACCGGGCCAGCTGGCTGGCGGAGGGCAGCAGTTCCTGGGTGAAGACCTGTTCATGGGTGAGTTCGCGCAGCCGCGGCCAGTCGGCGGACGGCAGGGCGAGCCAGGCGCCGATGGTGGCGACCGGCAGTTCCTCGCTCACCAGGGCGGCGAAGTCCGCCTCGCCCCCGCCGTCCTTCAGCCGCTCGGTCAGGGAGTCGAGAAGGCCGTCGGTCAGCCGGCTCACGGTCGGGCCCATCCGCTGGATGCTCGCCCGGTCGAAGCCTCCCGCCGCCCGGCGCACCCTGGTGTGCTCCGGGGGGTTGAGGGCGGGCATGGTGCTGCCTATCTCGCGCGAGGACGGAGCGCTCCAGCGGGTGCGGGGCCCCTGCCGGTCCCGCCAGCCCTGGTCCGGCTCCAGCCAGTCGGCGCTGCGCAGTATTCGGTCGCAGGTGTCGAAGCCGGTGACGAGGAAGCCGCCCCAGGGGGCGGGAGCGACTCCGCCCCTCGACCGTAGTTCCGTGTAGAGGGGAAAGGGATCGGCCTGTCCTTCCGCCGTCCGCAGACGGGAGAAGAGCGAGACGGCGGCCCGGCGGTCGGAGGACGGAGTCGTGAGGCTCCCCACGGTGGCGGCTCCTTTCTGAGCAACAGCCGCCATACGTACCCGTGGGACAGTTGAAACATCCTGTGACACTGTCGTCTCGCAGGGTTACTTACGTCACTCGCCCCTCGTCCACGCCAGGAAACGGCTGAAGAGTCCCGATTTGGACTTCGACGCGGCGTGGGACGACGTCGGCCGGTACGCCGGGTCGGCGGAGTGCTGGGCGGCGGAAGCGGAAGCCGTCCGGGAGTCCCGCGACGGGGCGGACCCGTCGGAGGCGTGCAGCGCGCCGCGCGGGGTGAACCGGACCGGGAGGCTCACCAGGGACCGGCTCCACGGCGCCGGAACCCAGGAGAGGTCCTGGAAGCGGAGGCGCATCTCGACGTCGGGCAGACGGTTGAGCAGCGTCTCGACGGCCGTGACCGCGATCATGAACGCCGGGTCCTTGGCGGGGCACGCGTGCGGTCCGGCGCCGAAGGCCAGATGGGCCTTGCCGCTGAGCTGCTCGCGGTGCTCGGTCAGCTTCGGGTCGGTGTTGGCCGCGGCGAAGGAGATGACCACCGGGTCGTTGGCCCGCAGCGCCCGGCCGCCCAGTTCGACGTCGTGGGTCGGGTAGTGGGCCGCGTAGTTGGCGATCGGCGCGTAGTTCCACAGCGTCTGGACGATCGCGTCCTCGACCGGCAGCCCGCTCTGCCACTCCTCGCTGAGGTACAGCGCGCTGCTGGTGCCGATGGCCGCCGCCAGCGGCGCGGTGCCGCCGGAGAGCAGGGTCACGAGCTGGTGCAGCACCTCCTCGTCGGTCAGTCCGGCGGAGTGCTGCATGAGACGTGTCGTCACGTCGTCGCCGGGCCGGCGGTGCTTGAGGGCGATCAGCTCACCGAGCGCGCTCCCCAGCACCTGGTCGGCGCCGGGGGTGCCCTCGAAGATGCCGCTGATCCCGGCGATGACGCGGTCGCCGATCTCGGGCGGGCAGCCGAACAGGTCGCTGAAGACGAGCAGCGGGAGCGGCTGGGCGTAGTCGGCCATCAGCTCCGCCTGGCCGCGGACGTCCGAGCTGAACCGGCTGATCAGGTAGTCGGCGGACTGCTGGGTCTGCCGGACGAGCTGGAGTTCGTCGATGCTCGCCAGGCTGTCGGTGACCGCCTGGCGCAGCCGGGCGTGGGCCGCCCCGTCGCTGAAGAGGGCGTTGGGGCGGTAGCCCATCATGGGCAGGGCCGGACTGTCCGCCGGCACCGCGCCCTTGTTCAGCGCGTTCCAGCGGCGGGAGTCCCGGACGAAGGAGGCGGGGTTCTGCAGGATGTACAGGGCCGCGTCGTAGCTGGTGACCAGCTCGACCTGGACGCCCGGGGCGATGTCGACGGGAGCGCTGGGGCCCAGTGTGCGCAGATGGGCGTAGTGGCGCTCGGGGTCGGAGCCGAACTCGGGACCGAACAGCTGGACGTTGCCGTGCGCGGGGCAGCCGGGCGGCGGCGTCCCGTGGGAGTTGAGCTGGTGCTGCATACCGTGGTGGCTCCTAGTCGAGTATGGACATGAGGTGCTGCACGAGGGTGATGAGGGACCGCGCGGAGGACGTCTGGTCGCGCACGTCGCAGTGCACGATCGGGGTGTCCGCGGCGAGGTTCAGCGCCTCGCGTACTTCGTCGAGCGGGTACTCCGTGGTGCCCTCGAAGTGGTTGACACCGATGGCGTACGTCAGGCCGAAACGCTCGACCAGGTCCAGGACCGCGAAACTCTCGTGCAGCCGTGTGGGGTCGACCAGGACCAGGGCGCCCAGCGCACCCCGCGACAGTGCCTCCCACATCTCCTTGAAACGTTCCTGCCCGGGCGTTCCGAAGAGGTACAGGACGAGGGTCTCGCTGAGGGTGAGACGGCCGAAGTCCATGGCCACCGTGGTGGTCGTCTTGTTCGGTGTGCCCGACAGGTCGTCGAAACCCTCGCTGGCCTCGGTGATCTCCTCCTCGGTCTGCAGCGGCTCGATCTCCGAGATGCTGCTGATCAGGGTGGTCTTCCCGACCCCGAAGTGACCCACTATGAGGATCTTGACCGAATTGGAAACGTCTGGATCCAGGTACACGGCTTACGCTCCGAATTTGGTTCTGAGGCCGTCCAGCACAGCGCTGAGGAGTTCGCGTTCGACCCGTTCCACGCGGGGGATGGGCTTCCGCACGAGGATGAGACCGTCCTCCTCCAGCTGCGCCAGCAGGATCCGCACGATGCCCAGGGGCAGGTGCGTGTGGCCCGAGACCTCCGCCACCGACAGGAAGCCGTCGGCGATCAGGTCCATGACCTTGCGGGCCTCCGGGGACAGAGCGCGTGCCGCCGCGGCCGACGCGCCGTCGCGCGCGGTCACCAGGGCGGTGTGCTCGTACTCGTGGTCCGCGGGAAGGTCGCGTCCCTTCGCGATCACGAACAGGGGGACTAAGGGGGAGGTCAGTTCCAGTTCCTCGTCCGGACCGTCAGACATGGTCGGCCTTCCTTCCCTGCCCTGCCTCGCGCTCCAGGAGCGCGGGGACGACGTCGCACAGACGGCTCGTGAACTCCTCGATGTCGCAGTCGTGTTCGGCGGCGGCGGCGAGGAACCCGTCGTCACCGGCCGCGATCAGGAAGATCCAGCCGTGCTGGTACTCGATGACGGTCTGCTGCCACTCGGCGTCCTCGGGACCGGCGAACTGCGCCGCCGCGCGGCTGTAGGCGTGGATGCCGGTCATGGCCGCGGCCATCGTGTCCGCGAGGTCCTTGTCTATCCCCGAGGTCGCCCCGCGCGGCAGGCCGTCGGAGCCGAGCAGCAGCGCGTGCCGGGCACCCCGCACCTCGGCGACGACCTGGTCCAGCTCCCGGAGCACGAACCCCGAACCGCTCGGCCCCCGGCGCGGGGCGGGCGCGGTGGGGGCGAGCCGGGAGGGGTCCTCGACGGTGACCCGCGGCGGCGACGTCAGGTTGCCGCCCAGCCGGGCGACGAGCCGGTTCATACGGAAAGAGAGCTGCTGGAGGTCGACATCGGGCTCCGCGGCGGCGGCCAGGTACGCGCCCTGCCCCGCCCCGATCAGGAAGACCCAGCCGTGGGAGAACTCGATGACCGTCTGGTTCCACTGCCGTTCCTGCGACGAGCCGGCGAAGTGCGCGGTGGCCCGGCTCAGGGACTGCATCCCCGACATGGCGGCGGAGATCGTCTTCACGTCCTTCTTGGTCAGGCCGTCCGTGGCCCCGCGCGGCAGGCCGTCCGCCGACAGCACGACGGCATGCCGGGCCCGGGGGACGTTGTCCACGATGTCCCTGACCATCCACGACATGTCTGTGGTCATGCGTCCTCGGTCCCTTCGGACGACGGCACCTCGACGGCGCGGCCGGACATGGTGCCGCGTTGGATCGCGGCGAGGCCGCCGGCCCCCCGCGGGCCCTTCTTGAACGGCCGCGTCCCCTTGGCGGAGGCGCCCCCGGCGTCGGTGGCACCCGCGGTCGGGGCCTGGCGCTCCCCGCGCTTCGGCAGGCCGTGCACCGTACGGTCCTCGGGCGCCTCCTCCGCGCTCGGGATGCGCCGGATCCTTCTGACCGGGGTCTCCTGGGCGGGCGGCGGGGTCTCCTCCATGGTCCACAACTCCTCGGGCAGCAGGACGACGGCCCGGACGCCGCCGTACCGGGAGACTCCGGTGACGTCCACCTTGAAGCCGTACTGGTGCGCGATCAGACCGACGACGGGGAGACCGAACTTCGGCTGGGCACCGAGCTGCGACAGCCGGGGGACGGTGCCGCCGGACAGCAGCACGGTGGCCTTCTGCCGGTCCTCGTCGCTCATGCCGACACCGGCGTCGTCGATCACGATGCACAGGTTGCCCTGCACGCGCTGGAACGTCACCTCGATGGGCGCGTCGTGCTGCGAGAAGCTGGCGGCGTTGTCGAGCAGCTCGGCGACGGCGAGGGCGACGGGCGCGACGGCGGACGCCTTCAGCGCGATCCCGCTCTGCTGCATGATCTCGACACGGTTGAAGTTGCGGATCTGGCCCTGTGCGCTGCGTACCACGTCGTAGACGCTGGCCGCCTGGCTGCGGCGGCCCAGGGGCGCGCCGCACATGACCGCGATGCCCTGGGCCTTGCGGGCCATCTGCGCGGTGGCGTGGTTGACGTCCAGCAGGTCGGCGAGGACGGCGTGCCCGCCGTACCTGCGCTGGATGCCGTCCAGGAGCGTGGTCTGCTCGGCCGCGAGGCTCTGCAGGAAGCGCACGGCACCCTTGAGGACCGCCTTGGTGCTCTCCTCGGCCGTCCGTTCGGCCTCGCGGAGCGCGCCCTCCTGCTCACCACGGAATCTCTGCAGGTCGGCGAGGACGGTCGAGAACCTGCGCTCGGCATCGGCCAGCTGCCGCGTCAACTCCTCCTCGGCCTGCCTCTTTCTGGCCCCCAGGGCTCTGTTGCGGACGACGAGTGCCACGACGGCGGCAACGGATATCACCGCTACCGCAGCGAGGCACCATATGAGCACGTCTCGATTCATAGATACCTTTCCCGGGGCGCGACATGCGAAATCGCAGGGACGCGCCCCGGGAGGATCCGCGGCGTGTCCGCTGGGAACCGCATGAGCGCTACTACGCAGAGCAGGCTGACCTCGGATCGCCACTCCACTCGATGGATCAAGTAAGTGGATCAAGGTCGCAGACGCTGCGATGCTATCACCGCAGGCCATCCGGCCGAGGAGGGGTGCTAAGGCCTGAAATGGCGTCAACGCCCAGGGTGTGACCATAAGTTGGCTGCCTTTTCGGTCACCCCGCGGCCGATCCCGCGGTCCGCGCACGGCGCTGCCCGCCAGTCTCCGGTGAATCTTCACAACGACACCGGGAAAACCCGCCGGACGTAAGGGAGGGTGCGCGCCGGTGTTCCCTCCTGGACGGTTCGCATTCACCCGGGGACGGGCCGGGAGGAGTCGTCCCCGCCCCGGTTCGCGACGCCGCGGAGGCGCTCGGTGCGTACGCCGCGGGCGGGCTTGACCTGGAGCGCGCTCCAGATCCGAACATGGAGGGCATGCCCACCACGCACTCCACCACGCACCCCACCACCTCCCGCATCGTCCTCGGGACGATGGACTTCGGCACCCGCGTCGCCCCGGACCGGGCCTTCGCGATCCTCGACTCCTTCGTCGCCGGCGGCGGTGTCTGGCTCGACACCGCGAACTGCTACTCCTTCTGGGCCGACCCCAGCGGTGTCGGCGGCGCCAGCGAGCGCCTCATCGGCGCATGGCTCCGGGCCCGTCCGGGCGTACGCGACCTGGTGCGGATCGCGACGAAGGTCAGGCAGAACCCGCTCGTCCCGCACTCCTGGCCCCAGAGCGCCGAAGGACTCTCCGCGCACGCCGTCCGCACCGGCGTGGAGGAGAGCCTGGAGCGTCTCGGGACCGACCACGTCGATCTGCTCTGGGCCCACGCCGAGGACCGTGCCGTGCCGCTGGAGGAGACGGTCGGCGCCTTCGGCGAGCTGGTCGCGAAGGGAACGGCCCTGCGGGTCGGGGCGGCCAACCACGCCGCCTGGCGCGTCGAGCGGGCCCGGTCGCTCGCGCGGGAGCGGGGCATGGAACCGTGGACGTTCCTCCAGCTGCGCCACTCGCTCGTCCAGCCGCGCCCGCTCACCCCGGTCGCCGAGGCCGGCCACCGCATGCTCACCGCGGAGGACCTGGACCTCGCAGGCGCGGAAGGGCTCGCCGTGTGGTCGTACAGCTCGCTGATGTGGGGTTCCTACGTGCGCACGGACAAGCCGCTTCCGCACACCTATGATCACCCCGGAACGGCCCGGGTGCTCGCGGTCCTCGACGACGTGGCCGGTGAACTCCGGGCCACGAGGAACCAGGTCGTCCTCGCATGGCTGATGCGGCAGGGCATCGATCCCATCGTCGGCGCGAGCCGGGTGGAGCAGATCGAGGAGGCGCTCGCCGCACACCGTGTGCGGCTCGACGACGAGCACCTGGCGCGCTTCGCCGAAGCGCGGTAGTACGGCAGCGCGGCAACCGCAACGGACGCGGCAGCCGCGACAGCACGGTCACCCGAGGAGCCTCCATGACCACCCTCACCCCGGCGGCGGCCGCCGACCGGACCGGCGTCTCGCTCGACACGCTGCGCTACTACGAGCGTGAAGGGCTCATCGGCCCGATACGGCGCACCGCCGGCGGGCG
Source organism: Streptomyces beigongshangae (assembly GCF_019710745.1). Classification (GTDB taxonomy): domain Bacteria; phylum Actinomycetota; class Actinomycetes; order Streptomycetales; family Streptomycetaceae; genus Streptomyces; species Streptomyces beigongshangae. The sequence continues at coordinate 43,334 of NZ_JAHKJW010000045.1, forward strand.
CAGGCAGTACACCGAGGACGACGTCTTCTGGATCGGCCTGGTCACGTGCCTCCGCGAGGCCGGTCTCGGCATCGCGGACCTGCGGGAGTTCGTCGTCATCCTGCGCGGCGAGCACTCCCCGCAGGACCGGGTCGCCTTCCTGCGCGAGCGCCGTGCCGCCCTGCGGCAGCGGGCGGCGGCGCTGCACCGGGCCATGGAGGTCCTCGACGAGAAGATCGCCTACTACAGCTGAACGCCGCCGCCCGCCCACATCGCTCACATCATTCGGATCGCTCGGATCACTCGAAGAACTTGATGCTCCAGCCCGTGTTGGTGTTCGCCCCGGGCACGTTGGACCGTGAGTACGTGGTGTTGCCCCACCACGCGAACGTCCCGGTGTACCAGTAGCGGTTGTCCCACGAGTACGGGGTCCCCTTCGGGACCGCGTGGAACATCAGGGGGAACCTGGGGCCCGCCGGCGGACTCGTGTTGATGTCGCCGTTCAGCAGGACGAACGTGTGGTGCCCGGGGCCGTTCACGTACAGCGTCGGGTCCCAGCCGGGCATCATCGTGGTGCGGTTGGAGCCGAACAGGCAGCCGTTCGACTTGTACCAGTCCCATACGTGGGTGGGGTCACCGCCGGCCCGCAGGCGCAGGTCGGCGATGCAGTACTGGTCGCTCCAGCTGCCGTTGGCCGAGTACGTGATGTGCAGCTGGCCGTTCGGGTCCTTGATCGCTTCCGGGCTCTCGTTGATGAACGGGTTGCCGACCACGCGCTCCCAGCTCTCACGCGGCTGCGAGATGACGTACCGTCCGCCGGTGGGAGTCGTCGGGCTGCTCATACGGGCGATGTAGAGGTTCTGCTCGACGTTGGTGTCGCCCGCCCAGCCCGACCAGACGAACCAGCGCTGCCCCCCGAAGGTGAACAGGGTGCCGTCGATCGCCCACTTGCCGTCCGGCAGGGCGAGCTGCGTCTCGGCGCTGTAGCCGCTGTCCGGGGCGGCGGAGCTGATCACGTACATGCGGTGGGCCGGTCCGCGCCCGGCCGTGAAGTAGATGTAGTACCTGCCGTTGTCCATGACGATCTCGGGGGCCCAGACCTCACCGCGGTCGCGGGTGTCCGACCAGACCTTCCGGGCGGGCGCCGAGGCGAGGGCGTCGGTGGAGGCGGCCTGCCGTACGACGATGCCCCCGTCGGCCGACTGGACGGAGACATAGGTGCTGCCGACCCTCAGCACGCTGGGGTCCGCGGCGCGGAGGCCCGTCTGCCCCTGCGGCGCCGCCTCCCGTGCGGGGGGAGCGGCGCTCTGGGCGGTGGCGGGGGACGAGAGTGACAGGGGGGCGGTCAGCAGGCCGGCCAGCGCCAGGGCGCCGAGGCCGGAGAAGCAGCGGAACAGTCTCATGGGCTCTCCCTGGTACGCCTCCACCCGGGCGGCGCCCGGCCGGTGGAGGAACGCCGACGCAAGACGGTGCCCGGTCACGATCGCGGAAGGAGGCTGTGGGGGGTGGGGGGATCCTGCTCGTCACGGTCCTCCACGATCGCTTTTACATCGATGGAAGAGCGTTCTCACAGGATCCCGACGGCCACGGCCCCTGTCAACGGCCCGTCCGGGCACAGTTCTCCCTGCGGCGACGCCCCATGAGGGACGTCAGCGTGTGCCGCGCAGCCGGAGGAGGTACGTCGCGGTCAGTGCGACGGCACGGTCCCCGTCCTGCGACAGCTCCACGAGGGCACGCGACGCCGTCCGCCCCGGAACGGCGGCCAGCGCCTGGGTCAGCCGGCCGCGGGCGGCCGCTCCGGTGGTGTGGTGGGCCAGGCGGTCGACGAGACCGGTCGCGATCCGGTCCGCCGCCGCGGTGTCGTGCGCGAGCACGCCCAGCGCGTCCGCCGCGTCGGTGTCGTTCCTCCCCCGCACGATCATGTCGATGAGCGTCGGGAGCGCTGCGGCGACCCCGCGGGCCCCGAGTGCCAGGGCCGCGTGCCCGCGGACCGTGTCGTCGGGGCTCGCGAGGGCCGAGTGCAGCCGCGCGGCGGCCTCCTCGCCGGGCAGCTCGGCGAGGGACCGGACGGCACGTTCCCGCACCGCGGCCACGGGGGAGCCGAGGCCCGCCGACAGCAGTGCCGGGCCGCCGTCGCCCGATCGCGCCAGTGCCCATCGAAGGGCTCCGGCGACGTTCGGCTCCGTCTCGCCCAGTACCGCCTCGACCAGTGCCTCCACCGGCACCGCCGCCCCGGCCGAGGAAAGGGCGGCGCGCTGGCGCACGTCGGCGCTCTTCGAGCCCAGCGCCTGGAGGAGGGCCACGACGTGGAGCACGTCCTCCCAGCCGTCGGGGTCCACGGCGTCGATCCGGTGCAGCCGTGTCAGCAATTCGGTCTCGGCCGCGATCCGTTCGCGCGTCCGGCGCACGAGGTCGCCGACGAGCGCCGCGGGCGTGAACCCCGGGTCGTCGAGCGCCCGCCCGATCTCACGCAGCGACAGCCCCAGCGACCGCAGGCTCTCGATGTGGAAGATCCGCCGGATGTCGTCCCCGGAGTACTCCCGGTAACCGGAGCCCGTACGGCCGCAGGGGCGTACCAGCCCGAGCGCCTCGTAGTGCCTGAGCATGCGGGCACTGACTCCGGACCGCCGCGCCACCTCACCGATCAACACGCCCTATCGTCCCTCCTGACCGGAACCGCCGAGGGCCACGAAGCGCTTCGCCTCCTCGATCGCGAAGTCGAAGCCGGCGTCCGGGTCGCGCAGCAGCCGCCGGGTGGCGAGCGCGTGCGCCCGTACGCGCGGGTCGGTATCCGTCGTCGCGGTGCGCAGGGCCGGTGCGATCACCTCGCCCAGCGCGACCAGCGCCCGGCTGAGACTCAGCTGCGTCTCCCGCCCACCACGCCCGAACTGCGTCGCCAGCGCCGCGGCCAGCGCGGGCTCCTCTCCTTCCGGTACGAGCACGACCGCGGCCCGCCAGGCGCTGCGGGCCACCTCGTCGTCGGCGTCGGACAGCACCGCCGGTGTGATCGCCGGCCATGCCCGCCGGTCCCCGATCTTCGACAGCGTGTGCAGCGCCTGACTCCGTGCCTGCGCACGCTCCGAGCGGACTTCGCGGACCAGCGCGGGGAGCGTCATGGACACCGGGTGACGGGTGAGTGCCCAGGTCAGCATGTCGCGGACGAAGAACTCGGGCTCGATCGCGCACCGCTCGACGAGCCGGCCGACGAAGCGTGGGTCGGGCGCCGTGCCGACCGCCAGGGCGGCCCGCAGCCGTACGGACGCGGTGTCGTGCTCCAGCCCTCGCAGCGCTCGTGCCGTGTCGGTGTCCGTACCCATGTCCGTACCCGTGCCCGTGCCCTGTCCCGTGACCGTCATCGAGACCACCTCCTCGGCACGCAGTGAAGACCCTGTCACGGTGTCAAGGTCAAACGGAACCCGCGGTCACCGGGGCCGCGACAAGGACACCGTCCGGGGTAAGGACCGGTGTCCGCCCGGGGATGCCTCGCCCCGCCCGTCGCGGAGAGCATGTGGATCGTCCTCCAGGTCCTGGTCGGCTGGACCGCGGTGGCCGTCGCGCTGCTGCTGCCGCCGTGCGCGGCCCTGCGGGACCGGGCCCTGCGGAAACGTGCAGCCCCGACGGGCGGGTACCTGGCGGGTGACTGTCCGGCGGGCGACGGCCCGGCAGGGGACGGCCCGGCCCCGATCCGGCCGCCGGGCCGCTCGCGGACGTCCCCGTGGTGCCGGGCCGCCCTGGTCCTCACCACGGTCGCCGCCCTGCCGGCGGGCGCGGTCGTGCTCGTCGAGCACAGCCGTGTCGATCCGGCGTACCTGGCCGGCGTCGGCATCGGCGACCGGGGATGGGTCGACGGCGGGGACTTCCGCATGCGGCTGGCGCCCGGCTGGTACCGCGTCGGCGCCGCGGCGGACCGCGAGGCCGGACGGAAGGCCGTGGGGCGACGGCAGATGGGGCTGTACAAGCCGGGCTTCGGCCAACGCGCCAGGGTGTCGATCGGCCGCACCACGCGCTGGCCGATCGACGACGTGACCCCTTTGGTCCTGGCCGAGGGCGGACACCGCACGGAAATCGCCGGGGCACGGGCGCTGGTCCTGGACGTGCCGGGCAAGAACCTGCACATCGTCCTGATCGAGAGGGGCCGGGAGCAGCTGCGCCTCGTACTCACCGACCACCCGGCCAACCTGGCGGACACCACGCACAACCTGGACGTCATGCTGTCCACCTGGCGCTGGACGTGAGACGGACCCCCGCCGGGCCTCGCCGGACCCCGCCCCTCGCGTACCGCCGCGCTTCACGCGGGGGCCACGCGGGCCTTCCGTGACGTTCGCTGCCCTTGGAACACTCCTCTCACGCACGTTGCGGCATGCGCAGGTCCGTCCGTCAGTCGCATCCGTATCCGTCAGGACGAGAGGTCACCCAGTCATGACCGAAGTGAATCGGCGCCGTTTCCTGCAGCTCGCGGGCGGTACCGCGGCGTTCACCGCGCTGTCGGAGAGCATCGCGAAGGCCGCCGCCATCCCCGCGGGTCACCGCCGCGGCACCATCGAGGACGTCGAGCACGTCGTCGTCCTCATGCAGGAGAACCGGTCCTTCGACCACTACTTCGGCGCGCTCAGGGGTGTCCGTGGCTTCGGCGACCCGCACCCGGTCACGCTCGACAACGGAAAGTCCGTGTGGCACCAGTCGGACGGCACCAAGGACCTGCTGCCCTTCCACCCGGAGGCCGACGACCTCGGCATGCAGTTCCTGGAGGGCCTGCCGCACAGCTGGCCCGACGGGCACGCCGCCTACAACGGGGGGAAGTACGACAAGTGGGTCCCCGCCAAGGGAGCCACGACCATGGCGTACCTGACGCGCGAGGACATCCCGTTCCACTACGCGCTCGCCGACACCTTCACCGTGTGCGACGCCTACCACTGCTCGTTCATCGGCTCCACCGACCCGAACCGCTACTACATGTGGACGGGTTTCACCGGCAACGACGGCAAGGGCGGCGGCCCCGTCCTCGGCAACGACGAACTCGGCTACGACTGGACGACCTACCCCGAGCGCCTGGAGGAGGCCGGGATCTCCTGGAAGGTCTACCAGGACATCGGCAACGGTCTGGACGCGGCCGGTTCCTGGGGCTGGATAGCGGACGCGTACCGCGGCAACTACGGCGACAACTCACTGCTCTACTTCAACAAGTACCGCAACGCCGAGCCCGGCGACCCGCTCCACGACAAGGCCCGCACCGGCACCGACGCCCGCAAGGGCGAGGGCTACTTCGACCGGCTGCGGGCCGACGTCCTGGGCGGCACGCTGCCGCAGGTCTCCTGGATCGCCGCCCCCGAAGCCTTCTCCGAGCACTCCAACTGGCCCTCGAACTACGGCGCCTGGTACATCTCCCAGGTCCTGGAGGCGCTCACCGCGGACCCGGAGGTGTGGGCGAGGACGGCCCTGTTCATCACGTACGACGAGAACGACGGCTTCTTCGACCACCTGGTCCCGCCGCTGCCGCCGCGCTCCGCCGACCACGGCAGGTCCACCGTGGATGTCGGCCCGGACCTCTTCGCGGGCAGCGCGACCCACGTCGCCGGTCCGTACGGTCTGGGCCCGCGGGTGCCGATGCTCGTCGTCTCGCCCTGGAGCAAGGGCGGCTACGTCTGCTCCGAGACCCTCGACCACACCTCGATCATCCGGTTCCTGGAGCGTCGCTTCGGCGTCGAGGAGCCCAACATCTCGCCCTGGCGGCGGGCCGTCTGCGGTGACCTGACCTCCGCGTTCGACTTCTCCCGCAAGGACAGCAGGCCGGCCGGCCTCCCGGACACCGACGCGTACGAGCCGGCGGACAAGGACCGGCACCCGGACTACCGGCCGACCCCGCCCGCGCACCCGCGACTGCCCCGCCAGGAGCGCGGCCTGCGGCTCGCCCGCCCCCTCCGGTACGCCCCGTGGATCGACGGCTCCGCCGACCCGGGGAACGGGAGGTTCACCCTGACCTTCGCCTCGGGCAAGAAGGCCGGCGCATCCTTCCACGTGACGTCCGGGAACCGCACCGACGGCCCCTGGACCTACACCACCGAGGCGGGGAAGACAGTCTCGGACACCTGGAACTCCGCGTACTCGAACGGCGCGTACGACCTGACCGTGCACGGGCCCAACGGGTTCCTGCGCGTCTTCAGGGGCCCGGGGAGGACGGCCGGACCCGAGGTCACCGCCCGCCACGCCGGGGACGACATCGAGCTGACCCTCACCAACGGGGGCGCCCGCACGACGACCCTCGAACTCACCGACGGCTACGGAGGCAGGCCCAGGTCGTTCAAGGTACGGCCCGGCGCTACCGTGCGGCACACCGTGGACCTGCGGGCCGGCAGGCGCTGGTACGACCTCACCGTCAGGTCCGGCGCGGACGGCTCGTTCCTGCGCCGCTTCGCCGGGCACGTCGAGAACGGCCGGGCGGGCGTCAGCGACCCCGCCATCGCCACGGTCTAGCGCCGTCGCCACGGTCTGGACGGTCCGGTAAAGGCGCCGCGGGCTCCGGGCCGCCGGTCCGGTGCCGCTACAGGCGGGTGAGCCGGCAGTACCTGCGCTGCTCCGGCAGCAGCGGTTCGTACGCCGCCGGTACGGACGACTCCAGGGCGAGGACCGCCGCCACGGGGTGCTGCTCCCGCTCCACCGCCGAGGACACCGGCACCGGCACAGACGCCGGTGCCGGTGCCGGTGCGGGCACGTGGGCAGGCACCGGCACCGACGCAGCCACAGGCGCAGGCGCGACCGCAGGCGTGGAGCGTGACAGTGTCACCACGCCCCAGGCCGCGACCGCCGCGCCGGCCGCAGCGAGCAGCAGCCCCGGCGCCCCGCCCCGCAGCCGTTCGCCGAGCAGGGAGAGCCCGATCACCGCGGCGGCGATCGGATTGGCCAGCGTCACCAGGGCCAGCGGTGCGCCGAGCCCGCCCTTGTAGGCGACCTGAGAGAGCAGCAGCCCGCCCGCCGCGAAGGCCGCGACCAGCACGGCCACCAGGACCACCTGGCCGCTGAGCAGCGGACCCGAGCGATCCGTCGCGGCGACGGTGACGGTCTGGGTGAGCGCCGAGGCGACACCCGAGGCGAAGCCGGACGCGCTCGCGTGCCGGAGCCCGGGGCGCGTGCCCGGCCGGGCCAGCACCCCGATGAGGGCCGCGGTGGCGCCCGTCACCGCCAGCGCCTGCGGAACGCTCAGCACGCCGTCGGGGGCGGGCCCGGACGCCGTGACGAGTACGGCACAGAGTCCGGCCAGCGTCAGCGCCGTACCGCGCCACTCGACCGCAGTGACCCGGCGCCCCGCGAGCCGTGCGCCCAGCGGCACCGCGGCGACCAGGGTGAGCGCGCCGAGGGGCTGGACGAGGGTCAGCGTTCCGTACTTGAGGGCGGCGACGTGCAGCAGCGCGGCCCCCGCGTTGAGCCCGACCGACCACCACCAGGCACCGCGGCCCAGCAGGCTCAGCGTTCCGGCGTCCGTGGTGCGGGCCGCGAGCCGTTCCTGGGCCACCGCGGCGGCGGCGTACGCCACAGCGGAGAACAGCGAGAGGACGACGGCGACGAGGGTGGCGCTCATCGCCGGGCCCCCACGAGCTCGGGCACATCGGCATCGGCACCGGCACCGGTATCGGCGTCAGCGGCAGCACCGGCATCCGCGTCCGTCTTTTGGCTGCTGCTGCCGCTGGTCGCCGCCGTCCGACGGGGCGGGCGGACGACGGCGAGCGCGATGCCGAGGAGGGCGGCCGCCACGATCGCGTCGAGCCAGTAGTGGTTCGCCGTGCCGACGATCACCAGCAGCGTCCCCAGCGGATGCAGCAGCCACAGCCACCGCCACCGGGTCCGGGTCGCGGCGATCAGGCCGACCGCGACCATCAGGGCCCAGCCGAAGTGCAGCGACGGCATGGCGGCGAACTGGTTCGCGAGGGAGTCGCTCTCGGGGGAGGAGCCGTACACCGTGGGCCCGTACACCTGCCCGGTGTCCACCAGGCCCGTGGCGGTGAGCAGCCGCGGCGGCGCGAGCGGGAAAGTGAGATGGACCACCAGGGCCGCGCCGGTGACCGCGGCGAGGACCCGGCGGGCCCACACGTAGTGCCCGGGACGCCGCAGGTACAGCCAGCCCAGGAAGGCCGCCGTGGCGGGGAAGTGGACGGTCGCGTAATAGGTGTTGGCGATCTGTACGAGGGTGTCGCCGTGCAGCGTCGCGGCCTGTACGGCGCCTTCGCCGGGCAGGTGCAGGAACCGTTCGAGGTCCCACACGCGGTGGGCGTTGGCGAACGCCCCGGCGCTGTGGCCGGTGGCCAGCAGCCGGCCGAGTTTGTAGACGAGGAGGAGTCCCGCGACGAGCAGGACCTCACGGACGAGGGGCGGCCGCGGCCTCGCGGCGGATCCCCTCGGTGCAGGCTCGGTTGGGAATTCCATCCCCCGGCCCCTTTGCTTGACGGTCTGGGCGGTGCTGGTGCGTGGTGAGCCCAGGAGGGGATCCACTCAGGACGGGGGTGGGTCCGGTCCAAGGCTCATCGATACGCCAGTGTACCGATACGGGAGCGTTCCGGTACGCTTGCGTATCGATGGGTTGTCCGCCGGACCGGGAAATCCGTCGAGGACCATCCGGGGGGGCGCGGGCCCGCCGGGCGCCGCAGGGACGAGCGAGGAGAAGCGCCATGACGTCGCAGGCAGCGGAGGGACCGGAGACGGTCGCCGCCTCGCGCCGCTCCAAGATCACGCCCGAGCGTGAGCAGGAGTTCTTCGACGCCGTGCTCGAACAGGTCCGCGAGTGCGGCTACGACGCCCTGACCATGGAGGGCGTCGCCGCGAGCACCCGGTGCAGCAAGTCCACGCTCTACCGGCAGTGGAAGACGAAGCCGCAGTTCGTGGCGGCGGCGCTGCGCGCCAACCACTGCCCCAAGTTCATCGGTATCGACACGGGTTCGCTCGCCGGGGACCTGCGCGCCGTCGCGCGTACGGCGGGCGAGCGGTCCGACGAGGACACCAGGCTCATGCAGGCGCTCGGGCAGTCCGTGATGCAGGACGAGGAACTGAAGCGCGCGCTGCGCGACGCCCTGGTGGAACCCGAACTCGACGCGCTGCGGGCGATGATCCGGCGCGCCGTCGGGCGGGGGGAGATCGCGGCGGACCATCCCGTACTGGAGTTCGTGCCGGCGCAGCTGCTCGGAGTGCTCCGCGTCCGTCCCTTCCTGGAGGGACGGCCGGCGGACGCGGAGTACCTCCTGCGCTATGTGGAGGTGGCCCTGCTGCCCGCCCTCGGGCTGTCCGGGTCGCCCTGAGACCCAGGCCGCCGTCCACGGGATGACCGGACGCCGGCCTGCTCGCGCCGCACCGTGGGGACGGGGGCGGCGCGCACCCCCCGGCCGGGTGGGGTTCCTCTTGAGCGGAGAGGCGCCCCACCCGGCCGATCGGCTGCCACCCGGCCGATCGGCTGCCGTACGTCCTACACGTCCTGGCCGTTGCCCCCGCCGCCGGCGGACTCCTTGATGCCCTTCGTGATCTCGTCGATCACGGACTGGCCCGGCCCGCCGGACCCCACGTCGACGCCGAAGCGCACCACGACGAGCTGCTTGGCGTTGGCCGGTGCCGGGAAGACCAGCGACTCGACGTAGCCGTCGGCGCCCTTGCTCGTGACCACCTTCCAGCGGACCGCGTGACCCTTCTGCCCGGCCACGGTGACCGCCTTGGAGAAGAGCTCGTCGTGCGAGGTGATCCCGCCGTAGCTCTTGCCGCCGTAGGACTCCTCGGCGTTCTTGGCGATGTCCTCCTCGGCGGCGGCCTCGGCGGTGGTGGCCTCGATCTCCAGGGCGAGGGCGGGGGCGGAGTACGCGCCGCCCTCGGTGCAGGTGGCCGAGGTGTCGCCGGGGCACTTGTAGGAGTCCCCGGACGTCACCTGGGCGCCCACCTGGACGGTCTCGCCGGTCCAGTCGTCGGGCACCGGGAGGCTGATGCCGTTGACGGGGTCGGCGGCGAAGCCCTCCTCGGTCTGCCGCGGCTGCGGGACCTCGCTCCCACCGCCGTCAGGGGCGCCGGGACCGCCCTGGCCGCCCCCGTCCCGGCCGTCGCCCTCCTGTCCTCGCGGACCGCCCGGCTGCGTCGGCCCGGCGTCGCTCCGCGTGCCGCCGTCCGAACCGTCGCCGGCGGTCAGCGCGTACACACCGCCGCCGATGCCCGCGAGCACCGCGACGGCGGCGGCGACGGCTATCGCCGTGCGCGCCCTGCGCCGGGGCCCGCCCGGGTTCGCACCCGGATACGCACCCGGATACGCGCCCGGGTACGCGCCCGGATACGGGGCGCCCGGCGGATACGCCGGGGGACCCCATGCGGCGGCCGACTCCGCGGGGCGGGTCCGGTCCGTCCATGTCCTGCCGTCCCACCAGCGCTGTGTGGCGGGACCGTCACTTTTCTGCCCGGGGTCGGGGTACCAGCCGGGAGGAGTCGCCTGCGTCATGGGTCCACCGTATGAGGCGCGGGTGAAAGCCGGATGAGAGGATCCCGATTCGGGTCACTCCAGCACCAGGCGCACCGGCTGTTCCGCTCCCCGGGGCAGTGGCGGGAAACCGCTCCGCCCCGGCGTGAGCGAGCCCAGCACGCTCGCGTGCCGGGCGCCGGTGCTCCTCGGGTCGGTGCCCGCGAGCCCGTGCAGGGTCAGGAACCCGAGGACGGCGAAGGCGTACGCCTCCTTGGCCGCCGCGGGCAGGCCGAGGTCGTCGGAGAGGCGCAGCGCGACCCCCGGCAGCTCGGCGCCCAGCATCGCCATGAGGACGGGGTTGCGCGTCCCGCCGCCCGAGGCGATCACCTCGGTGGCGTGCAGCGAACGGACGGCGTCCGCCACCGTCCGCGCGGTGAGCAGGGTGAGTGTCGCGATCACGTCCTCGGCGGGCAGCGCGGCGAAGTCCGTCAGCGCCGCGCGCAGGTAGCCCTCGTGGAACAGCTCCTTGCCGGTCGTCCTGGGCGCGGGCCGCGCGTAGTACGGCTCGTCGAGCAGGTGCCGCAGCAGCGGTTCGTGCACGGTGCCGCGGGCGGCCAGCACACCGCCCTCGTCGAGGTCGCGGCCGGTGCAGCGGCGTACGGCCGCGTCGACGAGGGCGCCCGCGGGCCCGGTGTCGAAGGCGGTGCCGTCGGGTGCGGTGAGGTTGGCGATGCCGCCTAGGTTCAGCGCGACCGGGGTGCCCGGCCTCCCGCGCAGCCACAGGAGGTCGACCAGGCTCACCAGCGGCGCGCCCTGGCCGCCCGCGGCGATGTCGCGTGGCCGGAAGTCGGCGACGACGGGCAGTCCGGTCGCCTCCGCGATCCAGGCCGGCTGCCCGAGCTGGAGGGTGCCGCGCACCCGTTCCCCGTCGACCCAGTGGTAGACGGTCTGCCCGTGCGAGGCCACCAGCCCGGCCCGCCCGTCGCACAGTTCGCGCTGGGCGCGGACCGCCGTGCCGGCGAACGCCCGGCCGATGAGCGTGTCCAGCCGGCACACCTCGGCGAGGGTGGTGCCCGCCGGGGGGAGCGCCGCCGCGAGGGCCGTGCGAAGTTCCGCCCCGCAGGGCTCGGCGAGCATGCCGAGCGGACGCAGCGCGAGGGTCCGCCCGTCGAGCCGCAGGTCGGCCGCCGCCGCGTCGATCGCGTCGTACGACGTGCCGGACATCAGGCCGATCACCCGCACCGGATCACCTCCTCCTCGTTCTCCTCGTCCTCATCGTTCTCCTCCGTTTGTGCGCGCCTTCCTCGTGCGCCCGCTCCTCGCGGAGGGTCAGCAGCGCGAGCACACTGACCGCGCAGGTGGCCGCCGCGTAGTACGCGGGGATGTCCACGCTGCCCGTCCTCTTGACCGTCTCCGTGATGACGAGCCCCGCGCATCCGGAGAACACGGCGTTGGACAGGGCGTAGGCGAGCCCGAGGCCCGTGTACCGGACGTCCGTGGGGAACATCTCCGAGAGCATCGCGGGGCCCGGCCCCGCCATCAGGCCCACGACGGCCCCCGCGACGAACACGGCGGCCCCCTTGACCGCGTGCGAGGTGCCCCCGTCCTGCACGAGGTCGAGCAGCGGGACCGCCAGTACGGTGACCAGCAGGGCACCCGCCAGCATCACCGGCCGCCGGCCGATCCGGTCGCTGAGCAGACCCGCCGGGACGATCGTGGCCGCGAAGCCGAGGTTGGCGAGGACCGTGGCCACCAGTGCCTGCTGGAAGGTGGCGTTCAGCGAACTCTGCAGGTAGGAGGGGAGGACGACGAGGAAGGTGTACCCGGCGGCCGCCCAGCCCATGACACGCGCCGCCCCGAGGGCGATCACCTTCACGAGCACGGGGCCCGGTGGCCGCCCGGCCCCGTGCCCGGCCCCGTGCCCGGCCTCGTGCGCCGCAGGGCTCCGGAGAGGCCGGCGCCCCCGGAGGGTCCCCTCTTCCTGGAGGGCCCGGAAGGACGGTGTCTCGTCGAGGCGCAGCCGGAGCCACAGGGCCCCGAGTCCCATGGGCAGCGTCAGCAGGAACGGCAGCCGCCAGCCCCAGGAGTTCAGCTGCGCCTCGGAGAGCAGGGTCGCCGACAGCGCCGCCGCCCCCGCCCCGCCCAGCAGGCCCAGCGCCACCGTGAACGACTGCCACGACCCGTACAGGCCCCGTCTGCCCGGTGGCGCGAACTCGGTCATCACCGACACCGCGCCACCGAACTCCCCGCCCGCGGACAGTCCCTGGACCACCCGGAGGAGGGTGAGCAGCCACGGGGCGAGGGCGCCCGCCGTGTCGTACGTGGGCAGTACGCCGATCAGGGCCGTGGCGGCCGTCATGAGGAGGATGACCAGGATCAGCACCGGGCGGCGGCCGAGGCGGTCGCCGAGCCGGCCGAAGAGCGCGGCGCCGACGGGCCGGAAGAAGAACGCGAGCGCGAACGACGCGTACGTCCTGACCAGGGCCTCGACCTCGCTGCCGCCCTCCGGGGTGAAGAACCGGGCCGCGATCACCGTCGCGAAGTAGCCGTAGACGCTGAACTCGTACCACTCGATGAAGTTGCCCACCGACCCGGCGACCAGCGCTCTGCGGGACCGCTCGGGACCGTCGTCGGCCCGCGGGGCGGAGCCGTGCGCGGAGGCGCCCATACCGTTCCTCCCGCCTCGCGGCGACGGTGAAAGCCGGGTCCGTCCTGTGCCTGCCCGCGGTGGACGACCTCCATGCGCCGGGTCCGCCCGCTCCGGTCCCCGCCGTCACCCGGGACGGCAACAGGTGTCCCGACCAGGCTCCGTCGAGCCTTGCGGAGGACTAGGCTCGATGTCTGTACGCCGTTCGGGCGACCTGGGGAGGTAGCGGAATGACGGAGGCACGGCCGGGCGCGGCCGCCCCGGCACCGCTCTGGGAGCGCGACGCGGAACTGGCCGCGGTCGAGGAGGCCGTGGACGCCCTGTGCGCCGGTTCGGGTGCGGGCAGCCTGCTCGTGTTCACCGGCGAGGCGGGCATCGGCAAGACCGCGCTGCTCGCCCGGGTCCGCGCCGTCGCGGAAGGCCGCTGCACGGTCTGGTCGGCACGTGGCGGCGAGACCATCACGTCCGTTCCGTTCAACGTCGTACGGCAGTTGCTGCAGCCCGCGCTCGTGGCGCTGATGCCGGACGAGGCGCGCGAGTACTTCGGCGACTGGTACGACATCGCGGGACCCGCGCTCGGGATCGCCGAGCCGGGCGCACGCCGGGCCGACCCGCAGGGCGTGTGCGACGGCCTGGTCGCCGCCGTGCGCAGGCTCGCCCGGCGGGAGTGGCCGCTGGTGCTGGTCATCGACGACGCCCACTGGGCCGACCAGGAGACCCTGCACTGGCTGGCCGCCTTCGCCGAGCGCCTCGACGACCTGCCCGTCCTCGTCGTGGCCGCCCGCCGCCCCGGTGAGGCCACCGGAGAGAGCGCCCGCCACCTCGACGCGATCGGCGCGCTGGCCCGTCCGATGCCCCGCCTGCGCGCACTGACCCCGGAGGGCACGGCCGGACTCACCCGCGCCACGCTCGGCGAGCACGCCGACGCCGCGTTCTGCCGCGAGGTCTGGGCGGTCACCGCGGGCAACCCCTACGACAGCGTGGAACTCCTCGCCAAGGTCCTCGACAGCGGACTCGAACCCGTCGAGGACTCGGCCGGTGAACTGCGCGCCCTGAACCGCTCGGCGCGCGGCCGCGGACTCGTCGACCGGCTGGAGGGGCTCGGCGTCGACGCCACGAAGTTCGCCTGGGCGGCCGCCGTCCTCGGTACGCAGATCTCCATGGACCTGACCGCCGAACTGGCCGGCCTGCCGAGGGATGCGGCGGAGCGCTGCGCGGCGCGGCTGAGCGCGGCCCGCATCCTCACCGGGACCGACCGGACATCCGGCCGGCCGCCCGACGGGGAGCTGGAGTTCGTCCACCCGCTCATCGCCACCGCCGTCTACCGCTCGATCCCGGACGCGCTGCGCACCGCGATGCACGGCGTGGCCGCCGCGGTCGTCACCGCGTCGGGACTCGGCGCCGCCACGGCCTCCCGGCACCTGCTGGAGGTCCACCCGGACGACGACCCCGAGCTGGTCGAGCAGTTGCGGGAGGCCGCCCGCGAGCATCTCGCCGTCGGCGCCCCGGACGCGGCCCGCCGGTGCCTGGAGCGCGCGCTCCTGGAACCCCCGCTCCCGGAGGTCCACGCGCGCGTGCTCTACGAACTGGGCTGCGCCACGCTCCTCACCTCACCGGCCACCACGATCGCGTACCTGCGCCAGGCCCTGACGGTGCACGGCCTGGAGGAGGAACTGCGGGTCGACGCGGTCTGCCGGCTGTCCTCGGCGCTCGTCCACAACGACCAGCTGGAGGAGGCCGTCGCCACGGTCGACGCGGAGGCCGCGCGGCTGGAGCCCGGCCCCGCCCGGATGCGCCTCCAGGCCGTCCACTACATGTGGGAGGGCATCCACGCCGGCGAGGAGGACGCGCCCGGCCGCTCCCGCCGGCTGGCCGAGCTGGTGAAACCGCTCACCGGCCGCGACAACTCCGAGCGCGCCCTGCTCATCCTGCGCGCCTTCGACGCCATGACCCGCGGGGAGAACGCGGAGGAGGTCGCCGAACTCTGCGACCGCGCGCTCGTCAACGGCCGCCTCGCGCCCGGCCTCGGCTGGACCGACACCGAGTGGAGCTTCGAGCTCCTCATGATGCTCGGCATCTCGTACACGTACACGGACCGCCTCGACCGCGCCGAGAGCCTCTTCACGGAGGCGCGGCGGGCGTACGAGTCGGCCGGCTGGAGCGGTGGCCACCTGGCCCTCGCGCACGCCTTCGGCGGATACGTCCTGCGCAGGCGCGGCCGCCTGGTGGACGCGGAGGAGTCCCTGCGCGAGGCCCTGCGGCTGGCGGACCGGGTGGGCCGCGGACTGCCCATGCACTGGTCCGCCGCGTGCATGCTCATCGACACCCTGCTCGCCCGCGGCCATGTCGGCGCGGCCGAGGAGACCGCCGAACGGTACGCCTTCGAGCCGCCCCACCCGTCCACGATCGTCCTGCCGGACACCCACTCGATAAGGGGCCGCCTGCTCATCGCCACCGGCCGCGTCGAGGAGGGCGTGAACGAGCTGGAGACCGCGGAGAAGATGTCCGAGTCCCGCGGCGGGCACAACACCGTCATGGCGCCCTGGGCGGGCGAACTGGCCCGGACCCTGTCCGCCGAGGACCCCCGCCGCGCCGCGGAGGTGGCGGCCGGCGCCCGCGTCCAGGCCGAGCGCTTCGGCACCGACACGGCCATCGGCGAGGCCCTGCGCTGCGCCGCCGCGCTGGAGACCGGCCGGCGCTCGGTCTCGCTGCACGCCCAGGCGGTCGCGTACCTCGAGGCGTCGCCCTGCGCCTACGAACACGCCGCGGCCCGCGTCGAGTACGGCATCGCGGCCCGCAGCACCGCGGAGGTGCACCGCGGGCTGACCCTGGCACGCTCGTGCGGCGCGGACGGCCTGGTGACCCGGGCCCGCGAGGCGCTGGGCACAGGCCGACCCGCCCACTGAGACCGCCCGGCCGCCCGGTCACCCCGTTCCCCCGGTGCCCCGCTCCTCCTCGGCGAGCACCCGCTGGGCGACGGCGAACGCCGAGTTGGCGGCCGGGACCCCGCAGTACACGGCGGTCTGCAACAGCACCGCGCCGATCTCCTCGGGCGTGAGCCCGATGCGCCGCGCCGCCCGGACGTGCATGGCCAGTTCGTCGTGGTGCCCGTGCGCCACGAGCGCCGTCATGGTGATCATGCTGCGCTCACGGCGGGTCAGCGTCCCGTCCGTCCACACCTCCCCCCACGCGTACCGGGAGATGAAGTCCTGGAACCGCGCGGTGAACGCGGACTGCCGGTCCTGCGCCCGGTCCACGTGCTCGTCGCCGAGCACCTGCCGCCGCACCTCCATCCCGCGCCGGGCGGCGCCGTCGAAGTGCGCGCGCAGCGCGGTGAGCACGGCCCGCGGGCACTCGGCGGGCGCGAGGTGCGAGGCGCCTGGGAGCTCCACCAGCGCGGCCCCCGGCACCGCGTCCGCGATCTCGCGCAGATGCGCGGGCGGGGTCGCCGGGTCCTCGCGCCCGGCGACCAGCAGCGTGGGGGCACCGATGCGCGGCAGCCGCCCACGGAGGTCGAAGGCCGCCAGCGCGTCACAGCACGCCGCGTACGCCTCCGGGTCCGCCGTCCGCTGGTCCTCGACCAGCCCGGGAACGGTGAACCCGGGCGTGAACCAGCGGGACGCCGCGCTCCCGGCCAGCGAGGCCAGCCCTTCGGCCCGGACGAGCGCGGCCCGCTCCTCCCACGGCTTCGCGCCGCCGAAGTGCGCCGAGGAACAGAGCACCGCGAGCCTGTCCACCCGGTCCGGGTGGTGGACGGCGAGGTGCAGCCCCACCGCGCCGCCGAGCGAGACACCGGCGTACGAGAACCGGCCGATGCCCAGCGAGTCGGCGAGCGCCAGCACCAGGGCGGCGAGGTCGGCGACGGTGGCACCCGGGCGGATCAGCCCGGCCGGGGAGCCGCCGTGGCCCGGCAGGTCCCACCGTACGACCCGGTGCGTGGCGGAGAGTTCGGGTGCGACCCCGTCCCACAGCGCGGTCGACGTACCGAGGGAGGAGCCGAGGAGCAGCGGGGGAGCGGAGGGCGGACCCTCGGCGACGTGGTGCGGCAGCGCACCGCCGGGCGCGGGCACGTGTGCGCTGCGGCCGGTCAACGTCGCTCCAGGGCACGGTCGGTGAGGGCTCCGGCGGAGCCCGTGTACCGGGTGGGGTCGGTGAGGTCCGCCAGGTCCAGATCCTTCAGCCCGGGCTCCTCGGCGAGGAGCTCCACGAGCGGCCGGTCCTCCGCGGTGGCCCGCCGCGCGGCCCGGGTGAGCAGCTCCTTGGCGCGGGCCCGCCCCAGCAGCGGCGCGAGCTCGGCGGACAGCCGCTCGGAGACGATCAGGCCGTGCGTGAGGTCCAGATGGGCGCGCATCGCCTCCGGGTGCACCCGGAGGCCCTCGGCCAGCTCGGCCGTGTCCCGTGCCGCCCCGCCGACCAGCCGGAGCAGGTCGCGCAGCGGCTCCCACTCGGCGTGCCAGGCACCGGCGGGCCGTTCGTCCCCGGCGGGCAGCGAACCGTACAGCGTGGCCGCGAGCTGCGGTGCCCGCCGGGCCGCGGCGGCGACCAGCGTGGCGCGCACGGGGTTCGCCTTGTGCGGCATGGCGGAGGACCCGCCGCCCGTGCCCTCGCTCAGCTCGCGGATCTCCGTCCGGGACAGGGTGAGCACGTCCACGGCCGTCCGGCCGAGGGCGCCCGCGGTGAAGGCGAGGGCCCCCGCCAGGTCGGCGACCGGTGTCCGCAGCGTGTGCCACGGCAACGCCGGTGCGGCGAGGCCCAGTTCACGGGCGTACGCCTCGACGAGAGCCACCGGGTCCGGGGCGCCGTACGCGCCGAGGGCCGCCAGCGTGCCCGCCGCGCCGCCGAGTTGCGCCGGCAGACCGTCCCGTACGCGCCGGACGCGGTCCCTGGCGTCCAGCACCAGCGAACGCCAGCCCGCCGCCTTGAGCCCGAAGGTGGTCGGTACGGCGTGCTGGGTGAGCGTCCGCCCCGGCATGACCGTGTCCCGGTGGGCCCGGGAGAGACCGGCCAGCGCGGACTCCGTGCGGACGAGGTCGGCGAGGACCAGGTCCAGCGTCCGCGCCGAGACCAGCATGGCGGCCGTGTCCATGATGTCCTGGCTGGTCGCGCCCCGGTGGACGTGGGGCGCGTGCCCGGCGCCGACCAGCGCGCCGAGGTCGGCGACCAGCGGGATCACCGGGTTGCCGCCGGCCCGTGCGCGGGACGCGAGTGCGCGGAGGTCGAAACGCGCCGCGTCGGCCGCGCCGGTGACCGCGTCGGCGGCCCCGTCCGGCACCAGGCCCAGCGAAGCCTGCGCCCGGGTGAGCGCCGCCTCCGCGTCGAGGAGCGCCTGGAGGAAGGCGGGGTCGCCCGTCGCGGCCTCGGCGGGCGACCCCACCCGCCCGGGCGCGAGGAGCCCCGCGTCGGAGCAGGCGGCCCCGGACGGTCCGGCGGGTTCGGCGGGTCCGGCCGGTCCGGCGGGTGTCACCGGAACTCCAGGAAGACCGTCTCGCCCTCGCCCTGGAGACGGATGTCGAAGCGGTACGTCCGGTCCGCGCCCCCCGTCGCGCCCCCGGCCCCGCCCCCGGCCGCGATCAGCGTGGCGCGCCGCTCGGGCGGCAGCGAGTCGAGCAGCGGGTCCGCGCCGTCGGCGAGGTACGCGCGGGTGAAGAGGTGGTGCGTCAGCCCGCGGGCGAACACGCACACGCCGATGTACGGCAGCCCGGGGTTGCCGGGCGGCAGCGTGTGCAGCGCGTAGTGCCCGTCGGCGTCCGTGGGCACCCGCCCGTACCCGGTGAAGTCGACGCCGTTGCGGCCGAGGAAACCGCCGGTCGACGGATCGCGGCGCATCGAGCCGGGGGCGCCCCCGAGCGAGCCGTCGGGGGCGGCCTGCCAGAAGTCCAGCAGGGCGTCGGGGACCGGCGCGCCCGCGCCGTCGTACACGTACCCGTGCAGGCCGATCGCGTCCGGGTGGCCCGGCGGGGCGATGCGGTCGCCGTCGGGGAAGGGGAGCGCGTGCCCGTAGAACGGGCCGATGGTGTGGGACGGGGTGGGGAGCAACCGCTCGGCCATGGTCAGCGGCCCTCCTCGGCCCAGGTGGCGGCAGGACCGTCGAGGACGATGTCCCAGGTGTAGCCCAGCGAGAACCCGGGCCGCGACAGGCCGTGGTCGTAGGCCGCCACCAGCCGGTCGCGGGCCGCCCGGTCCGTCACCGACCGCAGGATGGGGTCGTACCGGAACAGCGGGTCGTTCGGGAAGTACATCTGTGTCACCAGCCGCTGGGTGAACGCCGTGCCGAAGACGGAGAAATGGATGTGCGCGGGCCGCCACGCGTTGGTGTGGTTGCCCCAGGGGTACGGTCCCGGTCTGACCGTGGTGAACGAGTACCGGCCCCGGTCGTCGGTGAGGGTCCGGCCCACGCCGGTGAAGTTCGGGTCCAGCGGCGCCGGGTGCTGCTCGCGCAGATGGGCGTACCGGCCGGCGGCGTTGGCCTGCCATATCTCGACGAGCTGGCCGCGCACGGGGCGCCCGGCGCGGTCGAGGAGGCGGCCCGACACGGTCATCCGCTCGCCGATCGGCTCGCCCCGGTGCTGGACGGTCAGGTCGTTGTCGTGCTCGGTGATGTCGGTGACGCCGAACACCGGCCCCGACAGCTCCACGGCCTCCGGGTCGCCGCCGGCCACGGCGACCGGCGGCTGCTTCGGGTGGCGCAGCAGGGAGCTGCGGTACGGGGCGTAGTCGCGCCGCGGGTGGTGCAGGACGGGGGCGCCGCCGGCGACCGCCTTGTCGTACGCGTCCTGGAGCTCCTCGATCTCGGCGTCCATGTCCGGCTGGGCGAGCGGCTGAGTGGGTGGCCGGGTGGACGGCTGGGGGTGGGCCATGAGGGTTCCTAACGCTCCAGGACGAGGGCGAGGCCCTGGCCGACGCCGATGCAGAGGGTGGCGACGCCGACCCCCGACCCCCGGCGGGCGAGTTGGTGGGCGAGGGTCCCGGCGAGGCGGGCACCGGAGGCGCCGAGGGGGTGCCCCAGGGCGATCGCGCCGCCCTGCGGGTTGAGGACGGCCGGGTCGAGGTCGGGCCACTCGGCGGCGCAGCCCAGGACCTGGGCGGCGAATGCCTCGTTCAGTTCGAGGACCGACAGGTCGCCGAAGGACCTGCCCGCCTTGGCGAGCGCGCGGTTGACGGCCTCCACGGGGGCGAGTCCGAAGTAGTCCGGGTCGAGCGCGGAGACACCGGAGGCGGACACCCGGGCGAGCGGTTCGCGGCCGGTGGCCCGCAGACCCTCCTCGTCGACCAGGAGCAGGGCCGCCGCGCCGTCGTTGAGCGGTGAGGCGTTGCCCGCGGTGACCGTGCCCCCCTCGGCGCGGAACGACGGCTTGAGCCGGGACATCGCGGCGAGGGACGCGTCGGCGCGTACGCATTCGTCGGCGGCGAAGGGCACCGGCCCGCCCTTGCGCTGCGGCACGGGGACCGGGGCGAGTTCGGCGTCGAACAGGCCCGCGGCCTGCGCGGCGGCCGCCCTGCGGTGACTGGCGAGGGCGAACTCGTCCTGCTGCTCGCGGCCGATCCTGTGCTTGTCGGCGATGAGTTCGGCGGACTCCCCGAGCGGGATGGTCCACTGCGGGTCCATCCCCGGGTTCACCATGCGCCAGCCGAGGGTGGTGGAGTACAGCTCGGTGTGCCCGGCCGGGAAGGGCCGGTCGTTCTTCGGCAGGACGTAGGGGGCGCGGGTCATCGACTCGACACCGCCGGCGAGGGCGACCGAGGCGTCGCCCAGCGCGATGGCGCGGGCGGCCTGGACGACGGCCTCCAGGCCGGAGGCGCACAGCCGGTTGACGCTCACGCCCGGTACGGAGGTGGGCAGTCCGGCGAGCAGCACGGCCATGCGGGCGACGTTGCGGTTCTCCTCACCGGCACCGTTCGCGTTGCCGAGGTAGACGTCGTCGATCCGGGCCGGGTCCAGCTCCGGTGTACGGGCCAGGAGTTCGCGCAGGGCGTGGGCGGCCAGGTCGTCCGGGCGGACGGCGGCGAGGCCGCCGTTGTACCTGCCGAACGGGGTGCGGACGGCGTCGACGATGTAGACGTCCTTCACGGCTGCTTCTCCTCGGTGGGTTCCGCGACGGTTTCCTCGGTCGGGTCTTCGGTGGGGTCTTCGGTGGAGCCCTCGGCGGGTCCGCCGGTGGGCCCTCCGGCGGTACGCACCTTCGCGGCGGTCCTCGCCACGATCTCCTCGGCCGTGACGCCGGGCGCCGTCTCGACGAGCACCAGGCCCCCGTCGGTGACGTCCAGGACGCCGAGGTCGGTGATGACGCGGTCGACGCAGGCCCGGCCGGTCAGCGGCAGCGTGCACGCGTCGAGGATCTTCGGCGACCCGTCCTTGGCGGTGTGGGTCATCACGACGATCACGGTACGGGCGCCGTGCACCAGGTCCATGGCCCCGCCGATCCCGGTGACCATCCTGCCGGGCACGGCCCAGTTCGCCAGGTCCCCGCCCGCGGAGACCTGCATGGCGCCGAGCACGGCGACGTCGATGTGGCCGCCGCGGATCATCGAGAAGGACAGCGCCGAATCGAAGAAGGAGGCGCCGGGCAGGACCGTGACGGTCTCCTTGCCCGCGTTGATCAGATCGGGGTCGACCTGGTCCTCGGCCGGGTACGGGCCGGTGCCCAGGATGCCGTTCTCGGACTCCAGGACCACCTCCACGCCCGGCGGGAGGTGGTTGGGGATCAGCGTCGGCAGCCCGATGCCGAGGTTCACGTACTGGCCGTCGGCGAGTTCGCGGGCCGCGCGGGCGGCCATCTCCTCCCTGCTCCAGGCCATTACCGCCGCACCGTCCCCGGCGCGGCGGGCGCGGCGGGCGCGGAGACCGTGCGCCGCTCGATCAGCTTGGCACCGGCCTGCTCCGGGGTCAGGGCGACGACCCGCTGCACGAAGACGCCCGGCAGGTGCACCGCGTCCGGGTCGATCGCGCCCGGCTCCACGAGCTCCTCCACCTCGGCGATCGTCACCCGGCCGGCCATCGCGGCCAGGGGGTTGAAGTTGCGGGCGGACCTGTTGAAGACGAGGTTCCCGTGCCGGTCGCCCCGCGCCGCGCGCACCAGGGCGAAGTCGGTGCGGATACCGCGCTCCAGCACGTACGGGATGCCGTCGAAGTCCCGTACCTCCTTGGGCGGGGAGGCCAGCGCCACGCCGCCGTCGCCGTCGTAGCGCAGGGGCAGCCCGCCGTCGGCGACCTGTGTGCCCACCCCGGCCGGCGTGTAGAACGCGGGGATGCCGGCGCCGCCGGCCCGCAGCCGCTCCGCGAGGGTGCCCTGCGGGATCAGCTCGACCTCCAGCTCGCCGCCCAGGTACTGCCGCGCGAACTCCTTGTTCGCCCCGATGTACGAACCGGTGACGCGGGCGATGCGGCCCGCCGCCAGGAGGACCGCCAGGCCGGACTCCATCGCCCCGCAGTTGTTGGACACCACACCCAGGCCGCGGACCCCGCGCTCGTACAGTGCCTGGATCGTCACGTTCGGCACACCGCTGAGGCCGAAGCCGCCGACGGCGAGTGTCGCGCCGTCGGGCACGTCGGCCACGGCCCCGGCGGCTGTGGAGACCACCTTGTCCATCTGTGAAGCCCCATCTCTCCCGAGCGTCCCGCAGCGCCGGTCCCGGCCGGTCCCTCGATCGGTCAGGGTCCTGATAATCAGGGCACTGAGCATTTGCACGAGGTTTCGAACATGCTGCCACTCCGACCGTGAACCGTCAAGACCCTTCACAAGAGGCCAGTTCGGAGCAGCAACGCAAGCGAAGGGGAAGCGGGGGGCGGAAGGCGGGACTGCCCGGTATCGTTCAGTGCACCGACGAAAAGGAGTGCTCATGGCCGCTGTGGACCTCTCCGCCCACCCCGGGCACCTGGCCCGGCGGCTGCAGCAGGCGCACCACCTGCTGTGGACCACGATGGTCTCCGAGGAGACCACCTCACCCCAGTTCGCGGTCCTGAACGTGCTCGTCGCCGAGCCCGGTCTCGACCAGCGCACGGTGGGGGAGCGGGTGGGCCTCGACCGGTCCACCATCGCCGAGGTCGTCAGCCGGCTCGGCCGGCGCGGCCTCCTGGACAAGGTCCGCGACCCCCGGGACGGCCGCCGCTCCGTGCTGCGCCTCACGGACGACGGCCTGCGGGTCCACCGCAGGCTGACGGTGCGGACGGCCCGGATGAACCAGGTCTTCCTGGCGCCGCTCTCCGGCGAGGAGCAGGCCCTCTTCCTCGGCCTGATCCGGCGCGTCGCGGACGCGGCGGAGGGGCTCCGCAATCCCGGGAGCCCGGGGGAGCCGCTCGTCCGGAACTAGGTCACGCCCTCGCGAACACCACCCACACCTGGCCCGGGGCGAAGTTCACCGGTGTGCCGTCCTTCGTGGTGAACTCCGTGCCGCCCCGGGCCAGGGTGCGCTTCCAGGTGGTGTCGAAGGATTTCCCGTCGCGCAGCACCTTCGCCGCCCCCGAGCCCACGGTCTCCGTGTAGGGCGTGTTGTTGCCGAGGTAGTCCTGGTACCGCGACGCGCGGACGTTCACGTACTGCACGACGACCGTCGAGGCGGCCACCCGCCTCCCGCCGGCCGTCACCGTCGGCGCGCCGTCCATCGACACCAGCCAGCGCCGCTGCTCCCCGGACCAGTCGAAGGTGAAGCGGGCCTGCGGGAAGCGGACCGTGCGCGTGGCCTCGGGCGTGCCCCCCGCGGGCGGCGCACCGTACCGGAACCCGGTGGTCAGCGCGTCGGCGCCGGGTGCGGACGCCAGCAGCCGCCGGGGGCGCAGATAGAGGTTGTGCGGCAGGGGCCGGTCCGTGCCCCGGTAGTAGGCGGCCGCCTTCTCCTCCGGCCTGGCGGTCCGCAGCGGTGCGCCGACGAACAGCGGCAGCAGTCTCTTCTGGGCCCCCGAGAACGCGAGGGTCGGGTCGTGGAACTGGCGCAGCAGTTCGAGGTCCGACTCGCGTGCGCTGCGCACCGGGCCGACGGCGTCGGGCAGCCGGGTCGCGTACACCGCCATCAGCCGGCTGAGGCCGCCCTCGACCTGTTCGGCGTACACGAGGTCGGCGGTGTCCAGGCCGGTGTGCGGCCGGGCCCCGGGCACGTTGTCGATCTTCACGACGAGCGGGGAGGGGGCGCCGGGTGCCGGGCTCGCCGGGGCGCTGCCGCCGTCCGTGCCGTTGGCGCGGGGCGGGGTGTCCCCCCGTCCGTCGTCGAGCGGCCCGCCGCCCGAACAGGCCGTCGCGAGGGCTCCCGCCAGCACGGTGGCCAGCAGTGCCGTCGTCATGGCGGAGCGCCGTGCGCGCCCTGTCCGTCTCATGCCCACCGTGCCCACCGTGTCCCGTTTCGTCGTTATGTCAGTTTATAGGATCAATGGAGGGATACCCCGTGGGCCGGGATCGAAGGCGTGCGCTGGTCCGAGCGGGTCACGGGCGCGGGGCGGACCCGTGGGGTCCGGGCCGCGGGGGTCCGGGGTGCCGTCCGCGGCGCGGCGCGGCGCCCGTCCGCGAGACCGCCGCCCAACCCGACCGGCGGGCACGCGCGTTGCCGGAAGGGTACGGGCCGGAACGGCCGGCGGTCCCCGGCCCGGGGCGGGGCCGGGG
>NZ_JAHKJW010000046.1 GCF_019710745.1 Streptomyces beigongshangae
GCAGCTCCGGTGCCAACGCCGGCGCGGGTGGCGCAGGCGGCCTCGGCGGGGCCGGGGGATCCGCCGGCGGAGCGGGCGGCAACGCGGGCAACGGCGGGACCGGTCACGGCGGTGGTGCGGGCGGCAACGGCGGCGCCGGCGGCATCAACAGCTTCGGCAACGGAGGCAAGGGCGGCAGGGCCGGCAACGGCGGCAACGGCAGCTCCGGCGGCGCCTACCCGGGCGGTGCCGCGGGTATCGGCGGTGCCGGCGGCATCAGCTCCGGAGGCATCAGCAACTTCGGCGGCAGGGGCGGCAACGGGGGCAACGGGGGTGCCAAGTCCGGCGCCAGCGCCGATGGCGCCTGCGGTATCGGCGGAGCCGGCGGCAACGCCACCGGCGGCCTCCTCTACCAGGGCGGCGACGGCGGTACCGGCGGAACCTTCGGTGGCGGAAGCCCCTGCGCGGACGGAGCCGACGGAACTCCGTGACCCGCCGTGACCCGCCGGGGAAGATGTCCGGCGCCGCCCCGCGCAAGGACGTCTGCCCCCGTCCCGGGTGTACGGCGACATCCTGACCATCTCGTCGCTGAGAGCCGGTGCACCGGCTCTCAGCGGCGAGTCGCGTTCCGGGCGTCACCCGGCTCGGGACGGCACTCGCATACGACCGCCGACGCGAGGTCCGAAAAACCCATAAATGTCCTTGAAAAGTTCCCTTTATGTATATTTTGGACGAACCGGATTTACAGGTACCAGCGGAGGAGTAGTCATGGGTTTGCCCGTCGTCGGCGGTTTGATCGACAGCGTGATCGGCATCGTCCTGGGTGCGGTGAACGGCGTCGCCCCTCAGGTCGGCGCCCTCCTGAGAGGCTTGGGTCTGCCGGTGTGAGCGGTCCGGTATCCAGCACTCGGTTCAGCCTCCGCCTGCGGGCGACCCGGTCCCGGATCGCGAGAGGGGAGGCAGACAACCGAATGGCCCAGGACTGAGGGAGGCTTCCCGGCGGCCGCCCGGACACTTCGTCACCGGTTTCACGGAAACCGCACGCGCGTTCCGCCCCGCAGATCACCCCGCCCCCCGTCGGCGGGACGACCGCCCTTCGGCAGGCCGGAGGGCGGTCATGTCCTTTCGTCCGGCGCGGCGCGGTCCAGGGCCCCGGCCCGTCCGCCCCTCCACCGGCCCCCGGGCGTCGACCCACACCCCACAGAAGTACTTACAAGCCAATTTATCGTTGATTAATCTGCTTAACTACATTTCATCATCTAAATATTACTGAGATATATCATTCCTCCATAAGATGGGTGTTGTCAGCTGAGAACCACTTCGGCTGCACAACGAAAGGCGTCCCCCAAGCGCCGTACGCGCACCATCGCCGTTCCCCAGACCCTTCTCATCGCCGCGCTCGCGGTAGCAGGCCTCACCGCTCCCCCGTGCTCGCCTCCGCGGGCCCCGAGACAGCAGCGAGCAACACCCGGACCCACACCGGCCTCGGCATTCTGGGGCTGCCCGGCAGCAACGGAGCCGATGGCGTGGGGAACAACGGCGGACTCGGCGGTGTGGGCGGCACCGGCGACGGCAAGGGCAGTGTCGGCGCCGCCGGCGGTGCCGCCAGCCCGGTCTGCCCGGGCAAGCCCGGCGGCAACGGCACCGCGGCCACGTTCAGCGCTGACGGCACCACGGGTGCGACCGGCGCCCGCGAGCCTGCCGGGGAGGTCCGGGCCGTGCCCGCGGAGCCGCAGGACCACGCCGGTGCTCAGGCCCGGCGGTTGTCGGCCGCCTCGATGAGGTCGTCGAGGCGGGCGAGCGTGGCGGTGAGCTGGTCGATCCGCTCCCTGACGCGGGCGCGTTCGGCGGCGAGCATGGCCCGCTGGTGGGCGGTCGTGGTGTCCGTGTCGATGCAGGGGATCAGTTCGGCGATACGGCTGCTGGACAGGCCCGCGGCGTAGAGCTGCTGGAAGACGCGGACCCGGTCGACGGCTCCTTCGGCGTACTCGCGCTGACCTCCGGGGCCGCGATCGGGCGTGAGGAGCCCCTGCTCCTCGTAGTAGCGCAGCGCGCGGACACTCACTCCGGAGCGCCGGGCGACCTCTCCGATGCGCACGCCGTCCTCTTCTCGTCGGCACCTGGACTTCAGGACTTGAACCTGACGTCAGCGGTAGGTTTTAGCGTACCGGACATGACCACACCGAACACGAAACACACCACCCGTATCGAGGGCGCCGTCGCGCTCGTGACCGGCGCCAACCGGGGACTGGGCAGTCATTTCGCCCGACAGCTCCTGGAACGCGGCGCCACGCGTGTGTACGCGGCGGCCAGGCGTCCGGGGCCGGTCGACCTCGACCTGCCCGGCGTCGTACCGCTGCGGCTGGACATCACGGACGAGGACGAGGTCCGAGCGGCGGCGGCCACGGCGGCCGACGTGACGCTCCTGGTGAACAACGCCGGGGTCACCCACTTCACCAGCCTCCTCACCGCCGACCTGGCGGCCGTCCGCGCGGAGATGGACACGAACTTCTGGGGCACACTGGCCGTCGTGCGGGCGTTCGCCCCGGTGCTCACGGCCAACGGGGGCGGGACGGTCCTCAACGTACTGTCCGCGCAGTCCTGGCACGCTTCACCGGGCAACAACGGCTACCACGCCAGCAAGGCGGCCCAGTGGGCGCTGACGAACGGCCTGCGGATGGAGCTCGCCGGGCGGGGCACGCTCGTGACCGGGCTTCACCTGGGAGCCGTAGACACCGACTTCAGCGCCTCCTACGACGGACCCAAGGGCGATCCGGCCGCCACCGTACGCGCCGCCCTGGACGGGATCGAGGCGGGAGCGGCCGAGGTGCTCGCCGACGACTGGAGCGCGCACGTCAAGAAGTCACTGTCCGAGGATCCCGTCCGGCTGCACGACGAGATCCGCGCGGGCATCATCTGACCGGGTTCTGATCGGTTTCTGATCGGGCCGCTCCGGTACGGCGTACCCGGGCACCGAGGGCCAGCGGACGGTCAGTACCACCGACTCCTCCTCCGCGGTCCAGGAGTGGTCCACTCCCTCGCCCCAGACGACGTAGTCGCCCTGTTCCTCCAGGAGCACGTCGCGGCCGGGGAACTCCATGCGGAAGCGGCCCGAGACGAGCACCAGGACGGCGGTGCGCACCTCGCCCTCCACCCACCGGGTCCGCCGCTCGCCACGCGGATGGACGCCCCACTTGACCTCCACGGCCTCGCTGTGGCGGGGGTCGCCGTGGTCCCTGAAGTGCCCGAGCAGCCATCCCCGGTCCAGGGCCGCGTCCTTGCCCGCGTTGCCCACGTACACGCCGTCCACGCCGTTCGTACCGTCCACGCCGTCCACGCCGCCGTCCACGCCGCCGTCCCCGCCGTCATCCATGCGCCCGCACGCTAGCAGCCCGCCCGGGGACGGCCGCGTGCCTGCTGTTCAGCGCAGGGCGTCGTACAGCAGGCGCGCGGCCGTCTCCGCTCCGTCCGTGCGCATCCCGGCGCTCACGGCCTCCGCCCGTGCCCGCGTCCCGGGTGCCAGGACCGTCCTGATCGCGGCGTCCAGGGCGTCGTCGGTCAGGGCCGGACCGTCGAGGGCCGCGCCGATCTCCAGGTCCGCCACCCGGCCGGCCCAGTACGGGTTGTCCGCCAGTCGGAGAGGTACCACCACCTGCGGCGTGCCCGCCCGGGCCGCCGTCTGCGTCGTACCCGCGCCTCCGTGGTGCACCACCGCGGCCACCCGGGGGAACAGGGTCTGATGGCTGACCTCTCCGATGGCGAAGCAGTCGTCCCGGCCGTCGTCCCGGCCGTCGGTCAGGTCCAGGTCCAGCTCCGCCCAGCCCCGGGAGACGAGTACGCGGCGGCCCTGCGCGCGGATCGCCTCCACGGTCCTGCGGGCGATGTCCGGTGCCGGGGTCATGCTGCCGAAGCCCACGTAGACCGGCGGGGTGCCCGCGTCCAGGAACGCCAGCAGGTCGGCAGGGAGCGGGCGTTCGTCCGGCAGGAACCACGCGCCGGTCTGGGTCACATCGATCACGTCGGTCATATCGGCCACGCCGGCCACGCCGGCCACGCCGGTCACGCCGGTCACGCCATGGTCCGGCGTCCCGCGCCACGGTCCCAGGACTGGGTCCGCCGCCAGCCACGGCCGGTCGCTGTAGACGTGGTCGCGGACGTCGCCCACCGGCGGCAGGCCGAGCACGGCCCGGTGGGCGTTGAGCTGTTCGCGGAACTGCGCGTTCACGTGGCGGGCGTCCAGGTCCCACAGCGTCCGGTTGTCGCTCGACCCCGGCTCCGGCCAGCCCGGTCGCGGGGGCGGCGCGTGGTGGGGCGACGGGAGGTTGACCGCCGCGTAACAGGTGTACACGTAGCGGATGTCCGCCGCCTCGGCCACCGACCGCGCGGCGATCTGCGCCAGCCCGGCCGCCACCAGCGCGTCGCAGCCGTCGGCCGCCACGGGGAAGAGGTCGAACTGCGCGTCGAGCATCTCGGTGCGGTAGCGGGCCAGGTCCGCCGCCGACGGCACGCCCGCGCCGCGCATCAGCTCCTTCACCGGCGGTCCGACCGGCACCAGTCGCACATCGAGGTCCGCCAGCCGCCGTGCGAACTCCTCGTCCGGCGGGGCGCACATCCGCACCTCCACGCCGAGCTCCCGCAACCGCACCGCGAGCGCGACCAGCGGTTCGACGTCGCCGCGCGTGCCGTACGTGGACAGCAACACCCGCATCCCGCACCCTCTTTCGTTCCGTTGTCGACGGCTGCGCGTGGGCCCCGGCGGGTGCGCGGCAGCAGTGTACGACGCGTGGTGCCGGTCGCGGCAGTGATCCACGATCACTGCCGCGACCAGGCAACGGAGGGCGTTTTGCCCTCTCGCGCGGGCCGTCGTCAGTGGCTACGGTGATCGTCGGCGCGCCCCCGGGGCTCCCGCCCGTCAACGCACCCCGAAGGGGACCGCATGCATCGTTCGTCCGTGCCCGTCCCCGACGTCTCGGTCATCCTGCCGTGCGCCGGGTTCGGAACGCGTTTCGGGGCGCCCTACTCGAAGGAACTCCACTGTCTGGCGCCCGGGGTCACCGTGCTGGACCGCAGTCTTGAGGCCGTCGTCGAACTGGCCAGGAGCGGGCTCTCCGTACGCCTGGTCGTCGTGTTCGAGACGCACAAGATGGACACGGTGAGCTATCTGGCGCGCTACGCGGAGACCTTCCAGATCGTCTTCGTCTACCAGGACCAGTCGTCGCAACCGGAACTCGACGGGGCGATCCGGTCCGCCCTGCCGATGACGCACGGGCCGGTGGCGCTCGTCCTGCCGGACATCGTTGTCACAGGTGCGGGCAGCACCGGCAGTCTGCTCGCCGCACTGCGGCACACGGAGGTGGCGGGCTGGAGCGTGGTGGCCGCCGAGGAGCACGACCCCGACACGCTGCGGCAGATGGGCGCGCTGGCCCTGGTCGAGGGGGACGGCGGCAGGACCGTCGGGGCGGCCGTCGACAAACCCGCCGACCCGTCGGCCTACAACGCGTTCTGGGGCATGGTGGCGGCCGCCGAGGGGCATGCGCACCGGCTGCCGGATGTGGTCCGCAAAGGCGCGGACAGCCCGCTGGCGGGCGCGAGCGCCGTCATGGTGGAGGGGATCGTCAACTACAACACCTCGGCGGGCTGACGCCCCGGGCGGCAGTCACCGGGTGACCGGCTACAGCCGCTGGATGATCGTCCCCGTCGCCAGCGCCCCGCCCGCGCACATCGTGATGAGCGCGAACTCCTTGTCCCGCCGCTCCAGTTCGTGCAGCGCGGTCGTGATGAGCCGGGCCCCCGTGGCGCCCACCGGGTGGCCGAGGGCGATCCCGCCGCCGTTGACGTTCACCTTCTCCAGGTCCTGCTCGAAGACCCGCGCCCAGCTCAGCACCACGGACGCGAACGCCTCGTTGACCTCGACCAGGTCGATGTCCTTCAGGGACATGCCCGCCTTGCCCAGGACGGCCTTCGTCGCGTCGATCGGGCCGTCGAGGTGGAAGTGCGGGTCGGCGCCGACCAGGGCCTGGGCCACGATCCGGGCGCGCGGGCGCAGCTTCAGCGCCCGCGCCATCCGCTTCGACGCCCACATCATCGCGCAGGCCCCGTCGGAGATCTGGGAGGAGTTGCCCGCGGTGTGGACGGCCGTCGGCATGACCGGCTTCAGCCTCGCCAGGGCCTCCATGGAGGTGTCGCGCAGCCCTTCGTCGCGGTCCACCAGCCGCCACATGCCCTGTCCGGCCGCCTGTTCCTCCTCCGTGGTCGGCACCTGCACGGCGAACGTCTCGCGCTTGAAGCGCTCCTCGGACCAGGCGGCGTGGGCCCGCTCCTGCGAGAGGAGTCCCAGCGCGTCGACGTCCTCCCTGGTCAGCCCCCGGTGGCGGGCGATCCGCTCGGCCGCCTCGAACTGGTTCGGCAGGTCCACGTTCCACTCGTCGGGGAACGGTTTGCCCGGCCCGTGCCTGGACCCGGAGCCCAGCGGCACCCGCGACATCGCCTCGACGCCGCAGGAGATGCCGATGTCGATCACGCCCGTCGCGACCATGTTGGCGACCAGGTGCGACGCCTGCTGGGAGGAGCCGCACTGGCAGTCGACCGTCGTCGCGGCGGTCTCGTACGGCAGGCCCATGGTGAGCCAGGCGACGCGCGCGGGGTTCATGGACTGCTCGCCGGCGTGCGTCACCGTGCCGCCGACGATCTGCTCGACGCAGTCCGCGTGGATGCCGGTGCGGCCGAGGAGTTCCCGGTAGGTCTCGCCCAGGAGGTAGGCGGGGTGCAGGTTGGCGAGCGCGCCGCCGCGCTTGCCGATGGGGGTGCGTACGGCTTCGACGATCACGGGTTCCGCGGCCATGGGAGTCCTCTCCTCGGGTCACCCGCGCGGCGCGGGCGTCCCGGCGCACCCGCCACGCTGAACTAGTACGCGTTCTAGTTATGTGTGCAGTCTGCTGACCCGGCGTCCGCCACCGCAAGGGTCGTGCAGCCCTTGGAGTAGCGATCTGCACGTATGCGGCACGGAATCGCACCCTTGCGCGGACGCACGTACCGCGTACGGAATTCAGCGCGGCATGCCTCTTGCCTCTTGTAGAACCCGTTACTACCTTCTCGGCAATTCCCGGTTCCTGATGGGTCGTCAGAGGACGGCCGTCGTACGACCTGGAGGCCCGATGCCCTGTCCAGCGCTCCCCGACGGGTTCGACTTCACCGATCCCGACCTGCTGCACCACCGCGTGCCTCTCCCGGAGTTCGCGGAGCTGCGCCGGGCCGAGCCGGTCCGCTGGATCCCGCAGCCGCTCCATCTGGCCGGCTTCCAGGACGAGGGCTACTGGGCCGTGACCCGGCACGCGGACGTCAGGTACGTCTCCACGCACCCCGAGCTGTTCTCGTCCACCCTCAACACCGCGATCATCCGCTACGGCGAGCACATGGACCGCGAGACGCTCGACGTGCAGCGGCTCATCCTGCTCAACATGGACCCGCCCGAGCACACCCGGGTCCGCCAGATCGTCCAGCGCGTCTTCACCCCGCGCGCCGTCCGCGCCCTGGAGGAGAGCCTGCACGCGCGCGCGGGCCGCGTCGTGGAGAGCGCGCTCGCCGACGCCGGCCCCGGCGGCTCCTTCGACTTCGTCACCCGGATCGCCTCCGAACTGCCCCTCCAGGCGATAGCGGAGCTCATCGGCATCCCGCAGGACGACCGCGCCAGGATCTTCGACTGGTCCAACAAGATGATCGCGTACGACGACCCGGAGTACGCGATCACCAGGGAGGTCGGCCAGGAGGCCGCCACCGAGATCCTCGCCTACGCGATGAACATGTCGGCCGACCGCAAGCAGTGCCCCGCCGAGGACATCGTCACCACGCTGGTGGCCGCGGAGGACGAGGGCAACCTCGCCTCCGACGAGTTCGGCTTCTTCGTGCTGATGCTGGCCGTCGCGGGCAACGAGACGACCCGTAACGCCATCACGCACGGCATGCACGCCTTCCTCACCCACCCCGACCAGTGGGACCTCTACAAGCGGGAGCGCCCGGCGACCGCCGCGGAGGAGATCGTCCGCTGGGCCTCGCCCATCGTCGCCTTCCAGCGCACGGCGACCGAGGACACCGGGCTGGGCGGCAAACAGATCCGCAAGGGCGACCGCGTCGGCCTCTTCTACTCGTCCGCCAACAACGATCCGGAGGTCTTCGACCGGCCCGAGGTCTTCGACATCGGACGCGACCCGAACCCGCACCTCGGCTTCGGGGGCGGCGGCCCGCACTTCTGCCTGGGCAAATCCCTGGCCACCCTGGAGATCGACCTCATCTTCGACGCGATCGCCGACGCCATGCCCGACGTGCGCCTCGCCGGGGAACCCCGCCGGCTGCGCTCGGCCTGGCTCAACGGCGTGAAGGAGCTACAGGTCAGCGCCGGCTGACCCGACCCACCACCCGGGAGGCGGGGGCGCCCTCTCTCGCGCCGCGCCCCCGCCCCCCCGGGCTTCCCCTTCCCGCGGCAACCCGAAGGCGGCCCGAAGGCAACCCCACGGCAACCCGGCGGCCACCCGGTGAACGTTTTCGGGGGCCCAGGCGTCTTCACAGGTGGCACAGACAAACCTCACCCTCGAAGACTTCGAACGGAAACACCGAGCCGTGGCCCGAGCCGAACCGTCCCCCGTCCGGCAGGAGGGTGCCCCCGTCTCCCGGAAGCGAGACCTCCGACCGGTTCTGCGACCGTTTCCGCGGCGGTACCGGGTGCCCCTGCTCGCCACCCTGCCGACCGTCCCGCTGTACGTGGTGTGGTGGCTGTTCCTCGCCACCGGCGGCGGTGATCTGGCCGCACAGGAGGCGTGGGCCGACTTCGCGTCCCGGCACGGCAGCTCGGCGTACAGCCTGTTCTGGTACGGCGGGATGCACACCGCCAACTACAGCCTGATATCGCCCTACCTGATGGCCGCCCTCGGCGTGCGGACGGTCACCGTGGCGGCCGGACTGCTGGCCGCCTGGCTGGCCGCGGCGCTCATCGTCCGTACGGGGATCCGCCGCCCCCTCGGCCCGGCGCTGCTGGCGTCGCTCGCCCTGTGGTGCAACGTCGCGTCGGGGCGTACGACGTTCGCGCTCGGCGTCGCCCTCGGACTCGCGGCCTGTGTCCTGCTGACCGGGGAGCGGCGCATACCCCTGGCCACGGCGTACGCGGCGCTCGCGACCATGGCGAGCCCGGTGGCGGGCCTCTTCCTGGTCGTGGCGGGGGCCGGCTACGCCCTCGTACGGGACCGGGCGCGGGCCGCCTCGCTGATCGTGCCCCCGGTCCTGGTGGTGGGCGCGACCACCCTGCTCTTCCCGTTCACCGGCGAGCAGCTGATGCCCGCCGCCCGGATCTGGCCGCCGGTGCTGATCGGCGTCGTCGTGCTGACGCTGGCCCCGCGCGGGTGGCTGGTGCTGCGCTGGGGCGCCGTGGTGTACGCGGCCGGGACGGTCCTCACGTATCTGGTGCCCTCGCCGGTCGGCACGAACGTGGAGCGGCTCGCGGAGCTGTTCGCGCCCGCCGCGCTGCTGGCCGCGCTGCTGGCGGTGCCGGGTCCGCGGCACACGGCGGAGGTCGACCCCGCCGGATGGCGCCGGCACCGCAGGAGACGCGTCGCGCTGACGATGGCCCTCGTCTTCTCCGTGGGCTGGGTCGGCAAGAAGACCGTCGACGACCTGGAGGTGTCGACCGTGGTGCCCGCCTGGGCGCACGACACCAGCAGTGTCGTGGAGGCCCTGGACCGGCTCGGCGCCGACCGCACCCGCGTCGAGGTGGTCCCGGCACGCAACCACCGCGAGGCGACCGCGCTGGCCCCGCACGTGAACCTGGCGCGCGGCTGGAACCGGCAGCTGGACATGGAGCGCGGCCGGCTCTTCTACGACGGGACGTTCTCGGAGAAGACCTACCGGGCCTGGCTGGACCGGTGGGCGGTCGGCTTCGTCGTACTGCCCTCGGGGAAGCCGGACGGCTTCGCGGAGGAGGAGGCGCGCCTGGTCAGGAACGGCGTCCCGTGGCTGGAGCCGGTGTGGCGCGACCCGCACTGGCGGATCTACCGGGTGCGCGACGCGGTGCCGCTGGTGTCGGCGCCCGGCACCGTCGTGCACGCGGACAGCGCCGAGATCGTGGTGCGCGTCCCGCGCCCCGGCCCGGTGACCGTGCGTGTCGCGTTCTCGCCCTGGCTGCACGCGGAGGGCGGCTGCCTCACCGAGGAGGGCGAGTTCACGCGGCTGACGGTGACCGAGCCGGGCGAGTACCGGATCAGCTCGGGGTACCGTCCTTCGCCGGGACCGGCTTCCCGGTGCTGACCTCCTCGGCCTCCTCGGCCTCCTCGGCCGTCTCGGTCCTTTCGGGCTCCTGGGTCCTTCCGGGCCCCTCAGTCCTCTCGGCCTTCCCGGCCTTCCCGGCCTTCCCGGTCCCCTCGGCCTCCCCGGCCCCCGCGGCCGGTTCCGCGAGTGGCCGGGGCCTGGGTCCCTGGAGCAGGTAGGTCAGTCCGAAGCCGGCGCCGACGACGGCCGCGCCGCCCACCGCGTCCAGCACCCAGTGGTTGCCGGTGGCCACGATCGCGGAGACCGTGAACAGCGGGTGCAGCAGCCCGAGGGCCTTCATCCACCACTTGGGGGCGAGGATCGCGATGACGAGCCCGCACCACAGCGACCAGCCGAAGTGCAGCGAGGGCATCGCCGCGTACTGGTTGGTGAGCGCGGTCAGCGTCCCGTAGTCCGGCTGGGAGAAGTCCTGCACACCGTGCACGGTGTCGATGAAGCCGAGTTCGGGCATCAGCCGCGGCGGGGCCAGCGGGTAGAGCCAGAACCCGACGAGCGCGAACAGCGTGGCGAAGCCGAGCGCCGAGCGGGCCCAGCGGTACTCGGCGGGCCTGCGGACGTACAGGACACCGAGGACGCTCAGCGGGACCACGAAGTGGAACGACGTGTAGTAGAAGTTGAAGAAGTCCTCCAGCCACCCCACCTCCACCACCGCGTGGTTGACCCAGTGCTCGATGTCGATGAAGAGGAACTGCTCGATCGCGTGGATCTGTTCGCCGTGCCGCTCCGCGGTGGCCCGGCCCCCGGTGTTGGTGCCGCCGGTCGCCGCGAGCCGGACCTGCTGGTACGCGGAGTAGCCGACGCGGATCAGCAGCAGTTCGAGGAGGAGGTTCGGCCGGGTGAGGACCCTGCGCAGGAATGGCAGCAGGGGGACGTGCCTCCAGCGGGTGGGCACCGGCTCCGCGTACCGCGTCGGGATCGGCGAGCGGTAGTACTCCGACGTACGGGACAGGAACGGGACCGCGGTCGCCGCGGCGAGGGCGGCGAGCAGCACGACGTTGTCGCGCAGCGGGTGCAGCGGCGCCATGTTCGGCAGCATCATCTTGGACGGCAGCGTCATCACCAGGACGACGGCGACCGGCCACACGTACCGGTCGCCCGCCTTCTTGCCGACGCGCCCGGCCATCGCGAGCAGCACCCACAGCAGCTGGTGCTGCCAGGTGGTCGGCGCCACGACGACGGCGACGCAGCCGGTGATCGCGACGGCGAGCAGCAGCTGGCCGTCGCGGGCGTAGCGCACGGCGCGGCGCAGGCCGAGGACGGCGACGGCCGCGCCGAGTGCCAGGAAGAGCGCGATCTCCAGCGGCCCCTCGACGCCGAGCCGCAGCAGCGCCCCGTGGAGCGACTGGTTGGCGAGGTCGTCGGCGGGCCGGCCGAGCCCGGCGCCGGCCGAGTGGTGCACCCAGTACGTGTACGAGTCGTGCGGCATCGCGGCCCACGCGAGCACGGTGGACGCGGTGAAGGTGAGCCCGGTGGAGACGGCGGCCGGGCGGCGGCCGGTCAGCCACAGCAGCGGCACGAACAGCAGGACGGTCGGCTGCAGGGCCGCCGCGAGGCCGATCAGCACCCCGCTCGCCCGTTCCCCGCGCACGGCGAAGCAGCCGAGGAGCACCAGCAGGACCGGGATGATGCTGGTCTGGCCGAGGTGCAGCGCGTTGCGCACGGGCAGCGACAGCATCAGCAGGCTGATCGCGACGGGCGCGGCCAGCAGGGCCGTACGGCGGCCGACGGGCTGCGGCAGGGCGCGCGCGGCGACCAGGCCGAGGGCGACCACCAGCAGCAGGGTGCCGAAGGTCCAGCCCCAGCCGAGGGCCTGTTCCGCCGCCCTGGTGAGGGGTTTGAGGACGAGTCCGCCGAACGGCGTGCCCGTGAACCGCGTCGAGTCGTACAGCGAGCCGGTCACGTGCAGCACGCCGTCGGGTCCGACCCAGGTCTCCAGTTCCGTCAGGCGTTCGCCCTTCGGTGTGCTCAGGACTACGGCGACCTGCCGTACCGCCAGGACGGCGGCGATCAGCCAGAGGCCCGCGCGGACCATGCCCAGCCGTGCCTCCGCCGTCCCGGGTGCTGTCGCCCCGAAGGCATCACCTGGTCGTCCACCGTGCTCCACGTTCGCCACGTGCCGTCGGCCCTCCCGCCCCGTTCGTCCCTTGGGTCCCATGAGTCCCATGGGTTTCGTGCGTCTGTTTTCTGTTCGAACCCTTAGAGGCTCGCACCACCCCCGACGTGAGACGCAGGCAACCCCCTCTTCACCTGACGTGCGTCGTTCTTTTGTCCTGATGGAGGTGTTGTACGGCCGATGTGACGCCCCGGTACGCCGCCACGCCAGGCCGTGACCGGAATACAACCACCCCGTCCGTGGGTAAGCGGCTATATTCGGCGACAGAACTAGTTAGCACGCCTAACTAGATAGACGAAAGGCCTACCGCATGACCGAGCCGCAGCTCTGGCACGACGTGGACGACTACTTCACCGGACTCCTCGCCCCGCCGGACGCCGCCCTGACCGACGCGCTGCGCGACAGCGACGCCGCAGGACTGCCGCAGATCAACGTCGCCCCGAACCAGGGCAAGCTGCTGCACCTCCTCGCCGCGACCCAGGGCGCGACCCGCATCCTGGAGATCGGCACGCTCGGCGGCTACAGCACCATCTGGCTGGCGCGGGCCCTGCCGCGGGACGGCCGGCTGATCACCCTGGAGTACAGCGAACAGCACGCCGAGGTGGCCCGGCACAACCTCGCCCGCGCGGGCCTGGACGAGGTCACCGAGGTCCGGGTGGGACCCGCCCTGATCGGCCTGCAGGAACTGGCCGACGAGAAGCCCGAACCGTTCGACCTGGTCTTCATCGACGCGGACAAGGTGAACAACCCCCGCTACGTGGACTGGGCCCTGAAGCTCACCCGGCCGGGCAGCCTGATCATCCTCGACAACGTGGTGCGCGGCGGCGCCGTCACCGACGCCTACAGCGAGGACCTGAGCGTGCGCGGCACCCGCGAGGCCCTCGAACTCCTCGCCGAGCACCCCAAGGTGAGCGCCACGGCGATCCAGACGGTGGGGGTGAAGGGGTACGACGGGTTCGCGCTGGCCCGCGTGCTGCCGTAGGCCCTCGGACCTCGCGGCAGAAACCCACGTCGGACCTCGCGACAGAAGCCCACGTCAGACCTCGTGGTAGAAGCCCACGTTCACCATGCGCGGTCCCGTGCGGTCCACTATGACCAGCTCCCCCGAGCCGCCCACGGGCAGCTTCGCCGTCCCGCCGTACGGAAGCGCCTGCTGGGCGCCGCCCATCAGGGCGAACCGCACCTCGGACGACGGCTCGTCGTGCGAGCCCCGCAGCCAGGTCACCTGCCAGGTCTCCTCGGGTCCGCACAGGAACTCCAGGTGGACCCGCGAGACGAACAGCCAGTCGTCGGGCGTCGCGAGGCGGCACACGCCCCGGTCACGCCCCACCCGCAGCACGGCGCCGGGCTCGCTCGGCGCGTCGGCCATCTGCATCCCGGCCGTCGCGCCGGCGTCCGTCCCGGACACCGAGGCCATGGTGAGTTCGAGCACGTGCGCTCCTTCGTTGCCACGCGATCCCGCGGTTCCGCGATCCCGCAGTTTCGCGGTTCCGCGATCCCGCGGTTCCGCGGTCCCGATCCGGTCCGGTCCGACTGTCCTGTTCCGCGCCGGGACGTGAGGGTGTCCCCGCGACGTATCGCCGCCGAATGATAAAACGCCCGGACGTGCACCGTCCCGCACAGTCGCATACCGGTCCGGACACCCCCATACCGTTCCGGACTGTCTCATACCGTTCCGGCGTGGTCACACGCTCTCCGGCACAATGGACGTATGACCGAGCGCAAGCCTCCCGGGGTCGCCTTCGAGTCCTGGGTCGACAAGCAGATCCGCGAGGCGGAGGCCCGCGGCGAGTTCACCGAACTCGCCGGCGCGGGCAAGCCGCTGCCGAGTGGTCCCGACACGTCGTACGACGAACTGTGGTGGATCAAACAGAAGATGGCCCGTGAGGGCCTGTCCGCACTGCCCCCGACCCTGGCGCTGCGCAAGGAGGCGGAGGACGCCCTGGAGAAGGCCGCCGCGGCGCCCTCGGAACGGGTCGTGCGCCGGATCGTCACGGACATCAACGCGAAGATCCGGGACATGATGTTCAAGCCCCCACCGGGTCCTCCGCTCGGCCTGAAGCCGTACGACGTGGAGGACGTGGTCCGCGACTGGCACGCCCGCCGGTCCGCCTGAGGCCCGTGGCCTGAGCCGGAGCGCGCGTGAGGCCCCGTCCGGTGTGCGACCGGGCGGGGCCTCCTGCGGGGTCTGCTTGGTCGGGGTCTGCTTGGCTTGTTCTGATCGTTCGGTCGTCCGCGGGGGTGGGCCCGCGGACGGGGCGGGTCACAGCTTCAGCAGGCGTTCCGTCAGTTCGCGGTAGTCCTTCAGGGCCAGCCGGAGCTGCTCCGTGTCGGCCTTCCCGTCGCCGGAGCCCTGCCACGACGTGCGCAGGGTGCGCTGCCGGTGGGCGACGGCGTCCACGAACCGCTCCGTGACCTCCTTCAGCACCTCGTCCGCCTCCTCGACCGAGCCCCGCGGCCCGTCGACGAACGCGGCCACCGCCTGCTGCAGCCGGAGCGACCACTTGTCGCCCTCGTCGCGCATGAGCCGTCCGCCGGTGCCCGCGCCGGCTCCGGCGTTCACCCTCGCCTCGGCACCCCGGAGCCCTTCACGGGACGCGCCGCTCCGGCCGGCGCCGGCGCCCTTCCCGAGGCCCTCACCGGCCGGTGAGCGGTCGTGGCCCGCCGCACCCGCCGAGCCCGGGGCGCCCGGAGCACCGACGGGTCCGGCCGGGATCCTCTCGCCGTCGACCATCGTGTCCCGGCCCTCGCGGGCCCGCTCCTGGGCCGCCGCCCGGTCGTCCGAGCCCGCCCGGACCGTGCCGCCCGTGCCCGGTGTCCTCGTCACGTCGCCCCGACCGCCGGCCTGATCCCGTTCGTCCCGGAACGGTCCCGTCGCAGTGTTGTCCGACATGCGTGTCAACTCCCCTTCACGTGACGCCTGTTGAGGGCCCACGGCGCGTTCGCGCGGCCGTGGGAGCCGTCGGTCCGGTCGGCCGGGGCCACTTCCCCGGCGTCCTTGCGCATCCGCGCCCTGCCGTCGCGGGCGGAGTCGGTCAGGTTCTCGAAGAGCGCGCGGGCCTCGACCAGCGACTCACGCAGTTCCTCCGTGTCGGCGTGCCCGGTCGCGCCGACGTTGGAGTGCGCGGCCAGGTGGACCCGGCGGTAGCCGTTCACGTGGTGCGCGTGGTGCACGGAGAGCGCGGAGAGCTGCTCCTCGTAGTGGTCGCCGGCCGGGTAGCCGCGCGCGCCCGCCACCTCGGCGAGCAGCCGGTCCGCCTCGACGACGGCGTCACGCGGCGAGTCGACGAACTGCTCCTGGACAGCGGTCCAGCGGACCGCGTACCGCTCCCGCGCCGCGGGGTCCAGCGGCTGCTCGCGCAGCGAACCGTGCCGCTCCACGCGCTCCTCGAGTTCGCGCTCGGCGGCCTTGGTGTCGCCGTCGTGCCGGGCGACCGCCCGGTCGTACTCGGGTCCGAAGCGCCGCTTCAGACTCTGTCCGCCGCCCGACCCGCGGGCCCTCAGGAACCTGGCGATCACGACGGCGACAAGGGCCACCGCGATCACGATCAGAACGATGATCACGCCTGTGGACATGGATTGCCTTCCGGGTTCTGGGCCCAGTGGGCCGGTTCTTTTCGTCGTGTTGCCCGGACTCCGGCCCACAAACGGGCGCTCCCGCAATCCGGGTCGGAGGCGTGGCGACGGGACGGCGACAGGACGGCGACAGGGTGGCGAGGGAGGAGGCGGCAGGCGCCCCGGCGCTTCCGCGGCGGCGGAAGGCGACACCCCGCACGCCCCGCCGGGCGAGGGCCGGCGGACCCCCGGGACGGGGGCCGCCGTTCACTCGCCGGGCTGCGGCCGACGGGTCTCATCCGCCGGACCGCGGCCGACGGGCCTCACCCGACGGACCGCGGCCGTCGGGCAGGTCGCGGGGCCGGCTCCTCGTACGACCGCTCCGCGTCGGAGCCGCACAGCTCGGCGTTGAGGTCCGCCACGAGCCGGACGAGGTCGGTCGGCCGGTCCGGGCCCCACCAGTCGCCGAGCAGTTCGGCGAGGGACTCCTCACGGGCCCCGGCCAGCTTCTCGGCCACCTCGTGGCCCTGCTCGGTGAGGACGAGGTCGTGCCCCCGGCGCAGGGCGAGATGCCGTCCCTCCACCTGGCGCGCGGCCGTGATGACGACCCGCAGGGGCACCCCGCTGTATTCGGAGAGGGCGGTGGGGTCGGCCCACCCGTGGCGCCGGATGCGCAGCAGCAGCCAGCTCGCGGCGGGCAGCAGGTCGTACCCGGCGCGGGCGGTGATCTTCTCGTAGGTCTGCCGCCGCCCCTCCCGCGTGCCGAGCACGGACAGCGCGCGGCACACCTCGTCGTACGAGGAGCGTTCCACGGGGTTGCTGGCGAGGGTCTGGGTCGCGTCGGGTGCCGTCACCGACCCCCGCAGCGGGTCCTCGCGCAGGAACCAGGCGAGCACGAAGCCGAGGAGGGCGACCGGCGCCGCGTACAGGAAGACGTCCGTGAGGGAGGTGGCGTACGCCTCGACGACGGGCGGCCGGAGCGCGGCCGGCAGCTCGGTGATGATCTTCGGGTCGGACTTCAGCGCGTCGGCGCCGAGCCCCGCCGGGAGTTCCTGGCCCCGGAGTACGTCGCTCAGCCGGTCGCCCAGCCGGCCCGCGAAGACCGAGCCGAAGACGGCGACCCCGAACGAGGCGCCGATGGAGCGGAAGAAGGTGGCGCCGGAGGTCGCGACGCCCAGGTCCTCGTAACGGACGGCGTTCTGCACGATCAGGACGAGGACCTGCATGACCAGTCCGAGTCCCAGGCCGAAGACGAGGAAGGACGCGCTCATCCCGGCCGTGGAGCTGTCCACGTCGAGCCGGTGCAGGAGCAGCAGGCCCAGGGCGGTCACCGCGGTGCCGGCGACGGGGAACACCTTCCAGCGGCCCGTACGGCTGACGATCTGCCCGGAGACGGTGGAGGAGATCAGGATCCCGGCCACCGTCGGCAGCATGTGCACGCCCGACATGGTGGGCGAGACACCCTGGACGACCTGGAGGAACGTCGGC
Source organism: Streptomyces beigongshangae (assembly GCF_019710745.1). Classification (GTDB taxonomy): domain Bacteria; phylum Actinomycetota; class Actinomycetes; order Streptomycetales; family Streptomycetaceae; genus Streptomyces; species Streptomyces beigongshangae. Next base: position 17,447 of record NZ_JAHKJW010000046.1, read on the forward strand.
AGGTACGTCATGGCGCCGAACATCGCGAAGCCGACGACGAAACTGATCACCGCGGCGAGGGTGAAGGTGCGGATGCGGAACAGTTTCAGCGGGAGGACGGGTTCGGCGGCGCGCCGTTCGACGGCCACGAACGCCACGGCCAGTACGACGCCCAGCACCGCGAGGCCGATGATCCGCGGCGAGGTCCAGGCCCAGGTGGTGCCTCCGAGCGAGGCGACGAGGACCAGGCAGGTGGCGACGGCCGCGATCAGGAACGTACCGAGGTAGTCGATCGTGTGCTGCCGGGAGCGGACCGGGATGTGGAGGACGGCGGCGATGACGGCGAGCGCGACGGCCCCGACGGGAAGGTTGACGTAGAAGACCCAGCGCCAGCTCAGATGCTCGGTGAACAGGCCGCCCAGCAGCGGGCCGAGGACGCTGGTCGTACCGAAGACCGCCCCGAACAGGCCCTGGTAGCGCCCTCGTTCACGGGGCGGGACGAGATCGCCGACGATCGCCATCGACAGCACGATCAGCCCGCCGCCGCCGAGGCCCTGGAGGGCACGGAAGGCGATCAGCTGAGGCATGTCCTGCGCCAGGCCGCACAGCGCCGAGCCGATCAGGAAGATCACGACGGCGATCTGGAACAGCTTCTTGCGTCCGTACTGGTCACCGAGCTTGCCCCAGAGCGGGGTGGCGGCCGTGGAGGCCAGCAGATAGGCCGTGACGACCCACGACAGGTGGTCCAGGCCGCCGAGGTCGCTGACGATGGTCGGCAGCGCGGTCGACACGATGGTCTGGTCGAGCGCGGCGAGGAGCATCCCGAGGAGCAGCGCCCCGATCGAAACGAGGACCCCGCGCTCCGGGTGCCCCGGGGCGGCGGTGGTGGTGCCGCGTGCGTTCCCGGCCATGAGAACCTCCCGGCCACGAGAAGCCCGTTCCTCTTCCATCCTGGTCGGTGTGACCGGTTATGGCCTGTTGAATCCGGTCAGGCGTCCCGGATTCCGGGGGTGACCGGGAGATTGTGTGGAGGGGCTCTGCATAATCGCTGGAGTCCGTACGGGAGGGATCCACACGTGAGCGACCGGAGCGGTCACATATGTCCTGAATGCGGGGCGCCCAAGGAGTCGGGGGGCTCCCCGACCTGCGACTGTGCCCGCAGAGCGGCGGACGAACTCCTGGAGACCCGTTCCGCGGAGGCCGCCGCCGCGGAGGACTTCGACCCGCTGCGCATACGCCCTTACGTGGACCTGGGAGTACACACGGAGGGGCCCACCGGGTCCGAGTCCGGGATCGGGCCGGAGCACGAGGCCGCTGAAACACACGCGGCGCACGAGACCCGCGAGACGCACGAGGGCCGCCCGGGGTCCGACGCCGACGCCGACGCCCGGGGAACGCTCGCGCTCCCCAGGCAGCACCCGTCCTCCGACGACCGCACGGGCTCACCCGAGCACCAGGGCCGTCACGAGGGCCCGGGGTCCCCCGGTGTCGGAGGCGACGACCACGGCGACCCCGGTGCCCCCGGCGACCGCGGCGACCACGGGGCACCCCGTACGGACGCCGCGGGCCCCCACCCCTTCGACGCGACGGCGCGGCTGCCCCGCGCCACCGCGCTGCCGCACCCGCAGGACAGCCGGCTCTCCGGGGACGGGTCCCCGACCCGGCCCTCGGCCCCGTTCGACTTCCCGGGCGACCCGGCCCTCTCCACCCGCACCGACCGCGCCGAGAACCCGGGCCGTCGGCGTCGCCTCGTACTGGTGGGCGCCGGTGCCACCGCGGTCGTGATGGCGGCCGCCGGGTTCGCGGGCGGACTGTTCTCGTACGAGTCGCCGTCGCGCAACGGCGCCGCCCCTGACGACATCCGCGCGAGCGTGCCGGACGCGTCCGTGGACGAACCGTCCCCGTCCTCGCCCTCGTCCCCGTCCGGCTCCGGGTCGGCGTCCGCGTCGCCGACCGCCTCGCCGTCCGGGTCGGCGAGCGAGAGTGCGTCGCCGTCGGCCTCGGGGTCGCCGAGCGCCTCGGCGACCCCGTCCCCGACGACGGCCACGTCGCAGGAACCGTCGGCCGAGAACCCGGTGAGCACCACCCGACCGCCCTCCGTGCCACCGGAGAAGGCGGAACCGGTGACGCTGCGCCGCGGCGACGAGGGCCCGGAGGTCCTCGAACTGCAGCTGCGGCTCAAGCAGTTGGCCCTCTACCTGGGCACCGCGGACGGTACGTACGACAATCGAACAGAAAACGCCGTGCGCAATTACCAGTTCACCAGGGGCATCAACGGGGAACAAGGCACGTACGGCCCACAGACCCGCCAACGCCTCGAAACAGAGACATCGGAACCCTAGGCCACGGCGGGCGCCGCGAAGGGCGCGGGACCCGCGCCCCCGACCCGAATCCCCCACTCACCCGGGGACGCGGGAACCGCGCGACACGTCCCCCCGCACTCTCGCCCGCTTGCGTACCGGCGCCGCGTCCACGTACGTGTCGGCGCCGCTCACGCACCGGCGCCGTGTCGCACCCGCGCCTCACCCCACGTGCAGCCGGACACCCCCACCCGCCACATCGTCCACTCGCTCGACCCGAATCCCCCGAAGGTCCCGCACCACGGCATCCGGCCGGTGGAACCCGGCCCGGGGCCCGACCCCCACCACCCGCATCCCGGCCGAGCGCCCCGCCGCGATCCCCGCTCCTGAGTCCTCGAACACCACGCACTCCTCAGGCGCGACCCCCAGCTCGGCCGCCCCCTTCAGGAACCCCTCGGGATCCGGCTTGCTGGCCCCCACGGACTCCGCGGTGATCCGCAGCCCGGGCAGCGAAAGCCCCGCAGCCTCCATGCGCGCGGTGCTCAGCGGCACGTCGGCGGACGTGACGAGCGCGTGCGGCACCCCCAGCTCCCGCAGCGAACCGAGGAACTCCGCGGCCCCTTCGACGGGCACGACCCCGTCCATGTCCGCGGTCTCCTCGGCCAGCATGCGCGCGTTGTCCGCGTAGTTCCGCTCCATGGACCGGCTGGGCAGCAGCACGGCCATCGACGCGTACCCCTGCCGTCCGTGGACCACCTTCATGACCTCGTCACCGTCGAGCCCGTGCCGGTCGGCCCACCGGCGCCAGACGCGCTCGACGACGGCGTCCGAGTTGACGAGGGTCCCGTCCATGTCCAGCAGCAGGGCACGGGCGGTCAGCACGGTCGAGGCCGTCATCAGCAGGCTCCAAGAACGAAACGAAAGGGAGAGCGAAAAGCGCAAGGACAGGACGTCGAGGACCCGGAGCGCGCCGAGGATCCGAAGCGTCGGGGAGAGCGCCGCGGCCCCGGGCAGGGGGCCGGGGCGGCGAGGGACAAGGTGGTCCCGCCCGCCGGTCAGGGGGTGCGGACGGGAACCACTTTGTTTCTCCACGGTACAAAACGAAGTGGCGATCCGCCACCCACCCGCGCGACCTCTTCGCCACCCGTCCGGGGCCCGCCCGGGGTCCGGACGGAGCCCGCCCGGGGCTCGGACGGGGTCCACCCGGGGTCCACCCGGACCGGGAGGTCGAAAAGACCAGGCTCCGGAGCCGGCGCGCGCGCCCTGATCCGAAAGTCCCACCCGACACCTTGCCGTGTCATGACCCCGTCATTAACTTCTCACCTCACGCACATCCCCCGGAAACCGGCCGCCGGGAGCATTCCTTGCCCGCAGGCCGACTTCCCCCCACCCAAAGGGAGTTCACATGCCCGGTATCTACGCGCGTCGACGACTGAGTGCGGTCGCGGCCCTCACCGCCCTGGCAGCCACGTTCGGGCTCTTCAACGGCCCGACCGCCTCCGCCGCGCTGCCGACCCCCGTCAGCGCCGCCACCGCCCGTACCTACCTCGCCTCGCTCACCGTCGCGGCCGAGGACCGCACCGGCTACGACCGCGACCTCTTCCCGCACTGGATCACGATCAGCGGCACGTGCAACACCCGCGAGACCGTCCTGAAGCGCGACGGCACGAACGTCGTCACCAGTTCTGCCTGCGCGGCCACCAGCGGCTCCTGGTACTCCGTCTACGACGGCGCGACCTGGACCGCGGCCTCCGACGTCGACATCGACCACCTCGTGCCGCTGGCCGAGGCATGGGACTCCGGCGCCGACGGCTGGACCACCTCGCGGCGCCAGGCATTCGCCAACGACCTGACCCGCCCGCAACTGATCGCCGTCACGGACAACGTGAACCAGTCGAAGGGCGACCAGGACCCGGCCCAGTGGATGCCGTCCCGCACGGCCTACGCGTGCACCTACGTCCGCGCCTGGGTCCAGGTGAAGTACTACTACGACCTGTCCGTCGACTCCGCGGAGAAGAACAAGCTCAGCTCGGTCCTGAACGGCTGCTGACCGGGTCCTGCCCGGGGCGGCACGTCCCGGGCCGCCCCGATCCCCGGCGTGGTGCGGCCCGGCCCGGCCTGTTTCCGAACTCGCGGCCGATCTCTCGCCGGGAATCTCCCCACCCGCCTCCGTCGTTCCGTACCGTACGGAACGACGGAAGAGGGTGATCACACGTGGCGAGCCTGCGCCTGGGTCCATTGCTGAGGTACGTCGACGGCTCGTCCGCGACCGTCTGGGTCGAGGCGAGCCGTCCGTGCACCGCCGAGGTGCGCGGCGCGGACGGTACGGGCGGTGAGACCCGCACCTTCCAGATCGCGGACCACCACTACGCCCTGGTCCCGGTGACCGGGCTGACGCCGGGCACGACCACCCCGTACGAGGTGCTGCTCGACGGGGAGCGGGTCTGGCCGCTGCCCGACTCCCGCTTCCCGCCCTCGGTCATCCACACCCCCGTGGACGACCACGAGACCGTCCGGGTCGCCTTCGGCTCCTGCCGCTGGGCCTCACCGCCCGAGGGCGAGAAGGACCCGGTCGGCCCGGACGCCCTGGACACCCTCGCGACCCGGATCGCGGCGGACCCGCAGGGCGAGCGTCCGGACGTCCTGCTGCTGCTGGGCGACCAGGTGTACGCGGACGAGGTGTCCAAGTCGACCCGCCGCTGGCTGGAGGACCGCCGCGGCCTGGACGAGCCGCCCGGCGCCGAGGTCGCGGACTACGAGGAGTACACGCACCTCTACTACGAGTCGTGGCTCGATCCCGAGGTCCGCTGGCTGCTCTCCACCGTGCCCAGCTGCATGATCTTCGACGACCACGACGTCATCGACGACTGGAACACCAGCGAGGCATGGGTCTCCGACATGCGGGACACCCCCTGGTGGCGCGAGCGCGTGCTCAGCGGCCTGATGTCGTACTGGGTCCACCAGCACCTCGGCAACCTCTCCCCCGACCACCTCGCCGAGGACCCCCTGTACGCGTCCGTCCGCGCCGTCCCCGACGGCACGGACGCCCTGCGCTCGTTCGCCTCCCGGGCCGACTCCGATCCGGCCTCGGTCCGCTGGAGCTACCGCCGCGACTTCGGCCGCACCCGCCTCCTGATGGTCGACAGCCGCGCCGCCCGCGTCCTCGCCGAGCAGGACCGCTCGATGCTGGACGCGGAGGAATGGGACTGGCTGCGCGAACAGATACTGGACGGCCGGGCGCCGGACGCGCGGGCTTCGGACGAGCAGGTACCGGACGAGCAGGCGTCGGACGGGCGGACTTCGGACGAGCAGGTACCGGACGAGCCGGCTTCGGACGGGCGGGCGCCGGACGGGTCCGGTGCGTACGACCATCTCCTCATCGGGACCTCACTGCCCTGGCTGCTCCCCAACCTCGTGCACGACGCGGAGGCGTGGAACGCCTCGATGTGCCGCGGCGAGCGCGGCGAGCGCTGGGCGCGGCGCGGGGAGAAGCTGCGGCGGGCGGCGGACCTGGAGCACTGGGCGGCGTTCCCGTCGTCCTTCGACCGGCTGGCCGAACTGATCGCCGAGGCCGGTTCGGGCTCCCGGGCACCGGCGACGGTGTGCGTGCTGTCCGGGGACGTGCACCACGCGTACATCGCCGAACCGGTGTGGCGGAAGGGTCTGCCGGGGCCCGACGCCCGGGTGGTCCAGCTGACCTGTTCCCCCGTCCACAACTCCATCCCGCCCTATATCAAGATCGGTTTCCGTTTCGGCTGGAGCGGCGTGGGCCGGGCCATCGGCCGGCGCCTCGCCCGGCACGGCCGGGTCACTCCCCCGCCCGTCGACTGGCGCAAGACCGGGGGCCCCTGGTTCGGCAACCAGCTCATGACGCTGACCCTGCGCGGCCGGTCGGCCAGGCTGCGGCTCGACCACGCACGCGAGGAGCCGGGCGGCGGGGCCCGGCTGCGGACGATCTCGGAGTCGGAACTCAGCTAGCGCTTCGCGCGGTCGGGGAGGACGGGTGCCGCGCAGGAGAGCGAGAGGGAGCCACGGGGAGGGGAGCGACGGGGAGCGACGGGGGAAGGCGATCACATACGGATCTGCGGGGACCAGGCGCAGGGACATACGAGCGGCGGTTGCCGTACTGGCCCCCGGGCCTCCGGGCCCCCGGACCAGGACATACGCCTATTGCGTACGTTGCCCGTGTAACGCCGCGTAGAGCCGTGTTGCCCGCGATATTCGCGCTTGGTCCCCACGCGTCCCGAGAGTCCCGTGAGGCATCCCACAACCGGCACCGTTGATCCGGTCCGGGGCCGTTTCCCGGCCTGCGCGACGGCATGATGATGCGGACCGTCCGCTTCCAGCAGACGGCGTACCGCGTATGCCCCACCTGTCCGGGAGTCACACCCTTGTCTGCAGCGACCGCGGAGCCGACGGAACCGATGGACCCGGCGGAGCCGATGGAACCGACCGGGTCCACGGCGGCGGAGCACCACGTCTCCGTCGCCCTGGTCGGCGCCGGACCACGCGGGACCAGCGTGCTGGAACGCCTCTGCGCCTCCGCGCCCGAACTCCTCGCCCCCGGTACGCGCCTGACGGTCCACGTCGTCGATCCGGCACCGCCGGGCCCCGGCCGTGTCTGGCGCACCGCCCAGCCGGCCGAACTGCTGATGAACACCGTGGCCTCCCAGGTCACCCTCTTCACCGACGACAGCGTGGACTGCTCGGGCCCGATCCGCCCCGGACCCGGGCTGCACGCCTGGGCCGACGGCCGTCTGGGCCCGGACGACTACCCGACCCGCGCCCAGTACGGCCATTACCTGGAATGGGTCTTCGGCGAGGTGGTCCGTGGGGCGCCGCCCGCCCTGCGGATCGAGACGCACCGGGCGCGTGCGGTGCGCCTCGACGGTCCGGCCGACGGCCACCAGACCCTCTTACTCGACAACGGGCGCGTCCTGGCGGGCCTGTCGGCCGTCGTCCTCGCCCAGGGCCACCTGCCGACGGTCCCCGACCGGGCACAGGAACGCCTGTCCGCGTACGCCGGGCGCCACGGTCTGCGCCATGTCCCGCCCGCCAACCCGGCGGACCTCGACCTCTCCCCCGTGGCCCCGGGCGAGACCGTCCTGCTGCGCGGTCTGGGTCTCAACTTCTTCGACCACATGGCCCTGCTGACGACGGCCCGCGGCGGCCGCTTCACGCGCACCGCGGACGGCCTGCGCTACCTCCCCTCGGGCCGCGAGCCACGGCTGGTGGCCGGCTCCCGCCGCGGCATCCCGTACCAGGCGCGCGGCGACAACGCGAAGGGCCCTTACGGCCGTCACGTCCCGCTCCTGCTGACCCCGGAGACCATCGCGGGTTTCCGCAAGCGCGCGGACTCGGGCGACGCGCCGGACTTCCTCACGGAGATATGGCCGCTGGTGGCGAAGGAGGTCGAGACCGTCTACTACGAGACGCTGCTGACGCGCGCCGGCGCGGACGCGCGCCGCTTCCGTGCGCGGTTCCTCGCCGTACCGCACCGGGACCCGCGGGAGGCGGCCGTACTGGACGGTTTCGGGGTTCCGGAGGCCGAGCGCTGGTCCTGGGACCGCGTGTCGCACCCGTACGGGGAACGCGTCTTCACCGGTCCCGGGGACTTCCGGGGCTGGCTGCTCGGCCATCTGCGCAAGGACGCCGAACAGGCCGCGCTCGGCAATGTCGAGGGACCCCTCAAGGCGGCTCTCGACGTACTGCGCGACCTGCGCAACGAGCTGCGGCAGATCGTCGACCACGGCGGGCTCGCCGGCCCGTCGCGCCGTGACCACCTGGACCGCTGGTACACCCCGCTCAACGCGTTCCTGTCCATCGGCCCGCCCCGGCGCCGTATCGAGGAGATGGCCGCGCTGATCGAGGCGGGGGTGCTGGAGGTCCTCGGTCCCCGGCTTGAGGTGCGGGCGGAGGGCGGGGTCTGGGTGGCGCACTCCCCCGACGTGCCCGGCTCGACCGTGACGGCGACCACCCTCGTCGAGGCCCGGTTGCCCGAACCGGACCTGCGGCGGACCGCCGACGCGCTGCTGGCCCGGCTGCTGAGGACGGGCCAGTGCCGCCCGCACACGGTGGACGGTTACGAAACCGGGGGGCTGGATGTGACACAACGCCCTTACCACCTGATTGACCGTCAAGGGCGTCCGCACGCGCGGCGGTTCGCGATCGGGGTGCCCACGGAAGGCGTCCACTGGGTGACCGCCGCCGGGGCCCGGCCGGGTGTGGACTCGGTCACCCTGTCGGACACCGACGCGGTGGCCCGGGCGGTGCTGCGGACGGCTGCCGCGCAGGCGGGGCGCGGGACGGAACCGGGTACCGGATCCGCCGCCGGGGAAAAACCGTGGCCAAAAGTTGAACTTGCAAGCATTGAATAGGCAGACATAACGTAGAGCACCCATTCGGTCACGTCCCCACCGGTCCCAGGACCGTATTCAAGCCGAAGGAGTTCCCTCACATGACCGGACGCCTCAACAGCGCCCAGCCGTATGCCATCGGTCTGTTCCGCATCGTCATCGGCCTGCTCTTCGCCTGCCACGGGGCCGTGGCGCTGCTCGGCGTCCTCGGCGGCGTGGACGGCAAGGGCGCGACCGTCGAGACCGGGGCCTGGCCCAACTGGTACGCGGCCGTCATCGAGCTCGTCGGCGGCACCCTGGTCCTGCTCGGCCTGGGCACGCGCATCGCCGCGTTCATCTCCTCGGGCGCGATGGCCTACGCGTACTTCAAGGTCCACCAGCCCGAGGCGCTGTGGCCGATCGAGAACAACGGGGAGGGTGCGGCCATGTACTGCTGGTCGATGTTCCTGCTCGTCTTCACCGGCTCGGGCGCGTTCGGCCTCGACCGCTTCCTGCCCGGCCGCCTGTCCACGCCTGCCGGGGAGAAGCGGCCCTCGGAACCGGTCACCGCCTGACGCGCGGCGTACGTACGACGACGGCGCCCGCTCCCACCGGGGGAACGGGCGCCGTAGCGTCACCGGACCCGCCCCGGAGGACCACCGGGCGGTCCTCGTGAACCACCGGCCCGCCCCCTGGACCGCCGCGGCCCGTCCCCGTGAACCGCCGGGCTGCCCCCGGGACTCACCGGGCCGCCCCGAGGAGCCCGAGGAGTTCGAGGAGTTCGAGGAATCCGGGGAAGCGGCGCGGCCGGAGGTGGCGACCGGGTGAACAAGGGGCGGCGAGCACCCGGCCCCCTGTGGATCCGCTGTCGGTCCCGGGGCGTACGCTCTGTGGCTGTCACAGGCCGCTCCTGCCGCTCCCCCGCGACACCGCGGTATCACGGCACGGTCGGGGCCCACGGGGGAGACACAGGGGAGTTTCGGTGCTTGAGAGTGTGGGGTCGCTGTCCGGCACCCCTTGGATCTACAGCCAATGGATCTACGCCGTGGTGGCGCTGTCGGTCCTGTTCGACGTCTTCCTGCCGGTGCTGCCGAGCGGCGTCCTGGTCATCACGGCGGCGACGGCGGCCGCGGCGGGCACCGGGGCGGCGGTCCAGCACGTGCCGGACATCCTCTCCCTGATCCTCTCGGCCGCGACGGCCTCGGTCCTCGGCGACCTGGTGGCGTACCGGCTGGCCCGGCGCGGCGGAGCGCGACTGGACCGCGCGATCGCCCGCTCGCGCCGTCTGACCGGCGCGCAGGAACGTCTCGGCGCGGCCCTCTCGCGGGGCGGCGGCGCCCTGGTCGTCCTGGCCCGCTTCGCACCCGCCGGCCGCTCGATCGTCTCGCTCGCCGCGGGCGCCGCGCACCGGCGCGTCCGCGAGTTCCTGCCCTGGTCGATCCTGGCGGGCCTCGCGTGGGCGGCGTACAGCGTGGCCCTCGGCTACTTCGGCGGCCAGTGGCTGGGCGCGAGCTGGCTGGCCTCGGGCATCTCGCTGGTGGCGCTGTTCGGAGCGGGGGCGGGGGCGGCCTATCTGATGCGCCGCCCGTCACCGGCGGCGGTGCCGGTACCGGTACCGGTCACCGTGCCCGTACCCGTGCCGGGGACCGGCACGGGTACGGGCGTCTGAGCAGGAGCGTCCGAGTCCGGACGCCTGAGCCTGGACGCCCGAGTCCGGGCAGACCAGGACACGTTTCCGGAACACGCTTCCGGGGCGCGACGCACGGAACACCCGTGTGCACGGCCTCCTCGTCCGCGCCCGCCTCGGGGAAGTGGCCGGTCCCTTCCACCGGGCGGCGCGGCCCATCCGACGGACCGGGCGGCCCGTCCGCCCGACGGACCGGGCGGCCCGTCCGCCCGACGCACCGGGCGGCCCGTCCGCCCGACGCACCGGGCGGCCCGTCCGCCCGACGCACCGGGCGGACCGGCGTGCCGAACAAGCCGGTCCGCAGGGCAGACCGGTCCGTCGGGCAGACCGGGAGGGTCAGTCCTCCCGGTGCGACGGGGCGGTCCGGCCGCGGACCTCCAGCCCGGCCAGCAACTCGGCCGTGGCCTGCGTGACCGCCTCGACCGCGCGGTCGAACACCTCGCGGTTGTGGGCAGCCGGGGCACGGAAACCCGAAACCTTGCGGACGTACTGGAGAGCGGCTGCGCGGATGTCCTCCTCGGTGGCCTCTTCGGGCAGGACGGGCGGTCGGAGTGTCTTGATGCTGCGGCACATGCGCCCAGTCTTGCGCGCGCCACCGACATCGCGTGAAGTCCCCGATCGACTCGCATCACAAAATCGAACAGGCGTACCATTGCCGGGTGGCTGCGACCTATGACTTCCCGAGCGATCTCCTGTCCGGTCAGGAGGAGTTGCACCAGGTCCGGGCCGAACTGCTGGCCCTGCTGAAGCGGCTTCCCTGGTCGGTCGAACCCCTGGACGGCTTCAGTGACGACCACGGCTGGCGCAAGGTGGAGCGTCCCGCCTCCCCCGGCTGGACGCCCGACGAACAGGCCGAGGTGGAGAAGCTCCGGCAGCGCGAACGCGAGCTGGCGGTCTTCGTGACCGGCCACCGCTTCTGGTCGGAGGTCACGGCAGCGGAGAAGGTGGACGCCCGGATGACCCTGAAGCACGTACGGGAGGCGGAGCGGGTCCGCGAGCCGGAGGAGGGACAGGAGCCCTCGTAGGGAGCCCTCGTAGGGAGTCCGCACAGGGGCGTCCGCACAGGGGCGCGTCCGCACAAGGGGGTACAGGGGCGTCCGTACAGGAGATTCCACACAGGGAGGCTCCCCAGCCGCCCCTGCCGGTCACGCCCTCGCCGGGATCAGGCGCCCGCGGCTCCGGCGGCTCCGGCGGCTCCGGCCCCGCGCTCTTCCCGGATCCGGGAGACCACACCGCCGACCGTCGCCCGTACGGTCTCCAGCTCGGTCAGGAAGTGCCAGTAGTCCGGGTGCCGTCCCTCCAGCGTCCCGATCGCGCGCTCCAGGCGAGTGACCGAGTCGTCGAGCGGACGCGCGTGCCGGGGCTCGGGGATGTCGCGGCCGGCCATGGCGAGGCGCTGCGCGTCCCGGATAGCGAACCGCGTGCGTTCGATCTCCCGCTGCGGGTCCTTCGACACCTCGTTCAGCCGCCGCAGCCGGTCGCCGGCCGCGGACACCGCCTCGTCGGTCGTGTTCAGCAGCGCGCGGACCGTGGACAGCAGGGCCGTCGCGTCCGCCCAGCGCTGCTCCTCGCGGGCGGTCCGCGCCTCCGCCAGCTTCCGCTCGGCCTGCCGGACGGCCTCCGCGGCCTGGTCGGGCACGTGCTGGAGGTCCTGCCAGCACGCGGCCGTGAACCGCCGCCGCAACTCGCTGAGCACCGGGTCCACCTGCCCGGACCGGGTGGTGAGCGCCTGGGCGCGGGTACGCAACGAGACGAGGCGGCGGTCGATCTCGGTGGCCCGCTCCGGCAGCCGCTCGGCCTCCGCGCGGACGGCTCCGGCGTCCCGGGCGACCCGGTCGGCGCGCTCCAGCGTCTCCGGCACGCCGTGCTGCCCGGCGCCCTGGTTGAGCCTGGTCAGTTCGGGGGCGAGCGCGGCGAGGCGGGCGGCCAGGTCGTCGGCCTTGAGCCCCGTGCCCCGTACGGCGTCCAGCGCGTTCGACGCGGCGAGCAGGGCCTGGCGGGCGCGCTCGACGGCGGGAGCGAGGCGGGCCAGCTGGTTCTCGGCCTTGCCGAGGAGCGGACCGAGCCCCTGTTCGAACCGGTCCAGCTCCTGCTTGACCCGGGTCAGCTCGTCCTTCGCCCGGGTGAGTTCCGTGCGCGCGCGGGCGGCGGCGGATGCCTCCAGGTCGTCGCGGTCGAGGTCGTGGGCGTCCACGGCGCCGATGTACGTGAGGCTGGCCTCGTCGATGCGCCGGCCGAGCGCCTCGAAGTCGGCGACCGCGCGCCGGGCGGGCGGGGTGTCGTCGACGGCGGTGATGGTCTCGATCGAGATGCGCAGGTCGCGCTGCGCCGTGTCGAGTTCGTAGAAGGCGGCCGCGGCGGCGTCCTTGGCCGCCTGCGCCTCGGCCCGCTGGCTCTCGGAGCGCCCGCCGAACCACCGCCGGGTGCCGCCGCCCGCGAAGGCGGCGGGCAGGGTGAGCGCGAGCAGCGGAAGCGGGAGGAGGACGAGGGCGAGCAGGTCACGGCCGGCACCACGGGCGCCCGCGGGCCGGAACCCGGCACGGGGGCGGGACACTTGCCGCGCGCATGGCACAAACGGTGTGTACGGCTGCGAAGGTGTCGCCGTCACTTCCCTCTCCCGTGCTGTGATCCGTCCCGCCCGGTGGTCCCGTTACATTCTCCCACCAGGTAAGGACGAACACACGGGTCGGTTAGTTCGCCGTACGCACGGTGACTTTGCCGTCCTCGGTGTGCGCGGACACCACATGAGGGCTGTCCTCGTCACGGGGCACCGACACGTCCACGGAGCCGTCCCGGGCCCCGGCCGTCACCTTGTACGCGGCGTCGGGCAGCCCGATGGTGAGCGAGCCGTCCTTGCCGCGCGCCGAGACCTGGTCCGGGACGGAGGCGAATTCCAGGCGGGCCGAGCCGTCCTCGGTGCGCACGTCGACGCGCCGGGAACCGATGCCGCTCGCATGGACCGAGCCGTCCGCGGTCCGCAGGGTCAGGGGTCCGGAGGCGTCCTCGACGCGGACGGATCCGTCGCTCGCCCGGATGTCGAGCGCCTCCTCGAAGCCGGTGGCCCGCACCCCGCCGTCCCGTTCCTCGACGGTGAGGGCGACGCCGCGCGGGACCACGATCCGGTGCTTGGCGGAGCAGTCGGCGACCACGCCCGCGCAGTGCGTGCGGAGCTTGAGGGTGCCGTCCTTCATCGCCCAGGTGATCCCGGGATCCTCACCGAGTACGACGTCGGCCTTGAACCACCGGGTGACCTGCACCTTCCCGACGTCACCCACGACGAGTTCGAGCGCCGAGCCGTCGGAGTCGACGGTCAGCGCCCGGCCGCTCAGCGTGAACGACCGCTTCTCCGGCTCGGTGTCGTCCTCGGCGCTGTTCCCGCACCCGGAGGCGAGGAGCCCCAGCGCGACCGCGACCACGCCCACTCCGACGACGGCCGGAAACCTCCGCCGCCCCCTGCCCGCACTGTTCCTGGAACGCTGACGACCACTCATGACCGGGACCCCCTCGTCGACCGTCCGCGGCCCCGCACCGCGCCCCGGACACACTTCGACCGTACGGATCCGCTCCCGGCCGGGGGATCCGGGCCGCTCCCGGATACGGGGTGGGGTAAACCCCCGCATCCCCTGCTCCGGCCCCCGCCCCGACCGCCGGGAACGGGTTTGCGGGGCACCGCCCCGGGCAATGTAGGCTGTCGACTCGTCCAGGGCGCGTAGCTCAGTGGTAGAGCGCCGCCCTTACAAGGCGGATGTCGGCGGTTCGAAACCGTCCGCGCCCACCAGGTCCAGGACACGACTGAGGCCCAGGTCAACCGGTGTGCAGCCGGAGACCTGGGCCTTGATCGTTCCCGACGGCTTCTCGCCGCCGTGCCACTTACGTGCCAGAAGGATCCTGCGGGGGCCGCTTGACCTTCCGGATCTGCCCGTCGACGTAGTCGGCGATCTGGTGATCACGGGCCTTGACCCTTGATCCTGGACACACGAGACACTGGATTCTGAGGATCTGAGAACGGACATCTCGTGGTCATGAAGAACTATCCGCCGCAGTTCAAGGCAGACGCGATCGCGCTGTATGAGTCGCGGCCCGAGGCGACTATCAGGCAGGTCGCCGCCGATTTGGGGATCAACCCCGAGACCCTGCGGAACTGGGTCCGAGCGGCCGGTGCGAGCCGGTCCCGGGGGCACCGGGCGGAGGTGCCTGCCGAGCCGCCGACGCCGCTGGAGTCGGAGAACGCCGCTCTGCGGAAGAAGGTCCGCGAACTGGAGGAAGAGCGTGAGATCCTGCGGAAGGAGGCGAAATATTTCGCCGGGGAGACGCGCTGGTGAACCGCTTCCAGTTCGTCGCCGACCATCAGCGCCGCTACGGCGTGAAGCGGCTGTGCACCATCATGGGCATCGCCCGCTCCAGCTTCTACTACTGGCGCAGGACGACATCCGCAAGGGCGGCCCGCCAGACCGCCGACGCACAGCTCGCTGCCCGGATACGCACGGTTCACCGGGCTTCGGAGGGCACCTACGGCGTCCCCAGGATCACCGCCGAGCTCCGGGAGAACGGCGAGGTGGTGAACCACAAACGCATCGCCCGGGTCATGAAGACGATCGGGCTGGCCGGGCTCCGCCTGCGCCGCCGACACCGCACCACCGTCTCCGACCCGGCCGCGGCGAAGATTCCGGACCTGATCGGCCGCGACTTCACCGCGGACCAGGCGAACACCAAGTACGTCGGCGACATCACCTACCTTCCGCTGGCCGGCGGGAAGTTCCGCTATCTGGCCACCGTGATCGACCTCGCCTCACGGCGCCTGGCGGGATGGGCGGTCGCCGACCACATGCGGGCCGACCTTGTCATCGACGCCCTGCACGCGGCCGAACGGACCCGCGGCAGCCTCACCGGAGCCGTTTTTCACAGCGATCATGGAGCCCAGTACTGCAGCCGGGCCTTCGCCGACGCCTGCCGCAAGGCCGGCGTCACCCAGTCCATGGGCGCGATCGGCTCCAGCGCGGACAACGCACTCGCCGAGTCCTTCAACGCGACCTGCAAGCGGGAGATTCTCCAAGGCCGCCGGGCCTGGGACACCGAGCTCGAAGCCCATCTGGACCTCTTCCGCTGGCTGCACCGCTACAACAACGTCCGACGCCATTCCCGCCTCGGCCACCGCAGCCCGATCACCTACGAGCGAGCCCTCCGCACAACACCAACTACGCTGGCCGAAGCCGCATAACCCGTGTTCAGGAATGTGGGTCAAGACCCCACATTTTCCAAGCAGAGTCACTTCAACTCCATTCTCGGTCCCAGCACTTGCTCAATCTTTGTGATGGTCCTGGTCGTGACGTCGTTCAATAGTTCTCCCGCACGTACTCGTACGTTCGGTCGAACAGCTCGCCCTTGATTGGCAAGCTGTACTCCTTCAGGACGGAACGCAGCTCGCGACGGACGCGTTTGTCGCCCGCGTCGCTGGCGCTCCAACCGGCATAGACGACCTCGACGACGATCGAGTCGATCCGCGAGGCTATGTCGGGGACGATCTTGTGCAGCCCGGGCGGTGTGTTCTCCGCGACGATCTGAGTGAGCGCCCCACGCTTCGGATCGGCCAGCTGGTCGAGCGCTCCCTGGTCACCCTGTTCCGCTGCCCGGTCCGCGGCGACCACGTCCTGAGCGATCTTCAGCGCTTCCTCAAGGAACGCCAGCGAGTCCTCGACGTTCTCAATCGCCTTGGCACGGAGCTTCGCGATCCGCTCCGCCAGCGACCGGTACGCCGGGCTCTCAGCATCGGCAGGCCGACGCCTGAGGCGTGCCTCGATGGAGTCGAGGACCTCCTGGTACACGTCACCGGCTTTCGACTCCGGCGTCTGCTGCTCGGAGAGCTTCAGCTGCTCGGCGATCTTCTTCACCAGCGCCAGGCCGGCAGCGTCGAGCGTGACTGTCTTCGACGGCATTGACTTCACGCCCACATCGGTCATGTGACCGTGAATCAGGTCAGTGGTCTTCGCGCCGAGACGTGCCCAGAGGAAAGTCTTGGAGACATCCCTGGGCCGGATCGACTCGTACACCTTCGCGAGCCAGAAGTACTGCCCCTTGAATGGCTGGAGCATCGGGTGCGGGTCGAGGAACTCCCACACCGTCTGCAACGCGATGTAGGTCTCGATGAACTCGGTGCGCTGCGCGCCGCCCTCGGGGATCCGCTCATGGGCCTCGGCGAGCGACTCGAATGACGAGTCACTGGTGTCAATGCCGTTGAAAAGATGGAGCAGACGCGTGAGGTCGGCGACGAACTTCCCCGCTAGCTTGGAGGCGTCGGTGACGTTGAGCTCGTTCTCTTCATCGTCCTTCACCTTCGGGCCGGCGACAGCCTTGCCGATCGCCCTCGCGAGGCCGATGTAGTCGACGACCCGCCCGAAGTCCTTGCGCTGACCGGTGACAGGGTTCTTCCACGGACGGTTGGGCCGCGTGATCGTCTGGAACAGGTTCGTGTCCTTGGCGGGCTTGTCGAGATACAGCACGCCCTCGATGGGTGCGTTGAAGCCGGTCATCCACTTCGCGGTGACGACGATGAACGACATCGGGTCATCGACCTTCTTGAAGCGGCGCTTAAGCGCCTCTTCCTGCTCCGCTGTGAGCAGGTACTTCTTGTGCTCCTTGGGGGTCTCCTTGCTGTCGGCGACGTGCATCACCACACCGACCTCACGGAGTCGTCCATCCGGCATGACTGCAGCACGGCTCTCCAGCTCGGCCTCGATGGCCCTGGTGTACGCGATCACAAGGCGCTGGTTGTAGGCCACGACCTGAGCCTTCTGCCCCAGAGGCGCGACATAAGTAAGGAAGTGGTCGACAATATCGGCACACACAGCAGCCACGCGCTCGGGGTTGGAGAGGATCGTCTCAATGTGAGAAGCCTTCCCCGACAGGAAGACCTTCTCCTCCTCGTCCAGGCCCTCCTCCGTGGCCAGCTCGTCGAAGGCCTCATCCAAGGCTTCCTTGTCGAGGTTGAACCCGACAGACCGGCCCTCCACGATCACTGGCTTGGTGAACCCATCGGCAATGGACTGCTCCGGCGTGTACCGCGACATCACAAAGTCCGGGTCGTCAGGGTCGCCGAACAGCTTGAACGTCGAACGGTCCTTGTCCTCGACCGCAGTACCCGTCGCACCGAAAAACTTCGCGTTCGGCACAGCTGCGCGCCACGCATCGCCGAACTTCCCCTCCTGCGAGCGGTGCGCCTCGTCAACGAGGACCACGATGTTCGACCGGTTGTTGAGATGGCCAGCCTCAGCGAACTTGTGCACCGTCGTGATGACCACACCGGGCTCACCGCTACGCAGCAGAGCGTGCAGCTCCCGCCGGTTGCGGGGCACCAATATCCGCGGCATGCCAGCAGTCTCGAACATCTCCGCCGTCTGCCGGACCAGATCCTTACGGTCGGCGATCACGATGACCGTCGGCGCGCTCCCGAACTTCCCTGTCACCGCGTCATCGCGCAGCAAACGGGCGGCGGCGAACGCCATAAGTTCGGTCTTGCCCGATCCCTGGTGATGCCAGATCAGTCCGCCAGGACGGCCTGCGAGCACCTTGGCGTGGATCGCCAGAGCCGCCTCGAACTGCGGGTAACGAGGCAAGAACTTGATGTCGACCTCGGAGGCGTCCCGAGCGTGACGAAACATCACCAAGTCCTTGAGGATCGGCAGGATCGTCTCCGGCTGCAGCAGTAAGCGCGCAGCCCGCTCGACTCGAGCCGGGCCCGTGACGGTTTTGGGGTCGTCCTCAGTGGACCCCCACGGGGCCCAGATCTCGGAGTCGGGGTCCGGGACCGCACGGATCGGAGCCATGCGGAACTCCAGGCCCTCGGTGGCAACGTTGAAGACGTTCGTCGCGAAGAAGTTCGGGTATTCCTCCTCGTACACGTCGTGAAGGTCCTTCGCGGCGTTGACCCATGAGACCTGATGCTTCACAGGCGTCTTGGTCTCGGCAACGACCAGCGGGAACCCGTTGACGTAGTAGACGACGTCGAACCGGCGCGGCTTGGCCGCACCGTTGATGGTGATCTCGTCAGCGACAGTGAAGCGGTTGTTATTGAGGTCTTTGAAGTCGATCAGCCGACGAGGCACATGCCTACCGTCGATCGTCGTGAACGAGTGATCGCCACGAAGCATCACGGTCAGCCGCTCGTTGACCGCAACGAGACCGTTGTGCGCATCGAGGACAGCCTGATTGAGCTCATGCAGAATGAGGTCTGCCGACTCAGGGTCGTCGACCAGCTCCGGGTTCAGCGCGAGCAACGCTTCGCGTGCCCAGTCCTCGACGATGACGTCATGCTCATCGCGCGGCAACTCATCCCCTTGGAGACGCTCCCAGCCAGCCTCCTCCGCCCACTCAAGCAGTGAACGCTGGATCGTGCTCGCTTCCGTCCACCCCATGTCAGGACACCTCCTCGAGCAGAGCGTCGTACGCCTCCGGAATCTCGATTTCCTGGTTGAGAAGGGAGGCCAGCAGCGCGGAGCGAAAAGCGCGGAGATTGGCGAGCTCCAGATCCAGGTCGTCTACTGCGAACGCGACAACATCACATTGCTGAACGTAATTGGACTGATCCTCAAGCGACGGGATCGGCAGACGCAGAGAACCCAAAAGGACCTTATTGATCTTCCTCATCGATGCGGTCCCGCGTGCCGATGCTGTGATAATTGAGCGCACTGACGGTGAACACAATAGATGTGCCAGAAACGTCGCCTGGCAGACCTCGGGTTTTGTTTGAATTCGCCAGATCAGGTCAGGTAGGTAGGTCTGAGGTGCTACGTTTCGCGCGATAGCGGCATAGCCGACGCGATCGAATGAACCACTGGCTCTAGTGATAAGGAGGTCGCCCTCTGTCACTAGGTGGGCACTGGTGTAACCCGTCAGGTCAACAAGTCGCTTTGCTTCGGAGGCCACGAAAGCGCCCAGTTGGATCGCGCTCAGTTTCAGGACAGCCGGCTCTCCAGTTCGCGGCTTTTCGTCCGAAGTCTGAACGCTCTTTCCGCCTTGAATCCTGGAAACAACGCTGCGTAGCTCATGTTCGGTACCTTCCGGATGCGCGTTGCGAAAGATTGCCAGCAATGAGGCCGCCTTCTGCTTCTCGGCATTCAGCCCGTCAATCTGTGCGTCCACCGCTGCCATGACGTCGACGATGCGGCACTGCTCCGACAAGGACGGGAGAGCAATCTCAATCGTCAAAAAGTCAACGGGTTTTACCCGTTCACGCCTGCCGCCCATGCCGGTCGACAACGCCTGCAGTTGCTCCCACAGTCGTTTTGTAGTCGTAAGGAGTCGAAAGTATCCGGGAAGCATTCGTTCTCCACACGTGAACGTGGGAAACTCTTGCGACGCGTAGACCTCGCCCAGATCCTTCGGAGCAACGGTGATCGCTCCTTCGAACGCCTTCAAGCGGCTGTAGACGATCTGGTTCGGCCGGATGCGATTCAGCGTCTTGTACGAGGTCTCATCGCCCGCAATCGGTTCCCGGATCAACAGGCCCCGACCGCGGTTCAAGACACCGATGATGTCGTAGGAGGCCGTCGCCGTGATCGGAACCGCGTCGACGTCCAGTGCGATGACCTCGTCGAGCCGGACCCGCTGCCACTCACTCACTGGACACCCCGAACACGCTCAGGTCGACGCCTGCCGCTGCGAGCCGCTCGAACATGACAGTCTCGGTGTCGATGCGATGCTGCCGGGCGTCGGCATACGCCACGAGCGCGGTGCCCAGATCGGCGGTCTCTTCTGCAGCGACCTTGATGTAGCGGCCGATGTTCAGGTCGAAACCGTTCTGCTCGATCTCCTCGAGCGGCACCAGCCGGACGTTCGCACCGCCCTCACCCGCTGAGTCGCTACCTGTCCGGTATGCCTCGATGACAGCTCTGACGTCACCTTCGGACATCAGGTTCTGCTTCTTGCCCTTGAAAAACCGCGCCGAGCCGTCAATGAAGAGCACGTGCCCCTTGCGCTCTGGTGGCTTCTGGTTGCGGAAGATCAACAGGCATGCCGGAATTTCGGTCGAGTAAAACAGCTTGGGCGGCAGCCCGACGACGGCTTCCAGAACATCCTTCCCGATGAGGCCCTGGCGGATCCTCGCCTCCGAGCCTCCGCGGAACAGCACGCCGTGGGGCATCACCACGCCGACACGACCGGATCCAGGCTTCATCGACGAGACCATGTGCTGAACGAAGGCGTAGTCGCCGTTCTTCGCCGGCGGCACGCCGTAGATGGCTCGCGGATCCGAGGACCAGCGGTCCGCTCCCCAATTCGCCAGCGAGAAGGGCGGGTTAGCGATCACGGCGTCGAACTGGCGGACCGCACCGCTGGGGGCCTTGAAGGCCGGAGCGCGGAGGGTGTCCCCGCGCTTGATGTCGAAGTCCTCGATCTCGTGCAGGAACAGGTTCATCCGGGCGATCGAGGCCGTCGTCAGGTTAATCTCTTGGCCGTACACCCTGAGCGTGCGGTGGTCCTTGCCGGACTCGCGCAGCTGGTTGATCGTCGCGACAAGCATCCCGCCCGAGCCGCAGGACGGGTCGTAGACAGAATCGCCCGGCTCAGGCTGGAGGATCCCGACGAGCAGGTTCACGACCTCACGAGGCGTGAAGAACTCGCCGGCCTTCTTTCCCGACTCGTCGGCGAAGTTCTTCAGCAAGTACTCGTAGCCTGCACCGAGCAAATCGTGCGAGACCGTAGACGGGTCCAGCCTGATCTTGTTGAACGCTTGAATGAGCCCCAGCAGAGCCGACTCCGGGATGCGCTCCTTGTTGCCCCACGAGGCGTCACCGAAGACGCCGGCAAGCGAGCGGGGGTTAGCCATTTCGATTCGCTGGAAGGCCTTCGCGATCTCCGCACCAAGGTTGGTGACCTTCTCGGTGACCTCGCTCCACAGCGTGCCCTCGGGCAGCTCGAACCGGTGGAATTCGGCCTCGATCTCGTCGTCGAGGTCGTCGCCGTACTTGTCGAATGCCGCGTCGTGCTCGTGGACCCAGGTGTCGCTGATCCACTTCCAGAACAGCATCGGGAAGACGTAGGTCTTGAAGTCAGCCGGGTCGACGGGGCCGCGGAGCGCGTTCGCGGCGTCCCACAGCCGGGCTTCGAGCTCGTGCTGGGTGATCGTCACAGAGATGAGGTCCTTCGTTGAAGACGGTGCCCCGATTATGGAGGAGGGCACTGACATTTCGGGAGGCCGGTACGGCAGGCAGCAGCGACCTGCATACGATGACCAGCGCCCACGCTCCGAACCGAGCGTGATCGCGGACACACTTGGATGAACGATTGGCCACCGTACTGGAGCTTCTGGAACGTGCCACCAGACGAACTCTGCTACAAGCCGAGGCCAGCGAAGAGGACGGTTAATCCAGCGTCCGACTCCTGGGCAGGTTATAGCAGAGCGTAGACAGGCGGTCGTACGCCTCGCCTCATGACCGGCCAGCGGCCGTGGACCATTTGTGGACTCAGTAGACCCTTCCTAGGTCGCAGAGCCCGCTGACTAGCAGCAATGGACGAGCCTCAAGCGGCCTCCGGAGCCGTGTGCGCAGCCCGATTGTCGCTGGCCGGGAGACGGCACCCAGCAGCGTGGCTGAGGCCGGTGGGGGTGCAGCGAGGCATACGCGCACCTGATCGGTTGACGTACCCGCCGTCGTGGCTGGCTTTCGCCGACTGAGGTTCGAGCGGTTATGTCGAAAGCACCCGTAGAACGCAGGAAGCCCCGAAGCTTGCTCGGGGCCCCTGCTGTACTACATGCAACTGGCGGTCGGGATCTGCCGCGGAAAGATGGTCGGTCATCCCGTGCGGTGCCTCTCAGGTGCGCAGGCGATCTCCGCGGCTGGTTGCCACGCGCAGTACATCCCGTAAGGCGCCGGCCAGTTGGGCGACGAGGAGTTTTAGCTCCTCCGGATCCGAGGTTCCGTCATCGAGTGCTTGTGTCGGCAGTGCGGAAGCCATTTCGAGTTGTGCCGCCTCGACCTGGTCCGCCAAGCGGGAGATGTAGCTGTCCTGGTCGTCGGTGCTCAGGTAGCACGCCTTGCCGTCCGGGCCTGCCCACGGGAGAAGTCTCAGCCCTTCGTGTCCCGTCATTCCTGTCTGCCTCTCGGTGATCGCGATGTCGGGTGCCGGCGCGTCGTCGGATGTTTCGCCGCTCATCGCTTCGGCTCCGGGTGGGTGCAGTGGTCGGGCATGGAGTGACACGGGCAGTCGCAGGCTTCGTAGATCACTGGAACGTCGACCGGGGCTGTCGCCGGAGAGGACTCCGAGCAAGCGTGGTGCGTACCGATTCGGCAGGCGAGTGATTGGTAGGGGGCGACCGGGCTGTCCGGGCCGTGGTGCTGTCGTTGCGGAGGCATCAGTGGACTCCCAGCAGGGTTGGGCAACTCTCGGGCGACAGGTGGGGGGCCGCGGCAGCCGTTGCGTACCGTCTGCTCTTTTCGCAAGCCAGGACGTACGGGCGTACGAGTGCGGCGTCCTCGCCCCTGAGGGGGTGCCGATGGCCCGCGTGGTCGTGAGGCCATCCCCGGGCGACCGTCGGCTTGTCGGCGGGCGCTGTGGGAGGGGGAGCGGGAGTGGCCGGCGCCCTGGACGTCATGAAGGAGCGGCGGTGTCTGCCCCTGCGGGAGTGTCGCGCTCTGGTGCCGGAGATGATGCGGCGGATGAGGTTGAGCACGCTGAATCAGCTCCTGTCGCTGATCGTTTGGTCCCCAACGTTGCCTGCCGCGGGGACCGCTTTGCGTACGACCGCCCAGAGGGTGCGGTCGCCCAGGCTGGTGGCGAGGAGCCCGAACCGATCGGCCTCGGCCACGGCCTCCAGGCCCTCCCGCCATGAATCGGCGGAGAGGGATTCCGGCACCTCCACCTCGACCGATGTGTGGTGCGCGTGTTCCGTGACGCGCGGGGGAAGCCCGACGGCGTGCAGCCGAGCGGCGATGGCTGCCGCGCTGACTCTTAAAGCGGGCACAGGCAGCCTCCGTCACCAGCGATCACTTTCAGTAAAGCTAGTTAACTAGATTAGAGCTAGTGGACTAGATTTTCCACATGCCTGAGCAACCTCCCTATCTCCGCGTCGCCGACGAACTCCGGCGGCGGATCACGGAGCACGTATGGGAGCCCGGTGACCGTCTCCCCTCCCGCGCCCAGATCGGGCAGGAGTTCGGTGTGGGCGAGAACGTGGTCCGCCGGGCTCAGGAGTTGCTGATCTCCCAGGGAGTGCTGGAGGGCCGCGCCGGATCGGGCACCTACGTCGCCGAGCCTCAGCAGCGGGTGCGGGTCGTCCGGTCACCAGCGCGCGAGCAGTCCGACGGGTCGCCTTTCCGCGCGGACATGAGGGCCCTCGGCAAACTGGGCGACTGGGAGAGCCGGACCGATGCGAAGGTGCTGGCGCCCGCGGACATCGCGGCACGGCTGGGCATCGCCGAGGGAGCCCTCTGCGTCCGGACCTCGTATGAGTTCCTCGCCGACAGCAGGCCAGTGCAGTTGTCAACGAGCTGGGAGCCGTACGACCTCACCGCGGGCACACTCGTTGTCCTCCCCGAGGGAGGGCCGCACGCCGGAGCAGGGGTCGTGAACCGCATGGCCGCCATCGGGATCACCGTCAGCCATGCGGTGGAGCAGTTGGAGCCCAGGCAGGTGACCGCCGAAGAGGCTTCGCTGCTCGGTGTTCCGAAGACCGCGCTCGTCACGCACATCCGGCGGACGTACTACAGCGACCAAGGCCGGCCCGTGGAGACCGCGGACATCGTGGTGCCCGCCGCCCACTGCGAGATCGTCTACGAGATTCCGATCAATCGTTAGCGGCGCCGCGAGCAACTCAGCGAGGAGGCAAGCGCGCTCACCCCAGAGCGTGCCAGTTCCGTGCCACATGCGTGCCACATCGTGCGGTCAGCCACGGTCAACGACGGTTCACCGGGGTCGAGAAGCCCGGATGACCTGGGCAGCCGTTACAGCGGAACTGACCTGGGCAGGTCCCGCCAGTGATCGCGCCGCCCTTACAAGGCGGATGTCGGCGGTTCGAAACCGTCCGCGCCCACCAGTCCCAGGACACGACGAAGGCCCAGGTCAGCCGGTGCGGAACCGGCCGCCTGGGCCTCGCTCTTTCCCGGGTGGGTCGGGAACGCCAGGGTGCGGACATCGGCCGCGCTCTTGGGAGCCTTGACCGTGAGGCCGCTTGTACGTGTTTCGGCGTACAGGTCTCCAGAGCGATGTCACAGCCCCGGAGAGCGGCCGGCCCGCCGAAACGGAGCGCTGCGGCGGCCTGGCGCCGGATCCGCGTCGGTCGAGGAGTCGGTGACATGGTCGCGCACCTCGGCGAGGAGCCACTCCACCAGCTCCGCAGTGGCGTGGTACTCGCTCCCGCCGTCATGCATCGTCTGCCTCACGCATAACCACTTGGCCCAGACGCACGCCTGGGGGCGTGCGCTCCCGAGCGGATGAGTAACCAAGTGCGCCGCTGACAATCGGCCAATCACACGAGTAGCGTCTCAATAGACAGTCGATGAGACGCGAGCGCTGCCTCTTTAGATGGCCGGTGCGGGAAGAAGGAAAGCGTCACCGAGGGCTTATGGCTCTCTCATCACTTTGAGCCGTACGTGGTCGACTCCGAACAGAGGCTGCCACAGAGGGCTCGGTGGCAGAAGGAAATTCCAGTGAACGGAAACAACCGCCGCCGAGCAACTGAGGGTGACCCGGGGCGGAGGCGCGGAGCCGACAACAGGCGCTCGGCGGGGCATCTGACGGAACGGGTGGCCCGGGAATTCTCCGATGCGGCGGAGCGCGGTCTCGGCGGTGTCCCGATCGCCGGAGAGACTCAGCCGACGTACCAACAGTTCATCCTCACGGGGTTCGACGAGCTGATGGCGCAGGCCGATGTCGAAGCCAAACTACCCGTAGCGACAGGGCGGCTGGAACGCTTCACGGGCGAATTGGCCGGTGAGACGCGCCGTCGGAGTCTCGCCGAAGTCTCCTTGGCCTTGTTCACGACGATCAGGGACCGCACCTGTCCGCTGTGGCCGTTCTGCTGAATGACGAGGGGCCGGCACAGTGGTGTCAGACGAAGTAGCGGAGCAGCGGCGAAATACAGCATTGGCTGCCGCGTCGGAGACGAGTAAGCACGTTCTCACCCTGACGACGGCGGTCATCACCATCACTGTCAGTCTGACCAAGGACCTCATCGGCGAGGCTGCGCCGTCCGCCCTTGTATGGCTCCGCCTGGCCTGGCTTTCCCACGCCGTCTCGGTCCTGGCAGGCGTGGCCACGCTCCTGGCCCTCGCCGGCACAGTTGACGAGGCGGACAGTACGAGATCGATCTACTCGACGAACATCCGACTGCCGGCCGCGGTGCAGATGACCTTCTTCGGCCTCGGCTTGGCGCTTGTTGTCGTCTTCGGCGTTCTGGCCGCCTAGCACGTCACGCACACGCTCCACCGGACGGTCGTTCATCACTTGACCCGCCGAGCGCTTGGTTCAAGCAAGGTGAATCGACACCACTGACAAATCACTCAGGAAGGGCCCACATGAGTGCTGATGCTCATGGCCACGACAACGAAGCCTTCGACGTCGCAGCCGTTTTCCAGGAGGGACTCGCCCAAGCTGACCAGGAGGAAGCCATGCTCAACGTGATGCTGGCGGGCCGACCGGGGGCAGGCAAGAGTACCCTCGTCAATGCCATCT
Organism: Streptomyces beigongshangae; assembly: GCF_019710745.1. GTDB lineage: Bacteria > Actinomycetota > Actinomycetes > Streptomycetales > Streptomycetaceae > Streptomyces > Streptomyces beigongshangae. The sequence goes on from NZ_JAHKJW010000046.1 coordinate 43,408, forward strand.
TCGGGGAACGCATCGCACCGGTCGGGACTGGCGCACCGGTAACGCAGAAGATCAATGCCTACCGCCGCCCGCACCTTCCGGTGACCGTATACGACACGCCCGGTTACGAGCTGGGCAAGAGTCCGAAGGAAGTGGCTGGATATTTCCTGAGTCAGATCAGGAAAGAAGTGACGACCCAGGGGTCGGAAATCCACTTCGCCCTTTACTGCAGCCTGATCGCGAACAAGCGGGTCGAGCAGTTCGAGGCCGATCTCGTCAGGGCACTGGCCGGGGAAGTACACACAGCCTTCGTGTTGACCCAATGCCTCGACAAGGAGTCACAAGAGGTGATCGACCTGCGGGCTCACCTTGACTCCCGGAAACTTCCGATCGTGGAAAATCGACCTTTTCCGGTGCTGGCCGAGGAAAAGCTGCTCACTTTCTCCGGTCAAAGCATACTGGTCAAACAGTTCGGTCTCGAAGACCTGCTCAGGGCTTTGACACGGGTGCTGCCGGCAGCCCAGAAGCGTACCTTGGTGAGTCGGCAGCGAGTAAACCTGGAGTTAAAGGTCAAAGAAGCGAACGCCATCGTGGCGGAGACCGCCCTAAAAGCATCCGCCATCGCCGCGGTACCCATTCCGCTCTACGACATCGGCCCGCTCAGCGCCCTGCAGGTCGCGATGTTCGCCCGCATCACCCGGGTCATGGGCTTCAGCATCGAGCCGAAGTCCTTGGCTGCCGCCTGTACGGCCGTCATTGGCGTGGGTACAGCGGCCAGGACGGCTTCGAGTCTTCTCAAACTGGCCCTCCCATTGGTGGGAAGCGTCGTAAACGCCACCGTTGCCGGATCGACGACCTACGCGATGGGGACTGCCTACGTCAAGGCATGCGAGGGGCTCTTGCGACTTCAGATCGCCGGGGTTCCCATTGATCAGGACGACATCATCGGAGCGCTTGTCAGGGAATGGAAGAAGGCTCGCTGACGTCTGCTCCATCAGTGCCGCCCGGCAGCCAGCGCGGCGGGACCGACCCGCGCCGTACCTGCCGAAGGCCGTGTCATCTTCGCGAGGTGGATGCCGACGGTTCGAAACCGTCCGCGCCAGGGGACACCGGACGCCGCAGTCTGATAGGCAGGGCCCAGTCGTGTACGCCCGACGCGGAAGGCTCGACGGATGGACGACAAGTTGTTCGCCGCCCTCGTTGCGGCGGCAGCCGCACTGCTCACGGGGCTCCTCTCGTACCTGGCAGCAAAACTCAAAATACAAGCGGACCTGTCATCGCAGACCAAAGAGATCGAGGCGGCCTTGAAGCTTCAGGAAGAGAGGTTACGGACCGAGCTCCGTACGGAATTCATGGCCGAGGAAGCCATCCGTGAACTGCTGCTCAGCGCGCAGCCCAAGCGGTCGTTCGAGGTGATCGAGCGCAGAGTGGGCGGATTCGACGGCGACGAACTCCGGCAATTACTGGTGCGAGCCGGAGCGGTGCGCTTCTACGGGCGGAACGACAAAGAGCTGTGGGGACTTCGCGAGCGTAACGAACTCGACCTGGAGGGGGACGGGTGACCGCGCCCGTCCCTGCCGCGGGTTCGGGCCCGCGCGGCCGAGCACCAGGCAGAACCGACCCGCGCCGTCCCCGCCAGCGGTCGTACCGGAGTTCCGAGGTGGATGAGGGGGATGAGGTGGATGAGGTGGATGCCGACGGTCCGCCGAAACCGTCCGCGTCCACCGGGAGCGGCGTACCGGTGAGGGAGGAGGTCCCAGAACTGGCAGGACCTCCTCGCCCGGCGGATGCTGAGGGTGCGGACGCCCTTCGCCCGTACCACCCGAGGAGGCGGACATGGCCACGCACACACTGCGTACGGCGCGTACGGCAGCCGGACGGCGGCGGATCACGCTCGACGAGCACCTGCCCGTCGACCACCGTCTGAGCAGGTTCTACCGGATCGGCGCGGGGGTGATGGGGCTCGTGCTGCTCGTCTTCGGCATCCTGGGCCTCATCGACAAGATCGGATTCTTCGACACCCGCGGCGACACCGTCGCGGGGCTGAACACCAACGGCGCGCTCAGTGTGCTCTCGATCTGCGTCGGGCTGCTGCTCTTCGCCGGCATGGTGATCGGCGGCAACATCGCCTCGACGCTCAACATGGTCCTCGGAGTCCTCTTCATCCTCAGCGGCTTCGTGAACCTCGCCCTGCTCGACAGGGACCTCAACATCCTCGCCTTCCGCATCCCGAACGTGCTCTTCAGCTTCGTCGTCGGCGTGCTGCTGATGTTCTTCGGGATGTACGGACGCGTCGGCTCGGCCCTGCCGCACGACAACCCGTACTGGCGCTCCCGCCATCCCGAGCAGGCCGCCCGCGAGGAACGGAAGGAGGCGGGGGCCGGGCTGCGCGCGAAGGCCCTGGCCCACGGCACGGGCTCCGGTCCGGCGGCTGCCGCCTCTCCGACGGCTCCGGCGGCCCCGACCACCGCAGCGGCTCCGGCGGCCCCGACCGCTCCGGCGGCTCCGGCGGCTCCGGCGGCTCTGGGAGAGAAGCGCACCGGCCGCTAATCTGGGCGCATGCCTCGCTATGAATACCGCTGCCGTACCTGCGGCGACACCTTCGAGAAGAGCCGTCCGATGGCCGAGTCGGCCGCGCCCGCGGCCTGCCCGGCCGGTCACGACGACACGGTGAAGCTGCTGTCGACGGTGGCGGTCGGCGGTTCCGCCTCGGCCCCCGCGCCCGGCGCGGGCGCCGGTGGTGGAGGGGGCGGGGGCGGCTGCTGCGGCGGGGGTTGCTGCGGCTGACGCCGGTCCCGGCGCCGCGTCGCCACCGCGTTCGCGCCGTGTCCGCCCCGGCGCCGCGTCGCCTTCGCACCGCGTTCGTACCCCGGTCGGGGAGCGTCACGCTCCCCGGTCCCGGTCTCCGCTTCAGTCTGGCTTCAGGTTCGGTTCTCTAGCGTCGGGTGTGTGACCGACAGCAGCGCACCCCAGTGGATCAACGGCCTCATGGACACGCTCGGAGCTCCGGGCGCGGGCATCGCCATTGCCCTGGAGAACCTCTTCCCGCCCCTGCCGAGCGAGGTGATCCTGCCGCTCGCGGGGTTCGCGGCGAGCACCGGGCAGATGAACCTGTACGCCGCGCTGCTGTGGACGACGGCCGGTTCCGTCATCGGCGCGCTCGCGCTGTACGGCGTGGGGGCGCTGCTCGGCCGCGACCGCACGGTGGCCATCGCGGAACGTCTGCCGCTGGTCAAGGTGTCGGACATCGAGAAGACCGAGGCATGGTTCTCCCGGCACGGCACCAAGGCCGTGTTCTTCGGGCGGATGATCCCGATCTTCCGCAGTCTGATCTCGGTGCCGGCGGGTGTCGAGCGGATGCCGCTGCCCGTCTTCCTCGGCCTGACCACGCTCGGCAGCGCGATCTGGAACACCGTCTTCGTCCTCGCCGGCTATCTGCTCGGCGACAACTGGACCGTCGTCACCGGCTATGTGACGACCTACTCGAAGGTGGTCCTGGGCGCCGCGGCCCTCGCGGTGCTGGTCTTCGCGGGCCTGCGACTGTCCAGGCGGGGGCGCGGGAGCCGGCGGGGCGGAGAAAAGCCCGGCACCCGCGGCACCACCGGCACGACCGAGAGGGCCACGGCGAGCAGGACGCCTGAGCCCGACGGGACGCCTGAGCCCACCGGCGCCGGCCGCAGCGGCGGTGGCGACGGCCGGCGTACTCGCCGCGGCTGATCCGGCCGGTCTCACTTCCCCGGCCCGGTCCGGCTGCGCCTCCCCAAGCTTCCCGGCCTCCCCACACCCTGCGCGGCGCGCGGCTGCGGCTACCGGGCCCCGCTCAGGAACTCCCGCAGGATCCGCTCCCCCGCGACCACGCCCCGCTCGGAGAGCGGCGTGATCCCCCGCGCCGTCCATCCCGCCTCGGCCAGTTCGCCGTGGCCGGGGCGCCAGCCGCGGTCCGCGGCCAGCAGCAGGTCGGCATCCAGGAGGGAGTCGCCGGCCGCGAGCGTGCGGGGCGCCCCCGTGCGGCGGGCGACCTCCCTCATGGCGGCGCTCTTGGTGAGCGGCTTCGGCACGGCGNCCTCCCTCATGGCGGCGCTCTTGGTGAGCGGCTTCGGCACGGCGTAGATCTTGCGGCCCTGCACGGAGACGGTCCAGCCGCGCTCCTCCGCCCATCCGGCCAGTTCCTTGGCCCACTCCGCGGGGAGGAGTTCGCGCTCCACGACGAAGTACACGAACAGGTCCTCGGCGACCCGTTGCTTGAGCACCCAGGCCGGGTCCGCGGCGGCCGCCATGTGGGCGCGCACCTCGTCCAGCGGGGCGCACTCCCGTGCCAGGCGCTCGGTCACCCGGGCGTGCCACTCGGGGTCGGAGACGCCGTCGACGAGGAGGTGCCCGCCGTTGGCGCAGATCGCGTACTTCGACGCGGGTCCCGGCAGCCGGATGCGGTGGTACTGCTCACGGGTCCGGGTCGTGGTGGGGACGAAGTCCGCCGCCCCGCCCAGTTCGGCGAGCAGCCCGGCCGCGGTCTCGGTCATGTACGACAGCGGCCTGCCCCCGTACACCTCGACGCAGAGCAGCCGGGGCGCCTCGGCGTCGGGCGTGGTCAGCGCGAGCGCGTTCGCCGAGTAGATGAGCGTCCGGTCGAGGTCGCTGGCGACGAGCACACGGGGGCTCGCGGGGGCACCCGGACGGGGATCCGCAGGGGGATTCACGCGGGGAGCGGAGTGGGAAGCGGAGTGGGGCGCGGGGTTCGGCATCAGACCGTCACCGCCCTGCCGTCGGCGCCGGTCGCGCCGCGCGTGTACTTGGGGTGGATCAGCCCGACACAGGTGTACGGGAGGTCCGCCACCTCCTCGACCGGTACGCCGCGCTGTTCGGCGAGCAGGCGTACGTGGTCGAGGTCGGCGCCCGCCCCGGCGCGGGCGAGGATCTTCCAGGGAACCCGGCGCAGCAGCACCCGGGTCGCCTCCCCGACGCCCGGCTTGACGAGGTTCACGTCGTGGATGCCGTACTCCTCGCTGATCCGCTCGACCGCCGCCCAGCCCTCCCAGGTCGGCGTGCGGTCGGTGGAGAGCAGTTCCTCGACCCGGTCGTCCACCGCGTCGTCCACCTCCGCGAAGCGGGCCGAGACCGCGTCCAGGAATTCGGTGGAGACGTCCGCGCCGGCGAGTTCGCGGTAGAACTTCGCCCCGTGGTAGTCGTGCTCCCCGACCAGGTCGGCGCGGAGCACCGTACGGGAGATGAGCCCGGAGACGGTGGAGTTGAGACAGGCGGACGGGATGAGGAAGTCCTCCCGGGTGCCGTACGTGCGCACACAGGAGCCGGGGTCGGCGAGGACGGCGATCTCCGGGTCGAAGCCGCGGACGCCGTCGGACGCCTCGAACTCCTCGACGGCCTGGGCGAGTTCGCGGGTGATGGCACCCTTGCCGGTCCAGCCGTCGACGAAGACGACGTCGGCCGGGTCGTGGTGGGCGGCCAGCCAGCGCAGCGCGTTGGCGTCGATGCCGCGGCCGCGCACGATGGAGACGGCGTAGTGCGGCAGGTCGACGCCGTGGCGGTGCCGGGCCCAGCGGCGCATCAGGACGCCGACGGGGGTGCCGGCGCGGGCCAGGGAGACGAGCACGGGACGCGGTGAGCGCTCCGCCAGCACGGTCCCGGTGACCGCGCCGACGGCCAGGGCGATGCGGGCGGCCGAGGTGGCGAGCGCGTCGCGGAACAGCTCCTGGTACTGCGGGGTCGGCTGGTACTCCACCGGCAGCGACTCGGCGTAGTGGGCGCCGCCGCTCTGGATGGCCTCCTCGCGCTCCTCGGTCGGCGCCTCCAGCCGGGTGTCCGAGAGGTCCTGCAGCAGCCAGCCGACCTCGTCCGGCGCGTACGAGGAGAAGTCGGGGCCACGGAGGGGCTCGGGCAGCATCGAGTGCCTTTCAGCGGGTACGGGGGCGGGGACAGACGCCGACGCCGACACGGGGGCGGACCCCGGGACGGGGACGTATGACGGGACGACGGCCAGCAGTACGGTCCCGGTGTGGGCGGCGAGCTGGGCCAGCAGGCCGTCGGCCGCGTGCAGTCCGGGGGTGTCGGCGGCCGAGTCGACCACGGCGACGACGGCGTCGAAGCCGGCGCCGGCGACGTTGTAGGCGTACCGCTCGCCGGGGCCGTCGGCCGGGTCGTCGTGGGCGGGGAAGACGAGCCGGGAGCGGATCGCGTAGCCGGGGTCGTCGACGGCCAGCACCGGGGAGCGGGTGGTCGTGGAGTAGCGCACCTCGGCGTCGGTCGTCTTCTCCAGCGCGACGGCGAGCCGCAGCGGCGCGTACATCAGCTCCTCGAAGCCGAGGACGAGCACGCGGCCGCGGCGGGCGCCGGACGGGAGCGCCTCGGCTATCCGGGCCGCCATGGCGGGCAGGGCGGCTTCCAGGCGGACGCGGTGCTCGGGTGTGAAGCCGTGCCGTCCGCCGTCGGGCAGGCCCCGCGGCCAGCCGAGGTCCACCCGGACGACGACGCCGCCGGGCTCCGGGCGCGCCGTGGGAGCCACGGCCGCGCTCCCGCGCCCGTTCTCCTGCTCGCTCCCGTACCCGTACCCGTACCCGTTCTCGTGCGCGTTCTCGTGCGCGGCGACCAGCGCCTGCCCCTTCTCCAGTACGCCCTCGGGCAGCCGTACCGTGCCGGAGGCGGCCGTCACCAGGTCCACGGTCGCGTCGATCTCGCGGGCGAGGCCGGCCAGGCGGTCGAGGTCCGCGGCCGAGCGCATGTCGACCAGGGCGACTATGACGTACCGGTCGCGCGGATAGCGTGCGTGCAGGTCACGGATGGTGTTGAGGACCGTGTTGCCGGTGGAGAACTCGTCGTCGACCAGGACGAGCGGGCCGCCGCCGGCGAGCAGGTCCGGGTCCTCCGGGAGCAGCAGGTGCGAGGTGGCGTGCGAGTGGGACTCCTCGAAGCCGCCCGCCGTCGCGACGCCCTCGACCGGGCGCCGGGTCGAGTGGAGGCAGGGGGCGAGGCCCACGCCGTCCGCGACCGAGTGGCCGAGCCCGGTGGCCGTCTCGGCGTACCCGAGGACGACGGCCCGGCGGGCCTCGTCCTCGCCGAGCAGGTCGCGCACGCGCAGTCCGAGCGCGAACCCGTACCCGTGGACGACGGCGGGCGACTGCGGTACGTGCTTGCCCAGCACGTTCGACACGAGCAGGTGCGCCCGCCTGGGGTTGCGCCGGAGCGCGAGCCCCAGCAGTTCTCCGAGCCCCTCGTCCCCGCAGAGCTCGATGCCGAGCCGTCCGGCGACCCAGCTCCCGGACCAGACCCCGCCCGAGGACCCCTCGCCCGAGGACCCCTCGCGCGGGGACCCTCCGCCCGAGGGCCCCTCACCCGTCGCGGGGGAATCCTCGCCGGAGCCGGAGGGGGCGCCGGTCCCGGTACCGGTACCGAGACCGGTGCCGGGGCCGGGGCGGAAGCCCGTCGCGGACCAGACGCCGGATCCGTCGTTCACAGCCTTGTTCATGGATTCCTTGTGTGTCACTTGTGTGCCGGCCGGAGGTGGGTGTCAGCCGAGGAAGTGTGTCAGCCCGGGGGCCGGGGCGGTCACGCAGCCGGGCGGCCGGGGGCGGCGGGCCGGCCGGGAGCGCGTCAGTCGGGGAGTCCGGCGGCGAGCAGTTCCACGAAGCCGACGTCCTCGTTGGCGACGCCGAAGACCTCGGCGCGCTGGAGCGTGCGCTCCGCCCAGGCACGGTGCGGCTTCACCTCGTTCATCTTGTTCGTGTACGCGGACCGCAGCACGCCCCCGCCGTCCTGCTCGGGCCGCAGGATGTCCTGGGCGTCGCTGAACTCCTCGTGGCTGACGACGGACAGGGCGTGCACGGGCAGCACGTGCGAGGGATGGATGCAGGTCTTGCCCTGCAGCCCGTTGGCCCGGTCGAGGGAGATCTCCCTCAGCAGGCCGTCCATGTCGTGCTCGATCAGGGCGGCGCGCAGGTCCTCGGCCTCCGGGGTGAAGGGGCTGCGGCGCAGCTGGGGCTTGAACATGCGCTCCTGGACGCGGAAGTACTCCCACACGGGCCCGGTCACCGTGAAGCCGGTGCCGTCGGCCCGTCCGAGGACGTTCACCACGTCCGCTATGACGGAGGCGACTATCTGCACGTCGTACGCAGTCATGTCGGGCGCTCTGCGCAGCCCGTACGCCGAACAGAAGTCGGTGACGCCGAGCCGCAGGGCGAGCACCCGGTCACGGTACTTGTCGACGGCCCGGAAGATCCCCGCGAGGGTCTCGACCCGCGACTCGCGGTACAGCAGCTCGGGCGACTCCAGGACCGGCATGGCGAAAAGCCGTCGCCCGCTGATGATCTCGGCGTCGGCGAGCGCCTCCATGAAGGGGATCCCGCGCTCCTCGGTGAACTTCGGCAGTACGAATCCGGACAGGAGCCGTACGGACGCACCGAGCCGGTGGACGAGGTCGGGGATCTGCTCGGCCGTCCTGACCCGGACGAAGAGCAGCGGCAGCTCGCCGACCGTGCAGCGTTCTGCCAGGTCAGCGAATTGCCGGACGAGGTTCTCCTCCGCGTCGGCGACGTCCGCGTCCGCGATCGAGTCCTCCAGGCACAGGACCATCGAGACGACACCGCGACCGGCCTGCTTCAGGATGTCGTCGGCCAGCTTCTCCCTGGTCGCAGGGGAGTAGAGGGTGGCCCCGAGGGCGCTGGCGAGCACGCGGGGCGAGGAGTCCGCGGTGAAGTCGCACGGCTTCTGGAAGAAGAGACGCTCCTGCACCTCAGGGGCGATATGACCGAAATGACGCATTAATCTCCCCCGGAGTGACTGGACGGCCTGACGATATGTGGCCGGTAATAGTACGTAGAGATCCGTGTCAAGGGTTCCCATGAGGCATGAAGTTCAGGTAACGCAGACAAACACCATTGTGCCCGCCCATTCGCACAACAAGCCGAAAGCGAGCACACCCCGGGCCGCCCCCGGCCCGTACCCGGGTCGTACCCGGACCGCCCCCCGCATTGTCGTGACCAGGACCGAGAGGGCAGGATGACCGCATGACGCACGCCATGCTGAAGGGGTCGAACGTCCCGCTGGACGCCACGGCGGTGCGCGCCGTGCTGCGCTGGACACCGGGGCGGGGCGGCCTCCCGGACGTGGACGCCTCCGCGCTCCTCCTGGGCCCCGACGGCCGGGTGCGGTCCGACGAGGACTTCGTCTTCTACAACCAGCCCCGGCATCCGTCCGGCCATGTCTGGCGGCTCGGCAAGAAGCGTGTGAACGAAGGTCTCGCCGAGGGGCTCACCGACACGATCCAGGCGGACCTGGCGGGCGTCGACGACAGCGTGGGACGGATCCTCCTCGTCGCCTCCGCCGAAGACGTCACCTTCGACCGGGTGCAGGCGCTGCGGATCCTCGTCTTCGACGCCGCGGCCGGGGACGCGGAACCCCTGGCCCACTTCGACATCAGGCCGGAGACCGGTGAGGAGACCGCGCTGATCTGCGGGGAGCTGTACCGGCGCGGTGAGGGCTGGAAGTTCCGCGCGCTCGGCGAGGGCTACTCGAACGGTCTGCAGGGGCTCGCCTCCGACTTCGGTATCTCGGTGGACGAGTCCGAGGAGGGTTCGGCGGACCCGGCGGACCCGGGGTCCGCCGGGCGGGCCGGTGTGCAGCCGCTGCCGCCCGAGGCGCCCACGCAGGTGCCCCGGCAGCCGCCTCCGCCGGCGTACCCCCCGGCGGCGTATCCCCCGGCGGCTCCCGGTCCGGAGCCCACGCGGCAGCAGCCGCCCGCCACCCAGCCCGCGTACGGGTATCCGCAGCCCACCGGCCAGGCGGCGTACGGCTATCCGCAGACGGCCCCGCCCCAGCCGGCCCCGGCGGCGGACCGGACCGGCTACGGCTACCCCCAGCCGGTCTCCCCGGCCCCGGACCCGGACTTCCGTCTTCCGCCGCAGGGGCCCCAGTTCATCGGCCGCTGAACGCCGGGCGCTCCGCGCGTCTGCCGGGTCGCGGGGAACCGCACGGTCTTTCAGGGGCGCCCCCTCACGGGGCGATACACCTAGCGGTCGGCCTTGGCCTTGTAGCCCCGGCCCCACTGCAGACCCCACCCGTAGAGCCGGTCGAGCTCCGCCTGGAAGCCGTAGACGAACTTCACCTCGCGCCGGACCACGAGCTCGTTCTTGACGTTCTCGATCATGACCACCGCGCAGGACCTGGCCTGCGAGTGCCGTTCGTCGAGCCCGATCTCGACCCGTGGGCCGTTGCTCGGGTACAGCGTCACGATCGCGTGCGTACGGTCGAAGGCGGGGGTCTGGTCGTAGATGTAGACGAAGACCAGGAGCCGCTTTATCTCCTCGCGGTGGTCGAGGTTGACGAAGATCGTCTCGCCCGACCCGGAGCCGAAGCGGTCGTCGCCGCTGAGCTTGACGTACGGCGGGTCGTTGAGCTCGCCCAGGAAGCCGCCGAGCGGCTGGACCACTCCCTTGGTGCCGTCGGCCAGCTCGTACATGCAGCCCAGGTCGAGGTCGACGTTGACCATGCTCTGGGTGTGCGCCTGCACGACGTCCGGCTTGAACGCCCTGAGGGGGTGGCGCAGCAGGCTGTCCCGCCGGGGCCCGCCGATGTCGGAGGTCCGCATCCGCCAGGACAGGTTGATGCGGAGGTTGCCGGTGGCCGCGCCCTGCTTGGTGAGTGAGATCGTCTGGTTCCGCTTGGTCAGTTCGATGGCGTTGGTCGCCGCGCTGCCCGAGTCGAACTCCGTCGTCCGGCCGCGCCACAAACCTTCCCAGAACTTCATTCCCGCCCCCACGCTCGCCTGTTCTTCCCGCCCTCACCCCTGCGGTGGGCCGGGGCCCCATGCGCCGGGGCGGCTGCCGAGGACTCCTCGGCAGCCGCCCCACACAGAGCGTTCCTCAACCCGGCCGGTGTCACACCCCGGACGAGACCTCCGTCTTGTCGTCCGAGGGGTCACCCTTTCCCCCGGACGCCTCCAGTGCCTTGTTGCGGCGCACGGAGGACCAGAAGGACCAGGCGATCAGGACGACCCCGATGAGGCCGGTGATGATCTCGTTGACCTCGAAGCGGATGGTGACGAGCAGGATCGTGGCCAGGGCGCCGATGGCGTAGTGGGCGCCGTGCTCCAGGTAGACGTAGTCGTCCAGCGTGCCCTGGCGGACCAGGTAGACGGTGAGCGACCGGACGTACATGGCGCCGATGCCCAGGCCCAGTGCCATCAGGACGATGTCGTTGGTGATGGCGAAGGCGCCGATGACGCCGTCGAAGGAGAAGGACGCGTCCAGGACCTCCAGGTAGAGGAACATGAAGAACGCGGCCTTGCCGACCATGGCGCCGCCGGTGATCTGCTTGCCCTTGGCCTTGGCCTCCTCCTCGGCCTCGTGCTCGCGCTCCTCGGCCTCCTCCAGGCGGTTCTCGAAGAATCCGGAGAGCCCGCCGACGACGAGGTACGTGATGAGGCCGGCGACGCCGGAGAGCAGTACCGTCTCGGTCTTGTCGGCGGAGCCCGCGTGCAGGTGGGCGTGCGGGGCGAGGAACAGCGCGGTGACCAGCAGGACGATCAGGGCGATGCAGGCCGACAGCATGTCGACCTTGCCGAGCTTGGCGAGCGGGCGCTCGATCCAGCCGAGCCACTTGATGTCACGGTCCTCGAAGATGAAGTCGAGGAAGATCATCAGCAGGAACATGCCACCGAAGGCGGCGATCGACGGGTGGGCGTCGGTGACGAGCTCCTGGTAGCGGTCCGCGTCGTTCAGCGCCAGGTCGACCGCCTCGATGGGACCGAGCGAGGCACTGATCGCGACGATCACGACGGGGAAGATCAGCCGCATGCCGAAGACGGCGATGAGGATGCCGATGGTGAGGAAGATCTTCTGCCAGAAGGCACTCATCTTCTTCAGGATGCCGGCGTTGACCACCGCGTTGTCGAAGGACAGCGAGATCTCGAGGATGGACAGGATCAGCACGATCCCGAAGGCGGTCCATCCGCCGAACAGCACCGCTGCGACCAGGCCGAGCGCGGTGACCGCGAACGACCAGCCGAAGGTTTTCAGAACCACTGGCTACCCAATCGTGAGTTGGGGGGCTACCCCCGGACGAAGTCCGGAGGGGGTTTTCCCCCGCCGTACCCGGCTTTACGAAACATTGACCACGAAGTCTAGAGGGCCGACCCCCCGGTAGAGAGGGCCGGGCCCTCCTTCCGGGGAGTCGCGGGTCCAGTGGATCCGCGCGGGTGCCGCGCATCCGGCTGTTCGGGGGTACCCCGTCCACGATGTTCGGGGGCACCCCGTCCACGAGAGGTCACGGCCGACCCTCCTGTCACAGGAGGCGTCTTCCGCGCACGCGGCTTTACGAAACGTTGACGCCGAAGTCCAGGGCGATACCCCGCAGCCCGGACGCGTAGCCCTGCCCCACGGCGCGGAACTTCCACTCGCCGCCGTAGCGGTAGACCTCACCGAAGATCATCGCGGTCTCCGTCGAGGCGTCCTCGGAGAGGTCATAGCGGGCGAGCTCCTGGCCGTCGGCCTGGTTGACGACCCGGATGAAGGCGTTGCTGACCTGGCCGAAGGTCTGGCCGCGGTTGTCGGCGTCGTGGATCGAGACCGGGAAGACGATCTTGTCGACGCCGGCGGGCACCTTGGAGAGGTCGATGAGCAGGGACTCGTCGTCGCCGTCGCCCTCGCCCGTGAGGTTGTCCCCGGTGTGCTCGACCGAGCCGTCCGGGCTCTTGAGCTGGTTGTAGAAGATGAACCACTCGTCGCCCAGCACCCGCCCCGAGTTGCACAGCAGCGCGCTGGCATCGAGGTCGAAGGGGGCTCCGGTGGTGGAGCGCGCGTCCCAGCCGAGCCCGATCATCACCTGCGTGAGGTTCGGTGCGGCCTTGGAGAGGGAGACATTGCCCCCCTTGGCGAGCGTGACGCCCATGTTCCTGGTCCTCTCCGGTGAAGCCGTTGGGTGGTGCCCGGGTGCTGCCCGGGTGGTGCCCGGGTGCTGTTTGAGCAGTGCTTCGGCGGTCCTCGGGTGGTACCCGCGTGGTGCCCGCGGGTGCTGCGGAACTACCACGTCCGGCGCCGCACTGGGAGCGTGCGGCGCCGGACGGGAAGCGGTGGTGCGGCCCGGGACCGGTGCGGTCCCGGGAGGGCTCAGACGTTGACGCCGAAGTCCTGCGCGATGCCGCGCAGGCCGGAGGCGTACCCCTGGCCGATGGCGCGGAACTTCCACTCCGCGCCGTGGCGGTACAGCTCGCCGAAGACCATCGCGGTCTCCGTCGAGGCGTCCTCGGAGAGGTCGTACCGGGCGATCTCCGCCTCACCGGCCTGGTTCACGACGCGGATGAACGCGTTGCGCACCTGGCCGAACGACTGCTGGCGGTTCTCGGCGTCGTAGATCGAGACCGGGAAGACGATCTTCTCGATGTCGGCCGGGACCGCGGCGAGGTTGACCTTGATCTGCTCGTCGTCGCCCTCGCCCTCACCGGTGGTGTTGTCACCGGTGTGCTCGACCGAGCCGTCCGGGCTCTTCAGGTTGTTGAAGAACACGAAGTTGGCGTCACTGCTGACCTTGCCGTCCGCGTTCGTCAGGATGGCGCTGGCGTCGAGGTCGAAGTCGGTGCCGGTGGTGGTGCGGATGTCCCACCCCAGACCGATGATGACCGCGGTCAGGCCCGGGGCCTCCTTCGACAGCGATACGTTGCCGCCCTTGCTGAGGCTGACTCCCACGAGTCCTCCCATTGGTGTCCGGGGGCGGGAAGCCCCGTAGTGCGTTGGTATCGGATCAACGTACAGATCCTAGTGAGGGGTTCCCCGTCACCGCAGGCCCTGGGCACGAAGAATCCCGAAGTGTCGGCATCCCGGCGTGTCCCGCGGTGCCGGGCCGCGCCGGCGCCGGGGTCACAGGGCGTCGAGGGCCCGTACGTACTCCTCCAGGTCCCGCGCGTCGGGCAGCGCGTTGACGACGGTCCAGCGGACGACGCCGCCCTTGTCGATGACGAAGGTGCCGCGCACCGCGCAGCCCTTGTCCTCGGCGAAGACGCCGTACGCGCGCGAGACCTCGCCGTGCGGCCAGAAGTCCGACAGCAGCGGGTACTCCAGGCCCTCCTGCTCGGCGAAGACGCGCAGGGTGTGGATCGAGTCGTTCGAGACCGCGAGGAGCCGGGTGTCGCGGTCGGTGAAGCGCGGCAGGTTGTCGCGCAGCTCGCACAGTTCGCCGGTGCACACGCCGGTGAAGGCGAAGGGGTAGAAGAGCAGGACCACGTTCTGCGCGCCGCGGAAGTCCGACAGGCGCACGGTGGCGCCGTGGTTGTCCCTGAGCTCGAAGTCCGGGGCCTTGTCGCCGACCTCGATCACCATGCTCCGGTACCCCTTCCGTCGGGATTGTCCACGCTTGGTCGTGTGCGGCCCGTTCGCGCCGGGCTGCTCGGTGATGTCCACCCTAGACGCCGCCTCGCCCGCACGGACGAGGCCCCCGCCGACCGGTGTCGGCGGGGGCCTCCTGGCCTCGGCTGCGCCTCAGCGCTTCTTGGCGGCCGTCTTCGGCGTCGCCAGCTTCGTGCCGCTCCAGTCCTTCCCCACGCTGATGCCCTTGGTCTGGGACAGACCCGCGGTCGTCACGGCTTCGGCGATGTCGCTGGGCTCCACATAACCGTCCCGGCCGGTCTTGGGCGTCAGCAGCAGGACGGCGCCGCCCTCTTCGACGTACGTGGTGGCGTCCACCAGCGCGTCCGTCAGGTCGCCGTCGTCGTCCCGGAACCAGAGCACGACGGCGTCGGCGACGTCGTCGTACTCCTCGTCCATGAGCTCGCTGCCGATGACTTCTTCAATGGCCGAGCGGAGCTCCTGGTCGACGTCGTCGTCGAAGCCGATCTCCTGGACCACCTGCTCGGGCTGGAATCCCAGCCTGGCGGCCAGGCTCGTCCGCTCCTCCGCGTGGTCCGCGGTCGCGCTCACGGGTTGCCTCCTGATCATGATCGGTAATGGGGTCCTCCCCGGCCCGGACGAAGCCGGGGCCTCGGGGAAGTTCAAGCCACGCGCGTGCGCGAAGCATTGGCCGTAGTCCACACGGGCGGGACGGATCGCGCAAGTACCCGGCCGTCGAGACCGCCGAAACGGTGACGATCCGGGCCGTGTCGCCGCAACTCCTGCCAGGGAATCACAGCCATTGGTGACGCACACCACAGGAAACTGCCCGGATTGTGAATTTCGGAACCCTACGAGGGTACGAGACTCGAATGACTTTGCGGTACGCGTGAGGGGTCGGGCGTATCGTTGCGATTTGCCTGACCCGCCCTCGGGGAGCGGGCCGGACCTTTCGGTTACCTCTCGGTAGAGATGACGTTTCCGCTCCCGAGGTACACGATGGGGAACGGCGCAGGCGCCCAGGAAACCAGAGAAAAACCAAAGTAAAAACTGAGAAGAAGCGGCCCCCCAGAGCGAAGGAACAGCGTGGCTTCCGGACCCGATCGCAACCCGATCATCATTGGCGGCCTTCCGAGTCAGGTCCCTGACTTCGATCCCGAAGAGACCCAGGAGTGGCTCGACTCGCTCGACGCCGCCGTCGACCAGCGCGGCCGGGAGCGGGCCCGCTACCTCATGCTGCGACTGATCGAACGGGCTCGCGAGAAGCGCGTGGCCGTGCCCGAGATGCGCAGCACCGACTACGTCAACACCATCGCCACCAAGGACGAGCCGTTCTTCCCCGGCAACGAGGAGATCGAGCGCAGGATCCTGAACGCGACCCGCTGGAACGCGGCCGTGATGGTGTCCAGGGCCCAGCGGCCCGGGATCGGCGTCGGCGGCCACATCGCCACCTTCGCGTCCTCCGCCTCGCTGTACGACGTGGGCTTCAACCACTTCTTCCGCGGCAAGGACGAGGGCGACGGCGGCGACCAGATCTTCTTCCAGGGGCACGCCTCCCCCGGCATCTACGCCCGCGCGTTCCTCCTGGACCGGCTCGACGAGGCGCAGCTGGACGGCTTCCGGCAGGAGAAGTCGAGGGCTCCGCACGCGCTGTCGTCGTACCCGCACCCGCGGTCGATGCCGGACTTCTGGGAGTTCCCGACCGTCTCGATGGGCCTCGGCCCGCTCGGCGCGATCTTCCAGGCGCGGATGAACCGCTACATGGAGGCGCGCGGCATCGCGGACACCTCCAAGTCGCACGTCTGGGCGTTCCTCGGCGACGGCGAGATGGACGAGCCGGAGTCGCTCGGCCAGCTGTCGATCGCCGCGCGCGAGGGCCTGGACAACCTGACCTTCGTCGTCAACTGCAACCTCCAGCGCCTCGACGGGCCGGTACGCGGCAACGGCAAGATCATCCAGGAGCTGGAGTCGCAGTTCCGGGGCGCCGGCTGGAACGTCATCAAGCTGGTCTGGGACCGCAGCTGGGACCCGCTGCTCGCGCAGGACCGCGACGGCGTGCTGGTCAACAAGCTGAACACCACGCCCGACGGCCAGTTCCAGACGTATGCCACCGAGACCGGCGCGTACATCCGCGAGCACTTCTTCGGCGACGACCACCGGCTGCGGGCGATGGTCGAGAACATGACCGACGACCAGATCCTGCACCTGGGCCGCGGCGGCCACGACCACCGCAAGGTCTACGCGGCCTTCGCGGCGGCCAAGGAGCACAAGGGCCAGCCGACCGTGGTGCTCGCCCAGACGGTCAAGGGCTGGACGCTCGGCCCGAACTTCGAGGGCCGCAACGCCACGCACCAGATGAAGAAGCTGACGGTCGCCGACCTCAAGGGCTTCCGCGACCGGCTGCACCTGCCGATCTCCGACAAGGAGCTGGAGTCCGGCGCGCCGCCGTACTACCACCCGGGCCGGGACTCGGAGGAGATCCAGTACATGCACGACCGCCGCAAGGGCAACGGCGGGTACGTCCCGACGCGTGTCGTGCGGTCGAAGCCGCTGGCGCTGCCCGAGGACAAGACGTACGCGAGTGTGAAGAAGGGCTCCGGCCAGCAGTCGATCGCCACGACCATGGCGTTCGTACGACTGCTCAAGGACCTCATGCGGGACAAGGAGATCGGCAAGCGGTTCGTACTGATCGCGCCGGACGAGTACCGCACGTTCGGCATGGACTCGTTCTTCCCGAGCGCGAAGATCTACAACCCGCTCGGACAGCAGTACGAGGCGGTGGACCGGGACCTGCTCCTCGCGTACAAGGAGTCGCCGACGGGGCAGATGCTGCACGACGGCATCTCCGAGGCGGGCTGCACGGCCTCCCTGATCGCGGCCGGCTCGGCGTACGCCACGCACGGCGAGCCGCTCATCCCGGTGTACGTCTTCTACTCGATGTTCGGTTTCCAGCGCACCGGCGACCAGTTCTGGCAGATGGCGGACCAGCTGGCGCGCGGGTTCGTCCTGGGCGCGACCGCCGGACGCACGACCCTGACGGGTGAGGGCCTGCAGCACGCCGACGGGCACTCGCAGCTGCTCGCCTCGACGAACCCGGCGTGCGTCGCGTACGACCCGGCGTACGGGTTCGAGATCGCGCACATCGTGCAGGACGGGCTGCGGCGGATGTACGGCTCCTCCGAGGAGCATCCGCACGGCGAGGACGTCTTCTACTACCTCACCGTCTACAACGAGCCGATCCAGCACCCCGCCGAGCCGGCCGACGTCGACGTCGACGGCATCCTGAAGGGCATCCACCGCTTCGCGGCGGGGACCTCTGGCTCGGTCCCGGCGCAGATCATGGCGTCCGGCGTGGCGGTGCCGTGGGCCGTGGAGGCGCAGCGGATCCTCGCCGAGGACTGGGACGTACGGGCCGACGTCTGGTCGGCGACCTCCTGGAACGAGCTGCGGCGCGAGGCCGTGGAGGTGGAGCGGCACAACCTGCTGCACCCGGAGGAGGAGCAGCGCGTGCCCTATGTGACGCGCAAGCTCTCGGGCGCCGAGGGGCCGTTCGTGGCCGTCTCCGACTGGATGCGGTCGGTACCGGACCAGATCTCGCGGTGGGTGCCGGGCACGTACCAGTCGCTGGGCGCGGACGGGTTCGGCTTCGCCGACACGCGCGGGGCCGCCCGGCGGTTCTTCCACATCGACGCGCAGTCGATCGTGGTGGGGGTGCTGACGGAGCTCGCGCGGGAGGGGAAGGTCGACCGGTCGGTGCTGAAGCAGGCGGTGGACCGGTACCAGCTGCTGGATGTGGCGGCGGCGGATCCGGGGGCTGCGGGGGGCGACGCGTAGCGCTTCGCGGGGCGCGTGGGTGCGGGTGCGGGTGCGTGGGGGCTGGTCGCGCAGTTCCCCGCGCCCCTGAAAGCAGGGGCTGCGCCCCTGCTTCCACCCCGCGCCCACCGACCGCCCGCAGACGGCTTCCGTACGGACGAGTCCCCGCAGCCCTACGAGGGCTGCGGGGACTCGTGACATCCAGCGGGCGGTCAGAACATGCCCGTGCCGGGGCCGGCCGTGCCCGCCATCCATACGAGGGCCAGGATCGTGTCGATCGCTCCCAGGACCACCGCGATCACCGCGGGCAGCGGCTTCGCGCCGTTCCAGCGGCGGCCCATCGCCAGCCAGCCGCAGAGGATCGCCACCGGGCCGAGCACGATCCCCAGCACGAAGAAACCGGCGACCGCGCAGACCACTCCGACGATTCCGAGCGTCGCGTTGTCCGGCCCGCTCCGTGACCCCGTGCGGCCACGTGAGCGAGGGTGTTTGCGCGTGGTGTGACCGAAGCCCGCCATCATCAACTCCCTGGACCTCCGAGCCGGCCGGATATCGGCCGGTTCTGGCTCACAAGTCGGGTACCCCGGTCATGACAATTCAGACCCGTACTCCTTTTCGCGGGAAGGGCGCGCGGCACGCCGTCCCCCTCCGGCAGCGTGCCGCGTCCCCACCGAACTGCCCGTTCCGGACGGATCAGTTGGGAACACTGTGGCCCCCGACACGGGCGATATGAAAGTCATACGGAAAGTCATCAGCCGGATAGGCGAAAGCCCCGCCGGACAACTCGGCGGGGCTGTATAGGAGATGAAGGGCGTGCCCTGAACACGTGTCCTGCATACGTGTCCTGGATGCGTGCCCTAGATGTGACCGACGCCCGCGCCCGCCTCCGCGTTGGCGCCCCGCTTGGTGAGGAAGGCGACGAAGACGGCCACGACGGCCACACCTGCCGCGACGAGGCTCGCCAGGCTCATGCCGGAGATGAACGTGTCGTGGGCGACCTCCGTGATCTTCGCGGCGACCTCCGGCGGGGTGTCCGGCGCCACCGGGGCCGCACCGACCTGGACCGCCTCCGCGGCCTGGTCGAGCTGTTCGGGGGCGAGCTTCGGGAGCCCCGCGCCGGCCCAGTTTCCCGGGAGGTCGCTGTCGACCTTGGAGGCCATCACGGCGCCGAGGACGGCCGTGCCGAGGCTGCCGCCGATCTGCATGGCGGCCTGCTGGAGGCCGCCCGCGACCCCGGACAGCTCCATCGGCGCGTTGCCCACGATGACCTCGGTGGCGCCGACCATGACGGGCGCGAGGCCGAGGCCGAGCAGCCCGAACCAGATCGACATGATGCCGCTGCCGGTGTCGGTCTCCAGCGTCGAGATGCCGAACATGGCGACGGCGGTGAACGCCATGCCGCCCGCGAGCGGGACGCGCGGCCCCGTCTTCCCGATCAGCCAGCCGGCCAGCGGCGAGCCGACGATCATCATGCCGGTGAGCGGCAGCAGGTGCAGGCCCGCGTCGACCGGGCTCATCCCGTGGACGTTCTGGAGGTAGAAGGTGACGAAGAACAGGCCGCCCATGAAGGCGATGGCCATGAGCACCATCAGGACCACACCGGCCGACAGCGGCACGGAACGGAAGAGGGCGAGCGGTATGAGCGGCTCGCGCACCCGGTTCTCCCAGAACGCGAACAGCGCGAAGCCGAGTACCGCGATGCCGAGGAACGACCAGGTCAGCGCGGCGCCCCAGCCCCACTCCGGGGCCTTGATGAGTGCCCAGACCAGACAGAACATGGCGCCGGACAGCAGGCCGATGCCGAGCAGGTCGAAGGAGCGCGGCGCGTTCGCGGCCCGGTGGTCGGTCAGGATCACCAGGCCGAGGAGGACGGCGAGGATGCCGACCGGCACGTTGATGAAGAAGACGGACTGCCAGTTGACGTGCTCGACGAGCACTCCGCCCAGGATGGGGCCGCCCGCGGTGGAGGCGCCTATGACCATGCCCCAGATGCCGATCGCCATGTTCAGCTTGTCGGCCGGGAAGGTGGCCCGCAGCAGGCCGAGCGCGGCCGGCATCAGCAGCGCGCCGAACAGGCCCTGGAACACCCGGAAGACGATCACGAGGGCGATGCTGTCGGAGAGCCCGATGGCCCCCGAGGACGCCGCGAAGCCGGCCACGCCTATCAGGAAGGTCTGGCGGTGGCCGAACCGGTCGCCGAGCTTGCCCGCCGTGATCAGCGTGACGGCGAGCGCGAGGAAGTAGGCGTTCGTGATCCACTGGACGTCCGCGAACGTGGCGCCCAGGTCCTTCTGGATGGCCGGGTTCGCGATGGCGACGATGGTGCCGTCCAGGGCCACCATCATCACACCGACGGCCACGGTGATCAGGGTGTACCACGGGTGGCCGCGCAGCCCTTTGGCCGGAGCCGGGCCCGAGGGGCCCCCGGGGGCCTCGTCGGCCGGTCCCGTCTTGTTGACGGTGGTCTGACTAGTCATGCGTGCGAGGTTAGTGACAGTCGCTGACAGTTGACAAACCAATTCACCACTGGGTAATTGACCTGTCATTCGCGAAGCGAATGGCCGTCCGAACGGACATTTCGATGTCACCACCAGGACAGGAACGGCACGGAAAGAGGATTCATGGACACGGCACCGCGGCCGGGACTGCGCGAGCGCAAGAAGCGGCGCACCCGGGACGCGCTGGTGCGGACCGCGCTGGAGCTGTTCGTGGCCAACGGCTACGAGCGGACGACCGTCGACGAGATCGCCGGGGCGGTCGATGTCTCCCAGCGCACGTTCTTCCGGTACTTCGCCTCCAAGGAGGAGGCCGCCTTCGCCGTCCAGGAACTGGTGGAGGCGCACTTCCTGGAGGCGGTGCGCCGACGCCCGCCCCACGAACCGCCGTTGACCGCGCTGCGCCGGGCCGTCCTGGCGAGCTGGGACACCATCGGAGAGGCCATCGAGACCGTCGTCCCGATGGAACTGCACATGCGCGCCTTCCGGTTGATCGAGTCGACCCCCGCGCTGCTCGCCGCCCACCTGGGCCGCCAGGAAGGACTGGAGGAGGAGCTCGCCCGGACCGTCGCGGAGCGCGAGGGCCTCGACGTGGACGCCGATCCGCGCCCGCGGGTGACGGTGGCGCTGTTCGGTGGCGTGATGCGGCTGGCCGCCCGCTCGTGGGGTGCGGGCCACGACTTCAGCGCGACCGCGATGCGCGGGCTGACCGCTTCGTACCTCGACCAGATGGAGCTCGCGCTGGCGGAGGACTGGCGCACGCGCGGCGAGCACGCACCGGGTCACAGCCGTAAATAAAGACCCCGGCCCGCCCCGGCCCACTTCGGCCCGCCTCGCGGAGCCGGACTCCCCTGCCCCCATTACCCCGTCGAAAACGTGATCCGCCTCACTGGGCCGACGCGAGACCCTCCCGTTCTCCTAGTGTGTCCTTTCAGTGACTTCCTTCGACTCCACCCCCCAACTCAACGTCTGGCGCATGCTGCTCGCACTGGCCGTCGTGTTCGTGATGCTCGGGGCCACCGGCTGGACCGCGGTGCGCCATCACCGAGGGGCGGCCACCCCGCTCGCCGCCTCGCTGTCCGCCTGGGAGCGCGGGCGCCTGGGCGGCCACCGGCTGCCGGACCCGAACAGGACGGCGCCGGCCCGGCTGGCCCGGTTCTTCGCCTCGCTCGACGCACACCAGCGAACCCGGCTCGCCGCCCGTTATCCGCTCGCGGTCGGCAACATGAACGGGGCACCCGTGAGCCTGCGTTACCGCGCCAACCACATCGCCCTCGGCCAGGCGCGCGAGGCCGAGCGCAGACGCATGCGCGACGGGCGGCTCTCCCCGGCCGGCCGGCACGACGCGGGCCGCCGGATGCACCGGTACGAGGCGCTGATGTCGCAGAAGCGCCGCATCCTCGCCTTCGACCCCACGGGGACGGGCCGGGTCGCGGAGGTCTTCGGCAACCTCGGCCCGGCCGAGCGGGTCTCGGTCGTCGTGCCCGGTGTCGACACCGACGTACTGACCTTCCAGCGCACCCGGCGCGAGTACACGGCCCCGGTCGGCATGGCCAAGGCCCTGTACCGCGCCGAACGCGAGGCGGACCCCCGGACGCGTACGGCCGTCATCGCCTGGGCCGACTACACGGCGCCGGGCGGGCTCGGCATGGAGGCCGCCGCCGGCGTCCGCGCCGAGGAGGGCGCGGTGCGGCTCGGTGCCCTCGTCCGGGCCCTGCCCGGCCGCTCCCGCGTCGCGCTGTACTGCCACAGCTACGGGTCCGTGGTCTGCGGCGTCGCCGCGCGCTCACTGCCCGCCCGGGTCTCCGACATAGCGGTGGCGGGCAGTCCGGGGATGCGGGTCGAGAAGGCGGCGCAGCTGCGCACCGCGGCCCGGGTGTGGGCCGTACGGGACGCGGACGACTGGATCGAGGACGTGCCGCACCTGGAGGTCGGCGGGCTCGGCCACGGCGCCGACCCGATGTCCTCCGGGTTCGGCGCGCGGGTGCTGTCCGCGCGCGGGGCGGAGGGACACACCGGATATTTCGAGCCGGGGACCGACAGCCTGCGGAACTTCGCCGAGATCGGGATTGGCGCGTACCGCGCGGTCCGCTGCGCCCACGAGGACGACGCGTGCCGCAGGGGCCTGTCCGGCGCGTCCGGCACCGCTGAAGCCGGACGCGCGTAGAGAACGGGGGGAGCGCGGCCCGTTCAGGGAGGGGACCGGGAGGCGCATGCCGCATACGATGGCCCGCATGGGTGACGTACTGGCCGGATTTCATGCCGCCTGGGAGTTCGGGTCCGACTCCGTGCTCATCCGCTTCGAACGGGGCATCCGCACGCCGAAGTTGTTCCAGGCGCTCGGTGAGCGACGTGTCCCGTTCGACGCGATCACGGCGGTGACGCTGACGCCCGGCAGGCGCGGGACGGTCGTCCTGCGCGCCGAGCCGAGGCCGGGGGCGGACCCGCTGATGGAGGCGGCCGCGGGGCAGTTGAAGGACGTGTGCGACCCCTACCGCCTGGTGCTGCCCGTCGAGCGCGAGACGCTCGCCGCGTACTACGCGGACGAGTTGCGCGCGGCGCTCGCGCCCGCGGACGCGGGTCCGGCCGGGCGCTATCTGGTGCGACCGCCCGGGGCGCCGCTCCGGTTCAAGGCGTACGACGGGAAGGCGTCCTTCGACGGGAGGTCCGTGGCCTTCCGGTGGTTCCGGACGGGCGCCTCGTCCGCGAAGTGGAAGGCCGGCGACCAGACGTTCGCCGTCGCCGGCCTGTGCGGGGTGGAGTGGCGATCGCCGGAGGGCTTCGAGGGGCACCTGCGGCTGCTCCGCCGCGAGGCCCCTGAGGCCGGGGTCGCGGGGACGGGGGCGGGGACGGGGACGGCGGCGGGGGTTCCGCAGCCGGTCCCGGCGGACCAGGATCCGGCGGCCGTGGTGTTCGGGCGGGGGTACGGGCCGGTGCACGAGTCGCTGCCGTTCGCGGCGGCCGTGCTGGCCGCGGCGCGGTCCGGCGGGCCCGCGGCCCCCGCCGGCGGGGCGGGGGCCGCGGTGGAGGCCCGGCGCG
>NZ_JAHKJW010000047.1 GCF_019710745.1 Streptomyces beigongshangae
ACGCGGGCACAGCCCCTGAACTGCCCAGCACTCAGAACAAGCACCGTTGCAGTACTAACCTCGAAGTTTCGTGACGGTCCGCCGACGGAGTCGGTGGACCGTTTCGCATTCTGTGAGTGGTCGTGGGCAGGCCAGTAGCCCGAGTGTCGCGTCGGGTGGGCGCCGGGTTCCACTCTCCGGGCTGCGATGGTGCTGCTCGCAGGGACGGGGAAGCTGCTGTTCAGCCGGGGTTGGGGAGGAGAGCGAACCGGGCCAGGGCTGCGGTGATTTCTCGTGTCCAGGGCCAGTGGCTGGCGAAGCGGAGAATGCGCTGGCGGCCGGTGGTGACGAGTTGTCCGGCCGCGGTGAACAGGCGGAGCCGCAGGCGGCGGGGCTCCCAGAGCCTGACCTTGCCGGTCAGGGTGAGCATGGGCATCCAGGCCAGCAGGGCGAGTGCGATCTGGACGATCTCCAGCCAGATCCGGTTCTGGGCGGTGCGGTGCAGCGGCAGGTTGCGTAGGCCGCTGGCCCGGGCGGCCCGGATGTGGTCCTCGGCCCTCGCCCTCAGCCGGTGACGGAGTTCGAGTTCGGCGATCGGCCTGCCGACGGTGTTTGTCGCGAAGCACGTGAGACGCATGCCGTCCGTGTCCGTGAACCTCAACTGGGCTCCGGGATGCGGCCGTTCCTTGCGGACGATCAGCCGCATGCCCTGTGGCCAGCTCTCCAGCACGTCACCGGTGAGCTCGGCGATCTAGGCTCCGTCCCTCACCTCGCAGTCCGTCTCGACGGCCGGGGTCCATGTCGGCTCAGGGATCTTCAGTGCGTGCTGGTGGATCGCCTCGGTGATCGTCATTCCGACGGAATGCGGCAGCCATCGACCCCGCTGGGCGAGCCAGGAAACGAACTCGTGGGTGCCGCCTGCGGAGTCGGTGCGGATCAGGGTCTGTCGTCCTCGCCGGTATTTCTTGGGGAGTTGGGCCAGGGTGAGGCGGGTGGCGGTGATGTGGTCGGCGGCAGTATTCGATCCCGCGTTCCCCGGCCGCAGCAGGGCCGCGACGGGTTCGCCGGTTCCGCCCGAGCCGTGGTCGAGGAAGGCTGTCAGCGGGTGATGGCCGTAGGTCTTCTTCCAGGTCGCGGCAGCGTCCTGCTCGTCGGAGCCGGCGATCACGAGGACGCCGTCGATATCGACTACGACCTGGCCGTCGGCGTCCGGGACGTTCTCGCCGGCCAGCGACTAGACGCGGCCCCGGACTTCGGACCGTGCGGCTCGGGTGGCCTGCAGGGCCTTCTCGCCGGAGGCGGCGAGGGTGTCGATCAGGCGGGAGACGGTCGGGTCGGAGGCGACCGGCCCGAAGACGGCCGGCTCACACCGCAGCATCGCGACGTCCGCGAGGCAGTCCCCGCCCAGTGCGACCGCCAGGGCGACATCCAGGAGCATCTTGCCGGGATCGTGGACAGCCCGCGGCTTCCGCCACGGAGCCAGAGCCTGGGATACGGCCTGGTCAAGACCGTCTTGCGGACCGTTTCGACGAGCAGGACCGACCCGGCCTGGGAGACGATCTGGCGGCCGTCGTCCTGGACGCGGACGCGCGGGTATGACGAGATAGGCTCTCTCACCTGGAAAGTGCTCTTTTCCTTGCAGCCAACAGGACCCTCAGCAAGTCCTATCGTTGCAGGTCAAGAGCACTTTCCGTGTTTCTGATCAGCTCTTGGACAGCTCGCCTCGTGAAAGCGCGAGGCTAAGGCGGTCCCGTGCGCCGCTTGTACGCCCTCGTGGTCGAAGACCAGTGGCCTGCCGCTCCGGCTCGCCCCCCGTCATGGCCTGCTCAGGGGTTCCAGAAGACGGTGGTGAACACGCGCTCGAAGCGTCGGGCTGCGAGGTCCTCGCGCTGGATCACCCAGTGGACGGTCGCACCTTCCCGCTTTTCCACGTCCCTGCCGGCGTACCAGTCGGCGAGGAGCACCCAGTCGGCCACGTCGTCCGAGACGGGACCGTCCCAGCGGCTGGCGCCCACCGCCTGCGCCGCGACGGACGCCGCGACGTCGACCGGGTCGAACTCCACGATCTCCTCGTCCGCGTATCCTCCGATCTGCATCTGCGCCGAGGGCGCGATGAGGTCCTTGGTGTCCTCCCAGATCTCGACGAGTTCGGAGCAGTAGGGATGCCCGGGAAGGTATACGGCTTCCTCCTCACCGGGGGGAACGACGAACCGGTGGCGGGGGAGCGACACGTCGGTCCGTGCGCGGAGCGGCCCCTCCGGATAGCTCGCGAACACCCTGTCGTACTCGGCGATGTTCGCCGGGTTCCATGCGTACCGATCCCGTCGCGTGACGGCCGCGTCGGCTGGCACGTGGATCACGGCGCCCATGGAAGTGCACTCCCCGGTCTCGGGCAGGGCGAAGAACAGCAGCCGGCCGTCGGGCGGCAAGGGGAGGTCCGTCGCGCCGGCCGGCAGTGCGGCGAGGTCGACCGAGGCCACGAAGGGGTGTCCGGGGTCCGGGGTGTCGGCCGGAAGCATCAGAGCGCCGCCGAACCGTCCCACGACCGGTCCGGTGTCGTCGTCGGACAGTGCCAGGGTGGCACAGGGACGGGCCGTGGCCAGCCACCGCTCCACATCGTCGGCCGGCACGCCTTGGGCCTCGGCTTCTTCACGGAAAGGACGGAACCGGTCCCGTATCGCAGACGTCATGGGCGCACCGTACCGAACGAAGCGGAGGGCGGGGACAGCGCATTTCCCTTGTGGCGCCCACCCGTTGGCGTTCGACGACACGGCGTCACGAGCAGACCCCGAAGGCACCCCCGGCGGTCGGGCGCTGCCGCTCGCCCGACCGACGTCACGGGCAGCACCGTCAGCCGAACGGCAGGACCACCAGCGGAACCTGACGCAGGGCGCTCAGGGTGAGCGGGAGGCCGGCCAGAGCGCAGACGGCACGCATGGTGATGGAGCTGTCGGCCTTGCCCGGCTCGAGGTATCCCTCCTCCACGGTGCCGGCGGCTTCGAATGCCGCGCGCAGTTCGGCGGGCATACGGGGAAGATCCTCCTCCAGGGCGAGACCGTCGACGTCGACCCATGCGACCTGCTTGCCATTGACGGCATAGGTGAGGCTGGCGTCCCCGTTGATGCTGAACACGCTCGTGGCCGCCATCCGTCCATCGGCGGACAGTGCCTCCGCCGCGTCCTCGAAGGTGAACCCGGAGTCGTCGTAGACGAAGGTCCACTCGCCGACGCGTCCCGCCAACAGCGCCGCGGACGACCCCGGGTCCATACCGAGAGCCGCGCACGGCAGTGACGTCCACTCATCCGGCCTGCTGTCGGGCAGTTCGCAGGGCTGCATCAACCTCGTTTTGGCGCCGAGCCTTTCCAGCGCCTCCGCCGGTTCGATGCCGTGCACGACGTGCAGGACGTGGTTCGGGGCGTCGGAGGCCAGATCAGTGATCCATATTGGCGTTCCTTCGGGGTCGAGTGTGTGCGGCGGAAAGCCGGGCGTGGGCATCATGGACCTCTTTCCTCAGGGGCGCGTGTGGCCTTCCCGGCAGCGCTGCCGCAGGTGACGCCGGGAGGACCTGCGGCTGGCAACGCCCCGATCGGGGAATGACGACGGTTACCGTAGCCCCCGCCCCCCTCTCGCCACATCCCTCGACTGGACCTGTTGCACCGGTAATGCAGAACGACGAGATGCATCCAACGAGCACACGTGCTCGCCGTCCTGAGCGGCGAACTCGGCGGCGGGGCACTGGGCCTTTCCCAACCTCAGTTGAGGCATGGTGAAGGGCGAGAACGGTCTTCACGATGTCGGTGATCCGGTTGGTACTGCAGCGGAGCTTTCGCAGGAGGCGCCAGCTTTTGAACATGACCATGGCCTCCTCGCCGATGCATCGGTTCTTGGCGTGGCTGCTGCGGCGGAGGCGTACTGGTCGGCAGCCCCGCCCGCGCGGAGACGACGGACAGGACGTGCCAGCCCGTCCATATTCCGGCCAGTAGGGGACCGGCGAGTCCGGCGGCTCCCCGTGCCATCGTCGCGAAAGGCAACTGCGCCAGCGCCTTGGCGGCGGCGCGAAGAGGCCACCCGGACCCGGCTGCACGTGCCCGGCCCCAAGGAACAGTTCCTGTCATGTCCGGGCGCCCCTTTATGGCTTTCATGGGCATGGCTGCGTCCAGTGCACAGGATCGGATCGCGGTCGCCGCCCGTGGGACGCGCCTGCCCTGCTGCTGGTGGTCGGCGGGGGCTGCGGCTCAGACTGCCCTGATGGGCCGGTAGGCCGGCTGCCACATGGCGGCCCGGATGCGCTCTTCGATGCGCTCGTCGATCTCCGTGCGGGCCACGCCGTCGTCCGCGGCGGCCCGGGCGACGGCGACCGCGACCGCGACGGACGTCTCGTGGAGCTGTGTGATCAGGGGCAGGATCGGCGCACCGGCGGCGGTGGCGTCGGTCTGCGCGGCGACGGCGTGCGCGGCCGCGGTGAGCATGGCGTCGGTGACACGGTCGGCTCCGGCGACCAGGGCACCCAGGCCGAGTCCGGGGAAGACCAGCGCGTTGTTGGCCTGCCCGATCTGGTAGGTGACGCCCTCGTGGTCGACCGGGCCGAACGGGCTGCCCGTGGCGATCAGGGCCCGGCCCCCGGACCAGGCCAGGAGGTCGGCGGGAACGGCCTCGGCCAGACGGGTGGGGTTGGACATGGGCAGGATGATCGGCCGGTCGGCGTGCGCGGCCATGGTGCGGACGATGTCCTCGGTGAAGGCGCCGCCCTGGCCGGAGGTGCCGATCAAGATGGTGGGCCGCACCCGTGAGACCACTTCGGCCAGCGGGATACCACCGAGGGTGTCGTCGTGCTGCCAGCCCTCGACGTCGGCCGAGGAGCGGGCGTAGCGCAGCTGGAAGTCGCGCGTGCCGCTCTGGCCCTCGGTGAGCAGCCCGTGCCGGTCCACCGCCCAGATCCGGGACGTGGCCTGCGCGGGATCCAGTCCGTCGGCGACGAGCGCGTCACGCAGCTGGTCGGCGACACCGACGCCCGCGGTCCCGGCGCCGAAGACGACGATGCGGTGCTCGCGCAGAGGCAGGCTGCTGGCGGCGACGCCCGCCAGGACAGCGGCCAGATTGACGGCGCCGGTGCCCTGGATGTCGTCGTTGAAGGTGAAGGCATTCTCCCGGTAGCGCTCCAGGATGCGGCGGGCATTGGCCGGGCCGAAGTCCTCCCAGTGCAGCAGGGCCTTGGGGAACAGCGCCGTTGCCGCGCTGACGAAGGCGTCGATGAAGCAGTCGTAGGTCTGCCGGTCGACACGCTTGTGGTGGGTGCCGAGGTAGAGGGGGTTGTCGAGGAGTTCCTCGCGGTTGGTGCCGGCGTCCAGCATCACCGCGAGGGTGCGGTGCGGGTCGACGCCCGCGGCCGCGGTGTAGACGGCCAGTTTGCCGACCGCGATGTCGATGCCGCCCACGCCCCAGTCGCCGATACCGAGAATGGCCTCGCCGTCGGTGGCGACGATGAGGTCCACATCGCCGGGACCCAGACCTGAGGCACGCAGGGAACGTTCGATGTCCTGGGGGGCATCAGCGCTCAGGTAGATGCCGCGGGGACGACGGTACTCAAAGCTGTAACGCTCGATCGCCGTGCCCACGGTGGGGGTATACACGATGGGCAGCATCTGCGCCAGGTGGTCCCCGAGCAGCCGGTAGAACAGGACCTCGTTGCGATCGTGCAGCGCACTCAGGTAGACGTTCTTGGCCAGGTCGGAGGGCTGCGCCCGGTACTGCTGATACGCCCGCTCCGCCTGTTGTTCCAGGGTGAGCACTTGCGCGGGGACCAGACCCACCAGATCCAGCTCACGCCGCTGCTCCTGCGTGAACGCGGTGCCGCGGTTGAGGCGGGGGTTGGTCAGGACAGCTCGCCCGCGGGCGGTGGTCTCAAGGACGGCTGCCGGCTGCTGATGCTGCTCGGACATGGCTCAACTCCAGGGTGACGCAGGTGAAACGGAAGGAATGTCAACCAGCTTGCGCCCCCACCTGCCCATGCGCCCAATGCCTGATTACACCCAAAATCATACTCTTGGTGCATGCATTATCAGGTGTGGAGACGTACCGGGCGGGGGTTGAGGGGACATCAAGCGCCGGGCACTGGATGCCCGCTCATCGAAGAGGCGGACCGTTGCCGTGAGCTCGGCGGGACGCCGGTGCGCCGTGCCGTCCGGGCGGCAACAGGGTCTCGGACGGCACGGCGCCGGGACGCAGGACCTCGCAAGCGGCACGGTCGCCGGGGCGCAGCGGCACGGTCGCCGGGGCGCTCAGCGCCGGCTGGCCGGGGCCGGGGTGGTGCCTGCGGTGGGATCGGTGACGGTCTGCGGGTTCAGCGTTACCGCGGGCTGGAGGCCGGTTGCGGCGCTCTTGGTGCGGCGCAGGGCGGTGAGGCCGAACGGGATCGACAGCAGGGCGAGCGCGGCGACGGCGCTGACGTAACCGATCGCGGTGTCGCGCAGGCCCGCAGAGGGGATGAGGAGGCCGGCCGCGATGGCCGGAACACTGTTGGCCAGGTAGCAGACGACGTAGACGGCAGAGAACAGCTGGGCGCGCTTTTCGTGGGCGGCGGTCTGCGCCAGCATCCGGAAGGCGCCGAAGAAGGCGGTGCCGAAGCCGACTCCGGCGACGACGGTCGCGGCCAGGAGCAGAGCCGTGGACGGCATCAGGAGCGCCGGCAGGGTCATCAGGGCGCCGACGACCAGGGACACGGACCCGAGCAGCATCATCGGCAGCGGGGCCATGGCGCGCAGCACGACACAGGCGAGGGCCGCAGCCCCGGGGAGCAGGGCCACCACGAGTCCGGCGACCAGGTGGTTGTCGGTGTGAAGGATGTTGACGGTCAGCGACGATCCGAGGGAGAAGTACAGGCCGCCGATCGCCCAGCTGGCGACGAAGGGCGGTACGGCGATCAGGAAGGCCTTGCGGTCGGCGTGCGGCACCGAGACCCGGGGCTGCAGGGAAGCGCGTGTGCCCGGACGCAGCGGTGAGGTCTCGGGCACCAGCAGCACCGCTGCCCCCAGCAACGTGGTGGCGGCCGTGAGCAGAGCGAAGATGACGATGTGAGGAGAGGGCGCGAACTGCGTGAACACGCCCCCGACCAGGGCGCCGACGGCCATACCGCCTGCGGTGCCGGCGCTGTTGAGGAGCGCGCCGAGCTTGGAGCCCGGGTGCTGCAGATCGATCAGTCCTGCGCTGATGGCGCCGGTGGCGGCCCCGGTGGCAAGGCCCTGGAGGATCCGCCCGACGATGAGCTGGCCCACCCCTCCGGCGGTGAGCATGACGGCCATCGCCGCCGCTTCGCCGACGAGGGCGACGGCCAGAACCGGACGGCGGCCCAGATGGTCCGAGAGGCTTCCGACGACGAGCAGGGAGACCAGCAGCGCCAGCGCGTAGACGGCGAAAACCACGGTCAGGGCGGTGGCCGACAGACCCCAGCGCCGTGCGTACTCGGAGTACAGGGGGGAGGGTGCGCTACTGGCCGCCATGAAGGTGAGCTGGACGAGGCCCAGCAGCCAGAAGGCGGTTGCCCGCGACAGGCGCGGGGCACGGCCGCCGGCTACCGGATCAGGCCGAGGGACGGAGGACATGAGGACTCCAACGAGAGTTCTAAAAAACTCGAACAGTTGGAGCGTACGTCGCCACAATCGATAGTTCCAATTTTCTCAAACAGTTATGGTTCCAGTATCCTCGAACCATGAGTGCGAAGACGCGCGAGTTCACCCACCCGGAGACCGCCCGGCTGGAGATGACCGATGTCCTCTTCGCCCTGAGTGACCCCATCCGGCTGGAACTGGTGCGGCGCCTTGCGGCCGACGGCCCGCTCGAGGTGGCGGAGTGCCAGCCGCGCTCCGGCCCGATCCCGAAGTCGACGCTCTCGCACCACGTGAAGACCCTCCGTGAGGCCGGGGTCATCCGCAACGAGCCCCAGGGGCGCAGACGTTCGCTCAGCCTGCGCCGCGAGGACCTGGAGTCCCGCTTTCCCGGGTTGCTGGACGCCGTCCTGTGACCATGGGGTGACGCCGCCGGCCGCGGGCTCCGCCGGCCCGGGCCGGTGCGAGGTCAGGCCGCACCTGAGGTGGACTGGACCTCGACCTCGTCGACGGTGAGGGCGCGCCCGTCGTGGGCGCGCATCTCCAGGGGCGCCACCGCCTTACGGTCCTTGGTGTCGACGAGTTGCAGCCGTTCCTCCTCCTCGTCGAACAGGTAGGCCTCGCCCCACTGCCGCAGTGCCACCAGGGCGACGCGGAGGGCCTTGCCCTTCTCCGTGAGCCGGTACTGGTGATACAGGCTTCCGTCGGAGGCGGGCTCGGTCACCAGGACGCCCGCCTCCACCAGCTTGCTCAGCCGGGCGCTGAGGATGTTGCGCGCGCAGCCCAGGCTGCGCTGGAAGTCGCTGAACCGGCTCACCCCGTTCAGGGCGTCGCGGACGATGAGCAGGGACCACCAGTCGCCCACCTCGCCGAGTGACCGGGCGACCGGACAGGTCGCCTCGCTGAGATCCGTCTTCCGCATCGGTGTGTCCTCCCTCGTGCGTACGAGGTTTCAACTTTAAACCAATATGGCCGTAGGGCTCCGGATGGGCAGTCCTGCAGATCGCAGGTCTCACCAGCAGTGACTGTTCGGCACCCAGCGTTGCATCCAGTTGCATTTTTAAACCAGTCGGGTTCATGATGGCGAAGGCGGCACCCACCCGGGGCCGCCGACGGAGGAACTGAAATGCCAGACGATGTCCTGCCGCAGACAGAAACCATCCGCACGCGTGCCGACGGCGGCGTTTTGTACGCGACGTTCGACGCCCCGCCTCTCAACCTGATCGGCCCGGAACTCGTCCGGGACCTGGTCCACCTCATCGGCCACCTCAACGGCTCCGCCCCGTTTCGCGCGGTGGTGTTCGACAGCGCCGACCCGGACTTCTTCCTGCCGCACGTAGACCTGACGAAAGTCCCCGAATACACCGCCGAGGCCGCCAAGGCCGGCGGCCCCGGCGACGCCTCGCTCGGCATGCTCTACCAGCGCCTGAGCCGCCTGCCGGTCGTCACCATCGGCAAACTGCGCGGGCGGGCCCGCGGGGCGGGCAGCGAATTCCTGCTCGCCTGCGACGTCCGCTTCGCCGCACGGGAGACCGCGATCCTGGGCCAGCCCGAAGTGGGCTTCGGAGCCCCGCCCGGCGCCGGCGCGGTGGAGCGCCTGGCCCGGCTGATGGGCACCGGCCGCGCCTTGGAGGCGCTTCTGGGCGCCGACGACTTCACCGCCGACCTCGCCGAGCGCTACGGCTGGATCAACCGGGCCGTGCCCGGCGCCGAACTTGACGCCGTCGTTGACCGGTTCGCCCGTCGCGTGGCCGGCTTCCCCACAGACGCCGTCACCGCCACCAAGACGGCCGTCATCCGTGTCAACACGCCGTCCGACGACGAGATCCGCGCCGCCGCCGTCGTCTTCCAGCACTTGGTCCGCGAAGGCGCAGTCGGCCCCCGCACCGCGTGGCTGTTGAAGAACGGCCTGCAGACGCGCAGCGAGACCGAACGGGAACTGGGCGAAGCGATGGCCACCATCACCCCCCACCACCCCTGATCAGCAGACTGCTTACCGCCCCTCCTGGCGACCGCCGACACGAAGCGCACCTTCGACGCCTCCGTGCCGCCCCCCTCGCAAGGATCCGGCAAGAGTCGCCCCTCCCCATGATCTGCAGTCGCCCAGCACAACGACGCCTGGCCGACTTCCTCGAAAGGTGTTCACGATGACCGAGCGCATCGACGTACGCATCCCCCTTCCCGACGGCATCGAGCTGGCCGCCTGGCTGTTCCTTCCCGAGAACGCCGACGGGCCGCTGCCCGCCATCACCATGGCGCACGGCTTCGGCGGCACCCGCTACCACGGCATCGAACACATCGCCCGCCGCTTCAGCGAGGCCGGCTACGCCGTCCTGCTGCACGACCACCGCAACTTCGGCGACAGCGAAGGCACCCCCCGCCAGGACATCGACCCCTACCAGCAGATAGCGGACTGGCGATGGGTGATCACCTACCTCGGCACCCGCGACGAGGTCGACGAACAGCGCATCGCCATCTGGGGATCCAGCTACGCCGGCGGCCACACCCTTGTCCTCGGCGCCACGGACCGCCGCATCAAGGCGGTCTACTCCCAGGTCCCCACGGTCAGCGGCTACGAGACCGGACTGCGCCGCGTACCCCCGCACGAGGTGCGCGCTCTGGACGAGCGGTTCAACCAGGACGAGCGCGACCAACTGGCCGGCAAGCCGCCCGTCTACGTGCCGTTCGTCGACGCCAACCCCGACCACCAGGCGGCCTACCGCCAGCAGGGCGCCGTCGACTTCTACCTCAACTGGGCGCCGCAGGACAAGTGGACCAACGAGGTCACACTGCAGTCCAACCGCCGCGCCCGCGCCTACGAACCCGGCCAGTGGATCTCCCGCATCGCCCCCACCCCGCTGCTGATGCTCGTGGCCAAGGACGACGACGTCGCCCCCACCGACATCGCCCTCGACGGCTTCAACCGCGCCCGGGAACCGAAGAAGCTCGTCTTCATGGACGGCACCCACTTCTCCCCCTACGTCGAGCAGTTCGAGCTGTCCTCCTCAGTCGCGATCGACTGGTTCGACACCCACCTCAAGCCCGCCGCGGACAAGCAGTAAGACCGGCCCGGCCTGACAGCGGACGGTGTTGTCACGTTGTTGGCTGTGTGACTGCCTGACGCGTGTCGTGGTGTGGTGTGGTGGAGCCTGGTTCCGGGCTGTGTTCAGGCCGCGGTGGCGAGGCCGGCGAGTCCGGTGATGTGCTCCCAGATGGCGAAGCGTGGGGGCTTGGAGATGGCGGTGCCATCTGGCCTTCCGCGGTCACACCGGCGAGAGGGCTGCGATCTCCCGCTTCTCGGTAGGCAGGCGAGAAGCGGGAGACCGCTGGCGTGTCAGCCGATGGCGATGCGGGTCTTCCAGTAGCTGGCGGGCGCGATGACCTCGGTGCCGGAGCCTGGGAGGACGGTTTTACCACCGGTGTAGAAGCGGACGGAGCCGTCGGAGCGTACGGTCCAGATGTCGGGAATGGCGTCTCCGTTGACGTCGGGTGTTCCGATGAGCTGGGGGATGCTGGTGCTGGACCAGCCGGCGGCGCCGTATTCGAGGTCGGCGCCTCCGGAGGAGGCGGCGCCGGATTTCAGCGAGTCCAGGTTGACGCCGCCGCCGCTTGCGGCGATTCCCTTGCGCAGCAGGAGGCGTGAGGAGACGTCGGTGCGGTAGATGAGGTCGGTGATGCCGTCGCCGCTGACGTCCTGGGCGGTGACTAGGTCGCGTTCGGTCCAGGTGGTGGCGGCGAGCCGTATGGCCTGGTCGATGGTTGCCCCGTGGTAGCCGATGAGGGCCCACAGTTCGTCGCCGATGGTGGCGAGGAAGTCGGTGCGCCCGTCGCCGGTGGCGTCGCCGGCGGAGATGATCTGGGTGAGGCTGGCGGGGCTGGGGGCGCCGTCGGGCAGCAGGATCTCGCGGCGTTTGTCGATGTTGACGGCGCCGTAGCCGTCCCCGGGGTAGACCCAGAGTTTGCCCTCGACACGCACGATGAGGTCTTGGAGGCCGTCGCCGCCGTAGATGTCGCCGTTGTGGGTGATCAGTGCGCCCTTGAAGTGCCCGGAGGGTGCGGCGACGAACGGTGGCAGATCGTCTCCGTTGGGGTCCTTGTTCGGGTTGGTGCGGTAGGCGCCGGACATGGAGTAGTCCAGGTCGCCGGATCCCTTGGCGAGATTGTCTGCGGTTGCCTGGGAGGGGTACAGGGAGAGGTTGCCGGCCTCGGTGACGGCCATCAGGTCGGCGAGTTTGTCGCCGGTGAAGTCCCCGGGGGCGTCGGCCTGGTCGCGGGGGGTGACGTAGAAGAAGTACTTCGTGGGCTGGGAGACGTTGCCCGCGCTGTCTACGGTCCTGACGTAGAGCACGTTGGGTCCGGCGGTGGGCGGTTTGGCGCCGGTGATGGTGGCGCTGGTGGTGGTGGGCGTTCCGGACGTGCGGTTCAGGGTGCCGGTGTAGGAGGCGGAGTTGAAGCCGTACTCGTAGCGCACGACATCGGTGTTGAGGGCGCGCACGGTGAAGGAGCCTGCGGTGCCGAACTTCAGGGTGCTCCAGTTGGCGTCCTCGGCGTCGTTGCCGAAGCCGTTCTCGCTGCCGTCGGCGTTGGGGAAGTTGGTGGAGGAGACTTTGGGCGATTTGGGCGCGACGGTGTCCAGGACGAAGCGGCACGGTGTCTTGGCCGGGGTGTAGCCGGAGGTGGAGTTGGCGTCGTCGACGGCTCGCACCCGCCAGGAGTAGACGGTGGCGTTGGTGAGCTTGCTGGTGGAGAAGTTGTCCGTTTTGCGCAGGGCGGTGTCCTTGTCGCCGCCCACGGAGACCTTTCCGGTGGACTTCAGCAGATCGCCGGTGGTGTCCCACTTGCCCTTGGCCCACAGGTCGAAGTCGAGGTAGTCGAGGTTCTTGTCCTTGTCGGACGCGCGGGCGGTGAAGGTCAGATCACCCGATCCCATACGCACGTACGGCTCGGTGGTGGTGCATTTGCCCTCGGGGCCGAGATCGAGCGACTTGGAGTCGACGGTCGGCTTGCGGTTGTAGATGAGCGTCAGGACGGGCCGGTCGTCCCCGTTGGCACGGAACTTCTTCCACGCGTACTGCGAGTGCTCGTCGCGGGCCCGCATTCCGAACGTGATCATGTCTTTGCCCTGGTCGGCCCGCTTCTGCGCGGCCTTCTTCACGTCGAAGTCCTCGTAGGCGTCGCGGCAGCCGGACTTGTAGCCGTGCGCGAAGCTCTTGGTCGCGAACTTGTTGCCGTCGTGCAGCTTGGGGGCGTTCTTCCAGTTGGTGTGCGAGTTGATCTCGCCGGTGAGGTGCACGCTCATGGAGCGGGCACTGCACGACCAGGAGTACGTCTCGAGCACTTTCAGCTTCGCGCTGGTGATCTTCGTGCCCTTGAGGTCCTTGTCGAATTCGATGTTGAAGTAGGAGCGGGAGGTGCCCCAGGTGTCGGACTCGAAGCCGACACGGGCCTCGTGGGTGCCGCCCTTGTTGAAGCCCTTGCCGTTGTAGAAGGTGGCGTTGGGGTGGCGGCTGTAGGCGGTGGTCCAGTCCTGGGCGTGCTTTTTCACCGACGGGTCGATGAACACCGGATAGGTGGTGGCCGAGTCGGTGAGGAAGTCCTGGGCGGGGGTGATGAGCCAGTTCGTCCCGGACAGGTCGGTCTCGACGAGCTCGCCGCGCGAGTCGGGGGAGGGGCCGTCGAGCCCGGCCAGACCGAGGGTGGCCGAGGAGCCGGTTGGCGAGGGCGAAGGCGTCGGTTCGACCGGCGCGGTGGGCAGCGGTGACTCCTCCACGGTGGGCTCGGGGCCGTCGGTAGCCGCTGGCAGTGTCTCCGGGCTGGCGTCGGCCTGCTCGTCCGTCTCGATGAGTTCCTCGGTGGGGCTCGGAGTATCGCTGGGGGTGTCAGTGGCCGGGTCGGTGGGGCCGGGGCTCTCCGAGGTGGTCGGCTGGGCGGTGGCGCCGACGGTTCCATCGGTGACCGCCGGGGCGCCACTGCTGTCCCACATCAGCGGGGTGGGCGACATCGCCACCTCGTTGCCGTAGGCACTCTCGGCCACGACGATGCCCGAGACCGGGTCGAGCCGGAAGGTCAGGTCCTCGGAAGTGATGCCATACGACAGCTGCTTGGCCCGCGGATCAGCGGCGGCCTGCCGGTTCTTTAGCACTACCAACTGGCCGAAGCCTTCGTCGTCGGCGGTCAGGACCAGATCGGCGCCCGGAAAGATTTCCGGGTACAACGCCCTCGAACCATCGATGATCGGCGCGGGCACGGGGCCCGGCCAGGTGAGCTGGATGTCGTAGCCATCGACGGTCAACGTGACCAGCGGAGTTGCGGTCTCGGCTGTACCAGCACTCTTGAAATCCTTGACCAGGGAGACGCGGTGAGTGGCGCCACGGGATGAACGCTTTTGACCGTCACGTGTCTTGGAACCGGCCGAGAACACCATGCGTACATTGGTGGCCCGAGGCTCGAAGCCTGCCTTGGTGCGGTGAAGGGTGTAGTCGATGTCCTTCCATTCATTGCCCACTTTGGTTCGAACCGGGGTGGAGTAAAGCTTCTTGGCGAGGAGACCGTCGGCGCGGGCCCAGGTGGTTGAGCGCGCCGTGCGCAGGGCGGTGACTTCGACGGACTTACCCGTCCTGGCTGCCTGCACGGCAGCTGCCGTCTCGCTGATCGGTTTCGTCTTCTGATCACCGTTCGTCGTGCCGCGCGTGCTTGCATCGTCCAGGCCCAGACCCACGAACGCGATACCGGTGGCGGCGAGTGCAGCCGCCAGGACCGCAGCGGTAGTGCGGCTCCCGGGTGCGCGGTGCCAGCCGCGTCTTGTGCCCGTCTGGGTGCGCGTCATCCGGCGAGTCCCCTATCTCCCCTTGGAACCGGCACATGACAGAGCGCTGCCGGGCTCGCCGATGATGACCTATGAGCACGCTGTCGTCACCCTTCGAAGATGCAGAGGCGAGGTGAGTCGATCGGCCGCATCTGCCGTACTCACAAGTGAGTAGCCACGCAGACGACCGCCTGGACATGGATCTATCACGGCTACAAAACGCCACAAGACTGTCCGTAATACCCGTACGCGCGAGCTTATTTGTCATGGTAATTGATAAATTACGCGTTCAATGTCGCAAAATCTCAAAGGGACGACTATCGACGCAAAGCAGGCAACCTCGTTGCTACTGACCGTTGCGTAACGTTACATGCAGTGATGATGATCACATCGGCTGAGTTGATCTAGCGCAAGTTCACGAGGGCGTCACAGAATCTGCGCATCTGATACGCCTTACGCGTGGTCCGAACCTGGTCCCGCTCCTAGTGGTCCGGGGGACCCCACCGTGTTCGGTCGCCTTTCGCCTGCCCGGCGCCGCCGCGTGCGTCGCATGCGTACAGCTGTCGTCCCTGCCCTGGGAGCCGCTCTGCTGGTAGGTCTCTTGCCTACCCAGTCACTGGCGCTGCCGCCCGACCCGGCCGC
This sequence comes from Streptomyces beigongshangae, assembly GCF_019710745.1. Lineage (GTDB taxonomy): Bacteria > Actinomycetota > Actinomycetes > Streptomycetales > Streptomycetaceae > Streptomyces > Streptomyces beigongshangae. The sequence goes on from NZ_JAHKJW010000047.1 coordinate 15,028, forward strand.
CGCTGAGCAGGGCCGCGAGACACTCGACCTTGAGACACTCGGCCAGGACAAGCCGATCTCTGGTGAGGCCTTTGAGCGGGACCTGGAGACCCTGAAGGTCGACGTCCCTGAGGACCTGGAACAGGCACCCGCCGGCACGGCGACGCCCCCACTGGCTGCGACCAGGACGGTCAGCTTTGGATCGACGGCAAGCGCGACGCAGGCCGCGACGGCATCTGGCATGGGCAGCGCTGCCCGGCAGGTCGACCTGACCCCAGTCGGTGACCTACCCGTCAGCCTTGGACAGGCTCCCGATCAGGCCGCTCCCACCGGCACCTGGCAGGTTTCCGTCGCTGCCCGCACTGAGCCGGTCTCGCAAGGTGTCGATGGCGCTGTCGTGACCGTTCAGGCTCCGGCGGCCGGTTCTGTGCCGGTCTCGGTTCAACTCGACTACGCCAAGTTCAAGAATCTTTACGGCGCCGACTGGGCCTCGCGCCTGCGCTTCGTCCAGTTCCCCGAGTGCTACCTCACCACGCCGGACGAGGAGGGGTGCCAGGCGTACGAAGAGCTGGAGACTGTCAACGACACGAAGTCCCAGTCGATCACCGCCACGGTCGACACGGCAGCGGACGGAACGATCACTCCGGCTGCAGCTGCGGCGACGGGTGCACCGGCGGCGTCCGCCGCTCAAGCGTCCTACCAGGTTTCAGCGAAGCCAGTGGCAGCCGCGGGTGACACTGCGGTCATCGGCGCCGTCGACTCCGGTGGCGGCGCGGGCGGTTCGTTCAAGGCCACACCCTTGGCGTCCAACGGTAAGTGGGCGGCTGGCGGTTCAGCGGGCGCGTTCAGTTGGTCGTATCCGCTGACGGTCCCTGCGGCTCCCGCCGGACCGTCCCCCAATATCACCTTCGGCTACAACTCCCAGACGGTCGACGGACGCACGGCAGTCTCCTCTCCGCAAGCTTCCTGGATCGGCGAGGGCTGGAACTTCGATCCCGGCCATATCGAGCGCCGCTACCGCGCTTGTCAGGACGACCGTAAGGCGCTGAATTCCGGCACGCCCAATAACACGGCCAAGGCGGACAAGACGTCCGACCTGTGCTGGGCGTCCTACAACGCGGTGATGTCGCTGGGAGGCGCGACCACGGAACTGGTCCGCGATGCCGTTTCCGGCAGCAACCCGGAGACCGACACCGAGATCTACAGACCCCAGCAGGACGACGGCAGCCGTATCGAGCGGCGTACCGGCGGCAGCAACGGTGACAACAACGGTGAGTACTGGATCGTCACGACCAAGGACGGCACCAAGTACTACTTCGGCCTTAACCAGGTCGGCGGCGGCCACACCGACACCAATTCCGTCTCCACGGTGCCCGTCTTCGGTAACCATCCCGGTGAGCCCTGCCACGCCAGCGTCTTCGCCGACTCGCGCTGCGGCGCGGGCAAGAAGCAGGCCTGGCGCTGGGGTCTGGACAAGGTCGTCGACGTGCACGGCAACGCGATGGTCGTCTCCTGGAAGCAGGAGAGCAACCACTACGCGGTGAAGGAGAAGTTCAAGTCTCCCGAGCAGTACGACCGCTATGCCTACCCGACGACCATTGAGTACGGCATGCGCTCGGATCTGACCAAGCCGTCCGCGACGGTCGACTTCGGCGTCAAGCAGCGCTGCCTGAAGTCGGAGACGGCCTGCGATGCGGCGAACTTCGCCAAGACCGACGACCCGGGTGCCTACCGTCCCTGGTGGGACACGCCCGGCAACCTCAACTGCAAGTCGACGTCGAAGCTGTGCCCGGCCTTCCCGTCCTTTTGGACACAGATGCGCCTGGACACCGTGACGACGAAAGCCGCCCGCGCCGGCCAGAGCGGCCTGGGTAAGGTCGACACCTACACGCTCCACCAGTCCTTTCCCGAGGACTGGTACGACACCTCTCCCGGTCTGTGGCTGAACTCGATCACCCGCCGCGGCTTCGCACCCGGTGACACCACCGGCACCCTGCAGCACAAGGACGGGGTCAGCTTCGCCGAGTACTCGGTCGGCGCGACCTCACCCCTGCGGACCCGCCTCAAGGACCGCCAACTGCCGAACCTGGTCTCCAGCGGCCCGAGCGACCAGCGCCCCGGCTTCACCCGGCCCCGCATCGGCACCGTCGCCACCGAATACGGCGCCGACATCGAGGTCGAATACAAGGGCGGCTGCGCGAGTGAACCTGCCGAGGACAAGGGCAAGAACAACGGCACCTGCTACCCGATCCGCTGGTCTCCCGACGGCGACGAGAAGACGCCGGCGAAGGCGTGGTTCAACAAGTACGTCGTCGACTCGGTGACCGAGACCGACAAGGTCACCTCCCGCGGCAAGCCGGTCTACACGACGTACGACTACACGGACCCCGCGTGGACCAAGTCGGATGACGAGTTCACCCGCCAGGCCCTGCGCACGTACAGCGACTGGCGCGGCTACCGCAAGGTCGCAGTCACCAAGGGCAGTAAGTCCTCCTCTCAGCAAGGCGATCCGCAGTCCCAGTCCTACTCCGAAACCCGCTACTTCCTCGGCACAGGCGGTGAGGTCAAGGACTCCACGAACACCTACACGCTGCTCGCGGACGACGCTCCCCAGTACGCGGGGACAGCAGCGGAGAGCATCACCTATCTGAACTCCGACAAGCGGGTGCAGAAGCGCACTCTGAACTACCCCTGGTCCAAGCAGACCGCCTCCCGGGCAAGGGAAGCTGAGAACGGCACCGGCCTGGACCCGCTGCTCGCCCACCGCAGCGGCATCAAGCGCACGGACGAGATCCAGACGGTCGACAACAGCTGGCGAGCCGTCCGTACACTGACGACGTTCGAAGACACCTACGGACTGCCCATCCAGAGCGAAACAGCGGTGGTCAAACCGAGCGGCAGCAGCGAAATCCTGTCCGACCAGAGCTGCACCAAGACCTCGTACGTGCACAACACGTCGGCGTGGCTGATCGGACTGCCGAAGGAACAGCGCAGCACGGGGACGCCGTGTACGGGCTACGACGAGGCAAATCCGGCCACCAAACTCGTATCCGCGGTGCGCAACAGTTACGACGGCCTGGCCTACGGCGCGACCCCGACGAAAGGCCTCCTCACCGGTAGCGCAGGCGCTGACGGCGCCGGGACCTCGTACACGGCCGAGACGAAGAGCACCTACGATCCACTGGGCCGTATCCGCACCGTCACCAAGCCTGGCGCGGGCATGACAGAGACGCAGTACACCCCTGCCGACTCGGGCGGGCCGGTGACCTCGGTGAAGGTCATCAACGCCAAGAGCCATGCCGTCACCACGACCTTCGACCCCGGACGTGGCCTGGCGCTGACGGTCACCGACGCGAATGGACGCGTCACCCGCAACGAGTACGACGCCCTCGGGCGCATGGTGAAGGGCTGGTCACCCTCCCGCTCCTCGGACAGCAAGTCCCCGGATGTCGAGATCAACTACCAGGCAGCCATCGCCACCCCCGAGCAGACGCGCCCCGCCGCCGTCACGACCAGCACCCTCAAGGACGACGGCTCCTACAGCCGTCAGGTGACGGTCTACGACGGTCTCATGCGACAGGTCCAGTCCCAATCCGAGGCTCATGGGCCCGGCCGGATCATCACCGACATCACCTACAACGACCACGGGCTGCCCGACGAACAGACAGGCGCCTACCTCGCCAAGGGCGAACCTGCCACCGAACTGTTCGCTCCCCGCTCGAAGTCGCTGATTCCCAGCTGGGTCAAACTGCGCTACGACGGCCTGGAGCGCCAGGTCCGCCAGTCGACATATCACGACGGCGACTACGTGTACGCGACGTACATCACGCACAGCGACACCAGCACATACGTGAACCCGGCCGGCTCAACCATTCCCCGGACCCGGACCTACACCGACGCGCTCGGCCGCGTCACCTCCATCCGGCACTACAGCAACGACGACTCAGGCTCGGACAGCGGGCGCGTGACCGCCTACGAGTACGACGCCCGCGGCTACCGCACCAAGGTCACCGACCCGGCGAACAACGCCTGGACGTACACCTACGACGCCCGCGGCCGTATGACGTCCACCACCGACCCCGACGTGGGTAAAACGGATACCGGCTACGACGACGCCGACCGGCCCAACAAGGTCACGGACGCCAAGTCCCGCACGACCTACACCGAATACGACGAACTCAGCAGGATCAAGTACATCCGCGCAGGCTCCGCGACCGCCACGCCCGCCAAGTCGTTCACCTACGACACACTGCCCGGTGCGCTCGGTCAGCCCGTCGCCGCCACCCGGCACACCACCAACGGCGACTACACCAACCGCGTCACCAGCTATGACACCGAATACCGGCCCACCGGCAGCGAGACGGTCATCCCGTCCAGCACGATGACCACCGGCCTGGCTGGCACCTACGCCTACGCCTACACCTACACCCCCACCGGCAAACCGCTGTCGACCACGCTGCCCCCCGTCGGCGGACTGGCGAAGGAGAAGGTCGTCACCCGCTACAACAGCGACGGCCTCGCCGAATCGACCTCCGGCCAGGACTGGTACGCCTCCGATGTGACCTACTCGCCCTACGGCGAAGCCCTGCGCACGGTCTCCGGCTCCCAGCCCAACCGGGTCTGGACGACGAACTTCGTCGACCCCCACACCGGCCGCCTCCAGCGCACGGTCGCAGATCGCGAAACCGCCAGCCCACACCGCATCACCGACAGCTACTACTCCTACGACGTCTCCGGCACCATCACCTCCAACGCCCGCAAACTGACCGAGGCCTCGGGCACGACGTGGGACAACCAGTGCTACACGTACGACGTCATGGGCGAACTCGTCAACGCCTGGACGTCCAGTGTTGCGCCGGGCGGAAATGGCACAGGCTGCACGTCATCTGTCGGAACGACCTGGGGATACCGCACCGACTTCGCCGCCTCCTCCGGACCAGTGACGGACGCACCGGATGCGGCGAGCGACGTGTCGAGCCCGGACGCATCATTGACGGCGACCCTGACCGCAGCCGCCCCGGGCACGGGCACCGTGGCCAGCGGCGCCACGGCCTACCGCCAGTCGTTCACCTTCGACTGGCTCGGCAACCGGGCCGCCATGACCGAACACAACCCGGCCGACGCCACGAAGAATGTCAGCTACACCTACGGCTACGGCACCCCGCAGCCGCACACCATGAAGTGGATCAGCTCCACCCCCTCCGGCAAGGACAGCAGCTACACCTACGACGCCGCGGGAAACACCGAAGGCCGAGACCTCCCCGACGCCACCCAGAACCTGACCTGGACATCTGAGAACAAACTCGACACCATCACCGACGACGGCAAGAAGACGACGTACGTCTACGACGCTGATGGCAGTCGCCTCTTGGAGAACTCACCCTCGGGCTCCACCCTCTACCTGGGCGAGACCGAAGTGACCACCAACGCTTCCGGAACCATCACCCGCGCCTCCCGCACCTACACCCAATCCGGCGCCCCGGCCGTCACCCGCACCACGACCAACAGCGCCACAACAGGCCACACCCTCACCGCGCTGCTCACCGACCACCTCGGCACGGCCAACACCACGGTCGAACTCACAGCCAGCCAGCCTGTCGTCCGTCGCGCTTTCAAGCCCTACGGCGAAATCCGCGGCACCAAGCCGACGGCGTGGCCCAACAAGCGCAGCTACCTCGGCGTCGGCATCGACGACGAAGCCACCGGGCTGACCCACATCGGAGCCCGCGAGTACGACCAGAGCTCAGGCCGCTTCCTCTCAGCCGACCCGATCATCGATGTCGCCGACCCGCTGCAGATGAACGGGTACGCATACGCCAACAACAGCCCGGTGAGCAAGAGCGACCCGACCGGTCTGAAGGTGGCCTGCGGCGCCGGATTCGACACACCATGCGCAAAGGATGACCACAACGGCGACGGAGTCCTCGATAAGACTTCGTACGGCTCCAACACCGCAACCAGCTCGGGAAACGATTCGAGCACTGGAACGACATGGGTGAACAGCCAGACACCCAAGACGAACAACATCGACGACCTGCTGCGCCACTTCACCATGAGCAGCCCGAACGGTGACTCACCAGACACGGATTATTGGATCACCCCCGTTCACGAAAACAGCGGTGACAGCAACGCATGCTTTGGCAGGGAGGCATGCCGTCAGGCCCTGAAATATCTGCTCAAACACAATGACGCAGCGAAAGCCAAACGCATCGCCGCCAATTACTGCGTCGAAAACTTCAACAAGTGTGTGGCGGACGCCAAAGGGTTCGAACGTGCCAAGCTGATCGAGGACTTCGTCGGAACTCTTGTCGCCGGTGGGAAAGCAGGAAGCAAGGCGGCGAAGTCAGCAAGAGCGATCGGCTGCAAATGCTTCCTCGCTGGTACCGACGTTCTAATGGCCGACGATACTACCTCGAACATCGAGGACATCGAACTTGGTGACGAGGTCCAGGCGACCGACCCTGAAACCGGTGAGTCTGGCCCCAGGAAAGTGACCCGCCTCATCGTCACCAAGAGCGACAAGCAGTTCAATGAACTGTCCATCGCCACCGGCAACGGCATCGACAAAATCACGGCCACGCGTGAGCACCCTTTTTGGTCATCCTCCGAGCACAACTGGATCGAGGCCGGCGCCCTCACCGCAGGCATGACCCTGCTCACCGATGAAGGTGACACCGTCATCGTCACCGGCAACCGATCCTTCACCAGGCACGCCCGCACATACAACCTCACGGTCGCAGACCTGCACACGTACTATGTGCTGGCGGGAGCCACTCCGGTCCTCGTGCACAACAGCAACTGTCTTGGCGATCCGAATGCCAGAGGTGGGATCTATACACTCCGTGACGTGGACGGAAATGTTGTCAGAACTGGGCGAACGAACAATTTGCAGCGGCGAGAACGTGAGCACGCCCGAGGGGAAGACACCGCCGACTACAGCTTCCAAGTTGAATACCGAACCGACGTCTACCGAGAGCGGCGCGGTTTGGAGCAAATCGTATGGATTCAGAACGGGCGTCCTACGTTGCCCAGTGTGAGAAGGACATCCGGAGTTAGTGTAAAAAATCGGAACTACAACAATTATATGGATGCCGCTGGCAAATTCTTTGCCAAATGGTATCCAGGGTGAGGTGGTTAAGTATGACCCGAAAGTTGCCATACTCCCCGGGTAATATCTTCGCAGTGCCTCTTCGTGATCACGGATACGCGTTGGGTGTGGCGGCCAGGGCGGACGGTAAGGGTATCGTTCTCGGTTATTTCTTTGGCCCGCGCTTGGAAACACCTGAATTCCCGCCGCAAGGTTTTCTTAAGCCGAATAGCGCGATCAAAGTTTGTAGGTTCGGTGACCTCGGGCTTATTCGTGGGAAGTGGCCGATCATAGGGAGGATTGAATCGTGGAACCCTGCCCTATGGGGCGTTCCTGACTTCTGCAGAAATGAGGAAATCCGTGTCGTTTACGACGACGCTTCGCTCACCATGTCCCGCGAAGAGCGGCTGGAACCGGAGGAGTGCCGACTTCTTCCGCAGGACGGCCTTGAAGGGGCGGGCTTCGTAGAGATTAAGCTCACTCGCCTCCTTGGGGCGTGACGCCGCCGTCAGGACTGCGTGATCGGAGAAATTTTCGGACTCCGCCCTTCGTAACCACCCCGAACGGGACTGTAACAACGGCTAACACAAAGAGGTGGATCGGTCCTGGCTGCCGTGACTGGCGCGGGTGTTGAGCGTTCGGTCTGGTGTGGGGACGTAGTCATGGATCGTGTCGGATGAGTTGCGGGACCGCCTGGAGCCGCTGCTGCCGCAGCGTGAGCGCAGGTTCCGGTATCCCGGCCGCAAGGCATTGCCGGACCGGGAAGTGCTGTGAGGGATCCTGTCTGTGCTGCACACCAGGATCCAGTGGGAGTACCTGCCGCAGGAGTTGGGGTTCGGCTCGGGCAGGACGTGCTGGCGTCGTCTGCAAGAATAGAACGAGGCCGGTGTGTGGCAGCGGCTGCACGAGGTCCTGCTGGCGGAGTTGAACGCGGCATCGCGGTTGGACTGGTCCCGGTGTGTGGTCGATTCCTCCCACGTCAGGGCGTTAAAAGGGGGATCCATGCGGGCCCCTCGCCGGTCGACCGGGGCCGGGCCGGCTCGAAGCACCATCTGATCACCGACGGGCAGGGCACCCCGCTCGCAGTCCTGCTGGCCGGCGGCAACCGCAACGACGTCACGCAGCTGCTTACGCTGCTCGACGCGATCCCACCGGTCCGTGGCCGGGTCGGCCCCGCAGCAAGCCGGACTCCCTGTTCGCCGACCGCGGCTACGACCACGACATCTACCGCCACCAGGTCCGCGCCCGCGGCATCGTCCCCGCGATCGCTCGCCGCGGCACCCTGCACGGCACCGGACTGGGCACCCACCGGCGGGGCAGTGGCTGGAACCCGCGGACATCCTCGTTACGGCGGACGATGTCGAGGACGAGCCCGAGGTGCTGGCTGGTCCAGTCGGTGAGGTGGCCAGTGTAGCCGCCGTCGGCCCAGACCCGCGCCAGCCGCCGCAAGCGGTCAGCCGCCGCAAGCGGCCGGCCGCCGCTGGCGAAGGGACCGGGCGCCGTCCCGGTCGGTCACGGACGCCGGTGTGACCAGCACGGCCAGGAGAAGTCCGAGCGTATCCACCACTAGGTGTCGCTTGCGGCCGTTGATCTAATGGGCGAGAGCTGAGCTCGTTGAAACACCTCCTCGATGCCGATCGCCGGCGTCAGCACGACGTCCTCCGTTGATCCGGGCCTTGAGCCCCAAAAAAGACCGACGTGTGCTGGCGCTCGCGGTCGACATCGAGAGCGATCCCTTGATCACCGATGATGATCGTGGTCCAAGCCCCCTGCGGGGACTACCTCTTACGTGCTCGGGAGCTACCAGCTCCGATCAAGACCGAGGACCCCGCAGGTCGCTGGGGTCATGAACGGCTAATCGGATGTCGGGCCATCGAGCCCTTCCATTAGAGAGACGCATGCCCTGCACGGCTGTGACCAGCCATAACACAGGTTCGATGAGAAAGCGTGAGGCGAGTGAAGGCGTTCTGCGGCATCGACTGGGCCAGTGACCATCACGACATAGCCGTCGTCGACGAAACGGGTTCGCTGCTGGCTCGTGCTCGCATCGATGACTCCGCGGAAGGGCTCGCCCAGCTGCTTCAGATGCTCGCCGAACACGGCGATAGTCCGCAGGGCCCCATCCCGGTGGCCATCGAGACCTCCCGCGGACTTCTGGTCGCCTGCCTTCGGGCAACCGGCCGCCCCGTCTACGCCATCAACCCGATGGCCGCCGCCCGATACCGGGACCGTCACACGGTCTCCCGGAAGAAGTCCGACCACCTGGACGCCATGGTGCTGGTGAACATTCTCCGCACTGACGCCGCCGCGCACCGCATGCTTCCCGCCGACTCGGAGGTGGCCCAGGCCGTCGCGGTCCTTGCCCGTGCCCAGCAGGACGCCGTCTGGGACCGCACCCAGGCCGGCAACAAGCTGACATCCCACCTGCGCGAGTACTTCCCCACCTACCTGGCCGCCGTCGGGCACCGCCGCGAGGGCATCTATCACCCCATAGCCCGGGCTCTCCTGGCCGCGGCGCCCACTCCGCGCCAGGCGGCCAAGCTGACCCGGCCGCAGCTGCGGGCCGTGCTGAAGAAGGCCGGCCGCAAGAACGCCATCGACAGGGAGGTCGAGCGTCTGCACAGCGCGCATCGCAGATGCGTCATCTTCCCTTAGTCGAGGAGGCCATGGGGCGCCAGTCACTCGCGCTGCTTCGGCAGTTGGAAGCCGCGTGCACGAGCGCTGATGATCTTGCCGAGGCTGCGGTGGAAGCGTTCGGGGCACATGCTGATGCCGAGATCATCACTAGTTTCCCAGGGCTAGGTCCGCTCAGCGGAGCTCGGGTTCTGGCCGAGATTGGCGACGACAGGACTCGGTTCGCCGACGCCAGAGGGCTGAAGGCGTACGCGGGTTCCGCCCCGGTCACCCGGGCCTCCGGCAAGACCGTGTCCGTGGCGGCCCGCAGGGTGAAGAACCAGCGGCTGGCCGGCGTCGGCTATATGTGGGCCTTCTCAGCGATGGCCCATTCAGACGGAGCACGGGCTCACTACGACCGCCGACGCGAGGCCGGAGACCGGCACACGGCCGCTCAGAGGAACCTCTTCAACCGGATGATCGGCTGCCTCCACCACTGTCTAACCCACCGGGTCCCGCTCAGCGAGGCCGTAGCCTTCCCGACCTCGCGAGAACCCCGTCTTGCCCTTGCCGCTTGACGTGTTCTTCGCATCGGATGTCTTCTTGCCCGCGTCGAAGCCCCGGGAGCCGAAGGTGACGGTGGCGTCCGCTTTCACCGACTGCGAGTCCATGACCTCCGCGCTCGGCGCGGCGCTGCGGCCTTCACCGGCGCGGACGGCTTCCCTCAGCCGGTCGTGCAGCTCGGTGACCAGTCCCGTGTCCCGCCAGCGGGCGAAGAAGGCATAGACGCGCGGCCTATCAGTTACGTGGAATCACGCGCCGCAGGATGCGTCTCGTATCCTGCGGCGTCTCCATGAGCTGAGGAGGCGTGTTGGGCAGCGCGGTGGTGCTGGAGGAGAAGTGGCCGGTCCTGGGCCGGCATAAGAGGGCGGCCGAGTGGCTGCGGGTGTGGACGGACCTCGGGCGGGCTCCGCGGACGATCGACGCGTACGCGCGGGGTCTGGCCGAGTACCTGCTGATCTGCGAGCGGGACGACGTCGATCCGATGACGGCGGGTCGGCTGCACGTGGCCGCGTTCGTGAAGGACCTGTCCACGCGGCCGAGCCGCCGCGGTGCGAACGTGGTCGCGCTGGACTCCGGGGCGGGTCTGGCGAACGCGACCTTGCAGCAGCGATTGGTGCCGGTCCGCCTGTTCTACGACTACCTGATTGAGGAAGGGCGGCGGGAGTCGAACCCGGTCGGCCGCGGCCGCTACACGCCGGGACGGAAGTTCGGCAGCCACGAGCGCGGCCTGGTGCCGCGCCTGGTGAAGCTGCCGTGGATACCCAGCAAACAGCAGTGGCTCGACCTGCTGGACGTCGTGCGCGAGGAGCCGGCCCGCAATCGGGTGATGCTTGCCTTGGCCTACGACGCCGCTCTGCGACGCGAGGAACTGTGCTCGCTGCGGACCGACGATGTCGATCCAGCTCACCGGACGCTTCGGGTCAGGGCGCAGACGACGAAGACCCGCCGCGAGCGCGTGGTGCCGTACTCCGCGCCGACGGGCGTGCTGCTGTCCGGCTACCTCGTGCACAGAGCGACGATCAGTCGGGCTCGCGGCCCGCTGTTCCTGTCGGAGTCGCGCCGCAACCACGGTCAGCCGCTGAGTCTGTGGACCTGGTCGAAGGTGGTCCGCCGCGTCGCCCTGGCCACCGATCTGCCGCGCTTCTCGACCCACACCACCCGCCACCTCTGCCTGACTGACCTGGCCAGGATGGGCTGGGAACTGCACGCCATCGCGACCTTCGCCGGGCACCGCCACACCGAGTCGACCATGACCTACATCCACCTGTCCGGACGGGACCTCGCGGAGAAGCTGAACCGCGGCATGCAGCAGATCCACTCCTGGCGCATCGCCATGCTCACCCGCGCCGGCCATCCGGGCGGGGTGGAGCGTTGACGGCGACGACTCCGGCGACGTCCGCGGACGCCGCGGACTGGATATGGCCGCTCGACCCCGCCCGCTACGACCGGCGAGCCCTGCTGACCCACGCCGAGTCGAAGGTGCTCGGCGCCCTGGGAATCGAGCAGGTCAGACGCCGGGGACTGACGCCGGCGACGGCCCCGAAGCGGCTGGTCGAGCCGCTGGCCCACGCCCGGGACTGCCTCCGCTGGGCGCCGGGCACCGGCCACCAGCGACGGTTCGCCCGCGACGCGGTCGGCCTTGTCCTGGTCCGCTGCGGTGAACTCGGCCGTAGCTACTGGGGTTGGTCCGACCAGGACTGGGCCGACCTGATCGACCGGTCCGGGGCCGACTTCCGACGTCGGTGGGGCGGTCAGATCGGCCCGAACGCCCGCCCGTTCGTGATCGCCTACGCTTATCTCCTCGGCGGCTTCACCGCGTTCGAGCAGGTCGGACGCTTCCAGCGGCGCACTCTCGCCCGCCGGGTCTTCGGCGAGAGCGCGGTCGACGCCGCGGTCGGAAAGGTCCTCGCGGTCCTCGGCGACTGGGGCTACCAGCACCGTCCCAGCCGGCTCACCTCGGCGGTCTGCCAGATCCTGCTGCTCAACCGCAGCCCTCGGCTGGAGGAACTGTCCACTCCGGCCCTGGACGCGGTCCGCGCGTCGGCAGCCATGCAGGAGAGTGAGTGGGCCAGCGACCTGCACGGGATACACCGCGCCGTTGCCGCTCTCGGCCACGCCGATCCGCCGCCGCGTCCCCGGCACGGCCCCGGGCCCACGGCGATCGAGGGCACAGCGGGCAGCTGGGCCCACTGGGTCGAGCGCTGGCACGCGACCTCGACGCTGACGCCGGGCGTCCGCAGCAGCTACCGCAGCGTCCTCGCGAAGATTGGACGCTGGCTGGCCGCCGAATACCCAGAGGTCACCGGGCCGGAGCTCTGGACCCGCCAGACCTGCGCGTCCTGGGTCGCCGCGGTCGACCGCATGACGGTCGGCGAGTACTCCCAGTAGACGGCGGGCATGCGGTCGCAGGGCCGCATCGGCAAGCCGCTCACCGCGCAGGCGAAGTCCGGCTACCTGAAAGTGCCCCGCGCGTTCTTCCGCGACCTCCACGAATGGGAGTGGATCCCGCAACGGTTCAACCCTGCCCACGCGCTGAGGACGCCCCGCAGCGTCCAGGCCCTCATGGGCCCCGACCCGCGTGTGATCGCGGACGACGTCTGGGCCAAGCTGTTGTGGGCCGGGCTGAACGTCGAGTCCGGCGACCTGCCGACCACGGACGGCCGCACCTACCCGGCCGAGCTGATTCGGGCCATCACGCTGACCTGGCTGTTCGCTGGACAACGCAGTGACGAAATCGCCAGGCTCCGGGTTGGCTGCATCCGCTGGCAGCACGACGGCCTGGCAACACCAGGGTGTGACCTGGGTTTTTCTCTCGCTGCATGAGAGTGGGGATGACGAAGACGTTCTTCGAGCGGTACGCGACCAGGTCCGCGTCGATCTCGCCTTGGCCGATCAAGCAGAAGGGACAGCCACTCACTAGGAAACCTTCCGCCCTCGCCACGTTCTCAGTCGCCGGACGAGTACTTCCGCTGGAGGCTGTCTGCGTAATCGATCCGCTTCCGGACCTGTTCGGGCGTTTCCACTTGCCTTCTCTGCTCACGTTGCCGCTCGGTGAGGGGAGGGCCTGCTGAGGGTGTGTTCCCATCGCGGTCCGTCACTGTGAACTGACCGCCATGCCCTTCGCCTTCGTTCACGTCGTTCTGCGCAGTTGAGAGGGTGGAAGCACACACAAGCCCAACCCCCGAGAACACGCCGATGAGCACAGTCCTTCGGTGCATGGCCACCTCAGTCCAGCTGGCTACGTGTGAGTCAGAAGAGTACTTCCTCTCAAGGGCCTGCCGACCGCAAAGAACAAGACCTTCAGCGACTGAGTAATGCTCAAGACCTGTGGATCGGCCTCGGGTTGGACGCGAAGGGCGTACCTTCCCGGGTGATCGATTGACTGGAATCGAGTAGGCCGACGTTGGCCCGTCGGCTGGGAAGGTACGCCCATGCTCACGGTAGTCACCGAGGACGGCTCGACACGAAGCGGGTCCCTGATCGACGAGATCGTCCGGGAGGGCGCCAGGCGGATGCTGGCCGCCGCATTGGAGGCCGAAGTTGACGCCTACATAGCCGAGTTGGCCGACGAGAAGGACGAGCGCGGGCGGCGGCTCGTGGTCCGCAACGGACACCACCAGCCCCGGAACGTGACCACCGCGGCCGGGACGGCCGAGGTCAAAGCTCCACGCGTGAACGACAAGCGCATCGACGAGGAGACGGGCGAGCGCAAGCGGTTCTCCTCGGCGATCCTGCCGCCCTGGGCAAGGAAGTCCCCGAAGATCAGCGAGGTGTTGCCGCTGCTCTACCTGCACGGCCTGTCCAGCGGCGACTTCGTGCCCGCGCTCGAGCAGTTCCTAGGCTCCTCCGCCGGCCTTTCCCCGGCCACCGTGACCCGGCTGACCACCCAGTGGCAGGCCGACCACAAGGCGTTCGGCGAGCGCGACCTGTCCGCCACGGACTACGTCTACGTCTGGGCCGACGGCATCCACCTGCGCATACGCCTGGAGGAGGCCAAGGCCGCAGTCCTGGTTGTGAGGGGCGTGCGCGCGGACGGCACCAAGGAACTGATCGCCATGGCCGACGGCTACCGGGAATCCGCGGAGTCCTGGGCGAGCCTGCTGCGGGATGCCGCCCGCCGGGGCATGCGCGCTCCCGTCCTCGCCGTCGGCGACGGCGCCCTCGGCCTCTGGAATGCGCTTCACGAGGTCTTCCCCGAAACCCGACACCAAAGGTATTGGGTTCACAAGACGGCCAACGTCCTCGACAGCCTGCCCAAGTCGGCCCAGCCCGCGGCGAAGAAGGCCATCCAGGACATCTGCAACGCCGAGGACAAGGAGCACGCGGCCAGGGCTGTCAAGGCGTTCGAGAAACAGTACAAGGCGAAGTTCCCCAAGGCCGTCAAGAAGATCACAGATGATGAGGCCGAGCTGCTGGCCTTCTACGACTTCCCCGCCGAGCACTGGATCCATCTGCGGACCACGAACCCGATCGAGTCGACCTTCGCGACCGTGCGGCTGCGGACGAAGGTCACCAAGGGAGCCGGCTCCCGCGCGGCCGCCCTGGCGATGGTGTTCAAACTCGTCGAGTCCGCCCAGGCCCGATGGCGAGCCGTCAACGCACCCCACCTCGTCGCCCTGGTGAGGGCCGGAGCCCGCTTCGAACGCGGCGAGCCCCTCGAACGCCCCGAGACCCTCGCGGCATAAGGTCAGCCCACCATGACCGACTACGACACCTACGGCACCACCACACACACCGCGAGTGAACTGGTCCGCCTCATCACCGGCCACCTCGATGTGGTCTTCACCGAGCGCGACAGTGACTACCGGGGCGTCTACCACCTCGCCCAGGGCACCTTCGGACGCATCGAGATCCAGCCGAACGCCATCCCCGGCGATGACGGCCAGGACGACCTCTACACCCCGGAACACCCGGCGGTCCGGGTCCTCCTGCTCACCGACACCCCGGCCCCAGAGCCCACCCTGCACACCCGCCTGGGCACCATCCCAGGTCTCGTGCACCTGAGCCGCGAATCATGGTGAGCCGCTGCTGACCCACAACTCTTGACAATTACTCCAGAGTAGGCCCGTACCCCGACGCATCGTCGGGGTACGGGCCTGTGCCGGTTGATCACGGTGTCAGAGCATTCCGGTGGCCGTCACATCCTCCTTGCCAACAGCGGCCTCAAGAAGCGCGACGGCGTCGGCCTCGTACTGGTCGCAGTAGGCAAGGTGGTCGCTGACGTTGAACGGGGCGCCCTTCGCGGTGAGTGTGAACCCGGCCAGGACCGTGTCCGCTGGCCCTCCAGGGGGCGGTGAGGTGGTCGACGTCGCGGTCGGTGTGGCGGGTGGCTCTGTCAACGCCAATTCAATTGCGTATGCAGCGGCCAGTGAACCTTCCGTTTTCGTAGTACTCCGGCCAGCGCATGGCGTAACTCGAGTTCGGCCCGAAGACGCCGTCGGCGGTGACCCCGGCCCTCCTCTGCGCCGCGCGCAGGGCCCGCTTGGTCGCGGGGCCGAAGCTCATGTCCACGCTGATCCTCGCCCCGTAGCAGCGGACCAGCCCGGCTTGTAGCGCCGTCACACCCAGAGTCCGATGGCCCTGCCTGAGCACGCAACTGCGGCCGCTGGACCCGTAGCCTGGCAGGGTCATGTGCCCATCGCTTGTGCGCTGTTGAATGCCGTACTCGCAGATGGGCAGGCGCGCTGCGGCCGCTTCTGTCCGGGCCGTCTGTGCGGGCCGAGCGGTGGCTGCGGCAGCGTGGTCGGCGGCCGCCGTGGGCGGGACGAGAAGTCCTGCCCCGAGAGCCACAGCAGCCGCAGATAGTGGAATTCGGGTGTTCAACTGCACGATTGGTGTCCTCCAGTGATTGGAGCCGCTGTCCGTCCGTGACTGCACGGACAACCGGCAGTCGTCCTGGTAAAGGCACGACGCTGGCAGCGGCGCATTCCCGTTCAAGTTCGGTGACCGGCCGCACGACGGCCGGACTCATCAGGCCGCTCTCGCCAGGCGGCTTTCACCAGCAGGTGCCGCCGTTGGAGGTGGACTTCCCCCAGTCGAAGTTGTCGAGGGACATCCAGCCGTACGTCTGTGTATTCGCGATGCGCGCGTACACCCACCAGTTGCCGCTGGAGTTCTGCACCCAGCAGTGGAAGTACAGCTTGGTGCCCTTCTCGACGCGGGTGACGTTGTCGCAGTACGAGTACCACATGTTCTTGAGGTTGTAGGTGCCTGCCATGATCCCGTGCCCCGTGTCGACATTGCGGCCCGACTGGGTGTTGCACACTGCCGCCGATGCCGAGTTCGGGGCTGCGGTCGCGGTCGAGGCGGACACTCCGCCGAGTCCGGTGACGAGGGCAAGGGCCGTCATGGTGACGGCGAGCTTCCTCTGAATCTGCATGTCGTTCCTCTCTGATCTGCGGTGTTTGGCGGTTGGCGCCGTGTGTCCCCGGGCTGTGTGAACCGGGGCGGTTCAATCACCTGTTTTTCCGTCAAGGCGGCTATTGGGGGCGTCCTGGATCGAGTTCACCGCGTTTGGGGTTGTTGCACAGCCGTGTCCCGGGCGTGAAACAAAGCAGGTCGGGTCGTAGGACGTCACCTGACGAGGCTGCGCGCAGGTGGCGGTGCGATCAGTTCGAGCGCGAGCGCACATTCTCTTCCTGGTCAGATCCTTCATCCGTGGTGCTGATGCGTGGATAGCGCTGCGCTGCAGATGCTTAGAACGTACGGTCCGCCGCGTACGACCCGCGTCCCACGCGGGGTTGAACTCTTGTGCGGACCAGCGCGGTAGCCACGCGGTTCCTACAACTTCCGTGGTACCGCGAGAGTTTGACGCCCATCCACCGGAACCGGCTTTACGCTGCTGCAATGCGGATCCGCCCCCTCGCCGTCGACACACTGCTGGCGGCGGCGCTCACCAGTGTGGCCGTACTGCTGGGACCGGAAGCCGCGCGCCAGGGCCAGAACCCACTCGACAAGACCGCCTACACGCTGGTGGTCCTGGTCCACCTGCCGCTCGTGGCTCGCATCCGGGCCCCTGTCGTGGTCTGCTGCCTCGTGCACGCGACATGGCTGGTGTACATCACCGCCGGCTACTGGCCCGTGGTGTGCAGCTTCGGCCCCATGCTCGCCGTCTACACCGTCGCCTCCCTGCGAGCCCTCCGAGTCTCCATCCCCTGCGCCGCGCTGATGGGCGGGGTCTGGATCTATGCGGGCGCGGTAACCCACACCGACTCATGGCCGTCCGTCGTCGGGCAGGCCGTGGTTTACCCGGCGGTGCTGTGGCGGTTCGGCGTCGTCGCCCGCCGAACGACCGAGCTGACGCGGCAGTTACGGCGCGAACAAGCCGAGAGGGCCCAGCGCGAGGTGGCCGAGGAACGCGGCCGCATCGCCCGCGAACTGCACGACGTGGTCGCCCATCACATGTCCGTGATCTCCGTGCAGACCGGTCTCGCCCGGTTCGTCTTCGACACCGACCGCCAGACCGCGCGTACCGCACTTGACACCATCGGTGCCACCGGCAAGGAGGCTCTCGAAGAGCTGCGCCGCATGCTCATGGTGCTGCGCGCCGCCGACGATGGCGCCCCGGGCGGGCCGATGCCAGGCCTGGCCCGTATCGAGGAGATGGCCGAACGCCTCCGATCCGGCGGGCTCCCGGTCGTCCTGAGTGTCGAGGGCACTCCGCGCCCGCTCGCCCCCGGCATCGAACTGTGTGCCTATCGCGTGGTGCAGGAAGCACTCACCAACGTCCTGAAACACGCGCCCGGCGCGAGCGCGGAGGTACGGCTGAGGTATGACTCGCATCACGTGACTGTTTCGGTCACGGACGACGGAGTGGGGGTGATTCCGGACAGAGTACGAACTGATGGCGGGCATGGCTTGCTGGGCATGCGTGAGCGGGCCAAGCTCTACGGCGGGCAGATCAGCATCGGCCCGCAGGAGCAAGGGGGCTTCGCCGTGCGGCTGGCCCTACCGACCTCCGCGCGGGCCGCAGGGCGGGGGGATGACGCCACCACATGACCACCGTGCTTGTCGCCGACGACCAGTTCCCCATTCGCGCTGGACTGGTCGGGCTGCTGCGCGCCGCACCCGGCATCGAGGTGGTCGGCGAGGCGAGCGACGGCACGGAGGCCGTGGCGCTCGCCTCCGAGACCGCTCCTGAGGTGATCCTGATGGACATCCGGATGCCCGGTATGAACGGCATCGACGCCACCGAACGCATCCTCGCCCAGGCCGCCGACCCCCCCGCCCCGCATCCCGGTGCTGACCACCCTCGACCTCGACGAGTACGTGTACGGGGCGCTGCGCGCCGGAGCATCCGGGTTCCTGCTCAAGGACTCCGGACCCGAACGGCTGCTCGCCGCGGTCGCCGCGGTCGCCGGTGGCGACGCGCTCTTCGCGCCCAGCGTCACCCGCCGCCTGGTCGAGGCGTACGCCCGCCAGACCGCCAGCGAACAGCCCGCGGACCTGGATGCATTGACCTCCCGTGAGCTGGAGGTGCTGAAACTGATCGCCCGCGGTCTGTCCAACCTTGAGATCGCCGACCGCCTCTACATCAGCGAGGCGACCGTCAAGACCCACCTCAACCGCACGATGACCAAGCTGGACCTGGACAGCAGAGCACAAGCGGTAGTGGTGGCGTACGAATCGGGCCTCGTGGCCCCGGGGAGATAAAGGCCGCGCTCTGGCGGCTCCATATGGGTGTGGAAGTTCCGTTCGGCCCTACTGCGGCCACACGGACCAGTAACAGCACACGTCAAGCCGTGGCTGGGGCTGGGGAAGGTATTAGCTTGACTCTGTGGGGGTCTTGGTGTCGGCGGAGTCAACTGCCGAAGGTGCGCCAGGACTTGGGGCGAGGGATCTCGCGTTGGTCGAGGTAGTTCTGGAAGGCAGTCGGCCGGCGGGGCGTGGAGGCTTCCTCGGCCGGTGTCAGTCCGCTGAGGCGCTCGATGTTGACGGCGATGGCCGTCAGGACGTGCTGGATGTGGGCCTTTCCCTGTCCTCGGTAGCGGCAGCGTCGCATGCCGTGTCCATGGGCGAACTCGTTGACCGTGCCCTCCACTCCGGAGCGGACCGCATAGCGGGCCTTCCAGTCAGGCGTCTGCTGCTCGGCGCGGACGCGGAGCTGCAGCTCGTGGAGCTCGCGTGGAGGGAAGCCCACGGTGCGGACGTTGTCGGCCGTGCTGGTGCACTGGGCGCGTGCCGGGCAGGGACGGCATTGGCTCTTGGCGAACCTGGCCACGATCAGTGGGGCCGCGGTGGGCGAGGAGGTCGGGTAGGGGCCGTGCCAGCCCGCGCTGACCTGCCCCTGCGGGCAGGTGACGGGCCGGGGCCGCGGCTGGTTCCGCCGGCGGCCCTGACGACACCCTCCGCATCCGGTGCGACCACGAGCTCGGGTGCGGAGGGCCGCATCCGCAGCAGGACTACGCGGGTACCGGCGCCGGGGGCAGCGAGGCGAGCGGGGAGCGCCGGCCTTTCTCCACCGCGCGCAGCTGCTCCCAGTCGACCTCGGGGTGGGCGGGGACGATCGCGTCGACGGACGCCGTGGTGTAGAGCGCGACGTCGACGGCTCCGGCCCTGCTGGTGTCGAAGCGGACCTCGATCGACTGCGGGGAGCGGACCCATCCGAGTCGGACCATGTGGCCGAAGTCGGCGCGGCGAACCCGAAGGCGGGCGGCGGCCTGCTCGGGTCCGAGCGGGGTGTCGGCGGCGACCAGGTCCGCCAGGTCCTCGCGGCGGCAGACCTCCGCGACCTGGTCGGGGTGGTGCAGCGTCCCGTCCGGGTTCGCGCTCAGGTCGGCCAGGAGGCCGCGGTCGACGAACCGGCGCACCACGAAGGCGGTGAGGTTCGCCTTCTCGCCGATCACGTTCGGGGTGCCGAGCGCGTCGGCGATCCGGTCGGCCGCCGCGCCGCCGGAGATGGGCGGAGAGGGCATCGCGGCCCGGATGGCGTCGGCATCCAGAGCCTCCACGGCGGCCCGGGACCACTGGCAGGACGACGCGTCCGGGGCCGGGATCAGGCCGGTGTGCCGGGCCCACCGGAAGGCGGCTGCGGGCACCTTCAACCGCTTGGCGGCCTGTCCCGCGTCGTACTCGGTTCGTCGCATGAGATCACCTCTCGCTCATTCGCCGGAATCAGCGGACATAACATGACAGAACACATGAAAAGCTGTCAAGACCCCTTGAAAACAGGCAAGTTGGACACGCACCGCTAGGACTGCGCCCGCGTACACGAAGGAAAATCACCCGCCCGGATGGCAGGGCGACGGCCCGCCCGTCCGCGGTATTGACCGGGCGTGCAGGGCGCGGGACGGTCGTCACGCAACTCCGCGCAACCGGCTCGCTTCGGAGGGGATCATGGCGTTACTTTTCTTCGGCACGGACCCGAACTCGGGCGGAGGGAACTGCCCGGCGGTGTGGGTGGACACCGACACCGCCCAGGGCCCGGAACTGGTTCTGCAGGGCAAGTTCGCCGACGCGGCGACCCGGGCCACCTGCCGTCAGGACAGTCCGCCCGCAGACGACGAGGGGATCGTCCGGATCCCGCTCAGCATGGTGGAGCAGATCAGGAGGGCGTGCGATGCCGCAGAGGCCGCCGGCACCCAGCTTTGAGGACCTGCTCAACTCCGCCCAGGCCCACGCCCTGCACCTGGAGCTCCGCGACGTCTACGCCGTGGGGGAGGAGCGCGAGGTCTACGACGCCTTCCTGCGCGATGGGAGCGTGCCCGCGGACGACTCGGACTACTGGAGCGGATGGCTGCCCCTGGTGAAGCGGACCGTCGCCCGCGGGGTGAAGGTCCGCCGGGCCCGGATCGTCTCCGAGCCCGTCACCGACTACATCCGCTTCGAGCACGCCATTACCGATGCGAACCTCCGCGCCGGCGAACAGGTCCGCTGGCTGCCCCGCCGCCGCGCCTCCACTCTCGCCCTGCCGGGCAACGACTTCTGGCTCATCGACGACCGCATCGTGCGGTGGAATCTGTTCTCCGGTGACGGCCAGGCCCTCGAGCCCGACCACACCGACGACCCGCAGGCCATCAAGCTGTGCGTGGAGGCGTTCCGTACGGTGTGGGACCTGGCCACCGAGCACGCCGACTACCGCATCTGACCGACGCGCAACCCAAGGGCCACGCACCTCATGACGACCGCCTCCCCCTCGTCCAGCGCTCAGGCGGCCCGCGAGGCGCTCGCCGTCCGGCTCACGCACCTGCGCAAGGACGCTGGCCTCACAGGGAAGGAACTCTCCGCCCGGTGCGGCTGGCACCCCGCGAAGACCACCCGCATCCAAAAAGGTGCAGCCGCGCCCTCGGACGCGGACATCCGGATCTGGTGTGCGGCGTGCGGCGCGGACGATCAGGCCGACGACCTCATCGCCACCGCCCGCGCGGTCGACTCGATGTACATGGAGTGGCGCCGCCTGCACCGCAACGGCATGCGACAGGTCCAGGAGGACTGGCTCGCCCTCCATGAGCAGACCCGCCACTGCCGGGTCTACCTGTCCAATGTGCCGCCCGGCTTCCTCCAGACGCCGGCGTTCGCCACCGCCCTCATGCAGCAGATCACCCGCTTCCAGGGCACCCCGGACGATGTCGCCGAAGCGGTCGCGGCCCGGGTCGCCCGCTCCCGTTTCCTCTACGAGGGCGGCCACCGCTACGTCGTCCTGATGGAAGAGTCCGTCCTGCGCTTCCGCACCGCCGACCCCGAGGCGATGCGCGGGCAGCTGCGCCATCTCCTGGCGGTGATGCCGCTCGCCTCGGTCTCGCTGGGGATCATCCCGTTCACCGCGCAGCGCACCGTGTGGCCGCTGGAGGCGTTCTACGTCCACGACGACACCATGGCCGTGGTGGAGACGCTGACGGCGGAGATCAAGGTGACGCAGCCGCGCGAGCTCGCCGACTACGCCAAGGCGTTCGCCGGCCTCGCGGAGATGGCCGTCTACGGCGACGCCGCCCGCGCCCTCATCCGGGCGGCGATCGACGCCCTGGAGTGAAGTTCCGCAATTCTCCGCAACTTCGTTGAGGGCGCGGACCACAGGCGCGTAGCGTCGACGGCACCGACGGACCACCAGCCGGAAAGGCGGGGCCCCCTGCGCGCATACACCGACTCCACCGCCCCGGCCTCGGAGGGCCGCGGCCTCCAGTCACCCGCCCACGGCGTCCCCTCCCCGGCCCTGCTGGCCCGCCCGGACCGCGGCTTCGCCCGGTTCCTCGGCCAGCAGACCCAGGACCAGGACGACGGGACGGACGGCAGCGAGAACCCCCAGCGGTGACCGCCGGCCACCCGCACACGACGCTCCCGGCAGCGAGGCCCGCCATGCACACCAGCCCCCACACGGTCCTGCACGACCCCGACGGCCTGATCGAAGCCGGGCTCCCGCTGGACCGCGAACCCTACGAGTGCCTCGTCAAAGCCGTACTCGCCTGGACCGGCGAAGACACGCTCACGACCCGGGACTTGGAGCAGATCGTCCTTCAGCTGACCGGTCACGCCCGCGCGCTCGCCGCCGACGTCCGCCGCCGCGCCGACCGGCTGCCCAAGGACAGCGGACCCAAGGCGCTCGCCGACCTCATCCTCAAAGAGGCGGAAGGCCGGCTGTCCGCGACGATGGAGGGCACCGTGCACTGTGTCCAGAACCGCGCCCGCCTGGTCCGCGCCCTCTACGAACGCCTGGACCGCCTCGAGGCCGCGCCCGCTGCCGGGACCGTCTGAACTGCCGCGCACCCGGGAGCGACCACGGACCCCGGGCGCGCGGCGCAACCACGATCCCTTCGGGTCCGGGGTCCGGCGCGGCCGCGGAAGGGTACAAGTACAAGTACCTCTATGGCGCGGGAGCGGATCCGGTGGCCGGCCGTTGCGGAGCGGGCCCGGCAGATCGTGGAGGGCTACGAGGGCGGTGTGACGCTGCGACAGGTCATGTACCGGCTGGTTTCCGACTGCTCACCTACGACCAGGTGATCCGCGAGTACGAGTTGTCCGCAACCGAGGGCAAGCGCGGCGATCCCCGGTGGTCGGCCCTCGCCCGCCGTCATGGCTTCGACATCGGCCACCCCGTCCAGTGGGAAGTCGAAGCGCTGGATCCGGCGGAACTCCAGCGCCTGGTCCTCGCCGCCGTTGACCCGTACGTCGACCGCGACGTCCTCGCCGAACAGATGGCACGCGAGGAACAGCAACGCTGCGCCTTGGAGGAGTTCATCGGTCGGCTGGGGCGCGGCAGGTAGAGCGGGCGAGAGACCGTCTTAGCTCAAAGGGCTGTGGTCCCGGACTGCGCAGTTGCGGCTTGCCGGTACCTGGGCGGGTCAGACGCGGCCCCGAGGAGGTTTACCGAGAACGGGCCGCACCGCAGGAGGGCTGTCGATACCGTGCCCAGGTGATTGACTCTTCCGGGTTCATTAAGCAGCAGGTGGCCTCGCGTCTGCACCGGTCGGACGGCTCGACGCAGACGACCCGGGCTCCGGCGGTGTGGACCCTGGCGCACCGCGGCTACTCCGGCAGCGGACGGCTGGACGTGTGGGTCTACGCAACCAAGCGGGACGCCCTGCGTGAAGGCGCCTTCTTGGCGATCGCCTGCGGTCTGGACGGCGAGAAAGACCAGGCCCGCCGCGACTTCGAGGCGGGCCGGTACCAGAAGGTCATGGACTGCTACGAGAAGACCTACCCCGAGACGCATCTGCTGCGAGTCCAGGCGGCGTTCCTGCAGTCTCTCGGCTGAGAGCGGCTTCCCGGCCGTGCGGCGCCGCGGCTACCGTCGCAGGATGACCGCGAGCGAGCCGCACGAGCAACGGCTGACGGAGTTCCTCGCCAGCGAGGCGCACGGGCTGACCGCGACGGTGGTGGGGGGCCGCGTGGCCCCGCCGGTCGTGCTGCTCGCCCGCGCACACCGGGCCTTTGCCGTCGCCGGGCTTGTCAGCACCGTCCTGGTCGACCACGCTTCCCCGGCGCGCGAAGCCACGGCCTTGGCGTCGTCCTCGCCGACGAGGCATGTGCTGTCCTCGATCCCGTCGTCGGTCCGGAGCTGATCGCCGCCTACCGCGCCGACCTACGCCGCGGCGAAGCTGGTCGGCTTGCCCAGCTCGCCGAACTCGATTTCACCTTCCACGCCCGGATCGACGAGCCGGTGATTGACGACGCGATGGTGACGTTGGCCGCCGCGCTGTGTGACGTTCTGGACAGTGTGGTGGCCAACGAACGGGCGCTGCCGGGGCAGCGGAGCGCCGCCCGCGTCGTTGCTGGCCAGTCCCATGAGCTGTGGGCGCAGTACGGGGGAGACGCTGGCGGCTGGTAGCGCGAGACCGTCCCTTCGGTGGCTTCGACATGCTGTCGCCGGCTGCCGGTAGCGTGACCGTCGTGATGGTGGGCACCGAAGAAACCCGGCTGGTCGTGTTGCGGGGCAACAGTGCGTCGGGGAAGTCGTCCGTCGCAGCCGGCATCCGTGACCGCTTCGGCCGCGGACTGGCTGTTGTCGGCCAGGACAACCTGCGCCGGATCGTCCTGCGTGAGCGGGACCGGCCGGGTGCCGCGAACATCGGCCTGATCGACCTGACCGCCCGCTACGCTCTGGATGCCGGCTACCACGTGATCGTCGAAGGCATCCTCTACGCCGACCACTACGGCAACATGCTCACCAAGCTGCGCACCGATCATCGCGGCCCGACCCACAGCTACTATCTGCACGTGCCGTTCGAGCAGAGCCTCGCCCGGCACGCCACCAAACCGATCGCGAGCGAGGTCAGCGAGCCGCAGCTGCGGGAGTGGTACCGGGAGCTCGATCTCCTGCCCGGCGCCGCCGAGACCGTCATCGGCGCCGACAGCACCTTGAAGGAGACTGTCGACCACATCATGCTCGACTCCGGCCTCGCTGGCCTTCCCGCACTCGACCGTTGAGCGCCCCTGCCCGGTACGGACTGTCACAGACGTGCGGCATCATCGGCAGATGGCCGCCACACCAGCCCCGCCTCCGGGGATGACGCCGCAAGAGCTCGAGGATCAGGAACAGATCCTGAAGCTGATCAACAGCGAACTCGCGGCGCGTCTGGCGCGGCAGGCGGAGTCAGGCGCGAAGGTAGACACCAAGGCGATCTTCCTGGTGGGGTTCGCCGCCACAGCCGCTCAGTTCCTGGCCTCCCGGAACTTCGAGCCGTTCACCGGCGCCGCAGCCTACGCGGTCGCCATCGGCTTCGGCATCGCGGTCTTCAACCTTGCCGCATACGAGGACCTCAAGCCTCGCGAAACCCTGGGCACCTACGCACGCTCGACAAAGGGCGCAACCCTGGGGGCCCTCGCTGGAACGAGGGTGGGCTTCTTCGAGAAGAACGACATCCTGCACCGACGGAAGACGAAACGCTGGACGGTCACGCTGACCGCTGTCGCCGCCGGGATCTTCCTCTCGACTGTCAGTCTCGTGCTGCACACTGACGGCCATGACAAACGCACAGAACCAGGGGAACCCGCCCCCACCTCCTCCGCCTCCTCCTCCGTCCCCGCCCAGCCTCACTGACTTCCTCGCCAACCCGGCCCTCGTAGGCACGGAGAAGAGGAACGAGGACAAGCCCGCGCGTAACAGAGCTGTCACCAGGGGACAGACCAGGGAGCGGCGCTGACCCGCACTGCCAGAAAGCGGCCCTCACCCGCCTGGTGAGGACAACACGAGACCCCGGGCATCTGCGGCCCGGGGTCTCTCTGTGCTCTGGGGTGTCCGACTGGTTCGACGACCAGCTGGCGGGAGCGTCACGCCCGCTCTACGTACAGCTCCTGCAGCGCGTTCTCCTGGCCCTGGGCAAGCCCGACGACGGGCGGCGAGCTCAGTTTCGGAAATGCGTGGTAACGGTTCGGTGATCCCGTTTAGCGTGATCTGGCTGGCGATCGCCAGCAGTATGTGGTGAACACACTGGAATTCCGATGGCCCTGCCCGCACGGCTCACTGCCGCCCTGGGGCGACACCCCGACGACCTCACCGAAGACGATCTGCAGCGTGCGGTCGACAGCCAGATTCCCGAGAGCGTCGACCTGGACTGGAAGAAGGACTTCTACCAGGGCACCGACGCGGGCAAGAAGGAACTCGCCAAGGACGTGTCCGCCATGGCTAACACCGCCGGCGGCATGGTGGTGATCGGCGTCCACGACGGTAATCAGGA
Organism: Streptomyces beigongshangae; assembly: GCF_019710745.1. Lineage (GTDB taxonomy): Bacteria > Actinomycetota > Actinomycetes > Streptomycetales > Streptomycetaceae > Streptomyces > Streptomyces beigongshangae. The sequence goes on from NZ_JAHKJW010000047.1 coordinate 41,380, forward strand.
CCACGCCCACCACCTGGACCCCGCCGATCCGGTGCCCGGCCGTGGTGAGGAGTGGATTCGCTCCGTACTCGCGAACTGGATCCAGCCCGTCGTCCCCAACGTGGGCGTCCGGGGCGTGAAGTCCGCGACCAAGGAGGGCAAGATCTACTGGGTGCTCACCGTGCCCCCGAGCCCTCAGGCCCCGCACGCGGTCGCGGCACCGGGCAACGACTACAACTTCCGCGTCCACGTCCGGCACGGCACCACGACCCGCACGCTCGCCGAATCCGAGATCGCCCAGCGCTACCGTGACCGCTTCCAGGCCGCTTCCGACGACATCGATCGCCTGCACCAGGTATCAGACGCGGGCTTCGGCTATCTGTCGGGCTACTTGAACAGCACGGCGCATGGCAGTAGCCCTCCCGCGACGTACTACCCGGGATGGGTCAGCCTGACTGCGGTTCCAGCCGTCCGCGGCACCTATCCACTGACCAACCAGACGGATCGCAACGTGGCGTTCGACCGCTTCGCCAAGCTCGCCAGCGAAGGAGTGACCACCAACGCGCAGCCGGAACGCCCCGTGCTGGTCGGCCGCCGCCAAGTTCGCTTCGAGGGCATTCCCTCAGGTCAGCTCCACCAGGACGGCAGTTTCTACGCCGCGCTGACCCTGCACATCCAGGGTGACCAGTTCGATGCCGACGGCCCCAAGCGACTGTCCCAGCGCGCACTCGAACTCGACTTAGTCACTCTGGTACAGGCTGCCGCAGCCTGGGCGGCGGAGACCGGAGCGGCAGATGATCTGATGTTTTCCGCCATACTCCACCGCTTCGATGGCAAGGAAGGGCCCGTGCGCCTGGTCGTGTCGGAGAGCGCCTTTCAACACGGCCCCCTGATGCCGCTTCCAGCAACTCCAGCGCAGACCACAGCTGATCTCGACGCCATCGTCACCGACAAGCGAGAAGCCGTTGTCGTGGCCTGCGCCCTCGTCTCCGACCTGCTGGCCGACATGGGAGCGCACCAGCCTCATGTTCTGACTCCCGAAGGCGACATCCTGATCGACCGGCTCAGCACTGATTTCCGTCAGTCGCTCACAGGCTGGGACGTGTAGAAGCGGCCGTCTTCGGCCAGCCGACAGCACGAGACCCGAGCCACGGATCAGTAGCTTCAGCCGAATGTGGCAGGCAGGGGGTCCATCCGAGCGCCCTTCAGCGCACGACGGCCAGTTTGCCTGCAGACGGAGGAGGCGAGTGCATGAGCCAGGCGACGGCAACTTGCTTCGGGGTCGGGACCCATCCGAGAGCGCTGGCATGGTCTCGGGCGTAGTCCGCCACCGCCTCCCGCAGTTGGGGATTCACCGGTGCGGAGACGATGGTCATGTCCTCGCGGGGAAACTGGTGCTCGGGTTTGGGCGGGAAGAAGTCGCCAGTCAGAAAGCAGAGGTAGCCGTCTTCGATCCTCTCCTGCCACGGGCTGCCATTGATCCTGTTGAACAACGCCTGCGACATGTACAGCGACACACCTGTCTTTGACGCTGCACTCTGGCCGCCGGTCGCATCGGCAACTGACGTACTGGCCCCCGACGGAGTACAAGGAGGCCTCAGTCTCGGCTTTGGCTCCGAAGCAGTCGCTGGCTCCGGGTGCCCGGAGCCGGATACGGCGCTTTGCCACAGAGCGTGAAAGCGGTCGAGCTCCTGCTCGGGAGTAGTCCCTCGGGCGCGGCTGCCGAGAGTTTCCACCAGGGCGTCGACCACCTCCCAACGCGGCAACCGACCGCTGGTGAACGCGTCATGCAGCCGACTGCGAGAGATCCCTCCCTCCAAGGCCCTGGCCAGGTCGGACAGCGTAGGGCGCCCTGCTCTGAGATGAAGTTCGTGTAGGGCATCAATGAGGTCTTTCAGAGGGCGGTTCGTGAGTTGATGTCCATTCCCGGCTGAGGCTGGGACAGGCTGCTGTCGCTGAGCGCTTCGCTTGGCCAGCTGAGCGCCGTCAACGGCGGCTCCAGCGCTTCCCGGTCGACAGCTTGATCAACTTGGCGCTACACGATGAGATCGCCTTGTCGGTGGTGCTGCATAGTGTGCAACCCGAGGATCAATGGCTATGGGTGAGAGGCGAAGGCATGCGCGACGGGATTCGGTGGCTGGTCGATCTGGAGCACTGGATGTCCAGCGTGGTGTTCGCACGCGGGATATCCGCGCAGGAACTGGCGGTGCGCATGGGAGGTGACCGGGACGGCGCCACCGAACCGATCACCGACGCCGAAGCGTGGGACCTCGGCCAGTGGTACCGACCCAGCGAGGACGGCGATGGTGTCGTACGGGTCGGAGAGCATGAAGGCTGGTCCTTCGCTCTGGAGTACGGGGACTCGACCGGCGGGGACCGTCTGGCAGAGATCTCCCGAGAAGGGGTCGAAGCCGTCCACTACGTGCCGATGCAAGAGCACCCGCCGGCCACAGTCTTCTACGCTCGGGACGGCGTGGACCTGTGCGGCTTTGGGCTGGGCGAGGAAGTGTGGCGCTGGGGTCGGGAGCCTGACCTGCTGCTTCCCGAGCTCGTTAGCGGGTACGTGCTGCAGCCCGACGGGAAAACGCTCATCGCCCCCGAAGGCGAGCACTACACGGATACCTACCGGCGCACCCTCGGCGTCATCGAGCAAAGGTTCGACCTCTCGCTCTCCCCGGCCTACCTGAAGGAAGCCCGCCTGCCGGCGTATGCAGTTCGCGGCACCCCGGACATGCACATCTGAGCGATCACGGCGGTCACCAACCCATGTGTCACTCGTCAGCTGAAGCGCTCAGTCACAACTGCTGGTCGCGGTGGGCTGCTGCTTCCTGGTGAAGCTGCCGACGACGACTTCGGTGAGGACACCAAGCTTGACCAGGCGTTTCAGCTTGGCACGGGTGCCCTCGATGTTCTTCGGCAGCAGTTCGTGATCGAGGACTTCACAGACGTCTCGGGCCCGCAGCGGGCCGGTGGTCTCGTTGAAGACACCGAGGATGCGGGGGTAGTCCGGGTGCTCGGGCAGGTCCGGCGGGGCGGCCGGGAGCCGGTCGGCGAGGGCGGTGACGGTCTTCCGCGTGATCGCGAGGTGTTCGAGGTGGGTCTCCGCCTCCCGAAGCCGGCCGTTCAGCTCTCCGATCTGGGTGCGGAGGTCCTCGGCCAGGGCCCGGGTGGCGTCCTCTTGGAGGCCGAGCGCGTCAAGGAGGGGCTCGATGTTCACGCTGCCACCGCCAGCGGTCCGCGCCAGGTGGGGGTGTTCGCGCCGGTGAGCCGTCGGGCCATGACCTGGGTCATCGCCCAGTAGACGCGGGAAGCGGACGAGGCCGGGCGGTGCTCGTAGTCGCGGACCAGGCGTCGGTGCAGTATGAGGATTCCGTAGGTCTGCTCAACCCTCCACCGCTTCGGCTGTGGAATGAACCCCGTCTCCTGCGGGTTGCGTTCGACGATCTCCACGTCGATGCCGAGCGCGGTGCCGTGGGCGACCACGGCTGTCTTGAAGCCCTGGTCAACGAGGGCTTTGCGGACGGTGCCGCCGGTGTGCTCGGCGACCTGGTCCAGCAGGGCGATGCCGGCTGCGTTGTCGTGGGTGTTCGCGGCCAGGACGATGACGGCGATGACCAGGCCCAGTACGTCCACGGCCAGTCCCCGTTTGCGGCCCGGCACCTTCTTCGCCGGGTCCCGGCCGGTCGTGGAGGCGGGGACCCCGGCGGCCGCGCGGACACTCTGGGTGTCCAGTACCACCAAGGTCGGGTCCTCTAATCGGCGGGCTCGTTCACGGACCTGGCAGCGCAGGAGCTCGTGAATGACCTGGTCGGTGCCGTCGTCCCTCCAGACGGCGAAGTAATAGTACGTCGCGCTCTTGGGCGGAAGATCGTGCGGGAGGTAGGCCCACTGGCAGCCCGTCCGGCCCTGGTAGAGGATCGCGTTGATGATCTCCCGCATCTCGTAGGCGCCCTGGTGGCCGCTGACCGAGCGGTGCCGGTCCTTCCACGCGGCGATCGCTGGCTCGATCAACGACCACTGCTCGTCCGATACGTCGCTCGGGTACGGCTTGCGTTCACTCACATCACCACACCAGCAGACGAGCGGCTGAGGACCGGCGAATTCCGCCCCGCACCCACACCATCAGGCGACGGCAAAGCCGCCCGAAACCTCACGAAACGCCCTCTGAGAGGTCGTTTTCATCTACGAAGCCCGTTTCATCCCAACAGGTCGCAGTGTCGAGACGTGACTATTGGGGCGATGGCTTCTCTAGAACTCAGAGTGACTGAGGCGGTGCTTCAAATTTCCGTTTCATCTGAGCAAGTTCCGTCTCATCCCAAATATTGCCTGCATGGGCGATCCGCCCCGTAGTTGCCCCCGCCGGTCCGGCACTCAGGAAGCGCAAGTATTCCAATGAGGCAGTTGTGGCGGTGCAAAATAGATGAAAACGACCTCTGAGGACAGGTGCGTCTCGCGTCGGTCGTGTTCCTAACCGGCTTCTGGCGTGCCGAAGGAGAACTTGTATCCGGTGAAGTCGGCGAGGTGGACGTATCCGATGCGCTGGTAGAGGGCGTTGCTGGTGGGGTTGTCCGGGTCCGTGAACAGGACGACGTCCGCCGCGCCTGCGGCCAGTGCGGCCCTGCTCACCTCGACCGTCACGGCGCCCGCGTAGCCGTGGCCCCGGAGGTGAGCTGGGGTGTAGACGGGGTCCACCCGGACCATGCCGCCGACGATCGAGGTCGCGGCCGCCATGGAGACGGGAGTGCCGTCCGGGCTCTCCCAGAATGTGAAGTGTCTGTCGCCGAAGCGCGAATCGGCCCAGGAACCGGCGTCGATCAAGTCGATGGAAGGCTGCTCCCCAACAACGACGCAGAACTCACGACACCAGCGGACGACTTGTTCGTGGTCCTTTTCACCCGTGACGCGACCCCGGCCCTCTGGGCATGGCTGCGGTGGGGTGAGCGGGCCGAGACGGTAAAGATGCGTCCGCCAGAAAGGGGCTGGCGCTGCGCCCGTATGCCGTTGCCATGCATCCGCGAAGGCGGTGGCGGTGTCGTGGTCCGCGAGGACACCGGAGGGGGAGTGGCCGAGGCCGGCCAGGTGAGCCGCGAGGGTGCCAGCCTGCTCGGCAGAGAGGGGAGTAACCCACAGGTATCCGCGCGGCGTGCGATAGAAGATGGCGCAGACTTCGCCTCCCGCCTCCAGTCGCCCGAAGACGGTGGCTTCGACACCATGCGCGCCAGCCCCGCGTGTTCGCAGTTTCTCGATGTCCATCAACGGCGTGTTGTGCAGGGCGGGCCGCGAGCGCAGGAAGTCTCCGGCTCGGGCGAGGAAGTCGTCGACGTCTTCGGTGAGTTGCCAGTCATCCGGGAGCATGGTTCATGATCCCGGATGTACTCGACTCAGGGGAGCACTTTGCTCAGAGGTGCATCGTCGCCACGACTGATGCAACGCCTATCAGCCACGTGACGTAGCTGCTCCTGATCAGGCACGAGTTTTCCTCGTCCACTGGCTGGTCCGCGGGCTTTTTCGGGTCAGACGTCGGGTCATCACGGTGATGAGTGCCCAGTTCAGGTGTGCTTCGGAGTGCTGGGGCAGCCGTTCGTAGTCGCGTGCGTTGCGGCGGGCGTTCATGCACCAGCCGATCGTCCGCTCGACCTTCCAACGGCGGGGCAGGACGACGAAGCCCTTGGCGCCCTCGGGCCTGGAAACGATGCGCAGGGTGAGCCAGAGGCGTTCGCGGGCCCAGTCCACGAGTTCGCCGGCGTAGCCGCGGTCGGCCCAGACCTGGGTGATCTGCGGCTGGGTGAGACGCAGGCGCCAGAAGACGTCGCGGGCGGTCGCCCTGTGGACAGCGGCCAGAGATTTCGCCCTGCTCCACGGACCAGGGCGTATCGGGCTGCAAGGGCCAAACCCAGCCCCCTTGTCCAGCACGGTCGGTCCGGCCACGGGCCCGGCCATGGCCCCTTGTCCACCTCTGCTACCGCCCGGCCCACCGCTGCATTTCCCCTTGTCCACGCCCGCTACCGACCGCGGTCAGACTGCGGCCAAGGGGGTCGTCTGCACGCTGCTTTTTCGAAACGACCGCCCCGGCCGGGGCGGCGAAGGAGGCGAGACGATGACGACCACCGAGACGACCACCAGGGCGAGCACCGGTCCGGGGGCGGGGCCGCGGCACTGCTCGGGCCGGCCACACCGGAAGGCCGGCCCGCGGCGGACAAGCCGAAGGGACCTCCCCGGGTGCCCCCTTCGAAAGGCCCTGGAGAACCCCCTTTGGCGCCCGGCACCCTGGGCCGGGGGAAAACCCCTTGTCAGGGCTGCAATCGGCGCGAAAACCGCGCCGTCACAACCCTCTTACCTACTCCTGATGTCCGTAGTGGAGGAGATCATCGGGTTCCGGGAGGGGCGGCCGGACGCCCTCCCGGGCCGGGCGCGGCCAGCGGCAGCAGCCGCGTCAGTTGGCCGGCGGCCAGCCGCGAGCGATGAGGGAGCAGAGCTGATGGCGGGGAAGCGGATCACCAACCCGGCGGAACCGGACGGCTCTACAGCGGAACACCCCCGCGTCGGCGGGGAGGACGCGCCTTCCTTCACGGTGTGGGTGACGGTCTCCGGAACACCCCCCGGCTTCGATCGATGCTCATCTCGGTCGGTCTTGCCCTCGCGGGCCGATTCGGCGCTCGTATAACGGGCGTCAGAGGAATGGGGGTCCGATGTCTTTCCCGATGCGCAGGCGAGCGCAGCTCGCCGGCCTGGTCCACGGGGCGCGTACAGCTGCGGAAACACGCAAGATCGACGCCCTGTTCCCAGAGCGTCGATCTTGTGCGGTTTACGCGGCAACGTATACCCGCTTGGTTCCTGATCGCATGGGTGGAGCCCGCAACTCTCAGGAGCAGTCGGACGAATCCGATGCAGAGAGCTTCTCGCGAAGCCGCAAACGTCCGCTGAACCCTTGTTCCTGACGCCGTCTCACTACTGACAGGCGCCTTTGCAGAGCGCGTAACGACAGGCCAGAGCCGCAAATAGCTCTGCAGCGGTCTGGCGCCAGCGCAGCGACGACCAGCGTCACCACAGTCTGACTGGGATAACACCGCATCTATCTCCTGACAGGTCTGACCCTACGAGAACCCCGCAACGCCTATCACCAGATCACGGTCACGATTGCTCTCCAAGGCGATTGATGCTGAAGCTCCGAGCTGTGGACATCAGCGCATCAACAGTTGCGAAGGGCTCGCCTGGTACGAGGGAACGGTGCCACGATGCAGATCCCCATCTCGGTGTCGGCAAACACCAGTTGGGCGGCAGACCTGGAGCCCGCAACACGTCAGCGCGCCCTGAGCGCGGACGTTGAACTCAGGAGGTAGAACATGCCCCGTACGTCTCCCGCGGTGGGGTGCGTCATCCACGACGCACCCCATGCCAGGCTCGCGACACCCGATGCTGTGGTCATCGTCGTCATCACGGTACTCGCCTGCGTAATGACAGACAGCGGCCTGGACCTGTTGCCGACCCTGGCGGTACTGGGCGGTGCCGGCCTGGTCTCGGCGACCACACTGCTGGCCTTGCGAGGTGCAGGACAGCGGCTGGGGAGCCTGCTCGTGCGTGTAGCACACGCAATCCCGGCGCCGTAGGCGCACTGGCCGTGGGGCGCAGGGAAAAGCCGATAACCACGCCCAATAGGGCGCTGGAGAAGTTGGCCCGCTGGCTGCGCGCTCAGCGCGCGAGCACAGGCTGGTCATATGCCCAACTGGCGGACCGGGCCGGATGCCACGCCACGACACTCCAGCGTGCAGCCTCAGGACACGATGTGCCCAGCGCCCGTGCCGTCCAGGCATATGCACGCGCCTGTGGTACTTCAGTCGAAACAGCGATGGATCTATGGAGGCAGGCTCGCAGAGGCGAGCATTACGGGGGCGGCTCCGCTCGTTCGGCGCCGAGTCCGATGTACATCGACGGAATCGACAAGTTCAAGGCCGGCTTGCAAGAGCTCTACGCGCGAGCTGGTCGTCCGACAGTGCGCGACATGGAGCAACGTGCGGGGGAGTGGGGGAGACTGCCGCACAGCACCGCTCACCGCATCGTGCAGGGTCAGACGGTGCCACGCGACGAGCAGCAACTGATCGGGTTCCTGGTCGCCTGCGGGGTCACCGAACCCGAGCATCGCCTATGGATTGATACGTGGAGACGCATTCTTAGGCGTGCTCCACGCAAGGCGATCCCGCCAATCCGGCGGACAGCAACGGACGGTGTACTGCGGGTGCCGGAGTGGCGGCGTCCCGAGGAGTCGGTGGCCCACCGCGCGATCCTGCCAATCCGACGGGCAGCGATGGACGGTGTACCGGGAGTGCCGGAGCAGCGGAGTCCCGAGGGATCGGCGGCCCTGCGCTTCAGCGTGCTCGGCCCGGTGCGCGCCTGGCGCGGAGCGGAGGCGCTGCTCATGGGATCCCCGCAGCAGCGCGCCCTGCTGGCCGTCCTCCTGCTGCGCGAGGGGCGCACGGCCACGGCGGGCGAGCTGATCGACGCCCTGTGGGGCGACGAGCCGCCCTCGCAGGCCCTGGCGGCGGTGCGTACGTACGCCTCGCGGCTGCGCAAGGTCCTCTCCCCCGGCGTCCTGGTCAGCGAGTCGGGCGGGTACGCGATCCGGCTCTCCGACGCCTCCGGTCCGGGCGGCGCGGGCGGCACCCTGGACCTGGCGGTGGCCCAGGAGCTGGCGGCCGACGCGGAGAAGGCGAAGGCGGCGGGCGACCTGTGCCATGCGCGCGCCCTGCTGAACAAGGCGCTGAACCTGTGGGACGGGGAGGTGCTGGCGAGCGTCCCGGGCCCGTACGCGGAGACCCAGCGCGCCCGGCTGGACGAATGGCGGCTCCAGCTCACCGAGACCCGTCTGGACATGGACCTCGAACAGGGCTGCCACGCGGAGGCGGTCTCCGAGCTCACCGCGCTCACCGCGGCCCACCCCCTGCGGGAGCGGCTGCGCGAGCTGCTGATGCTGGCGCTGTACCGCTCGGGCCGCCAGGCCGAGGCCCTGGCCGTGTACGCGGACACCCGGCGGCTGCTGGCCGACGAGCTGGGCGTGGACCCGCGCCCCGGCCTCCAGGAACTCCAGCAGCGCATCCTCCAGGTCGACCCCGGTCTCGCGGAACCCTCGGCCCCGCTGGCCCCCAAACCCCAGACGCTACCTATGCGACCAGCCCAACTCCCAGCAACAATCCCTGATTTCACTGGACGCGAGCCTTTCGTAGCGAAGCTCGGTGACGTCCTGGCTACGGCTGATTGCCGGGTGATGGCGGTCTCCCTGCTCACCGGCATCGGCGGCGTGGGCAAGACCACGCTCGCGGTGCATATGGCACACGCGGCCCGCGCCCACTTTCCCGATGGCCAGCTCTACGTCGACCTTCAGGGAGCAGACGACCAAGCGGCGAAGCCGGAAGCGGTCCTGGGCGCCTTCCTGCGCGCCTTGGGCACCGCGGACTCGGCCATCCCGGACACCCTGGAGGAGCGGGCGGCGCTGTACCGCTCGGTGCTGGACGGCCGCCGGGTGCTGGTGCTCCTCGACAACGCGCGGGACGCGGCCCAGGTGCGGCCGCTGCTGCCCGGCACCGAGGGGTGCGCCGCGCTGGTGACCTCGCGGGTGCGGATGGTCGACCTGGCCGGCGCCCATCTGGTCGACCTGGACGTGATGTCGCCGGAGGAGGCCCTCCAGCTCTTCGCGAAGATCGTCGGCGAGGAGCGGGTGGAGCCGGAGCGAGAGGCTGCCCTTAATGTCGTCGAAGCATGCGGCTTCCTGCCCCTGGCGATTCGCATTGCAGCCTCCCGCCTTGCCGTCCGGCGTACCTGGACCGTGGCGGTCTTGGCCGCCAAGCTCGCTGATGAACGAAATCGGCTGGATGAGCTCCGGGCTGGAGACCTGGCCGTGCGGGCGACGCTCGACTTGAGCTATCGCCAACTCAAGGCAGAACAAGCCCGCACCTTCCGCATACTTGGTGCCCACGCCAGCCCATTTATCTCGCTGCATTTGGCACGCAGTATGCTCGATTGCAGTACTGATAAAGCGGAAAACCTTCTTGAAGATCTAGTGGACACTGGACTGCTCACTCCGCTGGACCCCGGACGTTACCGACTGCACGACTTTGCTTGGCTCTATGCCAGAACGGCGGTCTCGAGCAGACCTGGCGACCATGCCATGGATGAGAGAAATGATGTATAGGTGCGCCAATCGTGGAGCGGCATGGCGGTGTTACTGAGGCGTTGTTTCACTTGGTGAGGCGGCGGTGGTTGATGAGGCTGGTGGCGATGGCAGTGGAGACCGGGAAGTACTTGGGTTTGCGTTTGTAGCGTCGGTGGAATCGATGGTGGCCACGAACATGATGGCCGTCAGATGTTCAGGATCCCAGCCCGCCGACGCCCCGCCCCTGCGGGCGCACCACCGTCTCCCGCACCACCCGCCGAAACAAATCCTGCAAGTGATCCGAGACCAGATGCTCAGCAAGGTTCGTTACATCAACACAACACCCCGCCCCGCCAAAGCCTACCCATCGCGCCGCTCGGCGATATTCCTGTCGACCGCAGCAGGGCCCGAGCATGGTTTGCTCGGGCCCCGTCTTGGTATCGGATCCGCTGACATATCGGAACGCGCGAACTATGGGAGATGCGTCACGGCGCGGATCTCGCTTTTCAGTGCTTGTTGCTCACGCTCCAAGATAAGCGTGTCGTTCACTTCCTGGAATCTCATGCAGTTTCCCGTCGCGGATCTGCCACTCAGTCAATCCGTCGACTTCGTGTGTCACCAGAAACAGGCCCTCCACTCGAGATTCCTCCTCATCTCCTGTCGGCAACGCGGCCATCTCGGTGAGCTGGTCACGCAACCAAGGCACGTTCGTCACTTGTAGATCACCACCGTAGAAAGCGTATGACGTCCAGTTGAACGGTTGAGATGGAAAACCCCATCCGCCGGAATATGCGTTGCCAGAGTGCTTGGCAATGATGCTCTTCAGGAGCTCCAACTGCCCCGAGTCGCATTCGAGCCACCCTCGAATTGACACGTACACAGCCATGATTTCTTATCCTTTCTGCTGCTAGCCTGCCCGCACCCAGATGCAGAACACTTGATGGCCCACCGATGTATTCGGTGGGCCATCAAGAAAGTTCGAGGCTAAAAGTTTTTCGTTACCGAGTCATGAGTCGGTGCGCGAAGATCGCCGAATTTACCACGGATTCCCACAAAGGTGAACTCATGTATTCTGCGTCTTCTTTTTCTTCGCCCTCGTGTGCCAGGAGAGTGTTAATGGAGGTAGCCAATGCCTCCATCACCGTCACCTCATCATGGCATTTTAGTATCGTGCCAACCTGAGAGGCTGGGTCTTCCAGCACCAGGGTGTCATCGAAGAGGATGTGTAGATTCATTGCGAAGTCGTCGTAATAACCCTCTTTCGGGAAAATTCGATCAACCCAGACTCGTTTCTGATAATCTCTGTCCGCGAGGGCGCCAATCGCAGAAATGACACTTCTACGCATTTCGGGAAGCGTCACGTCGCTCAATTTGGGGAGTTCCATGACTTCCATTTCATCCAATCGCGGAGCGGGATGTGGGCGTCGTAGGCGTTCGATTTAATATCCCCCGCCAAAGGATTTCCGTCCCGTCCGATTATTTTTCCGCCGGAGTTGATGACGACGTGATCAACCTGCTGATACTCCTGAGAGTTGTTCAGATTTCCCTTGTCGATTCGAACTCCATTTCCCTTTCCGTCGTTCCAGCGCCATCCTATTCCTTTCTTCGTGGCCTTCCCGTCCCCGAAGGATCCAGGAAACTTTTCGCTGGCCGACTTTGGTATCCAAGATGGTGCCCCGCTGCCAGCGGAACTACCACTAGCTTGTCCCTCAACTTCCCGCAGAGCCTTGCTCAGCCCTTTATTGATCCGTCCGATGCCGTCTGCGGCGCCGTAGGCGCCCATGCCCGCCAGTGCTACGCCGCCTGCTGCGGCCGGCGCGCCAAGGACACAGCCGACGCCCGTGAGACATACCAGTGATCCGCCGATGGCAATTTCGCCGCCGAGGTTCATCAGGGCGATGCTGCCGGCCGTTTCGGCGGCGCCCCACCAGGTCTCTGGTTGCGAGAAGATCGCGGAACCGTAGTTGACGACTGTGTCCACGGCGTTCGGGATCCAGTCCCATCCGAAGCCGCCGCTGTCCTTCTTGGTGGTACCGGTGCTGTCTGTGTGGGAGGTACCGCAGTTGCTGTTGCAGGGATGGTACGGAAGGGGCTTGGAGTGGTCGACGGCCTCGTTGGGGCGTCCGTTTCCGGGTGTTCCGTCGGGGCGGTCCGGGCAGGCTTCTCCTGATCCGCCCGCTCCGCCGCACGCGAGACCCATGCCGCTTGGGTCGGACTCGGTCACGGGGCTTTGAGCGCCGTAACTGTAGCCGTTCAGGGTCTGGTGCCTGTCGAGTTCCAGGAGCGGGTCGACGCTGATGAACTGTCCCACGGCGGGGTCGTATTCACGGGCCCCGATATGGGTCAGTCCTGTCGATTCGTCCGCGGGCTTGCCTAGGAACGCCTTGTCGTCCGGCCAGGTGGTCGCCTTCGTGCCGCGCGTGCCGCCGAAGGGCGTGCTGTAGCGCTTGGTGATGGCGTACGTGGCCGCGTCCAGGGCGATGCTCGATGTGCCGTGGTGGTCGGCGGCCAGGAAGCTGAGCTTCGTGCCCGAGACTCCGGAGGTCGCTGTTCGGACTGCGATGGTCTGGCCGTTGGCGCTGTAGTACCTCGTGCCCGACAGGGTCTTCGTGGTCCCCTTGGTGGTGAGCCGGACCTCTGTGCCGCCCAGGTAGAGGACCGTGTCGCCGTCCCCCTTGGCCCTGCGGATCAGGAGTTCGCCGCTCGCGTCGTAGAGGTAGTTTGTCTCCTTCGCGCTCTCGGTGAGCTTGCTCAGGTCTCCCTCAGGGTTCCAGGCCAGTGTCTGCTGGCTCGCTGCGCCGGGGCGGGAGGTCGTGTTGCCGGTGCTGTCGTAGGCGTACGTGGCGGCCTGGGCGCCCGTCGTTTTGTCCAGGGTGTGGGGCTTGGTGTCGGTGGTGCCGTCGTAGGTGTAGCTGGTGGTCTTGTCGCCCGAGGACGCGTGCTGCGTCTCCGTCTTGCGCTGACCGCCGGCGGTGTATGTGTACGACGTCCAGTACGGGGCCGCTCCATCGATGTTGGAGGTGCTGCGACCTGACGTCGCGCAGTCCGCCGTCTTCGGGGTCCATGCCTCGGTCATGCGGCGGTAGCCGTCGTAGGCGAAGCACTGGTTGTCCGTCTTCGCGGTGCCGCCTTGGGTGGTGGCGTCGAAGATCGACGTGACGTTGCCCGCGTCGTCCTGGGCGAACTTCAGTTCCTGCGGCATGTAGCCGTGCACGTCGTCGGTGACGTAGGAGCGGGTCAGGCGGCGTGTACCGGTCTCGTAGTCCCAGTTGAGGTAGGCCTTCTTCGCCGAGCTGGTGCCGTCCGTTGCGAGGGTGAGCTGGCGCAGGTCGCCCTGCGGGGAGAACGCCGCGCCCTGCAGGTAGCCGCTCGTGCCCTTGGAGGTGAGCTGGCCGCCCGTCGCGTTGTAGGTGTAGGAGACCGTTTCAGCGGCCAGGCCGCCCACCGCGGGTGCGCTGGCCTGGCTGACCGTGCCGTCCAGGTTGTACCCGGTGCTAAAGGACAAGGTCTTCGGCACGGAGCCGCCGGCGACCAGCGGTTCGGTCTCAGGCAGGAGCAGCTGGCTGGCGCTCACCCGGTACAGCGGGTCGTACGCCGTAACCTTCTGGGTATACGCCTTTCCGGCCATGCCGCCGTCGTAACGGACCGCGGTGTCCTGCTGTCCCTTCCTGAGGGTGTCGAACGTCCAGGCCGCGAGCTTGTTGGCGTCCGTCTTCGACGCCTGCCACATGCCTGTCCTGCGGCCCAGGTCGTCGTACTCGTAGAGCAGCTTCTTGGCCGCGTCGTCGTTCGGGGTGGTGCTGACGACCTGGTCCAGGTCGTTGTACTCCGTGACGCTCCCGCCCTTGTCCGGGTCCGTCACGGTGACCTGACGGCCGAACAAATCGTACGAGTAGGACCACTTGGTCTTGTCGGGACCGGTGATCGTCTCCTGCTGTCCGGCAGGGGTGTAGGTGTAGCCGGTCGTCGTGTAGTCGGTGCCGGTCGGGGTCGGGCCGGCGTACTCGCGGCGCTCTGTTGTCTGTCCCAGGGCGTTGGTGACCGTCGTGGTGGCCTGGCCGCCGGCCGGTGCTGTGGTGGAGACCGAGTCACCCGTGTAGGCGGTGTTGATCGTCCAGCGGGTGACGCCGTGAACCTTCGTCACCGTCTTGGACGCGCGGTCGGCACCGTCGTACGTCGTGTCCGTCTGGAGTGGGGCCTGACCGCCGTCCGTCTGCACCGGGGTGCCGGAGGGAGTTGACGTGTTGTCCCAGATGTCCGACTGCTGACTTACCGCCAGGCCTCGGTCGTCGTACAGCGTCAGCGACACGAGCCGGCCACCGGCCGGACTGGGCGTCTGCGTCTGGCGTGAGCGCAGCAGGGAGTCGTAGAACTCGTAGCCGGTGTTGTAGCCGGAGCCGTCACCCTTGAGCGTCCCGGTGGAGACCCAGGACATGGCCGTGTTGGTGACCTTGTAGTCGTAGACGTAGTTCGGCGTCTTGCTCAGGGCCTTGGAGCGGTTGGGCAGCCAGACCTTGATCACCCTGCCGAGGCTGTCGTACTCGGACTCGGTGACGTTGTTGTTGGCGTCGGTGGTCTTCAGGACCGCGCCGGTGGCGAAGTCCGATGCCGTAACCGTCTTGTGCGTCTTGATGTTGGTGATCGTCGTCGAGGTCAGCGGACCGGTGGCCACCGGATCGTAGACGGTGTTGGCCACCACCGCGCCGTTGGCGTCCTTGACGACGAGGACGCGTCCGAGCGTGTCGTAGGTCGTCGTGGCGGTCTTCTGCCAGAGGGCTGCGTCATCGCTGCCGTAGGATTTGGCCCGACCGGTCCACGTCACGTCACCCTTGGTCGGCTTCTGCGAGGCCGACCACGTGGTGGCCGTGGTGTCGTCGTAGACGGTGGCGGTGTCGGAGACGACGTCACCGGACCGCTTGGAGTCCGCAGGAAGGTCCAGCGCGGAGTCCGCCGTCGCGCAGGTCTTGGCCACGGTGCGCGTGCGGGACACCAGGGAGTTGATGCCGCTTTCGGCATTGCGGGCGTACCAGGTGCGGGTGCACTTCTCGTCGCCTGAGACGGCGTCATCGCCCTGGTCTTCGACCTTTTCGGCCATGCCGTAGTCGTCGTAGGTGGTCTTCACCGTGCGCACCCGGTCGTACGGCGTCGCCTTGCTGGTGATGTTGGTACGGGTGTGCGTGGCGTCGGTGCGCACGAAGTACGCCTCGGTGTCCGCGTACGACTTGTGCTGGGTCGCCGTCCGCTTCGACCAGGGGTCGTTGACGGTGCCGGTGACCTCGGTGTCCCCGTTGTAGCTGGCCGTCTCGCGGGTGAAGCCCGTGTACTGGTCAAAGTCGGTGACCTCATTGGCCTTGATCCCGGAGACCTTCACGCTCTTGCGCGCGTCCGGGTCCGGGGTCTTGCCGTCGGAACCAAGGACACGGTCACCGTTCATACCGCGCAGATAGACGGTGACGGTCTTGCTCTGGGTGCGGCCGGAGACACCGGTGAGATGGGTGACCTTGCCGTAACCGCGCCAGATGGACCAGGTGCGCTCCTTGGCGGGCGTCATCGGGTCCTCGTTGTAGCGCCAGGCACCGCCGTCCGAGGAGTACTGGTAGGTGTGCTGCACCGCCTCCGAACCGCCGAAGGGGTCCGTCGTCGACACCGACGTGACCGGGTACTTCTGGAACCAGTCAAGGATCGGGGTCTTTTGACCGTTGGGCGACCAGTACACGGGATAACAGCGCTTGGTGTTCTGATCGAGCTTGGGCTTCGTGCCGCCGGCCGTGCACTCGGAGGGCGCGTAATTGACGATCGTCTGCGCGCCCGTCTCGGAGACGACCGTCTTGATGCGGGGTTTGTCGAGCGGCAGGATGTCATCGGCGGTGCCGTCCACCCGGTTGGACATCATCACATGGTCGAACTTGACCGGGTCCAGCGCCAGATCGGTGCCGCGCTTACCCGTGTGCTTGATCTCGTCCAGCCACAGCGACTGGTCGGTTGAATCACCCGTGTCGCCCGGATCCAGGTAGAGGTGCTTGAGCGCCCAGGCATCCACACTGTCGTAGTCGGGCGTCGTGGCCTTCGCGTTCCACGCGTAGGTAGTGACGGTGGTCAGCCGCTTGCGTGTGAAGAACGTCGGCCCGACGTTGCCGGTGCACTTGTCGCCGTCCTTGCAGAGCGCGTCGAACGGCACGTCCGGCCAGTTGTCCCGAGTGTCCTTAGTCAGCGAGTCACAACCGGTGCCGGAGGCCAGGCAGCGCTCGGAATAGTTGAAGACCACCTTGTTAGAGACCACCGGCGAGCCGGAGAACAGTTCACCGGCCCGCTGCCCGTAGCGGATCTCTTCCAGGTAGCCGCCGCGCACGTAGTCGGTGCCCGTGTTGTCGTCGCCGAGCTTGTCGTAGTTGTTGTGCTCCGCGGTGTACCAGTACGACGTGGCGTTGCCGTGGGTGTCCTCGACGTAGTCGAGGTTCCAGCGCCAGGCCTGCTTCTTGGCGCGGCCGGAGAAGGAGGTGCCGTCGGAGTAGCCGGGCTCGTCCTCGTCGTCGCCGAAGACCGGCACGGTCCATACCGACTGGGTGCGGTCGTCCGTACCCGCGCCGTCGAGCTTGTTCAGCCCGAAGACATACTTGGTGCCGTCACCGGTGACGACGGTCCAGTGCTCTCCGTCGTCGTCGCCGTTTTCCGCGCCCGTGGAGCGGGTGACGGTGGAGGCGTCGTCGTTCTTCAGCCGCCATGTGCCGCTGGTGTCGTCCTTGACCAGCTCGCTCGCCTTGCCGTTGAGTACGAGTGAGGCGTTGTCGTACTTCCAGCACAGGTCGTACTTCTCGTCCTGGCCGTCGTCGTCGCAGGAACCGTACTTGCGCTCGATGAACGACGAGGTCAGGTCGAAGCCCTCGCCGACCTGGCTGCCCTGGTTGTTCGAGTTCGCTGTGCGCCCGTCCACGGCACCCGAGTCGTAGGAAAGTTCCAGAGATGGCTTTGACCCGGCCGCTGCGGGTGGCACTCGCAGCGGGTACGACCAGGTGAACGAGCCGGACGAGCCGCCCGCTTCCCAGGTCGAGGAGGCGGACAGCGGCGTGGCCTTGTAGTCGCCGGAGCCTGATTTCGCGGCCGCCGCCAGTGCCAGCGTCATCGGCGCACCGCTGGAGGACAGATCCAGCGCTACCGACAGCTGATTTTTCTGCCGGTTGTTGGTGGAGTCGAGGCTGTCGGCTGTACGGCACTTCGCCGCGGCCGGATCGGCTGGCGCGCAGTGGGGCAGCCGGCTCAGTGCAAGCCGTCCCGCCCAGTCACCACCGTACGCAGAGGCGAAGGCCGAATAATCGATGCCCAGCTGAGTCCTGCCGCCGCCCTTAGCGCCGGTGACCTTAAGGACCACGCCCTTCACGCCGAGCTTCGCTGCCGTCTTCTGGTCCATTACCTGGACGGTGACGGTCTCGGCGGCTTTGCCGTTGAGCGGCGCGGCAACCGTGAGCGGCAGCGAGCCGGGTGCCGCCTTGGCGGCACCCTTGCCCGGGATGGTCAGCGAAGCCTTCCCCGGTTTTGGCCAGCTGACCTTCTGCTGCTGATCTTTACGTGCGCGTGCGGCCGCGGTGCGGTCGGCCTCCGCCGCCTGTGCCATCACGGCGGCGGCCTTCTTGTTTGTTTTCGCCGTGAACGGTGAGACCTTGGTGGCTTTCGGCGCCTTGAAGTCCGGTCTGCCCAGCGGATCGGTGTCCGCGGCGAATGCGACGGGTGTCAGCAGGCCCGGCAGCATGGCTATGCCCACGCCGAGGGCGACGTGCCGCATCCAGCGGCCGTTGCCGGTTTCCGGTCTGCTTCTGGGCAGCCGGTACTTCCCCAAGGGGTTCATGGACCTGTTCTTTCTGCGGTCGGCCGAAGAAGGCCGCTCGCTCTGTGTTCCCCTCTGTCGGGGGACGGGGCGGTAGGGGAGCAGATACGTGGGGGAGGAGAAGGGAAAGGACGCTTCGCGGCGTGGTGCGTACGCGCGGTGGACTGGGATGCGGCGGTGTCTGGTCCGGACCCAAATGGGGCCGGACCAGACACCGCATCAGCCGTACATCAGCGGCCGCCGCAGGAGAACATCAGCGGGTGCCGCCGCCGATGACCTGTGAGGAGATCTGGTCCGCGCTCATCGCGCCGGTCCACACCCGCAGGTCCTCCAGGGCGCCGGGCAGGTGGTGTTCGGTGGTACCGCCCTTGCTGCCACGGCCCGCGGTGACGGTACCGATGCCCTGCTGGGCGGTGGAGAAGCCGGACGCACCCTCGGAGGGCTGGTCGAACTCGCTGACGAACAGGTGAAGCTGCCCGTAGCGGGTCTCGGTCTTCGAGGAGTCCGCCGGATCGGTCCACTGCCACGCCTGCTGGGCGTCGAAGACCCCGGTGACCTGCACCCAGGTATCGGTCTCGGCGGCATCACCACCGGGTACCACGGCGCTCTGCGTCACCTTGCCGTCAGCGCCGACAGCGCTGCGGGTGAACTTCCACTGGTACACGCCGACGGCCTCCTTGACTACCCACAACGCCCACGAGGACTCACCGGCCGACGCCTGCTGCCCGACCACCTGCGCCTGGTAGCCCACCGGCTTGGCCTCAAGCTTCACGGAGTCCAGCTGGACCCGGGCGGAGACGGTGAACGAACCGCTCTCATCGACGACCGGGCCGGCCGCCGAGACATAGCCGGCCTGGCCGTCCAGGACGAGCGCGTTGTTCTCCGCGTCCAGGACGGCCCCCGCCGCCGACAGCTTCAGATTCGGCGCCGGATAGGGCGTGAGTTCTTTGACCTCGGTGCCGGCAGAGCCCGCGGCATCCCAGTGCGCCACCAGCTCATTGGCCGCGACGCCGTTCTCCATCAGCTGCGCCTGCTCGGCGATCTCGTCGCCGGTCAGCGCACGCTGCCACACGGCGCTCTCGTCCAGGCGGCCGCGGAAGTACTCACCGTAGAGTCCGCCGACCAGCGAGCGGCCGAACTGCAGACCGCCGGAGGACACCCATGGGGTGTACGTACTCGACAGTGAGCTGAGCACCGCAGGGCTGCCCTGCGGCCGGCCGTTGACGAATAGCTGAATGGTGTCGTTCGTCTTGTCGGCGTCACCCTTGGTGTCGAACACACCGGCCAGATGCGTCCACACCTTGAGCGGGGGACCCGCGGTGTCGGAGACCGAGCGCAGGTACACCGCGCCGTCCTTGACATCGGTGGCCGTCCGGTTGAACACCCACTTCTTGTACGACGCCGAGTAATACAGCGTGAACGCCGAACCGTTCGTACCCGGAGCCGCCATCGCCACGTGTGTCTCGGACGCGTCGGTCAGATACGCCCAGGCCGAGACCGTAAACGAGTCCTTGGTGTTCACCGCGGCCGATGCGGTCGCCGCGTACTGCTGCTGGGCCGGGTCGGTACTGTCCAGCCACAGTGAGGAGTCCGCATCCCCGCGACGGGCCAGCGACGACCAGCCCGCACTGCCGTAGAGCGTGGCATCGTGCCGGGTGCCCTCCGTCGCGCTGTCCTTGGCCACCGTCACACCCGAACCAGACGCCCCGTCATCGAAACGCCAGACGCCGGCGGCTCCGGCCGCGGGAGCGACCTTGAAACTGAACTCGGTCGGCGTGCCCCACCGGTTGCGCACGTCCTTGGCCTCCACCGACAGGACCTGCGTGCCGGACAGGGAAGGTGTCACACTCACCGAGGCCGTCGACCCGCTGGCTGTCCTGGTCTCCTTCGCCGAGGAGGTGAGCAGCCGCCACCGGTAGCCGGTGATGTCGGTGTCGGCCGCGTTCGGCTTGAAGGTGAACGCGCCGGGGACACCCGGACCGCCCTTGCCTTCGCACAACGCGGCAACGCACTCGGTGTACGGGGAACCCGGCGTGATCCTCGGAGCCTTGGGCGCCGTCGAATCGATCTTGAAATAGCACCAGGAGGAGTACGAGGAGAACAGATTGCCCTCCTTGCCCCCGTAGGACCAGTGCGACTGGGTACGCGACTTGAGCCGGTACAGGCCGCCGTCCGCCCGGTTGGAAGTGCGCCTCTTCTCCAGGGTGCCGTCCGGGCTCCAGCCGGAGCCCGGACTGTAGCCCGACCACACCTCGTGCCAGGCGGCGTCGTCACCGCGCTCGACGATGAACTCCGCCTGCAGGGATCCCTCCTCGTCGCCCGCGTTGTGCTCGACCTTGGTCTGCACCCGGGCCTGCACCATCGGATCGATCCGCGTGACGGTGAGCGGGTCCGACGAGGACGTCTTGCAGTACGCGGTCGTGCCGTCGCCGGGGATGATGCCGACATCGGTGGGAACACCCGGTTTGTAGGCGTAGTTGACCTCCAGTTCGGCGTTGTCGTCGAACCGCTTCCAGGCCTCGGGGTCGCCCTCGTCCTTCGCCCGCAGCATGAAGGTCAGCCGGGAGATCTTCCCGTCGGCGAATTTCCGCACCGTGGAGGCCAGGTTCTCGTCGGTCTCCTCCGGGTTGTCGTTGAACTCCACCCACTGGTCAGGCTGTTCCGGAGAGCAGTTGTCACCGCGCCCGGCGGACACGTAGCGGTCGCCCATCTGGTCCAGCTGGGTAGGACCGGGCCAGCGGGTGCCCTCGGAGATGTTGTTCGTGCGCTCCAGGTCGACCCAGTGCGGACTGCAGGAGAACGACCAGGTCTCATACGCGCGGAACGTCGCATCGAGAATGTGCTTACCGGACAGTTTCGACGGCGAGAACTCGAAGTACATGCGGTTGGTGTAGTTGCTGCCGCAGTAGTAAGGGCCGGAGAAACTGCACCGGCCTACCCCGTATTCACCGTTGAACTGCCAGAACCTGTCGCCGTCCGAGGACAGCACTGTCCGCTCGGACACCCCCAGCCCCACGGACGGGTCGATCCGTACGGGATAGACCGTGTCCTTGCCGCGCAGCAGCCCAAGGTCGGGCTCGACGGAGATGGTCTGCTCATCGACGCGTACCGGCATCACCGCGCTGGCATCGCCGGCGCGGGGCTGGGTGCCCTCCTCGACCGGATCCGGCCGCTCGCCCGGAGCAGCTTGCGCGAAGGCGGCCGTACGGGCGGCCCCGGTCCTGGCGGCCGGTTCATCGACCTGGCTCGCGGAGTCCCACATCTGTCCGGCGGGACCCTTGAAAACGGTGTTGCCGTCCTTGTCGACGGCCCGCAGACCACCGCCCGCACCCGGCACCACCTGCAGGCCCTTTGCCGACGCGGAGAGCTTGACCTGCTCCAGCGCCGGATCCGCGGCCGCCTCGGCGGACTTGACGACGAGTACCTCGCGGTAGCCCTCGGCCGTAGCGGTGAGCTCCAGGTCGACACCTGCCAGGACATCCGGGTACACGGCCTTGGCGCCGTCCAGGCGCGGCTCGGGCAACGACCCCGGCCAGCCGAGCCGCAGCGAACCCTGCTCATTGCCCAGATAAATCATCTCGCTGCCGTCGCCGCCACCCGAGAAGGAGACATCGACGACTGCGGACTTGGGCCCCACGGTCCCGTCCGGACGCTGCTCAAGGGTCGGATCGACCGTCTGCCAGCTTCCGTCCTTCCCCTTGACGCGCTGTGGCACCGCGGACTGCGTAAAGCTGAACGTCCCGTCCGGATTGGCCAAGGTCGTCGAGTACTCGGTGCGCTCCTCGGTGACCTCCACCTGCTCGCCAGTGGCCACGGCTCGGGCTGTCGCGCTGCGGTGAGTCGTCTCACCGTCCGCTGCGGACCGAGGCGCCGCCTGGGCCGCCGAAGCCGGGGCCGTGAACGTCGGCAGCGACGCGAGCATCGCCAGAGAGGTTATTCCGGTTGTAAAACCGAGGAGCCCCCGAGACCGTCTTCGTGGTGTTGCCCCCGACGCAACGTACCAGCGTATTCGCACTTCCCCCACCCTAACTTCACGCGATCTTCAGATGTGCCGGAACAGTACATAGAGTTCCGGTTCATCGGTCAAGCGTGAGGTCAAGAGCTGTACGAACGCCACGCTACGGCTTGCCGCCTGAGGGCGACTCACCCCTTGGGGAGGTGAAGCTCCAGGGAGTGGCAAGGCTGCACCACTCCCATGAGCGCTGCGTTACTGCCCAGTTCAAGTTGCGGCCAAACCCGCCCTGCACGCCGCCGGGCGGTAGGGCTGTTTGTGATGGGAAGGCCAACCGGCGACAGGCGAAAGCCTCACCTGTACTACTCCTCAATCTTGTGGCTGAAAACCACCATCGGATTACCACTCTTTCAAGATCAGCACCCGAACGAGCTCAAGGTAAGTTGCAAGCATGAATAAGGGGACAGCGTGATTTGCACTCCGGTCCGCAGCAGTCGGCCCAAGCCTCGCGCCCGCACGGCACGGTGGTGTACGACGCCGAAGCGGTAGTTGCACGAGAGCGTGACCGTTTGAGCCCGCACTCGCGAAAACCTGCTGCAGCACGTCCGCAACCGGCAGACGCCGGTCGCAACGCACCGCGCGGAAACACGGCCGCGCAGAGCGCGCCTACGATCCCGATCGTGCTGCTCGTCCCGCGCCTGGTGCCTGCCGTACGCGGACCAGATCTAGGGTGCGAGGGGTGCGGTCTTCGGCTGGAAGCTGGTCATCGAAGAGCTGTCGCATGAGCAGGTGATGGACTGGAACAGCCGAGCCGCTGCGATGACCAGGTCATGCTCGGCTGCATCGAGCGCTGAGGCGAGCGTTCGGCGCAGCGACTGTTCGCCAGGATGCTGATCGCGAGGTGCGACGCTTGGCGGGGCTTGGGCGCTAGGCCTCAACTGCATGCTGCGATAGCAGACGTGAACAGCAAGGTGGACGGTGTCAGGCAAGGCTCACATGGCCGGTTTGCGCCGTTCGCTTCGGGCCCGGGGCCTTTGAGGCCGCACTCGTCCATAACAAGCAGTCGGACCGCGAATCACATGATCAACAATTTTCGGCAGGGCCTTTGAAGACTCTGGCATGACACTGTCGAGTAGGGCCCGTCCGGTGCGCTGGTGGCTGTTGGGGGTACCGCCAGTGCAGTTCATCAGTGTCGCGGTGGTGCTGCCAGGCTGCCAGGGTGTGCGGACACCAGCCGGTCGAGCAGTTCCTTGATCTGCTGGGAGGAGTGTCCGCACAGGCGGGCCACGACCTCCATGTCCTGGGTGTTGCCCACGGCTGTGGAGAGGACTCCCTTGGGCGGCCAGGTGTGCCCAGGCCCGGAACGATGAACCCCCACGGGCATGGGAAAGACGCCGAGCGGACCTTCGGCAGTATCAACACCCTGGACAGACCCCCACGCACGTGGGGAAGAGACCGTTGGCCCAGGAAAATCTGTTCGACGACGGGAGACAGACCTCCACGCGCGTGGAGATGGCCCCTTGCTGGCCTGCGAGGCCGACTTTATCGATAAAGAATTTTACTCATGTGGTCCGGGTGGCCGTCAGCAGTGCCTTCTGCCGGAGGGCAAGGCCAAGCACGCGAATCGGCTTGAACAGGCGGGCCAGCCATCAGCAGTGGCGTTGTCGGACGAGCCGCACCTCTCGGGTGGCAGCTTGCCCCGACGGCTATGGACGCGGGCTGGTTACTGACGTTGTCGCCGTGGTGTCGTCAAGGTGAGTCCGGTTTCGGCGAGGCATC
>NZ_JAHKJW010000048.1 GCF_019710745.1 Streptomyces beigongshangae
CCCGGCCGGGCCGGGCTCCCTCACCGGGAGCCCGGCCCGGCCGCGTGCGCGCGCCGGGCGGGGCCGGAGCGGCGGTCCGGGCAGGGCCGGAACGGGGCCGGAGCGGCGGTCCGGGCGAGGCCGGAACGGGGCCGGGGCGCCCATGGCCCCCGGCGGTCCGGTGGACGCCGGGGGCCGTGCCGTGGGGACGGCGGCCCGCCCTGTCACCCACCGGGTCGTCGGCACGGGGCCGCCGCCCGGAGCCGGCCCCGCCGGGCCCGGCGCACACGACGGGAGGGCGGGGACGCCCGACGCGTCCCCGCCCTCCCGTCCGTCCGGCCCGCGGCGGTCAGCCGGCGCCCTCCGCTCCCCCGCGGTCGAGGATGCCGGTGAGGGTCTCGGCGAGCCGGCCGAGGTGGGGCGGCTTCAGCACGCCGAAGTGGTCACCGGGCATCCGGTGCAGCGTCACCTCCCCGGTCAGCTCGCGCCAGCGGGCGAGGTAGTCGGGGAACGGCTGCCCGGAGGCCACCTCGTGCCTGCCGTCCGCCAGCTCGTCGCTGGCGATCAGGTGCAGCCGGCCCGGGTAGGGGCGGTGCCGGTAGGTCAGGCACATCTCCATGACCTCCCGCCACATCTTCGCCGAGGGCAGCCAGACCTCGCCCGCGCCGTGCTCGGGCAGCGTGATCCCGACCTCCGGGTCGACGTCGTCCACCAGGTGTTCGAGCAGCGCCAGGGCCTCGGCCCGCAGCGCGGAGGTGTCCTGCCCGGGCGGCGCGGCGGCCAGCTCCGTCAGCTTCACCACGCAGCTCTCGATCAGCCCGTACTCCCGCCACAGCCCGATCCGCTCGTGGTTGTCCAGTCCCGGGTCGAGCAGGATGAACGTGACCTCCTCGCCCTCGGCCGTGAGCCGGTGCGCCATCTCACTGGCGATACCGCTGCCGCCGCACCAGCCGAACAGCCGGTACGGACCGTGCGGCACCTCGGCCCGCAGCTCGGCCAGATAGCGCTCCGCCATCTCCTGCGTCGAGGGGACGGGGCCGTGCTCGGCCTGCAGGCCGGGCCAGCCGAAGGCGGCGACCGGCTGGTCGGGGTCGAGGTACGGCACCAGCGGGCGGTACCAGTGGGCGCTGCCGCCCCCGGGGTGCACGCAGAACAGCGGCGGCCTGGTGCCCTCGCGCCGCAGCCACACCAGGGAGCGGGCCGCCGGTGCGCCGTCCCCGGCGGCCGCGGCGAGCCCGGCCACGGTGGGGTGCTCCAGGAACGAGCGGACGGTCAGCTCGATGCCGTGCCGCTCGCGCAGCAGGGCGACGATGCGCAGGACGGCCAGCGAGTGCCCGCCGAGGACGTGGAAGTCGTCGTCGGCACCGACCCGCTCCACACCGAGCACCTCGCCCCAGACCTCGGCCACGGCCCGCTCGGCGGGCGTGCGCGGGGCGGTGAAGGCCGATGCCGCGGCGGGCGCGGCGGGTGCGGGCAGCGCGGCCCGGTCGATCTTCCCGTTGGCGGTGAGCGGGAGGGCGCCCAGCTCCACCCAGGCGCCGGGCACCAGGTAGTCGGGCACCCGCCGCCGGAGCTGCGCGCGCAGCTCCGTGACGTCCAGCGGGCCCTGTCCGGGGTGAAGGACGACGTAGCCGGTCAGTCGCTTGTGGCCGTCCGGTCCCGGGTGCACGGCGGCGGCCGCCGCCCGGACGGCCGGCAGGTCGCCGAGCGCGCCCTCCACCTCGGCGAGCTCGACCCGGTGGCCGCGGATCTTCACCTGGCCGTCGCGCCGGCCGATGAAGGACAGCGTGCCGTCGGGGTCGCGGCGGGTGAGGTCGCCGGTGCGGTACAGGCGCGCCCCGGGGACGGTCCCGGACGGGTCGGGCACGAAGCGGTCCGCGGTCAGGTCGGGGCGGCCCAGGTAGCCGCGGGCGAGTCCGGGTCCGCCGACCAGGAGTTCGCCGGTCACCCCGGCCGGCACCGGGTCGAGGTCCTCGTCGACGACCAGGACCCGGGTGTCGGTGACCGGGGTGCCGATCGGCACGCCGCGGTCGGCGTCCGCGCCGGTCACCCCGCGCAGCGCGGTGCTGAAGGTGGTGCACTCCGTGGGGCCGTAGCCGTTGGTCAGCGCCACGCCGTGGGCCAGGGCGGTGCGTACGTGCGAGGGCGGGAGCACGTCGCCACCGGCGAGCACCTGCCGCACCTCGGCCAGCAGCTCCGGGCGGGTCTCCACCACGTGCTGGAACAGGCCCGCGGTGAGCCAGAGCAGCGTCACGCCGTGCCGGCGGACCACCTCGGCGAGTTCGTCGGCCGTGGTCGCCCCGGGCGGGCAGACGGCGAGCCGGGCGCCGTTGGCCAGCGCTCCCCACACCTCCAGGGTGGACGCGTCGAAGGCGAGCGGCGCGTGCAGCAGCAGCACCTGGTCCCGGTCGAGGTCGGCGTAGTTCGGGTCGTGCACCAGCCGGACGATCGCGCGGTGCGTGATCTGCACGCCCTTGGGCCGGCCGGTGGAGCCCGAGGTGTAGGTGACGTAGGCCAGGTTGTCGGGGACCGTGCCCGCCTCGACGGGGGTCGACGGCAGCGGGTCGAGGACGGCCGACTCCGCGTCCAGGGGGACGCTGCGCAGACCGGCGAAGGCGGCCAGGCGGGCGGTGTCCTGCGGGCGGCACAGGACCACCCGGGCACGGACGTCGTCCAGGACGTGGCCGAGGCGTGCGTCCGGGTGGCGGGGGTCGAGGGGCACGTAGTACCCGCCCGCCTTGAGGACGCCGAGCATGGCCACGACCGCCTCGATGCCGCGGTCCAGGCAGAGGGCGACCGGCTGCTCGGGACCGATGCCGAGTCCGCGCAGCAGATGGGCCAGCCGGTTGGTGCGGGCGTCCAGTTCGCGGTAGGTGAGCCGGCGTCGCCCGTCCTCCAGCGCGACGGCCCCGGGGCGGGCGCGGGCGGCGAGCAGGTCGGGCACGCAGACCTCGGGCAGCGGCCGGGTGGCGGCCGGTGTCCGGTCCGTCCGCTCCGTCCGGTCCAGGCCGGGGGCGCGGAAGGCGCGGGGGTCCGCGTCGGCGTCGTCGGCCATCGCGGTGAGGACGTCCAGGAAGGCGTCGCCGATCGCCGCCAGCCGCTCCTCGCCGGCCCAGCCGGGCCAGCAGGACATCCGCAGCTCGCCGGGGAAGGTCCACACGTCGAGGGTGAACTCGTTCGGGCTGTGGTCGTCGACCGTGCCGATGTCCGCGCGCTGCCCGTCGAGCACGTGGAAGTCCAGGTAGGCGAAGACCACCTCGACGAGCGGTTCGCCGCCGCCCCAGGCGCGCTGCATCGCGGGCAGCGGATAGCGCCGGTGCGGCCACAGGGCCAGTTCCTCGGCGAACACCGAGCGCACCAGCTCGCGCCAGCTCGGCGCCCGCAGGTCCACGGCGAACGGCACCGTGTTGAGGTACATGCCGCGCACCCGGTCGCCGCCCGGCAGTTCGGGCCGGCCGTTGGTGACGGCGCCGGCGAGGAACCGGTGCTGGCCGCTGATCAGGCCGAGCACCTTCAGGTGGGCGGTGTACAGGACGCTCTTGAGCGAGGTCCCGGTGTCGGCGGCCAGCCGGCGCAGCCGCGGCTCCAGGTGCGCCCAGGGCAGCCGCACCTCGGGGGCCGGCGCGTCCGCCGCGGCCGGGGCGCTGTCGGCGGGCAGCCGCAGCCGCTCGTGGCCGGTGATCCGCTCCCGCCAGAACTCCCGGTCCGCCGGTGAGGCCAGGGCCTGCTTCTCCAGCCGGACGAAGTCCGCGTAGCGGACCCGCGGCGCGGCCGCGGACGGGGCCGCGGTGCCCCGGGACAGCTCCCGGTAGGCGGCCCGCAGTTCGCCGATGACCGAGTGGTGGCTCCAGCCGTCCAGGACGGCATGGCACTCGACGTGCGTCAGCAGCCACTCCCGGTCGCCGATCAGGTGGGCGTGGTGGCGCAGCAGCGGGGCGCGGCCGACGTCGATCGGGGAGCGCCGGGCGGCGGCGCGGAAGTCCCGTACCCGGGCCCGCTGTTCCTCGGGCGGCAGGCCCCGCAGGTCGGTGACGCCGCACTCCACCTCCAGGCCGTCCGCGGGGTGCACGAGCTGGAGGGGTTCGGAGTGGCCGGTGAGGTCGAAGGAGGTGCGGAGGATCTCGTGCCGCCCGACCACCAGGCGGACCGCGCCGGTGAACGCCTCGGCGGAGAACGGGCCGTCGTCCAGGATCTGGAAGGTGCTGACGTTCTGGTAGGTGTTGCGCCCGGGGTCGGCGAGCATCTCGTAGACCATGCCCGCCTGGACCTGGCCCATGGGGTAGGCGTCGACCAGTCCTTCCGGGAGCCGCTCCCGGTCCTCCGGGGCCAGCAGTTCGAAGCGGCCGGTCAGGGTGGTCTCCTGCGGCTCCGCCGCGGGCCGGGCGGCCGCCAGCGGGGCCAGTTCGGCGACGGTCTGGCGGGTGAAGACGTCCTGCACGGTGAGGGCCAGTCCCCGCTCGCGCAGGGCCCCGACGGCCCGGATGGCGCGCATGGAGTCCCCGCCGAGCTGGAAGAAGCCGTCGTGCACCCCGACCCTGTCGACGCCGAGGGCCGCGGCGAAGGCGTCCGCGAGGGTCCGTTCGATCTCCGTGCCCGGGGCGGTGAACGCGCCGGCCAGGCCGGCGCGCGTGCGGTCGGGCGCGGGCAGCGCCGTGCGGTCGGTCTTGCCGCTGGGCGTCAGGGGCAGCTCCTCCAGCAGGGTCCAGTGCACGGGCCGCATGTGCTCCGGCAGGCGCTCGCGCAGGTGCTCGCGGGCCGCCTCGACGTCGGCCGAGGGCGGCACCAGGTATCCCACGAGCTGCTCGTCGTGCACGGCGACGGCCGCGGCCGTGACGCCGGGGACCCCGGCCAGGACCGCCTCGATCTCACCGGGCTCGACCCGCTGGCCGCGGATCTTCACCTGGTGGTCGAGCCGGCCGAGGTACTCGATCGTGCCGTCGGCGCGGTAGCGGGCCAGGTCGCCGGTACGGTACAGGCGCCCGCCGGGTTCGGCGGCGAAGGGGTCGGGCACGAAGCGGTCGGCGGTGAGCGCCGGGCGGTCCAGGTAGCCGCGGGCGAGCTGGACGCCGCCGAGCAGGAGTTCGCCCGGCACCCCGATCGGCACCGGCCGCAGGGAGGCGTCCAGGATGTAGGTGCGGGTGTTGGCGACCGGGCGGCCGATGGTGACGGGACGGCCGGGCTCGCACCGGATCGCGGTGACGTCCACGGCGGCCTCGGTCGGGCCGTACAGGTTGTGCAGTTCGCAGCCGATCCGCTCGTGCACGGCGGTGACCAGGTCGGCGGTCAGGGCCTCGCCGCTGCACACCATGCGGCGCAGCGAGGGCAGCCGGGGCAGCGGCTCGGCGAGGAAGGCCCGCAGCATCGACGGCACGAAGTGGACGGTGGTGATCGCCTCGGTGCCGATCAGGCCGGCCAGGTAGGCCGGGTCCCGGTGGCCGCCGGGGCGGGCGAGCACCAGCGTCGCGCCGGTGATCAGCGGCCAGAAGAACTCCCACACCGAGACGTCGAAGCCGTAGGGGGTCTTCTGCAGCACCCGGTCGTCCGCGCCGAGTCCGTGGGCCTCCTGCATCCAGTGCAGCCGGTTGACGACGGCCCGGTGCTCGACCAGGACGCCCTTGGGGCGGCCGGTGGAGCCCGATGTGTAGATCAGGTACGCCGGGTGCCCGGGGGCCGCCGCGGTGAGCGGCCCGGGGTCGGCGTCGCGGGGGATGTCGCCGGTGATGTCGACCAGGTGCGGCGCGCCGCCGTGCACCAGCGGGGCGAGCCCGGGGTCGGTGATCACGGCCCGGGCGCCGGAGTCCGCCAGCATGAAGGCGAGCCGGTCGGCCGGGTAGTCCGGGTCGAGCGGCAGGTAGGCGCCGCCGGCCTTGAGCACCGCCAGCAGCGCCACCACGAGGCCGGGGCCCCGGTGCAGGCACACGCCGGCCACGGACTCGGGTCCGACGCCGAGGGTGCGCAGGTGGCGGGCGAGCCGGTCGGCCCGGTCGGCCAGGTCGCGGTAGCTGAGGCCGGCGCCCTCGAAGCGCACCGCCTCGGCGTCGGGGGTGCGGGCGGCCTGGGCCTCGAACAGCTGCGGGAGGGTGCCGGCCGGGTAGGGCCGGGTGGTCGCGTTCCACTCGGTGAGCTGGCGTTCGCGCTCCGCCGCGGGCAGGATCTCCAGTTCGTCCACCGGGGTGCCGGGCGCGGCGGTCGCGCTCTCCAGCAGGCGGGCGAACTGGGCGGCGAAGCGCTCGGCCGTCGCCGGGTCGAACAGCGCGGAGGCGTAGTTGACGCCGCCGGACAGCGAGCCGTCCGGCTGCCGGGCGAGGCCCACGGTGAGGTCGAACTTGGCGGTGCTCTCGCCGACCGGCAGCCGCTCCACCGTCAGCGGGCCCATCGCCGCCGGCGCCGGAGCACCGGCCTCGTCCTGCCACAGCAGCATGGAGGAGAACAGCGGTGTGCGGGACGGGTCCCGCTCCGGTGCCAGTTCCTCGACCAGCCGCTCGAAGGGCAGCTCCTGGTGGGCGTAGGCGTCGAGGGCGCGTTCGCGGACCTGCCGCACCAGGTCCGCGAACGACGGCTCCCCGGACAGGTCGACCCGTACCACCAGCGTGTTGAGGAAGAGACCGACCAGGTCCTCCAGCTGCGCGCGGTCGCGTCCTGCCACCGGGAAGCCCACGGCGACGTCGCGCCGGCCGCTCCAGCGGCCGAGCAGGACGGCGTGCGCGGCCAGCAGGACCATGAAGGGGGTGGCGCCGTGCTCGCGGGCGAGCGCCGTCAGCCGCCGGGCGGTGCCGGCCGGCACGGCGAGCGGCGCCAGTCCGCCCGCCGGGTCGCGTACGGCGGGACGGGGGCGGTCGGTGGGCAGCTCCAGGGGCGCCAGCCCGGCCAGCCGCTCGCGCCAGTGGTCCAGCGGGCGGCGCAGCGCGTCGCCGGAGAGCCGTTCGCGCTGCCACAGCGCGAAGTCGGCGTACTGGAGGGGCTCTTCCCGGAGGGGTTCTTCCGGCGAGCGGACCGGCCGTCCGGCGACCGCGTCCGCGTAGCGTCCGGTGAGCTCGCGGACCAGGACGTCCTCGGACCGCCCGTCGCAGGCGATGTGGTGGACGGTGAGCAGCAGGACGTGTTCCCGCGGTGCCCGCCGGGCCAGTACGGCGGAGAACACCGGCCCCTCGGCGAGGTCGACCGGCCGGCGCGCGCCGGTGGCCAGGGCGGCGATCCGGGCGTCCGCGGCCGCCCGGTCGAGCGCGCCGAGGTCTTCTTCGTCGAGGGGGACGCTCCCGGGTTCGTCGACGAGCTGCACGGGTTCGCCGTCGGCCACCGGGTAGCGGGTGCGCAGCACCTCGTGCCGGTGGAGGACGCCGTCCAGCGCGGTGCGCAGCGCGGCCCGGTCGAGCGGGCCGCGCAGCCCGAGCGCCACGGTCATCAGGTACTCGGTGCCGCCGGGCCGGAGCCGGTCGAGGATCCACAGGCGGCGCTGGGCGAAGGAGAGCGGCAGCGGGCCGCCGCGCGGCGCGCGGGCGATGCCCTGCGCCGGGGCGGGGGCGGTCCGTCCGGCGAGGCGGCGGCGCAGCAGCTCCTGCCTCAGTTCCGCGCGGTCCCTGGTGTCGGTCATCGCAGACCTTCCTCGGCGAGCAGACCCGCCACTTCTCGGTCGGAGAGGGCCGCGACGTCGGCCTCCACGGCCTCGGTCACCGCCTCGGAGAGCCGGGCCACGGTGGTGGCCTCGAACAGCAGGCGCAGGGGCAGTTCGACGGCGAACGTCTCGCGGAGCCCGGCGAGCACCCGGGTGGCCAGCAGCGAGTGCCCGCCCAGGGCGAAGAAGTCGTCGTGGACGCCGACCCGCTCCAGGCCCAGGACCTCGGACCAGATCGCGGCGACCGCCTCCTCGGCGGGGTCGCGCGGCGCGAGGTGTTCGCGGGCGCCGCCGGCCGGGGCGGCCGAGGCGTCCGGCAGGGCCTTGCGGTCGATCTTCTTGCTGGCCGTCAGCGGGAACGCGTCGAGCGGCACCCACACCGAGGGGATCATGTACTCGGGCAGGAGCGCGCCCAGGTGCCCGCGCAGCTCGGCCACGTCGGGCACCGTGCTGCCGGGACGTGCCACCAGGTAGGCGGCGAGGCGGCGTTCGCCGGGGGCCGTCGCCGGGGCGGTGACCACCGCCTCCTGGAGGGCGGGGTGCCGGGCGAGCGCCGCCTCGATCTCACCGAGTTCGATGCGCAGGCCGCGGATCTTGACCTGGTGGTCGATCCGGCCGAGGAACTCGATGGTGCCGTCCGGCCGGTGGCGGGTGAGGTCGCCGGTGCGGTACAGGCGCTCGCCCGGCCCGGTGGCGAAGGGGTCGGGCACGAAGCGGTCGGCGGTGAGCTCCGGCCGCCGATGGTAGCCGCGGGCCAGCCGGGCACCGCCGAGGTACAGCTCGCCGGGGACCCCGACGGGGACGGGCCGCAGGTCCGCGTCCAGGATGTGGGCGCGGGTGCCGGGGACGGGCCGGCCCAGGGGCAGGGCGCCGGCCGCGTCGCCTCGCGCGGGCGCCTCGGGGACGGGGTGCAGCAGGCAGGTGACGGTGGCCTCGGTCGGCCCGTAGTTGCACAGGAAGCGGGCGGGCAGGCCGGTTTCGGCCCAGCGCCGCGCGTCCAGGCCGGTGACGACGTCGCTGCCGACGTTCATCAGCTTCAGGGATTTCAGCAGGGGCAGGTCGGGCGACTCCAGGACGGCCCGGTAGTAGGAGGGGGTGATCTCCAGGACGGTGACGCCGTGCTCGGCGAGCCGGGCGGGCAGTTCGTCCGGGGTCCAGAACACCGGGTCGGCGACGACGACGGTGGCGCCGGCCACCAGGGTCGCCGCGATCTGGTCCATCGCCACGTCGAAGGTGAGGGCGGACAGCAGGGCCACCCGTTCGCCGGGGACGATCCCGTACGCGTCGGCGATCACCCGGCAGTGGTGGGCGTAGGAACGGTGCTCGATCATCACGCCCTTGGGGCGGCCGGTCGAGCCGGAGGTGTAGATGACGTAGGCGAGGTTGCGCGGCCGGACCGGGGCGGGCGCCGAACCCGCGGGTGCGGTGTCCGGTCCGGCCTGGGCGTCGGTGTCGGCTCCGTCGTGGGCATCGGTGGAGGCGTCGGCGTCGGCCAGGACCGTCCGGTGGGCGCCGGGCAGCCGGCCGGCGAAGGCGCGGGTGGTGACCACCAGCTCCGGGCCGGCGTCGGCGAGCATGAGGTCCAGCCGTTCGGCGGGGTGCCCGGGGTCGAACGGCACGTACACGCCGCCGGCCTTCAGTACGGCGAGCAGGACCACCACGGCCTCGACGCCGCGCTCCAGGCAGGAGCCGACGACCGTCTCGGCGGTGACCCCCAGGGAGCGCAGACGGGCGGCGAACCGGTCGGAGCGCGCGTCGAGTTCGGCGTAGCTGAGCTGCCGGTCGCCGAAGACCACGGCGATCGCGTCCGGGTCCCGCCGCACCTGCCGGGCGAACAGTTCCGGTACGCAGAGCCCGTGCTCCTCGGCCGGGTCGAGCAGGGCGGTCCGTCCGGACCCGGGGTCGGCCCAGGCAGTGAGGGCGCGGTGCCGCTCGTCCCCGGTGAGCATGTCGAGGTCGCCGATCCGCGCGCCGGGGGTGGCCGTGGCGCTGCCGATCAGGGTCAGGTAGTGACCCGCCATCCGCTCGACGGTCTCCCGGTCGAAGAGCGCGGTGGCGTACTCGAACCAGCAGTACATGCGTCCGCCGCGTTCCTTGACGGTCACGGTGAGGTCGAACTTGGCGCTCTCCAGGCCGGCGCGGACCGGCTCGACGGCGACCGGGCCGAGCCGGTCGGGGACCCCCGCCAGGTGCTGGTGCTCGAACATGATCTGGAACAGCGGGTTGCGGGAGAGGTCCCGCTCCGGCTGGAGGGCGTCGACCAGGTGCTCGAACGGCACGTCCTGGTGGGCGAAGGCGTCGAGGACCGTACCGCGGACCTGGTCGAGGAGTTCGCCGAAGCGCGGGTCGCCGCCGAGGTCGCTGCGGATCACCAGGTTGTTGGTGAAGAAGCCGACCAGGTCCTCCGTCTCCTGGCGGGTCCGTCCGGCGACCGGGGTCCCCACCGCGAGGTCGTCGCGGCCGGTCCAGCGCCGCAGCAGCACCTGGAAGACGGCGAGCATCACCATGAACGGGGTCGCGCCGTGCCGGCCGGCCAGCTCGGTGACGGCCCGGGCCGTCTCCGGCGCCACCTCGACGACGACGTTGTCGCCGCGGGCGTCGCGGACCGCGGAGCGGACCCGGTCGGTGGGCAGCTCGACGGGGGTGAGACCGGCCAGGCGGTCGCGCCAGTGGGCGAGCTGGCCGTCCAGCCGGCCGGCCCGCTGCTGTTCGCGCTGCCACACGGCGAAGTCGGCGTAGTGCACCGGCTGCGGGGTGTGCGGCGACGGCTCGCCCGCGGCGAGGGCCCGGTAGGCCAGGTCCAGGTCGCGCAGGTAGACGTTGGTCGACCAGGCGTCGAAGGCGATGTGGTGCAGGGTCAGGACGAGGAGGTGCTCCTCGGGGGCGGTGCGGATCAGGGTCGCCCGCAGCGGGTGCCCGTGCGCGAGGTCGAAGGGCCGGCGGGCCAGCTCGTCGACCAGGGCGCGGGCCCGGCCCTCGGCGCCGGGGGCGTCCGCCAGGTCGGTCAGGGTGAAGTCCACCGGCCCGGCGGGGTCGACGACCTGGACGGGCTCGCCGCCCTCGGCGCGGTACCGGGTGCGCAGTACCTCGTGCCGTTCGGACAGCGCGTCCAGCGCGTGGCGCAGCGCCAGGACGTCGAGCGGCCCGGTGAGCCGCAGCGCCAGCGGGACGACGTACTCGTGGGTGCCGGGCTCCAGTTGGTCGAGGAACCACATCCGCTGCTGGCCGAACGAGAGCGGCAGCGGGCGGTCGCGGCCCGCCGGCCGGACGGCGTCCGGGTCGGTGTCCGGACCGGTGTCAGGGGCGGGTCCGGCGCCGGTGATCCGGGCGGCCAGCGCGGCCACCGTCCGCGCCTGGAACAGCTCGCCGACGGTCAGTTCGCCGCCGAAGGCGCGGCGCAGCCGCAGCACGAGTCTGATCGCGAGCAGGGAGTGGCCGCCCAGCAGGAAGAAGTCGTCGTGCGCGCCGACCTGTTCGACGCCGAGGATCTCGGCCATCAGCGCGGCGACGGTCTCCTCGGCGGCGGTGCGCGGGGCCTGCCGGGCCGTCGTGGCGGGCGGCTCCGCCTCGCCGGCGGCCGGCAGCCGGCGGCGGTCCACCTTTCCGTTCGGCGTGAGCGGCAGCTCGGCGAGCGCCACGAACGCGGACGGCCGCATGGCCTCCGGCAGGGCGGCGGACAGGTGGTCGCGCAGCGCCCGCGGATCGATCCGCTCCCCCGCGACCGGGACCGCGTACGCGGTCAGCCGCGCGTCGCCCTCCTCCGAGCGGTGCACGGCCACCGCGGCGGCGGCCACCGACGGGTGGGCCGCCAGCAGGACCTCGATCTCGCCGGGCTCGATCCGCACGCCGCCGATCTTGACCTGGTCGTCGGCGCGTCCGACGTACTCCAGCGCGCCGTCCGCGCGGCGGCGTACCAGGTCCCCGGTGCGGTACCGGCGCGCGCCGGGCACGGTCGCGTCCGGGTCGGGCACAAACCGGTCCGCGGTGAGGTCGCCCCGGTTCGCGTACCCGCGGGCGAGTCCGAGGCCGCCGACGTACAGCTCGCCGGTCACCCCGACGGGCACCTGCCGGCCCTCGGCGTCCACCACGTAGGTGCGCACGTTGGGCAGCGGCCGGCCGATCGGCACCAGGTCGCCGGGCTCGTCGGGGTCGAAGGGCCAGGCGGTGGAGTCCACGGCGCACTCGGTGGGGCCGTAGGTGTTGACCACCTCGGCGCCGAGCGCCCGGCGCAGCCGGCCGGCCAGTCCGGCGGACAGCGGTTCGCCCGCCGAGCACAGCAGGCGCAGCGAGGCGCAGTCGGCCAGGTCCGGTTCCTCCAGCAGCAGGCGCAGCATCGAGGGCACGCCCTGGAGCACGGTCACCCGGTGGTCGATCACGGCGCGGACCATCACCGCCGGGTCGCGGTGGGCGTCCGGCGGACCGGTCACCACCGTGGCCCCGCACACCAGCGGGGAGAGGAACTCCCACAGGGCGGCGTCGAAGCCGATGGTGGTCCGCTGCAGCACCCGGTCGCCGGGGCCCAGGCCGAAGCGCTCCACCGCCCACAGCACGCGGTTGCGGATCGCGGCCTCCGGTACGACGACGCCCTTGGGCCGGCCGGTCGAACCGGAGGTGTACATCACGTACGCGGCCCGGGTCCCGTCCGCGTCCGCCGGTTCTGGGGCCGGAGCCTCCCCGCCCTCTCCCGGAGCCTCCCCGCGGCCTCCCGAGACCTCTCCCGGGTCCCCTCCCGAAGCCTCTTCCGGCCGTACGGCGTCGAGCACGAGCGTGTTCGGGTGGGCCGGCAGCCGTCCGGCGAGTGCCTCCTCGGTGACCAGCAGGGTCACGCCGGCGTCGGTGATCAGGTGGGCCAGCCGGTCCGCCGGGTGTTCCGGGGCCAGCGGCACGTACACCCCGCCCGCGGTGAGCACCGCGAGGACGGTGGCGACCAGGTCGGTGCCGCGGTGCAGGGCGACGCCCACCGCGCTCTCCGGGCCGACGCCGCGCGAGCGCAGCACCCCGGCCAGCCGCCGCACCCGGCCGGCGAGTTCGGCGTAGCCGGTCCGGTGGGCGCCGGACACCACGGCGACCGCGTCGGGGGTGGCCAGGGCCTGGGCGAGGAACAGCTCGGCGAGCGACTGCCGCGGGCGCCCGGCCGCGGTGTCGTTCCACCGTCCGAAGGCCGCGAGGTCCGCGGCGGGGACGGTCTCCAGCGCGTGCACGGGGGTGTCCGGGTCCTCGATGATGCCCGTGAGCAGCCGCAGCAGGCTCGCCGCCATCCGCTCGATCCGGGCGCGGTCGAACAGCGCGGTGGGGAAGATCAGCCGGGCCGCCAGCGAGCCGTCGGGGAGTTCGGACAGGTGCAGCGACAGGTCGAAGGCGGAGTGGTCGCTGCCCGGCTCGACCTTCGTGACGTCGAGTCCCGGCAGCCGCAGCGGGCGGCGCTCGGCGTTGTGCAGCGCGAAGCCGACCTGGAACACCGGGTTGCGCGAGGGGTCCCGCTCGGGCGCGAGGTCGGCCACCACCCAGCCGAACGGCACGTCCTGGTGCTCGTAGGCGTCCAGGGTGGTCTCCCGCACCCGCGCCAGCAGGTCGGGGAAGGAGCAGCGGCCGGACAGGTCGGTGCGCAGCACCACGGTGTTGAGGAACAGGCCGACCAGCGGCTCCAGTTCGACCTCGCCGCGGCCCGAGACGGACACGCCGACCGCCACGTCGCCGCGGCCGGACCAGCGCGCGAGCAGCAGCTGGAACGCGGCCAGGTGCACCATGAAGGGGGTCGCGCCCGCGTCCCGTCCGAGGACCGCCAGCCGCCCGGCCAGCTCCGCCGGCACGGTGAACGGGACGCTGTCGCCGGCCGGGTCCCAGTGCTCCGGGCGCCGGCGGTCGGCGGGCAGCTCCAGCGGCTCCAGGCCCGCCAGCCGCTCCCGCCAGTAGCCGCGCCGCCGCTCGGCGCGCGCGGGCGCCGCCGCCCAGGTGTCGCGCTGCCACTGCGCGAAGTCGGCGTACTGCACCGGTACCGGTTCCAGGGGCGAGGGCCGGCCGGCCGCGAACGCGGTGTACAGCTCGTGCAGTTCCCGGGCGAGGATGCCCCACGACCAGCCGTCGAAGGCGATGTGATGGGCCGTCACCAGCAGGGCGGCGTCGTCCTCGGCGAACCGGACCAGGGTCAGCCGCCAGGGCGCCCGCCGGCGCAGGTCGATCGGTGTGCGCAGTTCTGCCGCGTGCAGTTCCCGCACGCGTGCCTCCCGGTCCTCCGGGGCCGTGCCGGTGAGGTCCACCCGGGCCGGCCGTACGGGCCCGGGCTCGTCCACGAACTGCGCGCCGACACCCTCGGCGGTGCCGTAGCGGGTGCGCAGCACCTCGTGCCGCGCCGAGATCTCGGTGAACGCCGCCTCCAGCACCCGTGTGTCGAGGGGGCCGCGGATGCGGAACGCCTCGCACATCAGGTACTCGGTGGAGGCGCCGGAGCGGAGCTGGTCCAGGAACCACAGCTGTTCCTGGGCGAACGAGAGCGGCAGGCCGCTGTCACCGGCGGGCATCGGGCACCTCCGCGGACGAGGCGGCGCGCACGGCCGCCGAGTGGGGCTCGGCCATCGCGACCGCGATCCGGCGCGGCCCGGTGAACGGCTCGCGGGCGTGCGCCGACAGCATGTTGTCCACGAGGAGGACGTCGTCCCGCTGCCAGTCGAAGCGCCGCTGCCGGGCGCGGTAGCAGGACCGCAGGTGGGCGACGACCTCGTCGGGCACCGGTCGGCCGTCGCCGTAGTAGGTGTTGGTCGGCAGCCGCTCGTCGTCGTACATCTCACGCAGGGCGCCGCACATCTCCTCGCCCAGCGTGGTGACGTGGAAGAAGGTGAGGTGGTTGAACCAGACCGTCTCCCCGGTCACCGGGTGGCGGTGCACCGCCCGGCGGCGCGCGCGGGTCCGCAGACCGTCCGCGGTCCACTCGGTCCCGACGCCGTTGCGGGCGCAGTACGCGTCGACCTCGGCGCGGTCGTCCGTGCCGAACGCCTGCTGCCAGGGCACGCCGAAGCCGTCGGAGAAGTTGCGCACCACCATCCAGCCCCGGGCCTCGAACTCCTCCCGGACGGACGGGTCGATCTCCTGGTACACCCGGCGGGTGTCGGCCAGCGGCGTGGCGCCCAGGGTGTCCGGCGGCCGTACGCAGTGGAAGAACAGCGTCATCGGCCAGTCCGCCTGGTAGGAGTTCTCGTTGTGGAGGAAGATCTCCTCGTCCGGCGGATAGTCGGTCGAGGTGTAGACCTGCCCCTTGATGGTGCTGCGCGGCGAGGACCGCTCCGCGTAGGACAGCGGCGCGCCGGACACCGTCCGCACCGCGGCCTCGAAGCCGTCCACGCCGCCGACGTCGAACCCGCGCAGCAGGACCGCGCCGTGTTCGAGCAGCCGGGCGCGGACGAGCGGCCGGGCGGCCGGCAGGTAGGCGGACAGGGGCGTGCCGGGGGATTCGGCCGACAGCGTCAGGGGCAGGGCGGAACTCGCGTCGCGCTCCCGGGCGCGGTCGGCCGGCGCGGTCCGGATGGAGGGGGTCGCAGTCATGCGCCTCAGCGTCGCCGCCGGGCCGCCGCCGCTCCGAGAGAACAACCGGCAGTCACGTCGGCAGCGTCGGCGCCGCGGTGACTGCGCCTCCTTCTCTGGGGTCCGCGGGGGCGGTTGCGGCAGGCTCGTCGGCGCCGTCACCGGTCACGTGGGGTTCGTGACGCGGCAGTTCATCCGAGGGAGGGCCCGCCGTGGCCGAGGAAGACATCGACGAGCGTACGTACCGCGTCGTCCTCAACGACGAGGAGCAGTACTCCGTCTGGCTCGCCGACCGCGAGCTGCCGCCGGGCTGGCACGCCGAGGGCACCGAGGGCACCCGGGCCGAGTGCCTGGCCCACATCGGCACCGTCTGGACCGACATGCGGCCGCTGAGCCTGCGCCGGCAGATGGAGCGGACTGCGCACGCCTAGGGCCTGTCCGGACTTGGAGGCTGGGAGCCAGAGATGACGAGCCCCGACACGAGGGCGCCTGCGGACCCGCCGGACGCGGTCGCCGCCGATCAGGTGGTCCCGCTGCACCGCAACCGCGACTTCCTGCTGCTGTGGAGCGGCTCGGCGGTCTCGCAACTCGGGACCACGGCCACCACCATCGCCTACCCGCTGCTGGTGCTGGCCCTCACCGGCTCGCCGTTCGCCGCCGGACTGGCCGGATTCGTGACCCTGCTGCCCGCCCTGCTCCTGCCGCTGCCGGCCGGCGCCCTGGTGGACCGCTGGCCGCGCCGGCGGCTGATGATCTGGTGCGACGCGCTGCGCGCGCTGGGCGCGGCGGTCATCGCGACCGCCGCCGCCCTGGACGTCCTGAACCTGACGCTGGTGCTGGCGGTGGGCTTCGCGGAGGGCGCGCTCACGGTGTTCCACGGGCTCGCCGCGCACGCGGCGGTCCCGAACGTCGTACCGCGGAGCCAGCTCTCCCTGGCCCTGTCCCGCAACGAGGCGCGGGGGCGGGCCGCCGTGATGCTCGGGACACCGCTGGGCGGTGTGCTGTTCGGCGTCGGCCGGGCCGTCCC
Source organism: Streptomyces beigongshangae (assembly GCF_019710745.1). Lineage (GTDB taxonomy): Bacteria > Actinomycetota > Actinomycetes > Streptomycetales > Streptomycetaceae > Streptomyces > Streptomyces beigongshangae. The sequence continues at coordinate 16,134 of NZ_JAHKJW010000048.1, forward strand.
GTTCCTGGCCGACGCGCTGAGCTACCTGGTCTCGCTGACCGCGCTGCTGTTCATCCGCAAGGAGTTCGAAGCCGAGCGGTCCGAGCGCGCAGGCCGTATGGGCGAGCAGGTCCGCGAGGGTCTGGGGTGGCTCTGGCACCAGCCCTTCCTGCGCACCGCCGCCCTGCTGGTGGCCGGCAGCAACCTGATGTTCCGGGCGCTGTTCCTGGTCGCCATCGTGCTGGCCACCGACGTCGGCGCGTCCTCGGCCGGGGTGGGTCTGATGGTCGGCGTCGCGGGGGCCGGAGGCGTGCTCGGCTCGCTGTCGGCGCCGTGGTTCGCCCGCCGCCTCGGACTGGGCGCCCTGGTGATCGGGGCGAACTGGACGTGGGCGGTGCTGATGGCCGTCATCGCCCTCAGCCGCGACCCGTACACGCTCACCGCCGCCTACGCCGCGATGTGGTTCGTCGGGCCGCTGTGGAACGTGGCGATCGGCAGCCACCAGCTCGTCGTCACCCCGGACCGGCTGCGCGGCCGGGTGCTCGCGGCGATGAGCACGCTGTCCAACGGGGTGCTGCCGATCGGCTCGCTGCTGGGCGGTCTGCTGCTCGACTCGGCCGGCGCGCGGTCCGCCGCGCTGGTCCTGGCGGGCTGGATGGTGCTGATCGCCGGCGCCGCCTCCCTCGCCCGCTCCGTACGCGCCGCACCCGGCGCGCCGGAGCACTGACCCGCCGGGCCCCGGCCCGGCCACGGCTCGCCGCCCGTGCCGGACCCGGCCGGGCGACGGCCGCCGCACCACCCCCGTTCCAGTGCTGACAGGAGGAACCAGCGTGCTCCGCACCCTGCTCGGGCCGCGCCCCGATCCGACCGGGCGAGGCCACCGTGCCGGAACCTGACGACGGGCCCGCCGGCGTTCTCGGCGCGATCGGCGGCACCCCGCTGGTCGAACTCGCCAAGCTCGCTCCCGGGCGGCATTTCACCACCTACGCCAAGCTGGAGGCGTTCAACCCCGGCGGCAGCATGAAGGACCGCTCGGCCCTGGAGATGCTGCGCGGGCTGATCCGCGGCGGCACCCTCGTACCCGGCCGCTCGGTCGTCGTCGAGTCGAGCTCCGGCAACCTCGGCATCGGACTCGCCCAGGTCTGCGCCTACTACGGGCTCCGGTTCATCTGCGTGGTGGACCCCCGCACCAACCGGCAGAACATCGCCGTCATGCGGGCCCTGGGCGCGGAGGTCGAGGAGGTGAGCGAGTGCGACCCGGCGACCGGCGAGTACCTGCCCGTCCGGATCCGCCGCATCGCCACGCTGGTCGCCCGCATCCCCGGCGCCTACTGGCCCAACCAGTACGCCAACCCCCTCAACCCCCGGGCGCACCGGCAGACGATGCGCGAGATCCTGGAGGCCGTGCCGGGCGGGGTCGACTACCTGTTCTGCGCGACGGGTTCCTGCGGCACGCTGCGCGGCTGCGCTGAGTACGTCCGCGACCGGCGGCTGCCGGTGACCGTGGTCGCGGTGGACGCCCGCGGGAGCGCCATCTTCGGCGGCGTGCCGATGCCGCGGCTGATCCCGGGCCACGGCGCGGCCGTACGGCCGGCGCTCTACCGTGACGGACTCGCCGACGAGGTCGTCCATGTGACGGACCTGGACTGCGTGGTCGGCTGCCGGCGGCTCGCCGCCCGGGAGGCCGTCCTGGCGGGCGGCTCCTCCGGGGCCCTGGTGGCGGCGGTGGAGCAACTGGCCGACCGCATCCCGGCGGGCGCGCGCTGCGCGATGGTCCTGCCCGACCGCGGCGAGCGCTACCTCGACACGATCTACGACGACGCATGGGTCACCCGCCACTTCGGCGACGTGTCCCACCTGTGGAAGGAGACGAAGTTGGCGACGAATTCGGCGACGAAGGGGGCATCGTGCTGATCCTGGGAGCCACGGAGGTCCACCAGGTCCTCGACGACGCCGAGGCCGAGGTCGTCGAGGCGGTGCGCCGCGCGTACCTGCTGCACGAACGGGGCCGTACGGCCCTGCCGCACTCGGTCTTCCTGCGCTTTCCCGACGATCCGCGCAACCGGATCATCGGACTGCCCGCCTACCTGGGTGAGGACGATCCGGTGGCGGGCATCAAGTGGATCGCCTCCTTCCCCGGCAACACCGCACACGGTCTGGAACGCGCCTCCGCCGCGATGATCCTCAACTCCATGGCCACCGGGCAGCCGCAGGCGCTGCTGGAGGGCTCGGTGATCTCGGCGCGGCGCACCGCGGCGAGCGCCGCCCTCGCGGCGGCGACGCTGGGCTCGTCCGTTCCCGAGACCGGGGTCTCCCTGATCGGCTGCGGCGTGATCGGCTTCGAGATCCTCACCTACCTCCGGGCCGTCCTGCCCGAGCTGGCCGAGGTCACCGTGTTCGACCTCGACAGCGCCCGGGCGGAGGCGTTCGCCGCCCGCTGCCGGGCCCGCTGGCCCGGGCTGAGGACCGGGGTCGCCCCCGACTCCGGGGAGGCGCTCCGCGCCCACCGGCTGGTCTGCCTGGCGACCACCGCCGCCGCCCCGCACCTGACCACCGACGCCTGCCGGCCGGGCACCCTGGTCCTGCACGTGTCCCTGCGCGACCTGACACCCGGCAGCATCCTCGGCGCCGTCAACGTGGTCGACGACGCGGACCACGTGTGCCGCGAGGAGACCTCCCTGCACCTGGCCGAACGGCTCGTCGGCCACCGGGACTTCATCGCCACCTCGCTCGGCGCCGTGCTGGACGCCGGACGGCCCCACCACCGCGCCGAGGACCGCGTCACCGTCTTCTCCCCGTTCGGCCTGGGCATCCTCGACCTCACCCTCGCCGGCCTGGTCCGCCGCCGGGCCGAGTCCCTGGCCCTCGGCACCCGGGTGCCGGACTTCCTGCCGGCCCCCGCGGGCGCCGCGGTGGGCTGAGCGGCGCCGGGGGCAGGGCCCGGCGGCCGGGTGGTGCCCGAAGCGCGGACGGGCGCCGCCTGCGTGCGGCGGCTCCCGCGCGGCGCCCGCGTCAGGCGGGCCCTTCGTCCGGCGGCGTTCGCGGCGGGCATCCGGCGGTCCGGCGGCGGCTGGCGCCGTCCGGTGCCCGTCACCGCCCCTCGAAGGGGCGCACCGGTCCCACCGTGACACCGAGCAGCCGCCAGCCCGCCAGCGCCCGGCGCTCGCGTTCCTCACGAGTGGGGCCGGTGACGGCCCCGGAGACCATGGCGACGGCGAGCATGAGGTCGTCCGGAGCGTCCGGAGCGCCCAGCCGGTGCCCCTCGGGCAGGCATCCGCGCACGGCGCGTTCGACTCTGCCGGACAGCTCGCGGGCGCGCACCTGGGCACGGAAGCGGCCGCTCGCCCCGTCGGCGTGCAGGAAGCCGATGAAGGCCGCCGACTGCGTCAGGTGCCAGGTCACCACCCCCAGGACCCCGGCGAGGGTCGCGCCCTCGGCGGCGGCCGCCTGCTCGACCTGGCGTACGTTCTCCCCCAGGACCGCGGCCGCGATGTCGTCCCGGTCGGGGAAGTGCCGGTACAGCACGCCCTGCCCGACGCCGGCCCGGCGCGCGATCCTGGACAGGGGAGCGTCCAGGCCGTCCGCCGCGTAGACCTCCCGGGCCGCGGCGACCAGGGCGGCCCGGTTGCCGGCGGCGGCCTTCGGCCCCCGGTTCGCGGGCCGGGCCTCGTCCACCGCGGGCCTGGCTTCGTCCACCGCGGGCTGCTGGATCATCCGGCCAGCGTAACGGCGGGGGAGGCGGTCAGGGGTTCGTCCATGCCTCGGGGTCCGCCGCGAGGCTCAGGACGTCGTCGGGCAGTCTGGCCGCGGCCACGTGGGCCAGGGTGACCTCGCCGAGGATCTTGCGGACGTTGGCGCGCACGGCGATCCACAACGGCAGCAGGGGCTCCGCGGGACCGCGGTAGGAGAGCTCGGGCGGGCGCACCCCCCGCACGGACACCAGGGGGCCGTCCGCCACCCGGATGACCTCCGCGATGGCGATCGAGTCGGCCGGGCGGGCGAGCCGATAGCCGCCCTTCCCGCCCCGCTGGCTGACCACGAGACCGCCCCGGCGCAGGTCGCCGAGGATGCCCTCCAGGAATTTGTGCGGGATGCCCTGTGCCGCGGCGATCGCCTCGGCCTTGAGCGAGACCTCGTCCCCTGCCGCGGCCAGCTCCAGTGCCGCCCGCACCGCGTAGTCCGCTCGCGCCGAGATCCGCATGCCGCGATTATTCCTCACTGCCGTGTCCGCCCGTCACCGGCTTGCGCCGTCAGGCGGGAAGGGTGAAGGGCGGGTGTGCGCCGTTGAGGAAGTAGTCCCCGATCTCGCGCAGCCGGTGGGCGGCCGGTTCGCGCAGGGTGTGGGTCCGGGCGTTGCGCCAGAAGCGGTCGAAGCCGTGCCGCGTGGAAGCGGCGTCGGCGCCGGCGACCTCCAGGGCACGGGTGGTGATCTCCTGCGCGGCCCGGGAGGCCGCGGCCTCGGTCACGCTCGCGAGGACGGCGATCTCCGCGCACTCCTCGTCGTCGAGGTCCTCGCCCCGCGCGAGGCCGCGCAGCAGGGCGTCCACCGCCTGGTCGGCGAGGGCGGACGCGGCACGTGCGACGACGGCGAGTTCGCCGTACACGGTCAGCGCGTACGGCTCCTGCGGCGCCCCGCCCGGCCAGGGCTGGGGCGAGAAGGGCTGCCAGGGCGACCGCACGGCCCTTCCGTGCTCGTGGACCTCGGCCAGCAGTCCCTCGGCGATGCCCAGACAGAGCTGGGCGGAGACCAGACGCGCGGTCGGTACGGCGAGGGAGGCGAAGGGGGACAGGACGCCCTCGTCCGGCGAGAGCGAGCCGAACACGTCGTCCGCCGCGACCGGCACGGAGTCGAACTCCACGGCGCCACCGGCTGCCAGCCGCTGGCCGAAGGTGTCCCCGCCGCCGCTCACGACACCGGGGCGGGTGGGGTCGACGAGGACGGCCAGCGGCTCGCCGGTGCCGTATCCGGCGGCCCGGACGACCAGCCGGTCGGCGACCCCGACGCCGGTGGCGTACCTCTGGTAGCCGTTCAGCAGGCAGCCGTTCGCCGCGGGGGTCAGGATGAGTGGCGGTTCGTGCGAGGCGATACCGCCTCCCCAGCACCACCGCCCCCGCGCCGACTCCCGCTCGATCCGGGCGGCATGTGCGGGGCCGGCGAAGAAGCGAGGACTGAAGGACAGGAAGTAGTGGTGGCCCAGCAGGTGGCCGATGGCGCCGTCGGCCGCGGCGACGGTCCGGACGACCGCGTAGACCGTACGCCAGTCCGCGCCCCCTCCCCCGTGCTCGGCCGGTACCAGCAGGGTCAGCAGCCCGGACTCGCGCAGCCGTTCGACCTCGTCGAGCGGTGTCCTGCCGGCCTGCTCGCGCTCGGCCGCGTCCGTCGACAGGTCCTCCGCCATCTCACGGGCTATGTGCAGCCAGTCGACCCGCCCGGCTTCGGTGTCGGTCACCTCGTCGGTCACCTCGTCGGCCGCCACCGTCATGTCCGGACCCGTTTCATGCTGCGACCGCGGCTGTCGCTGCACCTCAGTGCTGTGGTCATGGCGTCTTCCTTCAGGGGGCCGAGGACGACGCGGCGCCCGGCGAGGCGGCGTGGGGGGCACAGCGGTGCGCGGTGACGCGTCGGCTTCATCATCCTCACCCTCCTCTCGGGCCACCGTCAACATTTCCCTAGTAATCCGATAGGAAAACCAGGGGCACGGACACGCTCCGGCTGATTCGCGCCCCTGAACGGCGGATTCGCGATGCGGGCGGCCGGGAGCCCACGGCGGCTGCGCGGCTCCGGGACGCCGTGGTCATCGCGGGTCCCCGGCGCCGGCGAAGGGCACCTGGGACGAGGGGGCGGTCTGCTGTCCGTACGGGTGTCGCCACAGGCCCCGCGCCCGAAGTCTCGGCAGGACGCCCTCGCCGAACCAGTACGCCTCCTCCAGGTGCGGATAGCCGGAGAGCACGAACTCGTCGATGCCGAGGGCGTGGTATTCCTCGATCCGCCCGGCGACCTCCTCGTGGCTGCCGACCAGGGCGGTGCCCGCGCCACCGCGCACCAGGCCGATGCCCGCCCACAGGTTGGGGTGGATCTCCAGGCGGTCGCGGCTGCCGCCGCCGTGCAGGGCGAGCATGCGCTGCTGGCCCTCGGACTCGCTGCGGGCCAGACCCGCCTGGACGGCCTCGACCGCCGCCGGGTCGAAGCCGTCCAGGAGCCGGTTCGCCTCGGCCCAGGCCTGCTCGGCGGTGTCGCGGGTGATGACGTGCAGACGGACGCCGAAGCGGACGGCACGGCCCTCCTCGCCGGCCAGCGCCCGGATCCAGGCGGTCTTCTCCGCGACGGCGGCGGGCGGCTCGCCCCAGGTGAGATAGACGTCGGCATGCTTGGCGGCGACCTCCCCCGCGGCCGGCGAGGAGCCCCCGAAGTACACCTCGGGGACCGGGTCGGGCACCCGTGCGAGCTTCGCGTCCTCGACATGGAGGTGCTCGCCGCGCAGATCGACGGTCCTGCCCTCCCACAGCCCCCGTACGATCTCCAGGAACTCGCCGGTCCGGCGGTAGCGGGCGTCCTTGTCGAGGAAGTCGCCGTAGGCGCGCTGCTCGTGGCTCTCGCCGCCGGTGACGACGTTGAGCAGGAGCCGTCCGCCGCTCTGCCGCTGGAAGGTGGAGGCCATCTGCGCGGCGAGGGTCGGGGAGACGAAGCCGGGGCGGAAGGCGACCAGGAACTTCAGGCGCTCGGTGTGCCGGCTGACCATCGCGGTGGTCAGCCAGGCGTCCTCGCACCAGGCCCCCGTCGGCGTGAGCGCGCCGGCGAAGCCCAGGTCCTCGGCGGCGCGGGCGATCTGGCTCAGGTAGGCGACCGTCGGCGGCCGGTCGCGCCCGGACTGCGTGGCAGGGGTGCCGTGGCCGCCGCCGACGACATGCCGGCTGTCTCCGTTGGTCGGCAGGAACCAGTGGAAGGTGAGGGACACGCGGGGCTCCGATCAGGGATGTTCGGCAGTGTTCGCAGGCGTTCGGCAGCGTTCGTCAGAGGAGGCCGTGCCGGGGCGGCCTGGTGCCGTTCAGGACGTGGCGGCCGATGTGCTGGACCTTCCAGCGGGCCGGGTCGTGCAGGGTGTGGGTGCGCGCGTCGCGCCAGTGGCGGTGCAGGCCCAGGGCGTCGAGCGCGGAGCGGGTGCCGCAGACCTCGAAGAGGGCACTGGCGACCTCCACGGCGGCCTCCCCCGCCGTCACCTTGGCCGCGGCCACCGCGATCGACGCCTCGGCGGCCGAGTCGTCGGTCAGGTCGGCGCGGGCGGCGTCCACGGACCTCGCCGCGGCTGCGAGCAGCGCGTCGGCGGCCCGTACCCGGATCGCCAGTTCGCCGAACCGCTGGATCAGCAACGGGTCCTCGGCAGCGGTCCCGTGCCCCTCGTCGACGCTCTCGAACCAGGGGCGGCTCTTCGTACGGACGAACTCCGCCGCCTCGGTCAGCGCCCCGGCGGTGATCCCGGCGTCGATGGCGGCGTGCGGCACGACCCGGTCGGCGGGGACGGGCGCCGACTCCAGGCGGACGGTTCCGCCGGCGGTGGTGCGCTGCCCCGTCCCGTCCCAGTCGTCGACGACCGTGAGGCCGGGCGCGTCGCGCTGGCGCGGCAGCCGGGCGGTGCGTGAGGTGGCGGAGGGGCTTCCGGAGACGGACAGGACGGTGGCCATGGGAGGACCTTTCGGTTCGTCGGTTCGTGTGCGGGCGGTCGGGCGTGGGCGGTGCCGGGCCGGTGCCGGGACGCCGGGCGTCAGCTCGGCCGGCGGGCGTGACCCCGCCGGCGCCATTCCTCCGCGAGCAGTTCGTACGAGCGGACCCGGTCCGTGTGGTCATGGGTGATCGTCGTGATGAGCAGCTCGTCCGCGTCCGTGGCCTCCTGCAGTCGTTCCAGCTGGTCGGCCACCCGGTCCGGCGGGCCGACGAACTGCGTGTCGAGGCGGTCCTGGACGAGGGCGCGGTCCTCGTCCGTCCACGGGTGGGCACGCGCCTCCTCCGGCGTCGGGAACTCGATGGCGCCCTCGGCGGTACGGATGCTGCGCACCCACGGGCCGTAGCCGGTGGCGAGTTCGCGGGCCGTCGCGTCGTCCTCGGCGACGACGACGTCCGCCGAGACGCTGACGTAGGGCTTGCCGAGGAACTCGGAGGGCTGGAAGAAGGACCGGTAGCCCTCCACGGCCTCCAGGACCGTGGCCGGGCTGACGTGGTAGTTCGCCGCGAACCGCAGGCCGTTGCGGCCCGCGGCCGAGGCGCTCTGACCGCCGCTGCTGCCCAGGATCCACACCTCGACGTCGGCCCCCTCCCCCGGTACGACATGTGCCTCGACGCCCTCCGGGGAGCGGTAGGTGCCGGCCAGCAGGGCGAGGATGTCGTCGATCTGCCCGGCGTAGTCCTGCGACTCGGCGCCCGGCAGCAGGAGCAGCTTGCGCTGCAGCGCGATGCGGGGCGAGCCGAGCAGGTGCTCGAAGGAGAAGCGGGGCGGGATCAGCAGGCCGTTCGGGGTGCGGCCGTCGACGACCGGGGCCGCCGTCGGCGGCGGTCCGGCCGGCTGTCCCGGCGGGCGGCCGGCCGAACGGCCCAGGCCCAGGTCGAAGCGGCCGGGGTGCAGGGCGTCGAGCAGGCCGAACTCCTCCACCGTGGACAGCGCCGTGCGGTGCCCGAGCTGCACGGCCCCGGAACCGAGCCGGATGGTGGAGGTGGCGGACGCGGTCAGGGCCAGGACGACGGCGGGTGACGTGCCGGCCACGCCGGGGTTGAGGTGGTGCTCGGCGAACCAGTGGCGGGCGTACCCGAGGCGCTCCGCCTGCCGGGCGAGGTCGATGGAGTTGTGCAGGGCGTCGGCCGCCGTCGAGCCGGACGGGATCGGGACCAGGTCGAGGATGCCGAGGGGGATGTCGGACACGGGCGGACTCCTGGGTGATCGGTGATGCCGGAAGCGCGGGGCCCCGGGCGGACGGCGGGCCCGGGATCCCCCGACGCGGCACGGGGGCGGCCACGGACCGGGTCGGCCCGGGAACGGCACGGGGCCGGGACTCCGACGGTCCGCCCGCGCCGGCGTACGGGTGGTGGGGCGCGGTGTGCCCGGACCGTCCGTGGTGGCGGTGCACGGTGCCGGCGACCTGCCGCGGGCCGCCGGTCGGGGCTCTCACGACGCCGCCCGCCGGTCGTCCGGGCAGGAGAGGTTCAGGTGGTGGCGGAGGGTCGGGCCCTCGTACTCGGTGCGGAAGACGCCCCGCTCCTGGAGCAGCGGGACGACCTTGTCGGCGAAGCCGTCGAGACCGGTGGGGGTGAGGTGCGGGACGAGGATGAAGCCGTCGGCGGCGTCGGCCTGGACGTACTCGTCGATGGTCCTGGCGATGGTCTCCGGGGAGCCGACGAAGTTCTGGCGGTTGCCGGTGTGGATGACGAGGTCGCGGATGGACCAGTTGTTGGCGGCGGCCAGTTCGCGCCATTCGCGGGCGGTGGCGATCGGGTCGCGGTACATGCGGACCTGGGCGCGGCCCTTGGAGATGTGGTCGTCGCCGACGTCCGGGTCGATGTCGGGCAGCGGGCCCTCGGGGTCGTAGGAGGACAGGTCCCGGTTCCAGACGAACTCCAGGTGCCTGAGGGCGGTGGCGCCGCTGACCTGCCGGCGGCGCACCTCCCCGGCGAGTTCCTCGGCCTCGGCGTCCGTGTCGGCGAGGGCGAAGGTGGCGGCGGGCAGGATGAGCAGCTGGTCGTGGCGGCGGCCGTACCTGGCGAGGCGCTTCTTGACGTCGGCGTGGAAGGCCCGGCCGCCCTCCAGGGTGGCGTGGCGGCTGAAGACGGCGTCGGCGGAGGAGGCGGCGAACTCGCGGCCCTCCTCGGAGTCGCCGGCCTGGAAGATCACCGGGCGGCCCTGCGGGGAGCGCGGGACGTCGAACTGCCCGTGGATGTCGAAGTGGTGGCCCTGGTGGACGAAGGAACCGGCCTTCGCGTCGCGCAGGAAGACGCCCGTGGCCCGGTCGGCGACGATCTCGTCGCCGTGCCAGGAGTCGAAGAGCTCGTTCGCGGTGGCCAGGAACTCCTTGGCGCGGGAGTAGCGCTCCTCCTGCGGGAGGAAGCCGCCGCGGCGGAAGTTCTCGCCGGTGAAGGCGTCCCAGGAGGTGACGACGTTCCAGGCGGAGCGGCCGCCGGAGAGGTGGTCGAGACTGGCGAACTGGCGGGCCACCTCGTAGGGCTCGTTGAAGGTGGAGTTGATGGTGCCGGCCAGGCCGAGGTGCTCGGTGACGGCGGCGAGGGCGGCGAGGACCGTGAAGGTGTCGGGGCGGCCGACCACGTCCAGGTCGTAGATCCGGCCGCCCTGTTCGCGCAGGCGCAGTCCCTCGGCGAGGAACAGGAAGTCGAACCTGGCGCGTTCGGCGGTCCGTGCGAAGTGCGCGAAGGAGCTGAACTCGATGTGGCTGCCGGCTTCCGGGTCGCTCCACACGGTGGTGTTGTTGACGCCCGGGAAGTGCGCGGCCAGATGGATCTGCTTCAGCGGTTTGCCGGTCATGTCGGTGCGGTCCTTCCGGGCGGGCTCAGGCGGTGGCGGCGTAGCGGCCGGCGAGGCGGGCGAGGCCCAGCAGGCCGCGCAGGGTCCCGGCCTCGTAGGCGGTGCGGAACAGGCCCCGGCGCTGGAGTTCGGGGACCAGGCCCCGGGTGACGGCGGGCAGGTCGTGTCCGGCGACGGCCGGCCGCAGCCGGAAGCCGGTCAGCCCTTCCTCCGCCAGCTCCTGCAACAGGTCCGCGAGTCGGGCGGGCGTACCGGCGAAGATGCGGGCGTCGCTCTCGTACGGCTCCCCCGCGAGGGCGTCGAGACGGCCGCGGCGGTCCTCGGCGGCGGCCTGGTCGTCGTCGAGGAGGACCACCAGGTCGCCGAAGACGTGCAGGGGTTCACCGGCGCGTCCGGCCGCCTCCTGCTCGGCGCGGATCTCGGCGACGATCGCGCGGGCCTGGCCGGCGTCGTGCGGAGTGACGTAGCCGACGTCGGCCTGGCGGGCCACCAGCCGGTACGGCACGGTCCGGTGGGCGAGAGCGGTGACCGGCGGCTGGCCCTGCGGCGGGCGCGGGGTGATCGAGGGGCCCTTGACGCTGAAGTACCTGCCCTCGAAGTCGATGTGATGCAGTTTGTCGCGGTCGACGAAGCGGCCGGTGGCGACGTCCCGGATCTCCGCGTCGTCCTCCCAGCTGTCCCAGAGCCGGCGCACCACCTCGACGTGGTCGGCGGCCTCGTCGAAGAGGTCGGCCAGCCGCTCCTGACCGGCCGGGGTCCGCAACTCCGCCGGGCCGAGCGGCGGGAAGGTGCGGCGGCCGAAGTGGGCGGCCTCGTGCGGTCGGGGCGAGACCTGCACGCGCAGGCCCGCGCGGCCGGTGCTGACGTAGTCGAGGGTGGCGATCGCCTTGGAGACGTGGAACGGCTCCGTGTGGGTCGCGATCACCGTCGGGACCAGGCCGATGTGCCGGGTGAGGGGTGCGACGCGGGAGGCGGTCAGGACGGCGTCGAGCCGGCCGCGGACCTGGTCGGTGCGGCCGTCGGGTTCGCCGGGGCGGGAGGACTGCAGGGCGAGTCCGTCCTCCAGGGTGACGAAGTCGAGCAGACCGCGTTCGGCCTCGGCGACCAGGTCGGCCCAGTAGCCGGCGGTGAGCAGGTCCCGGGGACGGGCGACCTGCTCACGCCAGGAGGCGGGGTGCCAGCCGGTGCCGTCGAGGGCGACGGCCAGGTGCAGACGGGAAGCGGGGTTCGAGGACACGGGTGCCTTCCTGGAAGTCGGTCCTGAGGGTCGGTGCGTGGCCGGGAGCGGGGACGGACGGCACTGCCATGCCGTTTCTTCCGGAGCGGCGGCCCCGGTGTGCCGGACGAGCGGGAAGACGGTACGGCGGCGCAGGGTGAAGCCGATCGCCCCGTACAGCCGGATCGCGTTCACGTTGCCGGCCGCGGCGTGCAGGAAGGGGCGTTCGCCGCGCTCCTCGACACCGGCGGCGACCGCACGGACCAGACGGGTGGCCGGACCCCGGCCGCGGTGGCGGTCCAGCGCCCCGGCCGCCGGGGCGGCACAACTCGCTGGGTGGTAAAGGTTTTTGACGGTTCGTCGGTGGTCGGTGCCTCGGGAAGGGGATGGTGGCACCAGGGGGTTCGCTCATGGTGGGCTCCGGCTGGGTGGGTACACCCCAGGAGCGCGGCGGCATACGGGGGCGCACACGACGGCGGGGTACCGGGGGCTGGGGGACGACGGCACACCGCACGGGCGGTGTTCGTCAGGGGGTGCGAGGGCTGCGGGGAGGTGTCAGCCCCGGCAGCGGGCACGGCCCGGTGCGGTACACAGTGCGCTGTTCACGCGGAGCAGATCGACGGCGCGGTCGGCGGCGAGCAGGTTCACGTACGGCCGTACGCAGCCCTGGGAGCGGCGTGCGGCCGTCCTGGGAGCTGCGTACATGGCGTCACCGTCACCGTTCCGGCCCTGTGGGCCTCGCGCTCACCGAAGGACGTCTTCGGTCCGGTCGTCACCTGGGGCACCCCACCGTGGTGCGAGGGTTGCCGGTCAGCCAGCCAGGGCTTGTCGCTGACGCTCATGACCATTCTGGGCGGTAGCCAATACAACCACCCGGACGGATGTCAACGCCGGTCCACCAGGTGGAACGGCTAACGGGCCGAGTGCGCCGCCCAGTCCAGGATCTGGACGGCCGCTCCGGCGGCCTCCAGGCCGTGGCAGCGGGCGCGGTGACGGCGTGCGATGCCGTCGAGGTCGAGGGGGCCGCCGAAGGCGGGGTGGACGGCCAGGCGGCGGGCGTAGGCCCACAGGGCCGGGTGGTCCGCGATGCGCTGGACCGCGGCGGCGTCGAGGTGGTTGCGGTGGACGGTGTCGAGCTGGACCAGGGCGACCCACAGCTCGACGTCGGCGGCGGTGATCCCGTCGCGGATCAGGTACGCGCGCCCTGCGAGCCGGCGTTCCAGGGCGCCGAGCGTCTCCAGCAGCGTGGTCAGGGCGGTGTCGCGTCCCGTCGGCTCGCCGCCGGCCGACCCGGCGCGCTGCGCGGCCCGCTCGATGCCCTGCGCGCACATCCGCTCGACCGTCCCGGTCTCCGGCTCCGCGCCGCACGGGTAGAGCGGGGGGCGGTCACCGGCGAACCGGCGGTCGAGGTCGCGCATGATGTCCGGGGCGTGGGTGCTGACGATCCGTCCGGACCAGCCGTCGCTGAACACCGGCGCGACGGCCGGGCCGGTGTACCGGTGGGCACTGGCCTCGTACAGCGGCCGCAGGGCCGAGTGGCCGCCCCCGGGGCTGTCGGGGACGGCCGGCAGGAAGGTGACCGGACAGACGGTGTCCAGGCCGAGCAGGCCGTGGGTGACGGCGATGCGCAGGCCGTCGGGACAGGCGGTCGACAGATGGAGGCGGTAGCGGCCCGGAACGGCGTAGTGGCCGCTGCGCGCGTCCCGGCCTATACGGCCCCGGAAGGCGGGCGCGGGTCGGTCGGCGGCGTGGGCGGCCAGCGGTGTGACGGTCATGACTCTCCCCGGGGGCGGGCGCGGACGTACGCGCGGCGGAAGCGGCGTCGGGTGAGGGAGCGGGACTCATCCGCGCGCTCCGGAAGGCGTGGGCCCCGCTCGCGGGGCGCCGTCGGCGCGGGACGGAATGGGACGGGCGGGCGCGGCTCAGCCCTTGGGGCTGATCGCGCTGCAGACACGCAGCAGATCGATGTGACGGCGGGAGGTCAGGAGAGGCGAACGGCGCATGTGTGCGGTCACCGGCCCCGGACGCCTCACGCTTTCCCTACCTGTTCACTAGGATTCCCACAAGGAGTGTCGATCCGACCGGCACCGGCGTCAAGAGGGCCGTCCCGCATCGCGGACACCGGGCGTCGGCGGCCGGGGCGGCGTCCGGCGCCGTGCGCGGACTCTCCGCCCGTGGCGCATTTCAGTGGTGTCTCCTCGGCCCGCGGCCCGTGCGCCGATGAATGTCGTGGTCCGCTGCGGTCCATGTCCGCGGTGGCCGTGCGGGCAGTCGGCCACGCCGCACATCACCGTTGGGCGAACAGCCCCGAGGCGAGGAGAACCGTGATCATCATTGCCGGGAAGCTGTGGGTGGACGCCGCCGACCGCGACGCGTATCTGGCCGGATGCTCGGAGGTCGTCGAGCGGGCCCGTGCCGCCGCGGGCTGCCTCGATTTCGCCCTGTCGGCCGACTTGTCCGAGCCGGACCGGATCAACGTGTACGAGCGCTGGGAGACCGACGAGGCTCTCGCCCGCTTCCGTGAAGCGGGTCCGGACCCCCAGCAGGCGGCTCGCATCCGCGACGCGGAGGTGAGCAGGTACCGGATCTCCGGTGTCGAGTCCCCGTAGGTCGTACCCGCAGGCGGTACCCGCAGGCCATGGCTCCGCCCGTCACGGGCGGAGCCGGCTCCCGTTCCCACCGCCGGCGGCCCGCGCCGGGGCCCCGGTCCCTCGCGCCCGCCGTAAGGGATCCGTCAAGGACGGACGGGCCTGCGTATGGGAGGCGTCAACGGCGCTCGTATTCAGCCAAAGAGGCGGTTTCCTTCAGTCGTCCGTCGGAACCGAACCTCATCTAGGAGCTCACGATGGCCGATCTGGCCTTCGTCGTCACCACGATCGCGGTCTTCGCGCTGGTGGCCCTCGTCGCCAAGGGGGTGACGAAGCTGTGAGCGTCGAAAACATCGTCGGCCTGCTCGTGGCCGTCGCCCTGCTGGGTTATCTCGTCCTCGCCCTGATCTTCCCGGAGAGGTTCTGACCGTGACATCAGCGGCTACGGCGGCGGGCGACATAGGTCCCGTGCTCGCCGGCGTGCTCCAGTTCCTCGCCCTGGCGGCGGCGCTGGCTCTCGCTTACCGTCCCCTGGGCGACTACATGGCCCGGGTGTACTCCTCGGACAAGCATCTGCGCGTCGAGAGGTGGATCTACAAGGGCATCGGCGCCAACCCGAACACGCAGATGCGCTGGCCCGCGTACCTACGCGGCGTGCTCGCCTTCTCCGCGGTGAGCGTGCTCTTCCTGTACCTGCTCCAGCGGCTGCAGGGCGTCCTGCCCGGTTCGCTGGGCTTCTCCTCGATCGACCCGGACCAGGCGTTCAACACCGCGGCGTCCTTCGTCGCGAACACCAACTGGCAGTCGTACTACGGCGAACAGGCCATGGGCCACGTCGTGCAGACCGGCGGCCTCGCGGTGCAGAACTTCCTGTCGGCCGCGGTCGGTATCGCCGTCGCGGTGGCTCTCGTGCGGGGCTTCGCGCGCTCCCGCACCGGTGAACTCGGCAACTTCTGGGCCGACCTGGTGCGGGGCACCGTCCGCATCCTGCTGCCGATCTCGGTGCTCGCCGCGCTCGTGCTCGTCGCGTGCGGCGCCCTCCAGAACTTCTCCGGCATCCATGAGGTGGGCCAGTTCTCCGGCGGCTCGCAGCAGTGGAACGGCGGTGCGGTCGCCTCCCAGGAGGCCATCAAGGTGCTGGGCACCAACGGCGGCGGCTACTTCAACGCCAACTCCGCCCACCCCTTCGAGAACCCCAACGCGTTCTCGAACCTCTTCGAGATCTTCTTGATCCTGCTGATCCCGTTCTCGCTGACCCGCGCCTTCGGCCGCCTGGTCGGCAGCCTGCGGCAGGGGTACGCGATCCTCGCCACCATGGCCACCATCTGGGTGGGGTTCACGGCCCTGATGATGTGGACCGAGTTCGCCCACCACGGCCCGGCCTTCGAGGTCGCCGGCGGCGCGATGGAGGGCAAGGAGACCCGCTTCGGCGTCGCCGGCTCGTCGATCTTCGCGGTGGCGACGACGCTGACCTCGACCGGCGCGGTGAACTCCTTCCACTCCTCGTTCACCGGACTCGGCGGCGGCATCACCATGCTGGGCATGCAACTGGGTGAGATCGCGCCCGGCGGCACCGGCTCCGGCCTCTACGGCATGCTGATCATGGCGGTCATCGCGGTGTTCATCGCCGGGCTGATGGTCGGCCGCACCCCCGAGTACCTGGGCAAGAAGATCGGCACCCGGGAAATCAAGTTCGCGGCCTGCTACATCCTCATCACCCCGGCGCTCGTACTCGTCTTCACCGCTGCCGCGCTGGCCCTGCCCACGCCGGGCGACTCAATGACCAACAGCGGCGCGCACGGTTTCTCCGAGATCCTGTACGCCTATACGTCCGCCTCGAACAACAACGGTTCGGCCTTCGCGGGGCTGAACGCGGACACGCAGTGGTTCAACAGCACGCTGGGTCTCGCGATGCTGCTGGGCCGGTTCCTGCCCATGGTGTTCGTCCTGGCGCTGGCCGGCTCGCTCGCCGAGCAGAAGCCCGTGCCGGCCACCGCGGGCACCCTGCGCACCGAGAAACCCCTGTTCACGGGCCTGCTCGTGGGCGTGATCCTGATCATCACCGGTCTGACCTACTTCCCGGCGCTGGCGCTGGGCCCGCTGGCCGAGGGGCTGGCGTCATGACCACCCGCACAGAGAAGCAAGAGGACGCCGTGTCCACGACTACTCCCACCCGGGCTCCGCACAGCGACGTGCCCACGGGTCACAAGGACGAAAGCCGGGTCGGCGCCGGTCTCTTCGACCCGAAGCAGCTGGTCAAGTCGCTGCCGGACGCCTGCCGCAAGCTCGACCCGCGGGTGATGGTCAAGTCTCCCGTGATGTTCGTGGTGCTGGTCGGCTCGGTCCTGACGACCGTGTTCTCCTTCAGGGACCCGGGCGATTGGTTCGGCTGGGCCATCAGCGCCTGGCTCTGGCTGACCGTGGTCTTCGCCAACCTGGCCGAGGCGGTGGCGGAGGGCCGCGGCAAGGCGCAGGCGGACACCCTGCGCAAGGCCAAGACCGACACCGTCGCGCGCCGCCTGTCCAAGGACGGCACGTCCGAGGAGCCGGTGCCCGGTACCGAACTGCGCGTCGGCGACCTCGTGGTCTGCGAGGCCGGTGACATCATCCCCGGCGACGGTGACGTCGTCGAGGGCGTCGCGTCCGTGGACGAGTCGGCCATCACCGGTGAGTCGGCCCCCGTCATCCGTGAATCCGGCGGCGACCGCTCGGCCGTCACCGGCGGCACGAAGGTCCTCTCCGACCGGATCGTCGTCAAGATCACGACGAAGCCGG
The DNA here is from genome assembly GCF_019710745.1 of Streptomyces beigongshangae. Lineage (GTDB taxonomy): Bacteria > Actinomycetota > Actinomycetes > Streptomycetales > Streptomycetaceae > Streptomyces > Streptomyces beigongshangae. Next base: position 33,212 of record NZ_JAHKJW010000048.1, read on the forward strand.
GCGAGACCTTCATCGACCGAATGATCGCCCTGGTCGAGGGCGCCGCGCGGCAGAAGACGCCCAACGAGATCGCACTGAACATCCTGCTCGCCTCGCTGACGGTCGTCTTCCTCCTCGCCGTGGCCACGCTGCCGCCGTCCGCGCACTACGCGGGCACGCACCTCACCATGGTCGTGCTGGTGGCACTGCTCGTCTGCCTGATCCCGACCACGATCGGCGCACTGCTCTCCGCGATCGGCATCGCGGGCATGGACCGGCTGGTGCAGCGCAACGTCCTCGCGATGTCCGGCCGGGCGGTCGAGGCCGCCGGTGACGTGTCGACCCTCCTGCTCGACAAGACCGGCACCATCACCCTCGGCAACCGGCAGGCCGCCGATTTCGTACCGGTCAGCGGGACGGCGGAGGCCGAGCTGGCGGATGCCGCCCAGCTCTCCTCGCTGTCCGACGAGACGCCCGAGGGGCGCTCCGTCGTCGTCCTGGCGAAGGAGAAGTACGGGCTGCGTGAGCGCACCCGGGGCGAACTCTCCGGCGCCGGGTGGATCACCTTCACCGCCCAGACCCGTATGTCGGGAGTGGACGTCGACGGGCGCAGGATCCGCAAGGGCGCGGCCGGTTCGGTCATCGCCTGGGTGAAGGAGCGGGGAGGCACGGTCTCCGACGACGCCGGCACCCTCGCCGACCGGATCTCCGAGGCCGGCGGGACCCCGCTGCTCGTGGCGGTCGAGGACACCCTCGGCGCCCGGGTGCTGGGTGTCATCCACCTCAAGGACGTCGTCAAGGACGGGATGCGCGAGCGGTTCGACGAACTGCGCCGCATGGGCATCAGGACCGTCATGATCACCGGCGACAACCCGCTGACCGCCAAGGCCATCGCGGACGAAGCAGGCGTCGACGACTTCCTCGCGGAGGCCACTCCCGAGGACAAGATGGCGCTCATCAAGCGCGAACAGGCGGGCGGCAAGCTCGTCGCGATGACGGGCGACGGTACGAACGACGCTCCGGCGCTGGCCCAGGCGGATGTGGGGGTGGCCATGAACACGGGCACCTCGGCCGCCAAGGAGGCCGGGAACATGGTCGACCTCGACTCGAACCCCACCAAGCTCATCGAGATCGTCGAGATCGGCAAACAGCTCCTGATCACCCGCGGTGCGCTGACGACGTTCTCCATCGCCAACGACGTCGCCAAGTACTTCGCGATCATCCCGGCGCTGTTCGCGGCGGTCTACCCGGGCCTGGACGAGCTCAACGTCATGCAGCTGTCCTCGCCCGACTCCGCGATCCTCTCCGCGGTCATCTTCAACGCGCTGATCATCATCGCCCTGGTGCCGCTCGCCCTGCGGGGCGTGCGGTACCGACCGCTGAGCGCGGACAGGCTGCTGCGGCGCAACCTCGGCGTCTACGGCCTGGGCGGACTGGCCGCACCCTTCATCGGCATCAAGATCATCGACCTGCTCATCTCCCTCATCCCCGGGATCGGCTGACGCCATGGACAACTCCGTCACGAACACCGCCCGGTTGCTCTGGGCAGGCCTGCGCACCCTCCTCGTCCTGACGGCGGTGACGGGCGTCCTCTACCCACTGGCCGTCACAGGCGTCGCCCAGGGGTTCTTCAACGACAAGGCGAACGGCTCCCGGATCAGGGTGGACGGCAGGGTCGTCGGCTCCTCGCTGATCGGCCAGGCGTACAACCTGCCGCTCGAAGAGGGCCAGGAGACCCCGGAACCGGACCTGAGGTGGTTCCAGGGGCGCCCGCAGAACGGCCTGGGCACCAACAGCGTCAACACCCGGTACGAGCTGATCCTGTCCGGCGCCACCAACCGCTCCGGTGACAACGGAGCCGTCGACGGCGCCTGCCCGAAGGACCCGGCGCAGGCGGAGGAGGCCACCCTCTGCCGGTGGGTCGTCGCCGCCAGGGCGGCCGTCGTCAAGGACAACTCGGTGAACGGCCACACCGTCGAGGAGGTGCCCGCCGACGCGGTCACCTCCTCCGGCTCCGGCCTCGACCCGCACATCTCACCGCAGTACGCCGGCATCCAGGTCCACCGGGTCGCCGAGCGGAACGGGCTGTCCGTCGACCAGGTCCAGGCACTGGTCGACGGACACACCGAGGGCCGTGTGCTCGGCTTCGTCGGAGAGCCCAGGGTCAACGTCCTCGAACTCAACATCGCCCTCGGGCAACTCGTGACGAGGAGCTGACGGCGTCACGTACACCGTGCGGGCGGCCCGGGTGCGGGTGCCCCGGGTGCCGGTGGTGGGTCACCAGGTGCTGTCAGTGGCCGGCGACGACACCGGACAGCTCGTTGGTGCCTTCCGGCAGGGTCGCCGAGGTGGTCTTCTCACCCGTTTCCAGATCGATGGCGTGCAGGACCTTCTCACTGGGCTCCGAGACGTACGCGGTGCCACCGCGGACGAAGAGGGTGGGGCGGGGCTGCTGCCAGTCCAGCGGCTCCTGCCACTTGCCCACGGCCGGGATCTTCTTCTCGACCTTGCCGCTGTTCTGGTCGATGACGTGGAGGGCGCCGTCGGTGCCCAGGACGAGCGCCTCGCCCTGCGGGCCGCGGCCCAGTGAGCGGAAGGAGTAGCTGGTGCCCAGGTCGACCAGGCGCAGCTTCTTCTTCTCGGTGTCGATGAGGGAGATGCGGGTGGGCCGCTCCAGCTCGGCCTCCTTGTCGGTCTTGTAGTCGCCCAGCAGGACCGGGGAGGTGTCGCTGCCGGCCTGGTTGCCGATGCGGCCGTAGTCGTCGGGGGCGTCTATCTTGGTGAACTTGCCGTCCTGGTAGATCAGGATGCCGTCCTCGCAGCCGACGGCGACGGCCTCGTTCTTCGCGGCCGCCTCGCCGTGCACCCCGGGGCACTTCTCGTTGCGCGTGATTTCCTTGTTGTCCTTGTCCAGCACCAGCGCGCCGGTCCGCTTCTCCTCGGTGCCGAGCGTGCTGAGGAGTTCGCCGTTGGCGAGTTCGATGGCCACGCCGTGGTGGGCCTCGGCGGAGGCGTAGGTGCGTCCTTGCGGCTTCTTGCCGCTGCTCAGGTCGGCGGGGTCGAAGACGTTGACCTCTCCGGTGCCGTCGGTGAAGAGCACCGTCTTTCCCGCGTGGCGCACGACGTGGCCGGGCTTGGCGCCCTTGTACTCGATGTCGGTGAGGTTCTGCCCGGTGGCGTCCAGGACACGGAAGCCGCTGTCCGTGGAGAGGACCACGTGGTCCTCGTCGCCCGCGGGGTTGACCCGGTTGAAGCCGGACATCTTGATGGTCCTGGTCACCTTCAGGCTCTCGCCGTCCAGGATGTACAGGCCGCCGTCGAAGGTGGCGACCAGCGGATTCTCGACCGCGGCGGCGGGTGCCGCGCTCGTGGTGCCCTCGGCCTCGGCCTTGGCGTCGGAGGAGGAAGAGGAGCCGTCCCCTCCGCAGGCGGTCAGGACCGTGGACACCGCCAGGGCCAGTGCGGTCCCGGTGAGGGCTCTGTCACGGGTCGTCTTGTTCATCGGTGTGTTCCTTTCCGGGCCGCCCGGTGGCGGCAGTGGTGGGTGACGGTTGCGGTCCGTCGTCCGGTGTGTGGCAATGAGGGGGGATCAGCCGGCGGTCAGGCCGTCGGTCATGGCGGTGGTGTTGGCGCGCATCATCCGCAGGTAGGTGTCGGCGCCGTCGCCCCTCGCCGTCAGCGACTCCGAGTAGAGCTCGACGACCCGCACCCGGTCGTCCAGTTCCGTGCGCAGGACCTCGGCGAGTTTCGTGGGCTGGGAGGAGTCGGCGAACACGGTGCGGACTCCGGCCTCGTCCATCGCCCTGGTGAGGGAGAGCAGGTCGGAGGAGCTGGGTGAGGCCAACGTGGTGCCGCTGGGGATCACAGCGCCTATCACCTCGAAGCCGAAGCGGTCGGCGAGGTAGCCGAAGACGTGGTGGTTGGTCACCAGGGAGCGCCTGTCCCCGGGAATCCGGTCGAAGGACTTCTGCATCCAGGAGGTCAGCTCGCCGAGCTGCTTCCCGTAGCGGTCGGCGTTGGCGCGTATCGCGCCGTCGTCCACGCCGTCGACGTGCTCGATCACCTGGTCCGCCATCAGGCCGGTGATCTTGCGCACCCGGTCGGGGTCGGTCCAGAAGTGCGGGTCGGGCTGCCCCTCCCCCTCCTCGGGGCCGCCGTCACCGGCGGTACGGAAGGTGAGCGGGTCGGCCGCCTCACCGGCGGCGAAGGTGGCGACGCCGGACTCGCGGGCGGCTTCCACGTGCCGCAGGACGTTCTCCTCCAGCCCCAGACCGTTGAAGACGACCAGGTCGGCGTTCTCCAGCCCGGCGGCCTGCACCGCCGACAACCCGAAGGAGTGCGGGTCGGCGTTGGGTTTCATCAGGACGGTGACGTCGGCTTCGTCACCGACGATCTCCCGGGTGATGTCGCCGAGGATGTTGGTCGTGACGACGATGCTGGGCCGGTCCTCACCGGTGGTGCAGGCGGAGGCCGCAGCAACCGTGAGGAGGGCGAGCAGGCCCATGCCCAGAGCGCGCAGCCGTGCCGCGGCCGTCCTCGCCCGCCGTTCCACCGCGGTCCGGCTCATCGGCCGGTCTCCGCCATGAGGACCGGCTCGATGTCCAGGTCGAAGGTGCGTGCGATGCGCAGGTCGTCGTTGTAGTCGATCTCGAACACCCTTTTGCCTTGGGGGTCGTTGACGTAGGCGCGGCTGCGATCGACCTCGATCACCGGGGCACTGCCGTCGGTGCCGGCCGGCGCTTCACCGGTGAGGAGCCTCTTGGTGCGCGTGAGGTGCTCGCCGGTGGCGATGTCGTAGCCGTGGAGTGAGCCGTCCCTCTCCAGGACGAGCAGCGCGGCGCCCTCCCCCGCGGTGTTGGCGGCGACGACGGGTCCGGTGTCCACGCGGGTCCACACCCGGTCCGTGACGTCCAGGACCCATACGGCGTCGTTCCCGGCCGCCGCGGTGAGGGTGTCACTGCCGGGCCGCTGCCTGAAGGCGGTGGCCCGCTCCTCCGGCGGGACGTCCCCGTCGTAGGGGATGGCCTCGGCGGTGAAGACGCCGTCCTCGTGGCTGACGAGCAGGGCGCCGTCGGCGCAGCCCAGCACGACACCGCGCCGGGTGACGGCGTCGCCCCGCGGCTCGTCGCACTCCGCGTCCGGGGCGGCCACGCGCTCGCCCTTGCGGTCGAGCACGACGAGTTTCGTCGTGCCGCCCTCGTCCGCGAAGGCCAGCAGGTGCTCCTCGTACGGTATGACGGCGCCGGTGTAGGTGCCGGCCGGCGTCCGGGAGGACGCGATCTCGCCCTTCTCCAGCTTGCCGCGGTCGTACAGGACGGTCCGCCCGTCGTCGGTCACCGCGGTCACGACGCGGTCGCTGCGCACCTGTGCCCGGTCACCCGCGGGAAGCTCGCCGACGTTCCGTATCGCCGCGCTGTAGTAGTGGACGTGGTCCCCGTGGTCCACCATCCAGGCGCCGCTGTCGAGGACGTGCGTGCCGCCGGGCGTGTGGAGGTAGCCGAACCTGCCGTCCGTGCCCAGCCGGACGGCACCCTCCGTCCGGGCGATCCTGTGTGTCTTGCCGGTGATGAGGTCGAGGACCCGGCTCCCACCGCTGCCGGGGTCGTTCAGGAGCAGGCGGGACTGCTGTTCGGCGGCCTCGCGTGCTCCCTCCACGTACCCGTGCGGAGCGGCGGACGAGGAAGTCGCGGCGGACCGGGAGTCGCCGGCGTTGCCCTTGCCCTTGTTGTCATCGTTGTCATCATTCATCTGCCCCGCGCAGCCCGTGGCGAGCAGAGTGGTGAGTACGAGTGCGGCCGAAGCCCACGAAGTAACGTTCCTGCGGACAGTCATGACGATCGGCTCAGATCTCTTTCGGTTGGCTTCGGGTTCAGTTGACTTCGAGGGCCGGCTTCGGGGGTGCGGGGGCGGCGCGCGGCCGGCGGTGACGCAGGCCGGAGGCCACGTGCGAGAGGAAGAAGAGGCTCACCGCGAGGGCCGAGACGGTCGCGCCGGCGGCGGTGCCCAGGTGCCAGGACAGCAGCAGGCCGCCGAAGGTGGCGGCGGCGCCGAGGAGCGCGGCGAGGGCCATCACCCCGCGGACGCCGCGCGCCCACGGCAGGGCCGCCGCCGGCGGGGCGATGAGCAGGCCGAGGACCAGCAGCGTTCCCACGATGTGGAACGAGGCGACGATCGCCAGACCGAGCAGGCCCAGCAGGACGGCGTGGGCCAGGCGCGGACGCAGTCCCAGGGTCTGGGCCTTGCGTGGGTCGAACGCCAGCGCCAGGAACGCGCGGTGGCCGAGGACCGATACCACCAGCGCCGCGCACAGCGCCGCCGCCAGCAGGAAAAGGTCCTGCTCCCGGACGGCGAGGACGTCGCCGAACAGGAAGCCGGTCAGGTCCACCGCGAAGGACTGCGAACGCGACACGATGATCACGCCGAGCGAGAGCATGCCGACGAAGAGCAGCCCGATGCCGGTGTCCTGCGACAGCCTCGGCGTACGTCCGAGTGCGGTGACGCCCGCCGTCATGACGGCGGCGCTGGCCACCGCGCCCACGAACAGGTTCCCGCCGAACAGCGCGGCCAGCGCGACCCCCGGCAGCAGACCGTGGGACATGGCGTCGCCGAGGAAGGCCATCCCCCTCAGCACCACCCAGGTGCCCGCCAGCGCGCAGATCGCGGACACGAGGATCCCGCCCCACAGGGCCCGCTGCACGAAAGTCACCTCGAACGGGGCTGTCAACCATTCCATGCCGGGGACACTACAATGGAAACCATGTTCAAAAAACCCGACCGCTCGTCCGCCCCGCCCCCGAAGCGGACCTCTCGCGTCCGCTTCACCGACCTGTGCGCCGGCTATCCGGGACGCCCCGTTCTGTGGCAACTCAGCGCCGAAATACCGGGGTTGGCGATGACAGTGCTCGTCGGGCCGAACGGCAGCGGCAAGTCGACACTGCTCGGCGTCGTCGCCGGTGTGATCCATCCGACATCCGGCGAGCTGCACCGCGACGGAGATCTGCCGCCCGCCTTCGTACCGCAGCGCGGAGCCGTCGGTGACACCCTGCCGCTCACCGTCCGGCAGACCGTGGAGATGGGGCGCTGGGGCGAGCGCGGACCGTGGCGGCGGCTGACCCGCCGGGACCACGCGACCGTGGAGGCCGCACTCGACCGGCTCGGCATGGGCGACCTCGCCTCACGCCAGCTGGGAGAGCTGTCGGGCGGACAACGCCAACGCGCCCTGATCGCGCAGGGGCTGGCGCAGGGGTCGGACCTGCTGCTCCTCGACGAACCGACCACCGGGCTGGACCCGGAGGCCAGGGAACGGATCGGGACCCTGCTGGCGGCACTCGTCGCCGACGGTGTCACCGTTGTCCAGGCCACCCACGACCTGGAGGTCGCCCGCACCGCGGACGCCTGCCTCCTGCTCCAGGACGGCCGCCTCACGGGGCAGGGGCATCCCGACCAGGTCCTCTCCGCGTCGGCGCTGACCCGCATCTGGCAGACCCTCTAGACCACCGGGCCGTCGCAGACCGCGCCCTTCCGCCCCGGACGGCTCCGGGACGTCGTCACCGAAGGTCTCGACAGCGGCGCGTACGGGCGCGTCCCCGTCCCCCGCGGCCCCTCGGCTCCTGTGCCGATGCGGCGCCACGGCAGCGGGTGCCGTGGCAGCCTTTCCCTGTGACATCACTCGAGGTGGCCGCTCCCGCCTTCACCCAGTTCACCCGCCCGTCCGAACTGACCGGCTCCCCGAGACGGGAACTGACGGCCTGCTGGGCGGCGTCGATCAACGCCGGTGGGGCGGTCCTTCCGCCGGACTGTCCCCTGCCGCCCGTGACACCGGCCGACCTCGAAGGCGCCGTGGTCCGCATCGCGGACGGTCTGGCGCCCGAGCACAGCAGACTGCTCGTGGCCACGCTCGACGGCGTACTCGCGGGCTGGCTGGTCGTCCGCCGTGAGGCGCACCCGCTGGAGAGCCACTGCGGCGTGGTGAACCACGTGCAGACACAGGTCCACCTCCGGAACCTGGGCATCGGTGCCGCCCTGATGCGCCGTGCCCACCGCATCGCACGGGACGAGATGGGCCTCGAACGCCTCAAGCTCACGGTGAGAGCGGGGCTGGGACTGGAACACTTCTACCGTAAGGCCGGATGGGCGGAGGTGGGCCGGTGGCCGGGCGCGCTGCGCCTGGCGCCCGGGGACGACCGTGACGAGATCCTCATGAGCCTCGCGCTGCGAGTGCTGTGACCTCACGCGCCGGCGGACCTCGCGGACCCCACAGGGACGCGTCAGCTCTTCAGGGCCACCAGTACGCAGCTGTCCCCGACCTGCCACACCGGTGTGACATGGCCGAACCCCGCCTCGTGGAGCAGCCGGGTGTGCTGGGCCACGGAGAGGTGCCGGTTGCCGTCGCCCGAGGACGGGCGGCTCCTCTCGCGCTGCTCGAACAGGTCGGTCAGCTCGGGGTCGGCGGCCACGGCCCGCCACCATGACTCCCAGTCCTCGTCCCCGGGCCTGTGCGCGGCGGTCCGCTCGACCCGGCGGCGTCCCACATGGGCGGTCAGATCCGAGCAGGGCGATCCGTCCGGAGGGAAGTGGTCCCCGTTGATCAGCGCGCCGCCCGGACGCAGGAGGGCGGCCAGAGCACGGTACGTGCCCAGCAGGACGGGTGCGGGGAGGTAGTGCAGTGCCGTCGTGGAGACGGCGACGTCCACCCTGCGGTCCAGCTTCAGCGCATCCGTCCAGCCGTCCTCGCCGATCACCGCGTCCACGTACCGGGCCGCATCCGAATGGTGGGTGCGGCCCAGCTCCAGCAGGACGGGATCCATGTCGACGGCGACGATCTCCGCGCCGGGCAGGCGCCGGGCGAGCCGGGCGGACAGGGAGCCGGGACCGCAGCCCAGGTCGAGCAGGAGCGGCCGGTCACGACCGGCGCACAGATGTTCCGTCGCGTCGGCGATCACCGCGAACCGCTCCTCGCGGTCCACCGCGTAGCGCTGTTGCTGCCTCTCCCAACGCTCCACCCAGTTCCTTGCCGTTCCCATACTCACGCCCATCCGGCCGTGCCACCTCATCCGTCTCTCGCCTGTCGCGACTACGGAGCAATCTACAGGTGGAAACGATTATCAATAGCCTTCATTCCAGTGAGCCGAGAACGGCGAGCAGACGATCGATCTCCTCGTCGGTGTTGTAGACGTGCAGGCTGACCCGCACGGATCCGCTCCTCTCGTCGGCACCGGCCTGGCAGAGGCTGTCGGCCCGGACCATGAAGCCGTGGCTGTAGAGGATGAAGCCCAGGTCGTCGGAGGGGATGCCGCGGTGCCGGAAGGTGACGATGCCGTGCCGCCGCTGAGCCGTGGGCAGCTCGCTGTCCGAGGCGAGACTGGCGGGACAGCCGAGCACGTCGTAGGACTCCAGGCGGTGCAGCCGGTCGGTCAGGCGGGTGGCCAGCCGGGTGAGGTGACGGGCGATCCGTTCCGGGCCGGCCTCGTCCAGCCAGTCGAGTGCCGCCAGGAGCGACACGATGCCCACGGTGTTGGGGGTACCCCGCCACCCCTCGGGCCGCAGCGCCGGCCCCCGGGTGTTGCGTGCCCATACCGCTCCCGTGCCGGGCAGGGCCATCGCCTTGTGCCCGGAGAAGACGAGGAAGTCGACGTCGAGAGCCGGGTCACCGACGTCGACGGGGAGGTGGCCGACGCTCTGGGCGGCGTCCAGGCAGATCGGCACACCGGGGCCGACGGCGGCGCGCAGCCGGTGCACGTTCATGTCGCCGCCGTAGACGTGGTGGACGTGGGTCGCCGCGACGAACCGGGTGCGGGGGCCGATCATCCCGGCGAGGGCCCGGTGGTCGTAGTCACCGGAGGACTCCTGGCGGGGAAGGGCCCGCACCCGCACGTCGGCACCGCGCTCGGCCAGCAGGCGACGGGCTTCGAGCCAGGGTTCCAGGTTGGCCCGGTGGTCGGCGAACGGGACGAGGATCTCGTCGCCGTCGGCGAGGTACGGCACGAGCCAGTCGCGGGCGACGGTACGCAGGCCCTCGGTGGTACCGCTGGTGAAATGGACGGTGGAGCGGTCCGGGTGCAGGTCGCCCAGGAACTCCTTGACCCGTTCGCGGGCCCGTTCCACCAGTTCAGTGGTGCGGTTGGCCCAGGGATAGGTACCACGGCCCGCGTTGGCGTTGGACGTGGTGAGGTAGGTCTCGACGGCGTCGAGGACGGCCCGCGGTTTCTGCGAGGTCGCCGCGCTGTCCAGGTACGCCAGGTCGGGATGGGCGGTGACGATCGGGAACTGCGCCCTCAGGGCCCGCTGCCAGGAACCGGCCTCGGCAAAGGTCTCCTCAAGCATGGTTCACTCCCTCACCAGCGGTGCGCCGGCGTCCCGCCACGCCACGATCCCGCCCGCCAGGCTCCTGACGTCCGGGTGGCCCATGCGGGACAGCAGCGCGGCGTAGCGCAGGGACTTCTCCCCCACCGGGCAGGCGAGCAGCACCGGGGTGCGTTTGCTGAACGGCAGTCCCGGCCGGACCAGTTCCTCGAAGAGCTCGTCGACGATGTTGACCGAGCCCTCGATGTGCAGGGCCGCGTAGGCGTGCGGACCGCGAAGGTCCACCACCAGCGGGCGGGGCTCCCCCTGCGCGATCCAGCGCCGTGCGTCGTCGACGCCGACCGCACGGCCTTGCGCCCTGATCTCCTCGTCGCCGAGCGCCGACGGGGAGTGCCCCCGCCGCGCCCTGCCCAGGAGCTCCGGACGGCGTTGGCGTACGTAGCTCAGGTAGCTCTCGGCCCGGTCGCACACGATGAAGACGGCGGTCCGGCGACCGCCGGTGCCGTCCAGTTCGGCGTCGACGGACGCCAGATGGCGTACGGCTCCCTGGTAGGCGGCGCCGCCGGTCGGGCCCGACAGCAGTCCGCAGCGGCGGATCAGGGTGAGCATCCCGTCGATGGCCTCCTGCGAGGTGACCGGGGCGAGGGAGTCGTAGGTCGCCGGGTCGAACAGACCGACCTGGTGGACCTCGTCGATGGTGCGGATGCCGGGAATGAAGTCGGACTTGTCGGCGACCAGTCCGAGGACACGTACCCCGGCGTCGTGCTCGCGCAGGACGCGGGCGACACCGGTGGAGGAACCGGCCGTACCGACGCAGGCCACGAACCAGTCCGGCGCCCGCCCGTCGAGGTCCTTGACTATCTCGGGCCCGGTCCCGGCCGCGTGTGCCTCGACGTTGCGCGGGTTGAAGTACTGGTCGGTGTGCAGATGGGTGCTGCCGGGTTCGGAGAGCGCCTGGTGGAAACGGGTGAGCGGGTCGTCCGTGTCGGTGGGATCGAGACACTCGCTCCGTCCGGGCAGCTCCTCGATCTCGGCGCCGAGGAGCAGGAGCAGTTCCTTGATCTCGGGTACGCGCATCCGGTTGGTGACGCTCTTGAACTTCAGCCCGTGCATCCCGGCCAGCAGGGCCAGGGCCTTGGCCGTGTTGCCGCTGGAGAGCTCCACGACCGTCCCCCCGCCGCCGGCCTCGTTCTCCAGGTGCGGGCGGGCCATGTGCCAGGCCGGCCGGTCCTTGACGGACCCGAACGGGTTGAGCATCTCCAGTTTGGCGTAGAGGTCGATGTTGCGCAGACCGTGTACGGACGGGTCGATGCGGACCAGCGGCGTGTTGCCGATGGCCTCGGTGATGCTGTCATACCTCATGCCGGTACTCCCTGCAGACGTGTGAGCGGCCAGTAGTCCTCGTCCGGGCACCAGTGCCAGGTCCCGTCCTCCTCCGTGACCGCGACCGTCCGCGCCGACGGCTGGCGTTGCGCGTGGTGGGCGTGGAAGTCCATGACGTATCCGGCGGTGTTGGCGAAGGCCATCAGGTCCCCCACCCGGGGCAGGCGGGGGAGGAACACCAGCCGGCGGGTGATCAGATCGGCCTCCAGGCAGAGGTTGCCGACGATGTGGACCCCGACCGGTCCGTCGTGCGCCGCCTCGTGCGCGGGGCCGCCACGCGGCAGCAGCACGGGGTCGACCAGGACCCCGTGCTCCTCCAGGCTCACGTCTCCGGCGTTCATGCCGAGCCTCACCAGGTACCGGTCGGCTCCGCCGCCCAGGGGTCGCACCTCCAGCACCCGCGCCAGCGACAGACCGCACTGGTCGACGAGGGCACGGCCGGGTTCGACGTACAGGTCGTGGAGGTGTTCCAGGAGCAGAGTGGCCGGTGCGCGGCCGAGGACGGGGGCGGGACGGGAGAGGAGTTCGTCGAGGTAGCCGGGTCCGGCGACGGGGCGGTGGGCGGGGTAGAGGGCGGCGGCACCGCGTACCGTGCCGGCCTCGTTGCGCAGACCGTAGCCATGCCCGCCCCAGGTCAGGGGCGGGCGGGTGCCGAGGACCGCCTCGCTCAACGCGGTGGTCCAGCGCTCCCACTCGCCGGCGTCCTCGACGTAGCCGGTCCCGAAGCCGCCGCCGATGTCCACCACGCGCGGCGCGAGGCCCCGTGCGCGGCACTCGTCCATGAGCAGCACACAGCGCTCCAGGGCCCGGCCCTTCTCCTCCAACCCGGTGGTGTCCAGGTGATAGGCCAGGCCGACCAGGTCGACGCTGTCCGCATGCCGTTCCAGCGCCGCCCACACCTCGTCCGTCCCGGCGACCGGCGTTCCGAACCGGCTGCGGCGCGACAGCATCCGGGTGCCCGCGCCTCCGGTTCCGTCCTGCGACTCGAACCCGGACAGCCGCACCAGCACGTCCGCCCTGCGCAGGCCGTACTCCCGTACCAGACCGGCCAGTTGTTCCAGCTCGGCGACCGAGTCGACGTTCACCGTCGCGCCCACCCGGGCGGCCAGCCAGAGGAACTCCCGGTCTTTCGGGCCGGTGGCCATCACCCGGTCCCCGGTGAAGCCGCAGCCCAGCGCGTGCCGCAGTTCTCCCAGGGAGGCCACGTCGACGCCGACGGCGGCCGGGTCGCAGGCCGCGAGCCTGCGCACCAGGCTGCTGGAACGATTCGCCTTGTGGGCGAAGTACACCCTTCCGGCGAGGTGGTGACGCCGGTAGACGGCGCCGAAGCGTTCCGCGTTCTCGGCGACGACCTCGGGAAGCAGCACGTTCAGCGGCGATCCCAGCGCGTCGACCAGGGAGTGCAGGAACGGCGCGTCCCCCAGCAGCGAGGCGAGCGGTGGTTCCACCCGCGGCCTCAAGAACAAGGGCGCGTCCCTCACGAAGTACCTCCCACGTCAGTCGATCACCGCGTCGTCGTCCCGATGATCAGTACGTGACAATCGTTTCCAACTGCATGCGCCGCTAAGCCTCTTCCTTCCTGCGCGGCCGCCCTGCCCCGCACCGCCCGGGCCGGACCGGCGCCCGTGGCCGGGACAGCACGGGGAACAGCGACTGCGGATTCCCGCCTCCCGGCGCGTTCCGCAGACGGCCCTTCCTGCCGCCGGGGACTCCGTGGCGCCGGCGGCAGCATCGAAACGTGGCAGTGGTCCTTCCGTCGGCCGCCCCGGCGTCGTCCGCCGCACCGCGACCGACCGTCGCGAAGGTTCTATGCCCAGACCCGTGCCCCAGTACCACCGCCCGGCGTGCCACGGGCAACGGAGAACGGCCGCGACCGGCCGGGCGTGCGTGCGTGCGGGAATGAACACATGAATATTTGTTCAGCTGTTCCTGTACGGTGGTGGGCCGGAACCCCCGTCCCCACCGAAGGCACCCCTCTCATGACTTCCACGCCGACCGCCCCCGGACCACCGGAACAGCGCACCGCAGGGTCCCCGCCGCGCCGGCGCACCCGGGTCCTGGCCCTGTCCGAGGCCCGCTGGGCGCTCGCGGCCCTGGTCCTGTTCCTGCTGGCCCTTCCGCTGCATCTGCTCGGCGCCCCGGTGTGGCTGTGGGGACCGCTGTACGCCGCCGTCTACGTCACCGGCGGCTGGGAGCCGGGCCGGGAGGGCCTGGAGGCCCTGAAGGACAAGACCCTGGACGTGGACCTGCTGATGGTGGTCGCCGCGCTCGGCGCCGCCGCCGTCGGCCAGGTCCTGGACGGCGCGCTGCTGATCGTCATCTTCGCCACCTCCGGCGCCCTGGAGGCGGTGGCGACCGCCCGGACGGCCGACTCGGTGCGCGGCCTGCTCGACCTCGCACCCTCCACCGCGACCCGGCTGCTGCCCGACGGCGGCGAGGAGGGCGTACCGGCCGCAGAACTGGCGGTCGGGGACGTGATCCTGGTCAGGCCGGGCGAGCGGATCGGCGCGGACGGCCGGGTCACGGCCGGCGCGAGTGAGGTCGACCAGGCCACCATCACCGGCGAACCGCTGCCGGTCGTCAAGGACGCGGGCGACGAGGTGTTCGCCGGCACGGTGAACGGCACCGGGGCCCTGCGGGTACGGGTGGAGCGGAATCCGTCGGACTCGGTGATCGCACGGATCGTGAGGATGGTCGAGGAAGCCTCCCGGACCAAGGCACCGACCCAGCTGTTCATCGAGAAGATCGAGCAGCGCTACTCGATCGGTATGGTCGCCGCCACCCTGGCGGTCTTCGCCGTCCCGCTGCTCCTCGGTGACGACCTGCGGTCGGCGCTGCTCCGCGCGATGACCTTCATGATCGTGGCGTCACCGTGCGCGGTGGTGCTGTCCACGATGCCACCGCTGCTGTCGGCCATGGCCAACGCCGGCCGCCACGGCGTACTCGCCAAGTCCGCGGTCGTCATGGAACGCCTAGGCCAGATCGACACCGTCGCCCTGGACAAGACCGGCACCCTCACCGAGGGCACCCCGCGTGTCACCGACATCCGCCCGCTGACCGGCGGCGACCTGGGTGGCGACCTGGGGAAGGACGGACTGCTGGCCCTGGCCGCCGCCGCCGAGCGCCCGAGCGAACACCCCCTAGCCCGTGCCCTCGTCGACGCCGCCCGGGAAGGCCACCTCACGCTCGCCGACGCGGACGGCTTCAGCTCGACGCCGGGGCGGGGCGTCACCGCCGTCGTCGGGGGCCGCACCGTCCAGGTCGGCTCCCCCGCCCGCCTCCTGACCGCCGACGCGGACGAGGCGCACGCCGCGGTGCAGGAACTGGAGAACGCCGGACGCACCACGGTGGTGGTCCTGGTCGACGGAGAACCGGCCGGGGTGCTGGGCCTCACCGACCGGCTGCGCCCCGACGCGGCCGCCACCGTCGCCGCGCTGACCGCCCTGACCGGCCGCACCCCGACCCTGCTGACCGGCGACAACCGACGCGCCGCGCAGCACCTGGCCGCCGAGGCGGGCATCACCGACGTCCGCGCCGGACTGCTGCCCGAGGACAAGGTGGCCGCCGTCCGCGCATGGGAGCGGGAGGGGCGCCGGGTCCTGGTAGTCGGTGACGGCGTGAACGACGCCCCGGCCCTGGCCGCCGCGCACACCGGCATCGCCATGGGCGGAGCCGGCTCCGACCTCGCCCTGGAATCCGCCGACGCCGTCGTGGTCCGCGACGAACTCGCCGCCATCCCCGCCGTCGTACGCCTGTCCCGCACCGCCCGGCGCCTGGTGATCCAGAACCTCGTCGTCGCCGGGGCGTTCATCGCCGTACTGGTGGCCTGGGACCTGACCGGTACGCTGCCGCTGCCGCTCGGGGTCGCCGGCCACGAGGGCTCCACCGTCATCGTCGGCCTCAACGGCCTGCGCCTGCTGCGCGAAGCCGTCTGGACCGACTCCAGGAAGGACGCCACGTGAGCAAGGGCTCCCGCCGTACCGCCGCTGCCGCATCCGCCGCGTCCGCCGCGTCCCCGCGGGCGGAGCGCTGCACCGTCACCGTGTGCCGGGGATGTTGCTGCGGCACGCCGAAGGTCCCCGGCCTCGACCATGCGGCCCAGCTGCGCGACCTGCGCCAGGCACTCGACGGCAGGGCGGCCGTCCGCGTCACCGACTGCCTGGACGCCTGCGAGCACGCCAACGTCGTGGTCGTCCAGCCCTCCCCCGCCGGCCGCGCGGCGGGCGGGCGGCCCGTGTGGCTCGGCCTGGTCAACGATCCGGACGCCACCGCCGACATCACCTCCTGGATCGAACAGGGCGGGCCGGGTCTCGCGGACCCGCCCGGCGTGCTCGACCTGTACGGCTTCACCCCGTCCCGACGGGTGCGGGGACAGGTGGGCTGACCCGGATCTTCGCGCGACGACCACTGCGTCGGGGCTCATGGCCGGCATCCGGTCCGGTCGAATCCGGTTGGACCAAGGGGCCTGTTATTACCACCGCGATGATGTCCGCCCCTCGCACATGCCATGACATGGGCATGGGCATGGGCGCACCCGAGGCCACGGCGTACACCTCAGGTTTACGAACCACATACCGCGTTGGTCTGATGAGATGTCTTCTCCTTTGCCATAGCCTGCATTCACTTCGGTACGCCGGGAACTCACGGCACCCGACTCGATGTCACCCAGGGGGAAACGCATGCGAGGTTTACTCAAGTCCGCTGTCCGCACGGCCGGAGTCACCGTTGCGGGGGCGGCCGTGCTGGTCGGATTCGCCGGACCGGGACACGCAGCAGGCGGGTATTACAAGGCATCCACCAAGGACGGCTGCGCGGATATGCGGGGGCATTACCACTACGACTATGTCGCCCACCGCCAGGGCAGGGCCACCTACAACACGCGCTGGGACTTCCGGATCGACGCCTACCCCAGCAGCTGCGGCTGGTTCCGGTCGTTCGCGCCGTACGCCACATACAGCAAGTGGACGGGAACCAAGTGGGACTACTCCCGCACCAGCAAGTACACCCGGATCGAGAAGGCGGGCACGGGCCGCAATGTGGCCGACGTGATGATCTACCTCTGTGAGGTCGGGAAGCCGAGCACCTGCGGAAGGATCCACGGAGCCTAGCGGGAGACCGTGGACACGGCAGCGAGGACGTGAGCGGGGGAATGTGATGCGCAAGCACAGGCACGCGACGAGGAACCTGATCCGTGGTGTCCTCGCACTGGGACTGTCGGCCGTGGCCGCCACGAGTACCGGCGGCTCCGCGTCGGCAGCGGACTACGGCGGTTCGCGAAGTTTCGACATCTCGGTGCCGGGAGCACGGTACAAGGGGGTCGTCAACTGGAAGGCGACCGATCTGGAACCTCCGTCGACCTTCGCCGAAATCGTCGATGCCCAAGTGAGCGACACCGCGCCGGACGACTATCGGGCCGTGGCATATGTTCACTACGAAGTGGTGGCCTACGAGTACGTGTGCAACGCGGACGACTGGTGCGCCTGGAGGGACGGCGAGCGCACCGTTCACGCGAAGAGGTTTTTGGGGACCGCAACGCCCAATGGCGATACCGGTCCCGCAAATTGGTCGTACGACGCGTTCCAGGGACGCGTGGAGAACGTGTGGGTCGGTGTGTGCACCGAGCAGTGGCGTACGGACCCCGACACGACGATCCGGTGCAGCGGGTGGAAATAGCCCCCGGAGGGGAGACGCTTCCGTCTCTGCCGCGGCAAGCCGTCACCGGCGGTCCTCCCGCGCACCGCATCCACTGCACCCACCGCCTGCCCGGCACCTATCGCGCCGTCGCCGGCCCCGTCCCGCCCGGGACCGGGTCCGTCGCGTGGGCGTCGCGGCGGTGGGGCGCCGGGGGCTCGAACGGTGGACGGTTCAACGGCGGTGTCCGGCGCCGGGCGCTCGCGGCCGGGCCGTTGCCGTGGGCGGCCTCGTAGGTCTCCCCCACGCGGAGCAGTTCGGGTTCGGTCAGTCGGTTCCCGATGAGCTGCAGGCCGATGGGCAGGCCGCCGGTGTCCTCCCCGACGGGAAGGGTCAGGGCGGGGAGTCCTGTGATGTTGGCCGCCGCCGTGAGCCGCAGGAGGCTGTCGGTGATGTCCTCCGTGAACCCGTCGTCCCACCGCACCGCGGTCCAGGAGCGCGGGAGTGCGGTGGAGGCGACCGTCGGTGTCGCGAGTACGTCGATCGTGGTGAACATCTCCTGCCACGACCGGCTGATGAGGGTGCGGCAGCGCTGGGCTCTCAGGTAGTCGTCGGCCGTGATCAGCCGTCCGGCCTCCAGGAGGGTCCGCAGGTCGTCGCCGAAGAGTTCGGGGTGGTGGCGCAGGTGGTCCCCGTGGACCGCGGACGCCTCGGTGGCCACGTGTGCCCACAGGGTCGGTATCAGGTACCGGGTGAGGGGAGGGTCCACCTCGACCGCTGTCGCCCCGAGTTCGACGAGCCGGTCCGTCGCCTGCCCGACCGCGTACGCCACCTGCGGCGCCACGTGGTCGAGGAAATAGGTCCGGGGGACGCCGATCCTCACCCCCCGCAGGTCTCCGGGGTGTCCGCCGGGGTGGGGGGCGTGGGGGGAGACGATACCGGCGGTGTCCCGCGGGTCCCGGCCCGCGATGGCGTGGAGGACGAGAGCGGTGTCCCGCACACTGCGGGTGAGAGGGCCGACATGGTCCATGGACCACGACAGAGGGGTCACACCGAAGCGGGAGACGAGGCCGTAGGTGGGTTTGAGACCCACGAGTCCGTTGAAGGAGGCGGGGACGCGGATGGAACCGGCGGTGTCGGTGCCGAGGGCGAAGGTGGCCGAGCCGACGGCGACGGCAGCGGCCGACCCGCCGCTGGAACCGCCGACGATCCTGTCGCCCGACCACGGATTGACGGTCTGGGGTGTGACGAGGCCGTAGGCGAACTCGTGCGTCTGGGTCTTGCCCACCAGAACGGCGCCGGCTGCCGTGAGACGGTCCATGACCGCGCTGTCCTCGGCGGGGACGCGGTCGGCCCAGACCCGGGAGCTGGCCGTGGTGAGGATGCCCGACGTGTCGATGTTGTCCTTGAGCGCGAAGGGGATGCCGTGCAGCGGGCCGCGGGAACGCCCTGCCATCACGTCCCGCTCGGCCTGCGCGGCCTTCGCCCGCGCGGTTTCGGCCGTGCGGGTCACATAGGCGTTGAGTGCGTCCTCGGTCTCCGCCGCTCGCTGCAGGACGGAATCGACCAGTTCGACCGGGGAGAGCTCCTTCGCCGCGATCGCGTCGGCCGCGGCGGCGACGCCGAGTTCGTACGGTCGCATCAGAGGGATCTCCGGACACCGGTCGGTGCACCCGTCGGTGAGTGTCCGGTGACGAGGAAGACCGGCGCCGGCGGGATGCCGGTGAGGTCGAGGTCGTCCAGGATTGCGATGGTCCGGACGATGCGGTCCGCGAGTTCCTCGGCTTCGGGGCGCCGTGCGCTCGTGCGGACCGGCCGGTCACGGGATTCCGCCGGGTTGCCGGTGGTCATGTCCTTCACTTCTCGTGCGGGCGACGGCATGGGGCCTGTCCTCTCGGGAACCTGCGCGGGGAGGACGCCGACGGCGTGGCCGGGGGCCACGCCGTCGCGTGGGACGCGCGACTGCCGACGCGGTCCGTGGGTGCCCGACATCCCCGCGACGGGGGATGGATGCGCAGGGATGTCGGGCGGTCTCGGGGTGTTCGGGAGCGGAGTGCGGCTGCCGTCCGGCGGTGGGCCGGCTACACGTCGAGAGTGACGTCGTAGGACTCGAGCCAGGCGTTGAGCGAGAGGGGGACTTCGAGGTCGATCCGGGTGATCTGCGTGCTCTCGGTACTGACGGGCCGGGTGAGGCGGTCCTGGACACGGCCGAGGTCGAGCAGGGGGAGGATGGGTGCCTTTCCGCCGGAGACGACTTCGGCGAACCGGTCGCGCAGTTTCTTCTCGTACCCGGAGTCCTGGGTGCTGGGGTAGGGCGCCTTGACCCGTTCCACGATGGACTGCGGGAGCACGTTGCGCGTCGCGGCGCGGAGCAGGCTCTTCTCACGTCCGTCGAACGTCTTCATCGACCAGGGGGCGTTGAAGACGTACTCCACGAGCCGGTGGTCGCAGAAGGGGACCCGGACCTCCAGGCCCACGGCCATGCTCATGCGGTCCTTGCGGTCCAGGAGGGTGTTCACGAAGCGGGTGAGGTTGAGGTAGGTGAGTTCCCTCATCCGCTTCTCCAGTCCGCTCTCGCCCGGGAGCACGGGTGTCTCGGCGATCGCGTCGTGGTAGCTGTCGCTGCGGCGGCCCGGCAGGTCGAGGCGGGTGAGGAGGCGGTTGTCGAAGAGGGGGGTGCCGTCGTAGAAGGGCCCGGGTGTGCTGGTGAGCCAGGGGAAGGTCTCGGCGGTGAGCACCTCGGGGTCGTGGAACCAGCTGTAGCCGCCGAAGAGTTCGTCCGCCGACTCCCCGGAGAGGGCGACGGTCGATCGCCGGCGAACCGCCTGGAAGAGGAGGTAGAGGGAAGGCCACAGGTCCCCGTACCAGACGGGCGGCAGGTCGGTGGCCGCCAGGACGGCGGCCCGGACCTCCGAGCTGCTGAGGTCGTCGCTGTCGAGGAGGATCTCCTTGTGGTCCGCCTCGACCAGTTCGGCCAGGTCGCGCACGAAGGGGGCGTCCGGAGTGCTGCGCAGCGGGTCGGGAACGAAGTTCTCGGCGGCTCCGACGAAGTCGACGGAGAAGGACCGGACGGGGCCGGCTCCCTGGTTCCTGAGCGCTTTGGCGGCGAGTGCGGTGACGGCCGAGGAGTCCAGGCCCCCGGAGAGGAGGCTGCACAGGGGGACGTCGGAGATGAGCTGCCGGGAGACGATGTCCTCGAGGAGCTCGCGCACGGTGATGATGGTCTGGTCCAGGGAGTCTGTGTGTTCCCTGGCTTCCAGCGCCCAGTACCGGTGCTTGGTCAGTCCCTGGCGGCGCACGCGGACCAGGTGGCCGGGGCGGACCTCGAACATGCCGGTGAAGACGGCGTGTTCCGGGGTTTTGACCATGTCGAGTATTTCGCTGAGGCCATCGGCGTTCACCCGGCGGGGAACCTCCGGGTTGGCGAGGATCGCCTTGGGTTCCGAGCCGAAGAGGACACCGTGGGGGGTGGGGAAGTAATAGAGCGGCTTG
Source organism: Streptomyces beigongshangae (assembly GCF_019710745.1). Lineage (GTDB taxonomy): Bacteria > Actinomycetota > Actinomycetes > Streptomycetales > Streptomycetaceae > Streptomyces > Streptomyces beigongshangae. Next base: position 53,999 of record NZ_JAHKJW010000048.1, read on the forward strand.
ACACCCATGCGGTCGCGGACCAGGAGCAATTCTTCCTTGCGGGTGTCCCAGATGGCGAAGGCGAACATGCCGTTCAGCTTGGTCACGAAGTCCGCGCCCCATTGCAGGTAGGCGCGCAGGACCACCTCGGTGTCGCTCCGGGTGAGGAACCGGTGGCCGCGGGACACGAGGTCGGAGCGCAGCTCGCGGTAGTTGTAGATCTCACCGCTGAAGGTCAGGACGGCCAGGGTGCGGCCGTCCTCCTCGGCGAGCATGGGCTGCTTGCCGCCTTCGAGGTCGATCACGGACAGCCGGCGATGGCCGATGGCGGCATGGGGGTCGGTCCACAGTCCGCCGGCGTCCGGGCCGCGGCAGGACATGGTCCGGGTCATCGCGTCCGCCGTGGCGCGCTCACGGGTCAGATCACGTTCGAAATCCACCCATCCGGCGATTCCGCACATGTACGTTGTCCTCTCGATATGTGGTGGAGCCCGGGGATCCGGGATCGGCCGTCCCGGAGCGGCGCTCCGGGACGTGCCAGAGGGTTCGCAGAGGTGCTCGGCCCGCATGGGTCAGGTGGTGTCCGGCCCTGCCGGTCGTCGGGCGTGATGGACCCAGACGGCCACGACCATGAGCGCGGCGGTCATACCGCCGAGAGTCATGACCGTCGAGGGTGAGCTGCCGTCGACGACGAATCCGCCGGCCAGGGCGCCGAGGGAGATCGTGGCCTGGAAGGAGGCGGTGAACATGACGGAAGCGGCCTCGGGCGTGTCGGGGTTCGCCTTGTTGAACCAGGTCTGGGAGGAGACGGGGACCGCCCCGTACGCCACGCCCCAGACGACGAGAAGAGCGATGGCTCCGGCTTTCCACTGGCCGAGAACGGGGAGCAGCAGGGTGGCGGCCGCGATCATGCCGGCGGCGGCGCCGAAGGTGGCCCGCGGATGGCGTACCACCAGGGAGCCGCCCAGGAAATTGCCGAGGATGCCCGCCGCGCCGTAGATGAGCAGGAAGACGGTGACGAGCTCGGCGCTGACGTCCGTGACCTGCTCCAGGAACGGCGTGACGTAGGTGTAGGTCCCGAAGTGCGCCAGCACGACCAGAACCGTCAGGAGCAGCGCGAAGCGGGTGGCGCCGCTGTCGAGCATGGTGCGCAGCACGGTCAGGCGGGTCGTCCGGCGGGGTGGCAGCGGTGGCATGACGATCAGCAGCATGACCAGGACGGCGGCGGTGAGGACGCCCATGGCCACGAACGCGGTGCGCCATCCGGCCAGGTCCCCGATGAACGTGCCGGCCGGCACGCCGAGCACCGAGCCCAGGGGCACGGCGGAGAAGATCACCGCTGTCGCGCGGCCGACGGACTCGGCGGGCACCAGACGTTCGGCCAGCGAGGCGCCGATGGACCAGAAGCCTCCGATGACGATGCCGACGATGACGCGGGACACCAGGACGAGCCAGTAGTCGGGTGCCACCGCCGCCAGGAAGTTCGCTCCGGCGAGCAGGACCATGAAGACGCACAGCATCAGGCGGCGGTCGATGCGCGCGGTCGCCACGGTGACGACAGGTGCGGCGATCGCGGCGAGGAAGCCGGGCATGGTCATCATCAGTCCGGCCATGCCGTCGGAGATGGTGAAGCTGGCACCGATCCTGGTGAGAAGTCCGATCGGAAGGATTTCCGTGGTGACGATCGAGAAAATGCCCAGCATCACCGCGACGACGGCCAACCACCCGATCACCGGGGACCGGGTCGGTAAATCGTCCCCGCCAGGATGGTGCGTGGTGGCGGTGGTGGATGAAGCCATGGTTTCCGTCCTGTCATGAGTGTGCTGTTGCGCGATCATTTCACCAGGTGGATCCGAGAGAGAGCTGGCAGATATCCGACATCACTGCGCCGGGTAAGGGTTCGGCCGCAGTTCCGCGGATGAGTGCGTCTGCCGTCGCCGCAGGTCACAGCTTCGGACGGGAATTCCTGAACGTCGTCCCCCGGTCGGGCAGGCCGTACGAGACTTGGGCAAGTCCTCTTCGGGGTCCGGACCGTGAAGGGGTGGGTCACCGTACTCACACACGACTTCGGCAAGATTCCGTTGACCGGGGCGAATACGCGGGTGACGGTGTGATCCATGCCGATATCTGTGGCTCTGCTTTTCTCCTCAACGTTTTCCGGACTCGACACTTCAGCGGCACGTGAGGTTTTCGGTGTCGACCGGTCCTGTCTGGCCGACCCGTGGTACGAATTGGCCGCGTGGGCCCCGGAAGACGCCCCGAGCTGCGACGCCTGCCGTGTCGGGCGGCTCTGGAGCGCGGACCGGCTGCCCGAGGCGCACACCATCGTCGTGCCGGCCTGGCCGGATGCGCATCAGGCCCCGCCCGCCGCCCTGGTGCAGGCGATCCGGGAGGCCCACGGCGCGGGGACCCGTGTGGTCGCCACCTCGACCGGGGTCTTCCTGCTCGCGGCGGCCGGGCTGCTGGACGGCCGGCGGGCGAGCGTGCACTGGGCGCACGCCGACGTCCTGGCCGCCCGGTACCCGCGGGTGGAACTGGATCCGGCCGCGCGGTACGTGGACGACGGCGACCTCCTCACCTCCGTGGGAGGCGCCGCCAGTCTCGACCTGTTCCTCCATGTGGTGCGGCTCGATCACGGTGCCGCCGTCGCCGAGGCGCTGGCCCGTCGTCTGGTCGTCCCCTTCACGGACCCGGTGTCCCTCTCCCCCGCCGTCCCCGAGTCGGAGAGCGACCAGGTTCTCGCGGACATCCTGCCCTGGGTGACGGAGCATCTGGAGCGTCAGCTGACCGTGGAGGACATGGCACAGCGGGCCAGTGTCAGCCGTCGCACGCTGACTCGCCATTTCCGCTCGCGTACGGGGATGGCGCCGTTGCAGTGGCTCCTGTCGCAGCGGGTGCACCAGGCACAACGCCTGCTGGAGACGACGGCCATGAGTGTCGAGCAGATCGCGGCGCAGACCGGGATGGGAACCAGTGCGACGCTGCGCCGGCATTTCAGCCGCACCACGGGCCTGCCGCCGGACGCCTACCGGCGATGGTTCCGCGCGAGGGACGCGGGCAGGGCTCCTTAGCGGATCAGGCCGCACGCAGGGGGCGGGGAGGCGGCGTGCGGAGTGACGTCATGCCCCGCCGTGCGCCGTCGGTGGACGGTGCCGTACCGCCCGACGCCCGATGTCCAGACACTGGAAGGAAACATGTGATGGTGACGGACCGTTCCGCCCCGGCCGATCTGCCGGAGGCTTTCTACTACAGGCTGGGCCACGGCCGTTTCGAGAGCACCACGGCCACGGCGGGCCCGTGGAGTCCGAAGTGGCAGCACGGCGGGCCGCCGTCGGCGCTGCTGGGCCGGGCGATGGAGGCACACGAACCGCGCGAGGGTTTCCGCCTCACCCGCGTGACCGTGGAACTGCCCCGCCCGGTTCCCGTGGCCGCGCTGAAGGTCTCGGTGCGGACCCTGCATTCGAGCCGGCGCGTCGAACTGCTGGAGGGCGAGATCAGCACGGACGACGGTCCGGTGATGCTGGCCAGGGCCTGGCGGATGGCGGTCGGTCCGGCCGACACGCCCTCCTTGCGGATCGGGGGGCAGCCTCCGCGGCTGCCCGGGGCCCAGGCGCCGCACACCATGGCGGACGCGCATCTCGGCGGTTACATCGCGGCCATGGAGTGGCGTTTCGAACCGGGCGGGGGTTTCGACGTTCCCGGGCCCGGCACGGCGTGGGCGCGTCAGCGGATCCCGCTGCTGGCAGGGGCCACGGACACCGCCCTCACCCGCGCGCTGACCCTGGCGGACAGCAGCTGGGCGGTCGCGTTCGAGCTGGACCATCACCGCAGGCTGGTGATCAACACGGACGTGACGCTGGCGCTGCACCGGCCGCCGGCCGGCGCGTGGCTGTGTCTGCGCTCGGCCACGGCCGCCAGCCCCGGTGGATCAGGGCTGGCGGTCGGGCAGTTGCACGACGAGGCCGGCGAGTGCGGCCAGGTGATGCAGACACTGCTGGTCAATGAGCGGTGACCGAAGACCGGCCGGCGCGGTACGGCGCAGTCGCCCCGGTTGCCGCCCGCGGTCTGCCCGTGCTGTCTCAGCCCGGCCAGTCGACCATCAGCCTGCGCGGCCCGCGGAAGGAGACGTTGGCGGGGAAGTCGAAGTCCTGGTCGTCGAGGACCCGCATCCCGGGTGCCCGCTGCGCCAGGAGGTCGAGCGCGATGCGCGCCTCCATACGGGCCAGCGCGGCACCGATGCAGTAGTGGATGCCCTGCCCGAAGGCGAGGTGCTTGCGGGAGTCCTCGCGATGGATGTCGAAGGACTCGGGGTCCTCGAAGTGCGCGGGGTCGCGGTTGGCCGCGCCCAGCAGCAGGAGCACCTTGGCCTGCGCCGGGATCTCGACGCCGCCGACCTTCACCGCTTCGGTGGTGATACGCCGCCAGGCGGGGATGCTGCTGTCGTAGCGCAGCACCTCCTCGACCGCCTTGGGGATGAGGGAGCGGTCGGCGCACAGTTCGTCCCACTGCGCGCGGTTGGCCAGCAGCCGGCGCACCGCGTTCCCGGTGAAACTGGTGGTGGTCTCGTGCCCCGCGAAGCTGAGTCCGTAGGCGACGTTGGTGATGTCCGGGATCGAGAGGCTGTCCGGGTCCTCCCGGTGGATCCGGATCAGGTCGCTGGTGAAGTCGTCGACGGGCTCGGCCGCGCGGCGGGCGACGAACTCCTCGCAGTACCGCCAGTAGTTGACCATGTTGTTGGCGATGTCACGCTGTTCGGCCGGAGTCGGCTTGCCCCAGCTGAAGGCGATGCGGTTGCCGCACCACGACTTCAGCATGTCCATGTCTTCGTCGGGGAAGCCGATGAAGGTGAAGATCATGTAGGCGGGCAGGGGGTAGGTCAGCGCCGGGACCAGGTCCACGACGCCGGGCCGGATCGCGTCCACCAGCTCGGTCGCCTTGGCCCACACCTTGGGTTCCAGGACCGAGATCCGCCTCGCCGAGAAACCCTTCTGGTTGTGCCGCCGGATACGGGTGTGGCGAGGAGGGTCGCAGTCCGACATCACGGGATAGGCGTGGAACCCCTCCTTGACGATCGACTGCGCCTCCTGCGTCAGGGGGAACACCGGACGCTGGCCGACCGCGGCGGAGAACACCTTCGGGTTCATCAACGCGCCTTGAATGTCCTCGTACCGGCTTATCAACCACATGTCTATCGCCGGCGCGTAGAAAGCGGGACCTTCCTCGCGCACGGCGGACAGTATCGGGTACGGGTCTTCGACATAGGCGTCGCCCAGCGGATCGAAACTGTGGTTCACCGGGCATGCCGTCACGTCCGTCATAACGGAACCTCCAGGAATCGGCGGCTTTCAGTCTCACCTGTCGATGACAGATCTGAAAAACGGAAAATTCTGGGCAACAACCGGGGGTATTTATGCCTGAGCGGATAAGCCTGCGCCAGCTGGATTACTTTGTGACGGCTGCCGAGGCCGGCACCCTGACCGGCGCGGCCCAGCGGCTCCATGTGTCGCCCTCGGCGGTGTCGGCCGGGATCGGTGAGCTGGAGCACCAGATCGGGGTGCAGCTGCTCCTGCGGGCCAGGGCCAAGGGACTCACCCTGACGGCCACCGGCCGCCTTTTCCTGCCCCAGGCCAAAGCGTTGCTGACGAGCAGCGAGCACCTGCGCGCCAGCGTGCAGGAGGTGGGCCGGAATCCGACCGGACATCTGGTCGTCGGCTGCTTCACGACCCTCACTCCGTTCTTGATTCCGTGGCTGCTGGAGGAATTCCCCTCCGCCCACCCTGCCGTCACTCTCGGCTTCGTCGAAGGATCCGTCACCAGACTGCAGCAACTACTGCGCGAAGGGCGCTGCGAGATGGCGCTGCTGTACGAAACGGACGTGGAGGACGGCATCGCTTTTGAGAAGCTCTATTCCGTCGAACCGCATGTCCTCCTGCCGCAGCGGCATCCACTGGCGGACCGTGAGGAAGTGCGCCTGGCCGATCTGGCCGGCCACGACATGATCATGTTGAACGTACCGCCCAGCCGCCGCTATTTCAGCGACCTCCTCGCCCGGGCGGGGATCTCCCCGAGGGTGCGCCACAGCACGGAGAGCTTCGAGGTGGTCCGCAGCCTGGTGGCCCGCGGCGCGGGGTATTCCCTGCTCGTCCAGCGTCCCGCCCTGGACGTCAGTTATGAGGGGAGAGCCGTGCGGGTACGCCGGATCGCCGACGAGGTCGGTCCGCTCGACGTGGGGCTGGCGCGGCTGGCCGGCGCGCATCCGACCCAGCGGGCGGCGGCCTTCGCGTCGTTCTGCCGTGCGCGCGTCCCGCAGTACGCCAGGACCCCGGACCACGACTTTCCGTTCCGGTGCGGCAGTTGCGCCGGGAACGGGGCTCCGGGCACACAGGCACTGCCGTCCTGACATCCGCCGGCGGCAGATGCGCGCCGTGCCGGGAGCCGTACCGGAAGCCGTGCCGGAAGACTCAGGCGGTCAGGTCGACGAAGTGGGCCCGCGTGGCACGGAGCGCCTCACCGATGACCTCCAGGAGCGGTGCGGGAACGACGTTGTCGACCGTCAGGGCGACCGCGGCTTCGCCTCCCTCGACGACCCGCGCCACCTGCATCGCCGCGATGTTGATCCCGGCTTCCCCCAGAATCCGGCCCATGGTGCCGATCATGCCGGGCGTGTCCTTGTACTGCAGGAACACCATCCGGTCGGTGATGTCCAGGTCGATGTCGTGGTCCGCGATCCGGGTGAGCCTGCGGATGTCCCTGGGGCCGGCCAGGGTTCCGGCGACGGTGACCGCCCGGCCGTCGGACAGGGTGCCGCGCAGGGTGATCTGGTCCGTGTGGTGCGTGCTCTCCGAGCAGGTGGTGAACCGGACGGCGGCGATGCGGTCCCTGGCGATCAGAGGAGCGTTCACCAGGGTGACGCGCAGACCGTCGGTGCCGGCGAACACACCTGTGAGGACCCCCCGTTCCAGCGTGGTGACGTCGTACCGGGTGACCGGCCCGTGCACCTCGACGTCGAGGCCCGCGAGGGGCAGGTCATCGGTCAGAGCGGTGAGGATGCGGCCCAGGTCCTCGGCGAGCGGGAGGAAGCGTGTCACCTCCGCGTGCGGGGCCGTGCCGTGCAGGTTGACGGCGTTGTCGACCAGTTCACCGTTCAGGACTCGCCGCACGGCCCGGGCGACCGTGCTGCCGGCCCTGTCCTGGGCCTCGACCGTGGAGGCACCCAGATGAGGGGTGGACACGACGTTGTCCAGGGCGAAGAGGGGTGAGTCCGTGCAGGGTTCGGTGGCGAAGACGTCCAGGCCCGCCGCGCTGACACGCCCGTCCTGCAGCGCGGCGGCCAGGGCCTGCTCGTCCACGATGCCGCCACGGGCCGCGTTGACGATCCGTACGCCCGGCTTGGCCCGCTGCAGTTCGTCATGGCCTATGAGGCCCGTCGTCTCGGCTGTCCTGGGCAGGTGCACGGTGATGAAGTCGGCCGATGCGAGCAGTTCGTCCAGTGTCACCAGTTCCGCTCCCGCCTCCTGCGCCTGGAGCGGGGACAGATGCGGGTCATGGGCGACGAGCCGCATGCCGAAGGCCCGCATGCGATGGGCCACGAGTCGTCCGATGCGGCCCAGCCCCACGATGCCGAGGGTTTTGTCCGCCAGCTCCACACCGGTGTAGCGGCTCCGCCGCCACAGCCCGTCCTTCAGCGCCGCGTTCGCCTGAGGGATGTGACGGGCCACCGAAATGATCAACCCACAGGTGAGTTCGGCCGCGGTGACGCTGTTCGCCGTCGGGGCGTTGACCACCGTCACGCCGGCTCGTGTCGCCGCGTGAAGGTCCACGTTGTCCAGTCCGACTCCGGCCCGTCCGACGACCTTGAGGCGGGAGGCGGCGGTGAGTACTTCTGCGTCCACCCGGGTGGCCGAGCGCACGAGGAGGGCATCGGCGTCACGCACCGCTGCCAGCAGGGAGGCGCGGTCGCTGCCGTCGCAGTGGCGGATCTCCACCTGTGGGCCGAGCGCTTCGACGGCGGCCGGTGCCAGGGGTTCGGCCAGCAGGACGATGGGGGCTGTCATGGGGACTCGTTTCCGGTGAGAGGGCGGTGGTCGGTTCCTCAGGGGGCGACGGTGTGCCGGGGTTCGTTCGCCACGGTGGGGTGGTCCGTCTCCAGCGCGGACTGCGAGGCGGCACCGCCCGGGGCGCCGATGACGGCGAAGAAGTCCCGCTCGACCGTCGTGTAGTGCGCCCACTGGGCCGGCACGTCGTCCTGGTAGAAGACGGCCTCGACCGGGCAGACCGGTTCGCAGGCGCCGCAGTCCACGCATTCGTCGGGCTGGATGTACATCTTGCGGGGGCCCTCGTAGATGCAGTCGACAGGGCATTCCTCTATGCATGCCTTGTCCTTGATGTCGACGCAGGGCTGCGCGATGACATAGGTCATGGTTCTACTCCTTGACGGTCCAGGTGTCGGTGCCGGTGAGCAGTGCTGCGAGGTCGCCCTTGCCGTTGTGTTCCATGGCGGTGTCGAGTTGG
>NZ_JAHKJW010000049.1 GCF_019710745.1 Streptomyces beigongshangae
CGGCCGGTCCCGGCGGCCCGGCCCACACCTCCCGCTCCGCCCCCGCCGCCGGCCCCCGGCGCGCGGCCCGGCCCTTCGGCGACTGCGGTGAGCTATCCGCCGTACCGCGTGCGGGCGCACCGGGCCCCGCCCCGCGGCGGCCCGTCCCTGGTGTCGATGACCCTGCTCATCACAGCGCCCGCGGTGCTCGCCGTCGCCGCGCTGCGCCCGCGCTGACCCCTGGAGGACCCCTTGTCGGAATGGCTTGTTCTCACCCTTGCGATGGCGGCCGCCGCCGTCGTCGTCCTCATCGTCACCTTCGTGCGGCACCACACGGTCGCCGAGGACGACGACCCGTCCGACACCCCGGACGTCATCGAGTACATGACGATGATGATCGGCGTGGTGTACGCCATCGTGCTCGGCCTCGCCATCGCGGGCGTCTGGGAGGCGCGGGGCGTCGCCGAGGACCACGTGCAGACCGAGGCGCACGCGCTGCACGAGATCTCCGAGCGGGTACGCGTCTACCCTCCCGAGACGCGCGACCGCATCCGGGACGACGTGAACGCCTACGTCGGCCATGTCGTGACCACCGAATGGAAGACCATGGCCGACCACGGCCACGTCACCGGGCGGGGGGAGGAACTGCTCGACCGGATCCGCCACGACGTCACCGACTACGAGCCGAGGACGGACTTCGAGGCCCAGGCGTACCAGCCGCTCCTCGACCAGGTGACGGCCGCGGACACCGCGCGCACCGCCCGGGCGGAGGCGACGGCGCCGACGATGCCGGGCGTCGTGTGGTTCGGGCTGATCACCGGGGCCGTGGTGACGGTGGGGCTGATCTTCGCCCTGCAGATCCGGCGCACCGCGCGCGAGGTGATCCTGGCGGGCCTGTTCTCCTCGCTGATCGCCTTCCTGCTCTTCCTGATCTGGGACTTCGACGCTCCCTACAGCCGTGGGATCACCGCGACCGCGGAACCGTTCCTCGCCCACTTCCCCGGAGCCGGCGGCTGACGGACCCGCCGGGGACCCGTACCCGTGTCCGGTAGCCGCGCGGGAGGGACGGGCGCCACGCCGCGCCCGTCCCTCCCGCGCGGGTACGGAACAACCGGTTCGGCCCACACGATTGCCCCGTTCGCGCGACTGGGATCGCGCCCTCGCCCGCACCTTCCTAGCGTTCCGGTCATCGAGGTGCATGTACGGCGCAGCGGAAAAGGTCCGCGGATTGCTCCTCGGGGACCCGGAGGACTCGACCATGCGCGCGATACGCATCGCCTCGGCCACACTGCTGGGCACGACCGCCCTGACCCTCGCCATGCCCGTCGCCGTCGCCGAGGGCGACGGGGGCCGGGAAGGGAGCGGGAGGGGCGACATCACCTCGTTCGGCTTCGCCGTCGCCCCGTCGACCATCGCCGCGGGCGGCCGCGTCACGCTGACCGTCGAGGACTGCGGGAAGAGGACCGAGGTCACCTCGGGCGTCTTCGACCCGGTGACGATCCGCAAGGGCGAGTCCGCGGGCACGGCGACCGTCGACCGGGACGCCGAACCCGGCGCGGTGTACGAGGTGACGTTCCGCTGCGGCGACGAGATCGGCCGTACGGACCTCACCATCGCCGGCGGCCGCCCGGACGACCCCACCCGTCCCCCGGCCCGCCACGGCGTCAAGGCGGGCCTCGGCGGCACCGCGGGCGGCTTCGACCCGGGCGAGATCGCCCTGGGGGCGGTACTCGTCGCCGGCTCGGTCGGTGCGGCCTGCCACTGGTCGCGCAGGCGCACCGGCGAACACGACGGGCACGGCGGCTGACGCACCGGACGGCCCTTCGCCCGGAACCCTCGGGGTTCCGGGCGAAGGGCCGTCCGGTGCGTTCCGGTCTCCCGGGAGGAGTCCGTCGGGTGGGCGGCGCTCAGGTCTTGCTCTCGGAGCGGCGCCGCATCCAGAACACCCCGCCGCCGACGAGCGCGAGTCCGACCAGCGTGCCGCCGATGGCCATGTCCGTCGGTGTGGCACCGGTGGAACTGCTGCCGCCGAGTCCGCCGCGGACACCGCCGATGACGGTGAAGGCGGCAGACTTCGTGAGCGAGGGCTTGCCGTTGCAGTGGACGGTGACGTCGTAGGCGCCGGGGGCGGCCGAGCTGCTGACGGTCGCGATTCCCTTCGAGGTCTCGCTGTGGTTCCTGATCGGCGAGAGGGTGGCCCGCGGGAACGCCCTGGACGTCATGGTGCCGCCACTGGGGCACCCGTCGACGGTCACCGTCAGCTGCCCTCCCCGGGCGATGACGCCGGGCAGGGCGACGATGTTGCTAGAGGTGTCCCAGGCGGCCGCCTGGGGGGCGGTAAGTCCGAGGGCGGCGACCGCTGTCGCGGAGACCGCCAGGGCACGAGTGCTACGCATGTGATCCTCCGGGGGAGGCGCCCCGGGGAACGTCCCCGGTTCGATCGGCGAGAGAACACCTCCCAGACAGACACTCAGTTGCCGCGCACGGGGCCGCATTTCGGGAATGGTCCGTCCTGGTGAGGCAACACCCCGGGGAAAAGGAACACAATCGGATATTGCCGCAGGTCACGCACTGTCAGAAATTTCCTTCCGGTACGGACCCGGATGGCGCACGGCCTTCTCCCCCGCCACCCGTTCGCCCTTCTCCCGTCGCCCCGCGCGCGGGCTGCGCCTAGCGTTCTCGTATGCGCGACGGACGGGGTGACGGCCGCGTCGAGAGGGGTGTGCGAATGTCCGTGTCCGGGATGGCCGAAGAGGAGGAGCGCCCGAGGAAGCGCGCTCCATGGGGTGTCATAGCGCTTGTCCTGCTGACCGGCCTCGCCCTCATCCGCAACGGCTCGGGCGAGTTCGACGCGGGTCCCCCGCAGCCCGCGACGGCCGCCGCCGCGGACAGCGGCTTCGCGGACGGGTCCCGGCCCGGCGCACCGGCTCCCCTGCCGTTCTCCGTGGTGGACCGCATCAGGATCCCGGCGATCCAGGTGGACGCGCCCGCCGTGCCGGTGGGCCTCGACACGGAGGGCTGGGTGGACGCGCCGCCGCCGGAGGACTCGAATCTGGCGGGCTGGTTCTCGGGCGCCGTCTCGCCCGGCGAGAAGGGCACGGCCGTCGTCGTGGGGCATGTCGACAACAGCAGGGGTCCCGCCGTCTTCTACGGCCTGGGGGCCCTGGAGAAGGGGAACCACGTGGAGGTCGGACGCCGGGACGGAAGGACCGCCGTGTTCGAGATCTACGGCGTCGAGGTGTTCGAGAAGAACGACTTTCCCGGGGACCGCGTCTACGGGAGCACCGGGAACCCCGAACTGCGTGTCATCACCTGCGGAGGCGGTTTCTCCCAGCGGAACGGATACGACGGGAACGTCGTCGCGTTCGCCCGCATGGTCGAGGTTCGCTGACCCCCTGCGGAACGCCTGCCGGCCCGGCGGACGGACGACCGCGGCGAGAAGCCCGTGGAACCCCGTGGGGTTCCACGGGGCGCGGCCGCCGGGCCCGTCGTTCGGATCGGCCCGGCTGAGAGGCGCGGCGCCTCTCAGCCGGGCCCCGCGACGCCGGGACGGTCCAAGCGACAGGGCCCTAGGCGGGCTGCCGGCGGGGCACGGTGATGTGGTAGCCCGAGTCCAGCAGCCGCGGCAGGTACTCGCGCAGCGCCCGCACGCTCTGGGAGCGGTCGCCGCCCGCGTCGTGCGCGAGGACCACGACCCCCGGGGCGGCGCCCCTGACGACCCGGCGCTCGATGGTGCGCGCCCCCGGTGTCGTCCAGTCGAGGGTGTCGACGGTCCAGGCGAGCGGCTCCATGCCGAGATCGGCGCCGATCTGGAAGGCAGCCCGGTTCCAGGCCCCGTACGGCGCGCGGAACCAGCCGGGGCGCTCGCCGTACGCCTCCTGGACGACGTCGCAGGTGCGCTCCATCTGGGAGCGGATCGCGGACCGGCTCAGCCTGGTCAGGAGCGGGTGGGACCAGGTGTGGTTGCCGACGACGTGGCCCTCGTCCGACATCCGGCGCAGGATGTCCTTGTTGTCGGCGGCCATCCCGCCGCACACGAAGAACATGGCGCGCACGTCGTGGGCCCTGAGGACCCGCAGGATGTCCGGGGTGTAGCGGGGGTCGGGTCCGTCGTCGAAGGTCAGCACCATGCTGCGGCCGCGCCCCGACATACGCAGGAACGGCTCGTGCCGTACGAGGGTGCGCGCCGGCGTGCCGTGGACCGGCCCGTATCCGGCGATGGGCTGCAGACGGTAGGCGGAGGGCCGGCGGGCCGCCCTGTTCGCCTGGGCCCCGGCCGCGGGGGCGGCGGGCGGGGCCGGGGAGCGGCCCGGCGGGCCCTGGTCGCCGGTGAGCAGCCGTGCCGTGCCGGCCGCGCCCGCTCCCAGGACGGCGGCACCGGCCAGCAGTACCCGGCGCCGCGTGGAGAACTGGTCCTCGTTCATGAGTGATCAGTCGCCCGGTGGTGGCGCACCGCTGCACGCCGCCACCGGTGCGGACGTATGAAAACACCCGTTGGGAGCACCCGCGGACACCCGGCGGCGGTACGACGGCGACACGGCGGCGGTACGGCGGCGGTACGGCGGCGTCCGGTCCGGCCGGTGGCCGGGGAGGCCGGTTCCGATAGCCTCGGGCCGTGACGGAACAGCACTCCCACCGGTTCGAACGGGGTACCGACGGGCCCAGGGTCATCATGGTCGGCGTGGACGGCTCCGAGTCCTCGCTGCGGGCCGCCTCCTACGCCGCGGGCCTGGCCCGGCGCCAGCGGGCGCTGCTGACCCTGGTGTACGTACAGCCGGTGATGGCGGCGGGTGCCTCGCTAGGGGTCCCGGTCACGGAGACCACCGACCAGATCGCCGAGGAGCTGGTACGGGAGATCCAGGTGGCGGCCGAGCAGGTCAAGGGCATATTCGATGTGCGCTGGGAGTTCCACACCTTCCGCGGCGACCCGTACAACGGCCTCGTCAAGGCGGCCGACCGGCTCAAGGCGGACGCCGTCGTGGTGGGCGCGTCGGAGCAGGCGGGGCACCGGATCGTCGGGTCCGTCGCGATCCGCCTGGTGAAGGCGGGCCGCTGGCCGGTGACCGTGGTGCCGTAACCCGACGGCGGCGGACGGCCGCGGGCCGCGCGATCCGGTCATCCGCGCCGGGACGTCCGGAGGCGGAACCTACCGTCCCGGTCGACCGTTCGTCGTACCGTTCGTCGACGGGTTCGACCGTCCGTCGACGAGCCGTGTCGTGCCCCTGTCCCGGCAGGGCGCCCTGCGCTGGCATACGGCCATGACGGCCGCCATCACCATGACCAGCAGGACGACCGCCGAGCACGAGCTGGCTGAATTGCAGCGGGAGCACGGAGCGCCCCTCTTCGCCCTGATGCTGAGGCTCTCCGACGGGGACCGCCAGCGCGCCGAGGATCTGGTGCAGGAGACGTTCGTACGCGCCTGGCAGCATCCCGAGGCCCTGCGCGCCGACGACTTCGACTCCGTACGGCCCTGGCTGCTGACCGTGGGGCGGCGGCTGGCCATAGACGCCCGGCGGGCCCGGCAGGCACGTCCCGCCGAGGTCGGGGACGCCGTCCTGGAGAGCGCGCGGGTCGCCGCCGATCACGCGGAGCGCTCCGTCGCGACCCTCGACGTACGGAAGGCTGTGAAGACACTCACCCCGGAGCACCGTGAAGTCCTGGTGCAGGTGTACTTCCGGGGGGCGAGTGTGGCGGAGGCCGCCGCGGCCCTGGGGATCCCGCCCGGTACGGTGAAATCTCGCGCGTACTACGCGCTGCGCGCCCTGCGCCGGGTTCTTCCGGGATACGCGGCCGACCTGCGGTGAAACCGGAGGCCCGGTAAAGCCTCCGTAAAGCGCCTTGCTGAGGACCATGGTTGAGCAATCAGCTGTCCTCATCCGTGCTCCCGACCGGGACCAGGGTTCGGGTGACGCGTACGCACCGGAGGAAGGCAGGAAGGGATGCTGCACAGAGGTCAAGAGAGCACGGACGGCACCGGCGGCGGTGAACTCACCGTCCCCATGGCCTGGCTGTACGCCGAGTACATCGCCGACGAACTGCTGCGGACCGGCGACCTGATGCCGCCCACGTCCTTCGAGTTCCGCGCCGGGCGCGACGCGCTGGCGCTCACCATCTTCCTGTCGGACACGGGCGGCGAGCTCTCCGGCATCCGGGTGGTGACCCAGCTGGAGACGTGGCTGTCGCTGACGGCGTACGACCAGCCGTGGCAGGACTGGGTGCGGGAGCGGATCACGGGGCTCGCCGCCGAGGCCGCCCGGGCGGGCGGGCCGGCGCCGGACCTGGACCTGGCGACGGCGGCCTGGCGCTGGCTGGAGGAGACCGAGCTGCTCGCCCCGGACCTGGACGCGGTGCCGGGCGGCGGTCCCGTCGTCGGGGAGGACGACGGCCCCAAGGTCTGGACCCCGGCCTGGCAGCTGGGGCTGCCGCTGGGACACCTGGCGATCCATCTCTTCTGACGTTCCGGCCGTCCGTTCTGGCCGTCCGTCCCGGGCGTCGGTCCCTGCGACCGGTTTTTTTCGGATCCCGACCAATCCGCGGGCCCGGCCGCTCCGAATCTCCTGGTTGCATTCCGGGCGCGGCTTGAGTGATTCGGCGGTCCCGTGCGTACCGGTGGGCGAGCAGCTACTCCCCGCACACACCCCCATCGGCACGGCACGAGGATTTGGTATGAGGTCGCTGGAACGCCACCGCGACGTCGGCGCATACGCGCTAGGCGTGCTGGACGAGGCGGATGCCTTCCGCTTCGAGGACCACCTCATGGAGTGTCCCCAGTGTGCGGTTCAGATACATGAACTGTCCGCCACGACACGGACGTTGCGGGCCTACGCCCAGGCGACGCCGCGCACGGTGCACCCCATGACGCAGGCCGGACCGGGTCTGCTGGACCGGCTCCTGGACGATGTCGTCTCGGCGCGCAGGAGCGGGCGCAGGCGCTGGCTGTTCGCGGTCGCCGCCGCCGTGGTCCTCGCCGTCGGCGGACCCGCGGTCGCGGTCGTCGCCGGGGACGGGGACGGGGGCGGGGGCGCGGGCGTCAGGACGGTCGCCGCGACCGATCCGGGAACCGGCGTGTGGGCCGAGGTCACCACGCTCGACCGGACCTACGGCAGCGAGGTGGACGCCAGGGTCAGGCACGCCTCGGCCGACCAGGTCTGCGTACTGGTCGCCGTCGGCCGCGACGGCTCGGAGGAGGTCGTCCTGAGCTGGACCGTGCCGGGGAGCGCCACGCCGTCCTCCGGCGCCATACGGGGCGCGGCCGCGATGCACCCCGGCGACATCGTCCGGTACGAGGTCCGCACGGCGGACGGGAAACGGCTCGTGACGCTCAAGGCACCCTGACGCCCCGTTCCCGCCCCGTCCCGGCAATATGGTCGCTGTCGTCCGCGACACGGTCGCTGTCGTCCGCGCCGGGAGAGGGAGGGGAGCGCACGCCGTGGAGTGGTTCACCGCCCCCGGGTACGAAACGGGCAGGCTGGTCTTCCAGCGAGGACTGGCCGTGGTCTACCTCGTCGCGTTCCTGGGCGCGGCGCTGCAGTTCCGCGCGCTGATCGGCGAGCGCGGCATGTCGCCGGTGTCGCGGTTCACGGCCCGGGTGCCGTTCCGGAGGGCGCCGAGCGTGTTCCACCTCCACTGCTCCGACCGCTTCTTCGCGGCCTGGGCCTGGTCCGGCTGCGCGGTGTCCCTGGCGCTCGTCGCGGGGGCGGACGACCTGCTGCCCCTGTGGGGCGCCATGCTGCTCTGGCTCCTCCCCTGGCTGCTGTACCTGTCAATCGTGAACGTCGGGCAGACCTGGTACGGCTTCGGGTGGGAGTCCCTGCTCCTGGAGACCGGCTTCCTCGCGGTGTTCCTGGGCAACGACGAGGTCGCCCCGCCCGTCGTGGTCCTCCTCCTGCTGCGCTGGCTGCTGTTCCGCGTGGAGTTCGGGGCCGGTCTGATCAAGATGCGCGGCGACGTCTGCTGGCGCCGGCTGACCTGCCTGGACCACCACCACGAGACCCAGCCGATGCCGGGCCCGCTGAGCTGGTTCTTCCACCACCTCCCCACACCGCTCCACCGGGTGGAGGCGGCCGCCAACCACGTCACCCAGCTCGTCGTGCCGTTCCTGCTGTTCGCCCCGCAGCCCGTCGCCACGGCCGCCGCCGCCCTGATGATCGCCACCCAGGCGTGGCTGATCCTGTCCGGCAACTTCTCGTGGCTGAACTGGCTCACCATCGTGCTCGCCGTACCGGTCCTGCGGCTCCCCGGCGACGCCCCCGGCGCCCCCGGCGCCCCGCTCTGGTACGAGGTCGTGGTCCTGGCGGCCGCGGCGCCGCTCGTGTTCCTCAGCCGCGGCCCGGTGCGCAACATGCTCTCCCGCCACCAGTCCATGAACCGCTCCTTCGACCCGCTCCGCCTCGTGAACACCTACGGGGCGTTCGGCAGCGTCAGCCGGGTCCGGTACGAGGTGGTGGTCGAGGGGACGGCCGATCCGGAGCCCCGGGAGGACGCGGGGTGGCGGGAGTACGGGTTCCGGGGCAAGCCGGGCGACCCGCGGCGCTGGCCCCGCCAGTTCGCCCCGTACCACCTGCGGCTCGACTGGATGATGTGGTTCGCCGCCCTCTCCCCCGCCTACGCCGAGCCGTGGTTCGGCGGTTTCGTGGAACGGCTCCTGGAGAACGACCGCGACACCCTGCGCCTCCTGCGCCACTGCCCGTTCCCGGCAACCGCGCCGCCCCGCTACGTCCGGGCGCGCCTCTACCGCTACCGGTACACGACCTGGCAGGAGCTGCGCGGGACGGGCGCGTGCTGGCAGCGGACGTACGTACGGGAGTTCTTCCCGCCGACGCGGCTGAGCGGCGGCCCCGCGCCCGGGCGCGACCGACCTGCGGGTCAGAGGCCGTAGACGCGGGCCGCGGTGTCCGCGAAGACCTCCTGGCGCTCCCGCTCGCCGAGCCCGCCGACCAGTTCCCGTGCGACGTCCACGACGTCGGCGTACCGGGCGGCGAGCGTGCACACGGGCCAGTCGGAGCCGAACATGAGCCGGGCGGGTCCGAATGCCTCCAGGACCGTGTCCGCGCAGGGCGCCAGGTCCTCCACCGTCCAGCTCAGCGGATCCGCCTGGGTGACCAGACCGGAGAGTTTGCAGACGGTGTTCGGCAGGGCGGCGAGGGCGCGGACGGCGGCGGCCCAGGCGTGCGGTTCCCCCGCGGCGACGGGGGGCTTGCCCAGGTGGTCCAGCACGAACGTCAGTTCCGGGTGGCGCTCGGCCGCCCGTGCGCAGACCGGGAGCTGGTGGGGCAGCACGACCAGGTCGTAGACCAGGCCCGCGTCGGCGACCGCCGCCAGTCCCCGGCGCACGTCGTCGCGCAGCAGCCACTCGGGGTCCGGTTCGCCCTGGACCTGGTGGCGGACGCCCTTCAGGTGACGGCCGCCGGGCAGCTCGCGCAGGCGGGCCAGTTCGTCCGCGACGTCGGGGCGGGTGAGGTCGGTCCAGCCGACCACGGCGCCGATCAGGTCGCTGCCCCGCGCGAGGGCCAGCAGCTCCGGGGTCTCCTCCGCCACCGTGACCGTCTGCACGAGGACGGTGCGCGACACCCCGGCGGCGCGTGCCTGCGGAGCCAGCTCCTCGACGGTGAAGTTCCGCCGCAGGGGGGCGAGTGCGCGTCCGGTGAGCCAGTCCTGGTCGCGCACGGAGAGGTCCCAGACGTGGTGGTGGGCGTCGACGGCACCCGCGCGGTCCGTCACGGCAGCTCCCGCGGGGTCCCGCCCGGCACCGGAGTCCCGCCCGGCATTGGGGCCCCGGCGGGTACCGGGGCCCCGGCGGGCAGGAGGCCCGTGTCCCGCAGCTCCTGCCAGAGGCCGTCGGGCACGGGGGCCGTGAACTGCCGGGCGCAGTCGTGCGCCTCGTGCGGCGACCGGGCGCCCACCAGGACGGAGGCGACCGCCGGGTGGGCGGCGCAGAAGGCCAGGGCGACCGCGCGCAGGGTGGTGCCGTGCCGGTCCGCCACCTCCTTGAGGGCCAGTGCCCGCTCCAGCAGCCCTGGTGGCGCGGTGGCGTAGTCGTACGTCGCCCCCGGCCCCGGATCGGCCAGCAGGCCGGAGTTGAAGGCGCCGCCGATGACGACGGAGGTGCCCCGCTCCCGCGCGGCCGGCAGCAGGTCGGTGAGGGCCCGCTGGTCGAGGAGCGTGTAGCGGCCGGCGCAGAGCACCACGTCGACGTCCGTGTCGCGCACGAACCGGGTGAGCATCCCGGTCCGGTTCATGCCGGCGCCGATCGCGCCCACCACGCCCTCGGAGCGGAGCGCCTCCAGGGCGGGGTACGCCTCGCGGAACGCCTCCTCGGCATGGTCGTCCGGGTCGTGGAGGTAGACGACGTCCACCCGGTCCAGGCCCAGCCGCTCCAGACTGGCGTCTAGGGTGCGGCGTACCCCGTCCGCGCTGAAGTCCCACACCCTGCGGTGCGTGGCGGGCACCGCGAAACCGTCGGCGAGGTCGTCGCCGCCCGCGCCGGTGGGCTCCAGGCGGCGGCCCACCTTGGTGGAGAGGGTGTACGCCGACCGGGGGTACCCGCTCAGGGCCGCGCCCAGGCGGCGTTCGGAGAGGCCGAGGCCGTAGTGGGGCGCGGTGTCGAAGTAGCGGACCCCCGCGTCCCAGGCGGCGTGCACGGTCGCGTGCGCCTGCTCCTCGGGGACCTCGCGGTAGAGGTTGCCGACGGCGGCGGCGCCGAGGGCGAGTGCGGTGACCGGGACGGGGCTCCGGCCGAGGGTGCGCGTACGCATGCCGGTCACCGGCCCGCCGGGCGCAGCCGCAGCCCCTGCATCCCGCCGTCGACCGCGAGGGCCGTGCCGGTGGTCGCGCCGGACGACGGGCTCGCCAGGTGGGCGATGGCGCCCGCGACCTCCGCCGCCGAGACGAGGCGGCCGGCCGGCTGGCGGGCCTCCAGGGCGGCCCGTTCGGCGGCCGGGTCGGCGGCGGCGTCCAGGAGCCGCCCGACCCACGGGGTGTCGACCGTGCCGGGGTTCACGCAGTTGACGCGGATGCCCTCACGGACGTGGTCGGCGGCCATGGCGAGGGTCAGGGACAGGACGGCGCCCTTGGACGCGGAGTAGAGGGCACGCTGCGGGAGGCCCGCGGTGGCCGCGACGGAGCAGGTGTTCACGATCGCCGCGTGCGCGGACCTCCGCAGGTGCGGCAGGGCCGCGCGGGCCGTCCGGACCATCCCGACGACGTTGACGTCCAGCACACGGTGCCAGGTCTCGTCGTCGTTGTCCTCGACGGTGCCCTGGGCGCCGATGCCCGCGTTGTTGACCAGTACGTCGAGACCGCCGAGGTCGGCGGCCGCGGCGGCGACGGCCCGGCGTACGGACTCGTCGTCGGTGACGTCCGCCGCGTATCCGAGCAGGGGCTCCGGCACGCCCGCGGGGTCCAGGTCCAGGACGGCGACCCGGGCGCCGCGCGCGGCGAGGAGTTCCGCGGTGGCCCGGCCGATGCCGGAGGCACCGCCCGTCACCAGGGCCCTGAGACCCTCGAAGTCGCTCATTCCACCCGCCCCTTCCGCTGCTGTCGTTCTTCCTGTTCTTCCCGCTGCCGGTCGAGGTCTGCTGCCCAGAACGTGCCGTCGGGGAACCCGTACTCCGCGACGGACCCGGGCCGCATCGCCGCCGAGAAGCCCGGTGAGGTGGGTGCCGTGTAGTGACCCTCCCTGATCACCACCGGGTCGAGGAAGTGCTCGTGCAGATGGTCGACGTACTCGATCACGCGGTTCTCGGTCGTCCCGGACAGCGCCACGTAGTCGAACATCGAGAGGTGCTGGACGAGTTCGCACAGGCCGACGCCGCCCGCGTGCGGGCAGACGGGGACACCGAACCGGGCGGCGAGGAGCAGGATCGCGAGGTTCTCGTTGACGCCGCCGACCCGGGCCGCGTCGATCTGCAGCACGTCGACGGCGCCCGCCTGGAGCAGCTGCTTGAAGACGATCCGGTTCTGCACGTGTTCGCCGGTGGCGACCTTGACCGGCGCGACGGCCCTGCGGACGGCGGCGTGGCCGAGGATGTCGTCGGGGCTGGTGGGCTCCTCGATCCAGTACGGGTCGAACCCGGCGAGCGCCCTGGTCCACTCGACGGCCTCGTCGACGTTCCACCGCTGGTTGGCGTCGAGGGCGATCCGGATGTCCGGCCCGACGGCGGCTCTGGCCGCCCGGCAGCGCCGTACGTCGTCGGCGAGGTCCGCGCCGACCTTCAGCTTGATCTGGGTGAAGCCGTCGGCGACGGCGCGGCGGGCCAGCCGGGTGAGCTTCTCGTCGGAGTAGCCGAGCCAGCCGGGCGAGGTGGTGTAGCCGGGGAAGCCGTGCTCCATGAGCAGGGCGGTGCGCTCCGCCGAGCCCTCCCTGCCCCGGCGCAACAGCCCGAGGGCGTCCTCGGGGGTGAGGACGTCCGCGATGTAGCGGAAGTCCACCTGGCCGACCAGCCACTCGGGGGTGGCGTCGGCGAGCAGCCGCCACAGCGGGGTGCGGGCGCGCTTGGCGGCGAGGTCCCAGACGGCGTTGACGACCGCGCCGATCGCCATGTGCATCACGCCCTTCTCGGGCCCGAGCCAGCGCAGCTGGCTGTCGCCCGTCAGGTCGCGGGCCAGCGCTCCCGGGTCCGCGCACAGCTCGTCGACCGGCCGGCCGAGGAGGTGCGGGCGCAGCGCCTCGATCGCGGCGACCTGGACCTCGTTGCCCCGCCCGATGGTGAAGGCGAAGCCGTGTCCCTCCGGTGCGCCGGTGGTACCGTCGCCGCCCGTGCGCAGGACGACGTACGCGGCCGAGTAGTCGGGGTCGGGATTCATCGCGTCGGACCCGTCGAGCTCCCGTGAGGTGGGGAACCGGATGTCGTGGGTGTCGACCGCGGTGACGCGGGCGCCGGACGAGGACACGGGGATGCCTTTCGGTCGGGCCCCTTCGGGGGCGTCGGGTCCCTTCGGGGGCGCGGGCGGGGCTGTGGCAGGTGCGGCTCCGTCGCGTGGGCGCGGCCGGTCACGGCGCACCCGCGGTCCCGGCCCCGGCCCGGCCCCGGCCTTCAGGACCGGGCCGGGGCCGGGACCGCGAACCGGGGTGATGCGTCCGGCTGCGGGACGGTGGAGGCTTGTCGCGCGGTTCCCCGCGCCCCGGAGGGCGCGGGCCTTCAGGCGCGCTCGATCCTCAGTGTGACCAGTTCGAAGGGGCGCAGCCGCAGGGTCAGGCGGTTGCCGTCCCGCTCCGGGGCGGTCGCGCCGGCGAGCGGCCGCTCCAGCAGGTCCGTGACCGTGACGGCCCCGATGCCGAAGTCCGCCGTGAGCGTGGCCCGGCTGCGGCCTCCCCGGGACTCGTGGAAGCGGACGATCACGTCGCCGCTGTCGTCGTCGGCGAGTTTGAGCGCGGTGACCACGACCGCGTCCTGTGCCACCGTCACGAGCGGCGCGACCTCGGAGACCCCGCCGACGACCTTCCGCTCGGGCAGGTTGATCCGCCAGCCCTCGCGCACCGCGTCGCCGATCGCGGCGCCCGGCACCAGCGCGTGCCGGAAGCGGTGGACGCCCTGGTCGGTCTCGGGGTCGGGGAAGCGCGGGGCGCGCAGCAGCGAGACCCGGACCGTGGTGGTCGTACCGCCGTCCTCGCGCACCGTGCGTGTCACGTCGTGGCCGTACGTCGAGTCGTTGACGACCGCGACACCCCAGCCGGGCTCCTCCAGGTGGACGAACCGGTGGTTGCACGCCTCGAACTTGGCGGCCTCCCAGGACGTGTTGGTGTGCGTCGGCCGGAAGACGTGACCGAACTGCGTCTCGGACGCGTACCGCTCGGCGTGCACGTCGAGCGGGAAGGCCATCTTCAGGAACTTCTCCGTCTCGTGCCAGTCGACCTCGGTGTCGATGTCCAGGCGCCACTCCCCCGGCGCGAGCGACAGCACCTGGGTGACCTTCGACGCCCCGAAGCTCCGTACGACGCGGACCGAGACGCCGTCCTCGCCGGGGACGACCTCGTCGGCGTCGACCAGGTCGGTGACCGTGTTCCGGTAGAACTCGTCGACGTCCCAGGCGTCCCACATGTTCGGGAGGTCGGGGTGTATCTGGAGCAGGTTGGCGGCCTCGCCGGGGGCGAGGGTCTCGCGGTCGGCGGCGAGGTCGAACACGGAGACCACGAGTCCGCGGGCGTCGACCTCCGTGCGCAGCCGTCCGTTGCCGAGCACGAAGCCGCCGTCCGTGCGGGGCACCAGCGTGCACTCGCCGCCGATCACGGGGGTCCGCGCGCCGCCGGCGGGCACCCCGTCGCGGGTGTGCGGGGCGGAGTTGAAGGCGAGGGCGGTCGTCCCGTCACCGGCCAGCGCGCGCTGGGCGGCGTCGACGATGCCGGTCAGCTCCCCGGCGACCGCCTCGTAGGTCCTGCGCGCCTCGCGGTGCACCCAGGCGATGGACGAGCCCGGCAGGATGTCGTGGAACTGGTGCAGCAGGACCGTCTTCCAGAGCCGGTCCAGCTCCGCGTGCGGGTAGCGGAATCCGGTCCGGACGGCCGCGGTGGCCGCCCACAGCTCGGCCTCGCGCAGCAGGTGCTCGCTGCGGCGGTTGCCCTGCTTGGTCTTCGCCTGGCTGGTGAGCGTGGCGCGGTGCAGCTCCAGGTACAGCTCGCCGACCCACACCGGCGCGTCCGGGTACTCGGCCTCCGCCTTCTCGAAGAACTGCCCCGGGGTCTCCCACACCACGGTCGCCGAGCCTTCGAGGTTGCGCAGCCGGGCCGCCCTGGCGACCATCTCACGGGTCGTGCCGCCGCCCCCGTCGCCCCAGCCGGTCGGCGCGAGGGAGTGCCGGGCGACGCCCTTGTCCCTGAAGTTCTTCGCCGCGTGGGCGATCTCGCTGCCCCTCATCGAGCAGTTGTACGTGTCCACGGGCGGGAAGTGCGTGAAGATCCGTGTGCCGTCGATGCCCTCCCAGCGGAAGGTGTGGTGCGGGAACCTGTTGGTCTGCGACCACGAGATCTTCTGCGTCAGCAGCCACTTGGAGCCGGCCGCCCTGATGATCTGCGGCAGCCCGGCGGCGAAGCCGAAGGTGTCGGGCAGCCACGCCTCGTCGTTGTCGACGCCGAACTCGTCGATGAAGAACCGCTTGCCGTGCACGAACTGCCGGGCCATCGCCTCCGAGCCGGGCATGTTGGTGTCGGACTCCACCCACATGCCGCCCGCGGGCACGAACCGCCCGTCGGCGACCGCCTTCTTGACCTTCGCCCACACCTCGGGCCGGTGCTCCTTCACCCAGGCCCACTGCTGGGCCTGGGACATGGCGAAGACGAAGTCCGGCTCGTCCTCCAGGAGGGCGGTCATGCTGGACGTGGTCCTGGCGACCTTGCGGACCGTCTCGCGCAGCGGCCACAGCCACGCCGAGTCGATGTGCGCGTGGCCGACCGCGCTGATGCGGTGGGCGGAGGGCGCGGCGGGGGCCGACAGCACCGCTTCGAGGCGGGAGCGGGCGGCGGCGGCCGTGGCGCCCACGTCCTGGAGGTCGACGGCGTCCAGCGCCCTCTCCACCGCGCGCAGGATGTCCCAGCGGCGCGCGGAGTCCACCGGAAGCTCGGCCATCAGCTCGCCGAGCACCTCCAGATCGACGACGAGCTGCCACACCGTCTCGTCGAGGACGGCCAGGTCCATCCGGGTCAGCACGTACTGCGGTTCGCCGCCGGCAGTCTCCTTGTCGCCCAGCGGCGTGGGCAGGAAGGGGTGGTGCTGGTCGAGGACGACGGGGTTGGAGGCGGCCTCGATGTGCAGGCGCACCTCCTCGCCGCCCGCGACGGGGGCGCCGATCCGCACCCATTGGTTGCGCGGGTTGAGGCCCTTCACGGGGGTCCCGTCGGGGAGGTGGACGAGGCCCTCGCACTGGAAGCCGGGCATGTTCTCGTCGAAGCCGAGGTCCAGGACCGCCTCGACGGTCCTCCCGGCCCACTCCTCGGGCACGGTCCCGGTGACGCGGAACCAGCTGGTGCCCCAGGGAGCACCCCACCTGTCGCCGACCGCCACCGGGGACGGCGTGGCGGCCAGCCCTTCCTCGACGGGCACCGGCTCGCCGGGCGCGTTCCACACCGCCACTTCCAGCGGCAGGGACTCGGGGTACACGGCGGGTCGGATGCGCTCGTCGAGCACGCGCCTGAGGCGGGCTTCGACGAGGCTGCGGTCGTCATGCATGCGGGGTGCTCCGTAACTCCGTTGTGCGGGTCGGTGCTGTGTACCGGTGGTCACCGGCTGTCGGCGGTCACCCTGTGCGGGTGACGGTCGCGGGGGCCGACGCGGTGTAAAGCTCCCCCGCGGCCCGCGGTTCGAACCGCGCGGCCCGCTCGCCTCCTTCGGGTGTCGACCCTCCAACGAAGAGGGCCCGCTGAGCGGTTCCGCCGTGGCGTACGCAACTGTCGGCGGGCGCGCCGGTCCGGCATGCGACGGCTCCCGACTGGACGGCGCGTACCGGGGCACAGTCCTCCTCGAACACCAGTCAGACCACGCCTCCGAGGAGCCACCGTGACCAGCTGGGCCGGCCGGACCGCCGCCGAGATCGCCGCCGCCGTACGCGAGGGGCGGGTCACACCGCGTGAGGTGGTGGCCGAGCACCTCGCGCGGATCGAGCTGCTCGACGTGCGCGTGGGGGCCTTCCGCCATCTGCGTACGGCGGCCGCGCTCGCCGAGGCGGACGAGGTCGCGGCCAGGTCGGACCTGGCCGACCTCCCGTTGGCGGGCGTGCCGGTGGCGGTCAAGGACAACCTGCCGGTACGCGGCGAGTCCACCCGTAACGGCAGCGCGGCGAGCCCGGACACCCCGGCGGCGGAGGACCACGTCACGGTGGCCCGGCTGCGGGCGGCGGGCGCCGTGGTGGTGGGCCTGACGAACGTTCCCGAGCTCTGCGTCTTCGGCACCACGGAGGGCGTGCACGGCACGGCCCGCAACCCGTGGGACACCACCCGTACCGCGGGCGGTTCGTCCGGGGGCAGCGCGGCCGCGGTCGCCGCCGCGATGGTGCCGCTGGCCCTGGGCAACGACGGCATGGGCTCGCTGCGGATACCCGCCGCGAACTGCGGCCTGATAGGTCTCAAGCCCGGCCGCGGCACGGTCCCGGCGGGCATCGGCCGCGGGGACTGGTTCGGCATGTCGGAGAACGGGCCGCTGGCGACGACGGTCGAGGACGCACGGCTGATGTTCTCGGTGCTGGCCGCCGCGGACGGCGTACACGCGGGTGACGCACGGGCAGACGGCACGGGTGCGGACGGCGTACGCGGCGCGCAGTCCGGTGGGCTCGCGGTCGCCGTCTCCGCGCGCAGTCCGTTGGCGGGGGTACGCGTCTCCCGGCCCTACGTGGACACGGCCCGCGAGGCGGCCGGGGTGCTCGCCGGGGCGGGGCACCGGGTCCGGCGCGCGGACCCGCCGTATCCGGCGTGGCTGGCGACGACGTCGCTGGCGCACTGGACGGCGGGGACCGCGGTGGACGCGGAAGGGCTCGATCCGCGGCGGCTCGCCCGGCGGACGCGGGTGCACGCGGGCCTGGGGCGCCACTGCGTGGACTCGGTACGGACCGGAGTGCGCCGGCAGCAGCTGCGGGAGCGGCTCGCGCCGTTCTTCGACGAGCACGATGTGCTGCTGACTCCCGCACTGGCCCGGCGGGGGCCCGCGGCGGCGGACTGGCACAGGCGGGGGTGGCTGCGGAACCTGGTGGTGAACACGAACTGCTCGCCGTTCACGCCGGCCTGGAACCTGACGGGGTGGCCCGCGATCACCGTGCCGTTCGGGATGCTGCCGGCGGGGGTGCCGGGGGCCGTGCAGATGGTGGGGCGGCCCGGGTCCGAGGGGGTGCTGCTGGATCTGGCGGGGCAGCTGGAGGAGGCGCGGCCCTGGGGGCGGACGGCTCCGCTGGGGTCCGCGCAGGAAGGGCTGTGAACCGGAAGGGCTGGAGGGGCCGGGAGGGCTGGAAGGGCTGGAGGGGCCGGTCGCGCGGTTCCCCGTTCCCCGTTCCTCCTGGGGCAGGCGGCTCGGAGGGCCCGGTGCATGACGTGGAGGCCGGCCCGGCCCCGGCCGGTGCGGTCCGGGTCGACCATGAAACCGGCGTTGGCGACCGAGACCGCCGGGCCGCCGGGCCGCCGTAGTTCGGCGTCGGACAGGCGGGCCCGACAACGGCGCCGGCGCCCGTCTCGTCCTCGGCGACGAACACGCGCTTGCCCGGCGCCATCCACAGGTCGCGGGCGTCCTCCTCGGAGGTGTCCGGGTCCCAGGTGCAGGTCTCGGCGGCGACGGCGATGCGGTGCCGGAAGGGCCGGATCCGCGGCCGGTCCCCGGCCACGGCTTCCCTGATCGGCATGGACCCGAGTCCGGCACGTCCGTGCCGGCCGGCGACCGGGCGGGGTCCCGGGCGGCTCCGGGCAGGGCCGGGATGCCGGGGCCGCCCCGGGCGGTCAGTCCACGCTGGGCAGGATGTGGGGCTCGGCGAGGTCGTCCTCGTAGCCCGCCAGCCGGATGGGGGCGGACCTGGCCCACACGTCGAGGCTGCCGAGCTTCTCCGCCCGGTACACGAGCTCCGTACGTTCTTCGGGGCCCTGGTCGAGATTCGTCTTCTCCGGTGTCACCGCGCACTCCTTATGTGTCGGATCACCCTCGGGGCGTGCGGGGCCACTCTGCTCCTGGCCGGCCGACGTCCGCTCGGGTCTGGGTAAAGGCACTTCGGACGCGGTGGCGCCGGTCGACTCGCATGGGAGCAGGCCGTGGTGACCGGCATGTCCCGGGACGGACCGTGGGTGTGGGTGGAACCCAGCTGCGCTGTCCGTCCCGCACAGGGTAACCAAATGAGCGGAGCGCCGCTCGATGGGGCCGAAAACAAGGTGTAACCATCTGAAGTCGTCCGGCCGCGTCCGCCCGTCCGTCCGGCGTGTTTCACTCGGTTGTCCACAGGCGGGGATCCACTCCTCCGGCCCTGTGCCAACATGATCGAGGTTGCACTGTTCATGTGAAGGAGTCCGACATGGCCGCCCAACAGGTACGCGGTGTCATCGCCCCCGGGAAGAACGAGCCGGTGCAGATCCGGACGATCCTCGTCCCGGATCCGGGTCCCGGTGAGGCCGTGGTGAAGGTGCAGGCCTGCGGGGTCTGCCACACCGACCTGCACTACAAGCAGGGCGGTATCGGCGACGACTACCCGTTCCTGCTCGGCCACGAGGCGGCGGGCGTCGTCGAGTCGGTCGGCGAGGGCGTCACCGACGTGGCCCCCGGCGACTTCGTGGTCCTCAACTGGCGCGCGGTCTGCGGGCAGTGCCGGGCCTGTCTGCGCGGCCGCCCCTGGTACTGCTTCGACACGCACAACGCGAAGCAGAAGATGACCCTGGAGGACGGCACCGAGCTCTCCGCCGCCCTGGGCATCGGCGCCTTCGCGGAGAAGACCCTGGTCGCGGCCGGCCAGTGCACCAAGGTCGACCCGTCCGTCTCCCCGGCGGTCGCGGGCCTGCTCGGCTGCGGCGTGATGGCGGGCATCGGGGCGGCCATCAACACCGGAGGGGTGGGCCGCGGCGACTCGGTGGCCGTCATCGGCTGCGGCGGCGTGGGCGACGCGGCGGTCGTGGGGGCGAACCTCGCGGGCGCGGCGCGGATCATCGCCGTCGACATCGACGACCGGAAGCTGGAGAAGGCGCGCACGATGGGTGCCACCCACACCGTCAACTCCAAGGAGACGGATCCCGTCGAGGCGATCCGCGAGCTGACCGGCGGCTTCGGGGCCGACGTCGTCATCGAGGCGGTCGGCCGGCCCGAGACGTACAAGCAGGCGTTCTACGCCCGCGACCTGGCGGGCACGGTGGTCCTGGTCGGCGTCCCCACCCCGGAGATGAAGCTCGAACTGCCCCTGCTGGACGTCTTCGGCCGCGGCGGCAGCCTGAAGTCCTCCTGGTACGGCGACTGCCTGCCGTCGCGCGACTTCCCCATGCTGATCGATCTCCACCAGCAGGGCCGGCTGGACCTGGCGGCGTTCGTGACGGAGACCATCGCGCTCGACGGGGTGGAGCAGGCGTTCGACCGCATGCACCAGGGCGATGTCCTGCGTTCGGTGGTGGAGCTGTGACGGCCGCGCGGATCGAGCACCTGGTCACCTCCGGCACGTTCAGCCTGGACGGCGGGACCTGGGACGTCGACAACAACGTATGGATCGTGGGCGACGACACCGAGGCGGTCGTCGTCGACGCGGCGCACGACGCCGACGCCATCGCCGAGGCGCTCGGCGACCGCACGCTGCGCGCCATCATCTGTACGCACGCGCACAACGACCACATCGACGCGGCCCCGGCGCTGGCCGCGCTCACCGGCGCACCGGTCCTGCTCCACCCGGACGATCTGCCGCTGTGGAAGCAGACGCACCCGGACCGCCTGCCGGACGGCGAGCTGTCCGACGGCGGGCGGCTCTCCGTGGCGGGCGTGGAGCTGACCGTCCTGCACACGCCCGGGCACGCGCCGGGGGCCGTGTGTCTGTACGCCCCGGAGCTGGGTGCCGTCTTCACCGGCGACACCCTCTTCCAGGGGGGACCGGGCGCGACGGGCCGGTCGTTCTCGCACTTCCCGACGATCGTCGAGTCGATCCGGACCCGGCTGCTCGGTCTGCCCGCCGACACGGTGGTGCGCACCGGTCACGGCGACTCGACGACGATCGGCGCCGAGGCCCCGCACCTCCAGGAATGGATCGACCGGGGGCACTGAGACGGAGGCACGGATGCGCAGTTCAGTTCCCGTTGGCCCGGCTGAAATCCAGCCATGATCTGCTGACGCGACGACGGCCTTTCTCACCCGCAGGGAGGACTGGCGCATGGAACTGCGCAGTGTCGAAGAGCTGATGGACCTGCTGTACGCCTGCCGGGGGGTCCGGGGCGCCGCCTGCCCCGGCGGCGCTCCGGTCGATCTGCACGACCATGCGCTGCAGACCGCCGCGCTGCTGCGCCGGAGCCGTCCCGCGGACAAGGAACTCCAGGTGGCGGGGCTGGTGCAGGCCGTCGGGCAGCTGCTGGGACCGAGTGGCCCGGTCGGCCGGGCCCGCCTGGCGGCCGGTGCGGTCGGGCCGCTGCTCGGCGAGCGGGTCGCCCGTCTCGTACGCCTCCGGGTGCCGGCTCCGGACCGTGGAACGGTCCCGGACGACGGCCGTGCAGACGACCACTCAGACGATCACGCCGACGACCACGTCATGGAGGACGTGCTGCTCCTGCGCCAGGCCGACGAGTCGGCCCGGACCGCGGGCCTGGACGCCGGGGTCCTGGAGGACTGGCGCACGGTGCTGGAACTGGTGTCGTCCCGGCACACGCGGCTGGGTGCCGTCGACTGACCGCCCGCCGACCGGTCCGCCCGCCGGGCCGGGGCCTGACGGGACCGCCGCCCGCCGGGCCTGTTGCCCGACGGTGCGCCGTGAGACGGTACGCGGATGACGTCGCCGCACGGGCTCCAGGGCAGGGTCGCCGTCGTCACCGGGGCCTCGCGCGGCATCGGGCTGGCGGTCGCCGAGGCGTTCGCGGCCGCGGGGGCCCGGGTGTGCCTCACCGCGCGGGACGCCGGCGGACTGCGCCGGGCCGCCGCGGGGCTGGACGCCGTGGCGCTCGCGGGCACCGTCGCCGACCCGGCCCACCTGCGCCGGCTGACCGGGCTGGCGATGGACGCGTACGGCCGGATCGACGTGGTGGTGAACAACGCCGCGACCAACCAGCCGTACGGCCCGCTGATGGACGCCGACCCCGACCGGTGGCGCGAGGCGTTCGCGGTCAACGTCGAGGCGCCGCTGCGGCTGGTGCAGTACGCGTGGCGGGCCTGGCTCCGCGAGCACGGCGGCTCGGTCGTGAACATCTGCACCGAGGGCGCGACGCACGTCGGCCCCGACCTGGGCGCCTACGGGAGCAGCAAGGCCGCCCTGCTCCACCTGACCCGCCAGCTCGCGGGCGAGCTGGCCCCCGGGGTCCGGGTCAACTCGGTCTCCCCCGGTCTCGTACGCACGGAGATGGCCCGCTTCGTCTGGGAACCGGCGGGCGGGGCGGCCGCCGGTCTCCCGCTCGGCCGCATCGGGGAGCCCGAGGACATCGCCCGGGCCGTCGTCTGGCTGGCCTCGGACGCGGCCCGGTGGATCACCGGTACGGACCTGCTGGTGGACGGCGGCACACGAGTCCGGCCGGCGCACAAGGCCCCCTGAGGGGCTCGGGGAACCGGGCGTCTACCACTTGCCGGGCGCGTAGTCCTTCAGGAAGACCCCGTACAGGTCCTCCCCCTGTTCGCCCCGCACGATCGGGTCGTACACCCGGGCCGCCCCGTCGATCAGGTCGAGCGGCGCGTGGAACCCCGCGTCGGCCAGCCGCATCTTGTCCGGGTGCGGGCGCTCGTCCGTGATCCACCCCGTGTCGACCGCGGTCATCAGGATGCCGTCCTTCTCGAACATCTCCTGCGCGCTGGTGCGCGTGAGCATGTTGAGCGCGGCCTTGGCCATGTTGGTGTGCGGGTGGCCGGCACCCTTGTAGCCGCGGTTGAAGACACCCTCCATGGCGGACACGTTCACGATGTACGTGCGTCCCGCCTCGGCCGCCGCCATCGCCGCCCGCAGCCGGCTGATGAGGATGAACGGGGCGGTGGAGTTGCAGAGCTGCACCTCCAGGAGCTCGACCGGCGTGACCTCCTCGACGGCCTGGATCCAGCTGTTGGTGTCGTGCAGGTCGGGCACGAGCCCGCCCGCGTCGATGGCCGTACCGGCGGCGATCCGCTCCGGCGAGGCGGAACCCGAGACGAGCGCGAGGCCGGTGACGTCCTGCGCGGTGAGCGCGCCGCCGCCGGCCACGGGCAGCGCGGACACGGCGCCGGACCCGAACGTGCCGATGACCTCGGCGGGCGGCAGTTCACCGGCGGGCAGCGGCCCCGACTCGGCGGCGAGCAGCTCGCTGTAGGCGCCCGGCGAGCGGCGTACCGTCTGGGCGGCGTTGTTGATCAGGATGTCGAGCGGCCCCTCGGCGGCGACGGAGTCGGCGAGCGCGACGACCTGGGCGGGGTCGCGCAGGTCGAGGCCGACGATCTTCAGGCGGCCGATCCACTCGTCGCTGTCGGGCATGGCCTTGAAGCGGCGGATGGCGTCGTTGGGGAAGCGCGTGGTGATCGTGGTGTGCGCACCGTCGCGCAGCAGCCTGAGCGCGATGTACATGCCGATCTTGGCGCGGCCGCCGGTGAGCAGCGCGCGCTTGCCGGTGAGGTCGGTGCGGGCGTCACGGCGGGCGCGGTTCTCGGTGGCGCACTTCGGGCAGAGCTGGTGGTAGAAGTAGTCGACCTCGACGTACCGGGTCTTGCAGGTGTAGCAGGAACGGGGGCGCCGGAGTATCCCCGCGAGCGCGCCCGCCTCGGTCACGGACGACGGCAGGACGCCCTCGGTCTCGTCGTCGATGCGCTGGGCGGAACCGGTGGCCGTGGCCTCGGTGACCGCCTTGTCGTGGGCGGTCTTGGCGGCCCTGCGCTCCTGGCGGCGGCGCTGCTTCACCGAGCGGTAGATCCCCGCGGTGGCGCGGCGCACGGCGATCGCGTCGGGGTGGTCGACGTCGAGCTTCTCCAGTTCGTCGAGCACGGCGAGGCAGACGGCCAGCCGGTCCGGGTCTATACCGGGGCCGTGGCCGGCGCCGGGGTCGTGGTCGGCACCGGAGCCGTGGCCGGCGCCGGGACCGGACGAGCCGTCCGGGGCCTGTGCCGTGTCCACGGCGGGGGCCGCCTGGCTGTCCTCTGTCACCGTCATCGCCGTCGCCGTTCCTCGGGTCTGTGCGCGGCGCTCGAACCGCGCTCGCCTTCGAAGGCGAGATTTTACGGAGCACGGGGCAAAGGCACCAAACCCGCGGTGGTCACCGGGCCTCCCACGGGCCCGCGGAGGCGGTTCGAAGGGCGCAGACGGCGGTGAGTTCCGCCACTTCCGCGGTGAGCGCGGCGGCCAGCAGGTCCAGGTCGGGGACGGCCTGGGCGTCGGCGACGAGCCCGTAGTGGACGCGTCCGCGGAACGTCGACACCGCGACGGCGAGGGCCTGCCCGTGGGCCAGCGGCGCGAGCGGGTACACCTCGGCCAGCGGGCAGCCGCCGAGCTTCATCCCCGGGCCGGGCAGCGGCACGCTGGTGACGAGGATGTCGAAGAGCAGCCGGGCCGCCTGGCCGACGACGGGCATGCCGAGCCGGTGGCCGAGCGGCGGGAGGTGGTCGGCGAGCAGGGCGACGGCGCCCGCTCCCCGGTGGGGTCCCGCCTCCTTGTTGCGGTCCATGGCCGTGCGCACGGCGGCGAGCCGGGCGAGCGGGTCCGGGTCGTCGACGGGCAGCTTCATCAGGTACCCGGAGA
This sequence comes from Streptomyces beigongshangae, assembly GCF_019710745.1. Classification (GTDB taxonomy): domain Bacteria; phylum Actinomycetota; class Actinomycetes; order Streptomycetales; family Streptomycetaceae; genus Streptomyces; species Streptomyces beigongshangae. Next base: position 24,292 of record NZ_JAHKJW010000049.1, read on the forward strand.
GCCGGTTGCCCTGCGGGTGCGCGGTGCGCGGGCGCCGCCGCGAGACGGGGACCAGGGCACGGGGCGCCACCCCCGCGCTGCCGTCGCCGCGCTCGTCCAGCCAGCGGCGCAGGGCACCCGCGACGACAGCGATCAGTACGTCGTTGACGGTGCCGCCCGCGCTCTTGCGGATCAGGTGGATCTCGTCGAGCTCCACGGCGGCGCCCGCGACGCGACGGGTGCCGGTGGGCTGCGAGACCAGCGCGGCGGAGGACCGTACGTCCCGGGTGGCGCGGGCGACGGAGGCGCCGATGTCGACCGCGCGCCCCAGGTCGCGGAGCGTGTCGCGGACGAGCGACGGCAGCTTCGTCACATCGGGGAGGAAGCCGCGTGCGGGTTCCTCGGGACGCGGCCGGGGGGCCGGTACGTCCGTGGGACCGACGGGGTCGAGCACGGCCGCCGCGAGCGTCAGGGCCCGCAGTCCGTCGGCCAGCGCGTGGTGGAACTTGAACAGCACGGCGAAGGAGGTCCCCGCCGCGCCGGGCACGACGTGCGCCTCCCACGGGGGTCTGCCGCGCTCCAGGGGACGCTGCATGATCGCGCCGGCGGCCGCGTGGAAGTCGGCGGCCGGGGCGTGCAGGCGGACGTGGTCGAGCGGTTCGAAGTCGGGGGCGGCCTCGCGGGCGGCGCCGCCGAAGGCGAGCGGCTGCCAGATGTCGCGGATCCGCAGGCCCAGCCCGGGTACGCCCGCCGCACGGGCCGCGAGCAGGTCGGCCGCGTGCCGCGCGGCGGAGGGCGAACCGGCCGTGAAGATCCCCAGTGCCGCGAGGTGCATGGGGTGCTCGGGGGACTCGATGCTCCAGAACGCCAGGTCGAGTGGTGCGAGAAGGTCGGAGTCTGCGGACAACGGATCGGCTCCCGCGTCGACGACGGGTGGGCCAGCAGTCAATCCCGCTCGCTCGATCACGGTCAAGCATGATCACGCCACACACGGTAAGCGTCGGATCAAGTCCCGCTTCCGGCGCAAGGGGCGGGGCGCAGAGGTAAAGGGGTAGAGAGGTGAAGGGGTGGAGAGGTGAGGGGGTAGAGGGCGAGCCTGTACGCCTTCTACCCCTGTGCTCCCGTGCCCTACGGCACCTGCTGGCCCTTCCCGAGGGCGATCACGCCGTTCTTGGAGACCGTGTAGAGCTCTTCGTCCCGGTCCGGGTTGACACCGATGGTCGCGCCCGGCGGTACCTGCACGTTCTTGTCGAGGATCGCGCCGCGCACGATCGCGCCCCGGCCCACGTGCACGTTGTCGTGGAGGACCGAACCCTGGACGACGGCTCCCGGGTCGACGACCACGCCCGGCGAGAGGACCGAGCGCGTGACCTGGCCGCGGATCAGGCAGCCCGCGCTGATGATCGACTCGCTGGCCATGCCTCCCGCGTTGAAGCGGGCGGGCGACAGCTGGCCGGAGGTGGTGTAGATGGGCCAGCTGCGGTTGAAGAGGTTGAAGGTCGGCCGCTCGGCGATCAGGTCCATGTGGGCGTCGTAGTACGCGTCCAGGGTGCCCACGTCACGCCAGTAGCCCTGGTCGCGGGTGGTCTCGCCGGGCACGTGGTTGTTGCTGAAGTCGTACAGGCCCGCCTCGCCGCGCTCGGTGAGCTGGGGAAGGATCGAGCCGCCCATGTCGTGCACGGAGTCCCCGTCCTCCGCGTCCCGCTGCAACGCCTCGATCAGGGCCTTCGTGGTGAAGATGTAGTTGCCCATGGAGGCGAAGACGCAGTCGGGGGAGTCCTTCAGACCGGGCGGGTCGGCGGGCTTCTCCAGGAAGCGCTCCACCCTCTGCCCGTCCGTGCCCGGTGTGATCACGCCGAACGAGGAGGACTCGGATCTCGGGACGCGGATGCCGGCCACGGTGACGCCCGCCCCGCTGTCGATGTGCTGGGCCAGCATCTGGCGCGGGTCCATGCGGTAGACGTGGTCGGCGCCGAACACCGCCACGTACTCGGGCTGCTCGTCGTAGATCAGGTTCAGCGACTGCAGGATCGCGTCCGCGCTGCCCAGGTACCAGCGCGGGCCGAGCCGCTGCTGGGCCGGGACGGGCGTCACGTAGTTGCCCAGCAGGCTGGACATCCGCCAGGTGGTGGTGACGTGCCGGTCGAGCGAGTGCGACTTGTACTGCGTGAGGACGCAGATGCGCAGGATGTCCGCGTTGACGAGGTTGGACAGCACGAAGTCGACCAGCCGGTACGTACCTCCGAACGTGACCGCTGGTTTGGCACGGTCCGTGGTGAGGGGCATCAGGCGTTTGCCTTCCCCGCCCGCCAGCACGATCCCGAGCACCGAAGGTCCACCACGACGCATGGCCGCTCCCCTAACCCTCATCGATCCGGTCCTGCCCTCCGGCGGGCCGGACTACGCTTGTTCGAGGATCTCCTCGTAGAGCCGGACCGTGCGCCGGGCGACGGCGTCCCAGCCGAACTCCCCCACCGCGCGCTGCCGTCCGGCCTCGCCCATCCGCCGGGCGGTCCCGGCGTCGCCGAGGACCGAGTCCAGCGCCTGCGCGAGTCCTGCCTCGAAGTCCTCGTCGTCCTCGTCCACGGTGACCAGTACCCCGGTTTCGCCGTCCTCAACGACCTCGGGGATGCCGCCGACCCGGGAGGCGACCACCGGGGTCCCGCAGGCCATCGCCTCCAGGTTGACGATGCCGAGGGGCTCGTAGACCGAGGGGCAGACGAACACGGCCGCGTGGGTGAGGAGTTGGATCACCTCGGGACGGGGCAGCATCTGGGGGATCCAGTGCACGCCCTCGCGGACCCGGCTCAGCTCCTCGAAGAGGACACGGAACTCCCGGTCGATCTCGGGGGTGTCCGGCGCGCCCGCGCACAGCACGACCTGTGCGGCCGGGTCGATGTCGCGCACCGCGCGCAGCAGGTGCGGTACGCCCTTCTGGCGGGTGATGCGGCCCACGAACAGGACGTACGGCCGGGAGGTGTCCAGGCCGAGCCGCTCCAGGACGTCCGTGCCGTGGTCGGGCCGGTAGAGGGTGGTGTCGATGCCGTTGTGCACGATGTGCACCTTCGCCGGGTCCAGCGACGGGTAGCTGCCGAGGATGTCCTCGCGCATGGCCCCGGAGACGGCGATCACCCCGTCGGCGGCCTCGATCGCGGTGCGCTCGGCCCAGCTGGACAGGGCGTACCCGCCGCCCAGCTGCTCGGCCTTCCAGGGGCGCAGCGGTTCCAGGGAGTGCGCGGTCATGACGTGCGGGACGCCGTGCAGCAGCTTCGCGAAGTGGCCGGCGAGATTGGCGTACCAGGTGTGCGAGTGGACCAGCTCCCGGCCTTCCAGGGCGGCGGCCATGGAGAGGTCCACGGAGAAGGTGCGCAGCGCGTCGTTGGCGCCGTCGAGCGCGGGCCAGGAGCCGTGCCGGACGACCCCGTCCGCTGCGCCCTCGCCCCAGCAGTGCACGTCCAGGTCGACGAGCGGCCGGAGCTCCCGGGCCAGGAATTCGACGTGGACCCCCGCTCCGCCGTACACGTCCGGCGGATACTCCCGGCTCAGCAGTCCCACTCGCACCCAGAACTCCCTGTCTCAGCGGCCGACCCCCACATGATCACCCAGATGCGGCCGGTGGGGAAGACCGTGGGGCCCGAGTGAAGCAGCAGTCGCCGCACACCCCGCCACCGGGTACCCGGTAATAGAGGCAGCAACTGCGCCGGCGGAAATCCGTTCCCACCAGTGTGCCCGTGTTCCTGAGATCGGGGTGGTCGAGGAGCTCGGCGGCGAGGGCGCGGGCGCGCGCGCCGGCGTCCGCGCGCCCGTGGGCGGCGGCCCAGCGGTCGAGCTGGCGTGCGGCGCCCGCGAGGGCGGAGGCCGCGTTGCCCCGCAGCAGCCCCGCGGCCACCGGGTACCGGGCCCGCAGCGCCGCCGAGAGGGGTTCCAGGTGGCCGTGGTGCACGAGCCGCCGGATCGTCGCCGCGTCACCGGGCAGTGTGCGCACCTCGGACAGCCACAGGTCGTCGGGGGCGCTGCCGCCGGCGTCCCAGCGCAGCAGCCGGGGGTCGAGGTCCGGCACCCGGCCGTGGAGCACGGCGGCGCCCAGGGCCACCGACCACAGCCGGGCGGCGAGGCCCTGCTGCGCCACCGAGGCCCCGATCCGCGTCTCCGGGGCCGCCAGTGACCGTACGACCCCGCGGACACGGCGGGTGAGCGGGTCGGGCCCGGCGACGGCGTTCCGCGGCGCGTATGCCTCCGCGAGCGTCGGCAGCGGCGGGCGTCCGGTGCGCAGGACGAAGAACCCCCCGAGGGAGGCGAGGGAAGCAAGGGGGGTGAGGGGGGTGAGGGAAGCCGGGGAGGCGAAGGGGGTGAGGGAGGCGAGCCGGTCGGGGCCCGGGTCGGAATCCATGGGGACCAAGTACACCAGGACGGAGATCGAGTACACCGAGGGGGCATAAGGGCGCGGGCGGGCGGGTTGCAGTGGGTGTCACCAGACCTGGGGAGGACGGGGTCCGGTACGTACTCCATCGGCAGTAGGACCCAATGACTGCTCAGGGACGACGACACGGGGCCTTTCACAGGGGATCGTAACCATCATGGAAGCCGACCGTTCGCCGCACCGGACGCCCCGCTCGACAGGGCGCGTCCGTCCCACGCAGAGGAGCGACACATGAGTGCACTCGTGCTGTCCGTGGTGCTCTCTCTCGTCTCCGCCGTCGCCTACGCCGGCGGGGCCATCGTGCAGGAACGCGTCGCGGCGACCACCCCGGATCAGACGTACGCCCCCATGCGCCGGCCCGTCTGGTGGGCGGCGGTCGGTCTCAACGCGCTCGGCGCGCTGCTGCACGTCGTGGCGCTGGCCTACGGGCCGCTCAGCCTGGTCCAGCCGCTGGGCGCGCTGACCATCGTGTTCGCGCTGCCCATGGCGGCCGTCTTCGTGCGCCGCAGGGCCGGGGCGACGGCCTGGCGGGGCGCGGTCATGGCGACGGTGGGGCTGGCCGGACTGCTGGCGCTGGTCGGCACGGCGGACTCCCAGTCCCTGAGCGGCACCCAGCGTGCCGTGGTGGGCCTGGTCACCGGCGGCGCCGTGGTGGCGCTGATGACGGCGGCCCGCGCGGCGCACCGGCATCCGGCCGTGCGCAGCGTGCTGCTGGCCGTCGCGGCGGGTGTCGCCTTCGGCATGTCCTCGGTGTTCACCAAGACCGTCGCGGTGGACTGGACGGGCGGTGTCGTGCTCGCCGATCTGCCGAGCCTCGCCGTGATCGGCGTCCTGGCGACCGCCGGGATGCTGCTGTCGCAGGCGTCCTACCGGGGCGCCGGTCTCGCGGCCCCGCTGGCCACGCTGACCGTCGTGAACCCGATCGTGGCCGCCGCGGTGGGCCTCACCATGTTCGGCGAGACGTTCCGGTACGGCACCACGGGCACGGTGCTCGCCCTGGGCTGCGGGGTCGTCGCCGCGGGCGGCCTGATCCTGCTCACCACCGAGCGGCTCGACGGCACGGAGCAGCTCGACGGCACGGAGCGTACGCGGCCGGTTCCGCCGGCTGCCAGAACGGCGCCCCCGGCCGCCGCCTCACCCGTGGAAGCCGCGCCGAGCCCTTTCGTGGCGGGGACGGCCGCGGTGCTTCCCGGGCAGCACGGCCCGGTCTCCGTGCGCCGTGGGATCTCCTCGGAGGTGCGCGAGCGGGCGGTCGCGGCGGCCGGGGTACGAGGAGAAACGTTCACGGCGGCCGCTGCCCGCGGGGCGGCGCACTCCTTCGCCGGCGGCGTCCATGAGACGGTGCCGGCCTCCGCCGACCCGCCCGGGGCACCCGAGGAGGCGCTCACGGCGACCGCCGGACCGCTCGCCTCCGGGCGGACGGCGGTCCCGGTGCCGCCGCTCGGTTCCAACGGTCCTCCGCCGCCCGGTTCCGACGGGCCCGGGCCCCGGCCGTCCGGCGAGGTGCCGGACGGTCCGGGCGGGGCTCCATGGCTACGGGGTGCCTCTTACGGCATCCCGTACCCGCCCCTCCTGCTGCCCGCCCCGATGGTGACGCACTCGTGCGTCAGGTCGTGACGGCGCGTTCCCGCGCCGCGGCCGGGCGCCGGCGGCGCCGTCCCGTGATCACAGCCTGACGCCACCCGCACGCAGGTAGGCGATGGGATCGATGTCGCTGCCGAAGCCGGGCCCCGTCCGCACCTCGAAGTGCAGATGCGGGCCCGAACTGTTGCCCGTGGAGCCCGAGCGGCCGATGCGCTGGCCGCTGCCCACGCTCTGCCCGGCCCGTACGGAGATCGCGGACAGGTGGGCGTACTGGCTGTAGCGGCCGTCGCCGTGCCGGACGACCACCTGGTAGCCGAACGAACCGCCCCACCCGGCGGTGACCACGCTGCCCGCCGCGACCGACTTGACGGAGGTACCGGTGGGCACCGGGAAGTCGACGCCCGTGTGGTAGCCCTTCGACCAGGAGGAGCCCGTGGCGTGGTACGGCGTTCCGGTCCCGGCGCTCACCGGGGCGGACAGGGCGTGCGTGACCGACCGGGCCTTCTTCTCCGGTTTCTCCTCGGCTTTCTTCTGCTGCGTCTGCTTCTTCTGCTGCGTCCGCTGCTTCCTGTCGGCCCTGTCGGCCTTACCGGCCTTGTCGGCCTTTTCCGAGGGGGTGCCTCCGGTGCCCGGCGCGGCCTTCGTGCGCAGGCTCAGCCGCTGGCCGGGGACGATCAGGTCGGGGTCGGAGCCGACGGTCTCGCGGTTGGTGTCGTACAGCCCTCGCCACCCGCCCCGCACCTCACGGGTGCCCGCGATGCCGGAGAGCGTGTCGCCGCGGACGACCGTGTACATCTCGGCGGTGCCGGCCCGGGACTGCGGCGCGGTCTGCGGCCGTACGTCGGCCTTGCGCCCGGTGGTCCGCGTGGAGGTGCCGGAGGGGTCGATGTCCGGGCTGTCGCCACCGCGGGTGAGCCCCGCCCGCTGCGAGCAGACGGGCCAGGCGCCCGGTCCCTGCCCCTTGAGGACCTTCTCCGCGACGGCTATCTGCTGGTCCTTGGTGGCGAGGTCGGCGCGTGCCGCGTAGGCCCTGCCGCCGTATGCCTCCCAGGTGGACCGGCTGAACTGCAGTCCTCCGTAGTAGCCGTTGCCGGTGTTGATGCTCCAGTTGTTCGTGGACTCGCAGGCGGCGACCTTGTTCCAGGTGTCCACGTCGGCCGCGTTCGCGACGCCGGTACCGATGAGCGGTATCGCCATCCCGGCACCGCCCACCGTGACCGTGAGCGACGCGCGGTTGATCCTGTTGGGCTGATACCGGCGGTGCCGGCCGCGTACGGCCATGAAGGTGCCCCCTCGACAAGCGTCAGGAGCGGCCAAAGTAAACGCTGCTAACAGGCCATGACAAGAGGGCTGTCGGCCGCCCCATTCCGCCAAGTGACCGGGAATGCACCTTCGTTGCCCGCCGTTGGTGTGTATGCCCGCGGCAGGTGTGGGGGTGAGGTTCGCCGTGAGTTCGCCGGAGCACTGAGGCAAGGACGCTTCTGCTGCGTACACACCGTCGGCAGGGCAGGATGTGCGGTCCGGGAAGCGGCACGTCAGCATGGTCGGTGGGCGATGCCGACGGGCGGGCCCGGCACAGTGATCACAGGATCTTAGGAGCCAAACCGTATGAGCAACTCAGCGCAGATCGGCGTCACGGGACTCGCGGTGATGGGGCGCAATCTCGCCCGCAACTTCGCGCGGAACGGCTATGCCGTCGCTCTGCACAACCGGACGGCGGCGCGTACGCACGCGCTGGTGGAGGAGTTCGGCAGCGAGGGCGACTTCGTCGCGACGGAGACGGCCAAGGAGTTCGTGGCCGCGCTGGAGCGGCCCCGCCGTCTGGTGATCATGGTGAAGGCCGGTGAGCCGACCGACGCGGTGATCCAGGAGTTCGCCCCGCTCCTGGAGCCCGGCGACATGATCATCGACGGCGGCAACGCGCACTTCGCGGACACCCGGCGCCGGGAGCGCGAGCTGCGCGAGCAGGGCATCCACTTCGTCGGCGCGGGCATCTCCGGCGGCGAGGAGGGCGCGCTGCACGGCCCGAGCATCATGCCGGGCGGTCCGGTCGAGTCGTACGACTCGCTCGGCCCGATGCTGGAGAAGATCTCCGCGAAGGCCGAGGACGGCGCGCCGTGCGTCACACACGTCGGCCCCGACGGCGCCGGGCACTTCGTGAAGATGGTGCACAACGGCATCGAGTACGCCGACATGCAGCTGATCGGTGAGGCGTACCAGCTGCTGCGCGACGTGGCCGGTTACTCGCCCGCGCAGATCGCCGACATCTTCCGCACCTGGAACACCGGGCGGCTCGACTCGTACCTGATCGAGATCACCGCCGAGGTCCTGTCGCACGTGGACGAGGCGACGGGCAAGCCCTTCGTCGACGTGGTCCAGGACCAGGCCGAGCAGAAGGGCACGGGCCGCTGGACCGTGCAGATCGCGCTGGACCTGGGCGTGCCGGTGTCGGGTATCGCGGAGGCGGTCTTCGCCCGCTCCCTGTCGGGCCACGGTGCGCTGCGCGAGGCGTCCCGCGGGCTGGCCGGGCCGACGGCGTCCACGCTGGACGGGTCCGAGGCGGCGGCCTTCGCCGACCGGGTGGAGCAGGCGCTGTACGCGTCGAAGATCGTGTCGTACACGCAGGGCTTCCACGAGATCGCGGCCGGCAGCTCCGAGTACGGCTGGGACATCGACCTGGGCGCGGTCGCCTCGATCTGGCGCGGGGGCTGCATCATCCGGGCGGCGTTCCTCGACCGCATCCGCGCCGCCTACGACGCGCGCGCGGACCTGCCGAGCCTGCTCTCCGACGACACGTTCGCGCAGGAGATCGCGGCGGCGCAGGACGACTGGCGCGCGGTGCTGGTCTCCGCCGTCCAGCAGGGGGTGCCGACGCCCGGGTTCGCGGCGGCGCTGGCGTACTACGACGCGCTGCGCGCCGAGCGGCTGCCCGCGGCGCTCACGCAGGGACAGCGGGACTTCTTCGGCGCGCACACCTACCGGCGGACCGACCGGGAGGGGTCGTTCCACACGCTGTGGGGCGGGGACCGGTCCGAGGTGTCCGGCTGAGGGCTCGTGTCCGGCTGAGGGCTCGTGACGGGCTGAGGGCTCGTGACGGGCTGGGGGCCGGGTGGGGCGGGCGTCGGGTGGGGCTCGGCCGTGCAGTCCCCCACGCCCCTGAGTGCGCCCCCTGAAGGCGTCCTGACCGCAGAAGCCGGCGGGTGGCCGGTGCGGGCATGTCCGCACCGGCCACCCGCCGGCTCTGCCGCGCCGTCAGCCCAGAGGGCCCGGCTGGGGTTCCGGGGCCGGGGTCGGGTCCGGGCCGGGAGCCGGCCTCGGGGGCGGCTGCGGCACCGGGCTCGGTGACGGACCGGGCGTCGGGTCCGGCGTCGGCACCGGGTCGGGAAACGGCTGCGGCCGGTCGGGGCCCGGTCCGGGCGTGGGGTCCGGTCGCACGGGGTCGGGGAACGGATGCGTCATCTTGTCCTCCAGCCATGGGGATCATCGACTCTGGACTTCTCCCCCGCCTACCCTGCCCCGTCGCCCGCACTCACTCCCTCGCGGGACCCAGAGGGCCAGGTGGCCGTACATCTGGCGGTACCCGTCGGGGCGCCTTTCCGGGGCGCCCCTCCGGGGGCGCGGGGAACCGCGCGACCAGCCCTCACCGACCCGCACCACGGGAACCGCCCCGGATGACCGCCCGGAAGACCGGGCCGGTCAGACCGGAGGACCGGGCCGGTCAGAACCGGCCGGGACGAGCGGCAAGCCACCCCTTCGCCGCGTCGAGCAGGGCAGGGTCCGCGACCGGCGCCACGTCCGGATGCCGCTCGGCCCACTTCACGACGTACGGGCACAGCGGAGCGACCGGCACGCCCTCACGCTCCGAGATCGCGTACAGCTCGCGGGCGAGCGAGCCCGCGATCCCCTTGCCCTCGTGCGCGGGCTCCACGGTGGTGTGGACCGGAACGAGCGCCCGGCCGGGGCTTTCGAGCACGAAGTACGCTATGCGGCCGGCCACCTCGTCACCCGCGTACGCCTCCAGGCGCCCCGCCGCCCGGTCGTCACGGATGGTGATCTCGCTCATGGACTCTCCTCGTGGGTGCGGCCGGAACCCGGCGTGCCCGGAGTTCAGGCCGGAACGGACCGCGGGCTGCGCTGCTGGTCCGAGCCGGGCACCGGCTCGGACGGATCCGTACCGAGCGTCACGATCCGGTTGCCGGCGTCCACGTGCACGACCCTCGGCCGCAGCGCACGGGCCTCGGCGTCGGAGACCTGAGCGTAACTGATGATGATCACAAGATCACCGGGGTGCACGAGGTGGGCCGCGGCGCCGTTGATCCCGACGACACCGGACCCGCGCTCCCCCTCGATGACGTACGTCTCCAGGCGGGCGCCGTTGGTGACGTCGACGATGTGGACCAGTTCACCGGGCAGCAGGTCGGCGGCGTCGAGGAGATCGGCGTCGATGGTCACGGACCCGACGTAGTGCAGGTCGGCCTGGGTCACGGTGGCACGGTGGATCTTGGACTTGAACATTGTACGCAACATCGGGGCACTCCCACAGATAGGCTCCCTGCCTGTATTTCCACAGGTCAAGGGCTGTTTCGACACCCTACAACGAGACGCACGCCCGGGCAGCCGCCCCCAGGTTCTCCAGGACTCATGCCGACCGGTTGCCGACTTTTCCGACCCACCGTCAGGGCCGACGTGCTCGTCGCCGACCGCGCCTGTCGGGAACTCCTTCACTACGAGGACCCGCTCGCGCCTGCGCTCGGTACGCACGACCGTCCGCGCCCGCAGCACGGCCGGGCGCAGTGTCGTCCTCACCGCCGCTCGCCCGCCGTCCTGTGCACCGGGGCGGGCGAGGACGGCGCGCAGCAGGCGTCCGTGCAGCGGCTTTGCCGTTCGACGCGGAACTGGGCGCTGTCGCGGAACTGAGCGTTCCAGGGCCTCATGACGGCCCGGACGTCGCACCGGTGCATGCGCGGCCCGCAGGCGTCACCGGGCGGGTTCCGGTGCCGTCCTCGTCATCGCGACACCGTGAGGTTGAACCTCGCATCGCCCAGGGCGCGCACCGTTGCGAAGTACAGCGAGCCGGCCTGTTCGGTCGCGGCGGCCGTGTCGATGCCGCCCAGGTCGATGATGCCGGTATCGGGCCAGCCCAGGTCGCCGAGCAGGCCGGTGACCACCGTCTTCGCCGCGACGTCGTCACCGCTGACGAAGACGGTGGCCGCGGGGACCGATGCGAGCGGGTCGACCATGATGGCGAAGTTCATCGTGTTGAGGGTCTTCACCACGCGTGTGCGCGGGAACCGTTTCTGGACCCGGACGGCCACCGCGTCGCCGGTGTGCCCCGTGGCGGTCTGCGGGGTGATCGTCGCCGAGGGGTCGAGCAGGATCTTGTCACCCAGCACCTCGTCCCCGATCCCGTCCAGGACGCCGAGCACGTCGCTGCCGGGCAGGGCCGTGACGACGAGGTCGCAGGAGGCGACGGCGCTGCGGTGGTCGAGCCGGTCCGCTCCCGCGGGTGTCCGGGATCCGTAGAGCACACGGTGGCCTCGCGAGGTCAGGCGTGCGCCCAGCGTCGAGCCGACTTTGCCGGTGCCGAGGACGGCGATGTTCACGGATTGCTCCCCTTCGGCCCTCGGTGGGGGCGAGGTCGCGTACTCACCTGGTCTCCACCGTGGCGAGAGGCACCGGCAGGGACGGGAGCACGTCGAGCGCCGTCTCCCAGGACCGGTCGCCGAGAAGTCGGGACCGGAGGTAGGACAGGACCAGTGCGCGCAGTGCGGCGACGCGGGCCGGGTTCTCGTCCGTGGTCTCGGCCGCGTCGTAGCCGGAGATCCCGCCGAACAGGTGCCCGGCTCCCAACATCATGAGCAGCGTCTTGTTACCGCCCGGGCTGTGCGTGTAGGCGTCCCACCGGTAGCTCAGGCGGCTGGAGAAGTTCGGGTTCAGGTCCTCGTCGCCGGCCACGACCAGCGTGGTGCCGGTCATCGTCGCGAAGTCGGGGTACTGCAGCGACGGGTAGTGCTCCCTGGCCCACGAACCGAAGTGCTCGTCGGCGATGCCGGGGGCCCCGATGACGACACCCGCGGTCAGCCGTGGGTCCGACAGGTCCTTCTCCCGAGGGTCCTGCGGCTCCAGGACCTGCATGCCCATCAGCAGCGACACCGTGTGGCCGCCCAGCGAGTGACCGACCGCCGCGATCCGGCTGGTGTCGACGCGTTCCGGCAGGCCGGGGAGGGCGCCGAGGATCTCCGGCAGACGGTCCAGGACGGCGTGCATGTCGAGGGCGCGGTCACGCCAGAAGAGTGGCGCGTCGGGCAGGTCCCGCTCGCGCAGTCCGAGCACGGTGGAGTCGAGGTGCGTCGGCTGGACGACGACGAACCCGTGGGCGGCCCAGAAGTCCACGAGCGGGCCGTAGCCGCGCAGCGAGGACAGGAAGTTCGCGCCGCCGTGCCCGTGGGAGAACACGATGACCGGGAGCCCGGTGCCCGTCGCGGGCGCCGTGACCTTGACCTCCAGCCGGACGGGCCTGTCCGGGACGTCCAGGACGACGGGGCTGCAGCTCAGGATCGATGTCGGGTCACCGACCGGGAACCCGGATGCGTCGGCGTATGCAGTGTTCAAGACCATCTCCTATGCGCGGTCCGCGGGCAGTTGCCGTCCGTTCGGACACATTGTCGAACCGTCAACGAAAATCTTGCCACCAGAGGCAAGTTTGCGCAAGTAGGCAGTTATGCCGGTTGAGGTGTGTATGCTGTATATGGCAAAAATCGCGTGACGGCGAACGACGAGAGGGAGGGCGCGGTGACGGCAGGCAACGGTCCCGGACTGCGGGAGCGGAACAAGGCACGCCGTCGGCGCCACATCCTGCACACCGCTCTGCGCCTGTTCGCCGAACACGGCTACGAGGGGACGACCATCGCCGACATCGCCGAGGCCGCCGACGTGGCCCCGCGGACGGTGACGGGCTACTTCCCCTCCAAGCTCGACTTCGTCACCGAATGGCCGGCCGAACGCGAGCAGCGGCTCATCGCGCTCCACCACGCCGATCCGTCCGTCGACTTCGTCGAGCTCGTCGACAAGTGGTGGCGCGACCTGCGGGACCACCTCGACCACGAGGAGGCGACACTGACCCGCGCGATGGCGCTCGCCAATCCCGGTGTCGTCGCGCTGGCCGAGGTGGAGGTGTCGCGCCGGACCCCCGGGACCGACTTCCCCTTCGACGGCACCGATCAGGAGGACCCGTTCGAGGCCGCCGGTCGTGCGGCGATCAGAGGCGTCAACCGATCCTTCGAACGCAGTGTCGCCGAAGGCCGCATGACCGACCGTCTGCACGAGGACCTGCTGAACCTGATCCGCAGCATCGCCGAGAGGACCCGTGTCGGCCACGGCTCGCTCAAGTTCGAGCGCTGACACGCGGGCCGCGTCGGCCGCAACCGGCATCGCCGCGGCCCGCGTCGCCTGAGCCCGTCCTGCGATTGCGACGCGGGGAGCGGGCGCGGCAGGCACGCGCCTCGGCCTCGTCGTCCTCCTGATGAAGCCGTTACGACGTCCAACGGTTTCGTCAGACCTCGCGAGGAGCCCTTGCCCGCCGGGCCGGGACCCCGGCTGCCGTGGCGCGGAACGCGCTGGGGCTCAGACCTTTGTGGCGTTTGAACGCGGCACTGAAGCCGAAGGCGTCGGCATAACCGACGGATCTCCCGATCTGGGCGATGCCGAGGTCGGTGTCGGTCAGAAGCGCCTCGGCCTCATCCATGCGGCATTGCGTGAGGTAGGCGAGGGGTGGGCGGCCCATCAGCTGGGTGAAGCGCTTGGCGAACAGCGCCCGTGAGACGCCGGCCCGAGTGGCCAGGGCTGCCACCGTCCAGGTCTCGGCGGGCCGGTCGTGGAATGCCTGCAGGGCGGGGGCGAGGACCGGGTCGGCAAGGCCCCGGTACCAGCTGGGCGCATCAGCACCGGCCCGGTCGAACCAGCTGCGCAGTGTGCACACCAGGGCCCAGTCGAGGAGCCGGTCCATCAGCGCCTGCGAACCGGCCGAGAAACGGGCGGCGTCGGCGGCAGCCGTCTCCAGCCAGGCGCAGACCTCCACGTCCTCCTTGACCACCAGGACGGGCGGCAGGGCACGCAGAAGCCGCTCGTGGCGGTGGCTCGGGGCGCGGTAGGCACCCACGATCAGGGCGGTCGCCTCCGCGGAGTCGTCGCCCCAGCGGATCCCGCCGAGTTCCTGGGCGGTGGACTCGGTGGGCTCGGCGGGCGCGCTGAAGCAGGCGACCTCGTACGTGGTGCGGGAGGTGTGGACAGCGGTGGGGTGGTCCGCGAGATGGAACGGAGCGGGGCCGTGCACGATGGCTGTGTCGCCCGCACCGATCGCTCGCTCGGTGCCGTCGGACAGCAACAGGGTGCCCCCGCCGCGCAGCACGCTGATCATGGTGAGCGGTGCGTCGTCGGTGAAGCGGATCGTCCAGGGCTGCATCAGTACGGCGCGGCTGACGACCGAGCCTTCGGCCCGGATGCCGTTCAGGAGTGAGCTCAAGGGATCCACGGCACACATCGTAGACGATCTCCTATGTTTCGGAGCTTTTCTCTCATGGATCATCCACACCACCCCGGCTGTACTGGAGGTGTCGCATCATCGAGACCAACCGGGAGACACCGTGTCACAGCACGACAGCCACGCCGGAACAGCCCTGGTGGTCGTCGCACACCACCGTCCCGATTCCCTCACCGCGCACACGGCCCGCCGCGCCGCCGCCGGGCTCGAAGCCGCCGGATACCGCATCGACCTGCTCGACCTGCACGCCGAGGGGTTCGACCCGCGGATGACCGTCACGGACCAGCCGGACTGGGGCAACAGGGAAAAGGCATACTCGGACGAGACGCGGGCTCATATGCGGCGCGTACTCGACGCCGATGTCGTCGTCGCCGTCTTCCCGGTCTACTGGCAGAACGTGCCCGCCATCCTCAAAGGATGGATCGACCGCGTGTGGAACTACGGGTTCGCCTACGGCCGCAGCAAGCCCCGCCTCGCCGGCAAGCGCATGCTGTGGCTGGGCCTGGCCGGTGCGACCGCCGACGATCCCCTCGTGGAGGGGATGCAGACCGTCCTGGAAACCGGTCTGAGCGAAGGCATCGCCTACTACTGCGGCTTCGCCCACTCCACCGTCGGCCTGCTCACCGACGCCGAGGAACGTCCGCAACGCGTCGACGCCGAGGGCAACCTCCTGGTCGGCGAAGCCCTCACGGGTGCGGAGCGGGAAGCCCGGTACGCCGATCTCGACCGGCGGGCAAGGGAGTTCGTGGAGAAGTTCGTCGCAGAACCCGCAGCGGCCTGACGTCCCCAGGAGGGTGCCGCCCCCGTCGCCTGCTTCGGGGTGCGGCCACCCTGCTCGCCGACGCGGCACGGGCTGCCACATCGCAGGCATGGCGATCAGTGGGCAGTCGTCCCTGCCCGGAGCGGACGTGTCGAAGGATCCTGCGCTCTACCGGGAGAAGTTCCAGCAGCGGCTCTCTCTCCCCCCCGAGGCACTCACCGGTCAAAGAGACAGGCGCTGGTCCTCAGAGCATCCCGGAGGGTGCTTCGTCGACGCCGAGCAGAAGCACGCCGTAGTCCTCCTCGACGACGTGGGAGGTGAACTGGACGTGCCGCGTCCCCACTGCGAAGTCCCGCCAGTACCGCTGCAAGGGGTTGGCGCTGTCCAGACCGGTGGATCCGTGCAGGTCCAGCAATTCCTCCAGTGCGCTGCGGCATTCCCGCACAGCGGCGATCAGATCCATTCGGAGCCGTGCGCGCTCTTCGGCCGCGAGTACCTCGCCGGGTTGCGTGGCGTCGACGGCGGCGGCGATCCCGAGCATGCGCCGTTCAGCGGTGTCGATCCTGTGCGCGGCGACGGCGAGGTTCCTCCGGGCACCGGGAGAGTCGGCCAGCGTGGGGTGGGCGGGGTTCGGTGACGTCCGCTTGGCGAGGACGTCGACCACGATGTCGAGGGCGCCGCGCGCGGCACCCCACAGGGGAGCGAACAGCCCGACCGCGATTGCGATGTTGGACAGCGCGGCGGCGATCCGGGGCAGGTCGAGGACATGGGAATCGGGGATCCACACGTCGTCGCCGACGAGAGTGTGGCTTCCGGTGCCGCCCAGTCCCGCCATGTGCCAGTCCCGGTCGACGGTCAGATCCCGGGTGCGGGCGAACACCGCGGCCGGCTGCGGCGGGCGGTCACCCTCCCCGGGCAGTCGCACGGACAGCATCGCCCATTCGGCGAGTTCACACCCCGAGGCGTACGACCATCGGCCGGAGATGCGCAGCCCGCCGGGCTCACGGACGGCTGTCCCCGGCCGGGCAGAAGAGCACACCACGCTGTCGACATCGCGAAACGCATCCGCGTATGCCTCGTCCGACGTGCCGATCTGCAACAACCGCTTCGCTTCGTAGGTCGTGGCCGCGACCCAGGCCGTCGACGGGCAGCCCCGTCCGAGCTCGGCCAGGAACCGCACCCTCGTGCTGAGGTCGGCCTCGATCCCTCCGTCGGATCGGCGGACGCCCAAGGCGAACGCGCCCGCAGCCCGGGCGGCGGTGGCACTCACGTCGGTGATCCGCCGATCCCGCTCGGTCGCCGCGGCTTCGACCGCTGCTTGCTTCGCCGCCGTACGAGCGGCATCGAGCAGGGGGACGGAGGCGCCGTCGGTACTTCTAGTCATCATGCGCCAGGCAACGTTCCATGATCTACATCTATTCCTCGGGTAGCGCCGGCTGCCAGCGCACGGGCGGTCGGCGTGCTCACCAAGCAGTACGTGCTGCGCGGGCTCCGTGCGCCCGGCGACGGCAACGTCCACAGCGTCTCCGCCGAACCCCGCCCCACACCCTCGGACCCGCCACAGGGCGCGACGTGCAGAAGGACTCCTCCAGGTAGGCGGTCTCGTGCGGCCGGTAGGGCTCCTCCAAGCAGGCGGCCTCGTCCTCGTCGAGTTCGACGTCCACCGCGGCGACCGCGTCGGCCAGTTGGGCCGGCTTGGTGACCCCGACGACGGGCGAGGTCACCGCCGGGTCGCGCACGACCCGGGCCGGGGCGACCTGGGCCGGGGGCAGACCCCGCTTGCCCGCGATCCCGTGGACGCGTTCGACCACTGCCTGGTCCCCGTCGCGGTAGAGGGTCTTGTCGTACTAACAGTCGTCTCAGGTTCGCTCGGTAGGAAGTAGCCATCCAGACAAGCGATGCAACCCGTATGCAGGAGGCTAGTGATGGCAGTCGACGCAGCGCCGTCCGGGGAAGCGCCGGCCGGTCGGTTGGCGGGCCGGTGGGTGCCCTGGTTGGTGATCGGCTTGTGGTTGGTGCTGGCGGCGGGCATGGTGCCGCTGAGCGGAAAGTTGAGCTCGGTCACCACCGACAGCCCCGTGGACACCCTGCCGGCCAGTGCCGAGTCCACCAAGGTGGCGGTGCTGGACGACAGTCTCCCCGGCGGTGACGACAACACGTTCGTCTTCGTGTACCACCGTGCCGGCGGCATGACCGACGCCGACCGCGCGACGGTCGAGCGCCACTACAACACCCTTGCCGAGCGGTACCCGCCGAAGGCGACGGCGGCGGCCGGCGAGGACGACGAGGGCTCACCGACGAGCCCTTCCGCCGACCGCAAGGCGATGATGTTCACCCTGGAGGTGAGCACGGCCTACGGCGCACCGGAGGACATCGTCGGCCCGTTGCGTGACGCCGCGAAGGACCGCCCCTCCGGCCTGGAACTCGACGTGACCGGCCCGGGCGCGATCGACGGCGACATGGATGCCGTCTTCGACGGCATCGACGTGCAGGTCCTCCTCACCACCATCGTCGTCGTCACGCTCCTGCTCATCCTCACCTACCGCAGCCCGGTGTTGTGGATCATCCCGCTGGTGGCCGTCGGCGCGGCCGCACTGATCTCGATGGGGACCGTCTACCTGCTCGTCAAGGGCTTCGGCATCGTGGTCAACGACCAGAACTCGGCGCTGCTGACGATCCTGGTGTTCGGCGTCGGCACGGACTACGCGCTGTTGCTCATCGCCCGGTATCGGGAGGCACTGCACCACCATGAGAACGTCCGGGTCGCGATGGTCCACGCGCTGCGCGGCGCGGCGCCGGCCGTCGTCGCGTCCGCGGCCACCGTGGTCGCCGGCCTGCTCTGCCTGCTCGTCGCGGACCTGAACAGCACCAGCGGGTTGGGCCCGATCGGTGCGGCCGGCATCCTGTGCGCGCTGGTGGCCATGCTGACGCTGTTCCCGGCGGTGCTCGTGGTGCTCGGCAGGCGGATCTTCTGGCCGGCCATCCCGCGGTTCAGCACGGCCGTGGAGGAGAAGCCGGGGCTGTGGGGACGGCTCGGCAGCGCCATCAGCCGCCGCCGGTGGGTGGCGGCGCTCGGCTCGCTCGGAGTCCTCGGCGTGCTCGCCCTCGGGCTGGCGGGCAACACCGGCGCCCTGCGGGAGCAGGACCAGTTCCTGTCCGCGCCGGAGTCGGTCACCGGCTTCACCGTTCTCCGCCAGCACTTCCCGGAGCTCGGCGGCCAGCCGATGACGATCTTCACGCGGCCGGCGCACCAGGAGCGGGTGCTCGACGTCGTCAGGGACACTCGCGGTGTGGCCCTGGCCGTCCCGGAACAGACCAGCGGTGGCTGGGCCGACATCTCGGTGTTCCCGAAGGACGCGCCGGACACCGTCGCAGAGTACGACACGGTCAAGCGGGTGCGCACCGCCGTGCACGCGGTGAGCGGGGCGGAGGCGATCGTCGGCGGGCCGAGTGCGGAGAACCTCGACACCGAGGTGACCACCGAGCGCGACGAGAAGCTGGTGATCCCGCTGGTGCTCGCCGTCGTCCTGATCGTCCTCGGGCTGCTGCTGCGCGCGGTCCTGGCCCCGCTGCTCCTGATGGCCACCGTGATCGTCTCATTCGCCGCGGCCTTCGGCGGCAGCGTGTTCGTCTTCGACACGATCCTCGGGTTCAAGGGCGTCGACTATTCGGTTCCGCTGCTGGCATTCCTGTTCCTGGTGGCGCTCGGCGTGGACTACAACATCTTCCTGGCCAGCCGGGCCCGGGAGGAGACCGTGCGTCTCGGCACCAGGGAGGGCATGCTCAAAGCCCTCTCCGCCACCGGTGGCGTCATCACCTCGGCGGGCCTGGTCCTGGCGGCCACGTTCGCGGTGCTCGCCACACTTCCGCTGGTGATGCTGATCGAGGTCGGGTTCCTGGTCGCCTTCGGCGTGCTGCTCGACGCCCTGCTGGTGCGGTCGGTCCTGGTGCCCGCCCTCACCCTGCTGATCGGCCGCCGGATCTGGTGGCCGAGCCGGCTGTCCCGTCCAGCGGCGGAGCTGCCGGACGGTCAGCAGCCGCTCGCCGGTGACGAGGAGCCCGCGCTGCAACGGTGAGCGCGGCGGCACGGACGAGATCCGGGACGGGGCCCCAGGCCCGTCCCGGGTTTTTTCACGGGCCCGACGGTCACCGCCCTTCGGTCCCGCGCCCTTGCCCTCGCCCTCGCCGGGATCGGGGCCGGGGCCGGGGCACCGCAGTGTTCTGCCCCGACGGTGAGCCGCGCGGGGCCATGTCCGGGGGCCGCCGTCCCTTGTCCTGCGCCGCGCCGCCGGGGCGGATCAGCGCACCGCGCTGTCCTCCCCGGCGCCGCGGCGCGCGATCGGGGCGGGCGGGGCCGCGGCCGGAAGGCCGACCCGAAGCAGCGCGCCACCGCGTGCGGAGCGGGCGACGGTGGCCCGGCCGCNGCGATCGGGGCGGGCGGGGCCGCGGCCGGAAGGCCGACCCGAAGCAGCGCGCCACCGCGTGCGGAGCGGGCGACGGTGGCCCGGCCGCCGTGGGCGTCGACGACCCGCTGCACGATCGACAGCCCCAGACCGGATCCCGGTAACGCCCGGGCGCTGTCGGCACGGTAGAACCGGTCGAACACCCGCGGCGCGTCGGCGGCGGCGATGCCCGGCCCGGCGTCGTCGACCTCGAGCACCGCCGACGCGCCCTCGGCACGGAGCCGGACCTGGACCGGCTGGTCCGCGGGGGACCACTTGCCGGCGTTGTCGACGAGGTTGAGCACCGCCCGCTCGAGCGCAGCGGGACGCCCGCTCACCCACACAGAGGTCACGTCGAGCGCGACCTCGATGCCGGGCATGCGGGAACGCGCCCGGGTCGCGGCGGCCACCACCACGTCGGCGAGGTCGAGCGCCTCGGTGCTCTCGTCGCTGACGTCACCGCGCGCCAGCTCGGTCAGCTCGGCGACAAGGGTGCTCAACTCGGCCACCTGGGCGCCGAGGTCGTTGAGCAGCCGGGTCCGGCTCTCCGCCGGCAATGCGCTGTCCAGGGTGCCGCGCCGATCGAGCCGGATCAGCAGCTCGACGTTGAGGCGCAGGCTGGTGAGCGGGGTCTTCAGCTCGTGGGCGGCGTCCTCGGCGAGCAGCCGCTGGGCCTGCCGGGAGTCCCGGAGCGCGGCGAGCATGTCGTTGATCGACCGGATCAGCCGCCGGATCTCCCCACCGCCCTCATCCGGGATGTCGGCGTCGAGATCCCGGGTGTGCGCGACGCGTACCGCGGCGGCGGTCAGCCGGTCGATCGGTGCCAGCCCGGTCCGCGCCACGGTCCGCCCGACAAGGGCGCCACCGACCACACAGAGCAGCCCGATCAACAGCATGCCGAACCCGAACCGGTTGATCGGGCTGTCGTCGACGACGTGGGCCACCTGGACCGCACCGTCGCCCGCCCGCAGCGTGTGGACGAGGTAGCCGTCCTCGTCGCTGTCGTTCGACTCCATCAGGTCGGCCGACGCGCCCTGCGCCACGCGGCCGGCGCCCTCGCTGACCGGGGGCAGCGCGGGTTGGCCGGCCGGCGTCCGGATCGAGCCGTCGGGCAGGATGACCCGCACCAGCCGACCGGATCCGGGATACGGCGGTAGCTGGACCTGCGCCAGACCGGCGCGCTCCGCGTTCGTCGCCAGGACGCGGGAGTCGGCGCGCAGCTGACCCTCGTTGGTGTCCCGCAGTTCCCGGTCCAGTAGCTCACTGGCCACCTGGAAGGCCACGAACACGCTGACCGCGATGGCCGTCGCCGCGATCACCGTCAGTCTGGCCCGCAGGGACCGCCGGCGCCACCATCGGGTCAGCCGGCGCGAGCCCCGGCCGGCGGGCCTGTTCACGGAGGAGTCTCCCGCAACGTGTATCCCAGGCCGCGCAGCGTGTAGATCAGTCGCGGCTCACCCTCGGCCTCCGTCTTGCGGCGCAGGTAGCTCACGTACACCTGGAGGTTGTTGGCGGTGGAGCTCATGCCGAAGCCCCAGATCGCCTCGAACAGCGCGTCGCGGGTCACGACCCGGGTCGCGTTGCGCACGAGGACCTGCAGGAGGGAGAACTCGGTCCGGGTCAGGCGCAGCGGCCGCCCGCCCCGCCACGCCTCGAACCGGTCGGGATCGAGCCGGACGTCGGCGAACGACAGGATCTGCGACTCCTCGTCGGCCGGCGTGCGCCGGCGCAGCAGGGCCCGCACCCGGGCCAGCAACTCCTCGGTGGCGAACGGCTTGGGCAGGTAGTCGTCGGCGCCCGCGTCCAGTCCCGCGACCCGGTCGGAGACCTGGTCGCGGGCGGTCAGCATCAGCACCGGCAGATCCCGGCCCGCGGCCCGCAACCGCCGGCAGGTCTCCAACCCGCCGAGGCGGGGCATCATCACGTCGAGGAGCAGCAGATCCGGCGCGTCGCCACCGACCCCGTCGAGCACGGCGAGACCGTTGGCAACGGTGCTGGTGTCGTAACCCTCGACCTGGAGCACCCGCTCCAGCGACTCGCGGATGGCCGCCTCGTCATCCGCGATCATGATTCGCACGTCGGCCCGCCCCCTCCAGTCGATGCTTTTGCCGCTCATTGTCCCCGATCAACCTGAGACCAGGATTAGAGCGTCGCCGCTGTGGTGCCCGGGGGCCGTGCCCCTACGGATGCCCAGGAGGTCCGGACAGAAGCCGTTGATCATGTGGCTTTCGGCTGGGACGGTCGTTGGTCCGGCCGCGGGAAAGCGACAGCCGCGGCCGTGGATCGTGTCGGCTTCGGCCCCGGTGCCGGGAACGACGAAGGTGCCGGAGCCAAGGCCCGTGCGGCGGAAGAGCCGGCGCATCGCGCAGCGAACCTTCCAAGGGTGAGCGGGTACCCGTCCTCCAAGGGTGAGCAGGTACCCGTGTCAGGCCGTGGCCGTCTCCTCCGGCGGCGGATCCTCCGTGATCCGGAAGCGGTTGATGGCCTCGACGTGCCGGGCCCGCGTCTCCTCGTCGCGCACGCCCATGCCTTCCTCGGGTGCCAGGCACAGCACGCCGACCTTGCCCTGGTGCAGGTTGCGGTGGACGTCGTAGGCGGCCTGGCCGGTGTCCTGGAGGGAGTAGACCTTGGACAGGGTGGGATGGATCCTGCCCTTGGCGATCAGCCGGTTGGCCTCCCACGCCTCGCGGTAGTTGGCGAAGTGCGAGCCGATGATGCGCTTCAGCGACATCCACAGGTACCGGTTGTCGTAGACGTGCTCGTAGCCGGACGTCGACGCGCAGGTGACGACGGCGCCCCCCTTGCGCGTGACGTACACACTGGCGCCGAAGGTCTCGCGGCCGGGGTGCTCGAAGACGATGTCGACGTCCTCTCCGCCGGTCAGCTCGCGGATGCGCCCGCCGAACCGTTTCCATTCCTTCGGGTCCTGGGTGTGGGCGTCCTGCCAGAAGCGGTAGTCCTCGGCATCGCGGTCGATGACGGCCTCGGCGCCCATCCTCCTGCATATCTCGGCCTTCTGCGGCGAGGAGACCACACAGACCGGTGTGGCGCCGCCGGCGAGGACGAGCTGCGTGGCGTACGAGCCGAGGCCACCGCTCGCCCCCCAGACCAGGACGTTGTCCCCCTGCTTCATCTGGGCGCCGTTGCGGGAGACCAGCTGGCGGTAGGCGGTGGAGTTGACCAGGCCGGGAGCGGCGGCCTCCTCCCAGCTCAGGTGCGCGGGCTTGGGCATGAGCTGGTTGGACTTCACCAGCGCGATCTCCGCCAGGCCGCCGAAGTTGGTCTCGAAGCCCCAGATGCGCTGCTCGGGGTCGAGCATGGTGTCGCCGTGGCCGTCGGCGGACTCCAGTTCCACACTGAGGCAGTGCGCGACGACCTCGTCGCCGGGCCGCCAGGCGTTGACGCCCGGCCCGGTGCGCAGCACCACGCCCGCCAGGTCCGATCCCAGGACGTGGTAGGGCAGGTCGTGCCGGCGGGCCGACGCGCTGAGCCTGCCGTAGCGCTCCAGGAAGCGGAACGTCGGCAGCGGTTCGAAGACGGCCGACCACACGGTGTTGTAGTTGACCGAGGAGGCCATCACGGCCACCAGCGCCTCACCGGGGCCGGGCGACGGGGTCGGCACCTCCGCCAGATGGAGCGACTTCCGCGGGTCCTTGTCGGCCGAGTCCACCCCCTCGAAGAGGTCGGTCTCGTCCTTGCGGGTGACGATGCCGCGGAAGGAGTCGGGAATCCGGACACCGGCCCAGTCCTGCCGGGTGACGTCCTCGGAAAGGAGCGCACTGGTCATGTCTTCCACGTACCGCACCTTAAAGTGACGAGGTCAGCGCGGGAACCCCAGATTTTCGGGCCCCGTGCAGGGGGGTACCCCCCTTACACCGTCGTCGGGTCCGCACCGTGGGGTGAGGGGTGTCCCGGGGCACGGCCGTCGCGGCGTGCCCCGCGATCAGGCCGCCGAACCGACGACCGGGGCCGCGGGTGCGCGGCCTCCACCCGGACGCGGGACGGTGCACGTCGGGCGGGACGGTGCACGTCGGGCGGAGACGAACAGGCCCGCCAGGACGACTGCCGGGACGGGGGGCAGCGGCCGGATCCGCGCACTGTTCCGCCCGGTCGGGCCCGCCGTGTCGCTGGGAGGTCCTTCTCGGCCGGTCAACCGAGGTCGACCCACACCTTGCCCGACGCGGTGGCCGCCGCGGCGAACGCCTCGTCGACGTCGTCCAGGGGATAGCCGTCGCTGACCACCGCGCCCAGGGGGGACGACGACGGTGAGCGCAGCGCGCCGACGGTCCGGGCGAAGTCCCCGGGGTGGTCGTAGACCATGCTGCCGATGAGGGTGACCTGCCCGGCCACCAGGTCACGGGGGGAGAGCTGGAGCGGCGCGGTGTCGAGGCCGATCAGTACCGCGGTGCCGTGCCGGGCGAGGCGCCGCAGCCCCTGCTCGACGGCTCCGGGGGCGCCGGAGGTCTCGAAGAGGTACGGGAACGTCCCACCGCCCGGCGGCGCCGGCAGCGCGCCCAGGGAACAAGCCCGTTCGAGGCGGCCCGCGTTGGGCTCCTGGACGTACACCGTCACCCCGTGCTCGACCAGGGCCCGGCACAGCAGCAGGCCCTGCGAGCCGGCACCGGTCACGAGGCAGGAGGAGCCGGGCGCGATGCCCGAGCGGCGCAGCGCCGCCCATGCCACGGTCGCCGGCTCCACGCAGACCAGGTCCTCCAGCGGCACGTCCGGCGCGACCGGCCACACGAACTCCGCCGGCGCCACCGCGTACTCGCTCAGCAGCCCCGGCACGGTCAGTCCGACCGCGGCCCGGCCGGCACAGGCCGACGTCCGTCCCTCCCGGCACGGCGGGCACGCCAGACAGCAGTAGTCCGGCTCGACGACCACGTCCTGACCGACCGTCAGACCCTCGACGCCGGCGCCGAGCCCGGCCACACGGCCGGCTCCCTCGTGGCCCAGGATCCACGGCCGGCGCGGCGCGGGCCGCCGTCCCTCGTACACCGCGAGGTCGGAGCCGCACAGGCCGGTGCCACGCATCCTGATCAGCACCTCTCCGGTGCCGCACCCGGGGTCCGGCACGGAGGTCACGGACAGCACGCCGGGCTCCGTCAGCACGGCGGCCCTCAAAGGACCGCCCACTCGTCGCGGCGGATCGTCGGCGGGCGCATGCCCGAAGCCTGCCACAGGTGATCAGCCCGGCGGTAGACCGCACCGATGTCCTTGCGCCATTTTCCTCCGGCAGCGGACAAATACCCCTTCACCACAGCGGGTTCGGTCTGTGGACGGGCTCATGGAACGCGTACGCTGTGCCAGGCAATCAAGCACCGCGTGTACCGTGAATGAGGAGCATTTCGATATGTCGGACAGCACCCTGGTCTCCGAAGTGGACGAGAGCTTGTACGCGCTTTCCCCCGAAGGGCAGGCATTACTCTTCACCGAGGCCAGGACGGCCTATGCCTTCCGTGACGAACCGGTCGGGGACGACCGCCTGCAGGCCATCTACGAACTCTTCAAGTGGGCTCCGACCTCGGCGAATATCAACCCGCTGCGGATCCTCTACGTCCGCACCGAGGACGGCAGGCGCCGGCTCCTCGACGGCGTGGCGCCGCCCAACCGCGAGCAGACCGCGTCGGCCCCGGTCACCGCGGTGCTGGCGGCGGACACGCAGTTCGCGGAATACGTTCCCTTCCTGGCCCCGTCCAACCCCCAGCTCCGGGCGATGCTGGAGGCCAACGAGGCCCTGCGGGTGGCCCAGATGGACCTCAACGCCAGGCTCCAGGCCGGTTACTTCGTGCTGGCCGTGCGGGCCGCGGGCCTGGCCGCGGGCCCGATGGGCGGCTTCAACGCGCGCGCCGTCGACGAGGAGTTCTTCCCCGACGGCCGGTGGAAGTCGATCCTGTTGGTCAACATCGGCCACCCGGCCGAGGACGCGTTCCGCGAGCGGGGGGCGCGGCCGTCCTACGAGCAGGCCGTGCAACTGGTCTGACAGCGGATCAGCCCGGCACGACGCCGACATTCCGGCGGAACGGGGCACTCGGTGCGAGTGCCCCGTTCCGCCGCCGCGCCCGGCCCGCGCGCGAAGCCGGAGTGGTTCGTGACGTACGACTCAAACGCTTGACATTGCGGTGCACGGCGATTTATCCATGATTCCGAGAGTTGCCCCCACCCATTCGGTGCCCCCCACCCACTCGGCACCCCCCACACACATTCGGTGAGCGCCCGTCCGCGCCTTGACCACACACCGTCACCACAAAAGACTACGGTTTTTTTACCTGTCTTTTTCCTCCATCATTCTCGCCGTGACGTAAAACGTCACGGCTGTCGTCTGCCCGTACGTCAAGCAGTTCGAGCGGCGGCGTTCCCTTCGCCCGGCCGCACAACACTAGGGAATGTCGGGAGCTGGCATGTCATTAAGTTTTTTGGAATGCCGCGATTCCGTGGCCGCCGTCACCGGCCGACGTGATCTGGTCGAACGTGACGCCGCACTGACCGCGCTGCGCGCGTCGTTGGCGGACGCCGTCGGCGGCAAGGGACGGCTGGTCGTCGTCGAGGGACCGCTCGGCAGCGGCAAGAGCAGACTGGTCCACGAGTTCCTGGAGACCCTGGAACCCGGCGCCGCGCGCGTCCTGCGGGCCACCGCGTCGCTGCGCGAGGAGGCGTTGCCGTTCGGGGTGCTGACCCAGCTCTCCCACGGCCTGGCCATCCCACCGGCGCGCCGGGAGGCGTTCCGCGCCCTGCTCGCCGCGGCGGTCGAGCACGCCCTCCTCCACGGCGGCACCGCCCCTGACGCCCAGGACGCCGCGAACCCCCGGATCGCGGACGCGTTCCAGAAACTCACCGTGGAACTGGCCCACTTGGCCGAAAACACCCCTCTGGTGATCTGTGTCGACAACGCCCACTACGCGGACGCCCCCTCCTTGCACTTCTTCGCGGGCGTCGTGGCCTGGCTGCACTCCACCCGCATCCTGGTGCTGGTCACCGACGACCCGACCATGCGCCGGCCGCGCTCACCGCTGCTCGGCGGGCCCGCACCGGGCCCGCACGTCCACCGCGTCCCCCTGGCCCCGCTCAGCCGCACCGCCGTGCACAGCCTCGCCACCCGGCTCCTCGGACCGCGCACCGCCACCCCCCGGCTCACCGCCGACCTGTACGCCGTCAGCGGCGGCAACCCGCTGGCCGTACGTGCTCTGATCGTCGATCAGCAGGCGGGCGGCACCGGCCACCCGGAAGGGTACGGGCAGGCGCTCCTCGACCTCGTGGCCCACGCCCGGCCGCCGATACCGGCCGTGGTCCGCTCCCTCGCGGTGCTCGGCGGTGCCCCGGAACCGGCCGACGTGGCCCGGCTGGCCGGGCAGGACACCAAGACCACCCGCTGGGCCCTGCGGGCCCTGGCCGACGCGGGCATGCTGAGCGCCGACGCACGCGTGCCGGGCGCCCACGCGGGCCCGCCCGGTACCGGTGTCGTGGTGCCGGCGGCCGGGACCGCGGCACCGGCGCACGCGGAGCGGTACGCGTTCCGGCATCCGGCCGGTGCCGCCGCCGTCCTGGACAACCTGCCCGCCGCCGACCGGACCGCGCTGCACCACGCCGCCGCGGAACTGCTGCGGGAGAACGGCGCCTCGGCGCTCACCATCGCCCGGCAGCTCACGAGCGCCGGGGACGCGGGCATCGACGACGGCATCGACGTACTCCTCGCCGCCTCCCAGGAGGCACTGGCGGCCGGCGACGTCGACACCGCCCTCGGCTGCCTCGGCCTCGCCCGGCGCACCCGGACCGACGGCACCACCGGCGCCCGCGTCCGGACCCGGCTCAGCCGCCTGGAACGGCAGTTGAAACCGCAGGCGGCCGTCCGCCACCTGCGCCCCCAGCTCGACGACTTCCATGCCGGCCACCTGGACCGGCGGGGCGTCTCCGAACTCGTCCTCGGTCTCGCCGACACCGGCGCCCTGCACGATCTGACCGCCCTGCTCGACGTCCTGCGCACCCGGTACCGGCAGGACAGCGGGCCCGGCCCCGGCACCGAGGACATCCGCTCCCTGACGAGCTGGGCGGCGACGGCCTACCCCCTCCACACCGGTCTGCGCAGACTCGCCCACTCCGTCGCCGCGGCCACCCCCGCGGCCGTCCCCTGCCACGACCCGTGGCTGCCCTCCGCGGTCGCCCTGTCCGACGACTACGTCGACGGGCGCCACGACCAGCTGGTCCGGCGCGCCGAACTCCTGCTGAGCACCTACCACCTCGACCACGACTCGCTGTGGAACGTGGAGTCCGGGGTGCTGGCCCTGCGCGGCCTCTGCCACGCGGGCCGGCTGGACGAGGTGGTCGCCTGGTGCGGGAAACTGGAGGCCGAGGCCGCCGCCCACCACGCCGTCGCCTCACAGGCCCGGTTCCTCGCCGTGCGCGCCGAGGCCCACCTGCAGCGCGGTGACCTCGTCCACGCCCGTGACCTGGCCGCCCGCGCCCTGTCCCTCGTCCCGCCGCAGGGCTGGGGGGTCGGCCTCGCCGGCGTTCTGGCCTGCGCCGTCCTGGCCGCCACCCGCTCCGGAGACCTGGCGGCGGCCGAGAAGTACGTGGCGCTGCCGTTACCCGAGCACGCCCTGCACAGCCGCCACGGCGCCGCCTACCTGCACGCCCGTGGCCACTACCGGCTCGCCACCCACCATCCGCAGGCCGCGCTCGCCGACTTCCTCGCCTGCGGCCGCTTCGCCGAGACCTGGGGCAGGCCCGGTGCCGACGTGGTCCCCTGGCGTCTCAGCGCGGCCGAGGCATGGCTCGCGCAGAACGACCAGGAACAGGCCAAACGCCTGGTACGCGAACAGCTCGCCCGGCTGCTCCCCGGCCCCTCCCGGGAACGCGGGCAGAGCCTGCGCACCCTGGCCGCGGTGAGCCGGGTCACCCGCCGCCCGCAACTGCTCACCGAGGCCGTCGACATGCTCAAGGAGAGCGGCGACGACTACGGACTCACCCGCGCCCTCATCGACCTCGGCGCCGCCTTCCGTGACGCCGGCGACCAGCGCAACGCCCGCCGGGTGGCCCACCGCGCCTGGCACCTCGCCAAGCAGACCGGCACCGAACACCTGTACCACGAGGCCGCCCTCGACCCGGCCGGCTCCGAGGTCGCGCCCGCCGCCGACGCCGACGCGCAGGAACGCCCCGACGGCGTCTCCTCGCTGACCCGGCAGGAACGCAGGATCGCGGCACTGGCCTCCAAGGGGTACACCAACCGGGAGATCGCCGCCAAGCTGTACATCACCGCCAGTACCGTCGAGCAGCACCTCACCCGCGTCTTCCGCAAGGTCAACGTCAAACGGCGCCAGGAACTGCCCTACCTGCTGTGACCGGCCCGCCGGCCAGCCCCGAACGGAACGCGTCGACCAGCGCCGCCAGTTCACGCGAGGTGCGGGCCGGGCCGTAGACGTGGTGGTCCGGGCGCACCAGCAGGTACCGCGCCCGAGCCGCCCGCAGCAGCGGCAGATACACGCCGTCGACGTCCGCGGCGGCGTCCGGCGCGGCCCCGGCGCCCGGTACCCCGTCCTCCACCAGGTGCACGATCCGGGTGCCGAGCCCGGTGAGGAAGGCGAGCCGCGGTCCGTCGAGTGCCGCCGCCGGAGCGGCCGACCCCAGCAGCACCGGACCGGCGCCGACCACCTCGTCGAAGTACCCGGTCACACCGCCCAGCCGCACCCGGCCCTGCGGCACCACCTCCCCGGCCGGCGGCACCGGTTCCGCGCCGGCCCCGGTGTACAGCAGCCCGGTCCGCAGCGGCGCGCCGGCGCCGCCGAACCGGCCGGTGTCCGTGCCCGCCAGCAGCGCGGCGTCCCTGGCCGCCGCCGCGGCCCTGTCGGTCACACAGAGCACCTTGCCCAGGCGCACCGCCGTGCCGACCGCCTCCCGCACGTGTCCGGCACGCTCGGGGCCGTACGTGTCCAGCAGTTCCTCACCGGCGTCACCGCTCAGCACCAGGTCCAGTTTCCACGACAGGTTCAGCGCGTCCCGGACGCCCGCGCACATGCCCTGGCCGGTGAACGGCGGCATCAGGTGGGCCGCGTCCCCCGCGAGCAGCACCCGGCCGCGCCGCCACTCCTCGGCCCAGGCCGCCTGGAAGCGGTAGACGCCGTGCCGCCGCAGCGTGGCGTTGGCCGGCGTCACGTCGAACGGCGCCAGCAGCCGCCACGCCGTCTCCTCCCGGTTCAGCTCGGCCACGCTCTCCCCGGGCAGCCGCATGAACTCCCAGCGCCTGCGGCCGGGTCCGCTGCCCACCGCCGTCGTCGGCCGTGCGGGATCGCAGAACTGCACGTTGAGCGGCGAGAACTCCCTCGGCACGTCCAGCGTCACGTCACACAGCAGCCAGTCGTAGGAGAAGCCCAGGTCGTTCCACCGCACCCCCAGCCGCTCCCGCACGAAACTGTTCGCGCCGTCGCACCCGACGACCCACGACGCCGTCCACCGCCGCTCCCGCCCCGCCGCGTCGGCCGCCGTCACCTCCACCCGGTCCCCGTCGTCGGACAGCTCCGTCACCGTGCACCCGCGCACCACCTCGATCCCCGGCAGCCGCCGCGCGCGGGCGGACAGCGCCTCCTCCAGGGCGGGCTGGTGCATGGTCGTCGTCTCCGGCCAGCCGTGCGCGCCCCGCCGCGCCAGTTCGACGCGGAGCAGCGACTCGCCGTCGGCGTTGCGCCAGTCGTAGGCGTCGGCCGGCAGGCCGATCTCCGCGAACGCGTCGCCCACCCCCAGCCCCGCCAGCGTCCTCGCCGTCTCACCGTCGAAACTGGTCGCCCGCGGCAGCGTGTAGGGGGCTTCCCACCGCTCGACCACCGTCACGCGCCGGCCCCGCTCGGCCAGCAGTACCGACAACACCTGACCCACGGGCCCGTACCCGACGATCAGGACATCCGCCTGCGACGTGCGCATCGGCCCCTCCCTCCGGAAGTGCGGCGAACCTACCAACGGCGTTCCGCCGCACACCGCGGAGAAAGCCCCGCAGATCACAAATAGGGGGAGGTGAGGGGGTGATTCAGGGGATCCCCGACGCCCGGCGCGGGTGAAGCTGGACGTGGCCGAAGCCGCCGCAGCGGCACGCGTACCCCAGCAGACGGAGTGTGGAGACAGCATGCTGCGTGCCGAGTTGATCCGCCCGATCCACGAACTCCTCACCGAACAGAGCCGGCGCTTCGGCGACAGGACTGCCTACCTCGACGCCCGGCGCGCCGTCAGCTACGCCGGTCTGGAAGCCCGTACCCGTCGTCTGGCCGGGCACCTCGCCGGACTGGGTCTGCTGCCCGGCGACCGGGTGGCGATGTTCCTCGGCAACCGGGTCGAGACGGTGGAGAGCTACTTCGCGGTCGTCCGCGCCGGCGGCATCGGCGTCCCGGTCAACCCGCACCTCTCCGCCGCGGAGCTGGAGCACCTGCTCACCGTCAGCGGCAGCCGCGTCGTCATCACCGACGCCGCCCACGTGCCCGCGGTGCGCCGGCTGGCCCCCCGCACCGGCCCGCTGACCGTGGTCGTGGTGGACGGTGACGGCCCCGTCCCCGCCGGGTGCCTGGCCTACGAGCACTTCGCCACCACCGAGCCCGCCACCCCGGCCCGCGACGACCAGGGGCTCGACGACGTCGCCTGGATGCTCTTCACCTCCGGCACCACCAGCAGCCCCAAAGGCGTCCTCGCCACCCAGCGCAACTGCCTGTGGTCGGTCGCCGCCGCCTACGTCCCCGCGCTCGGCCTCACCGCCGAGGACCGGGTGCTGTGGCCGCTGCCGCTGTTCCACAGCCTGTCCCACATCGTCTGCGTGCTGGCCGTGACGGCCGTCGGAGCCACCGCCCGCATCACCGACGGCCACTCCGCCGACGACGTGCTCGCCCTGTGGGAGCAGGACCGGTCCACCGTCGTCGCCGGTGTCCCCACGCTCTACCACTACCTCGTCCGCGCCGCACGGGCCCCGGGCTTCACCGTGCCCCGGATGCGGGTCGGCCTGGTCGGCGGCGCCGTCTTCGGCGCCGCGCTGCGCCGCTCCGCCGAGGAGACCTTCGGCGCCCCCCTCATCGACGCCTACGGCTCCACCGAGACCTCCGGTTCCATCGCCATCAACTGGCCGACCGGCGCCCGCGTCGAAGGCTCCTGCGGCCTTCCCGTGCCGGGCCTCGCGCTGCGGGTCGTCGACCACCGCACCGGCCTCGACGTGCCCGACGGCACCGAGGGCGAGGTCTGGGTGCGCGGCCCGAACGTCATGGCCGGCTACCACGACCAGCCCGACGCCACCGCCGAGGCGCTGCGCGACGGCTGGTTCCACACCGGTGACCTCGCCGTCCGCGACCGCGACGGCTACCTGACCGTCACCGGACGGCTCAAGGAGCTCATCATCCGAGCCGGGGAGAACATCCACCCCGGCGAGGTGGAGGACGTGCTGCGTCAGGTCCCCGGCGTCGCCGACGCCGCCGTGGCCGGCAAGCCGCACGACGTCTTCGGCGAAGTGCCGGTCGCCTTCGTCGTCCCCGCCCCCGGCGGCTTCGACCCGGCCCGGGCGCTCTCCCTGTGCCGCGAGAGGCTCTCGTACTTCAAGGTCCCCGAGGAGCTGTACGAGATCGAGCGCATCCCGCGCACGGCCACCGGTAAGGTCACCCGGCACCGGCTCCTGGACGGTCCTGCCCGGCTCCGCGCGGTCGGCGGCGCCCACCATGACACCCTTTTCCGCACCCATTGGGTTCCCCAGCCGTCCGCGCCCGCGTCGGCCGACGGCCACTGGACGCTCCTCGGTGACCCCGGCACCGCCCTCGCCGACCGCCTCCGGGCCTCCGGCACCGACCTGACCGGCGACACGCCCTCCGTCGCCCTGCTGCCGACCCCCGCGGGCACGAGCGTCGACGACTTCCTGCGTACGGCCGAACCCTGGCTCACGTCCGCCGACCCGGCCGGTCCCCGGCTGGTCGTGCTCACCCGCGGCGCCGTGGCCACCCACCCGGGCGAGACGGTGCGGGACCTCGGCCAGGCGGCCTTGTGGGGCCTGATCCGCTCCCTCCAGGCCGCCCACCCCGGCCGCGTCGCCGTCGTGGACCTGGATGACGCTGACGACCCGGACGACCCGGCCGACCCGAACGACTCGGCCGACGCGAACGACGCGAACGACTGGGCCGATGCGGCCGACGCGGCCATGGCCGCCCTGGCCGCCGCGGTGGCGTCCGGTGAACCGCAGAGCGCCGTCCGCGACGGTGTCGTCCTGCTGCCCCGACTGGAACGCGTGACCCTCGACGCCGCGACGGACACGGTCGCGCAGCCCGATCGAGCCTTCGACCGCACGGGCACCGTCGTCGTCACCGGAGCCGACACCCGACGCGGCACGACGATCGCCCGCCACCTCGCCACCGCCCACGGCGCCCGCAGCCTGCTGCTGATCACCCCGCCCGGACAGGGCGCCGGCGCGGCCGGCCTGCGCGCCCGGCTCACCCGGCAGGGCACGGAGGTCCGGCTCGCGGAGGCCGACCTCGACGACCGCGCGAAACTCAGGCGGGCGCTGGCCAAGGCGCCCTCTCCCCTGACCCTGGTCGTCCACGCCTGGGACGCCGTGGACGAGCCCTCCGAGACCCGCGTGGCCGCCGAGGTCCGCACCCTGCACGACCTCACCCGCGACGCCGCCCTCACCGCCTTCGTGCTGTCCTCTTCGACCAAGGGCCTGCTGGGCGCGGCCGGCGAGACCACCGAGGCCGCTTCGGCCGCCTTCCTCGACGCCTACGCCCAGAACCTGCGCGTCCAGGGCGTCCCGGCCCGGTCCCTCGCCTGGGGCCCCTGGGAGGGCGAGGGTGGCACGACGGGCGGTGCGACGAGCGGTGCGACGAGCGGTGCGCTGACCGAGCAGCAGGCGATGGCCGCCCTGGACACCGCCCTCAGCGTGGACGACGCCCAGCTCGTCGTGATGAAGCTCGACCCGTCCGCCGCTCCCGGCTCACCGCTCCTGCACGACCTGATCGATGTGCCGACCCGGACCGCCACCGCGGACGAGGCCGTCACGAACGCCCTGCGCGAGCGCCTCGCCGACGTTCCGGACGCCGACCGC
This sequence comes from Streptomyces beigongshangae, assembly GCF_019710745.1. Lineage (GTDB taxonomy): Bacteria > Actinomycetota > Actinomycetes > Streptomycetales > Streptomycetaceae > Streptomyces > Streptomyces beigongshangae. The sequence goes on from NZ_JAHKJW010000049.1 coordinate 58,060, forward strand.
GACCGGCTCCTCACCGACCTGGTCCGCGACCAGCTCGCCGACCTGCTCGGCCTGACCGGCAGGCAGGCCGTCCAGCCCGGGCGCCCCTTCACCGACCTGGGCCTGACCTCGGTCACCGTGGTCGAACTGCGCAACCGTCTCACCGAGGCCACCGGACTCCGCCTCCCCGCCACCTCCGCCTTCGACCACCCCACCCCGCAGGCCCTGGCCGGCCTGCTGCGCCGTGAACTGTCCGGCACCACCACCCTGGCCGGCACCGCCACGGGCGCCCCGACCGCCCCCGTCCCGCTCCCGCGCACGGCCGACGACCCCGTCGTCATCGTGGGCATGGCCTGCCGTCTGCCGGGCGGTGTCGTCTCCCCGGAGGACCTGTGGGAGCTGGTACGGGCCGGCGGCGAAGGCACAGGTCCCTTCCCGACGGACCGGGGCTGGGACCTGGACCACCTCTTCGACCCGGACCCCGACCACCCCGGCACCAGCTACGTCCGCGAGGGCGGTTTCCTGCGCGACGCGGGCGACTTCGACGCGGCCTTCTTCGGCATCTCCCCGCGCGAGGCCCTGGCGATGGACCCGCAGCAGCGGCTGCTCCTGGAAACGTCCTGGGAGGCGTTCGAACGGGCCGGCATCGACCCGACCGCCCTGCGCGGCAAGGACATCGGCGTCTTCACCGGAATGATGCACCAGAGCTACGGTGCCGGCGCCACCGGCGATCTCGAAGGCCACCTCATGACCGGGACGACGGCCAGCGTGGCGTCGGGCCGGGTGTCCTACGTGCTCGGCTTCGAGGGCCCCGCGGTGACGGTGGACACGGCGTGCTCGTCGTCGCTGGTCGCCCTGCACCTGGCCGCCCAGGCGCTGCGCTCCGGCGAGTGCACGATGGCCCTCGCGGGTGGCGTGACCGTGATGGCCGGACCCGAGTCGTTCGTGGAGTTCTCCCGGCAGCGGGGCCTGGCTCCGGACGGCCGCTGCAAGTCCTTCGCCGCGGCGGCGGACGGTACGGGCTGGGCCGAGGGTGTGGGCGTGCTGCTGGTGGAGCGCCTGTCGGACGCGGAACGGCTGGGGCACCGGGTGCTGGCGGTGGTACGCGGCAGCGCGGTCAACCAGGACGGCGCCTCCAACGGCCTCACCGCCCCCAACGGCCCCTCCCAGCAGCGGGTGATCCGGCGGGCGTTGGCGCAGGCCGGGCTGACACCGGGTGACGTGGATGCGGTGGAGGCACACGGCACGGGCACGGCCCTGGGCGACCCCATCGAGGCCCAGGCGCTGCTGGCCACCTACGGCCAGGAGCGCGAACAGCCGCTGTGGCTTGGGTCGTTGAAGTCGAACATCGGTCACGCGCAGGCGGCCGCGGGCGTCGCCGGTGTCATCAAGATGGTCATGGCGATGCGACACGGAATACTGCCGCGCACCTTGCATGTGGACGCGCCGTCACCTCAGGTGGACTGGTCGGCGGGTGCGGTGGAGCTGCTGACCGAGGGACGGGAGTGGCCGCAGACGGACCGGCCCCGCCGTGCAGCCGTGTCCGGCTTCGGCGTCAGCGGCACCAACGCACACGTCATCCTGGAACACGTCCCCGAACCCTCCGACACCCCCGCCCCACAAACCGACGGCCCCTTCCCCCTGCTGATCTCCGGAGCCGACGACCAGGGCATCCGCGCCCAGGCACGGCAGTTGGCGGAGTTCGTACGGACGCGTCCTGAGCTGGATGTGGGTGCGATCGCCGCGGACCTGATGAACGGCCGCGCCGCACTGTCGGAACGTGCGGTGATAGTCGCCGAAGACCGGGCGGAGATGCTGGCCGGGCTGGACGCCGTGGCCGAAGGCGGCG
>NZ_JAHKJW010000005.1:0-105427 GCF_019710745.1 Streptomyces beigongshangae
GGTTCCGATTTCCTCGGTGCTTTCCAGGTTCCCGCTCTCGCGTTTCCCTTTCCGGCGGTGTCGACTCTAGCAGATCCTCTCGGGCCTGCCTTTCAGTCAACCAGGTTTGTCTTTGCGGCTGTTGGGCCGTTCCGACGTCCCAAACGGTAGCGGATCCTCTCGGCAGTTCCTAATCGGAGCTACCGGGTCCCGTCGAAATGAATTCAGGCGTGCCGAATTCAATCCCGTTGGGGGATCGTGCTGGTGGTTTGGTGTGCCGCATCCGCGGCGGAGGTGCTGTCGCAGAACCGTTACGGCCGCGGCAACTCGAAGTACCTTACGGATCTGCGAGGGGAGTGTCAAGTCTGCCCCAGGTGACCGTTCGGCAAACCGCGGATCCGGTCCCCGGCCCCAGGCCCCAGGCCCCGGCGTCAGTCCAGGTCGGTGAGCCGGCCGCCGGCGTCCGGCTGGGCGTCCTCCACGCGGCGCAGCAGCCGGGTCAGCACTTCCCCGAGGACGCCGCGCTCGTCCTGGGAGAGGTCCTGGAGCAGGTCCTCCTCGAAGACGGTGGCGAGGCGCATGGCCTCCAGCCACTTGTCGCGGCCTTCGGGCGTGAGCTCCACGATCACCCGGACCCGGTTGGACTCGTCCCGCTCCCGGGTGACGAGTCCTTCCGTCACCATCCGGTCGATCCGGTGCGTCATGGCCGCCGGGGTGAGGCCGAGCCGCTTCGCCAGATCGCTCGGGCCCAGGCAGTAGGGCGCTCCGGACAGGACGAGTGCCTTGAGGACCTCCCACTCGGCATTGCTGATACCGAGGGCGGCGGTCTGGCGGCCGTACGCGACGTTCATACGGCGGTTGAGGCGGCCCAGCGCCGAGACGATCTTCTCGACCTGGGGGTCGAGGTCCTGGAACTCGCGCTGGTAGGCGGCGATCTGCTCGTCCAGCGTCGGCTCGTTCACGGGGGTGTCGCCCATGGGCGCAGTATGGCACGCCCTCGCTTGGCATCGAAGTCCTTCGAGATGTACTGTTCAACTTCGAACTTTAGCTTCGAAGTCTTCATGCCTGCATTGTGAGGCAGGCGTAGGACTTCTCTCTCAAGGCAGGTGAAAGTGACCAGGGCGATGGGCGCGGAGATGCGCCGGATCCATGTGGGCAACGCGCTCAGCGCGTTCGGGCTCGGCTTCACCGTCCCCTATCTGTACGTCTACGTGGCGCAGGTACGGGACCTCGGTGCCATGACGGCGGGTCTCGTGCTCGCCGTCTTCGCCGTGGCCGCGCTCGTGGTGCTGCCGTTCGCCGGACGGGCCATCGTCCGGCGGGGCCCGCTGCCGGTGCTGCTCCTCGCCCTGGTCACCGCCGCGGCCGGAGCGCTGAGCCTGGGACTGGCGGCCGGCTCGACGGCCGTACTGATGTCCGCGGCCGCGCTCGGTGCCGGACAGGCCGTGATGCAGCCCGCGCTGGCGACGATGATCGTCGACTGCTCGACCGCCGAGACCCGCTCGCGTGCCTTCGCCACCCAGTTCTTCCTGCAGAACCTCGGACTCGGTGTCGGCGGGCTCATCGGCGGCCATCTCGTCGACGCCTCCCGGGTGAGCTCGTTCACCCTGCTCTTCGCGATCGAGGCGGCGATGTTCCTGCTGCTCGTGGTGGTCATGGCGACTGTGCGGATGCCGCGGGCGCCCAAGGTCGAGGGTGCGCCGGCACAGACCGGGGGCAGCTGGAAGCAGCTGCTCGGCAACCGGGCCATGGTGCAGCTGTGCGTCCTGGGCTTCGTGCTGTTCTTCGCCTGCTACGGCCAGTTCGAGTCGGGGCTCAGCGCGTACGGCGTCGAGGCGGCCGGTATCTCCACCTCCGCGCTCGGCACGGCTCTCGCCGCGAACACCGCGGTGATCGTCGTCGCGCAGTTCGCCGTGCTGCGGTTCGTCGAGCGGCGCAGGCGGTCCCGGGTGATCGCCGCGGTGGGGCTGATCTGGGCCCTCGCCTGGGTCGCCGCCGGGTACGCGGGGCTCGGGCACGGCAGCCAGGCCATGGCGACGGCCGCGTTCGTGTCGACGTACGCGCTCTTCGGGCTGGGTGAGGCGATGCTGTCACCGACCGTGGCGCCGCTGGTCGCGGACCTGGCGCCGAGCGGCCTGGCCGGGCAGTACAACTCGGCCTTCGCCCTGGTCAAGCAGCTGGCCCTCGCGGTCGGTCCGGCGGTGGGCGGGCCGATGGGCGCCTCGTTGCACGCCCCGTACATCGTGACGTTCCTGCTGTTCTCGCTGGGAATCACGGTCCTGGCGGTGCGGCTGGGGCGGCAGCTCACTCCCGTGCAGGATCAGCCCTCGCTGGCGAAGAGCCGGGTGGTCGTCCGGGGCGGGACGCCTGCCGAGCAGGTCCGGACCGCGGCCTGACCGGACCGCCGCCTGACCGGACCGCGCCACGGCGTACGACGGCCGTCACCACTGATGTGGTGGCGGCCGTCGCCGTGTCCGCCGCGGTGCGGGAGGGTTTCAGCGGATCGCCGTCACCAGGGTGGCCGTGAACGGGACGGTCGCCGTGCCGTCGGGATCCGTGCGGTCGGCCAGGGCCGCGGTGACGGCCTCGGCCGCCGCGGTGAGGCCGTCGGGTCCTGCGGCGTCCTCGATCGCCTGGCCCCACGGGACGGCCGAGAGGTACCCGCGGACGAAGGCGGCGAGCGGCGGCAGGGTGATGTCCGGGGTGACCTCGCGGACCGTCACCCCGTGGAAGCCCGCGTCGGTGAGGGCGCCCGCGAGCCGGTCGGCGGGACAGGAGAAGGCCGCCGCGAAGTACGCCTCCGCCGACGGGCCGCCGTGCTCGGTGAGGACCCGGCGCTGGGCGGCGAAGTACGGGGAGCGGTCCCAGGCGGCCCAGACGGTGGCGGCGAACCGCCCGCCGGGACGCAGGACCCTGGACACCTCGGCGAGGGCCGCGCCGAGGTCGGGGAAGCACTGGACGCCCTGCTGGCAGAGAACGGTGTCGAAGGCGTCGTCCGGCTGGGGGAGGCGGTCGGCGGGTGCCACCGTGAACTCGATGTCCGGGTACATGCGGGGCGCCTTGGCGGCGGCCACCTTCAGCATCGGCCCGCTGGGGTCGGCGGCCACGACGTGGCCCGTCGGGCCGACCCGGGCGGCCGCCGCGCGGGCCACGAAGCCGGTGCCGGCGGCGAGGTCGAGGACCTGGTGGCCCGGGCACAGGTCCACGGCGTCCAGGAGCGCCGCCACGAACGGCGCCATGACGGGTGCGCTGTACTGCTCGTAGCGCTCGGGAGCGCTGCCTTCGAACGGGGAGTCCTTTTCGTCTGCCTGGGGTGAGCTGGAAGTGGACATGGTGAGCTACTAGCACCGACGGGCGGGGCTGACCAGATGCCGCGCGACCCCTGGGTCAGGTGGTGCGGGCGAGCGCGAACTCGCACCAGACCGCCTTGCCGCCGCCGGGGGCGCGGCGGGAGCCCCAGTTCGAGGCGATGGCGGCGATGATCGCGATGCCGCGGCCGGACTCGTCGGCCGGTTCGGCGCGGCGGCGGCGCGGGAGGTGGTCGTCGCCGTCGGTGACCTCGACGATCAGGCGGCGGTCGGTGCGGCGCAGGCGCAGACGCATCGGCGGGGTGCCGTGCTGGAGGGAGTTGGCGACGAGTTCGCTGGCGGCCAGGACGCCGAGGTCGTGCAGGTCGGGCGGGAAGCGCCAGCTGGTGAGGACGCCGGAGGCGAAGGCACGCGCGCGTGGGGCCGCCTCCACGCCGCCGAGCAGTTCCAGGGCCGCGTTGCGGAAGAGGTCGCCGTCCGGGCCCGTACGCGCGGGGTGCTGGAGGACCAGGACGGCCACGTCGTCGTCGTGGTCGGCCGTCACGCCCGCCGAGCGGACCAGGCGGTCGCAGACCACCTGGGGGCTGCCCGTGGCGCCGGCGAGGGCGCCCGCCAGGGAGGTGATGCCCTCGTCGAGGTCCGCGTCCCGGCGCTCGACCAGGCCGTCGGTGTAGAGCACGGCGGTGGAGCCGGGGCCGAGGGGCACCGAGCCGGAGGCGTGCATCCAGCCGCCGGTGCCGAGCGGAGGGCCGGTGGGCTCGTCGGCGCGCAGGACCGTACCGCTCTCGTCCCGTACGAGGATGGGGAGGTGGCCCGCGGAGGCGTACACCAGCCGGCCCTCGTTCGGGTCGTGGACCGCGTACACGCAGGTGGCGATCTGGTTGGCGTCGATCTCCATGGCGAGGCCGTCGAGGAGCTGGAGCACCTCGTGCGGGGGCAGGTCGAGACGGGCGTACGCGCGGACGGCCGTGCGGAGCTGGCCCATGACGGCCGCCGCGCGGACCCCGCGGCCCATGACGTCGCCGATGACGAGGGCGGTGCGGCCGCCGCCGAGGGTGATCACGTCGTACCAGTCGCCGCCGACAGCGGTCTCCGTGCCGCCGGGGTGGTAGGTCGCGGCGACGCGCAGGTCGTCCGGTTCCTCCAGTTCCTGGGGCAGCAGGGAGCGCTGGAGGGTGACGGCGGTCTCGCGCTGACGGCGCTCGCTGGCGCGCAGCCGCTCGGCGGCCTCGGCGTGGTCGGTGACGTCCGCGGCGAAGATCAGCACGCCGCCACCACCACCGCTTCCGCCGCTCCCGTTCCCCTTTCCGCTTCCGTCTCCCTTTCCGCCGTCCTCCGGGACGACCGGCGCCTCGACGGGGACGGGGGTGCACGTGAACGTGTACGAGCGGCCGCCGGGCACCTTGCGGGACTTGACCGTGCGCGGCCTGGAGCTGCGCAGGACCTGGTCGAGGAGCGGCAGCAGGCCGATCCCGGCGAGCTCCGGCAGCGCGGCGCGCGCGGGTTCACCGGGCGGGCGGTCGCCGAAGGCCGCCACATAGGCGTCGTTCACGTACGCGAGGCGGTGGTCCGGGCCGTGCACGAGGGCGACCAGGGCCGGGATGCGGTCCAGGACCTCGCGGACCGGCAGCTCGTCCACGGCGGGGGTGAGCGCGACCGGGGCGTCCTCGGTGGCGGCCGGCCGATCGGCGCGTGCCGTGGGCACGGAGCCCTCCGAAGGGAGTGCCGTCGGCAGTCCGTCGGCCCGCGCCGCCGCGCGGCGCTGCGTTCCGGGGAGCCGGGCGCTCCAGCGCGTGAAGTTCACTGTGGGACAGGCCTCGTGGGATCGAAGGGCGAGCGGTCGGCCCGCCCATGGTCGTGGACCAGTGTGTCCGACCGGACCGACATCCGTCAGACGCCTGTCGCGCGGGCGGAGTTCCTGGATCCGGTCAGGACGACCCCTTCGGGTCCCGGGGGGGTTTTCCACCGGCCGCCAGTTCGAACTCCGCACGGGGATGTTCGAGCGAGCCGAGAGAGACGATCTCTCTCTTGAAGAGGCCCGAGAGGGTCCATTCGGCGAGCACGCGGGCCTTGCGGTTGAAGGTGGGCACCCGGCTCAGGTGGTAGAGGCGGTGCATGAACCAGGCGGGGTACCCCTTCAGCCTGCGTCCGTAGACGTGCGCGACGCCCTTGTGCAGTCCCAGGGAGGCGACCGAGCCCACGTACTTGTGGGAGTACGTCTCCAGCGGTTCGCCGCGCAGGGAGCGGACGATGTTGTCGCCGAGGACGGCGGCCTGGCGTACGGCGTGCTGGGCGTTCGGGGCCGTCTCCCGGCCGGGCTCCGGGGCGGTCACGTCGGGTACGGCGGCGGCGTCCCCCGCCGCCCACGCGTGCGGGGCGCCGTCCACGGTCAGCTGTGCGGTGCACTTCAGCCGGCCGCGTTCGTTCAGCGGCAGGTCGGTGGCCGCGAGGACCGGGTGGGGCTTCACGCCCGCCGTCCACACGACCGTGCGGGTCGGGAAACGGGCCCCGTCGCTGAGAACGGCGACGCGGTCGGAGCACGAGTCGAGGCGGGTCCGCAGGCGCACGTCGATGTTGCGGCGGCGCAGCTGGGTGACGGTGTACTTGCCCATCTCCTCACCGACCTCGGGGAGGATGCGGTCCGATGCCTCGACGAGGATCCACTTCATGTCGTCGGACTTGATGTTGTGGTAGTAGCGGGAGGCGTAGCGGGCCATGTCCTCCAGTTCGCCGAGCGCCTCCACCCCGGCGTAGCCGCCGCCCACGAAGACGAAGGTCAGGGCGGCGTCGCGGATCGCGGGGTCGCGGGTGGAGGAGGCGATGTCCATCTGCTCGATGACGTGGTTGCGCAGGCCGATGGCCTCCTCCACGGTCTTGAAGCCGATGCCGTACTCGGCGAGACCGGGGATCGGCAGGGTGCGCGAGACGGAGCCGGGGGCCAGGACCAGCTCGTCGTACGAGAGCTGGTCGGGGCCCGTGCCCTCCTCCTCGGTGGCGAGGGTGGCGACGGTCGCGGTGCGCTTCGCGTGGTCGACGGACGTGGCCTCGCCGATGACGACCCGGCAGCCGTCCAGGACGCGGCGCAGCGGCACGACGACGTGGCGCGGGGAGATCGAGCCCGCGGCGGCCTCGGGGAGGAACGGCTGGTAGGTCATGTACGGGTCGGGCGTGACCACGGTGATCTCCACGTCGCCCCGCCTCAGCTCCGGTCTGAGCTTCCGCTGCAGACGCAGAGCGGTGTACATCCCGACGTAGCCGCCGCCGACAACGAGAATGCGCGCGCGTTCCTTCACTCACCCATGACGCAACGCCTACCGGCGTTTGTCCACAGGCCCGTCAATTTGTGTGACCGGACGCCGAAGAAGCCTGGCCGGGGCCGATCCGTCCGGGCGTGGAAGGGATTCGCAGGTCAGCAGGTGTGAGCGGGGTGGCATTAGGGGGCGCAACCGGGACGTAAGCGGTCCGTACTCCGATCGGGGGGCGCTCCGTGCGGAACCTCCCCCTTCTGAATTGACTCCCACTCAACTATGTTCGTATGTCATCGGGGTGTGGGGGGACGCGCTCGACGGGTCCGTACGACGGGCCCTACGGCGAAGGCCGTTCCAAGGCCGTTCCGCTGACTCCGGCAGTCGATGGCGGGGAGAGTCTCCGGGGGGAGACGTCATTACCGGGGGAACACATATGCATACGCAGGACACTCATTGGACATCCGCGTCCGCCCTCGCGACGGGTGGCGCGGCCAGTGCGGCGGCGGGCAACGGACGCGCGGGGGACGTATCGCGCACCACGCCGCTGCGGGTGGACGCACAGCGCAATCTGGAGCACGTACTGCGTGCGGCGCGCGAGGTCTTCGGTGAGCTGGGGTACGGCGCTCCGATGGAGGACGTGGCGCGGCGCGCGCGGGTCGGCGTCGGCACGGTGTACCGGCGCTTCCCGAGCAAGGACGTCCTGGTCCGGCGCATAGCCGAGGAGGAGACCTCCCGGCTGACCGACCAGGCGCAGTCCGCGCTCGGGCAGGAGGACGAGCCGTGGTCGGCGCTCTCGCGCTTCCTGCGGACGTCGGTGGCCTCGGGCGCCGGGCGGTTATTGCCGCCACAGGTGTTGCGGGTGGGGGTCGCCGACGAAGGTCCGGTCCCTGACGGGACCTCGCTCCTCGACGGGGCGCGGGTGCCGCAGCAGCGGTACCAGTCCGGCCAGCCGGGCGGACACGGTGGGCCTGGCGGGTCTGGCGGGTCTGGCGGGCCCGAACTGCGGCTCGTGGAGCAGCGTCCGGCCTCCCTGGGGGGCCCGGACGAGGACGACGCCGGGGCGGCCCAGCTGCTGGAGGTCGTGGGCCGGCTCGTGGAGCGGGCGCGGGCGGCGGGCGAGCTGCGTACGGACGTGACGGTGTCGGACGTGCTGCTGGTGATCGCCACGGCGGCGCCGTCGCTGCCGGACGCGGCGCAGCAGGCGGCCGCGTCGGCGCGGCTGCTGGACATCCTGCTGGAAGGGCTGCGGTCACGTCCGGCGTCGGACGCCCGGGCCTGAACGTTGCCTCCGGGGGGTGCGGGTTGCCTCCGGCGGGGGTGCGGGTCGGCTCCGGCGGGGGTGCGGGTCGGCTCCGGCGGGGCCGGTTTTCCGGCCGGAGGTGGGTTGCCTCCGGCCGGTGCGCGTTCTTCGGTCGGGTGCGGGTGCGTGGGGGCTCGTCGCGCCGTTCCCCGCGTCCCTGACGGGGCTCCGGTCGCGGCGCCACGGCCGGTTGCCCTCAAGCCGTGCGCGTTCTTCGGCCGGGTGCAGGCGCGTGAGGGCTGGGCGCGCCGTTCCCCGCGCCCCTGACGGGGGCGGGGCGGTTGCCTGCGCTTCTAGGCCCTGCGCGCTCCCGCTCCCAGGGCGCCGCGCTGTGGGCGGATTCCTGCCGGGACGGCCCGTTGACGGGCGGGGGTGCCCGTCCAGCACGTTCCCCGGCGGTCCAGGAGCCGCCGTAGCCACAGTTCCAGCGAGACCAGGTCCGCCAGTCCTTCCAGCGGCAGCGGTTCACCTTCGGCCGCCGCCCGCAGGGCCTTGCGGACGACGCGTGCCTCCACCAGTCCCGCCTGGGCGAGCAGGGGCGTGTCGAAGAGCGCCACCAGTTCGTCCGCGGCGACCCGCAGCCCGGTGCGCGCCGCGGCCGAGGTTCCGGGGGAGGCGGCGCCCCAGCCCGCCGGGAGGTCGGTGACACCGGCGCCTTCGAGCACCGTACGGAGGATCGCGGCCCGCGCCCCGGGCTGGACGCGCAGCGCCTCGGGGAGGGCGCGGCAGGCCCGTACGACCTGGTTGTCGAGGAAGGGTGCGTGCAGCCGCTGGAACCGGACCTCGGCGGCCTGTTCCAGGACGCGCAGGTCGGAGGCGTGCCGGGCCAGCGCCGAGCGCGCCCGGAAGTCGCCCGGCCGCTGCCCGGGGCCGACGTTCGCGCGGGTGGTCCCACCCGTCAGGCGAACCGATACTTCAGCCAGCGCCTCACCGGTCAGCCAGCGCGCGGCGGGGCCGGGCCTGGCCCAGGTGAGCGCGGCCAGGGAGGCCCCCGCGGCACCGGCCGGCTCCTCGAACCGCCTGCTCAGCAGCCGGTCGGCCAGTCCTTCGACACCGGCGGGGTAGGGCGTGCGGGACAGTTTGCGGGCCGCGCCGTACACGCGCGCGGGGACCATGACGGAGCCGTCGGTCTTCGCCAGCGCCTTGACGGGACGCAGCAGATGGCGCCGCTTGCGGTCCATGAGCAGGTCCGCGAGGCGGGCCGGGTGTGCGTCCAGGACCTGCCGGGCGCCGTACCCCGTGAAGTGGTCGGCGCTGCCCGCGGCCAGGCGCGCGCGGTGGCGGGCGGCGGTCACCAGGGACGGGCCCGGCTCGTCGGTCAGCGGGCCCTCCAGCTCGGCGTAGGGGAGCATCTCCTCGCCCCCGGTCACCACCACGTGGTGCAGGCGCGGGTTGGCGGCGAGGGTCCCGGCCCGTTCCAGCTCGGCCTCCCGGCCCTTGACCGCCAGGTCGTTGAAGGTGACGGCCAGGAGGCGTTCACCGGCGCCCGTGCCGTGTCCGAGGACGGTGCCGGGGGCGCCGGGCAGACCGGCGGCGAGCAGGGCGAGCGTGCCGGAGGCGGGTCCTCCGGAGAGGTCGGCCCCGATGCCGGGCACGGGCATGCCGCGTGCGGCGCGCCGCTCGGCGGGCCCCATCCCCGGCACGGGTCCGGGATCCATGTCGACCCCCGGTACGTGCCGGGGCGCGGCGAGCCGGGCGCGCACGGCCTCCACCAGGGCGTCCCGGACCCCGTCCACCGCGCTGTCGGCGTCGGCGGCGGGGGCCGCGACGGCGAGGGAGGCCACCGGCTCGTACCCCGCGATCTCCCGTGCGCCGGCGCGCAGGATCAGCGCGTGCCCGGGCGGAATGCGTCGCACTCCCTCGTAAGGGGTGGAGTCGTGCAGGGCCGCCGGTACGTCGGGAGCGGCGAGCAGGGCGGCCAGGTGCCCGAAGTCGAGGTTGGCCTCGATGAGGTCGGCGAGGGGCAGGGCGGCGGTCGCGTAGGCCGTGCCGCTCGCCCAGGGGGTGTAGAACACCGGTCTCACACCCGCGAGATCGCCGCAGACCATGACCCGGCGGCCCACCTGGACGACAGCCGTGTAACTGCCGGACCAGGCCGTCAGGTGCCGCAGGGCCCCGCCGCGCGCGGCGATCAGACCGAGGCGCAGCTCCTCGTCGGAGGCGCCGCAGGTGCCGAGCACCGCCATGCGGTTCCGGTCGTCGGCCCTGACGACACGCACCTCGTCGGGGCGCCAGTCGCCGACCGCCCAGAGCGGGTCGGGGTCGCCCCACAGGAGCTGGGACCCGACCGGGTGGACCGTCTCCCCGTCGCTGCCGGTCGCGCCCGCCGAACCGAACTCAGGCGCACGAGCGGCGGTACTGCTCCATCCCACCAACCACCGCATCGCCGCCTCCACAGGCTGTGGACAACCAGGGCACCGCACGAACCGGACACCATGCTGCCACGAAGAGAGAGCGCCGGAGGGTCGGCGGGGCCGCTTGCGCTCCCCGGAGTGCGCCCCTGTGGAGATGCCCCCTCAGCGGTGAACTCACGCGCGTCGAAGGGCGGAAGCGGGGAATCGACCCACGGCCTGCGACGTGAATGCGCCCCCGAAACGCTCCCCCAGAACATCCAACGCGCCCGCAAGTACCGTGGTGGAAGCGGTATTTGACCTCAGAAGGAGGGGGGCTGTATTCAGCCAAATCGAGAATGGACGAACAGCGTTGCACACTCTCCGTACAGGCTGTGCGCATCGCACGGTCCGGGAGGCGGACTCCGCCTCCCGGACCGGTCCGCCGCCCGCGGGGATGTAGGCGGCGGTGTCCCCCAGCCCACCGGATCCAGTACAGCGGGCCGACCCACGCACCATCCATCGAAGCGCTCCCCCGGTGGCCGGAGAAGAGCGCACGGACGGGCGCACTGCCACACAACGGGAGCACGCCACGACGCTCCGTGCTCGCCCCCGGACCACAATCCCGCCATCCGGAACAATGCCCCTTAACGCTTGGGATGCGGCGAACTACCCTGTGTTTGCCTGTGTTTTCGCGGGAGGCATATTCCTGAGGGCTCAGCCACGTGCGTGTGCGGGTGGGGTTCCAGGGGTCGGCGCTCGGGGGGACACAGCACGAATGCCGCGGGGCGACACCCATTGCGGCAGCCGTCTGTGTCGAGGGGTGGCGCAATGTCCAGGGAGCAACGCGGGCCGAACGAAAAACTCGGCGCCGTTCTCGCCCTCGCGGGAATCAGCAACGCAGGACTCGCGCGTCGCGTCAACGACCTCGGCGCCCAACGCGGGTTGACTCTTCGCTACGACAAGACGTCGGTGGCGCGCTGGGTGTCGAAGGGCATGGTGCCGCAGGGTGCCGCGCCGCACCTCATCGCCGCCGCCATCGGCCAGAAGCTCGGCCGCCCGGTGCCGCTGCACGAGATCGGCCTGGCGGACGCGGACCCCGCGCCGGAGGTGGGTCTCGCCTTCCCCCGCGACGTGGGACAGGCCGTGCGCTCGGCGACCGACCTCTACCGCCTCGATCTCGCGGGGCGCCGGGCCGGCTCCGGCGGCATCTGGCAGTCGCTCGCCGGCTCCTTCGCGGTGAGCGCCTACGCGACCCCCGCCTCGCGGTGGCTGATAACCCCGGCCGACAGTTCGGTGGCACGGGACGCCGGCCCGCTGGAGGGCTCCGCCGCGCCGCTGAAAGTCGGCCACAGCGACGTGGTGAAGCTGCGGGAGGCCGCCGAGGACGCCAGGCGCTGGGACTCCAAGTACGGAGGCGGCGACTGGCGTTCTTCCATGGTGCCGGAGTGCCTGCGCGTCGAGGCGGCGCCGCTGCTCCTCGGCTCGTACTCCGACGAGGTCGGCCGCTCCCTCTTCGGGGCGAGCGCCGAACTCACCCGCCTAGCCGGCTGGATGGCCTTCGACACCGGCCAGCAGGAGGCGGCCCAGCGCTACTACATCCAGGCGCTGCGCCTGGCCCGCGCGGCGGCGGACGTGCCCCTCGGGGGTTACGTACTGGCCTCCATGTCCCTCCAGGCGACCTACCGCGGCTTCGGCGACGAGGGCGTGGACCTCGCGCAGGCCGCCCTCGAACGCAACCGGGGCCTGGCCACCGCCCGCACGATGAGTTTCTTCCGCCTGGTCGAGGCGCGGGCCCACGCGCGCGCGGGCGACGCCCACGCGGCCGGCGGCGCCCTGAAGGCCGCCGAGGGCTGGCTGGAGCGGGCCCGCGACGGCGACCAGGACCCGTCCTGGCTGGGCTTCTACTCGTACGACCGCTTCGCGGCGGACGCGGCGGAGTGCTACCGCGACCTGAAGGCCCCGCGGCAGGTGCGCCGCTTCACGGAACAGGCCCTGTCGAGGCCGACGGAGGAGTTCGTCCGCTCCCACGGGCTGCGCCTGGTGGTGTCCGCGGTCGCGGAACTGGAGTCGGGCAACCTGGACGCGGCGTGCGAGCAGGGGGTGCGGGCGGTGGAGGTCGCCGGGCGCATCTCCTCGGCCCGCACGACGGAGTACGTGAAGGACCTGCTGCACCGGCTGGAGCCGTACGGGGACGAGCCGCGGGTCGTCGAACTGCGCGAACGCGCCAGGCCGCTGCTGATGGCGCCGGCCTAGGGCCGGCCTCCGCCGGGGGCGGCTCCCGCCGGGGCCGGCTCCCGTCGCGTCCGGACGGCCGCTGCCCGGCGAAAGGTGCGGGTGCTCCGTGGCCGGTCGCGCGGTTCCCCGCGCCCCTGAAGGGCGCGACACGGCCGCCGCCGGCACGGGTGCGGACGACGGGTGACCTCGTACTCCCGCGCCACCCCGTTCCCGGCTTCTGGTTTGAGGCCGTTGTCAGTGGCGCAAGGCACTATCGGGATCGGCAACCGGAAGTGCGCGACAGTGGGGGTGGGCGGGCGGATGGTGCGGGCGGCGGTCTCCTACGACTGCGACGTGCTGGTGATCGGTGGCGGGATCGTCGGCCTGTCGACGGCGTACGCGATCACGCACGCCGCCCCGGGCACCCGGGTGACGGTACTGGAGAAGGAACCCGGCCCCGCCCGGCACCAGACGGGCCGCAACAGCGGGGTCATCCACAGCGGGGTCTACTACCGCCCGGGCTCCCTGAAGGCACGGTTCGCGGTGCGGGGCGCCGCCGAGATGGTCAAGTTCTGCGCCGAGTACGACATCCCGCACGCGGTGACCGGCAAGCTGATCGTCGCCACGGAGCGCGACGAGCTCCCCAGACTGCACGCGCTCGTCCAGCGGGGCCGGGAGAACGGCATACCGGTACGGGAGCTGGGCGCCGCCCAGATCGGCGCGTACGAGCCCGAGGTGCGAGGTCTCGCCGCGATCCACGTGGCCACGACCGGGGTGTGCGACTTCTCGGCCGTGACCCGCCGGCTCGCGGAGGCATCCGGCGCCCGCATCCGCTACGGCACGAAGGCCGTGTCCATCGACCGCCGCCCCGACCTCGGCGTGGCGGTCCGCACGGACGACGGCACGGTCGTCCGCGCCCGCGTCCTCGTCAACTGCGCCGGCCTCCACTGCGACGGGATCGCCCGCCTCACCGGCGACGAACCCCGGGTGCGGATCATCCCGTTCCGCGGCGAGTACTACACCCTCGCCCGCCCCGAGCTGGTCCGCGGCCTCGTCTACCCGGTCCCCGACCCGGCCTTCCCCTTCCTCGGCGTCCATCTGACCCGCGGCATCGACGGCAGCGTCCACATCGGCCCGAACGCGGTCCCGGCCCTGGCCCGCGAGGGTTACGACTGGCGAACGGTCCGCCCCCGCGAACTGGGCGCGACCCTCGCCTGGCCCGGCTCCTGGCACCTGGCCCGGCGCCACTGGCGCTACGGCGGCGGGGAACTGCACCGCTCCCTCTCGAAGGCCGCCTTCACCCGGGCGGTCCGCCGCCTGCTCCCCGCGGCGACCCCGGACGACCTCGTCCCCTCCCCCGCGGGCGTCCGCGCCCAGGCGGTCCTCCGCGACGGCACCCTCGTGGACGACTTCCTGATCCAGGAGGGCCCCCGCACGGTCCACGTCCTGAACGCCCCCTCCCCCGCGGCCACCGCGTCCCTCCCGATCGGCAGAGAGGTGGCCCGAAGAGCGCTCAGGGCCCTGGCGGCCCTCTGAACGCAACGCAGACGCATGCAGACGCATGCAGACTCATACGGACGACCGGCGGCCCCGACCCCGGTCCCGGCGGACGTAAAATCGACGCACTGTGTCTGACTCATCCCGCACCCCCGAGCCCCGCTCCCCCCGCCCCCCGAGAAGCGAGCCCCGCTTCCCGGACGGCCCCCGGCCCGACCCGGCCGGCTCC
Organism: Streptomyces beigongshangae; assembly: GCF_019710745.1. GTDB lineage: Bacteria > Actinomycetota > Actinomycetes > Streptomycetales > Streptomycetaceae > Streptomyces > Streptomyces beigongshangae. The sequence goes on from NZ_JAHKJW010000005.1 coordinate 14,109, forward strand.
CACCACGAGCGCAGGATCCGCAGCTTCCAGCCCCGCCGCAGCCGGGTGACCCCCGGGCAGGCGGACGCGCTGCACCGCCTGTGGCCCAAGTGGGGCCTGGACATCGACGGGAAGCGGATCCTCGACCTGCCGGACCTGTTCGGCGCCGACATCCCGGTCGTACTGGAGATCGGCTTCGGCATGGGCGAGGCGACGGCGCAGATGGCCGCCGAGGACCCCGGCACCGGAATCCTCGCCGTGGACGTCCACACCCCGGGCCAGGGCAACCTGCTGAACCTCGCGGACAAGGCCGGCCTGTCCAACCTCCGGGTGGCCAACGGTGACGCGATCATCCTGCTCCGCGAGATGCTCGCACCGAGCGCCCTCGCCGGCCTGCGCGTCTACTTCCCGGACCCCTGGCCCAAGAAGCGCCACCACAAGCGGCGCCTGATCCAGCCGGAGTTCCTCACGCTCGCCGCCTCCCGCCTGCGCCCGGGCGCCCTGCTGCACTGCGCGACGGACTGGGAGGAGTACGCGGAGGTCATGCTGGAGGTCCTCACGGCACACCCCGACTTCGAGAACACCCAGCCCGGCGGCGGCTACGCGCCACGCCCGGACTTCCGTCCCCTGACCCGCTTCGAGGGCCAGGGCCTGGACAAGGGCCACGTGGTGAACGATCTCCTGTTCCGCCGCGTACCGCTTCATACGGACAGCACGGGCAACACAGGCAGCACGGACAGCACGGGCACCTGAGCACCCCTGACGGGGCGCTCTCGCGGGCGAAGCCCCTCCCTCGTTAGGGTTTTTGTCATGGCCACCAGCCTCCCACCCCCGACACCCCCCGGTTTCCCCGCCGGAGGCCCCCGTCGGCGCGCCCACTGGTGGCAGCGCACCTGGCTGCGCTACGCCGCGCTGACCACCCTCCTCACCCTGTCCGGCCTCGTCATCCTGGCCCTGGTCCGCAGGCAGACCGGCACGGAGGGCTTCCTGGTGGGCCTCGGCCTCGCCGTCCTGCCCGTCCCGCTGCTCGTCGCCGCGTTCCGCTGGCTGGACCGGGTCGATCCGGGCCCCTGGCGGAACCTGCTCTTCTCCTTCGCCTGGGGCGCCTGCGCGGCCGCGCTGATAGCCATCGTCGCGAACAGCTTCGCGACGCAGTGGATAGCGACGGCCACCGCGGACCCGTCCCACGCGGACACCCTCGGCGCGACGGTGATAGCGCCGGTCGTTGAGGAGTCGGCGAAGGCCGCGGCGGTCCTGCTCGTCTTCCTGTTCCGCAGACGGGACTTCACCGGGATAGTCGACGGCGTGGTGATAGCCGGCGTCACGGCGACCGGCTTCGCGTTCACCGAGAACATCCTCTATCTGGGCACGGCGTTCGGCACGGACCAGGTCACCGGCGACACCGGCATCTTCTCCGTCACGGCGGCCACCTTCTTCGTACGCGTGATCATGTCGCCGTTCGCGCATCCGCTGTTCACCGTGCTGACGGGCATCGGCTTCGGCGTCGCGGCGCTCTCGGCGGACCGCCAGCAGGTGCGCCGTGTGCTCCTCCCCGTCACCGGGCTGCTGCTCGCGATGGGCATGCACGCGGTGTGGAACGGCTCGTCGACCTTCGGCGAGTACGGCTTCTTCGCGGTCTACGCGGTCTTCATGGTCCCGGTCTTCGGACTGCTGACCTGGCTGGCCGTCTGGACCCGCCAGCGCGAACTGGGCACGGTCCGCGCCGAACTGCCGTCGTACGCCATGGCCGGCTGGCTGGCCCCGCCCGAGCCCTTCGCCCTCGGCTCGATGAGGGCACGGCGGCTGGCCCGGAAGTACGCCGCACGGCACGGCGGCCGGGACGCGGGCCGGGCGGTGGCGGAGTACGAGGCGTACGCGACGTCGCTGGCGTTCCTGCGCCACCGGGGCCGCCGGGGCCGTGCGGGGGCGGACTTCGCGGTGCGCGAGCGGGAGTTGCTCCACGAGCTGTGGGCCCGCCGGGAACCGGCCCGCCCGGCCCTGGCGTACGCGGCGAGGGCCACGGCCCCGCCTCCGGCACCGTCCCCCTGGCCGGCGGCGTGCGGGTACCCGCACGGACAGTACGGACTGTACGGACATCCGCAGGGATGTTACGGATACCCGGCACCCCAGTACCCGGCGTACAACCCGTACCGCTCTTAACCCGTGCCGCTCTCAGCCCGTCCCGCTCCCTCCGGAGCCGACACGGCGCGACGCGCCGAGCCGGTCACCGCGAAAGCGGTGAAGCTCGACGCGTCGGAAGTCGCGGTCTCGGTCGTGGTCGCGGGAAGGCGGCGGAACCTACGGGTTGAGCCCGTTGCCCCGCAGCCAGGCCATCGGGTCCACCGGGGCGCCACCGCTGGTGTAGACCTCCAGGTGGAGGTGCGCCCCCGTGACGTTGCCGGTCGCGCCCACGCGGCCGATGACGTCGCCGGTGCTGACCTTCTGCCCGACGCTGACGCCGATCGACGACTGGTGGGCGTACCAGACCTCCGTACCGTCGTCGAGCGTGAGGACCGTGCGGTAGCCGTACGAGCCGCTCCAGCCCGCCTCGGTGATGGTGCCGCTGTGAACCGCCTTGAGCGGGGTACCCGTGGGAGCGGCGAAGTCCAGACCCGTGTGCTGACCGGAGGACCACAGCGCGCCGGCCTGACCGTAGGTCGAGGTGATCGTGTACGAGGAGGTGGGCAGCGTGTACTGCTTGGCGAGCGTGGCGAGGCGCGCGGCCTCGACCTTCGCCGCGGCCTCCGCCTTCTTCTTCTTCTCGGCGGCGACGGCCTTGGCCTTCGCCTCGTCCCGCTCCTTGGCCGCCGCCTCGGCGGCCTTCTTCGCGGCGGCGGCCTCGGCGGCCGCCTGGGCCTCGCGGTCCACCTGGTCCTGCTGGAGCTCGGCCTGGAGCATGATGCGGGCGCGCAGCGCCTCACCCGCGTCCGCGTTGCCCTGCTCGGCGTCGGCGGTGGTGAGACCGGCGTCGGTGAGCGGCGTGCTGGAGCCCTCGGGGGTCTCCTCGTCGGAGATCAGCGAGCCCACGTTCGGCAGGTCGGGGATCGAGATCGACACCGGCGGCTTGCCGGTCTGCGCGGTGGCCATGCCGCCCGCGCCGACGGCGGCTATGACACCGACGCCCAGAACGGTCGAGCTGCGGGCGAGTCCTCCGCCGCGCTGCTTGGAGACACGGTGCCGGCCGCGGACGGGAAGGACGGTGTCCGCGCTGGGATTCCAGACCTCCCAGGTCTCCTCGTCCCTGCGCGCGCCGTAAGCGAAGGTGTCGGGCTTCTTCTCACCCGACGACTCACCCGTCACCTCATCCGGTACGAACGAGGGCATGGGGGCAGGCCTGTTGGACGCCACGTGGGCGCGCTCCTTTCCTTCCTTCTCGCCTACCGGGTTAGCTGACGGGTTCGGAGCAGGAAGGTCTCCTACGCGCGTCAACCGCGGTGTGCTCCACCGCGAAAGACGTGCGATTCACCCCATGTAGGTGGTTCCCCGGTTCCCTTGCGGGATTCGGCGCGTGCGCACGGAGCCGTCTCTTGTGACGGCTGGGACAACCGCGCTGCGTTATCGAACGTTAATAGACCCGGGCACCTGATTCCAAGCTGTTCTTGGTGATCGTTAAGGCTTCCGGCCTGGACCAACGGGTCTTGAGCGGATCAAACGGGCGAGTTGCCCTCGTTCTGAAGATGTGACTTTCGTCAGGGGCGGATCTGCCGTTGTGCGCAGGGGTGCCACATGACTACTGAAAGTGATAGGACGCCGAACGGCCCGCGATCGTCCCGGAAGACACCTGAGGCCGGAATCCATTGGATTCCGGCCTCAGGTCTTCAGTAGCGGGGACAGGATTTGAACCTGCGACCTCTGGGTTATGAGCCCAGCGAGCTACCGAGCTGCTCCACCCCGCGTCGTTATGACCAGTGTACGCCATCCGCGGGACCCGAGGCACGCGGGTAAGTGCCGAGGCCCGCCGGCGGGTGGCAGCCGAGGCACGCAGGTGAGTGGCGGCTCAGCCGAGATGCCGGTTCGGTGCCTTCGCCGCGTCCTCGTACTCCGGGAGCACGAGGACGTCGACGCCCGCCGCGGCCAGCAGGCCGTTCCCGTCGGCCGCCGTCACGAACGTGTCGGGCTCGCGCCAGGCGGTGACGACCCGGCGCACGCCCGCGTCGAGGATCAGCCGGGCGCAGGGCGCGGGCCGCGAGGCACGGTGGGCGCAGGGCTCCAGGCTGCTGTAGACCGTGGCGGCCGCGAGCCCGGGATCGGCCGGGTCGATCTTGGCGAGCGCGGCCTCCTCGGCGTGCGAGACGGGGTCGGACTCACGGGAGTACCCGCGGGCCAGCTCCGTGCCGTCGGCCGCGACGACGACCGCTCCCACACTGAACGCGGTCCGCGAGGGCGGACACTCCGCGGCCAGTTCGCAGGCGAGCTCCAGCCACCGGTGGTCGGCGGCCGAGGGTGCGGACCCGGTGCCGGGCGCGGTGGGCACGTACCGCATGAGCACCACGTCCCCCACGGGCCGCGTCTCGACCAGCCGCAGCCGGCTGCGGGGACCGCCGGGGTACTCGCCGGGCCCGAACAGACGGGGTGCGTCCGGCTGCCCCACCAGGAGCGGCGCGAGGGCGAGCTGCAGTTCGTCGGCGAGCCCCTGCTGGAGGAGCTGGGTGTGGACGCGTCCGCCGCCCTCGACCATGAGCCGCCGTACGCCCCGTACGTCGTGCAGGTGGGTGAGCACGGCACGCCAGTCCAGGACGGGCCCCACGGGGACGACGTCGACGCCCAGCCCGCGCAGGGCCCCGGCGGCCTTCGGGGCGCCCTCGTCGGAGGTGTAGACGACCTTCTCGCCGCCGGTGGACCAGAAGTTGGCCTGCGGATCCAGGTCGCCGGTGCCGCTGACGGTGACCTTCAGCGGGTACTCGGGGCGGCCGGCGTCGACGCGGACCGCCCGCCGCACGGCGGAGTTGACGAGGAGCCGGGGGTTGTCGGCGCGCAGCGTGCCCGCGCCGACCAGGATGGCGTCGGAGTCGGCCCGTACCTCGTCGACCCGGTCGAAGTCGGCGGGGCCGGAGAGCAGCAGCCGTTCGGGGCCGGTGTCGTCCAGGCGACCGTCGAGGGAGACGGCGGCGGACAACAGGACGTAGGGGTGGGGCATGGGCGCGCTCCCTTTCGCGGGCGGGACCTGACTCGTTCGCAGGAAGGCCCGACATTGGTTCAAACTTGAAGCAAACTTACACTGGAGACATGACGACCCGCTGGCTCACTCCCGACGAGCAGCGCGCCTGGCGCGCCTACATCGCCGCCTCCCACCTCCTGGAGGACGCGATCGACCGGCAGCTCCAGCAGGAGGCCGGCATGCCCCACCTGTACTACTCCATCCTGGCCAACCTCTCCGAGGCGCCGGAGCGCCGCCTGCGGATGACCGACCTGGCCGAGCGGACGAAGATCACCCGCAGTCGGCTGACGTACGCGGTGGGGCGGCTGGAGAAGGACGGGGCCGTACGCCGCGAAGGATGCCCCACGGACCGGCGGGGCAGCGTCGCGGCCCTGACCGACGAGGGGATGACACTGCTGGAACGCACGGCTCCGGGCCATGTGGAGACGGTACGCGCGGCCCTCTTCGACCACCTCACCCCGGAACAGGTCGGGCAGTTGGAGGAGATCTGCGCGGGGGTCGCACGGAACCTTCAGGGCGACGAGCCGGGGACCGTCGCGGAGGACGTGCCGTGGCGCCGGCGCTCGTCGGGGCCTTGCACCTCCTCGCAGCCGCAGTCGTGGCCGTGACCACGGCGGTGACCGTGACCACGGCGGCGAGCGGGACCACGGGGGTGAGTGGGACCACGGCGGCGAGCGGGATCGACCAACCATTGCTTTAACTTTAAAACATGGATAGGGTCCCGAATCGAGGATCTGCTTCAAATCTGAAGCAGATGAGGAACGTGGACCGGAGAGCCGCATGCCCGACTACCCCGCCGCCACCCAGCGCTCGCGCGTCCGGGTGCCCCTGCGCTTCCACGACGGCTACGGCGTCGACGCCGAACTGGTCACCTTCCACGGCCTGACCGACGGCCGGGAACACGTGGCGATGGTCCTCGGCGACCCCGCCGGCGCCACGCCCCTGGTCCGTCTGCACTCGGAGTGCCTGACGGGCGACGCCTTCGGCTCGTCCCGCTGCGACTGCGGCCCTCAGCTGCGCGAGGCCGTCGAGCGGATCGCGGAGCACGGCGGCGTCCTCCTCTACCTGCGCCAGGAGGGCCGCGGCATCGGCCTCTACAACAAGCTCGACGCGTACGCCCTCCAGGACCAGGGTCTCGACACGTACGCCGCCAACACGGCCCTCGGCCTGCCCGAGGACGCCCGCGACTACACGGCGGCGGCCCAGATGCTCACCGCCCTCGGCATCGGGGAGCTGGACCTCCTGTCCAACAACCCGGACAAGGCGGAGCAGCTCCGCACCCTGGGCGTGGACGTGCGGCACCGCATCCCGACGGGCGTGTTCACCACGGCCCACAACGTCCTCTACCTCCGCGCGAAGGTCCTCCGGACCCAGCACACGCTGCCGCTGGCGGAACTCACGGCGGGCTGACGCGGCTCCGGTGTCCCGACAGGCCGCGGCGGAAGCGGTGGCTCCGCGGCGTCTCCCGGGCAGAACGACGGCATGGGGGACGACACGGGGGACGAGAGCGAGGCGCAGCGCATCGCGCAGGACGGCCGACTCTGGCAGCACACGCTGCACGAGAACACCATGCTGTTCCAGCGGGGCAACCTCTTCCTGGTGGGCCAGTCCCTCTTCGCCGTGGCCCACACGACGCTCCTCGGCGCGGAGCAGCACCTGGTGGCGGCGCGCGTCCTGGCGGCCTTCGGCCTCGTACTGGCCCTGACCTGGCTGTACGTCGGCCACCGGCACCGGCTCTACTACCAGCACGTACAGCGCCGCGCACTGCAACGCCTGCCCGAGTACGCGGCCACGTGGACAAGCTGGGCGGAGCGAAGACAGGGCCGCGCCCGGGGCCGCTCGATCGTACTGATCGCCTACCTGCTGCCGTCGCTGGCGGCGGTGATGTGGACGGCGCTGCTGCTGATCAGCTGAGCCGACCGGCCGCCGGCCCGGGTCAGGAACGGACCCTCGCCTCGGATCATGCCGAAGCAGGGGCCTGCGCATGGTCCCTTGGATCTCGACTCGGGTATGGATCCCGTTGCGCGCACCGACGACCGAGGTCACTGCCAGAAGATCTCCTCGACGACGATCTGGGGGTCCTCGGTACGCCGGACGAGGGTGACGGCCGGGGCGGCAGGCGGGGCGCGGGCACGGGGGCGCCGTTCACGTGTTCCATCGATCGAGGCGGACATCGCGTCCGGCAAGTTGCCGCAGGGGGCCGCACTGCCCGGTGAGCGGGCCATGACGGACCTGTACAGCGTGAGCATCGGCACCGTGCGCCGTGCCGTCGTCGAACTCCGCAGACGCGGACTCGTAGCGACCCTGCCCGCGAAGGGGACGTACGTCATCGAAGTGCCGCGGCCCTCCGGCGACGAGCCCGCCGGGGGCGAGCTCCGTCAGGCACCGGGACTCCGTACACGTCCGTGCGTGCCTGTGGCGCTCGGCGCGGCACAGGAGTAGGTCACTGGCAGGGGGTGGCCGCATGGCTGACGACAGCGATGTTCTTCTGGAGATCTGGCGTGACCAACGCCAGGCGGCGGTCCAGTCGGAGAACCAGCGGGCGACGCTTTCCAACATCGTCATCCTGGTCGTCGCCGCGGGCCTGGGGCTCATATCGCAGAGAGGCATACACATGTCGACGCTGGTGATCTCGGTGCCGATGACTCTTCTGGGCCTCTACGGCGCGCTGGCCTGCCTCAAATTCCGGGAGCGCTTCGAGTACCACAACACCGTGGCTCGGCAGTTGCGGGACCAGCTGACCGCCCTGCACCCCGAGCTGAACGTCCAAGCGGCCTGGCCTCTCGCCTTCGCGCGGCATCTTCCCAGGTACCCGAGGCTCTTCAGAATCCGGCTCTATGTCCTGTGGGCGCTGTTGCACGCCGGAGTCGCCCTGACGGGGGCCGTCCTGTCGGGATGCGCGCTGGCCGTATGAGGGACTGCGCACGACCTGGTCGTACTGACCGCCGGTGACAGTTTCGGGGCGCAGGTGTTCACCGGGAACAGGACACACCGCGCACGGGGCAAGCGGGTGACAGGAGCGTTGCCCGGCGGGAAGCGGGTCGTTGGGGCAGGCATGATCAAGAAGATTGCCTGTGTCTCCGTCCTGGCCGGCACCCTCCTGGCAACCGCTCCGACCGCCCAGGCGGCAGCCGCGGCCGCACCCGTCCCGCCCGCCGGCGCGCCCGGCGCCGGTCTCCTCAACGGCCTCCTCGGGTCGCTGGAGGTGGGGAACCCGGTCGCGTCGCCCTCGACGCTGCTCCCGGCGGGCCTCGTCGGCAAGTGAGGCGACGCCCGGCCTTTCCGGCCGCGGTGCGGCCCGCGCCGAACCTTCGAAGACGACGACACCCCCCGAGAGGCCGAAGCCTGTCGGGGGGTGTTCGTGCTGGGCGATCCCGGATCGGACCTCCCAACTCGCGTAGACCCTGTCGGACTCGAACCGACAACCAATGGATTAAAAGTCCACTGCTCTGCCAATTGAGCTAAGGGTCCGCGCACCGGGCCGAAGCCGGTGCGCGCACCGACCTCGCGCCGGTGCAGGAACGAGCATAGCCGGACGCGGCCGGGACTCCGATCGGGTATCGGTGTACCGGCCGCGTCGAAGGGTGTCGAAGGGTTCCGGGCGTCACGGATCGAGTGGTTCAGGCGCGCCGGCGCGGGCCGCCTCGCGGGCGCGGGTCCGTTCGTGGTCCGGGTTGAGGAACCAGCGCCGGGCCGAGGCGAACCACCACGCCGCGGCGAAGCCGAGGACGGCCAGGACGGCGACCGGGGCGTAGTTGAAGGTCTCCCAGGTGACCGGCGAGACCTGCGGGAGCATGAAGAGGACCGTGATCACGCAGACCCAGACGACCGCCACGACGCCGATCGGGCGGGACCAGCGGCCCAGGTGCCACGGGCCCCGTTCGAAGTCCTCGCCCCTGCGCACCCGCAGCAGCGTCGGCATGACGTACGCGATGTAGAGGCCGATCACCGCGATGGACGTCACCGCCGCGTACGCGGTCACGTTGATCAGGTACGGCAGACCCAGGGCCAGCGCGCCCAGCGCCGCGAGCCACACCGCCGCGACGGGGGTGCGCGTGCGCGGGTTCACCGTGTGCCACACGTGGGAGAACGGGAGCGCCCCGTCCCGCGAGAAGGCGTAGATCATGCGGGAGTTGGCGGTCACCGACGCCATGCCGCAGAACAGCTGCGCGCCGATCACCACCAGCAGCAGGAGCTTGCCCGCGGTGGCGCCCAGCGCGTCCAGCAGGATCTGGGCCGGCGGCACGCCCGTCGGGGACTCACGGGCGCCGTCGTACGACTGGATCGCGAAGGTGAAGCCGAGGAGGAGGACGAAGCCCGCTATCCACGACGTCCAGATGGACTGGACGATGCCCTTCGGTCCGGCCGTGGCCGCGTCGCGCGTCTCCTCCGTCATGTGCGCCGAGGCGTCGTACCCGGTGAAGGTGTACTGCGCCATCAGCAGGCCGAGCAGGACGACGTAGAAGCCGCTGCCCCAGCCCGTGTTGTTGACGAACTCGGTGAAGACGAAGGACGCCGACCGATGGTGGTCGGGCGCGAAGGTCAGCGCGCCCACGATGACCGCGACGCCCACGACGTGCCACCACACGCTGACGTTGTTGAGGAGGCCGACGATGCGTACGCCGAAGGTGTTCAGCAGGCCGTGCAGGACGAGGATCGCCGCGAAGAGCAGGATCGTGCGGCCGGGGGTCACCTCGAAGTCGAACTGCAGGTTCAGGTACGCGCCCAGGAACGAGGCCGCGCCGAAGTCGATGCCCGCCGTCACCGCGACCTGGCCGAGGACGTTGAACCAGCCGGTGAACCACGCCCAGGCCGCGGCCGTACGCGGTGGGGCGAGGCGGTGCGCCCAGAAGTACAGGCCCGCGGAGGTCGGGTACGCCGAGCAGATCTCGGCCATCGCGAGCCCGACGAACAGGGTCATGAGACCGACCGCGACCCAGCCCCAGGTGATCACCGCGGGGCCGCCGGTGTTCATGCCGAACAGGTAGAGCGTCAGGCAGCCCGACAGGACGGAGATGATCGTGAAGGAGACCGCGTAGTTGGAGAACGCCGACATGCGGCGGGCGAGAACCTGGGTGTAGCCGAGCTGGGCCAGCCGCTCTTCGTCCGACAGCCCACTCGCTCTGGCGTCATCTGTCATGCCCCCAGCAATGCCCTCGCCGGAGGTATGACATGCGTCACAGGAGTGTCGGCTCGGCCGGAAACACCGGCGCGGCTCGGGCCCGCGCCCGGGGTGGTGCCCGGGGCGGCGCCGACGACGCCGAAGGGCCCGGCCGACCGAGGTCGTCCGGGCCCTTCGTGTGCTGTGCCGCGGCCCGTCAGGGGCCGGGCCCGCCGTCAGCCGTTGCGCTTCCAGCGGGGCTTGTCGTCGCGGCGGCCGAAGGAGGAGCCGGAGCCCGAACCGGAGCCGGCGCCGCGGTGGTCGTCACGGCGGCCGTAGGGACGGTCGTGGCCGCCGGAGCGGAAGCCACCGCCGCCCGTGGGGCGGTCGTCACGACGGTCACGGTTGAACGGGCGGTCGCTGCCCCGGTGGCCGGACGGACGGTCGTCCCGGCGGAAACCGCCCGAGGGACGGTCGCCGTCGCGGCGGTCACGGTTGAAGCCGCCCGAGGGACGGTCGTCACGGCGGTCGCGGTTGAAGCCGCCACCCGACGAACGGTCGTCACGACGGTCGTCCCGGCGGAAACCACCGGAACCGCCCGACGGACGCTCGTCACGACGGTCGAAGGAACGGCCGCCGCGCTCGTCGTCCCGGCGGAAACCGCCCGAGGGACGGTCGCCGTCGCGGCGGTCACGGCTGAAGCCGCCCGACGGACGCTCGTCACGGCGGTCGCGGTTGAAGCCGCCACCCGACGAACGGTCGTCACGACGGTCGTCGCGGCGGAAACGACCGGAACCGCCCGACGGAGGCTCGTCACGAAGGTCGAAGGCCCGGCCGCAGCGCTCGTCGTCCCGGCGGAAACCGCCCGAGGGACGGTCGCCGTCGCGGCGGTCACGGCTGAAGCCGCCCGACGGACGCTCGTCACGACGGTCACGGTTGAAGCCGCCACCCGACGAACGGTCGTCACGACGGTCGTCCCGGCGGAAACCACCGGAGCCACCCGACGGACGCTCGTCACGACGGTCACGGCGCTCGTAGTTGCCGCGGTCGTCACGACGCTGACGCGGCTCCTCGCGCACCGGCTCGGCGTCGGCGGACTGCGCCGCCGGCTCCTGCGCCACGGCCGCCGCGGCGGCCTCGACGACGGCGGCCGCCTCGGCGAGCGCGGTCTCCGGGTCCTCGCCCCGCTCCCGCGCGGACCGCGCGATCAGCCGGTCGGCCTCCTCGCGCAGTTCGGCGGCGCGCCGCTGCGCGCGCTCCAGCTCCTTGGTGAGCTGCGAGACCTCGCGCTCGGCCTGCTGCGCCGCGTTGCCCGCGGACTCGGCCTGGACCTCGGTCATCGACCGGGCACCCGTGATCTCCGCGACCTCCGGGTCGAAGGCGGCGCCGCCCTGGATGATGTGGCGCGAGGCGTCCACGCCCGCGTCCTCCATCTGGCGGAAGAGCTGCCGGCGCTGGTGCGGCAGGGAGAGCGACACGACCGTGCCGCTGCGCCCCGCGCGGGCCGTACGGCCGGAGCGGTGCAGGTAGTCCTTGTGGTCACCGGCCGGGTCCACGTTCAGGACCAGGTCGATGCCGTCGACGTGGATGCCGCGGGCGGCGACGTCGGTCGCGACGAGCGCGTTGACGTAGCCCTTCTTGAAGTCTTCGAGCACCCGGGTGCGGGCGCCCTGCGTCATGCCCCCGTGCAGCGCGTCGGCCTTCACACCGGAGTCGCAGAGCTGCTCGGCGATGCGGTCGGCGCCCAGCTGGGTGCGGACGAAGATGATCGTGCGGCCCTTGCGGGAGGCGATCGCGGCGGTGACCGGCGCCTTGTCCTTGGGCTTCACGATGAGGATGTGGTGCGACATGGTCGTGACGTTGCCCTGGGCGCTGTCGACCTCGTGCGTCACCGGGTTGGTCAGGTAGCGCTTGACCAGCGTGGAGATCTCGTTCTCCATGGTGGCCGAGAACAGCATGCGCTGGCCGCCGCCGGGGATCTGGTCGAGCAGCTCGGTGACCTCGGGCAGGAAGCCCAGGTCGGACATCTGGTCGGCCTCGTCGAGCACGGCGACCTGGACGTTCTCCAGCGAGCAGGCGCCGCGGTTGATGATGTCGCGCAGCCGGCCCGGGGTGGCGACGAGGACGTCGACGCCGCGCTCCAGGGCGTAGATCTGGTTGCTCATCGACGTACCGCCGCAGACGACCTTCATCTTCAGGCCGAGGACGTCGCCGTACGGCTGGAGGGCGTCCGCGACCTGCATCGCGAGCTCACGCGTCGGCGTGAGGATGATGCCGCGGGGCTTCTTCTTCTCGGTGTGGCCGCCGGAGAGCTGCGCGAGCAGCGGCAGACCGAAGGAGAGGGTCTTGCCGGAGCCGGTACGGCCGCGGCCGAGGATGTCCTTGCCGGCCAGGGCGTCCGGGATGGTCGCGGCCTGGATCGGGAAGGGGCTGGTCACACCGTTCTGCGCGAGCTTGCGCACGACGCCCTCGGGGAGACCGAGGGTGCCGAACGTGACCTCGGGGGTCGCAGGGACCTCGTCGACGGCGGGGGTCTCGCCGACGGCAGGGATCTCGTCGACGGCGGGGACCTCGTCGGTGACGGGAGTCCCGTCGACGGTGCGGACCGCGTCGGTGGCGGGGATCGCCGGGGCCGTGCCGGTCGCGGGGGCCGCGTCGGCCGCCTCGTTCTCGGGCACGACGATGTGATCAGTACTGGAAATGGACATGCGAATGCGAAACCTTCCGGAGTCTCGTCGGCACGCGCCCGTCAACTCCGTGATTTCGCAAACGACCGCCTCAATGCGGTCAGCCACGGTAAGGGGAGAGTACGCGCCACGCGGCGCTCTGTGATGGCGCCGGGCAATTGGTATCAAACGATCTACTACCATACGCACCCTCTGCCGTCTAAGGCAAACCGAATCCGATTTCCCAGGTCAGAGGGGGTGCGCACGCTTCCCGCGTCCCGGTCCGAAGCCTGCTCAGGCCTCGAAGCCGGCTTTCGGTGCCGGCTCGCGGAACTCGAAGAGCTGCGGCTCGGGCTCCGGGTGTGCCGAGGACGACGGCTCGGCGGTGGTCGGGTCCGGTGACGGCACAGGCGTCTCCTTCGTGGGCGTCGGCTCCGGCGCCGGGCGGGTCGGCGTGGAGGGCGCCTTGGTCGGCGAGGACACCCGTGGCCTGGGCTTCTTCCCGTCGTCGTCGTGGTCCTTGCCGGGCTTCTCCGGCGCGGCCGACCGGCTCGCCCCGCTCCTGCGGGCCGACGGCGACGCCGGTCCCGACGCGGACCTGCCCGGCTTCGCCCTGGCGTGTTTTCCGTCACTCGCCCCCTGCCGGCCGGGGCGGGCGCCGCTCACTGCCGCCCCGCCGTCGGGCGCCTCACCGCCCTGCCGCGCCGCCGAGTGGGAGGGTTCGGCCCGGCTCCCCCCGTCGTCACCGACGCTCATGCAGCCGGCGGAGGTGGCGACGGCCAGCGCCGCGGCGGCCAGACGGACGGGTACGTACATGGCGCGCACGGGCAGCTACCTCCGAAAGGGGTCCCCCTGCTCGGCGGGTACCAGTAACGGTGCCGGTGCCGGGAGCGCGGGGAAGGATACGAGGAGTCCCCCTGCCCAACTCCCGCCGCCCGCGGGAGGACACGCGACCGCACGCGACGAACGCCGAGCGGACGCCGAGCGGACGCCGGCCGTGCGCGGCGCGGGCACCCGTCGTCAGCCGTACCCCAGCGCGTGCAGCCGTTCGTCGTCGATGCCGAAGTGGTGGGCGATCTCGTGCACCACGGTCACCTCGGTCTCGGCCACGACCTCCTCGCGCGTGCCGCACATCCGCAGCGTGGGACCCCGGTAGATGGTGATCCGGTCCGGCAGCACCCCCGCGTACCACTCGCCGCGATCCGTCAGCGGCGTCCCCTCGTAGAGCCCGAGCAGCTCGGGATCGTCGGCGGGCGGCTCGTCCTCGACGAACACCGCCACGTTGTCCATCAGCCGCGTCAGCTCCGGCGGGATCCGGTCCAGCGCCTCGGCGACCAGTTCCTCGAACTCCTCGCGCGTCATCTCCAGCACGTGACCATTGTCCGGTACGGACACGACGGACAGAAGCACGGACGGCCGTACGCGGCAGCGGGCGCACGCGATGGGCAGGCGCCCGCGGTGGGCAGGCGCCCGCCGCGGGTGCCCGGTCCGCGCCGCATAGCCGCCCCACCCCTTGGGCATACGGCCCCAATGGCCCGCGTCCCCGCTGCCGCCGCTCTGCACCGCGTGCGAAAAGCCCCCCGCGTCCTCGTACGCCACTACAGCTCCCGCCGCACCCACCCGGTCGTCGAACTCGTCGCCCAGCCGCACCCGTACACCCGTGCGCTCGGTCTCGTCGCCGTCGTCCTGCTCGGCGCGTGGCTGGGCCTGCTGATCGTGGGGAACGTCCGCACTCCGGTCGGCCCCATGGACACCACGATGACCCTGCGCCCCTCCCTCACGGGCGGCACGAAGATCAACGTCTCTCCGCTCGGCGCCCTCGAACTGCGCAGCCACACGGCCCCCCTGCGCCTCGACGTGGCCGTCGACCAGCTCGACCCGGTCCGCTCCCAGGCCCTGGTCGACCACCCCGAGCGGCTCTCCGGCCTCCAGGACGAGGTCGCCCGGGACGTCGGCGCCGGCACGCTCGACCTGGCCGTGCGCTCCGTCGTCGCCGTCGTGTCCGGCGCGACCGCCCTCGGCCTCGCGGTCTACCGCCGGCCCCGCCGGGCCCTCGCGGCGGGCGGCCTGGCACTGGCCCTGCTGGCCGCCTGCGGGGCGACCGCCTTCGCCACCTGGAACCCCAAGTCGGTCCTGGAGCCGAGGTTCTCCGGGCTGCTCTCCTCCGCGCCCTCGGTGGTCGGCAACGCCCGCAGCATCGTCAGCGAGTTCGACGTGTACCAGAAGGAGCTGGCCCGCCTGGTGACGAACGTGACGAAGCTGTACGACGCCACGTCCACGCTTCCCGCGTACACGCCCGACCCCTCCACCATCCGGGTCCTGCACGTCTCCGACATCCATCTCAACCCGGCGAGCTGGAAGATCGTCGCGTCGCTGGTGGAGCAGTACGAGATCGACGTCATCGTGGACTCGGGCGACACCATGGACCACGGGACGGCGGCGGAGAACGGCTTCCTGGACCCGGTCGCCGACCTCGGCGCGCCCTACGTCTGGGTACGCGGCAACCACGACGGCCGGGACACCCAGCGGTACCTGGAACGCATGGAGAACGTGCACGTGCTCGACGACGGCCGGGCCGTGTCGGTCGCCGGCCTGCGCTTCGCGGGCATCGGCGACCCGCAGTACACCCCGGACCGCTCGAACCCGCCGGCCGGTCGGCGCTCGGAGGAGCTGGCCGGTGCCCGGCTCGCCTCCGCGCTGCGCGACCAGGAGGCCGCGGGCACCCCGGTCGACGTCGCGGTGGCGCACAACCCGACGGCCGCACGCGAGACGGACGGCGACGTGCCCCTGGTGCTGGCCGGTCATGTCCACCACCAGGAGATGGAGGTCATGGAGTACGGCACGCGGCTGCGCATCGAGGGTTCCACGGGCGGCGGCGGGCTGCGCGCGCTGGAGGGCGAGGGTCCCGCCCCGATCGAGACGTCGATCCTCTACCTCGACCGCGACACCCGCCGGCTCCAGGCCTGGGACGAGATCGAACTGGGAGGTCTCGGACTGACGACGGCCGAGGTCAGCCGCCATCTCCCCAAGGAGAACCGGCCCGGGGCGCCGTCCGCCACGTCCCCCTCCGCCCCCGCCCCGTAAACCGTTTTGGCGATCCCTCCCGACATCCCATATGCTTCTCACGTCCCCGACGCGCTGCGAAGCGCCCAGGCGGGCCGATAGCCCTCATCGTCTAGCGGCCTAGGACGCCGCCCTTTCAAGGCGGTAGCACGGGTTCGAATCCCGTTGGGGGCACGCAACACGGTGTGCGAGACTGATTCGTCTGCGCTCGCGCACAAAAGCTGGGTCCTGTGGAGCAGTTTGGAGTGCTCGCCACCCTGTCAAGGTGGAGGCCGCGGGTTCAAATCCCGTCAGGACCGCTGCGATTCTCTCGTGGATCGCGTGGCTGGGTAGCTCAGTTGGTACGAGCGATCGCCTGAAAAGCGATAGGTCGCCGGTTCGATCCCGGCCCCAGCCACCACCCGAAGGCCCCGTCCACCCGGACGGGGCCTTCGCCGTGCGCCCGGCGTCGGCCACCCCGCCGGGGCCGGGTCCGCGGGGTCCCCGTCCGCGCCGGTTCGTTCGGGCGCGGGTGCGTGGGGGCTGGTGCGTGGGGGCTGGTCGCGCGGGTTCCCCGCGCCTCTCGGAAGCGCCGGTGCCGGACCGTATCCGCCCCGCGTCCCCGAAAGGGGGCGGGATTCACGCCGCCGCCCCGCCCGCCGCGTGGGACGGGCCCCCTTCCCTGCCGCCCGGGTGCCGGTGGCGCCAGGTCCAGAAGACCGCGCAGGAGACCAGTGCCCAGCCCCCGAGGACCAGGAACGGGAACACGTGCTGGTGGCCGGGGAAGTAGACCGCCGTGTGCTGGGCGTTGACCGAAGCCCCCGGCGGCAGCCAGCGGCCGATGACGCCGAGCGGCGACGGCAGCAGGGGCCAGGAGACGGCGCCGCCCGACGAGGGGTTGCCGAGCAGGACCATCAGCCCCCAGGTGGGCAGCATCGCCCAGCGTCCGAACAGGGTGTTGAACATCGTGAAGACCATGCCCGACGTGAACATGGTCAGCGCCAGGATCAGCCACGACTCGACGAACGGCAGCTCCAGGGCGCCCAGCACCCAGTCGACCACCGCCGCGATCACGAACCCGCCGAGCAGGGCGTACGCGGCCGTGAACGCGATGCGCTCCAGCGGGTTCAGCGCCCGCGCGTGCACGCTGAGCTGGATCGCCCCGACGAACCCGATGATCACGGCCGCCAGGGAGATGTAGAAGATCACGAGACCGCGCGGGTCCCCCTCCTGCAAGGGCTTGACGTCGCGGACCGTGACCGCCACCCCGGTCTCCTCGCCGACGGCCGGCGCGGCCTTCCCCAGCACCTCCGCGACCGAGGCCCCGGACGCCCCGGACACGTCCAGGACCACCGACCGGCCCGAGTCCCGTACGTCGAGGACCGCGAAGACCTCCTGGTCGTCCATCGCTTCGAGGGCCGCCGTCCGGCTGTCGTACGCGCGGATCTTCAAGGACGCGTCGAGCGCCTTCTCCATCCCCGCGAGGAACGTCCCGCCCCGCCCCTCGTCGTACGCGCCCACCGCCGCGGTCGGCACATGGCGCGGGGTCGGATCCGCCATGGAGTACGTGTACGAACCGGCGAAGAGGCCCGCCGCGGCGGCGAGGATCAGCGCCAGCACCGTCGCGGGGAGGAAGGGGGACTCCTTGAAGGAGTTCCAGCGCTCCCGGCGCGTGGGCGGTCTGCCATGTGCACCGTGCGGCATCTCGGACATATGCCCACGCTAAAGGTGCGTAAGGGATATTTCTCTACGGTGGCCGCTTTGGCCGTATCGGAGCCGCGGCGGTCGTCCGTCCGCGCGGCGCGGGCCGTCCGCTCACGTGGCTCGGGGCCGCCCGCCCGTACGGCGCAGGGCCGCCCGCCCGCGCGGTGCGGGACCGACCGGCCGCGCAGCGCAAAAGCGTTCGCCCCTCGTTTGCCCGAGGTGCGATCCTGGACCGCGTATGTCTACGCACCCTGCCCCCGCCCTCGGCGATCTCGCCCCCCGTCTGGCCGAGCTGTCCCTGCGCGACGCGCACCGGCTCGGGCGCAGGCTGGAGGGCGCGCGCCGGATCCGCAAACCCGAGGCCCGCGCCGCCGTCACCGCCGAGATCGAGGCGGAGGTGGCGAAGGGCGAGGCCCGTATGGCCGAGCGGCGCGGCCGTGTGCCCGCCGTCACGTATCCCGAGCAGCTGCCCGTCAGCCAGAAGAAGGACGAGATCGCGGCCGCCATCCGTGATCACCAGGTCGTGATCGTCGCGGGCGAGACCGGCTCCGGCAAGACGACCCAGATCCCCAAGATCTGCCTCGAACTGGGTCGTGGCGTCCGCGGCATGATCGGGCACACCCAGCCCCGCCGCATCGCCGCCCGCACCGTCGCCGAGCGCGTCGCCGAGGAGCTGGACACCCCGCTGGGCGAGGCCGTCGGCTGGAAGGTCCGCTTCACCGACCAGGTGAACCCGCAGGGCACCTTCGTCAAGCTGATGACGGACGGCATCCTGCTCGCCGAGGTCCAGACGGACCGCGAGCTGCGCGCCTACGACACGATCATCATCGACGAGGCCCACGAGCGGTCCCTGAACATCGACTTCCTGCTCGGCTACCTGGCCCAGCTGCTGCCGAAGCGGCCGGACCTCAAGGTCGTCATCACCTCCGCGACCATCGACCCCGAGCGGTTCTCCCGGCACTTCGGGGACGCCCCGATCGTCGAGGTCAGCGGACGCACGTACCCCGTCGAGGTGCGCTACCGCCCGCTCCTGGAGGAGGAGGGCGACGATGCCGACCGCGACCAGATCACCGCGATCTGCGACGCCGTCGAGGAGCTGCAGGGCGAGGGCAAGGGCGACATCCTCGTCTTCCTGTCCGGCGAGCGGGAGATCCGCGACACGGCCGACGCCCTCACCAAGAAGAACTACCGGTTCACCGAGGTGCTCCCCCTCTACGCGCGTCTCTCGCACGCCGAGCAGCACCGCGTCTTCCAGCCCCACACCGGCCGCAGGATCGTTCTGGCGACCAACGTCGCCGAGACCTCCCTCACCGTCCCCGGCATCAAGTACGTGATCGACCCGGGCACCGCCCGCATCTCCCGGTACAGCCACCGCACCAAGGTCCAGCGGCTGCCCATCGAGGCGATCTCGCAGGCCAGCGCCAACCAGCGCAAGGGCCGCTGCGGCCGTACCAGCGACGGCATCTGCATCCGGCTCTACTCCGAGGACGACTTCCTCTCCCGTCCGGAGTTCACCGACGCCGAGATCCTGCGGACGAACCTGGCGTCCGTCATCCTCCAGATGACCGCGGCCGGGCTCGGCGAGATCGAGAAGTTCCCCTTCATCGACCCGCCGGACCACCGCAACATCCGCGACGGCGTCCAGCTCCTCCAGGAGCTCAACGCCCTCGACCCGGCGGAGAAGGACCCGCGCAAGCGCCTCACCGAGACCGGCCGCAAGCTCTCCCAGCTCCCCGTCGACCCGCGCCTCGCCCGCATGGTCCTGGAGGCCGACAGGAACGGGTGCGTGCGCGAGGTCATGGTGATCGCGGCCGCGCTCTCCATCCAGGACCCGCGCGAGCGGCCCGCCGACAAGCAGACGCAGGCCGACCAGCAGCACGCCCGCTTCAAGGACGAGACGTCCGACTTCCTGGCGTACCTGAACCTCTGGCGGTACGTGCGCGAGCAGCAGAAGGAGCGCGGCTCGTCGTCGTTCCGGCGCATGTGCAAGCAGGAGTACCTGAACTTCCTGCGCATCCGCGAGTGGCAGGACATCTACACGCAGCTGCGGACCGTCGCCAAGCAGATGGGCATCCACCTCAACGAGGACGACGCGCCCGAGAAGCAGATCCATCTGTCCCTCCTCGCCGGGCTGCTCTCCCACATCGGCATGAAGGACGTGAAGGAGAGCGGCGGCGGGACGGGGACCGGCAAGGACGGCGGGCGCGAGGGCGGCAGGAGCTCCTCGAAGAACGAGTACGTGGGCGCCCGCAACGCCAAGTTCGCGATCTTCCCCGGCTCGGCGCTCTTCAAGAAGCCCCCGCGCTTCGTGATGTCCGCCGAGCTCGTCGAGACGTCCCGGCTGTGGGCCCGGGTGAACGCGCGCATCGAGCCCGAGTGGATCGAGCCGCTGGCGGAGCACCTGCTGAAGCGCACGTACAGCGAACCGCACTGGGAGAAGGACCAGGCGGCGGTGATGGCGTACGAGAAGGTCACGCTGTACGGCGTGCCGATCGTCGTGCAGCGGAAGGTCAACTACGGGCGCATCGACCCGGAGACCAGCCGCGAGCTGTTCATCCGCAACGCCCTGGTCGAGGGCGACTGGCGTACGCACCACAAGTTCTTCGCCGACAACCGCCGGCTCCTGACCGAGGTCGAGGAGCTGGAGCACCGGGCGAGGCGCCGGGACATCCTGGTCGACGACGACACGCTCTTCGACTTCTACGAGGAGCGGGTGCCCGCACACGTCGTCTCCGGCGCCCACTTCGACTCCTGGTGGAAGCACAAGCGCAAGGAGGAGCCCGAGCTCCTCGACTTCGAGCGCTCGATGCTCATCCGGGAGTCGGCCGGGGCGGTCACCAAGGACGACTATCCGGACGCCTGGCGGCAGGGGCGGCTGAAGTTCCGGGTCACGTACCAGTTCGAGCCGGGCGCCGACGCGGACGGCGTGACCGTCCACATCCCGCTCCAGGTGCTGAACCAGGTCACCGACGAGGGCTTCGAGTGGCAGATCCCGGGGCTGCGCGAGCAGGTCGTCACCGAGCTGATCCGCTCCCTGCCGAAGCCGATCCGCCGCAACTACGTGCCCGCGCCCGACTTCGCGCAACGGTTCCTCGCGCAAACGGTGCCGTTGCAGGAGCCCCTGACGGCGGCGATGGCGCGCGAGCTGAAGCGCATGGTCGGAGTACCGCTCACCGCGGACGACTTCGACTGGTCGCGGCTCGACGACCACCTGAAGATCACCTTCCGGATCGTCGACGAGCGGCGCCGCAAGCTGGCCGAGGACAAGGACCTGGAAGCCCTGAAACTGCGGCTGAGGCCGAAGGCGCGCCAGGCGATCTCGCAGGCCGCCGCGGCGACCGCCGAGCGCCACGGCGGGGAGTCCCTGGAGCGTTCGGGGCTGACCGACTGGACCATCGGCTCCCTGACCCGCGTCTTCGAGACGCGCCGGGCCGGCCAGCCGGTGAAGGCGTACCCGGCCCTCGTGGACGACGGACCGGAGGCGGACACCGTCTCCGTACGCCTCTTCGACACCGAGGCCGAACAGCAGCAGGCGATGTGGAAGGGCACCCGGCGGCTCATCCTGCGCAACATCCCGGTGAATCCGGCGAAGTTCGCGTCGGACAAGCTGACGAACGCCCAGAAGCTCGCCCTGTCCGCGAACCCGCACGGGTCGGTCCAGGCCCTGTTCGACGACTGCGCCACGGCCGCCGCGGACAAGCTGATCGGTGATTTCGGGGGCCCGGCCTGGGACGAGGAGTCGTACCGGAAGCTGTACGAGAGGGTGCGCGCGGAGATCGTCGACACGACGGTCCGCACGGTCGGTCAGGTCGAACAGGTGCTGGCCGCCTGGCACGCCTGCGAGCGCCGCCTGAAGGGCGTACGGAGTCCTGTGCTGCTCGCGAACCTGGCGGACGTACGGACGCAGCTGGACGCCCTCGTACGGCCCGGCTTCGTCACGGCGACGGGCCTGCGGCGGCTGCCGGACCTGATGCGCTACCTGGTCGCGGCGGACCGCCGGCTCCAGCAGATGCCGGCCAACGCCCAGCGGGACACCAGCCGCATGGAGAAGGTCCACGAGATGCAGGACGAGTACGCCTGGCTGCTTGAGCAGCTGCCGCAGGGCCGGCCCGTCCCCTCCTCCGTCCTGGACATCCGCTGGATGATCGAGGAGCTGCGGGTCAGCTACTTCGCGCACGCGCTGGGCACGGCGTACCCCGTCTCCGACAAGCGCATCGTGAAGGCGATCGACGCGGCCGCACCGTGACGGCGTCCGCACACCGGGTGAGTTCGCCCAGGGGGCCAACCCTCCTGTAGAGTCCTGTCTCGCAGCGCAACGCAAGATCGCACTGCGAAACAAGGTCCTGTGGAGCAGTTTGGAGTGCTCGCCACCCTGTCAAGGTGGAGGCCGCGGGTTCAAATCCCGTCAGGACCGCAGAAGAAGAACAGAAGGCCCCGTATCCACCAGGATGCGGGGCCTTCTGCATGCGCCCGCGCGGGCTCGGGCCCTCCGGGCTCGGGTCCTGCGGACGCGCGGCGAACGGCATGGCTCACAAGAGGCGCGGAGGACGGCGCGACCTGCCCTCTCCGGGCCGTGACCGAGCAACATCCGCACCACGGACCCCCTGAACCCCGCCCGGCAACACACGGTCTTGACGCCGTCACATTCCGCACGTACTCAGAAACAAGAACAGGACTCCAGCCCTCACCGGAGGTGACCATGGCGGCGACAGCCCGGCATGAGACGCGAGCACTCCTCCGCGCCCACCTGTCGGCCGCCTCCGGCCATCCCCACAGAACGAAGCACTGCCCCGTCTGCCACCGCCTCCTGCGCCTGGCCTCGGCCTCGGAGGACACCCGGGGAACGGGAGGCACGGGAGGCACAGAGGGCGCACAGGGCGCCGAAGGCGTCCCGGAGGACGGCAGCCCCGCCCCGGCGTGAGCGGCCCGCCCACGCCAACTCCCCCTCGGGACAGCCCAGATGATCGGTCTCCCTTAGCGCAGGTGCACCACGGGCAACAAGGACCGGGACATGTGACGGGTGTCACCGCATAAGTTTTCAAACCTGCGGAATTTACCCCCCACCTACAACAGGTCAATTTAATATGTGCAATTGCACTCTGCCCCGGAGTGTCCCCCAGCCGATCCGACAGCTCCGCCCGGACTGCGGCAAGACCGCTCACAGACCGGTCCGGTAGGTGCACACCAGGCACGCACACCCGATGACCAGCGCACAAAAAAGATCGCGCCGGACTCGGCGGAGTCCGGCGCGATCCACGACGCACCCATGGCGCTGATGGTTCCCGGTCGGGCGTGGACCCCGTTGGGGCGGGATCCGCGTCGCGTGAAGCTTGGGCCAGGGCCTGCCGACAAGTTGGGGGAACCGCCGGAATGCCCTGCTATGGAGCTATGGAGTTGTTGTTCAGGCTTCGCTGCGCTGCTGCGGGATGCCCGCAAGCAGAGCGCGGACCTCGGCTTCGCGGTAACGGCGATGCCCGCCGAGCGTGCGGATCGACGTGAGCTTGCCGGCCTTCGCCCACCGCGTGACCGTCTTCGGGTCCACGCGGAACATCGTGGCGACCTCAGCCGGGGTCAGCAGCGGCTCGGCATCAGGGGTGCGAGCGGTCATGAGCGGCCTCCTCGGGAGAACCGAACCTTCTCGGTTCTTTCCTCTAAATTCTGCACCTTGACCCGCGTTGCCCGAAATGGCGGATGCGGGTCGAGTCGGTTATAGGACGAACGGCTTGTCCTCGGCACTACAACTACACCATCCGTCCAGCCACGTCGGCCAAACCGATGGAATTGCCCTCCCAGGTGTTCATCAGCGACGGAAGCCGATGGACCATGCCATAGCGGACAGTCACGCCACTGTGACGATCAGTCACACTGGCGTTCAGGAGTCACGAGACCCCCTAAAGCACGCAATGCCGAGATTCCACCCATACGCAGGCAGAGGGAGCCCTCCCCGGACTCCTTGTCCTATTTTGGCATGAGGAGGGGCGTTGGGCGCAAGGTCCGTGTTAGTGCTGTCCGTCACGCTTACCCCGTACGACCCGGATCGGGACTTACGTCCTGGGCACGGCATGACGCAGCGGAGTCATCATCTCAAGAACGGGGCGTGCGGCGTCCCAAGGGCGGTGTGTACGGCCTCAGTTCGCCGAGCGGCGGTCCCTGACCGACCGCCAGCGTTCCACGAGCCGGCCGTACGCCTCGCCCGCGCCGGCCCCGTCGCCCGTGCGCAGCGCCTCGATGCCCGCGGCGACGTCCGCGGCGGAGTGGTCGCCGTCGAGCTCCCCGACGGGCAGGACGTGCACGAGGCCGCCGTAGTCCAGTTCCACGAGCGAGCGCGGGTGGAACTCCTCCAGCCAACGGCCCACGTCCACCAGGCCGTCGATGAGCGGCCCCTCGTCGAGGGTGTCCCGCAGCGTCCGCAGGGCCCGCGCCACCCGCCGCCGCGCCTGCACCATCGGCGTGCGGTAGCGGAGCACGGGAGCGTCCTCCCCGGCCCGTGAACCGCCCCCGGAGCCCGCCCCCTTGTCGAACTCCCGCTCCTCGTCCGAGACGAGCACGAACCAGTTCAGCGGAACCTGCCACGTCGAGGTGCGGATCCAGGGCCGGGCGTCGGGGTTGCGGCTCAGCCAGCGCTCGTAGTCCTGGGCCGCCTGACGGCGCACGAGCTCCGGCAGCGCCGCGTCCAGGACGGGCGCCGGCAGCTCCTGCGCGAGGTCGCCCAGTGCCTCCCAGCCGCGCAGCCGGGTCCGCCAGGGACACACGCACAGCACGCCGTCCACCTCCGTGACGAACGCGTCGCCGCTCTCGTGCACCGGCACCGGGACCGGCGGCACGGGCAGCAGGTCGGCCAGCGAACGGCGCAGCTCGTCCTGGTACGAGGGACGGCCGGACCGGCGCGCGTAGCGGGCCCAGTGGCCGCGCTCCGGCTCCGGGAAGGCCGCGAGGGGCTCGTACACCCGGAGGTAGGACGCGTACGGGACGATCAACGAGGACACCTTGGGCACGCTTGCTCCCTCCCCAGCCGGTCCGGTGGAAAACCGCGGGCCACGCCCGCGGGCGCGCGGGAAATCACGGCAAATCGTCCCACGCCCCCCGCGACCGTACTCCGGGAGGGGGTGATCCCGACCACTGCGCCGATGGCGGTCGCGCGCAGGCCCTAATCTCGTGCCACACGGACCCCCGCCACCCGTACGAGGGCCGCCCCGCCCGCCGCTCTTTACCTGGGAGTCACCACCGTGACCGACGTAACCGGCAGCCCCGACGACGTGCTGCACACCCTGTTCCGGTCGGACCAGGGAGGCCATGAGCAGGTCGTGCTCTGCCAGGACCGCGCCACCGGCCTCAAGGCCGTCATCGCCCTCCACTCGACCGCCCTGGGCCCCGCCCTCGGCGGCACCCGCTTCTACCCGTACGCGAGCGAGGAGGCGGCCGTCGCGGACGCGCTGAACCTCTCGCGCGGGATGTCGTACAAGAACGCCATGGCCGGTCTCGACCACGGCGGCGGCAAGGCCGTGATCATCGGTGACCCCGAGCAGGTCAAGACCGAGGAACTGCTCCTCGCCTACGGCCGTTTCGTGGCCTCCCTGGGCGGGCGGTACGTGACCGCGTGCGACGTCGGCACCTACGTGGCCGACATGGACGTCGTGGCGCGCGAGTGCCGCTGGACGACCGGGCGCTCCCCCGAGAACGGCGGCGCGGGCGACTCCTCCGTCCTCACCGCCTTCGGGGTCTTCCAGGGCATGCGGGCCTCCGCGCAGCACCTGTGGGGCGATCCCTCGTTGCGCGGCCGCGCGGTCGGGATCGCGGGCGTCGGCAAGGTGGGCCGCCACCTGGTGGAGCACCTGCTGGAGGACGGCGCCCGGGTCGTGATCGCGGACGTGCGCCAGGACGCCGTGGGCCGCATCGTCGACAGGTACCCCTCCGTGGAGGTCGCCGCCGACACCGAGCGGCTGATCCGGACCGAGGGACTCGACGTCTACGCCCCCTGCGCGCTCGGCGGCGCCCTGAACGACGACTCCGTGGCGGAGCTGACCGCGGGGATCGTCTGCGGCGCCGCCAACAACCAGCTGGCGCACCCGGGCGTGGAGAAGGACCTGGCCGACCGCGGGATCCTCTACGCGCCGGACTACGTGGTGAACGCGGGCGGTGTCATCCAGGTCGCCGACGAGCTCCACGGCTTCGACTTCGACCGGTGCAGGGAGAAGGCCGCGAAGATCTTCGACACCACGCTGGCCATATTCGCTCGTGCGAAGGAGGACGGGATTCCGCCGGCCGCCGCGGCCGACCGGATCGCCGAGCACCGCATGGCGGAGGCCCGCCGCGCCTGACGTCCGGAAGGCCGGGCCGGGCTTCGTCCGGACTCCTCCCGGAGGGGTCCGGGAGGAGTCCCGGAGGCGTTCGCGCGGCCTCGCGGGGTACCTGTCGGCGGGCGTGGGAGAGAACTCTCACGTCCGTCGGCGGGTCGCCCGCCCAGAAGAGGCTAAAATCGCGGTTGACCAGCGGGGACAGGGCACCTCGCAGGTCC
Organism: Streptomyces beigongshangae; assembly: GCF_019710745.1. Taxonomy (GTDB): domain Bacteria; phylum Actinomycetota; class Actinomycetes; order Streptomycetales; family Streptomycetaceae; genus Streptomyces; species Streptomyces beigongshangae. The sequence goes on from NZ_JAHKJW010000005.1 coordinate 40,274, forward strand.
TGGGCACACGCACGTCCTGCGGGCGACGTACCGTATGGGCGTGGGCTCAGGTACCGTGGAAGCCCTACGGACCGGTCTCTCCACGGAGAGTCCGTTCCAGATCATGAACGCGTGTCAAGACTCTGGGGCCGTCGAGCCCCATATCCAAGGGGGTCGAGCCATGGGGCGCGGCCGGGCAAAGGCCAAGCAGACGAAGGTCGCCCGCCAGCTGAAGTACAGCAGCGGCGGGACAGATCTGTCGCGTCTGGCCAATGAGCTGGGCGCTTCGACTTCGCAACAGCCGCCGAATGGCGAGCCGTTCGAGGACGACGACGAGGAAGACGACCCGTACGCCCAGTACGCGGATCTCTACAACGACGACGAGGACGAGGACGACGAGTCCGGTCCTGCGTCGCAACGCCGCGGGGCTTGACGCACCAGCTGCGCTCGTCGTTCTAGCTGCGCTTCACCCGGTCCGGGGTTTTTTGCCGGACCGGGTTTTGTGCATGCCGCTCCGCGGGGAGCGCCGGCTTACTTGCTGCGGTCCGGTCGGGCGCGGGCGGGTCGCGCAGTCCCCCGCGCCCCTGACGGGGCCCCGCCCTCCTGACGGGGCGGGCGTCCTCCTAGGCCGCGTAGTCGCCGGTCAGGGTCGCGCCCGTCCCGTGGGTGCCGCGGTCCGTGATCTCTCCTGCCACCCATGCCTCCACGCCGCGGTCCGCCAGTGTGGCCAGGGCCGTGTCCGTGGAGTCCGCCGGGACGATCGCGATCATGCCCACGCCCATGTTGAGGGTCTTTTCCAGCTCCAGGCGCTCCACCCGGCCCGTGGTGCCGACGAGGTCGAAGACCGGGGCCGGGGTCCAGGTGGCGCGGTCGACGGTCGCGTGGAGGTGGTCCGGGACCACCCGGGCCAGGTTGGCCGCGAGACCGCCGCCCGTGATGTGCGAGTACGCGTGCACGTCGGTCGTACGGGTCAGCGCCAGGCAGTCCAGCGAGTAGATCTTCGTGGGCTCCAGGAGTTCCTCGCCGAGCGTCCGCCCGAACTCCGCGACGTGCTGGTCGAGCTTCAGCCCCGCGCGGTCGAAGAGGACGTGCCGGACGAGCGAGTACCCGTTCGAGTGAAGACCGGAGGACGCCATGGCGATCACCGCGTCACCCGTACGGATACGGTCCGCGCCCAGGAGCCGGTCGGCCTCCACGACGCCCGTACCGGCGCCGGCGACGTCGAAGTCGTCCGGGCCCAGCAGACCGGGGTGTTCGGCCGTCTCGCCGCCCACCAGGGCGCAGCCCGCCAGGACACAGCCTTCGGCGATGCCCTTCACGATGGCGGCCACGCGCTCCGGGTGGACCTTGCCGACACAGATGTAGTCGGTCATGAAGAGCGGCTCGGCGCCGCACACCACGATGTCGTCCATGACCATCGCGACCAGGTCGTGGCCGATGGTGTCGTACACGCCCAGCCGCCGGGCCAGGTCGACCTTCGTGCCCACGCCGTCCGTGGCGGAGGCGAGCAGCGGGCGCTCGTACCGCTTGAGGGCGGAGGCGTCGAAGAGGCCGGCGAAACCGCCCAGGCCGCCAAGGCCCGCGACTTCAGCGCGCTGCGTCTTCTTCACCCACTCCTTCATCAGTTCGACGGCGCGGTCGCCCGCTTCGATGTCGACGCCCGCGGCTGCGTAGCTGGCACCGGTTGTCTCAGACATGAGGTGAGGACTTTCGTGTCGTACAGCGGTGTTGCTGCGGGGTCTGTTGCTGCGGGGTCTTACGGGCGGCGGATCGCGTCGGCCGCGGCCGTGGCCGCGGGACCCGCGGCCAGCTCGGTCTCCAGGAGCTGCTTGCCCAGCAGCTCGGGGTCCGGGAGGTCCATCGGGTACTCGCCGTCGAAGCAGGCGCGGCAGAGGTTCGGCTTGTCGATGGTGGTGGCCTCGATCATGCCGTCGATGGAGATGTACGAGAGGGAGTCGGCGCCGAGCGAGGTGCCGATCTCCTCGATGGTCATGCCGTTGGCGATCAGCTCGGCGCGGGTCGCGAAGTCGATGCCGAAGAAGCAGGGCCACTTCACGGGGGGCGAGGAGATCCGGATGTGGATCTCCGCCGCGCCCGCCTCGCGGAGCATGCGGACCAGGGCGCGCTGGGTGTTGCCGCGCACGATCGAGTCGTCGACGACGACCAGGCGCTTGCCCTTGATGACTTCCTTGAGCGGGTTCAGCTTCAGCCGGATGCCCAGCTGGCGGATGGTCTGCGAGGGCTGGATGAAGGTCCGGCCGACGTACGCGTTCTTCACCAGACCGGCGCCGAACGGGATGCCGGACGCCTCCGCGTACCCGATCGCGGCGGGCGTGCCGGACTCCGGGGTCGCTATGACCAGATCGGCCTCGACCGGGGCCTCCTTCGCGAGGCGACGGCCCATCTCCACGCGGGAGAGGTACACGTTCCGGCCGGCGATGTCGGTGTCCGGGCGGGCCAGGTACACGTACTCGAAGACACAGCCCTTGGGCTTCGCTTCCGCGAATCGCGAGGTGCGCAGGCCGTTCTCGTCGATGGCGACGAACTCGCCCGGCTCGATCTCGCGGACGTAGGACGCGCCGCAGATGTCGAGGGCGGCGGACTCGGAGGCGACGACCCAGCCGCGCTCCAGGCGGCCGAGGACCAGCGGGCGGATGCCCTGCGGGTCACGGGCGGCGTAGAGGGTGTGCTCGTCCATGAAGACGAGCGAGAAGGCGCCCCTGACCTGCGGGAGGACCTTGGCGGACGCCTCCTCCACGGTCAGCGCCTTGCCGTCGTCGTCGACCTGGGAGGCCAGCAGGGCCGTGAGCAGGTCGGTGTCGTTGGTCGCCGCGACCCGCGGGGTGCGGCCCTCCTGCTTGGGGAGGTCGGCGACCATCCCGGCGAGCTCCGCCGTGTTGACCAGGTTGCCGTTGTGACCGAGCGCGATCGAGCCGTGCCCGGTGGCACGGAAGGTCGGCTGGGCGTTCTCCCAGGTGGAGGCGCCGGTGGTCGAGTAGCGGGCGTGACCGACCGCGATATGACCGAGCAGGGAGCCGAGGGATGCCTCGTCGAAGACCTGGGACACGAGGCCCATGTCTCTGAAGACGAGGATCTGGGAGCCGTTGCTCACCGCGATCCCCGCGGATTCCTGGCCTCGATGCTGGAGGGCGTAGAGCCCGAAGTAAGTGAGCTTGGCGACCTCTTCACCGGGAGCCCAGACTCCGAAGACGCCGCAAGCGTCCTGGGGTCCTTTCTCGCCGGGGAGCAGATCATGACTGAGTCGACCGTCACCACGTGGCACGCAACCGAGTGTAGGCGAGATCGACCACTGGTCCGAATTGGGGAAGGGCCCGGGCGGCGCCGACGGACGCCGCCCGCCGGGGGTCACTTCGCGGCGACGGCTTCCAGACCCGCTCCGTTTTCGCTGGTCAGCGTGAGGTCGCTGCCCTTCAGCCGATACTTCACCGTGCCGCCGAAGAGCTTCAGCAGGGTGCGTTCGGTGTCCATGAGTGAGTCGGAGCACATCTTCCGGGTGGTGCCGGGGGTGCCCAGGGTGATAACGCCGTCGCCGACGGTGGCCTTCGCCGTGACCCGGTTGCAGCCGAGCTGACCGGTGACGGTGCCCTTCCCGTCGAAGGTCAGGTGGACCCTGCCCTCGGCCCCGGTGGGCAGGGCGACGGCGGAGCCGCCCTCCGTGCCTCCCTCCGTGCCTCCCTCGGCGTCGCCCTTCACCGTGCCGGTGACGTTCCACTTCGTTCCGTGGAGGGCGGCCGGCTTCTCGGCGGTGAGTTCCACGGTGTGGCCGTCCTCGGTGGTGAGCGTCAGTCCGTCGTCGTCGACCTCGGCCCTGATGGTGCTGCCGGAGATGACGTCGCCGAGCTGCGACTCGAAGTCCATCGCCCCCTTCGCCGTGCAGGCCATCTCGGTCTTGAAGGTGTCGTCGCCGACGGTGATCGTGTCGCCCTCGATCTCGGCGCTCGCCCCGAAGTGGTTGCAGCCGTAGTTGCCGCCCACCGTGCCGTCCTCGGCGAACTCGATGTGCGCTCCGGCCGGGGCCGCGTGTTTCTCGCCGCCGACGGTCACGCTGTCCACGTTCCACTGCTTGCCGGTGATCTCGGCGGCCGCCTGCCGGGTGCCGACGGAACGGGAACCGGATTCCTCGTCCCCGCTCCCGGTGCCGCAGGCGGCCGTGGCGAGCAGTCCGGTGACCGCCAGGGCGCTGAGGCCGGCCCGGGTACCGAGGGCGCTGAAGGCGCTGAAAGTGCGTCGCTGCGTGTGCATGCCGCTTTGACGGGACGGGTGGGGTGATTGGTTCCCCCACCGCGTAACGGCCGCCCGACGGCGGTCCTTCGCGTCCGCCGTCGGGTCAGCGCATGAGCGGAAGCAGTCCGCCCAGGTCGGCGCGTTCCCCGCTCGCGCTGACCTTCGCGTCGTCCAGGGCCGCCCGCCACCGCGTACGGCCGCTCGCCAGGCGGAGCCAGGTCAGCGGATCCGTCTCGACGACGTTGGGCGGGGTGCCGCGCGTGTGGCGCGGGCCCTCCACGCACTGCACGACCGCGTACGGCGGTACGCGCACCTCGGTGGAGGCACCGGGCGCCTTCGCGGCGAGCGCGTCGGCGAGGAGGCGGGTGCAGGCGGCGAGGGCCTGGCGGTCGTACGGGACGTCGAGGCCCGGCACGGCCGCGTTGAGGTCGTCGGTGTGGACGACCAGCTCCACGGTGCGGGTGACCAGGTAGTCGGCCAGGGTCATGGCTCCCACGCGGGTCGCCAGCAGCCGGCCGCCCGGGGCGTCCGGCAGGCGCTCGGTGAAGCGGGCCTCCGTGCGTCCGTACAGCGCGTCGAGGTCCGGCTCGGCGGCGGCGAGCGTCCGTACGTCGTCGTCGACCTCGGCCGCCCGCGGTGCCGTGGCCGACGGCCAGTCGAGCAGGGGCAGCGCGGGTCCGGCGGGCTCGTCCCCGTCCAGGCCGCGGCTGACGGCCTCCAGCGCCATGGTGAGGTGCGCGGCCAGCTCCCGTACGGTCCAGTCGCCGAGGGCGGTCGGCGCGGCGAGCTGCTCGGGGGTCAGGGTGCGTACGGCCGCCCGTACGTTCCCGAACTGGGCGAGGACCGCGGTGCGGGTCCTGACCGGGTCGTAGGTGCGGGGGCGTTTCCTGGCCGGGGGCATGGGGTGAGCGTAGCGATGTCCCCGCGGGGTCGCGCTCGTACGTCGGGTGCGGCCCGGTGAGGGCTGAGCGCGCGGTTCCCCGCCGGGCGGAGGTCGAACCTCCGCCCGGTGGGGGCGCACGCTACGCCAGGAGCGCCGGGATCGTGGCCTCGTGGGCCGCGCGCAGTTCGGTCAGGGGGAGTGTGAACTCGCCCTGCACCTCCACCGCGTCGCCGTCGACGACACCGATGCGGGTGACGGGCAGCCCCCGCGCCCCGCACATGTCGGTGAAGCGCAGTTCCTCGGAGCGCGGGACCGCGACGACGGCGCGGCCCGCGGACTCGGAGAAGAGGAACGTGAAGGCGTCGAGCCCGTCGGGCACGACCAGCCGTGCGCCCTTGCCACCGAGCAGGGCCGACTCGACGACGGCCTGGACCAGACCGCCGTCGGACAGGTCGTGCGCGGCGTCGACCATGCCGTCGCGGGAGGCGGAGATCAGGATCTCGGCCAGCAGGCGTTCCCGCTCCAGGTCCACGGCCGGCGGCAGTCCGCCGAGGTGGTCGTGGACGACCTGCGACCAGGCCGAACCGCCGAACTCCTCACGGGTGTCGCCGAGCAGGTAGAGGAGCTGGCCCTCCTCCCTGAAGGCGACCGGGGTGCGGCGGGCGACGTCGTCGATGACGCCCAGCACGGCCACCACCGGGGTCGGGTGGATGGCCGCCTCGCCGGTCTGGTTGTAGAGCGAGACGTTGCCGCCGGTCACCGGGGTGCCCAGCTGCTGGCAGGCGTCGGCCAGACCGCGGACCGCCTCCGCGAACTGCCACATGACGGCCGGGTCCTCGGGCGAGCCGAAGTTCAGGCAGTCGGAGACGGCGAGCGGCCTGGCGCCGGTCGTCGCGACGTTCCGGTACGCCTCGGCCAGGGCCAGCTGGGCGCCGTGGTACGGGTCCAGCTTGGCGTACCGGCCGTTGCCGTCCGTGGCGATGGCGACCCCGAGGCCCGACTCCTCGTCGATGCGGATCATGCCCGAGTCCTCGGGCTGCGCCAGCACCGTGTTGCCCTGCACGAAGCGGTCGTACTGGGAGGTGATCCAGGACTTGGACGCCTGGTTCGGCGAGGAGACCAGCCGGAGGACCTGGTCGCGCAGTTCTTCCGGGGTGGCGGGCCTGGGCAGCTTGTTCGCGTCGTCCGCCTGGAGCGCGTCCTGCCACTCCGGGCGGGCGTACGGGCGCTCGTAGACCGGGCCGTCGTGCGCGACCGTGCGCGGGTCGACGTCGACGATCTTGCCGCCGTGCCAGTAGATCTCCAGGCGGTCGCCGTCGGTCACCTCACCGATGACGGTGGCGATGACGTCCCACTTGTCGCAGATCTCCAGGAAGCGGTCGACCTTCGACGGTTCGACGACCGCGCACATCCGTTCCTGCGACTCGCTCATGAGGATCTCCTCGGGCGAGAGCGTGGAGTCGCGCAGCGGTACGTCGTCCAGCGTGACGCGCATGCCGCCGGAGCCGTTGGAGGCGAGCTCGCTGGTCGCGCAGGACAGGCCCGCGGCTCCCAGGTCCTGGATGCCGACGACCAGCTTCTCGGCGAACGCCTCCAGGGTGCACTCGATGAGGAGCTTCTCCTGGAAGGGGTCGCCGACCTGGACGGCGGGGCGCTTGGAGGGCTTGGCGTCGTCGAAGGTCTCGGAGGCCAGGATGGATGCGCCGCCGATGCCGTCGCCGCCCGTGCGGGCCCCGTAGAGGATGACCTTGTTGCCGGCGCCGGACGCCTTCGCGAGGTGGATGTCCTCGTGCCGCATGACACCGATGGCACCGGCGTTGACCAGCGGGTTGCCCTGGTAGCAGGCGTCGAAGACGACCTCGCCGCCGATGTTGGGCAGGCCCAGGCAGTTGCCGTAGCCGCCGATGCCGGCGACGACACCGGGCAGCACGCGCTTGGTGTCGGGGTGGTCGGCCGCGCCGAAGCGCAGCGGGTCCACGACCGCGACCGGGCGGGCGCCCATCGCGATGATGTCGCGCACGATGCCGCCGACGCCGGTGGCCGCGCCCTGGTAGGGCTCGACGTACGACGGGTGGTTGTGCGACTCGACCTTGAAGGTGACCGCGTAGCCCTGGCCGACGTCCACGACGCCGGCGTTCTCGCCGATGCCGACCAGCAGGGCGTCGGACTGCGGGGCCTTCTCGCCGAACTGGCGCAGGTGCACCTTGGAGGACTTGTACGAGCAGTGCTCGGACCACATGACGGAGTACATGGCGAGCTCGGCGCCGGTGGGCCGGCGGCCGAGGATCTCCACGACCCGCTCGTACTCGTCCTTCTTCAGGCCCAGTTCGGCCCAGGGGAGGTCGACGTCGGGCGTCTCGGCCGCGTGCTCGACCGTGTCCAGAGGAGTGCGGCTCATGCGGTGACCAGCTTCTTGAGGATCGACGTGAAGAAGGGGAGGCCGTCCGTGCGGCCGGACCCGACGAGGGGCTCGACGGCGTGCTCCGGGTGCGGCATCAGGCCGACGACGTTGCCCGCCTCGTTCGAGATGCCGGCGATGTCCCGCAGGGAGCCGTTGGGGTTGCCGTGGCCCTCGGCCGCGTCGCCGCCGGTCACGTAGCGGAAGGCGACCCGGCCCTCCGCCTCCAGCATGTCGAGGGTGCGCTCGTCGGCGACGTACCGCCCGTCCATGTTCTTCAGCGGGATGTGGATCTCCTGGCCGGCCTCGTAGTCGGCGGTCCAGGCGGTCGACGCGTTCTCCACCCTCAGCTTCTGGTCGCGGCAGATGAAGTGGAGGTGGTCGTTGCCGAGCATCCCGCCGGGAAGGAGGTGGGCCTCGGTGAGGATCTGGAAGCCGTTGCAGATGCCGAGCACCGGCATTCCCGACTTCGCCTGCTCGATGAGGGTCTCCATCACCGGCGAGAAGCGCGCGATGGCACCGGCACGCAGATAGTCGCCGTACGAGAATCCGCCGCACAGCACCACCGCGTCGACCTGCCGGAGGTCCTTGTCCTTGTGCCAGAGGGCGACGGGCTCGGCGCCGGCGAGCTTGATCGCACGCCGGGTGTCCCGGTCGTCGAGGCTTCCCGGGAAAGTGACGACGCCAATACGAGCGGTCACTTCCCGGCCTCCGCGACTTCCTCGACCTTGACGGTGAAGTCCTCGATCACGGTGTTGGCGAGGAAGGATTCGGCGAGTTCGTGGATGCGGGCGAGCGCGGCGTCGTCCACCGGTCCGTCAACTTCCAGTTCGAATCGCTTTCCCTGACGTACGTCGGAGACGCCTTCGAAACCGAGACGCGGCAGTGCACGCTGCACCGCCTGGCCCTGGGGGTCGAGGATCTCCGGCTTGAGCATGACGTCGACTACGACGCGTGCCACTGGCACTCCCGGTGTGTGGTGCTGAGCAGGTCCCTTCAGACTACCCGTACAAAATTTCTACGCGGGTAGATTCGTAGGAATCTACGTGACGGCCATCACGATTACGCATCGAGGGGCTATGGTCGGCCCGCCTTCGCGAAAAATCCTGGGAAAGATTCGGATCAGCACCCGGCCCGCTATTGCCCCGGGTGTGCTCCGGGGGATTTAGTCGGGCTTCCCAAGGGATTGCCGGGCACTGTACAAATGAATTGGCAATAGCAGATACTTTGCCCGATCAACCATCAAGCACCCAGCAATCACCCATAAAAGCAGTCGGACAGTCGGCATCTCCGCACGTCATCGCGCGTCGCCGGAGAGACGCCGCACGAAGGGACCGATATTCGTGGCGCAGCGTGTCGTAGTCACTCTCTTCGACGACATCGACGGCTCGAAAGCGACGGAGACGATCGCCTTCGGCCTGGACGGCACGTCGTACGAGATCGACCTCAATCCGGCCAACGCCGAGAAGCTGCGCAGGGCCCTGGAGCCCTACGTGGAGGCGGGCCGCAAGCGGTCGCGGTCCGGCAGGGCCTACCGGGAGACGGCGGTCGCGCCGGATCCCTCGGCCGTGCGGGCCTGGGCGCAGTCGAACCGGCTGGAGGTGCCGGCGCGGGGGCGGATTCCCAAGAAGGTGTACGAGGCGTTCGCCGCGGCTCAGTGAGTGGGGGTCCGGCCCTTCGGGCCTCACCGCCCGGGGGGCCTCCCCCTGGGGGCCTCCCCCTGGGGGCCTCCCCCTGGGGGAGGGCAAGGGGTCGTGCGTCGGCCTCGGGTCGGTGGGGGCCGGGCGCGCAGTTCCCCGCGCCCCTGAAGGGGCGTCCTCTTCAGGGGCGGGCCTGGAGGGGCGGGCCTGGAGGGGCGGGCCTGGAAAAGCGGTCATTGGAGGCCCGGGGGAGCCGACTTGCGTTGCACCCCCGTCGATCAGCTAGAGTCTGGAGCACGCCGAGGGGCAAGGCCGAAAGGCCCGGCTCCGGAGCCACGCGGGTGTAGTTCAGTAGTAGAACATCCCCCTTCCAGGGGGAAGGCGCAGTGTGCAATTCCTGTCACCCGCTCCGCATCGCCGGTCTGATCGCTCTTCGGATCAGGTAGGCTGATGCTCGCGCCGATCGGTGAAAGCCGGTCGGAGGCAATGCGGACGTAGCTCAGTTGGTAGAGCGCAACCTTGCCAAGGTTGAGGTCGCCAGTTCGAACCTGGTCGTCCGCTCCAGTAAGTGAAGGTGAGCAAAGGCTCCGGTCGAGTGACCGGGGCCTTTCTCGTATGCGCACCCGGCATGCCTCGGCTCCCGGCCGTCCGGCCCGTCTGACATTTGTCATGTGCACCAGTGACAGCTCGCACTGCCGGACGGCGCCCGCCGCCGGGACGCTTGAGTCATGAACACGGTCACGAACGCAGTCATGAACACGGATGAGCCCGTGATTGAGGTCACAGACCTGCGACGCGTCTACCGCGGCGGCTACGAAGCCGTCCGGGGAGTGTCCTTCGAGGTCGGCCGCGGCGAACTCTTCGCGCTGCTCGGCACCAACGGCGCCGGCAAGACCTCCACCGTCGAACTCATCGAGGGCCTCGCGCCGCCCGCCGGCGGCCGGGTGCGCGTCCTCGGGCACGACCCGTACACCGAGCGCTCCGTGGTGCGGCCGCGCATCGGCCTCATGCTCCAGGAGGGCGGCTTCCCGTCCGAGCTGACCGTCTCGGAGACGGTACGGATGTGGGCCGGCTGCACGAGCGGAGCCCGCCCCGAGAGCGAGGCGCTGTCGCTGGTCGGCCTCACCCGCAGGGCCGGCGTACGGGTCAAGCAGCTGTCCGGGGGCGAGAAGCGCCGCCTGGACCTGGCACTCGCGCTGCTCGGGCGGCCCGAGGTGCTCTTCCTGGACGAGCCGACCACCGGCCTCGACGTCGAAGGGCGCCAGGAGACCTGGGAGTTGGTGCGCGAACTGCGTGCGGCGGGCACGACCGTGCTGCTCACCACCCACTACCTGGAGGAGGCGGAGGGCCTGGCCGACCGGCTCGCGATCCTGCACGCCGGGCAGATCGCGGTCTCCGGCACCCCGGCGGAGGTGACCGCCTCCCAGCCGTCGCGGATCTCCTTCGAACTGCCCGCCGGCTACTTCCCCGGCGACCTGCCGCCGCTCGACTCCCTCGGTGTCACCGGGCACGAGGTCGTCGGGCGGGTGCTCCGGCTGCGGACGAACGAGCTCCAGCGGGCCGCCACCGGGCTGCTGGTGTGGGCCGAGCGGGCCGGTGTCGAGCTGCGGGGGCTCGACGTGCGGTCCGGGTCCCTGGAGGAGGCGTTCCTGCGCATCGCGCGCGATGTGTCCGAGCGGGACGCCCGGGCGGAGCAGCCGCCCCGCCCGGGCGGCTCCGAGAGCGGTGGGGACGGCAGGAACGGCAAGGACGGCCGGAACCCGAAGCACTCGAAGAAGGAGCACGTGGCATGAGCACAGAAACCGCTGCCCCCGCCCCCCTCGCCCCCGCGGGGCCCACGGTGACCGCGGCCGGGCGGATGACCTCGCTCGCCCGGGCCGAACTCACCCTGATCGCACGCAGCAGGGCCACCTTCTTCGCGGCGGTGTTCGTGCCGCTGGTCCTGCCGATCAGCTTCCGCTCGACCGTCGAGGACATGGACCTGAAGGCCACCGGGCTCTCGGTCGGCTCGGTGATCCTGCCCTCCGCCATCGGCTTCTCCCTGCTCTTCGCCGTCTACAGCTCCCTGGTGAGCGTCTACGCCGCCCGACGCGAGGAGCTCGTCCTCAAGCGGCTCCGCACCGGCGAGCTGCGGGACGCGGAGATCCTGACGGGCGCCGCCCTGCCGTCGGTCCTCATCGGCCTGGTGCAGTGCCTGGTGCTGACGGCCGTCTGCGCCGCGCTCATGGACGTCGGGACGCCCGAGGCGCCCCTCCTCGCCGTGCTGGGGCTGCTGCTGGGGCTCGCGATGTGGCCGGCGCTCGCGGCGGTGACCGCGAGCTTCAGCAGGAGCGTGGAGGGCGCCCAGGTCGCGGCGATGCCCCTGCTGCTCGTGTCGATGATGGCTTCCGGCACCGTCGTCCCCTTCGAGGTCATGCCGGACCGGCTCGCCTCCGTCTGCGAGCTGCTGCCGCTGTCCCCGGTGATCACCCTCATACGCGGTGGCTGGACCGGGAACCTCTCCGGGTACGAGGCCCTGGGCGCCGTCGCGACGGCGGTGGCCTGGATCGTGATCGCGGTGTTTGCTGTACGCAAGTGGTTCCGCTGGGAGCCGAGGCGCTGACCTCGGACGGAAGCGGCCGGCGGCGGGAACGGCCGACGGCAGGACAGTCGGCGGCAGGACGGTCGGCGACGGGAACGAGGAGTCCGGGGATGCGCAGGCCGAGTGTCTGGTGGCGGGGCAAGAGCACGCCGGCGAAGGTCGAGGCGTACACCCGCTGGTCCTTCCACTTCTTCGGGGTGGTGGAGGTCACCGCGATCGGCCTTCCCGCCTTCCGGCACGTGGAGGGCCGGTTCCCCCTCTGGCTGTTCCTGCCGCTGTGCGGGCACGCCGTGCTGTGCGGGGTGACCGCGTCCCGGGCCCTCGACTGGCACAGGGGCATCCGTGACCAGCCCGTACGCCTGCTCGTCACGCTCGGGGTGGTCTCGGGGCTGCTCGGGGCCGCCGCGGTCGGACTCGCACGGCGCGGGTCCGACGACGCCCTCTCGGCGGCGGTCTCGCTCCACGTGGGCATGCTGGCCTTCGGCGCCGGCACCATCGCGCTCGGCATACGCGACCGACAGCGCGTGCTCGCGGTCGTGGCGGGTTTCGCCGCGGGTGCGGGAGGCGTGGCGTTCGTCCTCGGTCTCGCCGGTCCGGCCGCGCTGGGTACGGCGTTCGCGGTGCTGCTCGGCGGCGGTTTCCTCGCCTTCACCTCCATCTTCTCCGTCTGGCTGCTCGACGCCGTGTTCGAGCTCGACGCGGCCCGCGAGACCCGTACCCGGCTCGCCGTCGCCGAGGAGCGGCTGCGCTTCGGGCGCGACCTGCACGACGTCGTGGGCCGCAACCTCGCGGTGATCGCCCTGAAGAGCGAGCTCGCCGTGCAGCTCGCACGGCGCGAACGCCCCGAGGCCGTGGACCAGATGACCGAGGTGCAGCGCATCGCCCACGAGACGCAGCGGGAGGTCCGCGAAGTCGTACGCGGCTACCGGGAGGCCGACCTCGGCGCCGAACTCGCCGGTGCGCAGGGCGTCCTGACCGCGGCCGGGGTCGACTGCACGGTGAGCGGCTCCGCGACGGGCCTGCCCCCGGCGGTCCAGTCGGCGCTGGGCTGGGTCGTACGGGAGGCCACCACGAACGTCCTGCGGCACGGGGACGCCCGGCGGTGCCGCGTGGCCCTGGAACCGATGGGCGACCACGTGGTCCTCACGGTCGAGAACGACGGCGCGGAGCGCCCCGGGGACGCCTCCTCCGGTGCCCCGGCGGGCGGACAGGTCCGCGGACCCGGCGGATCCGGTCTCGCCGGACTGCGGGAGCGGCTGGCCGCCGTGGCCGGGACGCTGGAGGCCGGCCCCGTCGACGGCGACCTGTTCCGGGTCGTGGCCGAGGTGCCGCTGCCGCCGTCCGCCCCCGCACCCTCCCCGTCCCCTCGTCTTCCCGTCCCCGCCCCGTGAGTGAAGAGGTCGCTTCATGACGTCCGTACGACCCATCCGGCTGCTGCTCGCCGACGACGAGCACCTCATCCGGGGGGCGCTCGCCGCGCTGCTGGGACTGGAGGAGGACCTGCTCGTGGTGGCACAGGCGGCCGACGGGCCCGAGGCGCTCGCGATGGCACGGGCGCACGAACCCGAGGTGGCCGTGCTCGATCTCCAGATGCCCGGCGCCGACGGTGTGAGGGTGGCCACATCCCTGCGGACCGAACTGCCCGCCTGCCGGGTGCTGATCGTGACCAGCCACGGGCGCCCCGGACACCTCAAGCGGGCCCTGGCGGCGGGCGTGCGCGGCTTCGTCCCGAAGACCGTCAGCGCCCAGCGGCTCGCGGAGATCATCCGTACCGTGCACGCCGGAAACCGCTACGTCGATCCCGAGTTGGCCGCCGACGCCATCTCCGCCGGGGACTCGCCGCTGACCACGCGCGAGGCCGAGGTCCTGGAGCTGGCCGCCGACGGAGCGCCCGTCGCGGAGATCGCGGAGCGGGCCGCGCTGTCGCAGGGCACCGTACGGAACTACCTGTCGTCGGCCGTGTCCAAACTCGGGGTCGAGAACCGTCATTCGGCGGTGCGTCTCGCACGCGAGCGAGGTTGGGTATAGTTGCTCTCGCGCCACGGCGCAGCGCGGACGTAGCTCAGTTGGTAGAGCGCAACCTTGCCAAGGTTGAGGTCGCCAGTTCGAACCTGGTCGTCCGCTCGGAGCAGGAACAGGAACCCCCGGTCATCGACCGGGGGTTCCTCGTTGGCTGCGGGCGGTGGCGGCCGCCGGTGCGGCGGCCGCGGGCGCTCAGCTCCAGGTCGTGCCCGTCAGGCGCTCGTACGCCTCCACGTACCTGGCGCGGGTCGCGTCCACCACCCGCTGGGGCAGGGCGGGCGGCGGCTGCTCGCTCCCGCGGTCCCAGCCGGACTCGGCGGAGGTCAGCCAGTCGCGTACGAACTGCTTGTCGAACGAGGGCTGCGCGCGGCCCGGCTCCCACTGGTCGGCGGGCCAGAAGCGGGACGAGTCCGGAGTCAGCACCTCGTCGGCGACGACCAGCGTCTCGCCGTCGAAGCCGAACTCGAACTTCGTGTCCGCCAGGATGATCCCCCGGTCGTGCGCGATGTCACGGCCCCGGTTGTAGACGGCGAGCGTCGCCTGCCGCAGCTGGGCCGCGGTCTCGGCGCCGACCTGGCGGGCGACCTCCTCGTACGCGACGTTCTCGTCGTGCTCCCCGACGGCGGCCTTGGTGGCCGGGGTGAAGATCGGGCCGGGCAGCTCCGAGCCGTCGGTCAGCCCTTCGGGGAGGCCGAGACCGCAGACGGTACGGGTCTCCTTGTACTCCGCGAGGCCCGAGCCGGTGAGATAGCCGCGGGCGACGCACTCGACCGGGACCATCCGCAGGGACTTGCAGACCAGGGTGCGGCCCTGCCACTCGGCGGGGGCGCCGGGCGGCGGTTCGGTGCCGAGGACGTGGTTCGGCAGCAGGTCGGCGATCTTGTCGAACCACCAGAGCGAGAGCTGCGTCAGGACACGGCCCTTGTCGGGGATCTCGGTGGGCAGTACCCAGTCGTACGCGGAGATGCGGTCGCTGGCGACCATCACGAGGTCGCCCGCCTCGTTCTGGTACAGGTCGCGCACCTTGCCGGTGTGCAGGTGCACCAGACCCGGGACCTCCGGGGCCTCGGGCTTTTCGACGAATCCGGACACGGTTCCTCCCCGTGGTTCTGGGTGAATGGCTCGATTCTCCCGTACGGGAGACCGGCGCCTGGTCAGGGGTCGGGTCAGAGGTCGGACGGGGATGGCGCGGAGCTGCGGCCGCTGGACCCGGCCGTCGGTTCCGGCCGTCGGGCCCGGCCCCGGCCGCAGGTCCTCAGTCCCGTTTGCAGATGCGGTCGAGGAGGTTGGCCGTGGCGCGCTGGACCCGGGTGTTCACATGCCCCGGGCGGTCCAGGGCGGGGGACCAGGCGAAGGTGCCGGACGCGAAGACGAGGGCACCGGAGTGCGCGCGGTACAGGGACGTCTCCTGGTGGCGGACCGTTCCCTCAACGTCGCGGTACGGCGAGTGGGAGAGCAGGATGCGGCCCTGGTGCTCGGGGAGCGCGGCACGCGGGAAGTAGCGGTCGGCCTCGCCCGCGACCAGGCCCGCCAGCTCGTCGCCCTCGTACGCCCCGGTCGACTCCCACAGCCAGTGGTCGGCGTTGCGGACGATGAGCGGCCGGGCCTCGGGGACCCGCCCCGCGTACTGGATGCCCAGCACCTCCTGCTCCGGGCGGTCGATCTCGCGCCACAGGGCGGGTTTTCCGGGTCCGCGGCGCTTCAGGCAGGTGAGCAGCCGGTCGGGGACGCCGGACGCGGAGGGCGCCAGCTCCGCCTGCCAGTACATGGTGTTGGCGGAGAGGAAGACGAGCGAGGTGCCCTGCTCGCGGGCGACGTCCACGGCACGGCGCATGGCCGGGGACCAGTACTCGTCGTGCCCCGGGAAGACCAGGCCGCGGTAGCGCGTGGGGTCGACGCGGCCGGCGTGCAGGTCGCGGGCGTCGGCGTACGCGAGGTCGTAGCCGTAGCGCTCGGCCCAGCGGATGAAGTCGTAGGCGTGACCCACGTGCAGCGGCAGGCCCGCGCCCGCGTAGGGCCGGTCGAAGGAGACCGTCGTCGCGGCGTCGGCCTCGCCGAGCAGCCGGCCGTTCTCGTCCCAGGCGTGGTAGAGGCTCGCGCCCGTACGGCCGTCCTCCGGGTAGAGGTTGTACGCCTGCCAGGTGATGTCCGGCAGGAGGAGCAGCAGGTCGGCCGGGTGGTCGTCGCGGACCGTGAACGGGATGTGGGAGCGGTGCCCGTCGCTGGTGGTGAGCACGGCGACGTACGCGCCGACGCTCCAGTACGAGGGGATCTGCAGCCGCCACGAGAGCCACCAGTGGTGGCAGGAGACCGTGCGCTCCGCGGTGAGCGGGGGCGGCTGGACGATCCCGGAGAGGCACGGGCTGGTGGTGATCTTGCTGGCGCCGTCGCCCCCGTAGTGGCCGATGCGGTAGACGTCGACGCCGAACCGCTGGGGCGGGTCCACGGTGATGTGGAAGTCGACGGCCTCGCCGGGGGCGACGGCGCCGGTGGAGGCGAAGCCCTTGATCTGCCGGCGGACGTCGTCGGCGGAGCGGGGGCGGCCGTCGCCGGCGCGGGGGGCGGGCACGGCCGGGCCGCCGGTGCCGCGGCGGCGGTTCGCGGTGGTGGTCGCGGCGGGGGGCGGGGCGGGATCGACGTACCAGGGGACGACGTGGCCGGTGTCGTCGAAGTAGTGCTCGCTGCCGCGCAGCCAGGGGAGGGGACCCTGTCCGAAGGGATCCGTGACGGCGTGTGCCAGCGCTCCCGACTCCCACCGGCGGATCTGCTCCGACGGCCCCGGCTGTTCCGACCGCCCCGGCCGTGCCGACCGCTCGGGTCGTTCCGACTGTTCCGACCTCATACGACGTTCCCTCCCTCGTGTGCCGTCAGCCTCTGCGGGCGATGTACGGCCTGGTGACCGGGCCCAGCACATCACATTACGCATGCATACCGTTACCGTTCGTCGCGAATTGCCTTCCCCCGGGCGGGAGATGGCGGCAGGGCGCGTACGGGGCCCCCGCGCCCCCGGGGAGCGAGGGGGGTGGGAGGTGGTGGGCCGGCGGTCCGGGTCGCCGTGGGGCGGCCCAGACGGGCGTACGGGACCGGTCCTCAGACCATCAGACCAGTCGTACCGGCTTCTCGGGACGTACGCCGAGGTTCAGGAGCCAGGCCCGGAGGGGAGCGGGGTCGCCCTCCTCCACGAGGCTGAGCACCCGGGGTCCCAGGTCGGCGGGCCGTTCGCCGCCGACGAGGAGCGAAGGGCCGTCCAGCCAGTCGAGTCCCGGCATGGCTCCGGCCGTGTCCATCGCGGCGCAGCAGACCATCGCCGTCACGTGGTCGCTCAGCAGCTCGCGACCCGTCCGCGGCGGTTGCAGGGGGAAGAGCGGCAGCGCGCCGTCGTCCCAGAGCGCCAGGTCGGGACCGCCCTGCCCGGCGGGGGCCACGGACGGCGCCGTCGGCCCGGCGGCGGTCGCGGCCTCCTCGCGCGCCAGTTCGGCGCTCAGCCGCGCCGCGAGCTGGGCGCCGCGTGCGGTCGAGGGCTCGCCGTCCTCGTCGCTCTCGGTTCGGTCGGCCCGGTCGGCCCCGGGCCGGCCGCTCTGCGCGGGTTCGGGCTCGGCTTCGGGCACGGGCGCGGGCTCGGGTTCGGGCTCGGGCCGTTCCACGGTCAGGTGGTCCATCACCCGGGACAGGGTCGGCCCCTGCGGGTCCGAGGCACCCGGGTCCGGGGCGTCCGGCTCCGACGTGCCGGGTTCCGGCGTACCGCGGGTGACGCCCAGCACGTCCAGTACGCGGTGCAGCCGTGCCGCGTCCGTACGCCATTTGCGGTCGACGACCTCGTCCGGGTACTCGGCCCAGTCGACCGGTGCCCAGTCGGGGCCGGTCTCGGCGGGACCGCCGTGGAAGAGGCGGGCGGCCAGCAGGGACGTCGCCTCGTCGATCGCGCCCGGCTCCTCCAGGAGGTCGCACGCGGGGCGTTCGCCGAGCCGGGAGGCGAAGCCCTCGGCGAGCCGGTCGCGCCGGGACAGTTCGGTGAGCGCCGCGACGACGCCCGCGTCGAGCCGGGACGGCCACCGCCCCATGCGCCATGCGGGCAGCGCGACCCTCGTCAGCAGCCGGTCCCAGCCCGCGTACGCCAGGCCCACCTGCTCCTGGGCGACGATCCGCAGACCGTAGTCCACCGCCTGTGCGCGCTCCGCCGCCGAGGCCGCGACACCCCGCTCCATCTCGGCCGCGTGTCCGCGGCAGCCGCGCAGCAGCAGCCGCGTCACCCAGCCGGCCCCGCCGAGCACCAGGCGGGCCAGGGGCCCGCGCCCGGGGGCCGAGGTCACCGCCACGGCCGCGTCCAGGCCCCGTACGAAACGCCGGGCCGCGGCTATGTCCGGGTGCGCCGACGGCCCCGTACCCGCGACGACCGGCGCGAGGACGGCACGCAGTTCACCGACCCGCATCCACCACAGGAAGGGCGAGCCGATGACGAGGACGGGCGCGGCGGGCGTACGCCGGTGGGCCGTCGGCAGGGCGCGGCCACCGCCCACCATCTCCTCGCCGGACCCGGGACGGGGTGGCCCGTGGGCCGGATGGGTGCGGTCCTCCAGCCAGCTGTCGCAGTCGGGGGTGAGCGCTATCGCGGAGGGCGCGGGCACTTCGAGGCGGTCGGCCAGGTCCCGCACCATGCGGTACAGGTCCGGCGCCGACTCCTCGGCGACCGGGACCGTGGGGCTCACGGCGGGTCGGGAACGGGCCACGACCAGCGCGATGCCCGCCGCCGAGAGCAGCGCCGACACGGCGACGGCCGTCACGACCGCGCGTGCCACGCCCCAGCCCGGACCGTCGAGGTGCCCGGTCGACCCGCCGACGAGCAGGACGACGGCGACGGCCGCGGGCAGCAGGGCGACGGCCAGTGCCCTGCTGCGGATGCGCAGCACGGCGAGGGCCCGTGAGCGCGCGGTGTGCGCGCCCCACTCCACTCCCATACCGGACACGACCTCCGTCACCCCCTATCGCCCGTCCGGCATGTGCATACCCAGCCACCGCCGGCGGACCTCATGGCGTTGCTCACTCCCCCACTGTGGCACCCACCGCGGACATCGCAATGCCGGTGGGCCAAGTGCCGGAACGCTTGCGCCGCACCATAGTTGGGGCCCGGTCCGTCGTCAGCCGGATGGAGGATCGGTCACTCGATGGAATGGCTTTGGCTAGAGGTAGCTGACGGACGGGCCCCGGATCCAGTGCTGGATCCGGGGCCCGGAGGTGCCGTATGGGAGGTGACGCTGCAGGTGGCAGCCGTAACCCAGGGTTATGAACTACCCGGCTGCGGCTTCCGCCGCCTGCGCCGCCTGCGCCGCGATGTCCGTACGGTGCTGGGATCCGTCGAGGCGGATCCGGTCGACCGCCCGGTAAGCACGGGCGCGGGCCTGCGTGAGATCCGTACCGCTCGCGGTCACCGAGAGCACCCGGCCGCCCGCGCTGACGACCGCGCCGCCGTCACGCCTCGTACCGGCGTGCAGGACGTACGTGTGCGGGGCGTCCTGGGCGGCCACCTCGTCGAGGCCCTCGACGGGGTCGCCGGTCCGCGGGGTGGCGGGGTAGTTGTGCGAGGCGATGACCACGGTGACGGCCGCGTCGTCGCTCCAGCGCAGCGGTTCGAGGTCGGCGAGGGTGCCTTCGGCCGCCGCGAGCAGGATGCCGGAGAGCGGGGTCCGCAGACGGGCGAGGACGACCTGGGTCTCGGGGTCGCCGAAGCGGGCGTTGAACTCGATGACCCGCACACCGCGCGAGGTGATCGCCAGGCCGGCGTAGAGCAGCCCGGAGAACGGGGTGCCGCGGCGGCGCAGCTCGTCGACGGTCGGCTGCAGGACGGTCTGCACGACCTCCTCGACCAGCTTCGGGTCGGCCCACGGGAGGGGCGAGTACGCGCCCATGCCGCCGGTGTTCGGGCCCTCGTCGCCGTCGAGGGCGCGCTTGAAGTCCTGGGCCGGCTGCAACGGGACGACCGTCACGCCGTCGGTGATCGCGAAGAGGGAGACCTCGGGGCCGTCGAGGAACTCCTCGACGACGACCCGTTCGCAGGCGTTGGCGTGGGCCGTGGCCTCGGCGAGGTCGCCGGTCACCACGACGCCCTTGCCGGCCGCGAGACCGTCGTCCTTCACGACGTACGGGGCACCGAAGGCGTCGAGCGCCGAGTCGACCTCGGCGGGTGTCGTACAGACGTACGAGCGGGCGGTGGGTACGCCCGCAGCCGCCATGACGTCCTTGGCGAATGCCTTGGAGCCCTCCAGCAGGGCGGCCTCCCGCGAGGGGCCGAAGACCGGGATGCCCGCCTCGCGCACGGCGTCGGCGACCCCGGCCACGAGGGGCGCCTCCGGGCCGACGACCACCAGCTCGGCGCCGAGGTCCGCGGCCAGCACGGCCACGGCCTTGCCGTCGAGGGCGTCGACCTCGTGCAGCTCGGCCACCTCGGCGATGCCCGCGTTGCCCGGGGCACAGTGCAGGGCGGTGACGTCGGGATCGAGGGAGAGGGAGCGGCACAGGGCGTGTTCGCGGGCGCCGCCGCCGATTACTAGGACCTTCACGGGGGTCAGCCTAGCGGGCACCCGGCCGACGGGGCCTTGGCGCCGGGGGGACAGCCTTGGTGCCGGGGTGGGCAGCCTTGGCGCCGGGGACGGACAGCGGCAGGCCCGCCACTCACCGCTCATTCCTCACTGCTCACACCCACTGCTCACACCCACTGCTCACCGCTCGCCGCTCACTCGTTGGTGAACTCCTCGACCACCGTTGCCCCCAGTTCCCGCACGATCAGTTCGTGGCCCGACAGCGCCGACTCGTCGAGGTCGGGGTCGTCGTCCTCCGGGATGTCGTCCTCCGGGGAGATGGGAGGCGGCTCCGGAGCGGAGGGGCGGGGCGGCGGCTGATGGGCCGACGAGGGCGGCGGGCCGCCCGCGGACGCCGACTGGTTCCGGGCGGCCGGGGCGGCGGCCGGGCCGGGGGACGGGGCCGCCGGCTGCTGCGGGGCAGGACGGGGTGCGCCCTGCTGCGGCGCCGCACCACCCGGTGCGTAACCTCCGCCCCCGCCCCCACCCCCGAAACCGCCGCCGAACCCGCCGCTCTGCGCGGCCGGCGGTACCGAGCCGCCGGACGGGTCGATGACCGCCTCGATCTTCCACTGGACGTTGAACAGCTCGGACAGCGCCTGTCGCAGCACTTCCTCACTGCCGCTGCTCGCGAAGTTGTCCCGCGCGCCGACGTTGACGAAGCCGAGTTGGAGGGTGGTGCCGTCGAAGCCGGTCACCTGCGCGTTCTGGCTGAGCAGGATCCAGGTGAAGCGGCGGCGGTTCTTCACCGCCTCCAGGATGTTCGGCCAGAGGGTGCGGGGGTCCGGACCGCCGCCGGAAGGGGCGGAGAGGCCGGGCCCGGCGGAGGCAGGAGCGGAGACAGGAGCAGCGGCAGGGGCGTACGGAGGGGACGGGCGGACCCCGCCGGAACCGCCCGGGGCGGACGCGGTGGATGGTGCGCCGGACGCCCCGAACGGGGGCTGTCCTCCGCCCGCGGGCGTCGCGGTCGGCCAGCCACCGGGCCGCCGGCCGCCGCCGACGGCTGTCGCGGTGGGCCAGGCACCGGGCGCACCACCGGCTGCGCCACCAGCCGCACCGTCGGCCGCGGGAGCCGGGCTCGGCGCGGGCGGCTGCTCCGCGACCGGGGCATGAGCCGCCCCGTACCCCGTGTCCCCGCCAGAACCAGCAGGACCACTGGGACCACTGGGACCACTGGGACTACCGGGAGCACCGGCCCCTCCCCCGCCACCCGGCATCGCTCCGGCTGCCGTGCCCGGTCCGGCTGCCGTGCCCGGTCCGGCACCGCCCCGTACCGCGGCACGGGCCGCGGCGGGACCGCCGATGGGACCACCGGCGGGGCTGCCGGCCGGGCCCCCCTGCAGCCCCACGGGCGCACCCCCCGGATGTGCGTCGGGTCCGGGCACGTAGCCCATCGGAGGCACGGCGGGAGCACCGGCGCCCGCTCCCGTGAAGTTCACCCCGCGCTCGATCCGGTCGAGGCGGGCCATGACGGACCGCTCGTCCCCGTACGCCGCGGGCAGCAGCACCCGCGCGCAGATCAGTTCGAGCTGGAGGCGGGGCGAGGTGGCGCCCCTCATCTCCGTCAGCCCGGTGTTGACGAGGTCGGCCGCGCGGCTCAGCTCGGCGGCGCCGAACACCTCGGCCTGGGCCGTCATCCGTTCCACCACATCGGCGGGGGCGTCGATGAGTCCCTTCTCGCCGGCGTCCGGCACTGCGGCGAGGATCACGAGGTCCCGCAGCCGCTCCAGCAGGTCGGCGACGAAGCGGCGGGGGTCGTTGCCGCCCTCGATGACCCGGTCGACCACTTCGAAGGCGGCCGCACCGTCACCCGAGGCGAATGCCTCCACCACGGAGTCGAGCAGCGAGCCGTCCGTGTACCCGAGGAGGGAGGTGGCCATGGCGTACGTCACACCGTCGGCGCGGGCTCCGGCGAGGAGCTGGTCCATGACGGACATGGAGTCACGCACGGACCCGGCGCCAGCCCGCACGACGAGCGGAAGCACCCCGTCCTCGACGGCCATGCCCTCGCGCCCGCAGACCTCGGCGAGGTACTCCCGCAGGGTGCCGGGGGGAACGAGCCGGAACGGATAGTGGTGCGTCCGCGACCGGATCGTCCCGATGACCTTCTCGGGCTCGGTGGTGGCGAAGATGAACTTGAGGTGCTCCGGCGGCTCCTCGACGACCTTCAGCAGCGCGTTGAAGCCGGCGGACGTGACCATGTGGGCCTCGTCGATGATGTAGATCTTGTACCGGCTGCTCGCGGGTCCGAAGAACGCCTTCTCGCGCAGGTCACGGGCGTCGTCCACGCCACCGTGGGAGGCCGCGTCGATCTCGATGACGTCGATGGAGCCGGGCCCGTTCCTGGCCAGGTCGCGACAGGATTGGCACTCTCCGCACGGGGTGGGCGTGGGCCCCTGCTCGCAGTTCAGACAGCGCGCCAGGATCCGCGCACTGGTCGTCTTCCCGCAGCCGCGCGGCCCGCTGAACAGGTACGCGTGGTTGACCCGGTTGTTCCGCAGCGCCTGCTGCAGCGGATCGGTTACATGCTCCTGCCCGATGACCTCGGCGAACGACTCCGGGCGATAACGGCGGTACAGCGCGAGAGACGACACACGTACGAGGTTATAGGCGCCCACTGACAACGAGGACCGCCCGCCGCACGTCCCCGCCCACCGCCACAGGACCACCGCCCGGGCCCGCGCGTGGCGCCTCGCCCCGGCCGGCGCCCCACGGCCTCGCAGCCCCGCACACGCAAGCGCCCCCCACGCACCCGCCAGAGCCAACCTACCCTTGCTGCCTTCCGGCCCTGGGGGAGTTCAGTCAGATAGCGCCACGTGAGGGGCTGCGCACACAGTACCCGATCCGGGCGGGGGGAACGAGTTCGCGAGCACTGCTCAACGTCTTGTATTGTTTGCCCCGGAGGATTCGCCTAGTGGCCTAGGGCGCACGCTTGGAAAGCGTGTTGGGGGCAACCCCTCACGAGTTCGAATCTCGTATCCTCCGCCAGTGCCTCACCGGGCACGATGTCGAAGGGCCCCACCGTTCGCGGTGGGGCCCTTCGACGGTTCTCAGCTCTCGTTGTCCTGGTTTTTGTCCACAGCGGGTTCCGCGGGCCCCCAGATGGCATCGGCGATCTTCCGGGCGACGTCTTTGAGCATGGCGTCCGGCACGTGCAGATAACGCGCCCGCATCCGTGCGGAGGTGCCCGGCTCCCACCCCATGATCTGGTCGATGACCCGGGCCGGGACCCCGAGCAGCATGAGCACGGTGGCCGCGGTATGCCGTGCGTCGTGCAACCGGCCGTCCCGCACCTGCGCGTCCGCCAAGAGCCGCTTCCAGTCGTGATAGTCCGTGTTCGGGCTCAGCGGGCCGCCCAGCGCCCTGGTGAACACGTAGTCCGACTCGATCCACAGGTTGCCCGCGGTCTTGCGCTCGCGCGCCTGTACCTCGGCATGCGTGCGGAGCATGGCGACCAGCGGGCTCGGCAGGGGCACCGCGCGGCGGCCGGCGCGGGATTTCGTGTTCTTGGTCTCACGCCGGACCTGCTTCCGGCTCGGGCAGTACCCCGCCTTCCGGCCACACGGCGAGGCTTCCGGGCACCCGTGCTCGTAGCGAGGACGCAGACGGTTGCGGCGCAGTTTGAGGTACTCGTTGTCCAGGTCGACGTCAGACCAGCGCAGTCCGAGCGTCTCACCCTGTCGCAGACCGAGCGCGAGCGCGAGCATCCAGCGGGCGCTGTTCCGGCGCTTGTTCACCTCGATCAGCAGACTCTGCACCTCATCCAGCGAGTAGGGCTCCACCTCGTCCTCCGCCTCTTCCATCCGCGGCGGCTTGGCCAGCGCGGCGGCATTCTTCGCCACGTGGCCGCGCCGTGCCGCTTCTCCAAGGGCGGTCCGGATGGTGCGGTGGGCCTGGTGAGCCGTGCCAGCCTTGCTCCCGCTCTTCTGCATCCGGCGGTACAGGCTTTCCAGGTGCTCGGGCTCCAAGCGGTCGATGCGGTGCTTGCCGACACCGGGCACGAGATGCACGCGCACGGCCACCTCGTAGCCGTCGTAGGTGTTCTCGCTCACGGTCGGTTTGGCGATGTTCTCGACCCAGTGCCACAGCCACTTGTCGACCGTCCACGGCTTGCCGGGTTGTTGCGCTGAACCTTCGTCGCGCTGCTTCTCCAGCTTGCGAACCTCGTCCACCAATTCCTTGCGCGTCAGGCGCGTCAGGTGTCGGCGGTAGGGCGTCCCGTCGTCTTTGTAGCCCATCGGGACCCGAGCGTGCCAACGCTCGTCTTTCCCGAAGTAGATGGCGGATTCGCCGTTGGCGCGGCGGGTGCGCTTCTTCTCTTCTGCCACAGCCAGACTCCTGTTTTTGGGTACCGAGATCCGGGCGGCGGACTGTCCTGCCCGGGGCAGTCCGCCGCCCGGGGTGCGGTCAAGCGGCTCGTTGGGCCGCACGTTGACGGGCGACGTATTCGGCGGGCGCATCCGCGGGGACGCGCCGGAGCCGGCCGACGGGAATGGACTCCAGCTCTCCGGAGCGGATGAGCTGGTAGCAGAAGGTGCGGCCGACTCGAAGGCGACGGGCCGCCTCTTCAACGGTCAGCAGCACGAGGGTGGGGTCGAATGCGTCGGCGGGACGGGCCGTTTCCATTCGGTTGTTGCTCCTTCGTCGCGAGGGGAGGAGCGGGGGCCCGTCGGCCCCCTTCTGGGGTATCCGCCACGTCCGCCACGCCGCCACATCGCAGGTCAGAGCCTTGATCGTGTGGCGGATAGCGTTTTTGTGGCGGATGGGTGCCGCCACACCCGTCAGGTGTGGCGGCTTGCAGAGCTGCCGGTCTGGTCAGCCGGTGAGGATCGGCTGTGTGGCGGTTTCCGCAGACGTGTGGCGGATGGCTGTGGCGGTATCCGCCACGGATGCACCCCCGCTGACCTGGGGTGTGGCGGACGTGGCGGACGTGGCGGATTCTCCGGGGGACGGGGAGCAGTACCGGATCCAGGCGTCCGTGAGGTCTTCCGCGTAGTAGCCCTTAGGGAAGCCGGAGGGGGTGCGGATGCCGCGCGGTTTGATCGGCTTGTTGGCCGGGGTGACGTACTGCCCGAGCAGCCGGGCGAGGGTGCGGGAGTTGATCGGCTTGTCGTCCAGGTCGCCCCATGGGGCGTCGTCCATGCGGAGCAGGCATTCGATGATCGCGGCGGTGGGCATCCGGTCGTCACCGCAGAACACCTTGTCGCGCAGGTCGGTCAGCAGCCGGACCCCGAGGGAGGCTTCGTCGTTGTCGTGGGACGCGCTGATCAGTTCCAGGCAGGCGGTACGGGCCCGTACGGGCCAGTCCCCGCCGGCTGCGTCCGCGACTGCGAGCAGGGGTTCCCAGACGTCGGCGGGCCGGTCGGAGACTCCTTCAGGCAGTTCGGGCCACGCTTCCGCGACCTGGTCGCGGACGGTGTCGGCCCACTTGGCGAGGCGGTCACGCAGGGCGTGGCCCTGCTTCTCGTGGGTGCGCTGCCGGTAGGGCTCCACTTTCTCGTTCGGTGCGCGCTTGCGCATGCGGACGATGACCGAGCGGGTCAGCACGGTGTCCGGCAGAGAGCCGATACCTGCCATGGCCACGGCGCAGTAGGAGTTGAAGATCTGCGCTGTCTGGTTGGAGCCGTCCCCGACGCAGCGCAGGGCGCCGCCGATGCGCCGGTAGCCGGCGTTCAGGAATCCGCGCAGGGCCTCATCCGCCCCTGCTTTGGGGCCAAAGATGGTGTCCACCTCGTCGAACAGGACGGTGGGCAGTCCCTCGGCTGAGTCGACCAGCCGGTAGAGGGCGTTGGCGGATGCGGACACCGTGGCGACCGGTCGGGGGGTCAGGGTCTCCACGATCTCCAGGGCCCGCGACTTGCCCGATCCCGGCTCCGGGGACAGGAACGCGATGCGGGGCGTGGTCTCGAAGCAGTCGATCAGGTGGGCGTGTCCGTCCCACAGTGCGACCGCGACGTACGCGGCTGCGGTGGGGAAGATGTTGAACCGGCGGTGGAAGGCTTCCACCTCGTCCAGCAGCGCGGCGCCGTCGATGGACGGTGCGGGGGTGGTGGCGGTCATGCGGCGGCCCTCCCTTCCTGTGCGGGGGTGTCGTGCAGGCAGATGCCGACGATCACGCGGGTGGTGAGTGCGGTGACGGCAGCGCGGCCCCGGGCGCGCTCGTGGTGCCCGCAGGCACAGAGCCAGTCGGCCACGGGCGGGCGGGTGAACCGCACCCGCAATCCCGGGCAGATGCCGGAGACAGCGACCGCCTCCGGATCAAGGACAAGAGCAGTGCGGACGCCTTCGGCGGCGACCTTCGGCGCGCCACGGCCGGTCGCGGGTGCGGCAGGTTCGGCGGGGCCGGACCCGGTGGGGGTACCGGGGATGCTTTTCAAGAGGGGGTCGGGGTGGCTGGTCATGCTGCCGTCCTCGGGCGGCAGGTACGGATGGACCAGTCGAGTGCGCTGCGGATCGTGGTCCTGCACTCGGCCGCGGTGAGTCCGGCAGCCTCTCCCTCCCCTTGAAATGCGTCTTCGACCACGTGGCGGGGGATGTCGCCCCATGCGACGAAGCGGCCCAGGGCGCGTGCGCTCTCCAGCAGCCGGACGTTACGCGTGCCCTCCGGCGCCTGCCGCACGTTCCTGCGCCCCCAGGTGAGGGCGGCTTCGGCGGCCCGCCCCGTGCGCGCCACTGTCGGCGTGAGCGGGGGTGGGGTGGACGGGTGCGGCGGGATGAGCAGGGCGAGCAGTCCCGGGGGCAGAGAGTTGATCAGCGCGGGGCCCGCGACCTCGTACGTCCGGCTGCCGATGGTGCTGCCGGCTGCGACGACGTAGCCGCCCCATGCGCGGGTGTCGACCAGTGGGGCGAGGGTCCCTGCGGTGTTGTGGAGGCGTACCGCGGCGGGGGCGGTGAAGTACAGGTGTTGTCCGCCGCTCGCGGTCCGGATCGTGCGGGTGCGGGGGACGGACTGCCCGGTGCGCTCGCAGAGCGCCTCAAAGGTCGCCGCGCCGTCAGGCGCGTCCGCACTGCCGTTGCCGTTGTTCTGGTTCTTGGGCTTGTCCAGGTCGATGACGACCAGCCCGGAGGGGCCGGTGGCGATGCCGACGTTGAACGGCGCCTGTGACCAGGCCGCGCGGATGCGCTCGGGGTCGGTGGTGGCGCGCTGTTCCCACTTGCGGTGCCCGCTCGCGCACGGGCCGGTGCGGGGGCATGCCGTCTCGCTGTGCAGCGCGGGCCGCTTCGTGCCGGGGCGCAGCGGGAAGACGGGCCAGCCGCGTGCCGCGGCGCTCAGTGCTGCGTTCAGCAGGGTCGCATTCATGCCGCCACCTCCAGGACCGGAGTGAGCACGGCGAGCGCGGCGCGGCCGATGAACTCGCTATAGGCGGGCGGGATGCACTCGCGGATGCCCTCTCGGGTCATCCACGGCACGCCCATGACGCGGCGGGCGAGGGGGACGCCGGAGAAGTTGCCGACGAACTGCCCGAAGTGGCCGGGCGGGACGGGGCGGCCCATCTTCGCCTGAGGCACCGTGTGGGCGGGGTGCGGGAGCTGTTCGAGGATGAAGCCCCCGCCGGGTTCGAAGTACCGGTGCCGGTAGGTCTCCACACCGAACATCGGCCCGCACAGCATCACGGGTTCACGGAGCTTGGGCAGCGCCCCGCGTACGTTCTCGATCACCCACGGTCGCCCGGTCGTCTCCAGGGCGGCGCGGGTGGGGTCGATCAGGTCGGGGTGGGTGTTGCCGTGCAGGCGCTGGCAGTCGCTGTCGAGCTGGCACGGGGGTGAGGCGTGGATGAAGTCGAATTCGGCTCCGTGCTCGCGGATGAAGTCGACCGCGTCGCCCTGGATGAACCGGAAGGGGTAGAGCGGTTGCGGGTCGATGTCGATGCCGGTCACGTCGAATCCGGCGTGGTCGTAGCCCTTGCCGGCTCCGCCCTGGCGGCAGAACGCATCCAGCAGCCGCGGCCGGGGGCCGCGCACTCGCCGGATCATGGTCGGTTGGGTCATTCTGGAGGTCTCCAGTTCCTGTGATGGGTGCTGGCTGGCAAGGGCGGCCCCGCGGCTTTGGCGAGACGATGGGGGCCGCCCTTGGCGTAGTTAGCTGTAGAACTTGTTCCGCTTGATCACGGCTTTGCGGATGTTGACCGTGGTCCCGCCGCGGCGGCTGCTCGTGCCGAGGATCTGGACTGCGATCCATCCGCCGAAGATGACCGCGGCCAGAGTGATCAGTTGGGTGATGAGCGCGGTGAGCGCGGCGATGAACGTCGTCAGGAGCACGAGCCCGCCGCACACGGCGCCGAACCCGATCCCTCCGAGCGCGATGTTCACCGCCGTGCGCGATACGGCCGGTTTGACGGCAGGGGGTTCGGGCTTGGCCGGCTCTATGGCGTAGCCGGTGACGACTCGCCCGTCGGGCAGGACCACGGACGCCACCGACGAAACGGGGGCCGGCTGCGCGGGCACGAGCGGCATCGGGTGGGTGGGGGTGAGCGGGGTGGGGTGGTGGACTTCCACGGCCGTAGGCCGTTGCGGGGTGCTCATCGGGCTCCCTCGGGTGCGGTGTCAGGCGGGTGTCACAGGGGTGTCAGGGGCGGGTGTCAGGGCGCGTGACACCTGCGCCTGCCTAGGGGTTTGGGTGTCACGGGGCCGTGACGGTGTCAGGTGTCACGCGGGGGTTAGGGACGGCACGATGCGCCACCGGCCGGTGGTGTTCGTCGGGGCGAGTCGGCCCTCCGCGGCTGCCTCCGCGAGCTTCTTGGATACCCACGGGCGGGAGAGGTTGTGGCGGTCGCACCAGTCGGACAGATCCTTGGGACCGATGATCATCTGTCCGTCTCGTTCGAACTCCGCGAGTGCCTCCGCGAGCAGCCGGCGGGCTTCTTCCCCCTTCGGCTTGCGGCCGGTGCCCTCTCCGAAGATCGGGGCATCGTCTCCGTCCTGCGCCGCGGGGAGTTCCTCCTCCGGGTCGATCTGCTCGTCTTCGGGGTCGTGTCGCGGGGCGTCGTCCATGTCGTCGTCTTCCGGATCGACGTGCGGTGCGCCTTGCCCGTCCCCGGGGACCGGTCGGCCGCTGTACGCCTTTCCGGCGATGGATGCGGCGGCCCCGGCGGTGATCGGGTCGGCGGTGGCGCCGTTGCGCTGTGCCCACG
This sequence comes from Streptomyces beigongshangae, assembly GCF_019710745.1. Classification (GTDB taxonomy): domain Bacteria; phylum Actinomycetota; class Actinomycetes; order Streptomycetales; family Streptomycetaceae; genus Streptomyces; species Streptomyces beigongshangae. The sequence goes on from NZ_JAHKJW010000005.1 coordinate 69,725, forward strand.
CGGCGACGACTTCCATGAGGGACACCGACCGGTGGGTGAAGGCACGGGTACGCCCCGGGGAGGCGTAACGGTCCTCGGGCACGCCCGTGCTCACGAGGTAGCAGTAGCCGGGCTTGCGGTTGCCCCACGCTCCCGGGTGCGCGCCTGCGTCCAGGACCCGGTCGGGCAGGGAGAATCCCTCGTCGCGGGGGTCGCAGCCGAGTGCGATCACGGACGGCAGGGCGGCGCGGGTGCTGGTGGACATCTGGTCGTAGGAGGGGCGTTGCAGGGAGACGATCAGGGAGACACCCGCGGAGCGGGCCTCTTGCGAGATCCCGGTGAACGCGTCGTCTCCCAGGGCCCGCAGGGTGCTTGCGGCTTCTTCCATCCAGGCCACGAGGAACGGCATCCCCGCGCAGCCGCACGCGGTGCCGTCCGGCCGGCAGGAGTGCTGGGGGTCGTTCTGCTGCTGTGCTGCCTGCGGGAGCCACTGCCGGTAGGAGTGCTGCCCGAGCCACCGCGTGCGGGCAGGGATGACTTCCTGCAAGGCTTCCACCATGACCTCAGTGGGGGTGCCGCCCTCGGCTGCCCAGTCGATGCCGGGGAGCAGGGGGCGGAAGTCCTGGAACATCTTCGGGTCGGACAGCCACAGCAGCACGTCGGAGCGGGAAAGGATCTCCGTCTGGAGATTCAGGGCGGTGTCGCCCTTGCCGGAGCCGGAGCCGCCGGCGATGAGCACGTGGGTGCCGTTGCGGTCGGCCTCCGGGTCGCCGGGCAGCCACAGGTGCATCGGCGCGCCGTCGTCGTAGCGGCCGAGGAGCAGCGGGTCCGCGATGGAGCCTCCGAGGTTGGAGGGCCCGTCGTATTCGACGAACTCCGCGAGCATGTCCTCGGGGACGATGACCAGTTCACCGCGGCGCACGGAGTCCGGGTCGGGCTGGTAGCGCACCGCGGAGGCGGGCAGGTCCAGCGCGGACGCGAGCAGTCCGAGCGCCTTCGTCACGTCGTCGTTGGTCTGCTCCCCCGCAGCGAGCGCGATGGGCGCGGTGACCCGGTTCGGCTCCACCTTCGCGGCGCCGATCTGCGCACGGGCCAGACCGATCTTTTCGAGCAGTCCCTTGTCGCCGCCCTGCCCGCTCGCTTCCCCGTCCGGAGTGCGCAGGATCATCCGCACGTTCCACGACAGGGCCACGACCGGCCCGCCCATCAGATACAGGTCGTCCAAAGGTCCGGCGAGCGGCCCGGCGAGGCATGCTCCGGTCACCCACGCGGAGCCCGCGGCAACGGTGATCGCGGAGTGCAGCCGGCGCTGAGCGGAGGTGTTGCGGCCGACCCACCAGGTGACACCCGTAAGGGCGACGGAGGCGAGGGTGAGACCCACTCCGGCCGGAGCGCTCTCCCCCCACCGCCAGTTCCCCAGCGCGCCCGCGACACCCGCCGCGCCGACTCCCAGCCACGGCGGCAGATGCGGCTTGGCCCGGTTGAGCAGGTATGCGCCGATCCCGCCCCCGGAACCCTGCCCGGGGAGCAGACCCTCACCCCGGTACTCGGCGACGATGCCGTCGCCGAGGTAGTCGGTGTGCCGCGCGCGGCTACCGCTGCTGTTCCTTGCCATGGTCAACCCTCCTTACTGCTGCGACCAGTCGATGACGGGCGCCTGCGGCTTGCGGGCCCGGTGGCGCACCCGGTTGATCTCTTCCTCGTACTCCTGCTGGAACGTCGCGTAGGCCGCAGCCGCGCTCTTGGCCGCGTGGCGCAGGTCGTCGGAGGCGCGGCGCATCTTGCGCGACACCTTGGCCGCACGCAGGCGGGAGCCGAACGCGCGTCCCTCCGGGTCCGGCACCGCCGCGAGCACGCCGTTCAAAATCTCCGCACCCATGGCCACCTCGATGGACAAGGTCACCGCAGCCGCGCGCAGGGTGTTGCAGTAGTTGCGGATCAGCGCGGGGGAGCTGAAGTCCGGGGCGGGGAGCAGGGTCTCGTGCCCGCGCCGGCCGCTGTTGCCGCGGGCCCGGTTGTTGTTCACGGTGATGTTGACGGGCGGGACGAACGAGCCGCCCACCGCACCGACGAACCCTCCGACCGCTGCTCCCGCGTTGGTGAACTTGTTGGACTTGGCCCCGGTGTTGGCGTTCACGCGCGGCCGGGCTGCGTGCTGCGCCTGCCGGTAGGCCCGGTTGTTGGCCCGGTTCGCGGATCCGTTGTCTGCCATGCGGTCATCTCCTCAGGTCAGTGGGTGCGGCGGACGATGAGCCATGCGGTCTGTGTGCCGAGCAGGAGCAGCAGCCACCAGACCTCCAGCGGACCGGCGAGCGGACCGACCGCGACCGCGAGAGCCACCCACCCCCCGGCGAGAGCCGAGACGGCAGCGAGCGTGATCCGCCACGCGAGCGCGGATCCGTCGGCGGGGTGGCGGCGCTGGACGAGGGCGAACCAGACGAGGGGCGCGAGCGCGGCGGGGGCGAGCACGAGAGCCGCCCACCACGCGAGCGTGTGCAGTACGGCGGTGAGCACGAACGCCAGTAACGCCAGCCCGGTGGGGGCGAGCGCACGGCGGTGATCCCACACGAACAGCGCGAGCGCAGAAGCGGCGCGCCCGGTCAGGGAGTGCCGGTGTTCCGGCACGACGACGATGTACGGCTGCCGTCCGCGGCCACGTTGGCGCGGGATACGGACGGTCTTCGGGCTGGCCATGAAAGGCCCCTTCCAGACTGGACGATGGGATGTTCAGGCGGCGCGCTGTTCGTCCTCGGGGTACGCGCAGGGCACGCACATGCCGAGCGAGGTGGGGATGACGTAGCCGGCATCCCGCCGGCACTGCGGGCACGTGCGACGCGCGGTGTTGGCCTTGGCCAGCGCGGCCCGTTTCGCCGGCGTCATCGGGCGGACGGGCTTGGCGCAGTCGAGGCGGTAGAGGTAGGCGACCAGCGGGCCGCGCCGGTAGCGCGGGCGCAGCACCTGCCCGGCGACCGGCTGCCCACCAGGGCGCAGGCCACGGGCACGGAGCTGCCGACGGGTGGCGTAGCCGTCGGGGGCGCAGCGCCACGGGAAGGTGGGTATCCCGTGGCGGGCGCCGGACGGGTCGAAGCACTTGGCGTAGGAGTACGACATGAGCGCCGTCCTCCCGCTCAGCCGGCGAGCGCGGTCGGGAGGTCGGCCAGGTGCGGCTCACGGGTCTTGACCCGTCCGCGTGCGGTGCGGGCCGTCGACTCCGACGTCCCCAGCCCCGCCGCGGCCATCGCCTGTGTCATGCGGGCCGTGCTCGGCTGCGTGAAGTCGGTGCCGTACAGGGCGCGTACCAATTGATCGACCCGGTTCGGGTAGACCACCGGGGCGCAAAGGTCGACGGGCGTCGACGCGGTGTCGACGGGGACCGGATCCGGGGTGACGGGCGTCGACGCAGCCTCCACAGCCACCGGCACGGCCACGGCCGCAGGCACCGAAACCACGGGCGCAGCCGGCGGGGCGGTCGGGCGGTCGACGCTCACCATGACGGGCGTCGAGGGTGTTTCGACGCCCGGCGGCGGGACGTTGACGCCCGTCGACGCCCGTCGGGCGAGGTAGGCGTGGACCTGCCGCATGAGCGCACCGAAGGCCAGCAGCGCGGCCACCGGAGGAACCGCGGCCACCACATAGTTCAGGGCCCCGGCACCCTCACCGACACCCGCCACGTTCAACGCGATGGAGGCCCCGTCACCTGCGGTGACCAGGCCGATTGCCCACCAGTCGACCCGGTGAGCGAGCGAGGCACGCAGGATCAACAATTCACCGATCACGATGAACAGGTCCACCGTGGCCGGCCACGCCCACGACCGGGCGACCGCCTCTTGCATGCCGTGCCGCGCGGCAACCTCTTGCAGGTGCTCGTAGGAGAGCCAGAACGCCACGGCCGTCAGGAGCACTGTGAGCACGGCCGCAAGAGCGGTGATCGCGTGGTCCACCGCGGCGGGCGTCGACGCGGTTTCGACGGACGTCAACGAAGCGTCGACGCGGGCCGGAGCACTCATGCCGCACCCCCGACCAACGCCGGGGTGATGACGTCCGCGTAAGCGATCAGGTGCACCGTGGCGCCCGCGTGGTCGACGCTGGTGCTCAGGACTCCCGTCCGTCCGCCGTTCTGCACGCGGTAGGTCACCGCGTCCGGGGCGACCCCCAGGGCCTCCCGCCACCTCTCGAAGCCGGAGAGGTCGTCGTAGAACGCCAACTCCAGCCGCTCCGGGTAGATCGTCGACACGTGCACGGACGGAGCCGGCAAGTGCCCGAAGTCCACGGACAGCAGACGCAGCGCCCGCAGGGGCACGGCCACCTCATCCAGCGTCAGGGTCCCGCTCATACGGCAGCCCCCTCGAAGACGATCAGGAAGCTGTCCGTGTCCAGGTCCATGACGACCGTGGCGCTCTCACCCTGCTCCCGCAGAGCCGCGGCCCGCTCCTCAGCCGGCCAGGAGCCGCGCGGGTGACCGGCGGGAAAGCTGTCGAGGATCTCGCGCTCACTCATGCCGCCACCGCCGTACGCACCACGGAGCCGCGCGCCGTGCGGCGCGTCCGCGGCCGGCGGGCCACGGCCCGCGCGTCCCTCAGCGGGCTCGTACGAAGCAGCGTCTCCGCGTACGCCGCTGCCGGCGGGTCCGACTCCCGCAGCTCCGCGAGCACCTCGCGCGCCACGTCCAGCCGCACCACCCGATCACCCTCGGACTCCCCCACCGGGTCGGTGAACAACTCCGGGTCGATACCGAACGCCAGTTCCGCGAACTCCGTCGCGGTAACGGCTTCATGACCAGCAACGATGCACTTCATGGGTCGTCTCTCCTCAATCGACGGAACGGCCCGACCGAGGTCCCCGGGGTGCCACCCGGGGACCTCTCGCCGTTGAAGTCAGCCGTGGCGCGAGGCGCCACGAAGCTAGGAACAGCCCCAAGATTCAGGGCCCTTTCTTGCTGACTAGCTTGCACTAGTCTGCTGTGGTGCACAACCCTTGCGAGGTGATGCGCACTAGTTCGCTGTGGTGGGTACCCTCAAGGCATGACTGTCACAGGAGGGCCTAAGCCGAAGGCGGTGCAGGTCGCAGACGCGCTCCGCGACGACATCAGGAAGATGAAGCCGGGGGAGAAACTCCCCTCTCAGCGAGAGCTGATGGACCGCTTCGGGTACGCCAGCCAGACCATCCAGAACGGGCTAGCCGCACTCCGGACCGAGGGGTTGATCGTGTCGGCGGGGAACCTGGGCAACTTCGTCAGCGACGGGTCCACTCCGGGTAGCAACGTGCGTGATGACATCAAGGAAATCCGCTCCCAACTCAAGACGTTGACCGAACGACTCGAAGCGCTGGAAAGCCGCTCCGCACCAGGTGACGCTTGATCTGCAACCAGCATGGGAGTAACGGAGTGTGTGAGGTAAGTGACAGCCAGGGGACGGCGGGAAGGAGGTGGGGACATGTCCAGTGACACCCCCCTATCCCCTTCCCTGTCCCCCCTGCCCGCGCGCGAGACTCGGAGTAGGCACTCGGAGGAGGGCGCATGACTGACGACAGGCCCGCATGGGCGCGACGCATCGCTGCCGAACGACAGGCGCGCGACTGGTCACAGCGTGACGCAGTCAGGGCCCTGCGTGCGCACGCACCCACGGAGCTGCCGGCAGAGGACAGCATGATTCGCCAGTGGAAGCGCTGGGAGTCCGGCCAGGCACCGAACGACTTCTATCAACCGATCATCGCGGCCGTGTTCGGCACAGTGACGCACGCCCTCTTCCCTGCTCCGTCCCGGCGGGACGGAGACAAGGAGATCCTGGCAGCGAGCGGAATGGAGACTCTGGAGATCGTGAGTCGCCTGAACCGCTCGGACGTCGACAGTGCGACGCTCGATGCGCTCCGGATCACTACGGACCGCCTCTGCTCCGAGTACCCGTTCATGCCGAGCGCTCAGCTCCTTATCGAGGGTCGGCAGTGGCTTCGCCGCGTTGTCGACCTGCACACGAAGAGCCTCACGCTTGCCCAGCATCGCGAGGTACTCGCGCTGTCGGGTTGGCTCGCCTTGCTGGTCGGCTGCGTCGAGTACGACACCGGCGACCGCCACGCAGCCGAGTCGACGCGGCGTGCCGCGCTCTCGCTCGCGACCGAGTCCGACCACTCCGAGGTTGCGGGGTGGGCACACGAGATGCGGGCGTGGTTCGCCCTCACGACCGGCGACTACCGCGGAGTCATCGCCGCAGCGCAAGCCGGGGCAGAGACAGCAGCACACCACGGTGTCGCCGTGCAGCTCGCTGGCCAGGAAGCCAAAGCATGGGCGCGGCTCGGGGACCGTCGGCAAGTTGAGGTAGCCCTCGACAAGGGGCGCCGGCTGCTAGAGGGGATGCCATATCCCGAGAACCTGGACAACCACTTTGTCGTCGACCCCGCCAAGTTCGACTTCTACGCGATGGACTGCTATCGGCTGGTCGGGGAAGACCGACTTGCGCGGACACTCGCGGATGAGGTTCTGCGTGCGGGAACTGACTTCGACGGCACAGAGCGGTCGCCCATGCGGAACGCCGAAGCGCGGGTAACCCTGGGGGTCGCCGCAGCGCGGGAGGGCGACCTCGAACAAGCTGTCATTCACGGCGAGCGCGCCCTACAGGGCCAGCGTCAGTCTGTCCCGTCCCTGATCATGACCAGCCGAGAACTCGCAGCCGTCATGCGGCAGCGCTACAGCACCGAACCGACGGCACAGGACTACCTGAACCACCTGCAAGACCTAGGAAAGGAGAAACCGGGGTTTCTCCCTTCCTGAACAGCGCAAACAGAAAACTGGCCCGGCCTCGATCACGAAATCCCTATCGGGACCATGCGGATATATTCGCCTATCACCCGCGCGCGGTGGTTGTAATTGTTCATTCACAGGGCTGGGGCAACTCGCAGTTGCGAGCGCTGCATGGCCTTAACAGCAGGATGCACGGGACCAGCGAGATGAAAAATCTCGGCAGAGTTGTCCGCGTGAGGCTTACTCAATTCCCGTCCGGCGGATTTGAATGTCGTTTAGATCCTTCTTCTGCCGTTCATGATCCCGCCAATAGGCCCATCGCTTCGCTAGGTAGGCGCGCCGCTCGTCTGTCATCATGACCGACCTCGAAAGAGCCACTTGTGGATCACCCAGGACTAGGGCTTCCTCTCCGGTAAACGCACTCGTTCCATACACTGGCGAGAACGCATACACTTCCGGACCGCGGGCCGTCATGGTCAGAGTCATCGAATTGGAGTGATCGTAACGTGGACGCAGTGCGTCGAACGTCATGAACGACTCATCCCTTGCTCGCTGTTGATCTCGTTTATACCGCACGCCATCGGGGCTGGTGTGGCCACCTCCGAACCCAAATTCTGACTCGCGACCGTAAATCAGTACGTACTGCGGCTCAAGTGGTCGATTCATGTACTTTTCGCCGAGGAAAAGGAACGTATTTCGAAAAATCGCCTGGTTCCCGTCGCGAGAGAACCAAGACCGCCAGTCATTGAGCTGATCGTGAGCCTCCACGAACTCACTAGTGGGACGACCGTCCTTTCTGAACCAGCGCTTCGACGGCTTTTCGATTTCGATCAGAATCGGCGTGACAAGACCAGAAGATCTCGTGACCCACATGAAATCCGGTTCGAACCCCCGGCCGGCACCTATCAACTTCGGCCGCCGGAAAACTGCACCTGCATCTGACCCATGATGCCCGCCCGGACCGATATCACCGCTGCCCCCCGGAATCATTGCCGGATGCAGCTCAAGGAAGCTCTGAACCTCATCCTCCTCAGGGTCCTGGCTAAGGAGCGTGTACCAGTCCGCAAGCGCCGTATCCGAGTATTTATCCCAAGCAAGGGCTATCGGTCGCATGGGGTCTGCGTCCGGAAGAGCCACGGCCCGCAAGACGCTCTGGGATGATTGAGGATTCTCCACAGGCTCACACTACTCAGTCCGAACTCGACGCGAACGCCCCGGAGTTGCAACCCTCCGAACTTGTGTCCCGCCACCGCGCCGCACCCTTACCGCGCGGGGCGCGACAACGGCGCCGCTGGCGCGGAGTTCGTTGCGGCATCCCTCGTATGTGAGCTGCGGCTCTGAGTCGTTCGTTGTCCTGGTCTTTGTCCAGTGCGCAGACGGACGCCACCGTTCACCGCCGTACGCGCACCCCCTCTGACCTGCCGCGCGAACCCCCACGAACGCCCCCGGACGGCCGCGCGGACAGTTGGAAAGCGTGTTGGGGGCAACCCCTCACGAGTTCGAATCTCGTATCCTCCGCCAGTGCCTCACCGGGCACTAACGTCGAAGGGCCCCGCTGTTCGCAGCGGGGCCCTTCGACGTGTCCGGGTTCGACGTCGGAACGAGTGACCGAGAACGGGCCGGACGTTACCCGCCTCTCCCGTCCGCGTTACTTGGCCATGGCAACGAAATACACGAGGTGCGCCGCGATCGTCACCGGCGCCGTGGGGATCGCTCTGGCCGGCGCCGGTCCGGCAGCAGCCACCCTCAGCCCGATCGCCGACAACGACTGCAAGACCTTCTCGGACCAGAACATCCTGGCTCCCGAGAAGGGGGGTCCGGGTGTCGGCCCGGGCAATGTGGAGCAGGTGATGTTCATCAACCCGTTCAACCACTGCGGCACCATGGCCCTGTCTCCGTCCCTGCTGATCCTCGGAGCGGATGAACAGGCCCTCCTGTTCTGACCGCGTCCGCACCGAAGTTCCGTGGTGGTCCGCCGACGGGGTCCGGTAGACCTGCTGTACGGCCCGGTGCCTCACCCGACACCGACGCCGGAGGGCCCCACCGCGAACAGCAGGACCCTCCGGCATCGTCCGTCTCAGTGGTGCGGCCAGGACGCGCCGGTGTCCGGGCCCGTGGCGGCGGCGGTCAGCGGAAGCCGGGTGAGTTGTTCCGAGGTCCTGACGACGGCCTGGACCGCCGTGCTGATACGGACGATCTGCACGGACACCCCGACCACCTCCAGCGCGTCCGTCATGCCCAGCAGGCTGTAGAGCCCGCCGGTGGCGCAGTACGTCAGACCCGACAGGTCGAGCAGGAGGTACCTCGTCGTGCGCGGGAGGGCGATGCGGATGATCGCTTCCCTGATCGCGAGACTCGTCTGCACGTCGAGTTCGCCGGTCAGGGACACCAGCATGCCGCCGTGTCTCTGCTCCGCCTGATGAACTTGCAGCCGCGGCGGGTCCTGTCCGCTCACCACGGCACCTCATCGGCGAAAACGGGCATGACTGAGTCGACGGCCGCTGTTTTCCCAACAGCCATGCCCCCAGTCTCCCTCAGTCGGCCGCCGTCCGGGCGTACCTGTACATGAGCTTCACTCTGCTCAGAAAAAGCGTATGTACGACTTTCGGGCGCTCGTCCGGCTTCGGCGGCCGTCCCGGCACCGGGATACGGACGGGTCCGGCGGTGAAGCGCGTGCCCTGCTGAGTGATCAGGGGTTCGCGCGCGCCTCCGTCGCCCTGCGCACGCTCGTCCATCAGGGATCTGCGTCCTGAAGAGATCTGTGTCCTGAAGGAGTCTGTGTCCTGAAGGAGTCTGTGTCCTGAAAGGCCGGGCGACGGTTCACGCCCTCCGGCTGCCCGCGTCCGCCAGCCGGTCGCGCAGCCGCGCCGTGTCCTGGCCCGGCGGCAGGCCGTACACCCGTCGGTACTCACGGTTGAACTGGGTCGCGCTCACGTAGCCGACCCTCGCGGCGACCAGGGCCGCCGTCGTGTCCCCGGCCAGGAGGAGCCTGCGGGCCTCCTGGAGGCGGAGCTGCTTCTGGAAGCGCAGGGGGCTCATACCGGTGGCCGCCTTGAAGTGGCGGTGCAGGCTCGCGGGGCTCATGTGGGCCACCGCCGCGATCGCGTCGATGCCGAGCGGCTCGGTGAAACGGGCGTAGATCCAACGGGCCGCCGCACGCACCCGCGCCGCGGCGGAGTCCGCCAGGGTGAAGTGCCGCAGGGCCGGGCCGAGGGCGCCGCCGAGCACGCGGTAGAGGATCTCCGCCTCGATACGGCCCGCCAGGGCCGGGATGTCCTGCGGGCTGTCCAGCAGCCGTACCCAGCGCGTGACCGCGTCGATCAGTTCCGGGGTCATCGGTGCGGAGAGCTGTCCGGCCGGGTCGGAGCCGGGCAGCCCTTCCGTACCCGGACGAGGATGCGGGCCGACCGGCCCCGGTGTCCGGCTCGGCCCCGGTGTCCGGTTCGGCCTCGGCATCCGGCTCGGCTCCGGTTCCAGTTCCAGCAGGAGGTCGGCGAGCACGTCGCCGTCCAGGCGCAGCACCGCCGAGCGGTACGGCACCTCCTCGAACGTGGCTGTGACCGGCAGGACCAGCGAGTTCAGGAACACCTGCCCGCGACCGCTCCGCCAGCTCCGGTCGCCCGCCACGCTGCTCTTGGCGCCCTGGACGACGAAGCAGATCATCGGTTCGTACAGCAGGTCGAACGGCGGGGCGGGCTCGTCCAGTGTCACCAGCCGTTGACGCGGCACCGCGGTGTCGGACCACATGTCCCCGCCGTACCGGGCGATGGCCGCGGACAACTCGTCCAGCATCCGTACTCCTTGTCCGCCCGAAGGGTGGGGCACCTGCCCACAGGGTCGGTCCCGGGTGCGCCTCCCAGTCGGCCCTGAGAGGATCAGGCAATCCTATGCGGTCGACGGCCCATGCCCCGCGGCATCCGCGCTCCTAGCGTTGAGCGCATGACACAGCAAGGCGACGAACAACACCGCAAGCAGCAGACCGACGAGGGGCGGCAGGGCGAGCACGGGACCCTGCCCGCCCGGCGTCTCGGCGGTCAGGGGCTGACCGTCGGCGCCGTCGGTCTCGGCACGATGGGCATGACCATGGCCTACGGCGCCGGTGACGAGGCCGACGGCATCGCCACTGTCCGCCGGGCGTACGAACTCGGCGTCACCCTCTTCGACACCGCCGAGCTGTACGGCATGGGCACCGGGAGCAACGAGCAGCTGCTCGGCCGTGCCGTACGGGACTTCCGCGACGACGTCGTGATCGCCACCAAGTTCGGCTTCGACATGAGCGCGCCGCAGGACGCCGCGGGCTACGCGCTCAACAGCCGGCCCGAGCACATCCGCGAGGTCACCGAGAACAGCCTGCGCCACCTCGGTACCGACTACGTCGACGTGCTGTACCAGCACCGCGTCGACCCGGATGTCCCCATCGAGGACGTGGCCGGCACGGTCGGCGAGTTGATCGCCGAAGGCAAGGTGCGGTACCTCGGACTCAGCGAGGCCGGACCCGACCTGCTCCGGCGCGCCCACGCCGTCCACCCGGTGTCCGTACTGCAGACCGAGTACTCGGTGTTCGAGCGGGCCGTCGAGGCCGAGGTGCTGCCCGTGGTGCGGGAGCTCGGCATCGGCTTCGTACCGTACTCGCCGCTCGGCCGGGGGTTCCTGACCGGTGCGGTGAAGCCCGCCGCCGAGTATCCCGCCGACGACATGCGCAGCTGGGACGACCGCTGGCAGCCCGGCAACTACGAGCGGAACCTGACCGCCGTACGCGAACTGAACACGCTCGCCGCCGCCAAGGGGATCTCCGTCACGCAGCTGGCCCTGGCCTGGCTGCTGGCCCAGGGCGACGACATCGTCCCGATCCCCGGTACCCGCAGTCCGCGGCGCCTCGCCGAGAACGTGGCCGCCGCGGACGTCACGCTCACCCCGCAGGACCTGGCCCGCGTCCAGGAGATCCTGCCCAAGGGTGCTGCCGGGTCCCGTTACCCCGAGGCGATCATGCCGTCCTGGTGACGCCGGCGCCCGCTGCGGGCTCGAGAACGGACTCAGGGGGCGATCTCCACCTCCCGCGTCACCGACACCTGGTCGATGTCCGACGTGCGGATCGTGACCTTCATCGTCCAGGTGCCGGCGAGGGGCAGGTTGAGGGACTGGGTCCCCCAGTAGCCGCCCTTGTCGGTGAGTCCGGCGTCGACGGGGCCGATCCGCTGGGCCTTGAGGGTGAAGGAGAGCCGGATCTCGGGGACGGTGGCGATGCCTCCGTCGGGGCCGAGGACGACCGCCTCGACCGTGTTCTCCCCGACGCGGCCCGGCTCCAGGAGGACCTGGACCTTGCCGTGGCCGTTCGGGGTGCCGACGTCGAAGGGGATCAGGGTCGTGGACGCGGTCGGGCCGCTCCCGGCGGACGCGGTGGACTCGGCCGCCGCCGTCTCCAGCTCGGCGCGGCCGGGCTGGGTGCCGGTCAGCACCGTCGTGACGACCAGCACCGCCACGCCCACGACGACCTCGGCGAGGACCGAACGCCGCAGGAGGCGGTGACGGGCGCCCGTCTCCTCCCCGGAAGCCGACGGCGACGGCCCTGACGGCCCTGACGACCTCGATGGCTCCGACGGTCCCGGCAGCCCCGACAGGCCCGACAGGCCCGAGGATTCCGCAGCCGTCGCGTCGGGCCCTGCGTCCGGTGTACGGGAGCCGGGCCCGCGGGAGCCGGGCCCGGGCGAGTCGGGTCCGGGAGAGTCGGGTCCGGGAGAGTCGGGCGGCAGGTTCGTGCCGTCCGCTTCGGCGCCCGCCGGCGCACCCGCCATCGCCGGCACGCGCGCCCCGGACGGCTGCGCGGCGTCGTCCGTCAGACGGGCCGTCCAGCGGCGCGAGAAGGCCGCCGCGGCCAGCAGCACCACCACCGCGGCCGCCTTCGCGACCAGGAGCCGGCCGTACGAGGTGCCGGTCACCGCGTCCCACGACCCGAGGCCCCGCCAGGACTGGTAGACGCCGGTCAGCACCAGGACCACGACCGAGGTGAACGCGAGGCGCGAGAAGCGGCGCACGGAAGCGGCCGGGAGCGGTGTCTCCGACCGGTGGAGGGCGGTGAGCAGGGCACCGAGGCCGCCCAGCCAGACCGACGCCGCCAGGAGGTGCAGTACGGAGGAGGTCATCGCCGCGGGGACCTGGATCCCCGCGGACGCGTGCTCCGCGGCGGCCCAGGTGCCCGCCAGGGCGACGGCCAGGACACCGCCGACGGCGAGGACGGCGGGTTTCGGTTCCGGGGACCCGCGCAGGGCGGCCTCCGTCCGTACGAGGAAGACCGCCACCCCCGCCAGCAGCGCCAGCCGGGCGAGCAGGGCCCAGCCGGGCCTGCTCGTCAGGGTGTTCTCGACGAGCGCCGGGTCGAGGAGGGTCGACGGGCCGGTACCCCGTTCGTACGGGCCGCGCAGGAGGACGAGCAGGGCCGTGGTGGCCAGGAGGGCCCACCAGCCGGTGCGTACGAGTCCCCGCAACGGCCGGGTACCGGGCGGACGGCACCCGAGGACGAAGACGGTGACGCCGATGAGCAGGGCGACGGCGGCGTACGCGGCGTAGCGGGCGATGTCGTAGAGGGCGCCCGAGGCGGGGTTCACGGCCGGCTCGGCGGACAGGGAGACCGTCGTCTCGGAGGGCGCGCCGATGGAGAAGGTGAAGGCGCCGGAGATCGGGTGGCTGTCCGCCGAGACCACGCGCCAGGCGACGGTGAACGTCCCGTCCGGCAGATCGTCGCGCAGCCGTACGCGGACCCGGTCGGAGCGGCCGGGGACGTGCTCGGCGCCGCCCGCGTTCACCCGCCGGTTCTCCGGGCTGAGGACGCGCAGCGAGTCGTCTCCGACGCCGACCGACTCGGTGAAGGTCATGGTGACCTCCCGCGGCGCGGAGCGCAGGACGGACCCCTCACGGGGGTCGGTGTCCCGCACGGCCGAGTGGGCGGACGCGGGAGTGGCGCCGCCGAGCAGGAACAGCGTGCCCAGCAGGACGACGAGAGCGGCGACGACGGCGGCCCGGCGGGGCCCCGGCGTCCCCAGCGCCTGCGGTGCGTGCGGTGCCTGCGGCCCTCCCGGCCTCTGCGCCCGGTGTACCCGCTGTGCCCGGTGTACCCGCTGTGCCCGGCGTATTCGCTGCCCCCGCGGCACCCGGTGTGTACGGCGCACTCGGCCCACGTCGCCTCTCCCCGCTTCTCTTTCTCCTACGTCCTGCTTCTCTGCTCGTACGTCAGCCCTGTACGTCAGCCCTGTACGTCCGTCCCGTACGTCCGCGGCCTCCGTGGGGATACGGATGTACGCGGCACGTTGTTCAGCGCCGCCCGACCGCCGCCCCCGCCCGGCTGACCGCCTCACCACGTCGGCCGTGCCGAGACCCCTCCGTCCACGACCAGGTCGTGCCCCGTGATCCAGGAGGCCATCGGCGAGGCGAGGAAGACACAGGCGTCGGCCACGTCCTCCGGGCGGCCCAGCCTCCCGGTGGGAGCCGCCTGCCGCCAGCGCCGTACACCCTCCGGCCACGCCTGGGCGAGGCCCTCGCGGTCGATCAGTCCCGGGGAGACGGTGTTCACGCGGATTCCGTAGGGACCGTACTCCAGGGCCGCCGAGCGCGCGTGCATGACGACGGCGGCCTTCGACGCGGAGTAGTGCGCGTGGTGCGGGGCGGGATGCGTGGCCTCGATGGACGCGATGTGGGTGATGCTGCGCGCACGCCCATCGTGCCCACCGTGCCCGCCGTGCCCGCCGTGCCCGCCGTGCCCGCCGTGCCCACCGTGCCCACCGTGCCCGCCGTGCCCACCGTCCTGGACCCTCCCGCCGCTCCCCCGGCTGCCGTCCCGCATCAGTTCGGCGGCGGCCTGCGTGCAGGCGAAGACGCTCGACAGGTTGGTGTCGACCACCGCCCGCCAGTCCGCCACCGTCATGCCCGGCAGCCCCTGGACCGGTTGTACGCCCGCGTTGTTGACCAGGGCCGTCAGCTCACCGCCTCCCCAGTCCGCGGCCTCGCGCACGACCCGGTGGCACTCGGCCTCCACGGTCAGGTCGGCGCGCAGGGCCACCGCGTGTCCGCCCGACCGCGCGACGAGGTCGACGGTCTCCCCCGCCGCCTCCGCGTTCGTACGGAAGTGGACGGCCACGGCCGCCCCCGCCGCCGCGAACCCCAGCGCGATCTCCCGCCCGATGCCGCCCTCCGCCCCGGCCCCGGTGACCAGCGCCACCTGCCCGGCGAGCAGTCCGCCGAACGGTCCCCCGCCGGGGGCGAGGGCGGGGTCGGTGCGGCCGGTCACGGGCGGCTCAGCGCGGCGATCCGCGCTGCCTCCGCCGGGTAGCGGGCGGCGAGTCCGGCCCCGTCCCCGTGCTCGTACCCCTCGTAGGTGAAGCCCGGCGCCATCGTGCACCCGAAGAACGACCACGCGCCGCCGGCGGCGACCCGCGCGCCCATCCAGGTGCGCGCGGGCACGGTGAACTGGACGCGCTGGCCGCCGAGGACGTCCGGGCCGAGCAGGACCGTACGGGACGTGCCGTCGGGGGCGAGGAGCAGCAGCTCCAGCGGGTCCCCCAGGTAGAAGTGCCAGGTCTCGTCGGACGGGAGGCGGTGCAGGGCCGAGAAGTCACCGGGCCGCGAGGTCAGGAGGGCCACGATCGCGGAACCCTCGGGCCGCCCGTCGGGCCGTTCCGGACCCGCCCAGGTACGGCGGAAGAGGCCGCCCTCCCTGGGAATGGGTTCCAGCCGGTAGTGGGCGGCCAGGGCTTCGGGAGTGATGTCATCGGGCACCCGCCGACGTTACAGCTCCCCGGCGGCGCCCCGCGGGTGGACGCGGTCCCGGTGCAGGAAAGCCAGTTGGGCCTCCTTCTCCGGCAGGTACACCCCCGGCAGGTCGACCTCCGGCAGCACGACGGGCGGGCCGAGCACGAAACCCTGCCGGAGCAGGCGGGCGACGGCCCGCTCGTTGCGGACGTCGGGCTCGACCACGACCCGCCGCCGGTCGAGGACGCGCAGGACGTACGTGGTGAATGCCTTCAGCAGAGCGCTGCTGTAGCCGGCCCGGCCGACGCCCTCGGAGGGCGGGCCGATGAGCAGGTGGACGCCGATGTCGCCGGGTTCCACCGCGTAGCACTCGCTGACCCGGTCGGCCTCCGGTTCGTACGTCTGGAAGAGCGCGGCCGGTTCGCCGTCCACGACGGCGAGGTACGCGTGGTGCGTGTCGAGCGAGCCGAGGTGCCGGTACGTCTCCAGCACCTGCTCCCTGGTGAAGCCGCCCATGCCCCAGAACCGGGCCCGTTCGGCCGTCACCCAGTGGTGGAGCACGTCCAGGTCGGCCTCCGGGTCCACGGGGACGACGCGGACGGTGCCCAGGCCCTCGACGGCCTCCTCGTGGACGGCGGCGCGATCACGGCCGGTCGTGTACGGCGTCGTTGCCGTACTGGTCGCGCTGGTCGCGCTGGTCGCGCTGGTCGTACTGGTCGCGCTGGTCGTTGTACTCGTTGTACTCGTCGTACTCGTCACGGTTGTCCTCGTTCTTCTTGCCGAGCTGGTTCCAGTCGGTGATCACAGGGGCGAGTTCTCCCCTCAGCCACAGGGGCAGTTGGTCGCGGTGGTGCGGGGAGCCCGGTACGCCCGACGCGCCGAACGGCACCCCCCAGAGGCTGTCCTCACGCCGTGCCAGGTCCCACACGTAGCGGGCGGCGGGACCCCGGGCGGCCCGGTCGGTGAGGCCCGGCACGGCCGAGGTGCACAGCACGCAGTCGTGGTCACCGGCGAGCGCGGGCTCCTCCTCGTCGTACGCCGGGTCCGGCACCGCCCGCCAGGGCGCGAGGCGGTGGGTGTCGCCCCAGGTGCCCGTCGGCGGGTCCCCGGCGACCTCCTCCAGGGCCGCTCCGACGACCTCGGCGCGGTCGATCCCGTAGAGGTCCCGCGCCTTGAGGAGGTTCTCCAGGGCGAAGGCGACACGGGGGGCGAGAGCGAGCCAGGGCCGGAGCACCTCGGGGTACGACGGGGGCCGGGTCAGCGGGGCCAGGGCGGGGTGGCCCGCGAGCCGGCGCACGACGGCGCTGCGGACCGCCGCGTAACCGGCCGCCTCCTCGCTGTCCGCGGCCATGTGTCGGTCCCAGCCCAGGAGGCGCCCGCGCAGGGCGGCGGCCGCGGGGGTGAGACCGTCGAGGGCGGCGATCCGGTCCAGCAGCGGAGTCGCGGAGGCCAGGTGGGTGTCCATGTGGAGGGCGGCCATGTCGGCGGCCCTCCAGTCCTTCCTCGGGACGAGGAGGGCGCGCAGGCGGGCGGCCCGGTGAGGCGGCGCGAACTCGACACCGAGCGGGGTGGCGGGGCCCCGCTGGTTGGCCATGACCGCGATGCCGTCCTCGATCGTGCCCCGCGGCATGTCCACGTACCGGTCCCGCCATTCGTGGCCGGGCTCCCAGGCCGCGACGACCCGGATGCCGTTCACCGGGTTCCGCGACGGCACCCGGCCCGCGACGCGGTGGAGCAGGCCGCCTTCGGTGTCGGCGGCCTGGACGACGTTGACGGGTTCGGCCCAGTCGTCGAAGGCACGGTCCACGTCGGCGACGCGGCGGGCGCGCAGGAGGGGGAGGAGGGCGCTGAAGCCCAGGTCCTCGGAGACGCGGGGCGGGTAGCGGAGGCTGATGGGTCCGGCCGCGGTCTCACCATCGCCGTTGCTGTCGTTGCCATCGCCATCGCCGTCGTTGCCGGTGCCGGTGCCGGTGCCATCGCCGTCGTTGTCGGCGCCGGTGATGATGATCGGGCCGCGAGCGGTCTCGATCACTTCGACTTCGACCTCGGCTTCGGCCTTGGCTTCGGATCCGCCCCCGGATCCGGCCGTGTCGCCACCGGCCACCTCGATCGTCTCGACGTGACGGGAGGCGGGGTGCCACCTCCCGTCCGGGCCGAGAGCCTCGACGCGTTGTCCCGCACCGGCGCCGGACCGCCTGAGCCGCTCCCGGTACAGGTCCTGGTAGTCGGCCATCGCGTTGGTGATCGACCAGGCCACCGTGCCCGTGTGGCCGAAGTGCGCGATGCCGGGGACACCCGGCACGGCCAGGCCCACGACGTCGAACTCCGGGCAGGCGAGCCGGATCTGCTGGTAGACACCCGGCGCCTCGATGAAGCGGTGCGGGTCGCCCGCGAGGACCGGCCGTCCCGTGACGGTGCGTTCGCCGGTGACCAGCCAGCCGTTGCTGCCGGCCGTCCCGGTCCCGTCGGTGGCGAACAGGCCGACCGCGTCGGGACCGAGGTGACGTACGACCTCCTCGCGCCACAACTTGGCGGGGAACCCGGCGAACAGGATGTGCGTGGCGAGCCAGACGCCCAGCGGCGTCCATGGTTCCCACCGGCCCGGGGCGAGGGAGACCGTCGCGAACTCGGGTGTCCTGCGGGCCCCTTCGGGCAGGCCCTGGTTGACCCCGTCGACGTACGCCCGGACCCAGGCGGCGGTCTCGGGGTCCCGTCTCTCCAAGGCCGTGAAACAACGTCTCGCCGTGTCGTCGAGCCGGGCCCGTCTCGCGAACCGGTCCCAGGCGAGCGCGTCCGCGCCGAGGAACGAGGCCGAGGTGCCGCGGGCCCGGTGCCGCTCGACCTCGATCTGCCAGGCGCGGTCGAGCGCCGTGGACAGACCCTGTGCACGGGCCAGTTCGAGCACGTCGTCCGCGCGCAGGTGCGGGACACCCCAGGTATCGCGGTAGATCTCGACAGTCACCCTGTGTCCCCCATGGGCTTTAGGTTAGGCTCACCTAAGTAAGTGTGCCGGAATCGTACGCGAAGGGTGAAAACGCCATGGGGCAGGGGCACGGCTGGGAGGGAGCGGTCCTCAAACTGTTCCGTGGCAAGGACTTCACGTTCACGGTGCTGGGCGCGGAGGACGTGACCGAGCACTACCGCCGGCTGCGCCTCGACGACGGCGGCATGCTCGCGGCGACCGGGGTGCACCCCACCATGTGGGTACGCCTGTGGTTCGGCAACGCGGGCAAACCGCACCAGCGGGCGTACACCCTCGTGGACCCGGATCCGGCCGCAGGGACCTTCGACCTGGAGTTCGCCCTGCACGAGGGGTGCGCGAGCGACTGGGCGCGGACCGCGAAGCCGGGGGACACGATCGAGGCCACGGTCCAGGGCACGGGCTTCACACACCCGGACCCGGCTCCGTCCCGGGTGCTGGCCGTCGCCGACGCGGCGTCCCTCCCCGCACTCAACTCCCTCCTGGACGCACTGGGCCGGGTGCCCGCGACGATCTGGTTCGAGACGGCCGCGGGCGCCGACGACCGTGCCGACAGTGTTGGCACGGCCGGCTCCGCCGACGCCGTGGACACGGTGGACACCGCGGGCACGGTGGGGCGTGCCGCGAATACCGGGGCAGGCGCCGGTAAGGGCACGTACGGCCTGCCCTTCCGGGTGGACACGACCCTCCACGACCTCCGCACGGTGCCCCGCCTCGACGGGGGCGCCCATCTGGTGACCCAGGTCCGGGCCGCCGCGCCGGAGCTGCTGAAGGAGACCGCCGACCCCTACGTCTGGATCGCCTGCGACACGGCGACGACGCGGTCGCTGGCGGCGTACTTCCGCAAAGAACTGGCCCTGCCGAAGCAGCGGGTGAACGCGCTGGGGTACTGGCGGGCGACCTGACCGCACCGGCCGGACGCAAGGCCCGTACACATTCATGCGGGAGCAATTTCCGGGTCGTCAGGAAATCGAGGGAGCACCGTCCGCGACTTCGGAGGGCCGGCTCGACCGGCTCGACCGGCTCGACCGGCAAGAGCACCACCATCTGCCACTTCAGGCACTTCCTCCAACGTGTCCGGAGCCTGCTCGGACGCGCCCCGGGTCCAATCCGGGACTATTACCGGTTTGCCCGAATTTACGAGGCCATTTCCAGCGCCGCACTCCGTCGCCATGGCTGCGCCCGGAAGCTCTTGGCCGGTAGGCTTTCCGTGTGATCTTCAAGCGCATCGGAAACGGCCGGCCGTATCCCGACCACGGCCGGGAAAGCACCCGGCAGTGGGCGGATGTCGCGCCGCGCCCGGTCCGCCTCGATCAGTTGGTGACGACCAAGGGCCAGCTCGATCTGGAAACACTGCTCGCCGAGGACTCCACGTTCTACGGCGACCTCTTCGCGCATGTCGTGAAGTGGCAGGGCGACCTGTACCTGGAGGACGGCCTGCACCGCGCCGTCCGCGCAGCGCTGCAGCAGCGCCAGGTCCTGCACGCCCGCGTCCTCGAACTGGACTGAGTCCCCGCCGCTCGGTTCACCCCCGGGTCCCAGGCCCCGGCGCCGGGGCCCCGGGGCGCCGCCGCCTGCCCTGACCGAGGACCTCTCCGGCTCGCATTTGACTCGCATCCGGTTCGCACTCGTTCGTACGGTCTCGTGCGCGTCTCGTAGGCGTCCCTACGTGTCTCCTACGTATCCCGTGTGGGCTAGCCCGCACGGAAGGCTATCCACGTTCGGGTTGACCCTTTCGGGTTGGACTGAACGCAGGTCAATGATCATCTAGTAGGCATCACGGCCTCGGCGCACTACGCTGCGCTCATGAGCATGCTCACTCCCCCTGGCATGGGCGGCCAGTACCGGATCACGGGGGACAAGTACCCGCGGATGCGCCGGAACCGGGGGCGCCGCCTCGTGCTCGCGGTCGTCGCCTCCGTCGCCGCGCTCGGTCTGGTCGGCTGGGGGACCCTGCAGCTCATCGACGTCTTCACGGGCGGCGGCGACAAGGCATCAGCCGCGGCGGCCGCAGCGGGCTGCGGGAGGTCCCCCTCCCCCTCCGCGAGTCCGGTCAAGGCCGTGCCGGAGCCCGGCCAGATCACGGTGAACGTCCTCAACGCCACGTCCCGCACCGGCCTCGCCAAGAACACCGCGGACGCGCTGAAGAAGCGCGGCTTCAGGATCGGCGAGGTGGGCAACGCCTCGAAGGCGTACGACAAGAAGGTCGAGGGGCCCGGCGTGGTGCTCGGCGCGAAGGCTGCCGCCGACACCGCCCTGACCGTCCTCGCCACGCAGGTCACCGGCGCCGAGAAGAAGACCGACAGCCGGGTGAAGCCGGCGGAGGTCGACCTGATCCTCGGCAAGGCTTTCAAGGCCCTGGCGCCGGAGAAGGCCGCCGCCAGGGCCCTGACCGTCCTGTCCGACCCCGCACCGGCGCCCTCGCCGAGGAAGAGGAACTGCTAGCCCGGCGCGGGCCGCCTACTCCGCCGCGCCGTACATGCGGTCTCCCGCGTCGCCCAGGCCCGGGACGATGTAGCCGTTCTCGTTCAGGCGTTCGTCGACCGACGCGGTCACGACCGTGACCGGGGCGCCCGCGAGGTCGCGCTCCATGACCTCGACGCCCTCGGGAGCCGCCAGGAGGACCACCGCCGTCACATCGTCGGCACCACGCTTGATCAGTTCCTGGATCGCCGCCACGAGGGTGCCGCCGGTGGCGAGCATCGGGTCCAGTACGTACACCTGGCGCCCGGAGAGGTCCTCCGGCATGCGGGTCGCGTACGTGGACGCCTGCAGCGTCTCCTCGTCGCGGATCATGCCGAGGAAACCCACCTCGGCGGTCGGCAGGAGGCGCACCATGCCGTCGAGCATGCCGAGGCCGGCCCGCAGGATCGGTACGACGAGGGGCCGCGGGTAGGACAGTTTGACGCCCGTGGTGCCGGACACCGGGGTCTCGATGTCGACCTGCTCGGTGCGCACGTCCCGGGTGGCCTCGTAGGCGAGCAGGGTGACCAACTCGTCGGCGAGCCGGCGGAAGGTCGGGGAGTCGGTGCGGCGGTCGCGCAGCGTGGTGAGCTTATGGGCGACCAGAGGGTGGTCGACGACGTGGAGACGCATGCCGCAAGGGTATCCGGGTCGTCCCCGGGTGCCCCCGTCGCCGCTTCCGGCCGCCCTCGTCACCCCACCTGACCCCGCCTGACCCGGTCTGCCGGTTCGGTGGGAGTTCGCCGCTGCCACTGCGCAAATCACCGGTGGCATCAAACCGCCTGCCGGAGGGAAAGTGGGAATGACCGACTGGGGGTGTTGCCGATGCCGGACCCGGAGCAGTGGAACCGGGAAGACCTGGAGAGTGATGCCCAGCGCCGCAGGCGCCGGGCCCAGTTCCTCCGGGACCTCAAGGAGGCGCGGGAGCTGCGCGACAGGGTGCAGCCGCGGCGGGCCAAGACGGCCCGGCTTCGCCACGCCATGCGCATGCGGACATTCCGTTGGTAGCCGTACGGCAGCGGTTCGTGCCCCGGTGCCGTGCACGGCCCGCCCCCGGCGCGCCCGTACGGCCCCCGCGGCGCGACCCGCCGGGCAGTCCTCGGACAGCCGCGTACGGAGCGGACGTTCCGGCGGCGTACGATCCCGCTGTCGGTGGGCGCCGGGCGCCCAGGTGAGGCCGTACGGCGGCGCGGTGCACGCGCCACGCGACCGGGCGTGAGGACGCGACCGGGACACAGCGAGCCGAAGACCTCTCCTGAACGCTCTGTTTCTGCCACGATTCCGAGTGGGTGGGGCTCGGAGCACGCAGCCCCCACCCGACCTCCGCCGGGAGGACCCCCAACCGGCACGCCTAGGACCAGTGGGAGAGTCACGGTGTACTTCGCCGCACTGCTCGCGCGCACCGAAGACGGGTGGGAAGCGAGCGACACAGAGCTCGACGATGTGGAGACCCTGTCGGATCTGAGCGACCTGGCCCGTGAAGCCTCGGTCGACGACGACACGGTCCTCGTCTACATCGAGCAGGAGGATGCGTGGTTCGGAGTCGTCCGCGTGGACGGCGAGGAGGACCCTCGTATCTACGTCTCGGACGCCGCGGCCGCCGCACGCAGTTCGTACGGCGAGATCCTGCTCACGGACGAACTGCTCGGAAGGGATCCCGGTGACGACGGCGTCGCCGATCTGGACTCCCTCGACCTCGACGGCACGGAGGACGGTGAGACCGAGGACGGGGCCGACGACGACGAGGACGACGACGTCGGTACCACCGCCAAGGGCCGGATCGTGCCGTCCGGACCCATCGGAGACCGCGAGGTCCTCGCCGATCTCGGCGTGAGCGAGAAGGAGTTGCTGACCCTGGACAGCACCGACGCGCTCAGCGAGATCGCCGATGTCCTCGGGGCGGCGGAGGTCCTGGAGGCCGTTCGCTGAGCCCGTCGAACGCAGCGGAGGAACAGAACCCCGTACCCGGTCCCGCCGACGTCCCCGTCCTCGGTCCCGTCGGCATTCCCGTACCCGATCCCGTCGGCATGCCCTCTGTGTCCGGTCCCGTGTCCGGTCCTGTGTCCGGTCCCGTGTCCGGTCCTGTCGGTGATCCCGTCGGTGATCCCGTGCGCGACCCCTGGCGGACCGCGATGCGGCTCGCCCTGGCCGAGGCCGTGCTGGCGGGCCGCGGCGGCGACGTGCCCGTCGGCGCCGTCGTGCTGTCCCCGGACGGCACGACGGTGCTCGCCGCCGGGCACAACGAGCGCGAGGCCGCCGGTGACCCGACCGCCCACGCCGAGGTGCTGGCGATCCGCCGGGCCGCCGCCCGGACCGGGCAGTGGCGGCTCACCGGCTGCACGCTCGTCGTCACCCTCGAACCCTGCACGATGTGCGCCGGCGCGCTCGTGCAGTCCCGGGTGGACCGGGTCGTCTACGGCGCCCGCGACGAGAAGGCGGGCGCGGCCGGCTCCCTCTGGGACGTCGTACGCGACCGCCGGCTCAACCATCGCCCGGAAGTGATCGCCGGTGTGCTCGACGAGGAGTGCGCCAGGCTGCTCACCGACTTCTTCCGCAGCCGGTAGACCCCTTACCGCCCCCCTCGCCACTCTCCTCACCACCCCTCCACCGCCCTTGCGTACCGCTCCCTGTTCCGCCCCCGTCCCGCCCGGATCGGTCGCCGCACACGGATTTCCGAGCACGGCCCATCGTGGGCTAGGATCTCTCTCGGTAGCGTGTCCGAGCGGCCGAAGGAGCTCGCCTCGAAAGCGAGTGTGGCGCAAGTCACCGAGGGTTCAAATCCCTCCGCTACCGCAGGTAGACGAAGGGCCCGGTCCAATGGACCGGGCCCTTCGCGCTGTTCCGTTCCCCGTACGGCCCGCCGTCGGCCGCGTGCGTCGGCTGCGTGACCGGCCGCTCGGATGTCATGATCAGCGCGGACGGAGTGCGCGCGCCGCAACGGGTGCGATGAGGGGGGTGGGGTCGATGCTGCGACAGGTGGCGACCGGAGCCGTGGGGGTGCTGGCCGTCTGTTCCGCGGTGGGCGCCGCCGCGGCGATCCGCTCGGGCTGGACGGTGCCGTGGCTGCGGCGCCGCACCTACCGTCCGCGCCTCTGGGGCTACGGCGCGTTGACCGGTGATACGGGTCTGGGCCTTTTCGTCTGCTCGTGGTGGGTCGACGCAGCGGCGTGGACGCACACACTCCTCTCCCTCGCGGGTGTGACCCTGATGATCGTCGGTGGTTACGTCTCCTTCCTTGCCTCCCGGCCTCCGGCATCACTCCGACGGGTTTGAAAGATCATCGGATCAACTGTCGGGTTACACTCACCGCCGACAACAGGGGTCCCGGCAGGCGCAGGGGGAGGCCGCAATGGCGGTGAACGCGAAAAAGATCGCCGTCTACGTGCTCGTGGTCTTCGCGCTGTACGTGATCATCACCGACCCCGAGAAGGCGGCGGACTACGTCCAGATAGGCTTCGAGGGCATATCGAACGCCGCTCAGTCCGTCGGTGACTTCATGACGTGGGTTGCCGACGGGGCCAAGGACTAGGCCGGGACGGTCAGGACGGTCGGACGGCCGGCCGTGCTGCTCGGCACCGATATCGGCACCGATATCGGCGTCGGCGTCGGGCGACCTTCGCCCTCTTCCGCGTGTCCGACGTCGTTCCCCGTAGTTTCCCACCTGTTCGCCCTGTCCGCCGTCGTGCCCGCGTTCGCCATGGAGTGCTCATGATCCGCCACCTGGTCCTCTTCAAGCTCAACGAAGGCGTCGGGCGGGAAGACCCCCGCGTCGTGGAGGGCGTCGCCGCCTTCCGTGCACTCGGCGGGCAGATCCCCGAACTGCGGTTCTGGGAGTGCGAGTGGAACATCACCGACCGGCCCATCGCGTACGACTTCGCGATCAACTCGGCGGTCGAGGACACGGACGCGCTCAAGCGGTACCTGGAGCACCCCGCCCACCAGGCGGGCGTCGCCCTGTGGCGCGAGTTCGCCACCTGGGTGATCGCCGACTACGAGATCTGAACCGCGTCCGACCCCACCCGCGCCCGGCACACCCGGCCGCACCGCGTCCCACCCCGCACGGACCCACGGCCCCCCGCCCGAACGGCGGGGGGCCGCCGTATGTCCGGGGCAACACGAAGCGACTAGGTGCTTGCACACAGTGCACATGTCTTGTGATGCTATGACCGCTTTTGACCGATGAGTTGATGCATGTGTCTGACGAACGTCGTTCGGACTTGTGTTTTCACGGGTTGACGAACCCAGAGGTGGAGTTGACCGTGCCGGCCAGTACCGCGCCTCAAGCACCTCCCCAGCAGAAGCCGCAGGTCCTCGAACGACTGGACGAACCGGGCGAGTCCCAGGAACCGGGGCCGCAGCGCCGCCGCGGGGCCGACACCCGGGCCCTCACCCAGGTCCTCTTCGGCGAGCTCAAGAACCTGGAGCCCGGCACCCCCGAGCACGGCCGGGTGCGGGCCGCGCTGATCGAGGCGAACCTTCCGCTGGTGCGGTACGCCGCCGCCCGCTTCCGCTCCCGCAACGAGCCCATGGAGGACGTCGTCCAGGTCGGCACCATCGGGCTGATCAACGCCATCGACCGCTTCGATCCCGAGCGGGGCGTGCAGTTCCCGACCTTCGCCATGCCCACCGTGGTCGGCGAGATCAAGCGCTACTTCCGCGACAACGTCCGCACGGTCCACGTACCCCGCCGGCTGCACGAGCTGTGGGTGCAGGTGAACAGCGCCACCGAGGACCTCACGACGGCCTTCGGGCGCACCCCCACGACCGGCGAGGTCGCCGAACGGCTGCACATCACCGAGGACGAGGTCCTGGCCTGCATCGAGGCCGGACGCTCGTACCACGCGACCTCCCTGGAGGCCGCCCAGGAGGGCGACGGACTGCCAGGCCTCCTCGACCGGCTCGGCTACGAGGACCCCGCGCTGGACGGCGTGGAGCACCGGGACCTCGTACGGCACCTCCTCGTCCAGCTCCCCGAGCGGGAGCAGCGCATCCTCCTGCTGCGCTACTACAGCAATCTGACGCAGTCCCAGATCAGTGCGGAGCTGGGCGTGTCGCAGATGCACGTGTCGAGGTTGCTCGCCCGCAGTTTCGCCAGGCTACGATCCGCAAACAGGATCGAGGCATAACCCCGGGGAGCGAATCGCTCCCAAGAACCTTTCCCGACGTTTCTGCGGTGAAAAACCGTCAGACCCCCTTTTTCCAGGGCCTATTCGCCCTTGTTGTGTCGACATGTCACTACAGCGTGTTGCCGACATGTGACATTCTTCCGCTGACGCGTTTGCCGCAGCCCCGCCGCCGGTATTGAGGTGGAGGCTGCGTTCCTTCGACGGGAGCGTCCGCCGCGACCGTCCGCGACCCAAAGGGGGTGGCATGTCCGCAGACCAGGGCAGCTCGAAGGTGCTCACGCTCGACAAGAGCGAATCAGCACCCGACGTGCTTCACAGTGTCGTTGTCGAGGTTCCGGCCGTCCCGGCCGCGGAAGCCCCGGCCTTCCCCCCGACCTCGGAAGCGATCGACACCCGCACCCTGTCCCGCTCCCTGTTCCTGCGGCTCGCCGCACTCGACGAGAACAGCCCCGAGCGCGCCTACGTACGAGACACGCTCATCGAGCTCAACCTCCCGCTGGTGCGTTACGCCGCCGCCCGTTTCCGGTCGCGCAACGAACCGATGGAGGACATCGTCCAGGTCGGCACGATCGGCCTGATCAAGGCGATCGACCGCTTCGACTGCGAACGGGGCGTGGAGTTCCCGACGTTCGCGATGCCGACGGTCGTGGGGGAGATCAAGCGGTTCTTCCGGGACACGTCCTGGTCGGTGCGGGTGCCGCGGCGGCTCCAGGAACTGCGGCTCGCGCTGACCAAGGCCAGCGACGAGCTCTCCCAGAAGCTGGACCGCTCCCCGACCGTCGCCGAACTCGCCACCGTGCTCGGGGTGTCGCAGGAGGACGTGGTCGACGGCCTGGCCGTGGGCAACGCCTACACGGCGTCATCCCTCGACTCACCCGCCCCCGAGGACGACGGCGGCGAGGGCTCGCTCGCGGACCGCCTCGGCTACGAGGACACGGCGCTGGAGGGCGTCGAGTACCGCGAGTCCCTCAAGCCCCTGCTCGCCAAACTCCCGCCCCGCGAGCGGCGGATCATCATGCTGCGCTTCTTCGCCAACATGACGCAGTCGCAGATCGGCGAGGAGGTCGGCATCTCGCAGATGCACGTCTCCCGGCTGCTCACGCGGACGCTGTCCCAGTTGCGGGAAGGTCTCATCTCCGACTGACCCGGTGTCGCCCTGACGGGGGCGCCGTCCCTGACAGGGCCGACGACCCCGACGAGGCCGACGAGGCCGACGAGGCCGACGAGGCCGACGAGGCCGACGACCCTGATGAAGCTGCTGAATTGACGGTTCGTCAATAGCTCCGGCCACCAATGTGATGCGATGCGTCGGCAGGTGGGGCCGCAGTCGATACGTGGCCGCCGAGGGGCCCTCACGGGCGCCTCGGCGGCTGTCGTCCGCGAAGGCGGGGATGCCGGCGTCCGCTCAGCCGCTTCCGCCGCCTCAACCACCTCAACCACCTCAGCCGCTTCATCTGCGTCGTCCGCCGCAGCCGTGACGCCCGCGTGAGGCGGGGAGTCGGCGCCGCTGGAGGGGCGGCAACACACAAGAGCGTTTCGGAGCGCGGGAGTTCGCCCTCCTGACCTGGCGGCGCACTCGGCGTCGACCGGGTGATCGCCGAGCCGGCCGAACGGAAGGACGGGCGGACGGCTGCCCGTACCGGTCGCACCAGTCGCACCGGTCGCTGCGGGCAGCCGGAAGAAGACCCGGACGGTGCGCCTCGGCGCGACGGGTTCTCTCGGACGGGCGCGGCCGAGGACAGGGAGGGCGCCGGTGGCGCCCTCCGCCTACTTGAGCGCGAGCCAGGCGACCGCGGCGACGACCGCGACGGCCACGATCACACCGACGATCAGGCCCACGCGCGGGCCGCGGGAGGCAGCCTGCTGCCGGCGGCTCTGCGGGTCGTCGACGAACGCTCGGAACATCTGGGTGCTACCCGCGGGGTCGTAGTTGCCCTCGGGGCCCTGGGTGTTTGCCATGCGCGTGACCCTATCGGGTGCGTTCGGCGGCCCCAAGTTTCGGGGGCCGTCTTCCGGTGGCGCACACCCTTCTCCTCATGGCGCCCACCCTTCTTACCGAGGTGCGCGCCTCTCACTGAGGTGCGCGTCCCTCTGCGGTGGTGCCGGCCAGCGGATCCGCCCTCCGAACCCCGCCACCAGCAGGTTTACGTTTGCCAATACTTGCCTTTGCCAAGGTTTTATCCCCTTGGGCCTCATTTCGTTTGCCTGCAGCAACCAACCGTTTTTATAGTTGCCTGAAGCAACAAGCGAGGGAGGTGCGATGGCCGCTCGACGGCAGTACCAGGAGCTGGCCCAGCAGCTCAGCGCCATCGGTGCCGTGAAGCGGGGCCTGGGCCGGGTCCTCCCGTCCGAGTGCCCGGCCGGGTCGGCCGCCGTGCTCGGGCTGCTCGACCGGCACGGCGAGATGCGGATGAGCCGGCTCGCGGAGCTGATGGCCATCGACATGTCGGTGACCAGCCGGCACGTGGCACACGTCGCCGAACGCGGCTGGATCGACCGTTCCGCCGACCCGGCCGACAAGCGCTCCCGCATCCTGCGGCTCACCCCCGCCGGGCGGGACATGCTCGCCGACCTCTCCGAGCGCTACATGAACGCACTCGCCCATCACCTGGCGGACTGGTCCGACGACGAGGTCGACCAGCTCAACGCCCTGCTCGGACGACTGCGCGCGAGCTTCGGCGACTGCCGGGCCGCACCGGCCGCACCAGCCGTGCCGCCCCCCGCCGCACCGCCCGTCCTTCCCGTCCCGCCCGGGGAGCCCGTAGAGGCACCCGCCGCGCGGACCACCCGTACACCCCTATGACGCACCACAAGAAAAGGAAGCCCATGGCAACGACCACACCAGCCGGTGTGCGGGGCTCACACGCCAAGCACGGAGGTGCCCCCGACGGCACTCCGATGACGCACCGGCAGATCATGGAGGCCCTCTCCGGGCTGCTGCTGGGCATGTTCGTCGCGATCCTGTCGTCGACGATCGTCTCCAACGCACTGCCCGAGATCATCGGCGACCTGGGCGGCGGCCAGTCCGCCTACACCTGGGTCGTCACGGCCACGCTGCTGTCGATGACCGCGACGACGCCCCTGTGGGGCAAGCTCGCCGACCTCTACAGCAAGAAGGCCCTCGTCCAGATAGCCCTGGTCATCTACGTCGCCGGGTCGATCGTGGCGGGGCTCGCCCAGAACCCCGGGATGCTGATCGCCGTCCGTGTGGTCCAGGGCATCGGCGTCGGCGGTCTCTCCGCCCTCGCGCAGATCGTCATGGCCGCGATGATCTCCCCGCGCGAGCGCGGCCGGTACTCCGGCTACCTCGGCGCAACGTTCGCAGTCGCGACCGTCGGCGGCCCGCTGCTCGGCGGTGTCATCACCGACACCAGCTGGCTCGGCTGGCGCTGGTGCTTCTACGTCGGCGTGCCCTTCGCGGTCATCGCGCTGATCGTCCTCCAGCGGACCCTGCACCTGCCCGTCGTCAAGCGCGAGGTCAAGGTCGACTGGGGCGGCGCGTTCCTCATCTCCGCCGCGGTCTCGCTGCTGCTCCTGTGGGTCACCTTCGCAGGTGACAAGTACGACTGGGTGTCGTGGCAGACGTACACGATGGTCGCCGGCGCGGTCGTGCTCGGCCTGCTCTTCGTGCTCGTCGAGTCCAGGGCGAGCGAGCCGATCATCCCGCTGCGCCTGTTCCGCAACCGCACCATCACCCTGTCGTCCGTCGCCTCGCTCTTCGTGGGCATCGCGATGTTCACCGGCACCGTGTTCTTCAGCCAGTACTTCCAGCTGGCCCGGGACGAGTCGCCGACCATGTCCGGTGTGCTGACGATCCCGATGATCGGCGGACTGTTCATCTCCTCCACCGTCTCCGGTCAGATCATCACTAAGACCGGCAAGTGGAAGGCATGGCTGGTCGCCGGCGGCGCGCTCGTGACCGCGGGCCTCGGACTGCTCGGCACGATCCGGTACGACACGGACTACTGGCAGGTCGCCGTCTTCATGGCGGTCATGGGTCTCGGCATCGGCATGATGATGCAGAACCTGGTGCTCTGCACGCAGAACCAGGTGGCCCCCTCCGACCTCGGCGCGGCCAGCTCCGTGGTCACCTTCTTCCGGTCCCTCGGCGGCGCGATCGGTGTCTCCGCGCTCGGCGCCGTACTGGCCAACCGCATCACGCACTACACGACGGACGGCCTGGCCGGCATCGACCCGAAGTACTCCGCCGCGGCCGGCGGCGCCGGTGACAGCAGCAGCATCCCGGACGTGGACTCGCTGCCCGGTCCGCTGCGCACCGTCGTCGAGAGCGCCTACGGGCACGGCATCGCGGACATCTTCCTGATCTCCGCCGCCATGGCGTTCATCGCCTTCGTCGTCACGATCTTCATCAAGGAGGTCCCGCTGCGTACGTCGGGCGGGCTGGCGCAGGCCGCCGAGACCCAGGCCGATGTCCCGGCGGTCGCCGGGGTCACCCCGGCCGCGGCCGGCGCGGCCCGCGCGTTCCCGGCCGAGGCCGACGAGCGACTCATGAGCCGGGCCGTCCCGGACGGCGGCTCCGGCGACGTCAGCAGTGTCAGCAGTGTCAGCAGTGTCAGCAGTGTCAGCAGTGTCAGCAGCACCAACGGTGTCGGCAGCACCGGCAGTGTCGACGGTACGGGCCCCGGGGGCGCCCAGCGCCTTTCCGCGGTCGCCACCCTGGCCGCCGGTACCGCCTCCACAACGGGTTCCGCCTCCGGCGGGGTCCCGGTCCACGGGTTCGTACGCGGCGCCGAGAGCGCGCCCGTGCCCCGGGCCGCCGTCACGCTGATCTCGCTCGCGGGCCGTCAGCTGGGCCGCTCGGTCGCCCAGGCCGACGGCGCCTACACGGTGGACGCGCCCGGCACGGGTTCGTACGTGCTGATCGCCTCCGCGGACGGGTTCCAGCCGCAGGCGTCGACGGTCGTCGTGAACGGTGAGCCGCTCGCGTACGACATCCTGCTGAGCGGCACGAGCGGGCTGTCCGGTGCGGTGCGGGCCGCCGAGAGCGGCCGGCCGGTCGCGGGCGCGATGGTCATCGTGACCGATGTGCGCGGCGATGTGCTGGCCACCGGGACCACCGGTGAGCAGGGCGAGTTCGCCTTCGCCGAGCTGGTGCCGGGCGCCGTGACCGTAGCGGTGAACGCCGCCGGGCACCGGCCCCGCGCCCTGCCCGTCGAGGTCGGCGGCACCGGGGTCACCCGGGTCGAGATCGAGCTCACCTCCGGGGCGCGGCTCCAGGGCGTCGTGCACGCACCCGGCGGACCGCTCGGCGACGCCCGCGTCACGCTCGTCGACGCCGCGGGCAACGTGGTCGCCACCTCCACCACCGGGACGGACGGGGCGTACGCCTTCACCGACCTGGACGGCGGCGAGTACACGGTCATCGCGACCGGTTACCCGCCGGTGGCCACGGCACTGACCGTCAGCGGCGGCGGCGTCGAGGGCCACGACATCCGGCTCGCCCACCCCGGCGAGTAGCAGAGAACCCCGGCCCGTGGAGCGCGTTCCTGGCGGAGGCGCTCCACGGGCCGGTTCCATGAGATGAGGTTGTGTGAAATGGGACTGACCGCGCGGATCCGTACGCGGGACGGCTGGGCCGTGTCGCACGCGGTCGTCACGGTGACCGACATGACGGGCGCCCAGGTGGTGCGCGCCGAGGCCGACGAGGAAGGCACCGTGCGGGACGCGACCGCGCTCGCGCCCGGTGCGTACACGGTGATCGTCACGGCCGTCGGGTACGCGCCCGTCGCGTCGAGCGCCATCGTCACGGCGAGCGGCCGGGCCGAGATCGGCACCGTGACCCTCGCCCGGCAGGGCGGCACCGAGCTGCCGCCGCCCGGTCCCTGGACCGTGGACCCGGCGCACTCCTCGGTGGGCGCCGTCGCGCAGCACCTGGGGATCTCCAGCGTGCACGGGCGGTTCACGCAGTTCGCCGGCTCGATCGAGATCGCGCCGGACGAGGTCGGCAAGTCCCGCGTGGAGGCGGTGATCCGGGCCGACTCGATCGACACGGGCAACGCCCTGCGCGACGGCCACCTGAAGTCGCCCGACTTCCTGGACGTCGAGCGGTACCCGGAGATCCAGTACGTCTCGACGGGCCTGGTCCCGGCCGGCGGAACCGACCGCTGGACGGTCCACGGCGAGCTGACCCTGCACGGGGTGGTACGCCCGGTCGACCTGTCGCTGGCCTACCTGGGCACCGGCGCCGACCCCTGGGGCGGGACCCGGGCGGCCTTCCGCGCCACCGCCGAGCTGCGCCGCGAGGACTTCGCGATGAACTACAACCAGGTCGTCGCGGCGGGCATCGCGGCCATCGGCACGACGCTGAAGGTCGAGCTGGACATCCAGGCCGTGCAGGGGGAGACACTCCCGCAGGCGTAGGCCCGGCAGGAGCAGGATCAGCCGCGGTCCACCGCCTAGGCTGCTCGCATGGCACCGAACATCGCGACGAACACCTCCGTATCGCTCGACGAACTGCTGGACTTCGTACGGCCCCGGCACCGCGCCGTCCTGCTGACCCGCAGGGCGGACGGCAGCCCGCAGGGCTCGCCCCTGACCTGCGGGGTCGACGACTCGGGCCGCATCGTCGTCTCCACCTATCCGGAGCGCGCCAAGACCCGCAACGCCAAGCGCGACGACCGGGTCAGCCTCATCGTCCTCAGCGACGACTGGAACGGCCCCTGGGTCCAGATCGACGGCACGGCCGAGGTGATCGACGCCCCCGACTCGGTCGAGCCGCTGGTCGAGTACTTCCGCAACATCTCCGGCGAGCACCCGGACTGGGACGAGTACCGGGAGGCGATGCTGAAGCAGGGCAAGTCCATCATCAGGATCACGCCCGTGAAGTGGGGCCCGGTGGCCACCGGCGGCTTCCCCGCGAGGCCGGCGGAGCAGGGCTAGCCGACGGTCCGGGAGGTGGTCGGGAGGGAGCCGGGAAGCGGGCGGAAGGGAGTCGGGAGGGAGCCGGGAGGCGGGCGGAAGGGAGCCGGGAAGGGGAACCGGAGGGGAGACCGGGGGGGTCCGTCCCGTCGCCGTCCCACCCCGGTGGCCGGGCTCCGGCCCAAGCCGTTCCAACCGCCCCAGCGCCCCACCCTCCCGCGGCGACTCGTTTCCCCGCATGATGCGGTGCTGCCCCCGGACCGGAGCCGACCTGAGCGTCCCCGCGGAACGACTGTGCCCGGTACCCGCCGCCGGCCCGCGTACTCAGCTCAGCGTTCCCCGGCCTCCGGCACCGGCACCGGCCCCGCCCCCGCTTCCCGGGCGGCCATCGTCTCGATCCCGGCGACCAGCACGTCGAGGGCGAAGTGGAAGTCCCGCTCGTACATCTCCTCCACCGTGCTCCCCCCGCGCGCCCGCATGATCTCCTTGGACTCCTCCAGGACGTCGTCCAGCCCGGGAGCCTCCCGCAGGGTGCTGAGCGCCTGCTGGAAGTACGCGTCCGGGCTCATCCCCGCCTCGGCGGAGCGCAGCGTGAAGTGGCCCTCGATCGTCCCGAACCCGTACACGAACTGGAAGACGGCCGAGATGGCCCCCGTCAGCCGGTGCGCGGGCAGCCCCGTCCTGCGGATCACCCGCTGCACGGTGCGGGAGAACGCCACCGACCTCGGTCCGATGTTGAGGAACCTCCCGGCGAGCGACGACGCCCAGGGATGCCGTACGAGGAGGGCCCGGTAGCCGGTGGCGATCGCCCGGAGCTGGTCCCGCCAGTCCTCCCCCGAGTCCGGGTCGGGCAGCTCCAGTTCGCCGTGGACCGCGTCGAGCGCCAGCTCCAGGAGGTCGTCCTTGGTGTCCACGTACCAGTAGACGGACATCGCGGTCACGTTCAGCCCGGCGGCCAGCCGCCGCATGGAGAACCCGGCCAGCCCCTCCGCGTCGAGCAGCCGTACCGCGGCCCCGGTGATCCGCTCCCGGTCGAGCGGCGCCGGCTGGCCGCCCCGCGCGCCGCCGCCTCGCGGGGCCCTGCTCTCCAGCCAGACGCTGGTCCGCGCCGGGCGCCCGGCCCGGTCGGCTGCCCTCACCATGGCGCACCTTCCTCGGAACTCTCGGCGAAGGGCGCCCGGAACGCCGGGGGCCGCCCCGCCCTGATGCCGACGGGCCTCACACCTGCGCCGCCACCGCGGAGTCTTCCCTCTCCGCCCGCCGGAGCAACCCGGCGGCCAGGAGTCCGCCCGCCAGCACGGCCACCGCGCCCACCAGCTGGCTGGTCTCCAGACCGGAGGCGAACGCGTCCGTGACCCGCGCGCGCTCGTCCGCCGAGCCGGCGGCGGCGAGCGTCGCAGGCAGCGAGGCCGCGGCGAACGGGATCAGCGCGGCGAAGCGGGCGTTGAGGACCGCGCCGAGCACCGCCACGCCGAGGCCGTTGCCGAACTCGGCCAGTGTGCCGTTGACGCCCGCGCCCACGCCCGCCTTCTCCGGCGGGATCGCGCTCATGATGGCGTACGCCATGGCGGGGTTGGCGATCGCGGCGCCCGCGCCGATGAGCAGGAGGCCGAGCAGTGTGCCGGGGTAACCGCTCGTGGCGAGGGTCGCGAGCGACACCAGCCCGCCCGACATCAGCACCATGCCGAGGATGATCGACACCGGCGTGCCCAGCTTCGCCGTCAGTCTCGCCGCAAGGCCGGTGAAGTTGAGGGCCACCACGGCCAGGGCGAGCGGCGCGGTGCGCAGTCCCGCCTCCAGCGGCCCGTACCCGAGGACGAACTGGAGGTGCTGGGTCAGCAGGAAGAGCGCGCCGCCCATCCCGAAGGTGATCAGCACGGCACCGGCGACCGCCCCCGTGAAACGCCGGTTCCTGAAGAAGTGCAGGTCCAGCATGGGGTACGGGATCCGGTTCTCCCAGTACGCGAAGAGCGCCAGGACGACGACCGCGAGGGCCGCCGTGGCGAGGACGCGGCCGGAGGTCCAGCCGTGTTCCGGGCCGGAGATGATCGCGTACACGAGGGCGGTCATGCCGATCGTGGAGAGCAGCGCGCCGAGGAGGTCGGGGCGGTCGCCGCGCGGGTTCTTCGACTCCGGTACGAGGGAGATGACCGCGGCGAGCGCCAGCGCCACCACCGGCAGGTTGACCAGGAAGATCGCGCCCCACCAGTAGTGGTCGAGCATGAACCCGCCGAGCAGGGGACCGGTCGCGAACCCGAGGGCGTTGACGGCGCTCCAGATGCCGATGGCCTTCGGTTGCTCCTCGGGCGTGAATATCTGCATCGCGACGGCGAGCGTCGTGGTGAGCAGGAGCGCGCCGCCGACGCCCATGCCCGCGCGGGCGGCGACCAACTGCCCGGAGGTGTCGGCGAGTCCGGCGGTCAGCGATCCCGCGCCGAACAGGACGAGACCGGTGGCCAGCATCTTCTTGCGGCCGTAGCGGTCAGCGGCGCTGCCCGCGCTGAGCAGCAGGCCCGACTGCACCAGCGAGTACGCGTTGATCATCCACTGGATGTCGGCGGTGCCCGCGTCCAGTTCCTCGGTGAGGGAGGGGATCGCGACGTTCAGCACGGTGTTGTCGAGCAGCACGGTCAGCTGCGCGAGACAGATGACACCGAGGATCAGCCACCGCTGGGGATGGCCTTGCGAGGTTGGCATGTCATACACCGTAGAACAACCCTTGTACGACGTACGAGAGCTTTTCTGCGGGCTGCGGGCTGCGAGGGAGTGGGGTGGGGTGGGGGCGGCGGATCGCCGCTCCCACC
>NZ_JAHKJW010000005.1:105479-255925 GCF_019710745.1 Streptomyces beigongshangae
CCCCACTCCCACCCCCTTCGGGGCAAAGCCGTCAGCCGTTCGTGGACTGTGTCAGGTCGTAGAAGGTGGACGAACCCGCCGTCACCTCCTTGAAGTTGTCCTGTACCCATGCGCTGATCGCCGACGCGGTGCCGGAGTCGCCGCCGCTGCCACCACCACCACCGCCACCACCGCCACCGCCACCCATGGAGCCGGAGGAGATGAAGTAGTGGATCCTCCCGTCCTCCACGTACTCCTTGAACTGGGCCAGGGTCGGCGACGGGTCGCTGCCGTTGAAGCCGCCGATCGCCATCACCGGGTCGCCCGTGGCGAGCTGGTAGCTCGCCGCGTTCTGCGCGCCGACGGCCGCCGCGGCCCAGGTGTAGTCACCGGAGTCCTTCTCCAGGAGGGCCTTGGCCTCGGAGCCGACGGTCGCGCCGTTGAGCAGACCGCCCATACCGCCACCGCCCGGACCGCCCATGCCTCCGCCGTCGCCGGTACCGGTGCCGCCACCCGGTTGGCCCTGGCCCTGGCCGCCGCCGGGAAGGCCGCCCGTCGGGGGCTGCCCCGGGCCGCCGCCCTGCTGGTTCCGGCCCGGTATGCCGCCGCCACCGGGGCCACCGCCCATGCCGCCACCGCCGCCCGGACCGCCGCGACCGCCCGGGACCGACGGGCCCGCCGTGACGATGGAGCCGCTGTGGCCCTCGTTCAGCGTGGTGAGCGTGTACGCCGCCGGACCCGCCAGCGCCGCGACGAGGGCGAGCCCGACCACCCCGAGCGTGAGCCGGCGCCCGAGCCGCGCGACGAAGACCAGGCCGAGCGCGGCGACCAGACCGCCCACCAGGACCAGCCACTTCAGCCAGGGCAGGTAGTCGGAGGAACGGTTCAGCAGGACGTACCCCCAGACCGCGGTGGCCGTCGCGCCGGCCGCCATGGTGAGCGCGATCGGCATCCGGCCGCGCTCCTCCCACAGCACGCTCGCGCCCATGCCGATCACGGCGGCGACGTACGGGGCGAGGGCCACGGTGTAGTACTCGTGGAAGATGCCCTGCATGAAGCTGAAGACCACCATGGTGATCAGCAGCGAACCGCCCCAGGCGAGGAACGCGGCACGGGCCGTGTCGGTCCGCCCGGCCTTCCGGGTCAGGACGAGGCCCGCGGCGAGCAGGACCAGCGCGGCCGGGATCAGCCAGGAGATCTGGCCGCCGATGGAGGAGCCGAACATCCGGTCCCAGCCGGTCTCGCCCCAGCCGCCGCCCCCGCCGCCCCCTCCGACGCTGCCGGTCTCCTCGCCGTTGATCCGGCCGAGCCCGTTGTAGCCGAAGGTCAGCTCCAGGAAGGAGTTGTTCTGCGAGCCGCCGATGTACGGGCGGGAGGACACGGGCCACAGCTCGACCAGCGCCACCCACCAGCCGCCCGCGACGATCATCGACAGACCGGACAGGAGCACCTGCCCGACGCGCCTGCGCAGGGTCGCCGGGGCGAGGACCAGGTAGATCAGCGCGAGGGGCGGCAGGATCAGGAATGCCTGGAGGGTCTTGACCAGGAAGGCGAGACCGACGGCGGCGCCGGCCCGGACCAGCCACTTCGTCTCGGCCTTCTCCATGGCGCGCAGCACGCAGTGAACGGTGACGGCCATCAGGAGGGCGAGGGCCGCGTCCGGGTTGTTGAAGCGGAACATCAGCGCGGCGACGGGCGTGAGCGCGAGGACCGCCACGGTGAGGAGGCCGGCCGCGGCACGGAACCGGCGGCGCACGGCCCCGTACAGCACCGCGGCCGTGGCGACGGCCATGAGCACCTGCGGGAACAGGATCGCGAAGGAGTTCAGGCCGAACAGCCGCACCGACAGGGCCATCGGCCACAGGGAGGCCGGGGGCTTGTCGACGGTGATGGCGTTGGCCGAGTCGAGCGAGCCGAAGAAGAATGCCTTCCAGGACCGGCTGCCGGCCTGGGCGGCCGCGGAGTAGAAGGAGTTGGCGTACCCGGAGGCCGTGAGGTTCCAGGTGTAGAGCGCGCCGATCAGCAGCAACGCGCCGAGGAGGGCGGGGCGCACCCAGCGGCCGTCCTCGGGCCGCCCGCGCCAGAGGCGCCGCGCGAAGGGCTGCTCGGGACCGCCGTCCCCCGGACCGGCGGCGGGCTCTCCCGGAACCGCCGGTTCCCGTGCGGTTGCCGGGGCGGGCGACCGCAGGCCGGGACGGGCAGCCCCGGCAGCTCCGGAAATCCCGGCAGCCCCGGCAGCCCCGGCAGCCGCGGCAGCCGCACGGTTGTGCTGCGTCGTCGTCATCGTGCGTCCCTCGGATCGTGGTCGGTGGGGCGCACCGGCTGCATCCGCACGGTCGCGTCTCCCCAGGTCTGGTGGTCGTACGAGGAGCCGGCCGTGTCGTACGTGTCGGCGGTGCCGTACGTGTCGGCGGTGCCGTACGTGCCATACGGAAACCGCGGCGCCGTCGCGTAGGCGGGCGCCACGGTCGACCCGGTCGACCCAGCCGGGCCAGCCTGCGGGGTGACGGAGGCGTGCGGAGCGGCGGCGGTCGACGGCGACTCGCCGTGCCGGTCCGGGAACACCCAGGCCCGGAAGAGCAGGAACCGCAGCACGGTCGCCGCGAGGTTGGCGACGATCAGGACGGCCAGCTCGGTGGAGTGCGCGGGTGCGTCCGTCGCCGCGTTCAGGGCGGCGAGCGAGCCGCTGGTGAGGGCGAGCCCGATGCCGAAGACAACCAGGCCCTGCGCCTGGTGCCGCACCGCGCCGCCCCGGCCGCGTACGCCGAAGGTCAGGCGCCGGTTGGCCGCGGTGTTGGCGACCGCCGAGACGAGCAGGGCGAGCGCGTTGGCGGCCTGCGACCCCGAGAACGTACGGAAGCCGCTGTAGAGCACCAGGTAGAACAGCGTGGACAGGACACCCACGACCCCGAACCCGATGAGCTGGCGGGCGAGCCCCTTCGGCACACCGCTGATCTCACGGTCGCGCGGATCGTCGCCGAACGGCCGGGTGAGCCGGCCGAGCGCCAGCGAGCCGGTGGCGAGGGCGCGCCCCACGCGCCACACGCCCTTGAGGTCGTCGGTCGCGGTCCGCACGATGTGCACCGTCGAGTCCGGGTCGTCGACCCAGTCGACCGGCACCTCGTGGATACGCAGTCCCGCCCGCTCGGCGAGGACCAGCAGCTCGGTGTCGAAGAACCAGCCGGTGTCCTCGACGAGCGGCAGCAGCGCCTGCGCGACATCGCGCCGGATCGCCTTGAAGCCGCACTGCGCGTCGGAGAACCGGGCCTGCAGCGAACCGCGCAGGATCAGGTTGTACGTACGGGAGATGAACTCCCGCTTGGCGCCCCGCACCACCCGCGAGCTGCGTGCCAGGCGCGAGCCGATCGCCAGGTCCGAGTGGCCGGAGATCAGCGGGGCGACCAGCGGGAGCAGCGCGTTGAGGTCGGTGGAGAGGTCGACGTCCATGTAGGCGAGGACCGGGGCGTCCGAGGCGGACCAGACGGCGCGCAGCGCCCGGCCGCGGCCCTTCTGCTCCAGCCGGTACGACCTGACCCCGGGCAGCCGTTCTGCCAGCCGCGCCGCCACCACGGGGGTGGCGTCGGTGGACGCGTTGTCCGCGACCGTGATGCGGAAGGCGTACGGGAAGGTACGGGAGAGGTGCTCGTGCAGTCTGAGCACGCACGGCTGGAGGTCCTTCTCCTCGTTGTAGACGGGGATCACTACGTCCAGGACAGGCGTACCGGCATGTCCGGCCGGGAGGTGCTCCCGCGCCGGCAGGGTGCCGGGGGAAGGTTCGGTTTGCATGACGACGACTGTCGTCAAGCGTCCTGTCGCACCCATGTGGTCGTGCTGTGCTGTGCCTGTGAGTGCGGTGCCGGAGAGTGCGGTGCCGGGGAGTGCGGCGACGGGCCGGACGCGGAGATGAACGCCCCGTGAGAACGGGGCGCCCGGGGCTCCGGCGCGGGCAGGTGCACGGTGAAGACGGTGCGGCCGGGCACGCTGTCGACGGTCACCGCGCCGCCGTGCGCGGTGACCACGGCCTGCACGATGGCGAGCCCCAGTCCGGTGGACCCGGAGACCCGCGAACGCGAGGAATCACCCCGCGCGAACCGCTCGAAGACGTGCGGCAGCAGGTCCGGCGGGATGCCCTGGCCGTCGTCCTGGACGTCCACGCACACCCAGGACCCCTGACGGCGCACGCGCGCGGTCACCGTCGTGCCCGGCGGGGTGTGCGTGCGCGCGTTCGCGAACAGGTTCACCATGACCTGCTGCAGGCGCGCGACGTCCGCCGACACCACCGCGGGCTCGTCGGGCAGTTCCAGGCGCCAGTTGTGCTCACGGCCGGCCGCGCGGGCGTCGCTCACGGCGTCCACGACCAGCGGGGAGAGGTCCGCGTGCTGGTAGCTCAGCGGCCGGCCCGCGTCGAGGCGCGCGAGCAGCAGCAGGTCCTCGACCAGGCCGGTCATCCGCCCGGCCTCCGACTCGATCCGGGCCAGCGCGTGCCGGGTGTCGGGCCCGGTCTCCTCGCGCCCCCGTCTGGTCAGCTCGGCGTAACCGCGGATGGACGCGAGCGGCGTACGCAGCTCATGGCTGGCGTCCGCCACGAACTGCCGTACGCGTGTCTCGCTCTCCTGTCGTGCGTGCAGGGCACCGTGGACGTGGTCGAGCATGCGGTTGAGCGCGGCCCCGACCTGCCCGACCTCGGTGTGCGGGTCGGTCTCGGACTCGGCGACGCGCTCGTCGAGCGTCACCTCGCCGGTGTGGAGGGGCAGTTCGGAGACGCGGGTGGCGGTGGAGGCGACCTTGCGCAGGGGGCGCAGGGCGACGTTCACGATGGTGGCCCCGGCGAACGAGGCGGCGATGAGACCGGCGAGCGTGACGCTGACCTCGACGAGGACGAGGGTGTTCAGCGTGGTGGTGACGTCCTCGGTGGGCATGCCCACGTAGAACGAGCCGTTCTCGCCCCGCTGGTACCGGACGTGGTACTCGCCGAGGCCCGGCAGGGTCACCGTGTGCGGCTCGCCGTCCCGCGGTACGTCCGTCAGCACGGCCTGCTGCGCCGCGGTGAGCGGCTGGGGGTCGACGTCCGGCACCCCCTCGTCGCTCTTGGTCTTCTTGCCGACCCATGCCTCGGTGATGCTGCCGTCCGTGGTCTCCGCGGCCACCGTGCCACTGGGCTGCAGGCCCTGGCTGACGAACTCCGACAGCGGCCTGTTCCACTTTTCCGGTTTCTCCCTGCCGTCGGGGCCGGGCTGGACGCCACCGGGATCCAGGGGGCCCGTCGCCCGCATGGCGGCGTCGGCCAGCGTGCCGTCGAGCTGTTCGTACAGGTGGGAGCGGAGCGCGATCGTCGTCACCGTGCCGATCACCGTGCACACCACCGCGATGAGCGCGACCGCCGAGACGACGAGCCGCGTCCGCAGGGACCGGGGCTGCCGGCGCCGTCGCGTCGGCAGGGGCCGGGGCAGCCCCTGCCGTCGCGTCCGCGGCCGGCGCCGACCGCTCACGACACCGCTGGCTTGATCAGGTACCCGGCGCCGCGCCGCGTGTGGATCATCGGCTCACGACCGGCGTCGATCTTGCGGCGCAGGTAGGAGATGTACAGCTCGACGACGTTGGCCTGCCCGCCGAAGTCGTACGACCACACGCGGTCGAGTATCTGCGCCTTGCTGA
Source organism: Streptomyces beigongshangae (assembly GCF_019710745.1). Lineage (GTDB taxonomy): Bacteria > Actinomycetota > Actinomycetes > Streptomycetales > Streptomycetaceae > Streptomyces > Streptomyces beigongshangae. The sequence continues at coordinate 111,114 of NZ_JAHKJW010000005.1, forward strand.
GCACCCGGCGCGGATTGCGCATCAGGAACCGCAGCAGCTCGAACTCGGTCGCGGTGAGGTGGATGCCGTCACCGGCACGCGACACCTCGTGGGAGTCCTCGTCCAGGGTGAGGTCGCCGACGACGAGCACCGAGTCGGAGCGGCGGTCGGCGGCACCGGAGCGACGGATGAGGCCGCGCAGCCGGGCCACGACCTCCTCCAGGCTGAAGGGCTTGGTGACGTAGTCGTCGCCGCCGGCCGTCAGACCCGCGATCCGGTCCTCGACCGCGTCCTTCGCGGTCAGGAAGAGAACGGGCACGTCGGGCAGTTCCCGGCGCAGCCGTCCGAGGACGGCGAGGCCGTCCATGTCCGGCAGCATCATGTCGAGGACGACGGCGTCGGGCCGGAACTCCCGCGCGGTCTGCACCGCACCGGTCCCGTCGGCCGCGCTGCGGATCTGCCAGCCCTCGTAGCGCAGGGCCATGGACAGCAGCTCGGTGATCGACAGCTCGTCGTCCACCACGAGCACGCGGACGGGGCTCCCGTCCGGCCTCAGCAGTTCGGTGCGCCCCTGGGGCGAGGTCGTGGTCATGGTTCACACAGTGCTGGGCCGCTCTGAGAGCACGCTTTCCCCCGCCTGTGAATTCTCTGAGAAACCCACAGACACCTCTCAGGAACAGGAACACGCCCGCACCCGCTTCCCCTCCCCGCCCGCCCCTGCCACATATCCGGGCGGCACAAGGGCCTCTCGGATGTCTCTGATGCAATCAGAGACATCCGACGCACCTGACGCATCCGGTGCATCTGTTGCCTTCCAGAAGCGCCGTACGCCCTCGGCCCCACCCCCTCCGGCCACCCGTCTCAAAAGAGCCCGTCCTGAACGCCGCCGAACTCCCGCACCGGCACGCTGACTTCACCACGGCCGCCCCCCTCCCCTCCCGGACCTCCCGGAACATCCGGACCTCCTGGACCATCCGGTCCGGGCGCCCCGGTCAGATCCCATCCGGTCATGAGCCGCGTATCGAGCACGACGACCCCTCTCCCCGTCCGAAGATGCAGATCGGGCCCGGCGGCAGCGACCAGCTCGCCCCGCACGACCCCGCCGGGCACCAGCTCGCCGACGACGGCCACGGCCGGGTCGAGCCCGTCGAGCCCGAACACCCCCGCGTGGTCGACGGGCTCGAACGGCATCCGCTCCAGGGCTTCCGGCCACCGGTCCAGTCCCACGGCCCGCGCATGCAGCTCCCCGACCTCGGCCTCCCGGGCCGCGGACTCCGGCAGCGCACTCCGTACGGCCCTCTTGGCGTCGTACGCGATCCGGTCCGGCACCCCCAGTGCCGTACGCAGCAGTTCCTCACTGCGCCGGGCGGACATCAACGGCCCCCGCCCCAACCAGGTGAAGACGACGGCCCCCTGCTCCAGCAGCCGCACCGGCCCGCGCTCGACCGCGGTGATGCCGACCTTGACCATCCCGGGTCCGAACCACGCCAGGTAGACGGAGTAGGGCCGGGGATCGTCGGCGAGGGTGTCCGCGGCGACGGAATGAGCCCTGTCCAGCCGGGCACACTCCTCGCACCGGGCCCCGACGCTCCGCCCGGACACCGCGACCCCCAGGGGGCAACTGTTCCCCCGCGCCCCCACACACCGCCGCACGCTCCCGTCCACGACTGCGAACGCGACCCGCTTCCCCCATGACAACGCACTGCGACGCCCCCCGTCCCACGTCAGCACGGGCTCACCCCCGACCCACCGGAGCCCCGTGCATCTCCACATCTGTGCCATTGCTCACGAGCGTAGGGGGCACCACTGACAACGGGACCCCGGCCGGTGCCCGACGGCCCGACGGGGCCTACCCCATGCTCTTGGCCCCGTCCAGGGACTCGCGGATGATGTCGGCGTGGCCGGCGTGCTGCGCGGTCTCCGCAACGATGTGCATCAGCACCTGACGGACCGACCACTGCGCCCCGGGCTCGGTCCACGGGGCTTTCGGCAGCGGCCACGTGGCGTCCAGGTCGGGCAGAGTGACCACCAGTTCGTCGGTCCGGTCGGCCACTTTCACGTGGTCGGCCAGCACACCGGCCAGCGTCTCCCCGGGCAGCAACCGGAACCCGTCCGCCCGCTGCGCCCAGTCGGCGTCGGTCATCGCCGTGAAGTCCGGCATGGCCGACGGGCCGTTCAGGATGAAGTCCCCCCAGGCCCGTTCCACCTCCGTGACGTGCTTGACCAGACCGCCCAGGCACAACTCGCTGGCGGTGGTCCGCAGACGGGCCTGCTCATCGGTGAGGTCACGGGTCGTGAAGCGCAGGAAGTGCCGCTGCTTGGCCAGCGACTCCAGCCAGTGGGCACGCTCGCCGGTGACGGCCGGGCGCTCGCTCCGGTCGCGGGTGGTCGGCTCACTGTCGATCATGGTCTCCGCCTCTCGGTGGTCCTGTTCCGTCCGCCAGGGGCACGCTAAAGACGCTGTAGGCCAGATCCCGTCCTCCATCGAACCCCACCACCAAGAGAAACAGCCAGGGAGGGGACCCTGCGGATCACTCCACAGGGCCCCTGGCCGGTTGTGCCTCGGCAGGATTCGAACCCGCAACCTTCTGATCCGTGGCTCTACAGAGATCGGTCATTGGAGGTCATACAGGCTGAGGTGAGGGCTGTGAGCGTCGGCGTCGGGCGCTGCCGGTTGCTGGGGTTGCCGTACTTCGTTGCTGTCATGCAGGATCGGCCGATGTCCCGCTCAGCAGGCGCGCACACCGCCGACCCGTGCCCCCGGTGCCTGGTCGAGGAGATCCGCACAGGCAGCCTTGTGCCGGCCGCGGAGCGCGATGCGGTCGGCTACACCTGCGGGCGATGCAGACATTCGTGGTCCCGTCCGATCGAGGACGACCTGGACGTGTACGACATCGTCAGAGCGGACCTTCCGGAAAGAACGCTCTACGGCACGGTCCGGCAGGTGGAGGACGACCGGGTCCAGGTGCTCGACACGAACAGTGGGCGACTGTTGTGGGTCGAGCGTTGGAGGGCCGTCCTCTACTGAGGTCCTTCCGGCATGGGCACCACACCATGAGCTTGGGAAGCTGCGGGCATGTGCGGCTGGTAGGGCTGCTGAACTGGGCTTCCACCTGGCACCGGGTCTCATCGCCCTTGGTCGCTCTCACCGTGGTTCCCCGCTGTTCCCCGCTCGATCCGGTGCGCTTGTGGTGCGTCGATCGTGTCCTGGCCCGACGTCGCCGGCTCGTCTGCTCCCCCGTACAGATCGGCGCGGAGGCGCTCCTTGGCCGCTTCAAGGCGTGGGCCGTAGTCGGGCATGAAGATCTCGCCCAGCGTCTTGTCCAGCGTTCCGGAGATCGCGTAGATCGGTGACCAGACAGCTCGGTCGTGCATGATCCCCTCAAGGTCGTCGGACTGGAACACGACTTGGTAGAGCCAGTCCGACAGTACGAACGCTTGATCGCGCGTGAGCTTGATGGTGATCGCTTCCTCGTTCACGCCCTCAACCTAGCTGCCGGGACTGGCGGTGTCGTGGGTCGGCGCTGCCATGAGGGCCAATACGCTTTCCGACCGTGTTTGGTCGGTGGTGGGCGTCGGCCTCGGACGTTCACCTGCGTTCATGGGCGGCCGGCCATCGGGGCGGGGAGGGCTCTGGGTCTCGTCCGAACGGCCGTGAACGGCCGCGAACGGCACTGAATGAGACGGGAACCGAGACGGAGCGGGCCGACCCGCACGCCCCGGCGGTGCCGGTCCCTCGTGCCATCATCCTCGCGTGCTGAAGATCCCCGGATATGAAGGCGGCCCTCTGGTCGAGGGCGGTGCCTACCTTGACGATCCGTTGTTCTGGCCCGTGCACCTCGGCACCTGCCTGCGAGGCGAGGACGCGCAGCAGTCCATCGACTTCGAGACCGGTGAACTGTACGTGGACCACCAGATCCAGCGTGCCGGGCGGCAGATCCTGCACCGGGAGACCGGGACCGAGGGCTCGGACGACTTCCTCCCGCTGCCGGCACCCTGCCTGAAGGCCCTGCGGATGCGCCGTGCCCAGCAGGCCGGGGACCGGAAGGCTGCCGGGGAGCTCTGGCAGAACAGTCACGATCTGGTCTTCACCACGAAGTACGGCACGCCGATCGAGCCGGGCAACCTGACCCGCATGTTCGCCCTGCGGCCCCGTCGCGCCGGTCTCCGGGTGATCCCGCTCCGGAACACCCGGCACACGTGCAGCTCGCTCCTGGTGGCACTGAAGGTGCACCCGAAGGTGGCTCAGCGCATCCTGCGGCACTCGCAGATCGCCATGAGGACGGAGGTCTACGCCGAGGCGAGCGAGGAAGCGGTACAGGCCGCGATCGGCGAGCTGTCGGACGCGGTGGGCGGTACCGGTTGACGCGGTTGCTGTACTTCGCTGCTGTACGCCCCTGAAACGTCAAAGGCCCCGGAGTGATCCGGGGCCTTTGACCTGTGTGCACTCGGCAGGATTCGAACCTGCAACCTTCTGATCCGTAGTCAGATGCTCTATCCGTTAAGCTACGAGTGCTTGTGTGTTCTGTTGTGTTCGCTCTTCCTTCCGGGCTTTTCTGCCTGGTCGGCGTTGCGGGAACAACATTACATGAATGGCGGCGGGACGCGAAATCCGTTTGGTAGACCTGCCCTGACCTGCGAAAACAGCCTTCCGGCAGCCCTGTGCACAGGGTCGTGGAGCGGCGGGGACGATCATGGAACGGACGAAGCCCCGGCCGTGAGGACCGGGGCTTCGTGATCTTCTGCGGAGGCGGAGGGATTTGAACCCTCGATGGGATTTGCGTCCCAAACCGCATTAGCAGTGCGGCGCCATAGACCGGACTAGGCGACGCCTCCAGCACAACCACCCGCGCGAGCGCGAACGGTGCGTGCAGATGATGACACAGACGAGCGTGCTGCCACCAATCGGTTCCTACGGTACTAGGCGGCGAGGCCCGACGGCAAAGCCCGTCCGCGGCGCAACGTCCCGGGGCGGGCGGCGTTAGAGCGGTGGGGCACGTGCTCCGGCACACGCCCGGCAGGCACACGCCCGGCAGGCACACGCCCCGACTCCGCTCGAATCCGCCCGCACTCCGTGGAGCCCTCCATGCTGCGTCGCATCGTCCTCGCCGTCGCCACCTCCGCCGCCGCGTCCTTCGCCGCCCTGTCCGCCGCGCCGCCGGTCGCGTACGCCGATTCGTCCCCCTTCATGCCGCCACCCGTGAGCGGTACGGGCGACGACCACCTCACCGTGACGGTGAGGGAGGCGGGCGAAGGACGGGACGGCACGTTCGAGCTCGACTGCCACCCGGCCGGCGGCAACCACCCCGACGCCCTGGCCGCCTGCGAGCAGCTGGACCGGAAGACCTCGTGGGGCACGGGGCCGTTCGCGCCGGCGCGGGAGGGCGGGATGTGCACGATGCAGTACGGCGGTCCGGCCACCGCGCACATCACGGGCACCTGGGCCGGCCGCCCCGTCGACGCGACGTACCGGCGCGGTGACGGCTGCGAGATCGCCCGCTGGGACACCCTCGTGCCCGTCCTCCCGGATCTCAGCGCGTAGCCACGTACGCGGACAGGCCCGCCGCGGTGGGCCGGGACCTCGTGTCACACGATCGACAGGAGCTGCGCGTCACACGGTCGATCGAGGTCGCACATCACACGGTCATACGTTCTCCGTGGCCTCCGTGTCCCCTCTCCGTGCGACCTCCCTCTCATCCGGCGTCGCGAGCGCAACCAGTGCCCGTAGACTCCCTCGCGTGACACGTCGCGGACCCGTTGGCAAGATGGCTACCGCGGTCGGCAAGGTGCGGTAACAGGGAGGAAGCGTCTCGTGAGCAGCAGGCCATCCCGAGGCGCTGCTCGCCTCGCAGCCATACTCGACGCGCTTCCCGATGCGTTGGTGCTGGTCAACGCCAACGGAACGGTCGTCAACGCCAACACCATCGCCCTGGAGGCCTTCGAGGCCCCGGGCACCGCCCTCGTGGGGCGCGGGCTGCTCGACCTGCTGCCGCAGTTCGACTCCCGGCTCATCCCCGGCACCATGCGGCGGCCCGAGACCGTCGACGAGAGCGGCCGCACCCGGCCGACCCGGATGGTCGCCCGCCGCACCGACGGCAGCGAGTTCCCCGTCGAGGTGACGAGCGCGAACCTGGAGAACGCCCAGCAGGCGTACGACGGTTACGGGTACACCGGCGACGAGCTGCTGATGCTCGTCGTGCGCGATCTCTCCGGCACCGTCGACACGGAGGCGGAGCTCGCGCGTTCCCAGCGGCAGACGGAGATGATCCTGCGGGCCGCCGCCGAGGGGGTGGTGGGCACGGACACGGAGGGACGGGTCGTTCTCGTCAATCCCGCCGCCGCCCAGATCCTCGGTTTCCGGGCCAGCGACCTCGGCGGGCAGGAACTGCACCCGCTGATGCTGCACTCGCGTGCGGACGGCTCGCCCTTCCCGTACGAGGAGTCCCCGCTCGCCGACACCCTCCGCTCCGGACGCAAGCACCGGGTACGCGGACAGGTGCTGTGGTCCAAGAGCGGCGACAAGGTGCCGGTCGACCTGACCACCGCCCCGGTGCGGGACGGTGACCAGCTCGTCGGCGCCGTGATGACCTTCACCGACCGCCGGCCGTACGACGCGCTCGCCGAGGAGAGGGACGCCGAGGCCGAGCGGCACCGGCAGGAACTCGCGCGGGCCTCCGAGGCACATGCCGGGGAACTGGCCGCACTCCGCGAGGAGCACGCCAGGGCGCTCGCCGGGCTGCGCGAGCAGCACGAGGAGGACCTGGCCGCCGGAGACGACCGGTACGCGGCCCTCGCCGAGCGCGAGAAGGACCGTTACGAGGCTCTGTCCGCGCGGCACGAGCAGCTCCTGGCCGTCCTGGGGCGCTCCCTGCGCGGACCGCTCGACGAGTTGCGCGGCGAACTCGCGACCCTCGCCGCGGACGACGCCGGGCAGTTGTGGCCCGAGGCCAACCAGGTGCTGCACCACCTGTCGGCCGGCTACTCGCGCATCACCACACTCGTCGACAACGTGCTCGCGTACCAGCGCCTCGATTCCGGCGCCGAGGGCGTCACCCGTACGAAGGTGATGCTGGACGCGGTCGTCGCCGCCGGTGTCGACGGGGCGGTCGAGCTGATCGGTCCCGGGCGGGTGCAGTTCGCCGTGCACGCGCCGCCCATCGAGGCCGAGGTCGACCCGCGGCGGCTCGCGACCGCGCTGGCGCACCTCATCGCGGACGTCGCCGGTGTCGACTCCACGGGCAACTCGCCGGTCTCGGCCGGCGGCTACATGGACAACACGGTCGTGGTGGCGGCCGCGCAGCGCGGTGAGGGCGTACGGATCGAGGTGCGGGGGCCGTACACCGGGGGGGACCCGGTGCACGAGCCCATCGTGCGCGGGATCGTGCGCGCGCACGGCGGGGTGCTGCAGACGCACGAGGTCCCCGGGATGAGCGGCAGCGCGTTCGTCCTCGAAGTGCCCATCGGGGGCGGGGCCGGGTCGGTCCCGGCCGTCGTTGCGGGTGTGGCCGCGACCATGGACACAGCTGTGGCTGCGGACGCGAGTGGGCGTTTCGACACCGGTTCGGGGCCGGATGCGGGTTCCGGCGAGGCCGGTTCCGCGCTCGCGCTGCCCGAGCATGCCTCCCAGCAGAGCGGGCGGCGACGGGCACGGCGCGCTTCCGTCGACGCCTTCCTGGAGAGCGGGGTCGGGCCCTCGACCGAGGCGGCCGTGCCCACCGGACGGCGCAGGCGCGCCGCGGGGGACGGCGGACAGCCGGAACTGCCGGCGGCGCAGGTTCCCGCGGACGAGAGCGGTGCCGAGGGCGGTGCCGAGGGCGGCGACGGCGGGACCGGGCGACGCCGGGGCAGGCCCAGTCCCGTCGAGGACGGCGGAGTCCCCGGAAGCGGCGAGGTCTCCGAGGGCGCGGTCGTGACCGCCGCCGAGCACGCGGCCGGTACCGCGGCCACGGGACTCGGGCAGACCGTACCTCCACAGGGTGTGCCCGTTCCCGCGGGCGGACGGCGGGCACGCCAGGACGGCGGCCGTCAGGCCCTGCCCGCCGCGCTGCCCGCGGCTCCCTCCCCGTCCCCCGCTCCGGACACGGGCGCGGCCGGGAACGCCGAGGGCGGCGGAGCCCAGCCGACCGGACGGCGTCGGCGGGCCCTGGCCGCCGCGGCGGAGCGTGCGGCGGCCCAGGAGTCGGGGCCGCGCGCGGTGTTCGCACTGCCGCCCGCCGAGGCGGACCGCTCCCCCGAGGCCGCCGACGGACTCCATGGCATGGCGTTGCACGATCCTGCCGACGATCACACCCCGCCCCAGCCGCACCCGGTGCAGGCGCCCAGTGGGCGCCGACGGGCCCGGCAGGGCGCGGGGGAGGCAGTCGGCGCGGGTGCAGGTACCGGTGCCGGTGCCGGTGCTGCGGCGCCCGATGGAGCACCGGGGATTCCTGGGCAGTCTGTTCCGGCCGCGCCCGGTGCGGTCGGGCCGGCCGTGGCCGCCGCCGGGCAGGAGCAGTCCACGCCGAGGCTCCCCGGGCAAGGAGTGCCGGGTCAGGGCCTTCCGGCGCAGGCGCTCCCGGCACAGGAGCTCCCGGCACAAGCACTTCCCGCCCAGGCCCCGGGTCTGCCGGTCCCCGGACAGGGCGGGACCGGACAGCCGAGTCCCGTGCAGAACGTCCCGGGGACGCCGGGAGCTCAGAGGGCTCCGGGGCAGCAACCCTTGCCGGGCCACCTGCCCCCCGCACAGCCCGTCCCCGCACAATCCGTCCCTGCACAGCCCGTCCCCGCGCAGGGCACACCCGCTCAGCCCGCACCCGTGCAGGGCGTACCCCCGCAGGGCACTCCCCGGCCAGGAGCCTCCGGTCAGGCTCTCCCGCCGCATGCCCCACCCGCCCCGGGCGGGCCTCTCCCTCCGCAGGTCGATCAGTACGCCGAGGAACAGGACCCCGAGGGGCGGGGTCCTGTGAGCCAGGCCGGGGTCGCGGGTCCCGCCACACCTGCCCAGGGCATCCCCGCGGCCGCGGGGCTCGCCTCACCGCAGCCTCAGCCGCAACCCTCATCGCAGCCGCAGTCCCAGCCGCAGCCCCAGCCCCAGATGCCTGCGGCGGAAGCACCGGTCGCGGACCCGTCCGCGGGCTCTCAGGCATGGCCGGGCGCGGTCGGCACACCGGCTGTCGCGGAGACGGCGTCGGCCGCCGCCGCCGAGCAACCGCGCGTCGCCCAGCCCCTCCCCGCCGAGGCCGCGGATCCGCCCATCGACCCCGACTCGACCCAGGGCCGGGCGATCAGCGTGCGTACGCTCGGACAGGGCGTTCCGTTCGGCCGCCGCATGGTCGACGCCCAGCAGTCCGGGCCCGGCCGGGCAGCGGCTCCCACGCCCGCGCCCCAAGGACAGCCGCAGCCGCAGGCGCAAACCCCGGCGCAGCCCTCCACGCAGACGGGAGCCGTGCCCCGGCCGGGGGCCGTGCCGCAGCCCCAGGCGCCCACGCCTCCCCCGCACTCGACCAACGGTTCCGGGCGGCGCCGTAAGCTCGGCACCCGTCCCGAGCCCGTCGCCGAGCAGGCGGACACCACGGCGCGCCCGCATCCGGGGACTGGGGGGCAGCAGTCCCGGCTCGCCCCCGGCACCGAGGGCGCCGGCCGGTCGTACGCCATAGGGGCACCCGACGAGAACGCGGACGAGGGCCCCGAGCCGCTCGACGGCCCCGGTGGTGCGGTGGAGGTCGCGAACCAGCCCCAGCCGCAGCCGATGGACGACGAGCTGCCCCCGGAGCCCTTGGACAATCCGCGCCGGCTGCTGGTCTGGCCCGCGCCGGACATCACCACGCAGCAGGCGCTGAGCGACCGCGGCTACCGGCCCGTCATCGTGCACTCCCGCGAGGAGGTCGACGCGCAGATCGCCGCCTTCCCGGCCGCGCTGTTCGTCGACCCGCTCACCGGTCCCATCACCCGCACGGCCCTGCAGTCACTGCGGCAGGCCGCCGTCGCGGCCGAGGTGCCGGTCCTGGTGACGGCGGGCCTGGGCCAGGCGACACGCGAGGCGGCGTACGGGGCCGATCCCGCCGTACTCCTCAAGGCGCTGGCACCGCGCGACAGTGAACAGCACCCGCCGCGTGTCCTCCTCATCGAGGAGCACGCCGAGATCGCGCTCGCGCTGACCTCGACACTGGAACGGCGCGGGATGCAGGTCGCGCGGGCCTCGTCCGACGAGGACGCGGTCATGCTGGCCGGGCAGATGCGGCCGAACCTGGTGGTGATGGACCTGTTGCAGGTACGCCGCCGACGCGCCGGAATCGTCGACTGGCTGCGCGCGAACGGTCAGCTCAACCGCACTCCACTCGTCGTCTACACCGCGGCCGTCGACCAGACCGAACTGCCGCGCCTTGCCGCGGGGGAGACGGTGCTGTTCCTGGCCGAGCGTTCGACGAGCACCGAGGTGCAGGACCGGATCGTGGACCTGCTCGCACGGATCGGCACGAATTGAAAGCCGACTGCCTGACCGACTGGCCGCCTGACCAGTCGGCCGCCCTGCACCCGGCCGCCTGACGTCCGATCGTCTGGCCGCCTGACCGCCTGGCTGCCTGGCTGCCTGGCTGCCTGGCTGCCTGGCTGCCTGGCTGCCTGGCCATGGTCGCTCCTGCACCGGTGCACATACAGGTGGGTGGGGCGCTGTTTCACGTGAAACAGCGCCCCACCCACGTACGCGGCACGCAGCACGATCCCCTGGAAGCAGGAGAACCGTCTCAGAGTTGCGTGACGTCCAGCTCACCCGCCGCGTACTGCCTGCGCAGCACCTTCTTGTCGAACTTGCCGACGCTCGTCTTCGGCACCGCCGGGATGATCGTCCAGCGCTCGGGCAGTTGCCACTTGGCGATCTTGCCCACGTCGGCGAGGAAGGACCGCAGGGAGCCGAAGTCCGCGTCCGAGCCTTCCTTCAGCACCACCGTGGCGAGCGGGCGCTCGCCCCACTTGTCGTCCGGGACGGCGACGACCGCTGCCTCGGTGACATCGGGGTGGGCCATGAGGGCGTTCTCCAGGTCGACCGAGGAGATCCACTCGCCGCCGGACTTGATGACGTCCTTGGCGCGGTCGGTGAGGGTCAGGAAGCCGTCGGCGCTGATCGTGCCGACGTCACCGGTCTTGAGCCAGCCGTCCTCGCTGAACTTGTCGTCGGGACGCAGGAACTCGGCGCCCTGGCCGCCGTAGTACGCGCCCGCGACCCAGGGGCCCCGCACTTCCAGCTCGCCCGCGGACTCGCCGTCCCAGGGCAGCCGCTCGCCGCCCGGACCGGTCAGCCGTGCCTCGACACCGGCCGGGAAACGGCCCTGGGTGAGCCGGTACGCGAACTCGTCCTCCGAACCCACCTCCACATGGGCCGGCGGCCGCGCGATCGTGCCGAGCGGCGAGGTCTCCGTCATGCCCCATGCGTGGCACACGCGCATGCCCAACTCGTCGAACGCCTTCATGAGGGCCGGCGGACAGGCGGAGCCGCCGATGGTGACCTGGGTCAGTGAACTCACGTCGCGCGGCTTGGCGCCCAGTTCCGCCAGCAGACCCTGCCAGATGGTGGGGACGGCGGCCGCGTGCGTGGGACGCTCCTTCTCGATCATCTCGGCCAGCGGCGCGGGCTGCAGGAAGCGGTCCGGCATCAGCACGTTCACGCCGGTCATGAACATCGCGTGCGGCAGGCCCCAGGCGTTGACATGGAACTGCGGAACCACGACGAGGGACGTGTCCCCGTCGGTGAGGCCCATGGACTGCGCCATGTTGACCTGCATCGAGTGCAGGTAGATGGAGCGGTGCGAGTAGATGACGCCCTTGGGGTCGCCGGTCGTGCCGGAGGTGTAGCACATGGCGGCGGCCTGGCGTTCGTCCAGCGCGGGCCACTCGTAGCTGTCCGGCTTGTCCGCGATCAGGTCTTCGTACTCGTGCACCCGGACGGTCGCCCCGTCGAGCAGCGAGCGGTCCCCGGGGCCGGAGACGACCACGTGCTCGACCGTCTTGAGGTGCGGGAGCAGCGGCGCGAGGAGCGGGAGGAGCGAACCGTTGGCCACGACCACGCGGTCGGCCGCGTGGTTGACGATCCAGACGAGCTGCTCGGGAGGGAGCCGGAGGTTGAGCGTGTGGAGGATCGCGCCCATGGCGGGGATGGCGTAGTACGCCTCGACGTGCTCGGCGTTGTTCCACATCAGGGTCGCGACCCGGTCGTCGTCCCGGACTCCGAGGTCGTCGCGCAGCGCGTGCGCCAGCCGGGCCGCCCGTGCTCCGATCTCGGCGAACGAGCGTCGCTGCGGTTCGCCCTCACCGGTCCAGGTGGTCACCTGTGACGAACCGTGGATTGCCGACCCGTGGGTCAGGATCCTTGAGATCAGCAGCGGTACGTCCTGCATCGTGCTCAGCACGGCGTCCTCCCGGGGCGGCATTGCCTACGCGGTAGTAAAGGTTGGGCTGATTCTGCTCACATACCGCGCGGTATGTCACTACTCCGGGGCGATCGATCACGTCACGGCGGGGATTGCCCGCCCCCTCACACGCCCTGTGTTGACCTGGCCACGCCCTCGGTACCCGACCCGGTCAGCGCACCGGGCCCAGCTCGGGGTCCTCGCGGAGCTTGCCCAGCGCGCGTGACACGGCCGACTTGACCGTGCCGATCGACACGCCCAGCACCTCCGCCGTCTGCGCCTCGCTCAGGTCCTCGTAGTAGCGCAGCACCACCATGGCCCGCTGCCGCGCCGGCAGTTTCGTGATCGCGCGCCACATCGCGTCGTGCAGTGCCTGCTGCTCGGCGGGGTCCCCGGCCGGCGGGGCCTGCGGCTCCGGCAGGTCGTCGCACGCGAACTCGTCGACCTTCCGCTTGCGCCACTGCGACGTCCGCGTGTTCAGCAGCGCGCGCCGCACATAGCCGTCGAGCGCCCGGTGGTCCTCGATCCGCTCCCAGGCGACGTACGTCTTGGTGAGCGCGGTCTGCAGCAGGTCCTCCGCGTCGCACGGGTTCGCGGTCAGCGAGCGCGCGGTACGCAGCAACACGGGTTGGCGGGCCCTGACATACGAGGAGAACGACGGGTACGCATGGGTCCGCGTCGCCGCGTTCGAAGCGCTGGTGCAGACGGGTGTGGTCATGGCTCCACGCTAGGATCGCCCCCGCTCCGGCGGATCGGCCGCAGGTCCCGAAGCCGTGTCCGCCTCAGGTTGTAGGAGGGGGGCGGGCCCCACCTCCTGAAGGTGGACACGAGGCTTCCGACCCCTGGGGGTTCACCCCTGGGAGACGGCTCCCGCCGCACTCCTCCCGCAGTAGCCCGTGCCCGGACGTGGTGCGGGAGGAGCAGACCGTGCGCTCCGGCAGCCCTCGGCGGTTCAACCGATGCGCGACCGACGCATGCCTCGGTGGTTCAGCTGATGTACGACCGGTGCGTGCCCCGGCGGTTCAACGGCTGCACGACCGGCGCGTGCTCCGCTGGTCCGACTGCTGCACGACCGGCGTGTACGCCGGCGGTTCAGCCGATGCGTGCGACCGGCGCGTGCATCTGGTTGCGGTCGATCAGCAGCGTACGGCCGCCGTGCCGTTCCCGTACGTTCCCTGCGTACTGGTGGATGCGCCGGGCCGGCATCCACGCGGTCTTCCGCAGCACGGGCTCGCTGTACAGCCCGCTCCGTGCGCCCCACCGCGCGAACCACACCACCGACGGCAGGTCCCGTACACCGGCCCGCCGCGAGCGCTCCATGTGGCGGATGCCCGACTCGGCGCTGCTGTAGAAGCCCGCCAGGTACCCCCGGCGCGCCACCTCCCGGTCCCATCCGCGCACGAACAGGAGCGTGGTGCGGGCACACTGCTTCTTCCCGTGCGCATAAGCCTCCATGTCCAGGAAGAGCGGACTGCCCGGCCGGATGCCGAGTGCCGCCGCCCTCTTCACCGCGTCGCGGCCCTCCGCCGTCCCCTGCTTCCAGGGGTGCCGCCCGATCCGTACGTTCTTCTTGTTCTTCGCGAACACGCAGGTCGCCTGCGAGCCCACGTACAGGGGCAGCACCCGCCAGCCCTGGCCCTCCACCGTCCGCATCCAGCGGCTGCTCAGATGCGGCTGCGACCGGCAGGCCCGTCCGCGGCCGCCGAAGTAGACGCCCACCGCCCGGTACGGGGACGCCCGCCACCGGCGCATGGTGTCCGCGGACGGCGCCCGGCAGGTGTCGAAGGCCCGGCCCTTGAACGTACGTGCCGCGGCCCACGCACGGGACTCCGGAGCGGCGACAGGGCCCGACGCCCTCGCTCTCACGTCGGCTCCCGCCGGTGGGGCCGCGGTGAGGCCCAGCAGAAGCAGGACGAATCCGAGTCCGACGATCGTCTTGTGACATCGCAGCCAGCACATGGGCCGAGTCAACGGCCCCGTCCGCGCCGTGCGGCCCGGACACGCGCCGCGTTCATCCGTCCGCCCCCGCGATCCAGCCGATCAGCCCTGGACACCCGCCCCGCGATCCAGCCGATCAACCCTGGTCGTCCGTGCCCAGGACCAGTCCCGACGTCGGAACGCCCGTCCCCGAGGTCACCAGCACCCGGCGGGCTCCGGGCACCTGGTTCACGGACGTGCCGCGCAGTTGCCGTACCCCTTCCGCGACCCCGTTCATCCCGTGCAGGTACGCCTCCCCGAGCTGTCCCCCGTGGGTGTTCAGCGGCAGCCGCTCCTCGGCCACGAAGTCGGCGGCCTCACCCGGCCCGCAGAACCCGAACTCCTCCAGCTGCATGAGCACGAACGGCGTGAAGTGGTCGTACAGGATCCCGACGTCGATCCCGGCGGGCGTCAGCCCCGAGGTACGCCACAGCTGCCGTGCCACCACACCCGCCTCCGGCAGCCCCGTCAGATCCTCCCGGTAGAAACTCGTCATCTGCTCCTGCGCCCGCCCCGCGCCCTGGGCGGCCGCGACGACCACGGCCGGCGGGTGCGGCAGGTCGCGGGCCCGCTCCACCGAGGTGACGACCAGGGCCTGGCCGCCGTCGGTCTCCTGGCAGCAGTCGAGCAGCCGCAGCGGCTCGACGATCCAGCGCGAGGCGGCGTGATCCGCGAGCGTGATCGGCCGGCCGTGGAAGTACGCCGCCGGATTGGCCGCCGCGTACTTCCGGTCGACCACCGCGACCCGCCCGAACGCCTCCGTCGTCAGCCCGTACGCGTGCAGATAGCGTCGGGCCGCCATCGCCACCCAGGACGCGGGCGTGAGCAGTCCGAAGGGCAGTGCCCAGCCGAGCGCGGCGCCCTCGGCCGACGGTTCCCGGCGCTGCACCCCGGAGCCGAACCGCCGCCCCGACCGCTCGTTGAACGCCCGGTAGCAGACCACCACGTCGGCCACCCCGGCGGCCACCGCGAGCGCGGCCTGCTGGACGGTCGCACAGGCCGCCCCGCCGCCGTAGTGGATCCGGGAGAAGAAGGACAGCTCGCCCATGCCGGCCGCCTGCGCGACGGTGATCTCGGGGCTCGTGTCCATCGTGAACGTCACCATGCCGTCCACGTCGCCCGGTGTGAGTCCCGCGTCGTCCAGCGCGGCCCGCACGGCCTCCACCGCGAGCCGCAGCTCACTGCGCCCCGAGTCCTTGGAGAACTCGGTGGCGCCGATCCCGACGACGGCCGCGCGGCCGCCGAGGCTGTCCCTCGCCCGTACGCTCACGACGGGGCCTCCTCCGCGCTCCGGACCGCGGCGCCGCCCGCTCCCGCTCCCGCCCCCGGCACCGCTCCCGCCTCCGGCGCCGGTACCGGTACCGGTACCGGTACCGGCGCTGTCACCGTCACCGTCACCGTTCCCGTGACGTGTCTGCCGAGGCCGTTGGCGCCGACGACCCGTACCGTCACCGTGTCGTCCCGGACGTCCTCCACCACGCCGGTCAGCACCATCGTGTCGCCCGGGTGGTTGGGCGCGCCCAGCCTGATCGCCACCCCTCGCAGTACGGCTCCGGATCCGAAGTGGTCCGTGACGTAGCGTCCGACCAGCCCGTTGGTCGTCAGGATGTTCATGAAGATGTCCGGCGAACCCTTCCGCCGTGCCGCCTCCGCGTCGTGGTGCACGTCCTGGTAGTCGCGCGACGCGATCGCCCCTGCGACGACGAGCGTGCGGGTGATCGAGATCTCCAGCGACGGCAGCACGTCACCGACCCGCACGGCCCCGCCCCCGGTCCCGTCCCTGATCGTCATGCGTCCCTCTCCTCGTCCACCTCGTCCGCCCCACCCTGCTCGCCCGGCTCGCCCGGCTCGCCCGGCTCGCCCGGCTCGCCCGCGATCAGTTCGCCGAGTTCCTGCAGCAGCTCGCTCCCGCAACCCAGGTACGCGTCCAGCTGGCGCCCCCACAGAAAGTACCGGTGCACGGGATGGGCCAGGTCGGCGCCGATGCCCCCGTGCAGATGCTGTCCGGCGTGGACGACGCGGTGCCCCGCCTCCGACGCCCACCAGGCGGCGGTGAGGGCGTGCACGGCGTGGTCCAGCCCCTCGTCCCTCCGCCACGCCGCCTCGTACGCCGCGACCCGTATCGCCTCGGTGTCCATGTGGGCGTCGGCCGCGCGGAGCCGGACCCCCTGCTTGGCCGCGAGGGGGCGCCCGAACTGCTCGCGGGCGTTGGTGTACGCCACCGCCCTGGCCACCGAGCCCGCGCACACCCCGGCCTGCAACCCCGCGAAGGCGATCCGCGCGGTGGCGAGCACGTCGCCGTACGCCTCGATTCCTCTCCTGTTTCTCCCATTTATCCCGTTTCTGCTGTTTCTGCTGTTTCCGCTGTTTCCTTCCCCCTCCGTTTCCTCCGCGGGGGTGCCGAGCGGTTCGGCCGGCGTTGCGGTCAGGGTCAGCCGTCCGGCCGACCAGGGCGCCGTCGACTCGACGGGTTCGCACCCCGCGTCGGCGGTCCGTACGAGCCACAGCCGGTGCTCGCCGTCGGCGACCAGCACGTGCGTGGCGTCGCGCAGCCACGGCACCACGGAGACGACTCCGCTCAGCTTCCCGGGCGGGCCTGCCCGCACGGCGGCCGCGGGCAGGGCCCCGGCCACGACGACCGTTCCGTCCGCGATCCCGGGCAGCAGCCGTTCCCGCTGCCGTACAGAGCCGTGCGCGGACACCGCCAGCAGCCCGTAGACACAGCTCGCGGCGAACGGTACCTGGGCGGTCGTCCGCCCCTGCTCCTCCAGGAGGAGCACGAGACCGAGGAGCCCCGTCTCCTCGACGGAGGCCGGCAGCCCCGCCTCGCACAGGGCCTTCCACAGCTCGCCGTCGCTGCCCGTCCCGGCGGCGGTCAGCCGCTCGTGCGTGGACAGGTCGCCGAAGATCCGCGCGGCCAGATCGCGGGCCGCCGCCTGCTCCTCCGTCGGCGCGAAGTCCATGTCAGCTCCCGTCTGCCCCGACGGGGCGGAAGACCGGCAGCTCCAGCTCCTCGTCCACCCGCTCGAACTCCAGCCGCACGGGCATCCCGATCCGTACGCGGTCGTGCGGCACCCCCACCACGTTGCTGATGATCCGGACGCCCTCCGCGAGCTCGACCAGCCCGACGGCGTACGGGGGGTCGAACGCCGGGAAGGGCGGGTGGTGCATGACCACGTACGAGTAGACGGTCCCCTCGCCCGCCGTCTCGACCGTGTCCCACTCCGGGCATCCACAGGAGTTGCACCCCGGCAGCCAGGGGAAACGCGGTGTTCCGCACTCCGTGCAGCGCTGGATGAGCAGCCGGTGGCGGGACACGCCTTCCCAGAAGCCGGCGTTGTCCCGGTTGACGACGGGACGGGGCCTTACGGGCCGGGTGGCCGCCCCGCTTCCGGCGGCTCCCCGGCCCGTACAGTCCGTGCGGCCTGCATGGCTTGTGTGACTTGTGTGCCCCGTGCGGCTTTTCCCGGCCTCCCTCTCGCCGTCCTTCCGGCGCTGCTTCGCCGGTACGTACTTGAGGATCCGGAACCGATGCGTCCCCGCGAGCCGGCCCCCTGCCCGTACCTCCGTCCGCGTCGTGACGAAGTACCCCGTGCCCAGTCTGGTCGTCTTGCGCTCGGAGACCGACTCGATCACCGCGTCGAAGGTGATCCGGTCCCCGGGCCGCAGGGGCCGCAGATACTCCTGCTCGCAGTCGGTGGCGACCACGGCGGTGTACCCGGCGCCGTCGAGCAGCCCGAGCAGTTCGTCGTACGCCCCCGAACGCTCCCCGTGCCCGGACAGGCCCCCCATCGTCCAGACCTGCAGCATGGTGGGCGGCGCGACGGCGTCCGGGCCCGCGTAGGCCGGGTTCGTGTCCCCCGTCGCCTCGCACCAGTGCCGGATCATCGGCTCGTTGACCGGGTCCTTCCCCACACCCGCGACGGCGGCGGCCCGCCCCTCGTACGCCTTCAGCCGCGCGTACACGTCCTCGTACTCGCGCTCGCGCCGACGCTCCGCATCACCGCCACCGTTGCCGCTGTCGTTGCCGCTGTCGTTGCCGCTGCCGCTGCCGCTGCCGCCGTTACCGTCACAGCCGCCGTCCGGACGTCGTGAGTTCACCGCCGCCCCCTGGTCATCCCGAGCCGCATCGTCGCCACGATCTCGCGCTGCACCTCGCTCACGCCGCCCCCGAACGTGTTGATCTGCGCCGCCCTGTTCATCCGCTCCAGTCCGCCGTCCTCGAAGGCGCCGGGCGAACCTGAGCGGATCAGCGCGTCCGGTCCGACGGCCTCCTGGCACAGGCGGTACACGGCGACAGTCGATTCGGTACCGGCCACCTTCACGCCGCTGGCGTCTCCGGGCGCCAGCCGGCCGGCCCCCACGTCGTCCACCAGACGCCAGTTGAGCAGGCGCGTCACCGCCAGCCGGGCATGCGCCTCGGCCAGCCTCGAACGCACCCACGGCTCGTCGGCCCTGCGCCGCCCGGTCACCGGATCGGGCGTGCGGGCGGCGGCCAGCGCGGCCGCGTAGAAGTCCTCGGCCTGCATGCCGAGGGCCGCGAGGGCGACCCGCTCGTGGTTGAGCTGGTCGGTGATGAGCCTCCAGCCGCCGTTCTCCTCGCCGACGAGACGGGACGCCGGAACCCTGATCCCGTCGTAGTAGGTGGCCGTCGTGGTCAGGCCGCCCACGGTCTCGATGGGCGTCCACGAGAACCCGGGAGCGTCCGTGGGGACCAGCAGGATCGAGATGCCCCGGTGCTTGGGCGCGCCGGGATCCGTACGGCAGGCGAGCCAGATCCAGTCGGCGTGCTGGGCGTTGGAGGTGAACACCTTCTGCCCGTCGACGCGCCACGCACCGCCGTCGACCGGTACGGCCCGCGTCCGCAGCGCCGCCAGATCGGTCCCCGCCGACGGCTCGCTGTACCCGATCGCGAACACGAGTTCGCCCCGCAGGATCCGCGGCAGGAAGAAGTCCTTCTGCTCCTCGGTCCCGTGCTTCATGAGCGTCGGCCCGACCGTGTTCAACGTGACCATGGACACCGGGGCGCCCGCCCGGCACGCCTCGTCGAAGAACACGAACTGCTCGTCGGCGCCCCGCCCCTGGCCGCCGTAGGCCCGCGGCCAGCCGAGCCCCAGCCACCCGTCGGCGCCGATTCGCCGCAGCAGTGCCCGCTGTCCTCCGTGCCCGGCGGGGGGCGGTCCGTCCGGCAGCAGATCCCGGAAGTACGAGCGGAGCTCGGCGCGCAGCCGTCGCTGACGCTCGGTGGGGGCGAGATGCACGACGACGGCCCTCCCGGACTGGCCTCGTACGGGCTGAAGAGTTTCTGACTGTCCGTCAGCTCACGCCGACTGTCAAGGTCCGCGCACGCGGACGCCCGACGGGAACCGGAGACCGCCACGCCGCGGCCGGACCCGCCTTCTTTGCCGGGCCCGCCCCTCACCTCTTCCCTTTTTCGAACACCCGTACGAACATGGAGTCATGGCCACCATGGACCGGCAGGCCACGACACTGGCCCTCGCGCACGCCCTGTCAGCCGCCGAGCGCGGACTGGCCGTCATCCCGCTGTCCCGGACCAAGCTCCCCGCGCTGCGGTCGCCCCACCGCGACGACCCGACCGCACCGCCCTGCCACGGCGAGTGCGGCCGGTTCGGGCACGGTGTGTACGACGCCTCGACCGATCCCCGCCGCGTACGCGCCCTCTTCGCCGCAGCCCCCAGGGCCACCGGCTACGGCATCGCCTGCGGCCTGGACCCGTACCGCCTCATCGGCGTCGACCTGGACACCAAGTCGGGCACGGACTCGTCCGCGGCGTTGCGGGAGCTGGCGCTGCGCCACCTGTTCACGATCCCCGAGACGGTCGTCGTACTGACCCCCAGCGGCGGCCGCCACCTCTGGCTGAGCGGCCCGCCCGACACCGTCGTCCCCAACTCCGCGGGCCGTCTCGCCCCGGGCATCGACATCCGCGGCGCGGGCGGCTACCTCGTCGGCCCCGGTTCACGTACCGAGCACGGCGTCTACGCCACGGCCCCGGGCACCGCCCACCTGGCGCCCGCGCCCTGCCCGCCCTCGCTGCTACGCCTCCTCATGCCGCCGCCGCGGTCGCACACCGCGGTGTCCGCCCCGTCGGACCGGCAGGGCCAGGGTCTGGTCCAGTTCGTCCTCGCCGCGCACGAGGGACAGCGCAACACCCGCCTGTTCTGGGCGGCCTGCCGCGCGTACGAGAACGGCTTCGGCCCGCAGCTCACCGAAGCCCTGGTGGACGCCGCCGTCCGCACGGGCCTCACCGAGCGCGAGGCCCGCTCGACGATCACATCGGCCTCCCGCATGACGACCCGCCGCCCCTGACACCTGAACCCGCCGCAGGTCGGACGGGCACAGACGCTTCGGTCACACCGCCGGCCGCTCTCCCCATGGAAACCGGGGAGGGCGGTGGCTTGAGGTTGCTCGGCAGAGGTGCGCTATCCGCGGACGGCGAAGCAGGCGAGCAGCCCCGCTCCGGCTACCAGGACAACCAGTTGCACAACTGCCGGAATGCGCCATCCCAGGGCGAGGAGACCACCGCCCGTGACCACTGCGCCACCGACAAGAAGCCACATTCCCCGCAATGCTTCCCCGGGCGCATCCGGCGGGTTGCCGCTGTCGTAGACGTCAGCCCAGCTCGCCGTCCCGTAGCGGACGAACAGCAGATAGGCGATGACCATCAGGTCGACGACGAGCAGCACCACGCCGACCCCGACCTGCTCACCCGTCGACGGCGCACCCCCAGGTCTCATGCTCGCCGACGTTCCCTCAACCGCTGACATCCTGTTGGCCGCATACCGCCCAGCATCCTGCCGTGGCAGGTACTGCCGCATGAGTACAGCCACTCAAATGAACCGTCACCCTCGGCAGAGCCCGACGATCGGGCGGCCGTGCCCATCCGCGCACATCCGCGCCTCATCCGTGCCCGATCGAGCGAGGCGCTCCGAGGAACGACGGTTCCTCACGGACAGGGCACAGGACACATGGGCACAGGGGCAGGGGCGGGCTGTCCACCGACAGCAGAAGAGAACAGCACCGCCGCACCCCCAAGGACAACCAGCTGCACGATGCCAGCAATACGCCAACCCTTGGCCAGGAGGCCACCGCCTGTGACTACTGCGCCACCGACAAGAAGCCACGATGCCTGCGATGCCATCTCCGACGCACTCGACGGACTGGTGTTGTCACTGTCGTAGCTTTCGGCCCACCCCGTCATCCCGTAGACGTACACAGCACAGGCGATGACCATGAAGTCGATGACGAGCAGCGCCACGCTGACCGCGATCTGCCGGCCGGTTGATGGTTCATCCGCCTGCCCCCTGCCCACTGCCGTCCCGTCTTCAGGCCGATCTGCTAAGTACATGGAGTCAGCATGGTGTTGGAGCGGGCACTGCACATGAGCACAGGTACTCAGATGCGCCGTCGCCACGAAGCACCGGGGCGAATCTGTCCGGGAAGTCAGTTGCCGGGCGTTCTCGCGATTCAGGGTGCGTTCGGTATCGCGCAGATGACGGCCCGACGTGTCCTCACCGAACTCCGGGAAGCGGGACTGGCGCAGATGCAGCCGGGCATCGGCACGTTCGTCACCGAACTGCCGAAGCCGTAGGAGTACTCACGTCTGCAGAGCGCGGAAGATCCCGTGCCCCCTCCGTGCCCGATCGAGCGGGGAACCCCGGGGAACGACAGTCACCCACGGACAGCGCGCAGCACGACGGCCCCTGACCGATTCACCTGGTCAGGGGCCGTTCACGTGCGGTGGGTGTGGGATTTGAACCCACGGTCACATCGCTGCGACGACGGTTTTCAAGACCGACCGCTACCGCGCCGCAAAACGCTTCCTGACCAGCAAGTTTCGGCTCGTGAAGTTTCAGAACAAGTCCATTCTGGCCGGAGGATGGCCGAGGGCCGCATGACCCTCACGCTCCGCTTCCCAGAGCCGTAGCATCGCTTACTCCTCCAGCCACGAAACGATTGACCAAGCCCGCACGCACACAGAGGTCATGCGAGTCGTGGCTAGCGACTCGCGGGGATATACCCCATCCTCGGACGCACAAGGCTCACCCGCGGGTATCCACCCGGAAGCACTGGACGCAGTGTCGTACATGCGTGCGACGATGCTTGAACTAGTGCCCTTGTCGGCACGCATGAGGAGCGTGAAGGGATGCTGATGCGCCAGGCAAGCCTTCACGTAAGCGAACCAAAGGTGCAAAATTCACTAAATCGGTCAGCAGGAGCGCGCCCCTGTCACCAATCACCACAATGGCGGAGGGTGAGATACGCTTGGCTTAGCGTGATCAAGGGGGGCCATGTGGCGAAGCCGGCGAGCTGGCAGCAAGAGCAGATTAGCCTTGCTTACCTCTCAGCCGTGGCCACACGCGCTGGAGCTACATCCGCTACTTGGAACGTAGACAAAGACGGCGTAGATGTGACGCTAAAGCGCAATCACATTCTTGTCGAATTCCAGATGAAATGCACATTTTCCCCAACTATCCTTGGGGACGGCGAAACCTACGCGTTTGATCTGGATATACAGACGTACGATGCCCTCAGGGAGCGAGAGCGAAGCGCAGCCGGATATCTCGGCTTGGTCGTTGTGACTAAAGACGTTGGGGAGTGGCTTGCGCACGATAGCGAGACGCTTCTAATGCACTGCTCTGGCTATTACGCTCAGATTCAAAACCTCCCCGAGGTAGTCGGACAGGAAACCAAGAGAATCCACCTGCCTAAAGCGCAAAGGATTGACCAGGCGGGAATGGAAGATGTCTTCACTTACGCCCATAAGCGCTTGTTCGGGTCCGCTGGCGGGGACGGGGTGTGATGGATACTTCCGACGTCGGTGTCGATGAGATCGTTTCGTATTTGAGTCGTTCAGGTTGGCAGCGATCACTTGCAGGACCACTCGCAGAGATTTGGCATCCCGGGGGCGATGAAGACACCTCAATCCTTGTTCCTAAGAAGCCGGATGCGCCCGACTTCTCGAAAACGCTACACATCCTCACAGGCGAATTGGCGAAAAAAGAAAACCGGTCACCGGATGAAATCCGACTAGAAATCTCACGCCAGTTTATTGACGTCACGGATTTGAGAGCTGAAGACGAAGACATTTCCGATGGAACTATTCCGCTACTAGCAGGACTCGGGCTTTTTAATTCCGCTCACCGGCTCATGGTTTCAGCTGCCGCCGCAACCTTGCACCGCCAGGGATACTATGGGAATTCAATGCCCAAAGCCGCTCACAGGCACGCCCGCCGCATGCGCCTGGGTCAAACAAGGCCAGGTTCCTACATCGTTCCGATTATCAGCAATGCTCGCTTCGGCGAGTTGGTAAACAATAGTTTTGATGAGCCTCGTATTGAGGTAGGCGCCGACAATTCATACTTCGAACGGCGGATGCTAACTACCCTCTCGGGAGCCCTTGAGGTACTGGCCGAGATGACCACAGTACGAGACCACGCGCCAACTAGCGACGAGATGCGCGACGCGGTCGATGAAGGCGTCTCCAGTGAGCTGTGCGCCGCCGTACTCGACGTTATCGGTAAGGGTGGCGTCGATGTATTCGACGTGACCTTTAACTGGGCTCCCACATCTCTCCCTCCCGCTTCAACAGCCGGAAATATTGTGTTCGCAGGTGGATCAGCTGAGCTAATTCAGCAGGTCGAGAGCGATCTAAAAGAGGCCAACGCCCCTGCGGA
Organism: Streptomyces beigongshangae; assembly: GCF_019710745.1. Lineage (GTDB taxonomy): Bacteria > Actinomycetota > Actinomycetes > Streptomycetales > Streptomycetaceae > Streptomyces > Streptomyces beigongshangae. The sequence goes on from NZ_JAHKJW010000005.1 coordinate 135,145, forward strand.
ACGAATCCTGTACGGCGTAATCAGACGTCTATCACTCAAGAAAAACGAGAACACCGGGCATGTTTCCATGGAGACAGTGCTTGATGGAAAAACCAGGGTGGTTTCATTTGAGCTCCCCCTGGACGTCTACCGGCGCGCCGCTCGCTATCATGGCGAGCGTCGGCCGGTAGTCGTGAGAGGAATTCTTGATGCTACTCCCGGAAAACGAGCGATAATGCAGGTTTCAGCATTTGATGCGGACCGTTCTGTTGCTACTTTCGGCGATTTCGAGTAGCGGAGGAGTTTGAACAATCGGCGACTTGCTCCATACTCGCTTTCGAGGTCTGTTCGTGCTGGTCAGCGCTTGATCCGCACGCGTTCAACCTCGTTCATTCTCGTACGCCCGTTCCTTGCGTGAACCGCTGCGAACGGCTCCGGACGAGGGTGAATGAGACGGAAACTGAGACGGAGCGCGTCAGCTCTGAGCAGGCACTATCCCCACTCGCAGAAGGCAACGGAAGCGTCGTCCCCAGACTTGTAGCGCGGCCACCGCTGCCCGTGAGGGTCTGTGGCCTCCACCTTGCGAACCGCGTCGATCAGCTCTCGTGGCCCGCCGGCACGGAGCGTCCTGAAGACGTCGGGCCAGGTCGCCATTTCGTAGTCCGTCACGAGGCACGATGCCCCGTCGGACAAGAGCGCGGCGGCGCGTAGATCCTCTGCGGGGGTGCTGCCGGTCAGCGCGTGTTCAGCGGCTTCGGGTCCGGAAGCCGCGACCCAATACCCGGTTGCCGTGTTGCGGGTCTGCCGCTGCGCGAGCACCAGACGGCGCAGAGCCTCTTTGTGCTCTGCCGTATGGGTCTCGTACCGATCGACTTCCGCCTTCAACTCCGGAAGGATCTCCTTTACGCGCAGGTCCGTGAGGACAGAGAAGCCGTGGTGACCTTCGAGCACGATCGGGGAGTCGGCCAAGACAAGGTGATCGAAAAAACCTTCGCGCTGCCGGAGGACGGCCACCGTCGCGGACGGGGTCCCCGGATTCCCCAAGTCGCATTCGGGGTGTTTGGCCGCAACGCGTTCCAGGGCATCGGCCAAGCCGGACGACAGTGAGCGCTCCGGATCGGCCAGTGCGGCCATGAGCTGACTGCCCAGGTGCGCGACGTACCACGGAACGCCGTGACGGCATCCTGTGCCCAGACCCGCAGTGCTGAGTCCGTCTAGCACAACGGCAAGAGCTGGCGTGCCGGCCACCCAATCTTCATTGGATGCGGCTCCACCAGGGCGGGTGTCAATCGCGACGCGCATGCTCAGCCTTCGTGTCGGTACAGCGGGGTGACGCGTCGACTCTCCAGCACTTCGAGCGTTGTCGGGTCGTAACGGCACGAAACAAGGGTGGAGAAGCGGCGCGTGCGGACCTCTCTATACAGCTCTGCCAGGTTGTTCTCCAGGAAGTGAACGACTCCGTTCGCTCCGATGGCGTGGACACCGGCGATGTAGAGGAACGTTCCCTTTCCGTCCAGGCGAGGGAGACGTCCCAGGTATCCAACATCGCCGGCCGACCCGTCCTCATCCTGTGGTGACCGGAACTCTTTCCCGGCTACCTGGTCGACCAGGTGCCACGCGTGATCCTTGGCAAACCGAAGGTTGTCGTCCCCTTCGAGCACCTGCGCCACGATCGGGGACAGGCGGGGGCCGCAGACGACGACGTGGTTGTCCCTGTTCAGGTTGACGATTCCGGTTGGCGGAATCACCTCGTACTGCGTGTCCAGCTTCATGCCACCCAGCAGCTTGCGAAGGTGCTCGAAGTTGCTGAGGTCTTCCCGAGCGACCACCTCGCTGGGGTTCTGATCGGGCGTCTTCCCTGCTTCGTACTTGCCTCCGAGCGAGACCGTGACGAGGTCCGTACCGAAGAACGCGCGCTCCGGCGGGGGCCCTGATGACGCGAGCTGACCCACGCGCCCCCTGCTGACTCCGAGTCGCTTCGCAATCTCGGCTTGGGTCATGCCCGACGCCTGCGCCTCTTCGATCGCCTCCCGGCGGATGCGGGACAGCTCATTCACGTGGCTCTGATACCGCGCCATCAGGTCGATTGCGGCTTTGGCCCGGTCTACGGGGTCCGCGATCCCAGGGACCTGCTCCATGTCGTAGTGCACGACTCTCCGATCATCGCCTAGGGGGGATAGCAGACTCTACCGCGAGAGGGGGTTGCGCGCAGTTCCCAGTTTGCCTACCGTACCTATCAAGCGAGACGTCAAGCCCCCCTAGGCAAACCGGGGGTGGTCTGTCGTGGCTGCTTGACCTGCACAGAAGTGCCCGGAGGAAAGCCCGCGGGGTGAGTACGAAGGAAGCACAGGCTCTTTGACAACTGAATGGGGATCACGCCGCCTCTCCTCGGCCAAGTAGGCGGCCACACGGAATCTCACGTGTGCGGTACAGCGCGACTCGACCTTTCCGCAGCTCAACGCTGCGGCCGGTTGCCTCCGCTGCTCGTCTCGTACGAGCAGCGCTGAGGGGAGCCGGAGATCCGACTTCAACGGCGAGCGGTCCCCGGGTGGCACCCCGGGGACCGCGTTCGGGCCGTTCCACTGATTAGGGAGACACGACCCATGAAGCACATCGGTGCTGTTCAGGCGGTTGTTACCGCCGACGTTTTCGACTGCGAGCCGACGGCCGCGGAGCTGGACGCGATCGAGCGGGAGATGCCGTTCATCCTGGCCGGTGTCGAGCTGCTGGACGCGCAGATCACCACCCTTGACCGGACCCCGAGCGAGCTGGACGCGCGGCGGATCCGTCGGGCCCGTCGCCGGGTGCTGGCCGCGCGCCGTGAGCTGGCCAACCGCTCGATCACGTTCGCGGGGGTTGGGGCATGAGCGAACGCGAGATCCTCGACAGCTTCCCCGCTGGTCACCCGCGCGGGAGCTGGCCCGCGGAGGAGCGGGCCGTCGCGCTGCGGGAGCAGGGCGAGAGCGTCACGGTCGTCATGGACCTGGACACGGACCGCTTCCTGGTCGTCTCCAGGGCGGTGGCGGCATGAGGGAGAGCCTGACGCTGGATGAGGTGGCCGTGCCGCTGCGGGCGCTGCGTCTGCTGGCGGTGGACTTCGGGCACCTGCCGGCTCCGAGCGTGCACGTGTCCACGATCTACCCGCAGCGCCTGGAGCTGACGTTCTACGACGACCTTTCCGGCTTCGAGAGGTGGCGGGAGGCGCTGGGGATCGTCCCGGAGGCGGTGACCTATCGCGAGCAGAATGACGGGCAGACCGGGGTCCTGCGCGCGGGCGTCGACCATGCGGGCGCCGCGGTCCACCTGACGGGCTACGCGGATATCGTCACCCCGGTACCGGCCGGGGGTGCGGCGTGAGTGCCGCGGCTCGCGTCGACGCGTCGTTGACGCCCGTCGAAGCCACCTCGACGCCCGTCGCTGTGGATCGTGCCATCACCGCGCTGGCTGCGGTGCTCACGGTGTTGCTGACGGCGGTGGCGTTCTGGCTCTCCTATGAGCACTTGCAGGAGGTTGCCGCCCGGCACGGCATGCAGGAAGCGGTCGCCCGCTCCTGGGCGTGGCCGGCCACGGTGGATTTGTTCATCGTGATCGGAGAGCTGCTGATCCTGCGCGCCTCCCTCGCCCACCGGGTCGACTGGTGGGCCATTGGCCTGGTCACCGCAGGTGACGGCGCCTCCATCGCGCTGAACGTGGCCGGTGTCGGGCAGGACGCGGACGCCCTGAACTACGTGGTGGCCGCGGTTCCCCCGGTGGCCGCGCTGCTGGCGTTCGGGGCGCTGATGCGGCAGGTGCACGCCTACCTTGCCCGCCGCGCTTCGACGGGCGTCGACGCACCCTCGACGCCCGTCGACGTGCGCGTCGACCGCGAGCCCGAGACACCGGCCGCGCCTGTGCCTCCGGTGCTCGATCCGGTGCCCGTGGCTCCGGCTGTGCCGGTGGCGCCGGTGGCCGGGTCGACGCCCGTCGACCCGGAGCCGGCCTCCGTCGACGCGGCCTCGACGCCCGTCGACCTGTGCGCGCCGGTGGTCTACGCGAACCGAATCGATCAGTTGGTGCGGGCGCTGTATGGCACGGATTTCGTGCAGCCGAGTACGGCGCGGATGACGCAGGCGATGACGGCGGCGGGGCTGGGGGCGTCGGAGTCGACGGCCCGCACCGCGCGTGGCCGGGTCAAGGCCCGTGAACCGTACCTGGCCGACCTTCCCGCCACGATCGCCGGCTGAACGGCAGGACGGCGCTCATGTCGTACTCCTTCGCCAAGTGCTTCGACCCCACCGGCGCCCGCCACGGGATACCCACCTTCCCCTGGCGCTACGCCCCGGACGGTCTGGCCACCCGCCGTCAGCTCCGCGCCCGGGGCCTGCGCCCCGGCGGTCAGCCGATCGCGGGGCAGGTGCTGCGCCCGCGCTACCGGCGCGGCCCGCTGGTGGCCTACCTCTACCGCCTCGACCGGGCCAAGCCCGTGCGCCCGATGACGCCGGCCAAGCGGGCCGCGCTGGCCAGGGCGAATACCGCGCGCCGCACGTGCCCGCAGTGCCGGCGCGATGCCGGCTACGTCATCCCCACCTCGCTGGGGGTGTGCGTGCCCTGCGCCTTTCCCGATGACGAACAGCGCGCCGCCTGAACATCCCTCAACCTGTCTGGGAGTTTCGCTGTGACCAGCCGTACCCGCCCCCGCCGCACCGTGAAGGTGCCCGCCGGGGCCACCACTGTCCGTATCCCGCGCCAGCGCGGGCGCCGTAGTGCTCAGCCGTTCGTGGTCGTGATGCCCGAACGCCCCTCCCTCACCCGCGAAACCCTGGCCGCCGTGGGAGCTCTGCTGTGGCACTTCCGCGGCGCGCTGGCCCCCACCGGCTTCGCCGTGCTCGCCCTGGTGGTGAGCGCCGTCCTGCACATGATCGCGTGGTGGTCGGGTTTGGTCCTGGCCCCTGTCGCGGCGGGTCCGCTGGTGTGGCTGCTGGTCATGCAGCGCCGCCGCCCCGCCGCCGGCACCGCCCTGGCCTGGCGTATCGCCCTGGCCGCCCTGGCCGCCTCCTCGCTGGCGTGGCTGGCGCTGGCCGCCGGCTTCGGGCCGCTGGCCGGAGCGCTGGAGGTGTGGTGGCTGCTGATGCTGCTCACCGCACAGACCGCCTGGCTCATCGTCCGCCGCACCCACTGAGCTGAGAAGAGACCTCCATGGCAGACAAGGGCAACAAGTTCGCCAACGCGGGAGCCGCGGCCGGCGGGTTCGTCGGTGCGATGGGCAGTACGTTCGTCCCGCCCGTCAACATCAACATTAACCGGGGCAACGGCGCGGTCGTCCAGCACGCGCAGGGCAGCTCGCTGCTTCCGGCCCCGGAGTTCACCTCCCCGGCGCAGGTGCGCGACTACTGCAACACCCTGCGGGCCGCCGGCGTGACGCTCTCCATCGAGGTGGCCATGGGCGCGGAGATCCTCAAGGGCGTCCTGGCCGCGGTCCCCGACCCGGACGGGCGCGCTTTCGGCTCCCGCATCCGGGCCGCGAAGGTGGCCCGCAAGATGCAGAAAGCCGCCGATGACCTGCGCCATGCCGCGCGCAGCGCCGCCGCCTGCTACGCCACCTTCCAGCAGGAATACGAGGAGGAGATCAACCGGGTGCGCCACCGTGCCCGCAAGCCGCAGGCGCCGGTCATGAACTGGGCCCAGCAGTAGAAAGGGAGGCCACCGTATGAGCAGGAACACCCGCGGCCGCAGCCGCGCGGACTTTCCCGAGGAGGGGAGCGTCATGGCCCCCTACCCGCTGGCCGGCCAGAGCACGGGCGGCAGCATCGGCGCCTACCTCCTCAACCGGGCCAAGCCGCACCTTCCCCCCTGGCTGGGAGTCGGGGCGGCCGGTGTGGCCGGAGCGCTCGGAAACTGGCGCTGGGGCGAGTCCGCCGCCGCTGGCGTCGGCCTCACCCTCGCGTCCGTGGCGCTGTCCGGCGCCACCTGGTGGATCGGCCGCTCCACCAGCGCGCAACGGCGCCTGCACTCCGCGATCACCGTGGCGTCCGGGTCGGCCTGGGTGACCGCCGCCTGCCTGGCCGGACCGATGGCCGGTCCGCTGGACGATCTGTACCTGATGGGCGGGCCCGCGCTGGCGCTGTCCTGGAACGTGCGGATGCTCCTGCGCACCTCCGACCCCTCGGGCGAGAGCGGCGACAAGGGCCTGCTGGAGAAGGTCGGACTGGCCCGGGCGCAGATCGGCGCGGCGAAGGTGGAGCCCAACCGGGTCACCGCTCCTGTCGCGCTCGCCCCGGGCGAGCAGACCAACGAGGACATGGCCAAAGCCCTGGGCAACCTCGCCTCCGCCCTGGACCTGCCGACTTCCGCCGTGCGCTACACCCCCGACCCCGACTCGAACCGGCGTGGGGAGCTGGTCATCGTCCCCGAAGACATGCTGTCGGAGGTGGTGGAGTGGGAGGGACCGTCGAACGTGGGCGGCTCGATCGCCGATCCGCTGGTCATCGGCCGCTACGACGACGGCGCCCCGCTGCTCATCTGGCTGCCCGGCGACCCGGAGGCGGGCCGCAACTCCACCCACATCCTCATTGCCGGCGGGACCGGCTCCGGCAAGGGCGACGCCGCCCTCAACCTCCTCACCGAGGTGCTCTCGCGCCGGGACGTCATCGTGTGGTTCTCCGACCCCAAGATGTACCAGGACTTCGCCACCCTGCGCCCCGCCCTCGACTGGGCCGCGGAAGGCGGCGCATCCACAGAGATCCAGGTGGCCGCGGTGGAAGCCGTCATCCCCGCCCGTACCCGCTGGCTGGGGGCGCACGGCTACCGCCAGTGGGTCCCCGAAGCCGCTAAGACACAGAACAGCGCCGAGCACACCTGCCGGCCGGACGGGACGGCGTGCGGGTGCGCGGGGATGCCGTTCCTGGTCACCTGGTTCGAGGAGGCCGCCAACACCCTGCGCGCGCTGGGTGATAGCGCGTTCACCGGCATCGCCCAGGAAGCCCGCTCCGCGGGCGTCTGCCTGATCGTCTCCCTTCAGCGCCCCTCCTACGACCAGATGTCGACCAGCACGCGTGCGTCCCTGCCATCGGTCATCGCCCTCGGGTGCGACCCGCGGGACGAGGGATTCTCCCTGCCGGACGAGGTGCTGGCCGCGGGCGCGCACCCCGGGGCGTGGGGCAACCGGCGGCCCGGCTACTGCTACGCCGTCTCCCCCGGCATCCCCGAGGACCGCTACGCCTCCCCGGGCCGCACCCGGCGCTTCACCCACCGGGCACTGCCGGTCATGGAAATGCTCGCCACCTGGACCCAGCGCAACGGCGCCGGCGCCGACCCCGTCACTGCCGGGGCCGCTCGCAGCGTCGCCGGCACCGCCTACACCGGCCGCCCCGACGAAGACGCCGCCGCGCAGCCGGCAGGACTGCGGGCCGTTCAGGAGGACGACATGGACACCGTCGGCCCGCGGGTGGACCCGGAAGACGTCGACATCGATCCGGAAGCCGACCTGCCCGGCGCGCAGGCCGGCGACGATACGCCGATCTTCGGGCAGGAGTCGGGGCGTAAGCCGTCGCCGGAGGAGGCGCGGGAACTGTTCGCCCAAGCGCTCGCGGAGTTCGAGCACAACGGACAGATGATCGTGGGCCCGGTCGACTTCATGGACTGGTGCGACCGGCACAACCTGGGTCGCTCCTGGGTGTCCAAGCGGCTGAAGGAAGCCGCCCTCGACGGCCGCCTGGAAGCGACGAACATCACCGGCCGTTGGCGCATCGTCCCCGTCCTCACGGCCGCCTGACGCCCGTCACACGTGACGGGCCCGTCACACCCAAACCCCTAGGCAGACACGGGTGTGACGCGTCATCACACCCGCCCGTCACACCCTCTGACGCCTACGCGTCACACCCACCCGCACGCGCCCGCACGCCCCTGCGGACGCGTGCGCTCGGCTCACCCGAAGGGAGCCGTCGATGGCTCACCGAGACCCGCCGGGGATCATCGCCCCGCACGTCCCCGCCGACGCCTACCGCCGCGCCGAAGCCACTGGCGCGCCGGTCGTCATCGTCGTCCACACCACCGGCCCGGCCGGCCTTCCGTGGCGCCGGATCCTCATCCCGCTCGCCGTCGCCGCAGCCGCGGCCCTGGGCGGCTGGGGGCTGGTCGTCGCGCTGTGCGCGCTGCTCGACGCCGCCGCCCACACCGCAACCGTCATCGCCGGAGCCGCCGGACCCCTCGGCATCGGAGGAATCACCCTCCGCCTCACCCGCACCAAGCACCTCTAGCTACGCCCGGGGCGACCGCCCCTCTCGGCAAAGATTCGCGGTCGCCCCGGCCCAACCGTCCTCAACAGACCTGTTGGAGGTCTCCAGCATGACCCAACCCACCACGATCCGGCGAGTGCGCGGCCACCGGCCGCGGCTGCTGGACGCGTTCTGCCGCCAGGGCGGAGCAGGCAAAGGCTACAACGACGCCGGTTTTGACGTGACCGGCATCGACATCGACCCCCAGCCGCTCTACCCCTACCGGTTCGTCCAGGGCGACGCGGTCGACTTCATCCGCGAGCACGGAGCCGAATTCGACTTCATCCACACCTCACCCCCGTGCCAGCTCGACAGCGACTGCCAGCGCCTGCACAGCAACACCCACCCCGACCTCATCGAGCCCACCCGCGCCGCCCTGGAAACGACCGGCCGCCCGTGGGTGATCGAGAACGTACGGGGTGCGCTGCCCAAGCTCCGTGAACCGGTGATGCTCTGCGGGACGATGTTCGCCCTGAAGACCTACCGGCACCGGTACTTCGAGCCCGGCGGCGGCTTCACGCTCGACCAGCCTCCGCATCCGGCGCACACGGTGCCGCAGGCGAAGATGGGCCGCCCCGTCCCGCCGGGTCACTACGGGCAGTTCGTCGGCAACTTCTCCGGCGTGCCCCTCGCCCGCCGCGTCATGGGCGTGCCGTGGATGACCCGCGACGGCATCCGCGAATGCATCCCGCCCGCCTACGCCGAACACATCGGCCGCACCGCCCTGCGCTCCCTGGCTCCCGCGTGGGAGGTGGCGGCATGAACGCAGACCCGACAACCATCCCGCGGGCCCGTACGGCGGGAGCTCCCGCCGCGGGCTCAATGCGGTTCTACCTGACCACCCACAAACGGCACTGGCTACGCCTGACCGACGTGCCGCTGTTCCTCAAGTCCGAGCACTTCGACCGCGCCGTGAAGTGGGACGTGGCCCAAGGCCCGTACGCGGTCGACTCCGGCGGGTTCATGGAACTGAAGGAAAAGGGCACCTGGACCCGCACCCCGCGCCAGTACATCGACTCTCTGCGCCGCATCTGGGAGCACGCCGGCCCCTACGACTGGGCCGCGCAACAGGACTGGATGTGTGAGGACGCCATCATCCACGGCGGCACCTTCGGCGGGCAGTACTTCGTCGGCACTCACCTCAGCGTCGCCGAACACCAGCGCCTCACGGTGGCCAACTTCCTGGAACTGCGCTCCCTCGCCCCGGACCTGCGCATCGCCCCCGTTCTGCAGGGGCGCAGCATCCCGCAATACGAGCGGTGCGTGGAGCTGTTCGAGAACGCCGGGGTCGACCTGCGGCGTGAGCCGGTAGTGGGGCTCGGGTCGGTGTGCCGGTTGCAGTCCACCCGCGAGGGCGCAGCCATCGTTACCGCGATGGCCGCGCACGGCTTCAAGCTGCACGGCTTCGGCTTCAAGATCCTGGGCCTGGAACGCGTCGGGCATCTGCTCGCGTCCGCGGACTCCGCCGCGTGGAGCTCCCACGCGCGCCGCCGCCCGCCGCTGCCCGGCCACCCGCACAAGAACTGCGCGAACTGCATCGACTATGCCCTGAAGTGGCGCGAGCGCGTCATCAGCGCGATCCCTACCCACCGGCAGACGCTGCTCACCGATCAGGAGGCGGCATGAACACCCACCTGATGAACGCCGCGCTGAACGCTGCTGAGCGCGGCTGGCCCGTCTTCCCCCTGCGGCCGGGCACGAAGCGGCCCGCCCTGCACAGTGAGACGGCGTGCCCCCGTACCGGCCCGTGTGCGAGTGGCCACGCGAAGTGGGAACAGCGCGCCACCACCGACCCCGACCGTATCCGCGCGGCCTGGGCGCGGGCGCCGTTCAACGTCGGCATTGCCACCGGCCCCGCCGGCCTGCTCGTCATCGACCTGGACAGGCCCAAAAGCCAGGACAACAGCAACGGCAGTGCGGACGCGCCTTGCGGCGCGGCGACCTTCAAGGCGCTCTGCGAGCGCACCGGGCTCCCCGTCCCGCGCACCCGCACGATCCGGACCGCGAGCGGCGGGCAGCACCTGTACTTCACCGCCCCCGCCGCGGTGCGGCTGCACAACACCGCCGGGACCCTCGCCCCGCTGGTCGACACCCGGGCATGGGGCGGCTACGTCGTTGCCGCCGGCAGCACTGTCGACGGCCGCATGTATGAGGTTGCGGGCCCCGCGCTCCTCAGCCCTCTGCCCCCGGCGCTGCTGGCCCTGCTCGTCCCGCCGCACCCATCCACCTCACCCCGGCCCGCGCCGGCACCGGTGGCGCGCACGGGGCGGGGTGCTGAGGCCGCGCTGATCTGGGGGCGCAGGAACGTGCGGCAGGCCCCGGAGGGCACACGCAACGCCCGGCTTCTGGAGAGCGCCCGCGCCATGGGCCGCTTCGTCGCATGGGGCGACATCCCCCGCCACGTGGTCGAAGACGCTTTTCAAGGAGAGGGAGAGGCCGCCGGACTCACCGCGGCCGAGTGCCGGTCCACGATCCGCAGCGCACTGGACTGGTCAATCCGTACATGCCGCCCGAGGACGGCAGCATGACCAGCCACCCCGTCCCCCTCTTGAAAAGCATCCCCGGCACCCCCACCGGGTCCGGCATCGCCGAACCGGCCGATCCCGCGACCGGCCGTAGCGCGCCGAAGGTCGCCGCCGAAGGCGTCCGCATTGCTTTTGGCCGTGACCCGGACGTGGTCACCGTCTCCGGCATCTGGCAGGGGTTGCAGGTGCAGTTCACCCACCCGCCCGTAGCCGACTGGCTCTGTGCCTGCGGGCACCACGAACGCGTCCGGGGCCGTTCTGCCGTCATCGAACTCACCATCCGCGTCACCGTCGGCATCTGCCCGCACGGCACCACGCAGGAAGGAAGGGCCGCCGCATGAGCGCACCCGACCCCATCGACGGCGCGACGCTGCTGGATGAGGTGGAAGCCTTCCACCGGCGCTTCAACGTCTTTCCCACCGAAGCCGCCTACGTCGCTGTCACCCTGTGGGACGCCCACGCCCACCTGCTCGACGCGTTCGACTCCACACCCCGGCTCGCGTTCCTCTCACCCGAACCCGGGTCGGGGAAGTCCCGAGCGCTGGAGGTGGTGGAAGCTCTCGTGCCGCGGTCCATGGCCGCAGTCGACGCCTCCGCCTCCGCGCTGTTCCGCTCCGTGTCCGGCGTTGACGGTGGCCGGCCCACGATCCTGTTCGACGAGATTGACACGATCTTCGGGCCGAAAGCCGGGGAGAACGAACAGCTCCGCGGGTTCATCAACGCCGGCCACACCCGCGGACGCGTCATGTACCGGTGCGTCGGGGACGGCTCCAACCAGCAGGTACAGGGCTTCCCCTCGTACTGCGCCGTCGCGGTCGCCGGACTCGGCTCCCTGCCCGACACGATCATGACGCGGTCCGTCATCGTCCGCATGCGCCGGCGGGCCCGCAACGAGACGATCGAGCAGTGGCGCACCCGCATCCACGTGCGGGAGGGCAACGCCCTGCGGGACCGGCTCGCCAAGTGGGCCGAAACCGTCCAGGACCAGGTCACCGACGTCTTCCCCGAGATGCCCGAAGGGGTGGCCGACCGGCCCGCGGACGTGTGGGAACCCCTGCTGGCCATCGCGGACGCGGTCGGCGGGCACTGGCCGCAGCGGGCCCGGGAAGCCTGCCTGACCATGGTCAAAGCCTCTCGCGCCAACGACAAGGGCAGCATCGGCGTCCGGCTCCTGACCGACCTGCGCGACCACGTCCTGGCTGGCATCGACCGCCTGCCCACCGTCGCCATCTTGGACCGGCTCAACGCCCTCGATGACGCGCCGTGGGCCGACTTCAACGGCAAGCCGCTCGACTCCCGTCGGCTCTCCAAGATGCTCAGCGAGTACGTCACCGCCGACGGAGATCCGATCAGCTCCCGCAACATCAAAACCGGCGGGGGCGGGGTCCTCAAGGGCTACTACGCCACCGATCTGCACGACGCGTGGCAACGCTACTGCCCCCCACCCCCGGAAAGTCCGCTACCTCCGCTACCGGGCACCGAAAACACGGCCTGACCAGCAACAACACGGTAGCGGCAACCGGCACCAGTTGCCGCTACCCCAACGCTACCCATCCGCTACCGCTACCCCTTCCCGCTACCTCAAACAGGCCCCTGACCTGCACGGTAGCGGCGGTAGCGGAAGTAGCGGACTTCCCAGAGGGACCCCGGGACGTCTCACCCGAGAAGGAGTCACGGCCTTGCCCAGCACCGAGAAGCTCGAACTCCGCGAAGTCCTCAAAGAGATCAAGATGAGCCGCGCCGCGTTCTACCGGATGCGCGCCCGCGGCAAGGCTCCCAAGCTCATCAAGCTCCCCAACGGGCAACTCCGCTGCCGAAGGAGCGACCTTGACGCGTGGTGGGCGAAGCACGAGATGAGCGTCTGAACTAGACCGCCCCGGAGGGGCCCCGCCGACTGATCGGCGGGGCCCCTCCTTCCGTGTGAGGGAGATCAATGCACAGCTACGACGTGCGCCTTTGGAGCGTGCGGAAACGCCCCAGCAAGGCAGCTCCGTTCCAACTTCGCTGGCAGGTGGATGGGACGGAGTTTCAGGAGAGGTTCACGACCAAGACGCTCGCGGACGCCCGCCGGGCGGAGCTCCTGACGGCTACCCGGAAGGGCGAGCCATTCGATGCAGAGACCGGGCTCCCCGTCTCCGAGGTGCGTGAGCGCAACCGCACGAGCTGGTACGCCCACGCGCGTGCTCACGCCGCCCGGAAGTGGCCGACAGCGGCAGCGAAGCACCGGGCGAGCATCGCGGAGAGCCTGACCATCGCCACGATGGCGTTGTGCCCTGCGGGCCGCGGGCGCCCGGAAGACGAGTTGCTGCGCCGCGCCCTCTATCAGTGGGGGTTCAATGCCGGTCGTCATGACCAGGACCCTCCGGAAGCGGAGGCCGGAGCCCTGGCATGGGTAGAGCGCAATGCGCCGGCCGTGGTCGACCTGGACAACGCCAAGCGCGTGCGCACCGTGCTGGAACACCTGGCCAAGCGGCAGGACGGAAAGCCAGCCGCAGCGAACACCTTTCGGCGCCGCCGTGCGGTGCTGAGCAATTGCCTCCGTCTGGCCGTCGAACACGAGTTGCTGCCCGGCAATCCCTTGCTTCGGGTGCACTGGGAGACCCCCAAAACCGTGGAAGAGCTGGACGTACGCAGCGTTGCCACACCCGCCCAAGCGCGGGCGCTGCTGGACGCCGTCCGCGCGCAGGGTCCGCGCGGTGCTCACCTGGTCGCGTTCTTCGCCTGCATCTACTACGCCGCGATGCGACCCGAGGAAGTGTCCATGCTGAGTCCGGACCAGTGTGAACTGCCCGACGAGGGATGGGGGCGGCTCATGCTCGCCGGCGCCCGCCCGCAGGTGGGTTCCGCCTGGACCGACGACGGCAAGCCGTACGAGGAACGGCAACTGAAGCACCGAGCCCTCCGCGCGGTTCGGCCCGTTCCCATTCCGCCGGTCCTGGTCGCCATCCTGCGGACGCACATCAAGACGTTCGGCACCACGGCCGGTAGCCAACTGTTCAGCGCGGTACGGGGCGGCCCGGTCCGCTCGCAGGAGTACGGCGCGGTGTGGAAGGAGGCTCGCAGGAAGGCGCTCACCGCCGCGCAGGTGGCCTCTCCGCTGGCCGCCATTCCGTACGACCTACGGCACGCCTGTGTGTCGTTCTGGCTCCGCTCAGGGGTGAGCCTCGCCGAGACGGCACGGCGCGCGGGACAGAGCGTCGCCGTCCTCCAGCGCTACTACGCCAAGGTGCTGGACGGCGAGGAATCGAAGATGAACGCCCTGATCGAGCAGGGGTTGGCGGAGCACGGAGAGGGAGCCGAGGGGCCCTGAATCCTGGCCGCAGGTTGGCCGCACGCGCTGGTCAGGAGTGGGATACCACCGAATCAGGGTGAGACAAGGTCACACAGAAGGGGTGCCGCTCCGGAGAGTGGCACCCCTTCTGACCTGCACAACGTCTGACCTGCGCGGTGGGTGTGGGATTTGAACCCACGGTCACATCGCTGCGACGACGGTTTTCAAGACCGTTCCCTTAGGCCGCTCGGGCAACCCACCTGGGCCCGTCCCGCCTGGGACGAAGCGGGTACAGACTACCGGCCCCGGCCCCCGTCTCGGGATGACGGTCCACGGGTGGACCCCGGCGCCCGTCCCGATACCACTCTCCGGACTCGTCCACGTGCCGTCGCAGGACACAACGGCGTCGGACACACGGGGCGATCCACACGTACGGAGTGCCGGTGATCCGAGCGTCATCACACGTACGGGTGAGCGTTGGATTCGGTGGCCGGGGTACGGAGCCCTCTCCTGAAGCACTGCCGAGAACCGGGGCCGACGTCGGCCGGAAGCCGGAAAAAGCCTGCTGACAAAGGCTTGCGCGAAAGGAAGTGGCGACATGGAGGGCGTTTCCGATCACCTTCGATCAGCGGCGTGCGCGTGTCTACACCGGCCTAAACGCCCTTATTGCCCAGAATGTTGCCCACTGCCCCAGTTGAAACTATGAAGTTTCGTTGCCGAGGAGCATGACATGCAGATGCGCAGGTGGCTCCCAGACCAGACCACCCGTATCGGCCGGCACGACTGGCCGGACGAGGGGGACAACGGAACGCACATGCGGCTGCAGGCCGGCTCCGTTGTGGTACTCGACCGGCAGGCGTGGCGAATCCTGGAGATCGACGGCTACCCGAACGACCGGTGGCCGGACTCCTACGAGAAGGCCTGGCGCGACCACGTGGAACTGTGGTGGCACGCCAACGAACTGCGACGGGCCAACAACCAGACGGCCAAACCGGCCCCCGAGCGGGCCGAGTTCTACAAGCGTCCGGTGGTGCTGGTGCTGCGCAACGAGAACCTGCCCCGCTCCACACCGAAGCACTGGTGCGCTCCCGCCAGCCACGACTGGCGGGTCCTCCCCGAGCACTATGCCGTCTGCCACGCCTGCGGCGAGCTGCCGCCGTGCCGTCACGGGGAGTACCGCTGGGAGGGCGGCCCCCGCTGGCCCGAGCAGAACGGTGGCATCCCCCTCATGGTGCCGGAGGACTGCTGCATGGGGTGCGCCGAGCCGATCAAACCGCGGGTGCGGACCGTGCGCTTCCCGGGCCCGAACCTCTGGTACCCGGACCTGGGGGAGGACACCGCCGTCTTCCACGCCCGCACCTCCTGCAGCGACCAGGTCGACTGCTACCGCATGCAGTGGCAGACCGAGTACAGCCCGCGTCCCTCCGCGCCCTCCCCCGTGTCCTCCTCGGCTTCCGAGTTCCCGGGCTTCGAGCACTTCGTCCTCCCCCGCACACGGCACGCGCAGGACATGCTCACGCAGGTCCGGCGGGTGGGCCAGGATCCCCGTACCGCGTCGTCCGCGTCGTCTGCGTCGTCCATGCCGTCCGTGCCGTCCGTGCCGTCGCGGCCGGGGCAGGAGGAATGCGCCTCCACGACCGGTGACCTCAGTGTCCTGCGCACCTCCTTCGACAGGCACCGGGGGGAGCCGGAGTCCGGTACGCCGGCAGCCGGCCCGCCGTCGGCGCCGACGGCGGTCGTGCTCGAACCGGCGCCCCGGCCGGCGTCCGCGACCTCCGGCGCACCCGCGGCGGAGCCGATGGCGCCGGAGGCACCGGGGCCTCCCGCCTCCACGGCCGAGGCGCCCGCGCCCACCGCCCCGCCCGCAGCCCCACCCAATGGCCTGCCCACTGCCTCGTCCTACGCCGAGAGCGTCGGACCGGTCCTCCGGTCCGCGCAGGAACTCGGCCTGGTCCTGGCGGAGCGCCCGGCCTTCCACAACGCGGAGCAGGCGGCCCGGGTGATCGAGGAACTCACCGCCGCGGTCCGCAACATCGCTCTCTGCCTGAACAGTCCGGCCGCCCGCGAACGCTCCTGAAACCCTGGTGATCACGTGCGGGGTGCACCACCGTCACCACGGGTGCCGCGGTCACCGCAGGACGGCTCCGCACCGCACCGCCCACCCACGCCGCCGAAAGGCCGGAGCGGAGGGACGGAGACGGGGACGGGGACGGGGACGGGGACAGTGGATCAGCTGTCGCCCTCGCGCTGGCCCAGGGTGACCTCGGCCGTCCGCTGCTTGCCGTCGCGGGTGTACGTGAGCTTGACGGTGTCGCCGGGCTGGTGGGTCCAGATCTCGCCGATGAGGGTGGGTCCGCTGTCGATCACACGGTCGTCGAGCTTGGTGATGACGTCGCCGGGCTTGAGGCCGCCCTTGTCGGCGGGTCCGTTCGGCGTGACCGCCTCGGAGCCGCTCGCGCCCTCTTCGCTGATCTTCGCGCCGCCCGTGCCCTCCTCCAGGGAGACGGAGGCTCCGATGACCGGGTAGACGGGTTCGCCGGTCTTGATGAGCTGCTGAGCGACGATCTTCGCCTGGTTGATCGGGATCGCGAAGCCCAGGCCGATGGAGCCGGACTGGCTCGTACCGCCCAGCCCGCCGCCCGTGGACTGGATCGCCGAGTTGATACCGATCACCGCACCCTTGGCGTCCAGCAGCGGGCCGCCGGAGTTGCCCGGGTTGATCGAGGCGTCGGTCTGCAGGGCGCTCATGTACGAGGCCTTGCTGCTCGAACTGCCGTCGCTGGACGCCACCGGACGGTTCTTGGCGCTGATGATGCCCGTGGTCACCGTGTTCGAGAGCCCGAACGGGGCACCGATCGCAATGGTCGAGTCGCCGACCGCGATCTTGTCCGAGTTGCCGAGCGGCAGCGGCTTGAGGTCGGCCGGCGCGCTCTTGAGCTTGATCACCGCGACGTCGTAGCCCTGGGCGTTGCCGACCACTTCGGCGTCGTACTTCTTGCCGTTCGAGAACGTGGCCGACAGCTTTCCGCTCTCGACCGCCTCGGCCACCACATGGTTGTTGGTGAGGATGTGGCCCTGCTTGTCGAAGACGAAGCCGGTACCGGTGCCGCCCTCGCCGTTGCTGCCCTCCGCCTCGATGGTGACGGTGCTCGGCAGGGCCGTGGCGGCCACGCCCGCGGCCGTGCCCGCGTCGCGCTTGAGGTCGCCGCCGCTGTCGGACGCGGAGACCGTCGTCGAACCCGAGGAGTCGTTGCGGTCCGCCGCCCAGTAGCCGACGCCGCCGCCCACACCGCCCGCGACCAGCGCGGCCACCAGGACCCCGGCGATCAGACCGCCGCGCCCGCCGGACTTCGGCCCGGGCGCGGGCTGCCGGTACGAGGAGCCCCACACGTCCCCGGAACCGCCTTCGCCCCCGGACCCGTACGGTCCGGAACCGCCCTCGTTCCCTGCGCCGTACGGTCCGGAGCCTCCTTCACCCCCGGTCGCCGCGTACGCACCGGGAGCACCGCTGGTTCCGGCAGCCGCGTACACACCGGGAGCGGTCCCGCCGCCGCCTCCGTACGAAGGCGCGGCCGGCGGCGGAGGCGGCGGCCACGAGCCCGCCTCGGGAGCGGGGGCGGCACCCTGGGGAGCCTCGGGGTTCACCGGGGTCAACGTGGTCGTCGGCGTGTCTCCCTGGAAGGGACCCGGACCCTGCGGGTGGGCCGTGCCCTGATGGGGACCCGCCGGGCCGGCCCCCGGTGCGGCCGCCTGTTCCGGAGGCACGGAAGCAGCGGGAGTGTCCACCGGCACGGGAGGTGCAGACGGGGCCGGGGGTACTGCAGTGCCCTCGTTCTCGGTGCTCACAGCTCTTCCTCTCGATCCACGACTGTTCAGTAAGTTCGCATCCAGTCACATTCGATCGCGTCTATTCAAGACTGCACTCACGCGTGTGCGGATCCGGCACGATTCAGTTGTGCAGGTGCTTTTGTATGCCGTCAGCTTTTCCCACGGGACGTCAGGGCGCCATAAGCGGCACCTGTGACTCCACGGTCTTTGCTTATATAGGACAGGTCGGACGAAAGGACTGTGTGTTCCGCGGCGTCGACCGTACGCGTACCCACGTGCGGTGACACCATGACGCGGTGACCCACGCACGACAGCACCCGCCTCAGGTCGTCGCCCACCGCGGGGCCTCCGAAGAGGCCCCCGAGCACACCCTGGCCGCGTACGAGAAGGCGATCGAGGACGGGGCCGACGCCCTGGAGTGCGATGTACGGCTGACCGCGGACGGGCATCTCGTCTGCGTCCACGACCGTCGCGTCAACCGCACCTCGAACGGCCGCGGCGCCGTCTCGGCCCTGGAGCTCGCGGATCTCGCCGCCCTGGACTTCGGCTCCTGGAAGAACCGCGACGAAGCGCCCGACTGGGAACAGCAGCGACCCCCCTCCTGGGAGCAGCAGTCCGTCCTCACACTGGAGCGCCTGCTCGAACTCGTGGTCGACGCCGGCCGCCCCGTACGGCTGGCCGTCGAGACGAAGCACCCGACCCGCTGGGCGGGCCAGGTCGAGGAGCGCCTGCTCGCCCTCCTCAAGCGCTTCGGCCTCGACGCGCCGCCCTCACCCGAGGAGTCGCCCGTACGCGTCATGAGTTTCTCGGCGCGCTCCCTGCAGCGCGTCCGCGCCGCGTCCCCGACGCTGCCGACGGTCTACCTGCTGCAGTTCGTCTCCCCGCGGCTGCGCGACGGACGACTGCCCCCGGGTGTGCGCATCGCCGGCCCCTCCTTGCGGATCGCACGCAGTCAACCGGCGTACATCGAGCGCCTGAAGGGCGCCGGTCACCAGGTCCACGTGTGGACGGTGAACGAGTCCCGGGACGTCGACCTGTGCGTCGGACTGGGCGTCGACGCCATCATCACCAACCGCCCGCGCGCGGTGCTGCACCAGCTGGGCCGCTGACACCTCCGCCGCCCGGATCCCGCAGGTCCCGCAGATCCCGCAGATCCCGCACCAATCGCACCCACCGCGCCCACCGCCCGCGGGCGGTTCACAGAGGGTTCACGGAGAGCCCACACACCGCCCACACGAGGTCCCTTTCAGGCCATACCACCACTTTCGAGCCGCTCGACTACAGGGAGTGCTCCGGCGCGTTCGGTCCGTATTCGATCGTTGCGAATGCGTCACCGCCCGCGCAACGGCCGGTTTCCGGCCCAGTCCGGGAGGGCATCCACACCGTGGCGTGGGGCGAAGGAGGTCTCGGGGGTGGCGTTGGTGGTGGCACAGGAAGTGCCCGCGTCGTCGAGCATGGCCGTACCCCATGGCCCTGCGGGCGTGGGCGAGGCGCGACACCGGATGCGAGATCAACTACGCACCGGAGGCGTTGCGGAAACGGTCATCGACGATGCCGTATTGATCCTTTCCGAACTATTGAGCAATGCCTGCCGGCACGGCAGGCCGCTGGGTGACGCGCCGGCCGGGGACGGGGACGTCCGGGCCGCCTGGCACGTCGAACCGACCGGCAGGCTGACCGTCGAGGTGACGGACGGCGGCGGTCCCACCCGTCCGGCTCCGGCCACCCCCTCGGTCACCGCCCACGGCGGCCGCGGACTGAACATCATCACGGCACTGGCCGACGACTGGGGGGTCAGGGACGACACCCGCGGCGAGGTCACGGTGTGGGCGGTCGTACACAAGGACGCGCGGCCCGTACGCCGTCGCAAGGACTTCGCCGCACGGGCCACGGCTCCGGCGGTGTCTGCGGTGTCTGCGGTGTCCGACCTGGGCTTCGCGGACGTCTTCGACGGCCTGGACTGAAACGGGCCACGGCAGCGGGCCGAAGAACAGTCACAGGGTCCCATGGGGCCTCGTACGAGCGGCTAGGCTCGCGCCCGTACGAGTCGAGCCGTAACCGGGAGACATCCACGATGGCCAAGAAGCGACCCCAGACGAAGGCCAAGCGGCCGCAGCCGAAGGATGGGGCCCGCGCCGCCGGCGCCGACGGACACGTGCCGGTGGTCGGGGCACGCGAGTCCTGCCCCTGCGGCAGCGGCCGCCGTTACAAGGCCTGTCACGGACGCGCCGCCGCGCACGCCGTGACCGAACTGGTGCAGCGCCCCTTCGAGGGCCTGCCGAACGAGGGCGACTGGATCGCGCTGCGGGAGCTGGTCCCCGCGGCCACCGTCGAGCTGCACCTCAAGGAGCCTCTCCCGGAGGACGTCCCGTCGGTCACGCTCGCGACGGTGCTGCCGATGGCCTGGCCGGCCCTGCGCCGCGAGGACGGCTCGGTCCTCATCGGCCTGCAGAACGACACGGCGTCCGGCGACATCAGCCGCGACCTGGCCGACACCCTCCAGCGTGCGCTCACGGCCGAGCCGGGCACTCCCGTGCAGGGCCGCCGCGCCCCGGGCGACGGGGTGCGGCTGCAGGACCTCCTCGACCCCGAAGGCGCGTTCGAGCCAGTTGTGCACTCGGGCTTCGAGTTCTGGGTCCCGGACGCGCAGAACGCGACCACGGAGGTGACCGCCTCCCTGGAGCGCGCCAACGCCGCCGCCATCCCGACGGTGAGGCTCGCCGGCGTGGACGCGGCGTACTGGTGCGAGACGCCCGACAAGAACCACCTGCGCTGGGTCATGCCGCATCCCGAGGAGCAACTTCTGGACGCACTCGCGCGGCTGCACACGGCGGGCGGGTCGAGCCTCGGGGAGGGCACCCGCCTGGTGGGCTCCTTCCGCGCCCACGGCCTCACCGTGCCGGTGTGGGACCTGCCGACCGGTGTCACCGCGGAGGACGTCGAGAAGCCCGCGTCGGAGTTCGCCGAGCGGCTCTCCGCCGCGCTGGCCACGGACGCACCGCTCACCGCGGACGAGCGCCGGGCCCGCGGCGGCCTCACCAACCGTCAGGTCACCCTCAGCTGACGCCCGGCGTCCACCCGGCTCCGGCTGACCGGTCGGTCAGCCGGAGGACGGGCGTAGGACAGGTGCACCATGCAGGTGACTCCTGTCACAACTCCCGCTCATGACAAGGGAATCGGTGTCTGAATAGCCGAGATCGAATTTGCGAACAGCCGATCTCTTGTTACCGTTCCAATAGCCCGGTTGCTGGTGCATCCCCCGTCGCCAGCAACCGGGTCTTTTCATGCCCGGACGCATGAGCGCATATCCGCGCAGATGCGCGCCCGGATGCGGGGACGTCGTCGACGAGACGGTCAACGAAGCAGTCAACGAAAACGAAGCAGTCAACGCCCGTTCCGCGACGGCGAGTTGCTTCCCGAGCGCAGCAGCAGCGGCTTGCCGGCGCCTTCCGCGAACTCGGCGACCGCCGTGTGTTCAGACGCCTTGCCGGCGGTGTTCTGCCGCGGCGTCTCGCACGCCCCGGGCTCGTCGTCGGCGCCCAGTGCGCAGTGCATCCGCACGGTGCGGCCGTCGGGCGCCATGAGCGTCAGTACGGACGTGAGGGCGCCACCGGTCGCGTTGCGGTAATAGGTGCGTGCCCAGGTCTCCCGTCCCCGCGTCAGTACACACGTCTGCGCCTCGATGCCCACGGGGGAGGTGACCTCGGGACCGCAGCGGGCGGCGGTGGCAGGTGCCGCACCCGGCGCCGGAGGGCTTCCGGCCCCGGCGGGAGCCGGCCCTGCGGGGGCCGGCCCTGCGGGAGCCGGCCCTGCGGGGGCCGGGACGCCCTCTCCGCCGTCGTCGTGTCCTGCCTCCCGGCCGGAGACGGGCGCCCCCTCGGAGCCACGTCCCCCGGAGTCACGGCCACCGGCGGAGGCCCGGCGGCCCGCGTCGCGTACGGCGCCGTCGGAGGTGTGCCCGTAGGTGTGCCCGGGGGCGCTCCCGACCGTACGGGCGGAGGTGTTCACGTCCGTACGTACGGAGGTGCGCGCATCGGCGGGGGCGGAGGCAGGGGCGGGGGCCTCGTCCCAGACCGGCCCCGCGGAGGCCACGGCCAGCGGCAGCGCGGCCATGAGCACGAAGGTGCCCGTCAGGACCAGCGGGCGGATCTTTCGGGGGTCCAGGAGTCGTCCCCCGGAGTGGCGCAGCATGAGAGGGACGATAACGAGCGAGGGCGGGCGCGCGGTTCGCCGCGCGCCCGAATCCCCTACAACTCGGGGGCGCTCACACCCGTACGAGTGAGCGCCTCCACGACGGCGTCCACCACGGCCTCCACGTCCGGCACCCAGGGGGCGGCCGAACCGGGCAGTGGAGCCCGCTCCCAGCGGATCCCGCCCTGGCCGGTCTCGGACGGGGGCAGGGCCACATAGCCGCCCTCGCCGTGGAAGCGCAGCGAACCAGGCACGTAGTCCTTCGCGTAGAGCAGCTCGCCCAGCTGCTCCAGGGAGTACGGCTTCACGAGCAGCGCCCAGCGCGTCGGGGACGCGATCACGGGACCGAGGCGCATCCCCATGCGGTCGAGCGCGGTCAGCGCACGCGCGGCGGCCGGAGCCGGCAGGCTCACCGCGCACGGGGCGCTTCCTCCGGTGGCGAGGATGATCGGCGCCGTCGGCCGGTTCGTCCACCACCAGCGCGCCATGCGTTCATCGGTGGTGGCCGCGAGCAGGCCGGGGTCGAAGGGGTGGGCACCCGGCACCGTGCACTCCGGGTCGGGGCACGCGCACCGGGCCCGCCCCTGCGGGTCCGGGGCCACGCCCGGGAGCACGGGCCACCGCCAGGCGGTCGCGAAGGTCAGGGCCGCGCTGAGCATCTCAGGCCTTCCGTCGTTTCGCCTGGACAGGAGTTTGCGTCGCCTTCCGAGGATCTCGCGCATATGCGCTCGTTCCTTTCCGTTGAACGCCGAGGAACCACATCACACCATGTGTCGATCACTTCACTGTGCGTACCTGGTGGCGCATCACACCTTCGTCCCGGGCAAGGACGCCCCGGACAAGGACAAGGGGAATCCCTGTGGGCCGAGCGCCGGCTGCGTCCGCGTCCACACTGCGTCCGTTCCGAGCACGGGCATGGCGTGGGGTGGCGGCGCATGGCGTTTGCTGTCCCGCGTACTTCTTGCCGCCTCCGCCACGGGAGGATGGGGCACGGTCGTCGGTGGTTAAGACGCCCGGGTCCGTCGCCAGGTTCCGGGAGGATCCCAACCACACCTGGCCTTCACCGAGTACGTACCCACCACGACCGCTGTGACGCTCCGTCGAACAACGCCAGTCGACCGCAATATGCCGTGACTGGAGTCGGTTTTAAGCCAACTTTACCTTTCCATAGCGGCTCCACGGACACCGGGAAACCCGGCAGGACAATGCTGGACATCTCCTTACGAGTGCGTGTACATGTGGAGACACTGCTGCGACGCAGAATGACATGGGGGTTTGCGATGCTATCGAGCACTACGCACCGGTCGGAAAGCCGGACGCCATGAACGCCCCGCACCTCCCGAAAGTGGCCGGAATCGATTCAACGGTTCCGTCACCCGCACACACTGTCGCACCGGCACGTGCCACCCCGGGTTCCCCGTCCGTCACTCCTCCACACGCCCCGGGCGCCGTTCTCCAGGACAGGCTGGCGGGCTGGGTCTCCGATCTCACCACCCTCCACGAACTCACCGAGCGTCTGGCCCGCACCTCCTCCCTGGCGGACGCGCTCCAGGAACTGCTGCGCGCGGGCGCCTCCCTCATGGGCGCCCGGCGCGGTTTCGTGGTGCTGGAACCGGGCGACGGGCTCGGACCGGACACGACGGCCGGACTCGGGCTCGCCCGGGCGGACCTGGGGCACATCGAGACCGTCCCGCGCAGCTCCATGTCGTACGGGAGGATCCTCGACGGGCTCCCCGGCGGCGAGGGCGAGATCGCCCGGCCCGACCTCCTCTCCGAGGAAGGGCTCGATCCCCGGCACCGCGAGGTGGCCGTCCGGCTCGGCTACGCCGCGAGTTACGCGCTGCCGTTGCGCACCCAGGCCGAGGCCCGCCTCGGCGCCGCGGTGTGGCTCTACGACGAACCGGCCGAACCGGTCGAGCGGCAGCGCCACCTGGCCGGCCTCTACGCGGGGTACGCGGCCGAGCACCTGACCCGCCTGGTGGAACTGGAGCGCACACGCGCGCGCGTGACGACGCTCTCCGAGGAACTGCTGCCCTCCCGGCTGCCGCGCGTCTCCGGGGTCCAGCTCGCCGCCCGGCACCGTACGGGGCCGCGCGGGGGCGGCGACTGGTACGACGCGCTGCCGCTGCCCGACGCCGCGCTCGGCCTCGCGGTCGGGTCCGTCACCGGGGCGGGGCCCAGCGCCGTCGCGGCGATGGGCCGGCTGCGGGCCTCACTGCGGGCCTACGCCGTGATGGAGGGCGAGGATCCGGTCGCCGTCCTGTCCGACCTCGAACTGCTGCTGCGGCTGACCGAGCCGGCCCGCTCCGCCACCGCCCTGTTCGCGTACTGCGAGCCCGCCCTGCGCAAGATCACGCTGGCCGGGGCCGGGCACAGTCCGCCGCTGGTGATCGGCGAGCGGCGCACCGAGTACGTGGAAACGTCGCTCTCGGCGCCCCTGGGAATGCTCGCCTGCTGGGAGGCGCCCAGCGTGGAGTTCCGGGCGCAACCAGGAGAGACGGTTCTGCTCTACACGGACGGGCTGCTGCACCGTACGGGCGATCCCATGGACCGGGCGTTCTCGCGACTGCACGCGGCCGCCGCGAGCGTGCCCCGGGCGCTGCGCGCGGATCCGGGCGCCGTCGCCGGTCACGTCCTGGGAACCATGCTGCCGAACGACCTCGACAACGCCGCCGGCGAGGAGGACGTGGTGCTCCTCGCGGCACGGTTCGAGTGAGCCGGACGCTCACGGCGTGGTTCACGTGAGACGGACGCTCACGGCACGGTTCGAGTGGGTCGGCCGTTCACGGCGTGGTTCGAGGGAGGCGCGCGCCTCTCGGACGAGCCGCACGTCATCGGGGCTTCCGGCCCCGGGCGCCCTTCCGTACGACCGTACGATGGGTTGCGTCCAGTGTCGTATCGAGGAGGCAGATCGTGTCGGAGGCGCTCAATCCGGAGACCCCGGAAGCCGTGCTTGACGATGCCGCCGACCAGGCGGACGAAGAAGAGCCCATCAAGCAGCGCAAGAACGGCCTGTACCCGGGCGTGTCGGACGAGCTGGCCGAGAACATGAAGAGCGGCTGGGCCGACACCGAGCTGCATGGCCTGGAGCCGATCGCGCAGGCCGCGCGCACCGCCGCGCGCCGTGCCGCGCTCTCCGCGCGCTTCCCGGGCGAGCGCCTCGTCGTTCCGGCGGGCAACCTGAAGACCCGCTCGAACGACACGGAGTACCCCTTCCGCGCCTCGGTCGAGTACGCGTACCTGACCGGCAACCTCACCGAGGACGGCGTCCTGGTGCTGGAGCCGACCGCGGACGGCCACCAGGCCACGATCTACCTGCTGCCGCGCTCCGACCGCGAGAACGGCGAGTTCTGGCTCTCCGGCCAGGGCGAGCTGTGGGTCGGCCGCCGCCACTCCCTGACGGAGGCCGAGCGGCTGTACGGCATCCCCGCCTCGGACGTCCGCGAGCTCCCCGACAAGTTGCGCGAGGCGACCGGCCCGGTCCGGGTCGTGCGCGGGTACGACGCCGGCATCGAGGCGGCGCTCACCGACAAGGTCACCGCGGAGCGCGACGCCGAACTGCGGGTCTTCCTCTCCGAGGCCCGCCTGGTCAAGGACGAGTTCGAGGTCGGCGAGCTGCAGAAGGCGGTCGACTCGACCGTGCGAGGCTTCGAGGACGTCGTACGGGTCCTGGACCGCGCCGAGGCGACCAGCGAGCGCTACATCGAGGGCACGTTCTTCCTGCGCGCGCGGGTCGAGGGCAACGACATCGGCTACGGCTCGATCTGCGCGGCGGGCCCGCACGCGTGCACGCTGCACTGGGTGCGCAACGACGGCCCGGTGCGCTCCGGGGACCTGCTCCTGCTGGACGCGGGCGTGGAGACCCACACGCTCTACACGGCCGACGTCACGCGCACGCTGCCGGTCAACGGCACGTACTCGGGGATCCAGAAGAAGATCTACGACGCCGTGTACGAGTCCCAGGAGGCGGGCATAGCGGCCGTGCGGCCCGGCGCCAAGTACCGGGACTTCCACGACGCCTCCCAGCGGGTGCTGGCCGAGAAGCTCGTCGAGTGGGGGCTCGTCGAGGGTCCGGTCGAGCGGGTCCTGGAGCTGGGGCTGCAGCGCCGCTGGACGCTGCACGGCACCGGCCACATGCTCGGCATGGACGTCCACGACTGCGCGGTCGCCCGCACGGAGACGTACGTGGACGGCACGCTGGAGCCGGGCATGTGCCTGACCGTCGAGCCGGGGCTGTACTTCCAGGCGGACGACCTGACCGTGCCGGAGGAGTACCGGGGCATCGGGGTCCGCATCGAGGACGACATCCTCGTCACGGAGGACGGCAACCGGAACCTGTCGGCCGCGCTTCCCCGCCGGTCGGACGAGGTCGAGGCGTGGATGGCGTCGCTGAAGGGCTGACGCGGAGTGGGGCCGGGCGCCGACGGGCGTGCCCGGCCCTTCTTCTTTTCGTCGTTCGCTTCGTCGTTCGCTTCGTCGTCCTTCTCGTTCGCGGGCGTTCCGTGGTCCTTCCGTCCGCGAGAGGCGGGCAGGACGGACCGGCGCAGTGGCGTCAGACGGCCGGCAGTGGGGCGCCCTCGCGCCACTTGAGCATCTTGTCGAAGCTGACCACGGCCCCGCCCCTGACGGAGCTGTTGCCGATGTGGACGTGGTCGGCGAGTTCCTGGATCAGTCCCAGGCCCCGGCCGTGCTCCGCGTCGGTGCGGGCGGGCCGCAGGGGCGCGCGGCTCCGCCCCGACGGGAATCCCGGGCCCGAGTCGGTCACTTCGATCCGGCACTTCTCGCCGTCCAGATAGGCCGTGACCCGGTACGCCTCGGCGGGCTCCCCCGTCACCGGGTCGCCCCCGTGCTCGACGGCGTTGGCGCAGGCTTCACTCAGTGCGACAGAGATGTCGTAGGAGATGTCCGGGTCCACCCCCGCCGACTCCATGGTGCCGATCAGCAGGCGCCGGGCGAGCGGAACACTCGCCGCCTCACGCCGGAGATGGAGAGACCACCAGATGCTCATGCGCCAGCCTCCTGGCCGCGGCTCGACATACCGTTACGTATTGCCGCCGGGCACCGGAAGTAAGCGTGCCGTGGGCGTGAAGCCGCCCACAAGGGGGATGCGCGGGCGCCATCTGCCGGTGTATGTGCGTCGTCCTGCACCAGAACGTGATCTTCCGGACCGTACGCCATCTTGTGGACCTGGCGTACGGTCCGGGACGGGCCAGTGCGATGATGAGGCCGCCATGACTGCCCCCCACCAGTACGCGCGCACCGGAGGTGATCTCCGGGTCCTGAGGGCCGCGGTGTTCGCCGCGGTCTGCGTCGTGCTGGCCGCGGCCGGTCACTCGGTCGCCTCCTGCGCGACGGTTCCGCTCTGGTCCCTCGGCGCCGGTTTCCTCACCGTCTTCGCCGTCGCGGCGCCGCTCGCCGGGCGCGAGCGCTCGCTGCCGGGCATCACCGCGCTCCTCGCGGCCGGCCAGACGGTGCTGCACACGCTCTTCGGACTCGGGCAGCACGGCACGACGGCCACCGCCGCCGCGGGCACGGACGCCTCGCTCGTGGACGCCTCGCTGGTGGCCCGGGCCGCGCGACTGGTGTGCGGCGCGTCCGTCGCGACCCTCAGCCCCGCCCAGGCGCAGCGGATCCTCGCCGACGCACAGGTCGGCACGGGTGGCATGAGTGGCGTAAGCGGCCCGAGTGGCGTGGGCGGTGCGAACAGCGCGGGTCCGGGCGGCGCACACGCCCTGCATCAGCAGGCGGACGCCGTGTCGGCCGCCACCGGGGCCCCGGCGGCGGTGCTGCCGTCGCTGTCGATGCTCCTGTGTCACGTTCTCGCCGCCGTCGCCACCGGATGGTTGCTGCGCCGGGGCGACATCGCCCTGCGACGCCTCCTGCGCCTCTCGGCGCACGGCGTCGCGGAGAAGGCGCTCACCCCCCTGCGCGCGGCCCTGGCACTCGTACGCGCCCTGCTGACGGGCCTGCCCGGCGCGGCCCCGGCGGCGCCGGGCGTCCCGCGCGCCCGGGAGAGCGGGCCACCGGCCCTGCGGACCACCGCCCTCCAGCACTCGGTCGTACGGCGCGGTCCGCCGGCCTGCCGGGCGTTCACCCTCGCCGCCTGACACGACGCACCACTTCTGACGTACTCACTCCAGGGGTGCCGTCGTGCGGCACGCGCGCGTGCCCGCTCTTCCACGCGCGCACCCCCCAGTTCCTCACCGAACCCGTGCTGAAAGTGGAGTGTCCTGCCATGAAGGCTTCTCGTGTCGCCGCGACCGGTGTCGTCGCCGCCTCCGCCGTTCTCGTCCTGTCCGGTCCCGCGTTCGCGCACGTCACCGTGCAGCCCGAGGGCACGGCCGCCAAGGGCGGTTACGCGACGGTCAACTTCAAGGTGCCGAACGAGCGCGACAACGCCTCGACCACCAAGCTGGAGATCAGCTTCCCGGCCGACCACCCGCTCGCCTCGGTCATGCCGCAGCCCGTCGACGGCTGGGACGTCGAGGTCACCAAGTCCAGGCTCGACAAGCCGCTCGAGATGCACGGCGAGAAGATCAACGAAGCCGTCACCAAGGTCACCTGGACCGCGGACGGCAAGGGCATCCAGCCCGGCTACTTCCAGAAGTTCCCGCTCTCCGTCGGCGCGCTGCCCGAGGACGCCGACGAGATGGTCTTCAAGGCGATCCAGACGTACTCCAACAAGGAGGTCGTGCGCTGGATCGAGACCCAGGAGGAAGGCGCCGAGGAGCCCGAGGCGCCGGCTCCGGTGCTCGCCCTGTCCGCCGCCACCGACGACCACCACGGGGCTGCCTCCGACGCCGCCGACGACGCCGCCGACGCGCAGGAGGGCGACGACGCGGAAGCCGCCGCCGACACCTCGGACACCGAGGCCGCCACCGACAGCAGCGACACCACCGCCCGTGTGCTGGGCGTCGTCGGCATCGTCGTCGGTGTGGCCGGCGTGGCGTTCGGCGTACTCGCCGGCCGTCGGCGCACCACCGCCTGAATCCAGTCCCACCGACCCAACGTCGGACGCCCCACCGGTGTCCCCGGCCGCTCGTTCCGCGGCCGGGGAGCCGGGCCCGTACCCATGCGGTCGGGTGCGGCGTCCCCGGGAGAACGCACCATGCGCAAGAAGACCTACACCGTGGCCGCGCTGTTCGCCGCGGCCGCCCTGACCCTTTCCGGCTGTGGCGGCGGTGACAGCGGTGACAGTGACAACACCGTCGCCGAGGTGTCCACCGACGCCGGTTCGGACAAGGCCGCCACGGTTCTCGACAAGCCGTTCGAGAAGCCGGACCTCGTCCTCACCGACACCCGGGGCAAGGAGTACGACCTCCGCGAGGCGACCCGGGGCAGGCCGACGCTCGTCTACTTCGGCTACACCAACTGCCCCGACGTCTGCCCGCTGACCATGAACAACATCGCCGTCGCCAAGAAGCAGCTGGCCCAGGACAAGCAGTTGTCCCAGGCCGAGAAGGACTCGCTGCGTGTCGTGTTCGTCACCACCGACCCGGAGCGCGACACCTCCGCCGCGCTCGGCAAGTGGCTCAAGGGCATCGACCCGGACGTCGTCGGCCTGACCGGCTCGTTCGACACGATCCAGGCGGGCGCCCGCACCCTCGGCATCTCCATCGAGGCGCCGACGAAGGACAAGGACGGCAAGGTCACGTCCATGCACGGCACGCAGGTCATCGCCTTCTCGCCGAAGACCGACGCCGGGTACGTGCTGTACGGCGAGGACGCCACCGTCGACGACTACACCGAGGACCTGCCCGCGCTGATCAAGGGCGCGAAGCCGTGACATCTCGTACGGCGTCCGTGGCTGCCCTCGTGCTGGCCGCCGCGCTGGCACTGGCGGGCTGCGGGGACTCGGACTCCGGCGGTTCGGGGGGCGGGGACCGGCACGGGGACGGACTGTCGGTGGGCTCCGCCTACATGCCGCAGCCGGTCTCGGACTCCATGGCGGCCGGGTTCCTGGTCATCGCCAATGCCGGTGGCGAGGGCGACAAGCTGTCCTCCGTCACCAGCGACCTCGCCGGCGAGGTCACCCTCCACACGACCGTCGGACAGGCGATGGAGCAGGTGAAGAACCTCGACATCCCCGCCCACGGCGAACTCGTCCTGGAGAGCGGTGGCGACCACCTCATGTTCGAGAAGCTGAAGCGCAAACCGAAGGAGGGCGACACGGTGTCCCTGGAACTGCGCTTCACCAAGTCCGACCCGATCAAGGTCGAGATGCCGGTGAAGTCCGCCACGTACCAGCCGCCGGCTGCGAAGGGTTCGTCCTCGCACTCCTCGCACTCGTCGCACTCCTCGCACTCCTCGCATTCGTCCACCACGTCGCACCACTGAGGGAGGGACCACCGTTGAGTCAGACCACCGCTCCCCGTGTCCGGACGCTGCTGTTGCTGCTCCTCGCCGTCACCGGCGCGCTCCTCGCCGGGGCCGCGCCCGTCTCCGCGCACGCCGCACTGACCAGGAGCGACCCCCAGCAGGGAGCGGTGGTCGCCGAGGCGCCCGCCCAGGTGTCGCTCACCTTCTCCGAGCAGGTCGCGATGTCGGACGACTCGGTGCGCGTGCTCGATCCCAAGGGCGAGCGCGTCGACACCGGCAAGACGTCCGCGGCGGGCACCAACACCTACTCCGTGAAACTGCACTCCGGCCTGCCGGACGGCACCTTCACCGTCACCTACCAGGTGGTGTCGGCGGACAGCCACCCCGTCTCCGGGGCGTTCGTCTTCTCCATCGGGGCACCCTCCAAGACCTCCGTCGCCGTGTCCGGACAGGAGGCCGGCGGCGGGATCGTGGGCAATCTCTACGGCTTCGCCCGCTATGTGTCGTACACGGGGTTCATCCTCCTGATCGGCGGTTCGGCCTTCGTGCTGGCCTGCTGGCGGGCTGGTTCGGGCGTACGGGCGGTGCAGCGGCTCGTGGTCTCGGGCTGGCTCGCCCTGACCGGCGCCACCCTCGCCATGCTGCTGCTGCGCGGGTCGTACACCAGCTCGGGGGAGGTCGGGGACGTCTTCGACCTGGACCTGCTCAGCCAGGTGCTGCAGACCAAGACGGGCGCCGCCCTGGTGTCGCGGCTGCTGCTGCTCGCCGCGGCCGCGCTGTTCGTCGCCGTGCTCTTCGGGGCGTACGAGAAGCCTGACGACGAGGAGGAGGACGAGAAGGACGAGGAGAAGAAGGAAAAGGAGAAGAGCGACCTGACCTTCGGACTCGCCATCGGCGGGTTCGTCGTGGCGGCCGGTCTCGCGGCGACGTGGGCGATGGCCGAGCACGCCTCGACCGGCCTCCAGACGAACATCGCGATGCCCGCGGACATCCTGCATCTGCTCGCCGTCGCGGTCTGGCTCGGCGGACTGTCGACCCTGCTGGTGCTGCTCTACCGGACCCCGTCGCTCGATCCGTCCGCCGTGAGCCGTTTCTCCCGCCTCGCGTTCGGCAGCGTGGTCGTGCTGGTCGTGACCGGGATCTACCAGTCGTGGCGGCAGGTCGGCTCGTGGTCGGCGCTCACGGGCACCTGGTACGGACAGCTGCTGATGATCAAGATCGGCCTGGTGGTCGTCCTGGTCGGTGTCGCCTGGTTCTCCCGGCGGTGGACCGGCCGCCTCCTACAGGCACCGGCCGAGGAACCGGTGAAGGTGCCGGTCGGGGCCACGGCGTCGAGAACGCCCAAGGGCTCGAAAGCCCCGAAGAACCCCAAGGACCCCAAGGACCTCAAGGGGCGTGCGGGCAAGAAGGAGCCGGCCGCCGCGGACGGCGACGGCAAGCGGGCCGCCCAACTGGCGCGGCAGCGGGCCGCGGTGGCCACCGCGCGCGTGAAGCGCCTGCGGGACGCCGACCCGCTCCGCTCGGGCCTGCGCCGCTCGGTGCTCGCCGAGGCGGGCGTCGCGGTCGTCCTGCTGGCCGTCACCACCGTGCTCACGTCCACCGAACCCGGGCGCACGGAGGAGGAGGCGAAGGCCGCCGCCGGCGCCACCGCCCCGTCGGAGGAGACCGGTGTGGCGCTGTCGCTGGACATCCCCTTCGACACGGGGGGCCAGGACGGCAAGGGCATCGCCCGCATCGAGCTGGACCCGGCCCGCGTCGGCGGCAACGACATGCACGTCTACGTGGAGCGGACGAACGGCAAGGCCTTCGACATCCCCGAGGTCAAGGTCGCCTTCACCCTTGAGGCGAAGGACATCGGCCCGCTGCCCGTGGTCCCCGACCGCATCGCCACCGGACACTGGACGGCGAGCGGGGTGCAGATCCCGATGGCGGGCAGCTGGGAGATCGCGGTGACCGTACGGACGTCCGACATCGACCAGGTGACCGTCGACAAGAACGCGCAGATCGGCTGAGCGACACCATGGCTGAACAGTCCATCCCGAAGAACTCCGCTCCTCCGGATGCCTCCGCCTCTCCGGAGACCCCCGCCCCGGAGGTCTCCCTCGAAGCAGCCGAAGGGGCGTCCGCGAAGAGGGGTGTTCCCGGAACCGGAACCGGGGCCGGGGCCAGGACCGGGACCGGGGCCGACCGTGCCGGACACGGTCCTCGCGAGGAGCCCGTGCCGTCCCAGGAGTCCCGGGACTCGCAAGAACCCGGGAAGCCCCGCGAGCCCTCCTTCAGGGGCGTCGTCTCGCGGCGACGCCTGCTCGGTACCGCCGGTGCCACGGGCCTGGCGCTGGGCGCGGTGGGCGGTGCCGCCGGGTACGCCGCCGCACCCTCCGCCGACCGGACCGCACTCCTCAGCTCGGTGGGCGCGGACGAGGTGATGTTTCACGGGAAACATCAGCCGGGCATCACGACCCCCCTGCAGGCCCGCGGCCATCTCGTCGCCTTCGACCTGGCGGCGGGCGCGGGCCGCAAGGAGGCCGCCGCCCTGCTGCGCCGCTGGTCGGCGACCGCGCGGCGGCTGATGGCGGGCGAGGCGTCCGAGAGCGGTGACACGGACGTGGCACGCGACGCCGGTCCCTCGTCCCTCACCGTCACCTTCGGTTTCGGGCACAGCTTCTTCGCCCGTACGGGGCTGGAGAAGCAGCGCCCGATCGCCCTCGACCCGCTGCCCGACTTCTCCTCGGACCACCTCGACAAGTCCCGCAGCAACGGCGACCTGTGGGTCCAGATCGGCGCGAACGACTCCCTCGTCGCCTTCCACGCCCTGCGCGCGATCCAGCGGGACGCGGGCCGTGCGGCCAGGGTGCGCTGGCAGATGAACGGCTTCAACCGCTCGCCCGGCGCCACCACCCGCCCGATGACGACCCGCAATCTGATGGGACAGATCGACGGCACCCGCAACCCCGAGCCGTCGGAGTCCGACTTCGACCGGCGGATCTTCGTGCCCGACGCGGGCGACCCGTCCTGGATGGCGGGCGGCTCGTACGCCGTCGTACGCCGGATCCGGATGCTCCTCGACGACTGGGAGAAGCTCTCGGTCAGGGATCAGGAGGACGTGATCGGGCGCCGCAAGTCCGACGGGGCACCGCTGTCCGGCGGCACCGAGACGACCGCGATGGATCTGGACAAGGCCGGCGGCGACGGCAGGCTGGTGGTGCCCATCAACGCGCACGCCCGTATCACCCGGCCCGACGAGAACGGCGGTGCGGCGATGCTCCGCCGGCCCTTCTCCTTCCACGACGGCATCGGCACGGACGGGGTGCCGGACGCGGGCCTGCTCTTCATCTGCTGGCAGGCCGACCCGCTGCGCGGCTTCGTCCCGGTGCAGCGCAAGCTCGACCGCGGGGACGCGCTGTCCCCGTTCATCCGGCACGAGGCGAGCGGACTGTTCGCGGTGCCCGGCGGGGCGGCGGAGGGCGAGTACGTGGGGCAGAGGTTGCTGGAGGGGTGAGATCCGCCCGCCGGGCCACGGTGCACGCCCGGTGCCGGAATGCGCGGGCCGGGTCTCACACGGCCCATTAGGGTGAGCCCATGCCAGCCAGCTACGCGTATCTCGGCCCCGAGGGCACCTTCACCGAAGTGGCCCTGCGGACCCTTCCGGAATCGGCCACCCGCCAGCTCGTCCCGATGGTGTCCGTCCCCGCGGCGCTCGACGCCGTCCGGGCCGGCGAGGCCGAGGCCGCGTTCGTGCCGATCGAGAACTCGGTGGAGGGCGGCATCACCACCACGATCGATCAACTGGCCGTCGGCGAGCCCTTGTCGATCTACCGGGAGGTGCTCCTCTCGATCACCTTCGCGCTGCTGGTACGGCCCGGCACGGAGCTCTCCGACATCAAGACGGTCAGCGCGCACCCGGCCGCCCAGCCGCAGGTGCGCAACTGGCTGAAGGACAACCTGCCGGACGTCGTCTGGGAGTCGGCGGCCTCCAACGCGGACGCCGCCCGCCTGGTGCAGGAGGGGCGCTACGACGCGGCCTTCGCCGGTGAGTTCGCCGCCGCGCGGTACGGCCTGGTGCCCCTGCAGACCGAAATCCACGACGCGGAGAACGCGCAGACCCGGTTCGTCCTGGTGGGCAGGCCGGCCCGGCCCGCCGCGCCGACCGGCGCGGACAAGACGTCCGTGGTCATCTGGCAGGGCGACGACCATCCGGGCGCCCTGCTCGAACTGCTCCAGGAGTTCGCCGTCCGGGGCGTCAACCTGATGCTGCTGCAGTCCCGGCCGACCGGCGAGGGCATCGGCAACTACTGCTTCGCCATCGACGCGGAGGGCCACATCGCGGACCGCCGGGTGGCCGAGGCGCTGATGGGGCTCAAGCGGGTCTGCCCACAGGTGCGGTTCCTCGGTTCCTACCCGCAGGCCGATGTCGACCCCGGGAAGGTGCGCGCGCCGCGGGCCGGTACGTCGGACAGGGAGTTCGCCGCCGCCTCGGACTGGCTGGCGCGCTGCCAGGACGGCCGTTTCTGAGCGGTCCTCCCTTGCAGATTCCGAGCGGTCCTACCTGCAGATTGTCTTTGTCCACAGAAGTTGTCCACAGGGTCGCTTCTCGACCTGGGGACAAGTCGACAACGAAGCGGGCGCCGGTCGACAAATCGGTCCACAGTCGACAGTCGGCTCCACAGCCCATGCGCCACTCCTCGACCGCCTGTTTCCCCGAGTCGCCCCCCAGAGCGGATCAAATCCACCCGAACGTGCACGTGGAGGGGGTTTGACATGGGAGGCATTCGTCCCGGATGTGAATTTCGGAGCGATCACCTCCACTGTCCACAGATCTTTCGCACAGCCTGTGGATAACTCTTCCGGAGTGCGGGACCCTGTGGACAACTCCGCACCAAGTCCTGTACTTCACAAGGGAATCCAGTCAACGCACCACACCCCGCCCACCCCTTCCCGGGGAGCCAGACCTTCTCGATTGACGCGGCACGGCGGAATCTCGGCACTCACACAAGGGGACGGAAGGGGCATAGCGGAATACCGGGTCGTCCCGCCGAACCCCGCACCGGTAGCCTTGCGGGGTGATTGACCTTCGCCTGCTCCGTGAGGACCCCGACCGTGTCCGCGCCTCCCAGCGCGCCCGTGGAGAGGACGTCGCGCTCGTCGACGCCCTCCTCTCCGCCGACGAGCGGCGCAGGTCGTCCGGCGTGCGCTTCGACGAGCTGCGCTCCGAGCAGCGGGCGCTCGGCAAGCTCATCCCCAAGGCCGCGGGCGACGAGAAGGCCGAGCTGCTCCAGAAGGCCGGCCGGCTCGCGGCGGACGTGAAGACGGCGGACGCCGAACAGCACGAGGCGGACGAGGAGACCAAGCGCCTCCTCAAGCAGCTCGGCAACCTCGTGCACCCCGACGTCCCGGTCGGCGGCGAGGAGGACTTCGTCGTCCTGGAGACGCACGGCACGATCCGCGACTTCGGCGCCGAGGGCTTCGAGCCCAAGGACCACCTGGAACTCGGCGAGGCGCTGGGCGCCATCGACGTCGAGCGCGGCGCCAAGGTGTCGGGGTCGCGCTTCTACTACCTGACGGGGGTCGGCGCGCTCCTGGAGCTCGCGCTCGTCAACGCGGCGATCGCGCAGGCCACCGAGGCCGGCTTCGTCCCGATGCTGACCCCGGCGCTGGTCCGCCCGCGCGCCATGGAGGGCACCGGCTTCCTCGGCCAGGCCGCGGAGAACGTGTACCACCTGGAGAAGGACGACTACTACCTGGTCGGCACCTCCGAGGTCCCGCTCGCGGCGTACCACATGGACGAGATCCTCGACGCCGACAAGCTGCCGCTGCGCTACGCCGGCTTCTCGCCGTGCTTCCGCCGCGAGGCCGGTACGTACGGCAAGGACACCCGGGGCATCTTCCGCGTGCACCAGTTCGACAAGGTCGAGATGTTCTCGTACGTCGCCCCCGAGGACGCGGAGAACGAGCACCGGCGGCTCCTGGAGTGGGAGAAGCAGTGGCTGACCGGTCTTGAGCTGCCCTTCCAGGTCATCGACGTGGCCTCGGGCGACCTGGGTGCCTCCGCCTCGCGCAAGTTCGACTGCGAGGCGTGGATCCCGACCCAGGGCAAGTACCGCGAGCTGACCTCGGCCTCGAACTGCGACGGCTTCCAGGCCCGCCGCCTGTCGGTGCGCATGAGGGACGGCAAGAAGGTGCAGCCGCTCGCGACGCTGAACGGCACGCTGTGCGCCGTGCCGCGCACGATCGTGGCGATCCTGGAGAACCACCAGCTGGCCGACGGCTCCGTGCGGGTGCCCGAGGTGCTGCGCCCTTACCTGGGCGGCCGTGAACTGCTGGAGCCGATCGCGAAGTGAGCGGCATGACTGGGCCGGCCGCGTCGGCCGGAACCACCGGGCCGACCGGGGCGGCGGGGGCAGCGGGGGCGTTCCCCTACAAGCTCGTCGCGACCGATCTCGACGGAACGCTGCTGCGCTCCGACGACACGATCTCGGCGCGCACGCGCGAGGCACTCGCCGCGGCCACCGTGGCGGGTGCCGCGCACCTCGTCGTCACCGGCCGGGCGGTGCCCTGGACCCGGCACATCCTCGACGACCTCGGGTACGAGGGGCTCGCGGTGTGCGGTCAGGGCGCGCAGCTGTACGACGCCGGGTCGCACCGGCTGCTCACGTCGGTCACCCTCGACCGGCAGCTGGCGGGGCTCGCGCTCGCCAAGATCGAGGCGGAGGTGGGCCCGCTGGCCCTCGCCGCGAGCCGCGACGGCATCGACGGGGACGTGCTCATCGGCCCCGGCTACCGGGTGCAGGGCCTGCTGGAGGCCGTTCCTTTCACCGACGTGGCCGAGCTCTGGGCCGCGCCCCTGACGAAGATGTACATCCAGCACCCCCGCCTCACCGACGACGAACTGGCGTCCGCGGCACGGGCGGCGGTGGGCAACCTGGTGAGCATCGTGATGGCGGGCGAGGGCATCGTGGAGATCCTGCCCCTGGGCCTGTCGAAGGCCACGGGGCTCTCCCTGGCCGCCCGCCGCCTGGGCGTGAAGGCCGCCGACACGATCGCCTTCGGCGACATGCCGAACGACATCCCGATGTTCGCGTGGTCGGCCCACGGCGTGGCGATGGCCAACGCCCACGGGGAGCTCAAGGCCGTGGCCGACGAGCTGACCCTGTCCAACGACGAGGACGGCATCGCGGTGGTGCTGGAGCGACTGCTGGGCCGGTGACCGGGCCGGGGCACCCGCCGCGCCCGGGTGGGCGGCCCGCGCCAAGGTGCGCGCTCGAAGCGGCCGCCCCGGGCAGCTCCCCCTGCGGGGCGGGCCCGTCGGAGCCGACTGCTCCGGAGCCCGTGCACTGCCCTGCCGGGAGCTCGACGAACCGCCGCTGACGGGCATCGCCGCGCTCCTCTCCCGGACCTCGGCGCCGGGGAACCCGGCGACCCGGACATCACCACTGTGCCCGTGGACCGGGTCGAGCACCACCGAATAAAGCCGGGCACCACCGGACAGGCCGGGCGCCACCGGACGGAAGGGCACCCGGTGGCGGGGACCGCCGCGGACCGCGGTCAGCGGCGGCGGCGCCACCCGCGGCGCCGCGCCTTGCTGAAGAACCACCCCGCGGGCGGCTCGTCGGAACGCCACGGCTGCGGGTCGGGGCCGCCGTCACGCCAGCGGGCCGTGAGCATACGGGCCCGCGCGGACGGCTCGGCCGCCTCGGCGGACCGTATGAAGTCCTCGTCGAGGACCAGCCCGTCCCAGACCTTCCCGACCTCACCGACCTCCCCGGCGGGGCCCGCCCCGTCCTCGCCGGATCCCCGACCGCCGCTCCCCGGTGCTTTCTCCGCCATCCCCGTTCCTCCTCGCCGCATCCCCTCGGACCACTGTGCCGCGGCCCGCGTAAAACCGACTTCAAGATCACGAGGGGCGGCTCCACACATGCGTGGAGCCGCCCCTGCCGGACTGTTCCGCGAGGGCTACTCCTCGCCGGCCAGCGTCAGCGTCCGCAGCTTCCGGCCGGCGAACCAGGTGGCGGCGACGGTCACCGCGACCAGCAGCACCGTGCCGGTGACGAGGCTCACGTCCGAGGTGACGAGGTCTCCGCCGGACACCTTGTGGGCCACCGCGAGCGACCACTGCTGGACGCTGAGCGTCCGCGCCCCGGAGACCAGGGTCCCGAAGAGGGCCTCCCACACGAGTGCGTAGACGAGTCCGAAGACCACCGCGTGCCGTGTGACGGTGCCGAGCAGCAGGAAGAGCGCGGCGTACGCGATGGAGGCGACCAGCGCGGCCACCGTGTAGGCGACGGCGATCTGCTGGCCGTTGCCGTTGAGGATCATCCCGGCGACGAACGTCGGGAGCGCGGAGAACGCCATGGTGACGGCGATGGCGACGATCAGCTTCGTGAAGATGATCGTGGGGCGCTTGACCGGCTTGGCGAGCAGGTAGACGACCGAGCCGTCGTCGATCTCGGGGCCGATCGCCCCGGTGCCCGCGATGACACCGATGAGGGGCACCATCGTGGCGAGCGCGAACCCGCCGAGGACGTCCGCGGCCACCTGGTCGTCGGCACCCGTGAAGCCGCGTACGGCCACGGAGATGACGATCAGCAGGACGGGCAGGGCGCCCAGGATGAGGGCCCGGCGGCGGCCGAGGAGGCCGCGGTAGGTGAGCCGGGCGACTGTGGGGTCGTACATCTTTCGGCCTCCTACGCCGCGACGAGATACGAGAAGACGGACTCGAGGGACTCGTCGGACGGCGAGACCGTGAGCAGCCGGATGCCGTGGTCGCGGGCCACCCGCGGCAGCAGCGCCGTGAAACGGGGGAAGTCGACGGCCTGGATGCGCAGCGCGCCCTCCTGGAGGTCCACCTCGATGCCGGCCGTCGACGGGTCGGCGATGAGCGCGGCCGCGAGCGCGCGGTCGTCGCCGGAGCGGACCAGGTAGCGGTGCGGGCGGTCGGTCATCAGGCGGCGGATGCGGCGGAAGTCGCCGCTGGCCGCGTGCCGTCCGGCGACGATCACCTCGATGTGCGAGGCGAGCTGCTCGACCTCTTCGAGGATGTGCGAGGAGAAGAGGACCGTACGGCCCTCGTCGCCCATGCGCCGCAGCAGGTCCATCAGCTGCATGCGCTGCCGCGGGTCCATGCCGTTGAAGGGCTCGTCGAGCAGCAGCAGCGACGGGTCGTGGACGAGCGCGGAGGCCATCTTCACGCGCTGGCGCATGCCCTTGGAGTACGTCGAGATCTTGCGGTCCTGCGCGTACTCCATCTCGACCGTGGCGAGGGCCCGGTGGGCGGCCTTCTCGCCGAGGCCGTGCAGTTCGGCGTTGGCGACGACGAACTCGCGGCCGGTGAGGAAGTCGTACATCGCCTCGCGTTCGGGGACGATGCCGATCTGCTGGTAGATCTCCTCGTTGCGCCAGGTCGGCCGACCGTCGAGGGTGACGGAGCCGGTGGAGGGGGCCAGGAAGCCGCCCATCATGTTGATGAGGGTGGACTTGCCGGCGCCGTTCGGGCCGAGCAGGCCGGTGACGCCCGGGCCGATGGTCATGGTGATGTCGTTGACGGCCACCACGTTGCCGAACCAGCGCGAGACGTGGTCGATGGTGAGGGTGCTCATGGGCGCGGCCCGTTCCTTGGAAGGGTGGTGGCGGACGACGGGCGGGCGGTCACAGTCCGACCTTTCGGTAGCGGCGCATCAGGAGGCCGTAGCAGCCCGCGACGAGGCCCAGGACGACGAGCAGGTAGACGACGCCCTCGGCGCCGGAGGGGCCCGCGCCGCCGGGGAAGGCGGAGGACGCGCCCAGGAACGCGGTCTGGACCCCGTCGATCAGCGTGATGGGCGAGAAGAGCCCGAGCCAGGCGATCGCGTCGTTGCTGGACTGGTCGTAGGCGATGGCCTGGACGGTGGACACCGCCCCGTAGGAGATGGTCAGCACGGCGATGACGGCGGCGATGCCGAAGCCGCGGCGCGGGGTGACCGCCGAGATGACCAGGCCGATGCCGGCGAAGAGCAGGGAGAGCAGTGCCACGGAGAGGAGCCCTTGTGCGAAACCCTTGGTCTGGTCGGAGAAGTCGAGTTTGGCCAGCAGCGCGCCCACGTACAGCACGAGCAGCGGCGCGGCGGTGATGATGAACAGCGCCGAGGCCAGGGCCGCGTACTTGGCGCGCACGTAGTCGGCGGTCTCGATGGGGCGCGAGAAGTACAGCGGTACGGTCTTGAAGCGCAGGTCGCGCGAGACGGACTGCGGTCCCTGGGAAGCGACGTACAGGCCGATGACGGCCTGCATGATGATCGCGTAGCGCGTGTAGTCGACGGGCAGGTCCTTCGCCTTGGTGGCGACGGCGACCGCGACCATGATCAGCGCGGGGACGCACATCACCACGAAGAGCAGCATCGGCAGCACCTTGGACTTCACCGAGCGGCCGAGGCCGTACGCGCCGCGCAGGGACTGCGAGTAGAGCGAGCGGCGGGCGTACGCGCGTCCGAGGCGCGGGCCGTCGTAGTTGCGGTAGCCGATGTTGTGGATCCGGGTCTGCTCGCCCGCGCGAGCCGGGTCCTGGGCTTGGGCCTGGGTCTGGGCCTGGGCCGAGACCTGTGTCCGGGGCTGCTCAACCGCCATGGCGGACCGCCTCCTTCCGCTGTTCGTCGCCAGCCTGTCCGCCGTCGCGCTGTCCGTCGCCGTCCTTGGGTGTCTGCTCGTCGCCGTCCTTGAAGACCTCGGCGATGTGGTGCCTGCGCTGCTCCATCCGCACCAGGCCGAGACCGAGGTCGGCGACGGTGTCCCGCACCAGGTCGTACGTCTCCTCGCCCTGCGCGGTGAGCAGGAGGATGTGGCCCGCGCCCGGGAGACCGCTGCCGTCGTGGGTGTCGATCCCGCGCGCGTGCAGTACGTCGCGCAGCGCGGCGGTGCCGTCCG
This sequence comes from Streptomyces beigongshangae, assembly GCF_019710745.1. GTDB lineage: Bacteria > Actinomycetota > Actinomycetes > Streptomycetales > Streptomycetaceae > Streptomyces > Streptomyces beigongshangae. The sequence continues at coordinate 176,403 of NZ_JAHKJW010000005.1, forward strand.
GGTGCTCGTCGGTGTCGGTGACCTCGACCGCGAGGATCGCCGTGCGCTGGGTGAAGTCCGTGGTGGAACTGGACCGCAGGAGCTTGCCGCCGTCGACGACGACGACGTGGTCGCAGGTGCGCTCCAGCTCTCCGAGCAGGTGCGAGGTGACCAGCACGGAGATGCCGAAGTCGGTGTGGATGCGGCGGATCAGGCCGAGCATGTCGTCGCGCCCGACCGGGTCGAGGCCGTTCGTCGGCTCGTCGAGGAAGACCAGCTGCGGGTCGTGGACCAGCGCCTGGGCGAGCTTCACCCGCTGCTTCATGCCCGTCGAGTAGCCGCCGATGGGGCGGTACCGCTCCTCGTAGAGGCCGACGTGGCGCAGCGTGTCCGCGGTGCGCTCACGGGCCGCCGCCGGGGGCAGGCCGGACATGCGCGCCATGTGGACGACGAACTCGGTGGCCGAGACGTCGGGCGGCAGACAGTCGTGCTCGGGCATGTATCCGACGCGCTCGCGGATCTCGCCGCCCTTGGTGGCGACATCGAGGCCGAGCACCGTGGCACGGCCCTCGGTGGCGGGGGACAGACCCAGCAGGATCTTGATCAATGTGGACTTGCCGGCTCCGTTGGCTCCGACGAGTCCGGTCACACCGGGTCCGACGTCCACGGAGAGCCGGTCAAGAGCGGTCACCCTCGGGAACCGCTTGCTCAGGCTTTCGGTCGCGATCACAGTCACGGTTCGAAGGTAGTGGCGCACGCCACATCAGTCGTCAGACCTGGGAGCTGTATCGCTGTCACCCTCCAGTCGTACGAGCCCGTAGGGGTCCCCCTCAGGTCGAACGACCGGGGCGATGGGGGAACGCTCTGTTGACGCGCCTTCCGACAATTGCCACATTCGTCGGAGCCGCATCACGGACGCACGCGTACCGCGGTCGGACCGGAACGGACGGTAGGAGAACGAGTGACCCTTCACGGTGCGCGCGAGCGCCGGGTACGTACGGGCGGAGTCGAGCTGTGCGTCGCCGAGCTGGGCGATCCCGCGCGGCCCACGGTGGTGCTCGTGCACGGCTACCCGGACTCCAAGGAGGTGTGGTCCGAGGTCGCCGGGCGTCTGGCGGAGCGTTTCCACGTGGTGCTGTACGACGTGCGCGGCCACGGCGGGTCCACCGCGCCCCGGCCGCTGCGCGGCGGGTTCACCCTGGAGAAGCTGACGGACGACTTCCTGGCGGTCGTGGACGCGGTCAGCCCGGACCGGCCGGTGCACCTGGTGGGCCACGACTGGGGTTCGGTGCAGGGCTGGGAGTTCACCACGGCCGGGCGCACGGAAGGACGGATCGCCTCCTTCACCTCGATGTCCGGTCCCTCCCTCGACCACTTCGGGCACTGGATCAAGGAGCGTGTGTCCCGTCCGACCCCCCGCGGGGTGGGTCAGCTGCTCGGCCAGGGCGCCAGGTCCTGGTACGTGTACCTGCTGCACACCCCCGTGCTGCCCGAGCTCGCCTGGCGCGGCCCTCTCGGCAGGCGGTGGCCGAAGGTCCTGCGCCGGCTGGAGAAGGTCCCCACCGGCGACTATCCGACGCCGTCGCTGCCCACGGACGCGGCTCACGGCGCCTGGCTGTACCGCGACAACATCCGTCCACGTCTGCGCAGGCCGCGCGCCGACGCGTACGCGCACGCGCCCGTGCAGCTCGTCGTCCCTCTGGGCGACGCGTTCCTGTCGGAGAGGCTCTACGACGGACTGGAGTCGTGGGCGCCCCGGCTGGTGCGCCGCGCCCTCCCCGCGAAGCACTGGGTCCCGCGCACCCGGCCCGACCTGCTGGCGGCCTGGATCACCGAGTTCGCGACCGCGACCGAGGGCGGTCGTCCCACACCCGGGGACGGTCGTCCCGCGACCGAGGGCGGCCGCCCCACGACCGAGGACGGCCGCCCCACGACCGGGGTGCGCGGCCCGTACGCCGAACGCTTCGGCGGGCAGCTCGTGCTGGTCACCGGCGCGGGCAGCGGCATCGGACGGGCCACCGCCCTGGCGTTCGCCGGAGCGGGCGCGCGCGTGGTGGCCGTCGACCGGGACCCGGAGAGCGCCGCGCGCACCGCGGAGCTGTCCCGGGACGCCGGCGCCCCGGAAGCCTGGGCCGAGACGGCCGACGTCTCGGACGAGCAGGCCATGGAGCGGCTCGCCGCGAAGGTCGCCGTCGAGTACGGAGTGGTCGACGTCCTGGTGAACAACGCCGGTGTCGGGCTGTCCGGCTCCTTCCTCGACACCACCGTGGAGGACTGGCGGAAGGTCCTCGACGTCAATCTGTGGGGGGTGATCCACGGTTGCCGGCTCTTCGGGAAGCAGATGGCCGAGCGCGGGCAGGGCGGCCACATCGTCAACACCGCGTCGGCGGCCGCGTACCTGCCCTCGAAGGCGCTGCCCGCCTACAGCACCTCCAAGGCGGCGGTGCTGATGCTCAGCGAGTGCCTGCGCGCCGAGCTGGCGGGCCGGGGCATCGGTGTCTCGGCGATCTGCCCCGGGTTCGTCAACACCTCCATCACCTCGACGGCCCGTTTCGCGGGAGTCGACGCCGAGGAGACCGAGGAGGAGGAACGGCGCCGGAAGAAGACCGCGCGGCTGTACGGGCTGCGCAACTACCCGCCGGAAAAGGTCGCCGAGGCCGTCCTGCGGGCCGTGGCCCGCAACGAGGCCGTGGTGCCCGTGACGGCGGAGGCCCGCGGTGGCCGCTTCCTGTCCCGGTTCGCTCCCGGGGTTGTGCGCGCGCTCGCACGGGCGGAGCCACCGTCGTGACCGGGCACCGTCACCATGCGGAACATTGAGCGAAGCCCGCCCCACCCGCCGCTGAACAGCAGTGAGCAGCCGGGCAGTTGTCCACAGGAATATCAACTGGCCCTGTGGATAACGCACTTGCCTGTGGATCAAACCTCCGGCGCAAAATCACCTGCGTGATCATCGTCTCCACAGGCACCCTGGCGGCATGGACGAAAGACGCGCTGTGGAAGTGTCGAAGTACCTTTCGAAGCATCTGCGGCACCAGCCCGGAAGGATCGGGCTCACGCTCGACGAGGGCGGATGGGTCGAGATCGGCACGCTGCTGACCGCGGCGGCCGCACACGGCTTCCGGTTCACCCGGGACGAACTCGAACACGTGGTGGCGCACAACGACAAGCGGCGCTTCGCGGTCGAGGGTGTCCGCATCCGTGCCAGCCAGGGCCACTCCGTGGAGGTCGACCTGGGGCTGCCGGCGGCGACCCCGCCCGCGTACCTCTACCACGGCACCGTCGCCCGCAACCTGGACGCGATCCGGGCCGAGGGCCTGCGGCCCATGAACCGGCACGACGTGCACCTCTCGGCCGATCGCGGGACCGCGACCCGCGTCGGTGGCCGCCGCGGCCGCCCCGTCGTGCTCTCCGTGGACACCGGGGCCATGCACCGCGACGGCCATGTCTTCAAGGTCAGCGCCAACGGCGTCTGGCTCACCGCCGCCGTACCCCCGCACTACCTGCGGTTCCCGGCCGGGCACTGATCCTCCGGGCACTGACCCGGGCACGGCCCGCCATCATGCGTCCGGGTTTGAACGCGGTCGTGCCCGGCCGCCATGATGGGCTGCCCGGCGCCGGCAAGCGGCCGATCAGCGCACGGGCGCCACGTCGGACAGGGCCCCGTACCTGCGGATGAGGGCGGGCCCGGACACGTCGGGTGCTGAGCGGGGCACGATGCGGGTTGCCTGGAATCGATGGGGCGAAAGAGCATGGCACGGGTCGTCGTACGGGAACCGCACACGGGCACGGGAGTCGCGCCGCCGATGGCCACGCCGATGGCCACGCCGGAGGCAACCGCCTTCGCGAGGGATCTGTTCGACGACGGCTGGGCGGCGGTGTTCCTGCCGGGCGAGCCCGCCCGCCTCGGACGGCTGCTGTTGTGGCAGCCCGTGGGGGCAGCAGCCGGCGGCGTGGCGCCCGCGGGCGTCGAGACCGGTTCGGCGGAGCTGGTGCTGCCGCACGGCCGGTCGGTCCGGCGGCGCAGGGTGGAGGGTTACGCGCTTCCCGTCGCCCTCGCCGTGGCCGCTCTGGCCGGGGCACAGCCGCCGCATCCGTCCGCCGCGGCGTGGCAGGCTGCCGCTCGCTTCGCGCTGCGGCTGCTCGCCGACGGCCGTCTCCGTCCGGCCCTCACCCCCGCCGGCCACGACATCTGGCGGACGGGCCCCTGCACGGTCGTCCAGCGTCAGACTTTGGACGCCCTCGCCGCCGCCTTCCCGCCCCACGCCCACTGTCTGCCCGAGCCGGGCCCGGCCCCGCTGCGGATCGCCGACCCGGCCGCGCTGGTACGCCAGTTCTGCGACGCGGTCGCCGACGATCTGGTCCGCACCCCTGCCACGCCCCTCGCCATGGGTGCGGTGCCGTACGCCTGGCGCGAGACGCGTTCCGTGCCCGCCCTGCGCGAGTGGGCCGAGGAGACCACCACCGCGCTCACCGCCGAGGTGGGTGTCTCGCTGCGCGTCGACCCGCCCGAGGGGCGGCACCGGCAGTTCCGGGCAGTCCTGCAGGTGCACACCGCGGCGGATCCCGCGCTCGTCATCGACGCCATACGGCTGAGTCGGGGAGCCACCGAGGACCGGGGGTTCGGATGGGACAGGGCGACGCCACCTATGAGGCAGCGCTGGACGAGACGATGGAAATCCTTCGGCGCTGGGCGCGGGAAGGCCGTACCGACGGCTGGTACAAGTCCCTGAGCGAGGAGCTGAAGGCGAAGAACCACGGCGTCCACCACCGCGGCCCGACGATCAGCCACCTGCTCGGTGACGCCTGCCGCCGGGACAGCGAGGGGATGGAGCCCATGCTCTCCGCGATCGTGATCCTCAAGGCGACCGGCAGACCCGCGGGCCAGTTCTTCGAGCCGGCGAACGGAACCCCGTTTCACCGGACGGCCGCAGACTGGACCTGGGAGCAGGAGCGCGCCCGCGTCTTCGCGCGCTATCGCGAGGGCTGAAGGCACCCCCGGCCGAGGATGTCCGGTGCTGCCGTTGCTCCCAGTCACCGAAGCATAGGGTCGTGGGCATGCAACTGAGCACCGTAATCCTTCCCATCCACAGGTGGGGCGAGGGACAGAAGGTCTGGCGGCGCGCCGAAGACCTCGGTTTTCACGCCGCCTACACCTACGACCACCTCTCCTGGCGCACCTTCCGGGACGGGCCGTGGTTCGGGGCGGTACCCACGTTGACCGCAGCGGCGACCGCTACCCGGAATATGCGCCTGGGTACTCTCGTGAGCTCCCCGAACTTCCGGCATCCGGTGGCCCTCGCCAAGGAGCTGATCTCGCTCGACGACATCTCGGGGGGCCGGATCACGCTGGGCGTCGGCGCGGGCGGTTCCGGTTTCGACGCCACGACGCTGCTGCGCACCGGCGAGGAACCGTGGACGCCGCGCGAGCGGGCCGACCGCTTCGCCGAATTCGTACCGCTGCTCGACCGCCTGCTCACCGAGGACTCCGTGTCGTACGACGGCACGTTCTACTCGGCGCGCGAGGCCCACAACATCCCCGGCTGCGTCCAGCGCCCCCGGCTGCCCTTCGCGGTGGCCGCCACCGGCCCGCGCGGACTGAAGCTCGCCGCCGCGCACGGGCAGGCATGGGTGACCACCGGCGACCCGAAGCTCTTCGAGGCGGGCACTCCCGAGCAGTCGCTCCAGGCTCTTCGCGGCCAGGTGGACAGGCTGGCTGCCGCGTGCGGGACGGCCGGCCGCGAGGCGGGCGAGCTCGACAAGGTCCTGCTCACCGGTTTCACGCCGGACCGCGGCCGTCCGCTGGAGTCCCTGGACGCGTTCGTGGACTTCGCGGGCCGCCACATGGAGATCGGTTTCACGGACATCGTGATCCACTGGCCGATCCCGGACTCCGACTTCGCGTCGGACATGAAGGTGTTCGAACGCATCGCGCTGGAGGCGACCGCGCAGCTCGGCTGAGCACGGGTAGCAGAAGCGCAGGTGGGAGCCTATGGCACTCACCTGCGCGGACCGCCGCACGCCCGTGCGGGCATATGCGGGAGAATGGCGGGGTGACTTCAGCGACCCGACGGCCCGGGATTCCGGCCTCCCCCCTCCCGCCCCGCCTGATCGCCACGGACCTCGACGGCACCCTGCTGGGCGACGACAAGGCCGTCTCACCCCGCACGGTGGCCGCTCTGGCAGCAGCCGAGGAGGCGGGCATCGAGGTCTTCTTCGTCACCGGGCGTCCGGCCCGCTGGATGGACGTCGTCAGCGATCACGTCCACGGTCACGGCCTGGCCATCTGCGGGAACGGCGCCGCCGTGGTCGATCTGCACGGCGGCCCCGGCGCCCACCGCTTCGTCAAGGTCCGGGAACTGGCGCGGGAGAACGCGCTGGACGCCGTACGGCTGCTGCGCGACGCCGCCCCGGGCACGGTCTTCGCCGTCGAGCAGACCTACCGCTTCAACCAGGAGCCGGCGTACCCCAAGCTGCACATGGAGGTCCCCGACGTCCTCGCGCCCGCCGAGAAGATCCTGGCGCCGGACGCCCCCGGTGCCGACGAGCCGGTGCTCAAGATCCTCGCGTACCACCACGAGATCGCCCCGGACGACTTCCTCATGACCGCCCGGCTGGCCATCGGCGACCGGGCCGACGTGACCCGCTCCAGCCCCAGCGCGCTGCTGGAGATCAGCGGCCCCGGCGTCTCCAAGGCCAGCACCCTCGCGCTGTGCTGCGCCGAGCGCGGTATCTCGCACGAGGAGGTCGTCGCCTTCGGTGACATGCCGAACGACGTGGAGATGCTCACCTGGGCCGGCACGTCGTACGCGATGGGCAACGCGCACCCCGCCGTGATCGCCGCGGCGTCCGGCCGCACGGCCGCCAACACCGAGGACGGGGTGGCCGTCGTGATCGAGCGGATACTCGCGGAGCGCCGGTAGGGGAGCGGCGCCGCAAGCCCGGAAGGACGAGGCGGGGGCAAAAACCCCCGCCTAGAGTTCGACCCCCCGCGCGGCGAACCACTCCCGCGGATCGATCCCCGAACCCAGGTGCGGGGTCAGCCGCACCTCGAAGTGCAGGTGCGGTCCCGTCGAGTTGCCGGTCGTGCCGGACTGGCCGACCCACTGCCCGGTGGACACCCTGTCCCCCTGGTCCACGGTGACGGCGGCCAGGTGGGCGTACTGCGTGTAGTAGCCCCCCGCGTGCTTCACCACGACCTCGATGCCGAACGCCCCCCCGCACGACACCCTCACCACGCGCCCCTTGCCGACCGAGCGCACCGGCGTGCCGATGTCCACGGCGAAGTCCTGCCCGGTGTGCCGGCGCGCCCAGCGTTCACCGCCGTCGCCGAACCCCGCGGAGAGCGCGTACGTCTCCACCGGCGGAACCCACGGCTGCGTGAAGGTCGTGCGCGGCTCGTCGAGCCGGACCGCACCCCGGCACGCACCCGCGGCGGCCGAGGCGTCCGCCTCTCCCTGGAGTGTCCGCCGGGCCTTCTCCAGTTTCCGCTCGATGTCCCGCTTGATCCCGGCGAGCTCGTCGTTGCGCCGGTCCAGCGCCTGCCACGCGGACGCCGCCCTCGCCTCGTCGTCGGCGAGCCGTGCGTCGGCCCGGCGGCTCCTGGTGACCGCGTTGCTGACCGCCAGATCGGCCCGCCGGACGGCGCGCTGCCCGCGCATCAGCTCCTCGGGGCTCTCCGCGAGCAGCATCCGCACGGTGTGCGAGAGCCCGCCGTCGCTGCGGTACTGGGCGCGCGCGAGCCTGCCGAGGTCCCCGCGCAGCGCCGCGATGTCCTGCCGCCTCCGTTCGAGGAGCCGGTCCAGGCGCTGTGCCCGGACGCGCTGCGACTCCGCCCTGCGGCGCCCGGCCTCGTACTCCTGGGCCGCCAGCGACGTCTCCTCGTACAGCCGCGCGACCTCGGCGCTCGTCCCGCCGGAGTCCTCCGCGTCCCCGGCGGCCGGCGTGGGCCTCACCGGCAGGACGGCCACCGTGCACAGCAGCACCAGGACGAGCAGGGGGCGACGACGGGGTGAGCGCATGGCATGGATCGTGCCGCGCGCGGACCGCTCCGGTCCCGTTCATGTCGTGCACCCGGGGGAGCGGTTGCCACGGAAGGAGCCACTGCGCTGGGCCGAACGGGGGCCGGACCGGTACGGGAGGCCGACACCGGACCGGTACCGGAGCAACGCCCGGCCGGTCCTTCAGTACGGCTCAGTACGGCGCCTCCCAGACCACCGACGCACCACCGTCGCCGTCGCCGTCGCCGTCGCCGTCGCCGTTGCCGTCGCCGTTGCCGTTGCCGTTGCCGTCACTGTCGCCGTCCCCTGACCGTCCCGGCCCGTACCAGCTGTCGCCGCCGAGCGACTCCGCCCTGCGCTTCAGGTTCCTGAGGCCGCTGCGTCTGCCTCCCTCGGGGATGCCGACGCCGTCGTCCGCAACCGTCAGGCGTACCCCGGGTTCCCCGCCCGGCAGCCGTACCGTCGCGTCCACGGTGACGTCGATGCGGGACGCCCCGGCGTGCCGGAAGGCGTTGGACAGGGCCTCGCGCAGGGCCGCGATGAGGTTCTTGGCCGTGAGTTCGCCGACCACCGTGTCGACGGGGCCGACGAAGCGGTGCGACGGTTCGAAGCCGAGCGGTACGGCGGCCATGGTGATCTCGCGCAGTACCCGCGTCCGCAGCCCGGTCGGGAACTCCTCCGGTCCCTGCTGGAGCGCGAAGACGGCCGTGCGGATCTCCTGGATGGTGACGTCGAGTTCGTCGACCGCCTTCCCGACGCCCTGCCGCACCTCGGGGAGAACCGACCGCCGCTGTGCGCCCTCCAGCAGCATCCCGGTGGCGAACAGCCGCTGGATGACGAGGTCGTGCAGGTCGCGAGCGATCCGGTCGCGGTCCTCGAAGACCGCGAGCCGCTCCCTGTCGCGCTGTGCCTCGGCCATCATCAGCGCGAGCGCGGCCTGCGAGGCGAACTGCGTCGCCAGGGTGCGTTCCGCTTCCGTGAACGGACGCCCGTCCCCTGCCCGTGCCATGACGAGGGCCCCCAGGACCCGCCCGCCGCTCCGCAGCGGAAGGAACATCGTCGGTCCGTGACCGCGGACGAGGCCGGCGGGCATCCGCGGGTCACGGGCCGCGTCCTCGACGAACACGGCCGCGCCGGCCAGCACCTCGCCCGCCATCGCGTTCTCGGGCGGCACGACCAGACCCAGCAGCTCGGACGGCCGTCCGCACGCGACGGCGACGGTCTCCAGACCGCCCTCCGCCGCGGGCAGCAGCACGAGCCCCGCCAGGGAGTCCGAGAGCCGGCGGGCCTGTTCCGCGACCACCTGGAGGGCTTCGTCCGCGTCTCCTCCGGAGAGCAGCGCGGTGGTGACGGCCACGGAACCGTCGATCCAGCGCCCGCGCCGCTGGGCGGCCTCGTACAGCCGCGCGTTGCCCAGGGCGATGCCCGCCTCACGTGCCAGTACGCGCAGCATGTCGAGGTCCTGCTCGGCGAACGGCCCTCCGTCGCGCTTCCCGGCGAGGTGGAGGGCGCCGAGGTCCTCGCCCCGCACGCGGATCGGGACCCTCAGGGAACCGGCCGCGGGTGAACGGCCGAGCCCTTCGCACCCGTCCGGCAGCCGTCCGATCCACCGGACCGCCTGTCCGTCGGTGTCCCCGCCCGCCCACTCGGCGAGTCCGGGCTCGGCGGGCCCGCGCCCGGCGGCTCCGTCCCCGCACTCCGCCGTCAGCCCGACCGCCGCGTACCGCGCGTCCGCCAGCTCCGCCGCGGTCTCGCAGATCCGTTCCAGCGTGGACCGCAGCTGGAGCCCGCCCCCGACCGCCCGCATCGCCTCCAGCAACCGCGGCACGTCTTCTGGGTTCGGGGCACCACCGGGCCCCGGCTCGACCGACATGCACCGAGCCTAATTGGCCCTTTTTACCCTGCAAAGTCGAGCTTCTTCGCCCCGCTCGTCCCGCTCTTCCCGTGCGAGCCCTCGATCCGGGCGGGCTCTCGACCCGGGCGAACCGCCGGCCCGTGCGAACCTCAGCGCGCGACGACCAGCAGCTGCGTCCGGCTCTCCCGCTCGGACATGTCCCGCAACGGCCCTTCCGCACGCACAAGTTCCGCGAACGCCCCTCGCTGCACCACACGCCCCCCGGCCAGGACGACCACCCCGTCCACCGCCTCCAGTCCCGCCAGCCGATGAGTGATCATCAAGGTCGTACGCCCCTCGGTCGCGGCCAGCAGGTCGGCGGTGAGGGCGTCGGCGGTGGCCAGGTCGAGGTGCTCGGCGGGCTCGTCGAGCACCAGCACGGGAAAGTCCGCGAGCAGGGCCCGGGCCAGCGCCAGCCGCTGCCGCTGTCCCCCCGACAGCCGCGCGCCGTGCTCGCCGACCAGGGTGTCGAGCCCGTCGGGCAGCCCGTCGACCCAGTCGAGCAGTCGCACCCGTCCCAGCACGTCGCGGAGTTCGGAGTCGGTCGCGCCCTTCTTCGCGAGCAGCAGGTTCTCGCGCACCGAGCTGTCGAACAGGTGCGCGTCCTGTGCGCAGAGCCCGACCAGGCGCCGTACGTCGTCACCGTCCATGCCGTACGCGTCCGCACCGCCCAGCGTGTACGTCCCCGTGCGTGCCTCCAGGAAGCGCAGCAGCACCTGCGCCAGTGTCGTCTTGCCGGAGCCGGACGGCCCGACGACGGCGATCCGGCGCCCCCGTTCGAGTACCAGGTCCACCCCGGCGACCGCGTCCCGCTCCTGGCCCCCGTGGCGAGCGGTCAGCCCCTTCAGGACCACCGGGAAGGGCGACTCGGGTGCCTTCACGGGCAGCTCGGGCTCCCGTACCGGCTCGGGCTGGTCCAGGACCTCGTACACGCGCTCCGCGCTCCTGCGCACCCGCTGCCGGTACTGGGCGGCGAGAGGCAGCCCCAGGACGGCCTCGAAGGCGGCGAGCGGTATGAGGACGACGGTGGCCGCCACCACCCCGTTCAACCGTCCCCCGGCGACCGCCTGGACCCCGACGAACGCGGTGGCCGCGACGGTGAGTCCGGAGATCAGCGCCGTGAGCCCGTCGCCGAGCGCGGTGGCGGTGGCGGCGCGCGAGGCGATGCGGGTCAGTTCCGCGTCGGCCCGCCTCGTCCCGGCGGTACGGGCGGGGAGCGCGCCCGCGACCGTCAGCTCGGCCGTTCCCGTGAGGAGGTCGGCCACCCTGGTCGCCAGCACACCGCGTGCCGGGGCCAGCCGCCGCTCGGCCCGGCGCGCGACGGCGCCGGTCACCAGCGGAACGCCCAGACCGGCGGCGAGCAGCCCGACGGCGAGGACGGCACCGGCCTCGGGCAGCAGCCAGGCCGTGAACCCGACGGACCCGGCGGACACGACGGCCGCCGCGGCGGCGGGCAGCAGCCAGCGCAGCCAGTAGTCCTGCAGCGCGTCGACATCGGTGACGAGCCGGGAAAGCAGGTCACCGCGCCGGGCGGTACGCAGTCCCGCGGGCGCAAGCCGTTCCAGGCGCCGGTACACGGCGACCCTGGTGTCGGCGAGCATCCGCAGCACGGCGTCGTGGGAGACCAGCCGTTCGGCGTACCGGAAGACGGCCCGCCCGATGCCGAACGCCCGCGTGGCCGTCACGGCGACCATCAGGTGGAGGACGGGTGGCTGCTGCGAGGCCCTGGAGATCAGCCAGCCCGAGGTGGCCATGAGACCGACGGCACTCCCGAGCGCGAGACTGCCGAGGAGCAGGGCCAGCAGGAGCCGTCCGCGGCGGGGCCCGGCCATGGCGCGCACACGTACGAGCACGCCGTTCCGCCTCTCCGGGGGCACGGGCGCCCCGTCCCCGTCCGCCACCGGCACGACCGCCGGAACGCCGGAGGGCCCTCCGGCCTCCGTACCGCCGTCGGAACGACCGGGCCGCGTGCCGCCGTCAGAGCCGTCGGGCTGCGTGCCGCCGGAGCGTGCCGAGCGGTCCGTGCCGTCGGGCGAGGTGGCGCGGTCCGCCGACTGCGCCGGCGCCAGCCGCACGACCCGGTCGGCCACGCCCAGCAGGGCCGGCCGGTGGACGACCAGGAGCACGGTCCGTCCGACGGCGAGGCGCCGCACGGCCTCCACGACCTCGGCCTCCGTCGCCCCGTCCAGCGAGGCCGTCGGCTCGTCCAGCAACAGCACCGGCCGGTCCGCGAGGAACGCCCGTGCCAGGGCCAGCCGCTGCCGCTGTCCCGCGGAGAGCCCGGCGCCGTCCTCCCCGAGGACCGTGTGCACCCCGTCGGGCAGCACGTCCACGAACTCCAGGGCCCCGGCGTCGGACAGCGCCCGGCGTACCGCGGAGTCGTCCGCCTCCGGCCGCGCCAGCCGTACGTTCTCGGCGACGGACCCGGCGAACAGATGGGGCCGTTGCGGCACCCAGGCGACCCGCGCACGCCATGCCTCCAGGGAGACTTCCGCCAGATCGACTCCCCCGACAACGGTTCGTCCCGCCGTGGGCCCGACGAACCCCAGCAGTACGTTCAGGAGAGTCGTCTTGCCCACACCGCTGGGACCGACGAGCGCCACCGTCTCCCCGGGCCGTACCGTGAAGGACACGTCCGACACCGCGTCGGACGACCGCCCCGGGTACCGGACCGTCACGCCCTCGAAGCGCAGTTCGTCGGAGGAAGGGGCGATCCCGGTCCCGGACACCGGCACGGGCGTCTCCAGGACGGCGAAGATCTCCTCGGCGGCCGACAGCCCCTCCGCCGCCGCGTGGTACTGCGTCCCGACCTGGCGCAGCGGCAGATACGCCTCGGGCGCCAGGATCAGCACGACCAGTCCGTCGTACAGCTCCATCTCACCGTGGACGAGTCGCATTCCGATGGTCACCGCGACCAGGGCGACCGAGAGCGTGGCGAGCAGTTCCAGGGCGAAGGACGAGATGAAGGCGATCCGCAGGGTCCGCATGGTCGCCTGCCGGTACTCCCCGGTGATGCGCCGGATGGACTCGGCCTGCGCCTTGGCCCGGCCGAACACCTTGAGGGTGGGCAGCCCGGCGACCACGTCCAGGAAGTGCCCGGAGAGCCGGGACAGCAACTGCCACTGGCGGTCCATCTGGGACTGCGTGACCCAGCCGATGAGCATCATGAAGGCCGGAATGAGCGGCAGCGTGCCGACGATGATCGCCGCCGACACCCAGTCCTCGGTGACGATCCGCGCGAGTACGGCGACGGGCACGACCACCGCGAGCCCCAGCTGCGGCAGGTAACGCGAGAAGTAGTCGTCCAGGGCGTCCACTCCGCGGGTGGCGAGCGCGATCAGCGACCCCGTCCGCTGCCCGCTCAGCCACCCCGGACCCAGCGCTCCGGCCCGCTCCAGCAACCGCCCCCGCAGCTGCGACTTGACCGCCGCACTGGCCCGGTGCGCCGCGAGTTCGGTGAGCCAGGAGACGAGCGCGCGCCCGGCCGCCACGGCCACCAGCAGCAGGAGCGGGGTACGGAGTTCGCCGGCTGACAGGTCGTACTGGAAGGCGCCGACCACCGCTTCGGCAATGAGCACGGCCTGGGCGACGACCAGCCCTGCTCCCAGGACTCCCAGACCGACGACCGCCATCAGGAAGAAGCGGGTGGCGCGGGCGTATCGGAGAAGTCGCGGGTCGATCGGTTTCACGTGAAACACACCCTTGGGTCGAGCTGGTGTGTTTCACGTGAAACACACCTTCTTCTCATCGGGTCGTGTTTCACGTGAAACACGACCCGGATTCAGCGGCCCCCGTACACGGCGGTGCTCAGTACACGGCGGTGCTCAGTACACGGCGGTGCTCAGTACACGGCGGTGCTCGGCGCACGGCAGCGCTCAGTACGCGGCGGTGCTCAATGCGCGGTCTCGGCGATGTGCTGGGTGCCGATCCGCTTGCGGAACACCCAGTACGTCCAGCCCTGGTAGAGCATCACCATCGGCGTCGCGATCACCGCACACCAGGTCATGATCTTCAGCGTGTACGGGCTCGACGAGGCGTTGGTGACCGTCAGGCTCCACTCCTCGTCGAGCGAGGACGGCATGACGTTCGGGAAGAGCGTCAGGAAGAGCATCGCGACCGCGGCGACGATGGTGAGGCCGGACAGGGCGAACGACCAGCCTTCACGTCCCGCCTGGTTCGCCCCGACGGCTCCGACCAGGGCGATCACGGCCACGGCCATCGCGGCCAGGCTCTTGCCGTCGCCGTTCTCGACCTGGGTCCACAGCAGGAAGACCAGCGCGAGCGCGGCCGTCACCAGTCCGAGTCCGCCCGCCAGCTTCCTGGCCCGTTCCCGGATGTCACCGAGCGTCTTGAGCGCCGCGAAGACCGCCCCGTGGAAGGTGAACAGCGTCAGCGTCACCAGGCCGCCCAGGAGGGCGTACGGGTTGAGCAGGTCCCAGAGGCTGCCCACGTACTCCATGTCCTGGTCGATCTTCACGCCCCGCACGATGTTGCCGAAGGCCACGCCCCACAGGAACGCCGGGAGCAGCGACGTCCAGAAGATCGCGTTCTCCCAGTTGCGCTGCCACCGCTCCTCCGGCCGCTTCACCCGGTACTCGAAGGCGACCCCGCGCACGATCAGGCAGATGAGGATGAGCAGCAGGGGCAGGTAGAAACCGGAGAAGAGCGTGGCGTACCACTCGGGGAAGGCGGCGAAGGTCGCGCCTCCCGCCGAGAGGAGCCACACCTCGTTGCCGTCCCAGACGGGACCGATGGTGTTGATCAGCACCCGCTTCTCGGTCCGGTTCCGGGCGAGCAGCTTGGTCAGGACACCGATCCCGAAGTCGAAGCCCTCCAGGAAGAAGTAGCCCGTCCACAGGACGGCTATGAGAACGAACCAGATGTCGTGCAGTTCCATGAGTCGGCTCCCTGGGCCTAGTACGAGAAGGCCATCGGCTTGTCGGCGTCCCGCGGATCGCCGCCGATCTTCGTGGGCGGGTTGAGGTCGGCCTCGGTGAGCTCGGGCGGTCCGGCCTTGACGTACTTCGCGAGCAGCTTCACCTCGACGACGGCGAGGATCGCGTAGATCGTCGTCAGAACGGCCAGCGAGATGATCATCTCGGTCTGCGACACCCCGGGGGAGACCGCGTCCCGGGTCTGCATCACGCCGTAGACGACCCACGGCTGGCGGCCCATCTCGGTGAAGATCCAGCCCCACCCGTTGGCGATCAGCGGGAACGCCATCGTCCAGAGGGCGAGGAGCCAGTACAGCCGGGTGAGCCTGGCCCCGAGCGGCTTCTTCAGCAGCACCAGCCGCGGCACCTCGTCCTCCCTGGTCCGCAGCGCGGCCGGCAGCAGGAACCTCTTCCGGGTGAGCCACAGCCCCAGCAGACCCAGCGAGAAGGAGGCCATGCCGAAGCCGATCATCCAGCGGAAGCCCCAGTAGGCGACGGGGACGATGGGCTTGTAGTCGCCGGGACCGAACTTCTCCTGGAGGACCTTGTTGGCGTCGTGGATGCCGGGCACGTACGAGTCGAAGTCGTTGTGGGCGAGGAAGGAGAGGAGACCGGGTATCTCCAGGGCCACCTTGTTGTGCCCCTCGTCGACGTCTCCGTAAGCGAAGACCGAGAAGGGCGCGGGCTTCTCGCCGTCCCACAGCGCCTCGGCGGCGGCCATCTTCATCGGCTGCTGCTCGTACATGACCTTGCCGAGGGTGTCGCCGCTGATCGCCGTGAGCATGCCGCCGACCGCCATCGTGACCAGGCCGAGCCGCAGCGAGGTCCGCATCACCGGGATGTGCTTCTTGCGCATGAGGTGGAACGCGGCGATGCCCACCATGAAGGCCCCACCCGTCAGGAAGGCCGCCGAGAAGCTGTGGAAGACCTGGTTGAGCGCGGTGTTCTGGGTCAGGACCAGCCAGAAGTCGGTGAGCTCGGCCCGGCCCTTCTGCTCGTTGATCCGGTAACCGACGGGGTGTTGCATCCAGGAGTTGGCCGCGAGGATGAAGTACGCCGACAGGAGCGTGCCGATCGAGACCATCCAGATGCAGGCCAGGTGGATCTTCTTCGGCAGCTTGTCCCAGCCGAAGATCCACAGTCCGATGAAGGTGGACTCGAAGAAGAAGGCGATCAGGGCCTCGAAGGCGAGCGGGGCCCCGAAGACGTCACCGACGAAGCGCGAGTAGTCGGACCAGTTCATCCCGAACTGGAACTCCTGCACGATGCCCGTGACGACGCCCATCGCGATGTTGATCAGGAAGAGCTTGCCCCAGAACTTGGTGGCCCTGAGGTACTTCTCCTTCTCCGTACGCACCCAGGCGGTCTGCAGGCCCGCGGTGAGCGCGGCGAGCGAGATCGTGAGCGGGACGAAGAGGAAGTGGTAGACGGTGGTGATGCCGAACTGCCATCGGGCCACTGTTTCCGGCGCCAGAGCCAATTCCACGTCGTCATCTCCTTGCGTCGCCGTCATAACGGCGGCAGTTTGTCCCGCTCGTCCTGGACATCGCGGGAGTAACTGGACTCGCTTGTGAACGCGTTCACATTCACAAGCAATTATGCAGCATGCCCGTTCGGGATGTGACAGCCGGGGGTCGCCAGGCGCGGACCCAAGCGCATCCGAAGCAAAAGAGCAGGTCGGAGGCGCTTTTTGGGAAAGTGAGTTACGCCATAGACGTCAGGCCCCGGCGTCCCGTCTTCACGGGACGCCGGGGCCTGGTTCGTGGACCGGGACGACCGGGGACGCAGAAGGCCCCGGGCACAGGAGGCACCGGGCACAGGAGGCACGGCCGGAGCGCGCGGAGGCGCGGACCGCCGGGCCGGAAGCGGCTAGAGCTCCTTGCGGAAGTTCTCCGCCGTCCGCAGGAAGATGTCGTNGCGCGCGGAGGCGCGGACCGCCGGGCCGGAAGCGGCTAGAGCTCCTTGCGGAAGTTCTCCGCCGTCCGCAGGAAGATGTCGTTGGCCTCGGTCTCGCCCACCGTCACACGGACCCCCTCGCCCGCGAACGGCCGCACGATGACCCCGGCCCGCTCGCACGCCGCGGCGAAGTCGGCGGTCCGGTCCCCGAGCCGCAGCCACACGAAGTTCGCCTGCGTGTCCGGCACCGTCCAGCCCTGTCCGCGCAGCGTCCCGACCACACGCGCGCGCTCGGCCACCAGCGCACCGACCCGTCCCAGCAGCTCGTCCTCGGCCCGCAGCGACGCCACCGCCGCGTCCTGGGCGAGCTGGCTCACGCCGAAGGGCACGGCGGTCTTGCGCAGCGCCGCCGCCACCGGCTCGTGGGCGATCGCGAAGCCGACCCGGAGCCCGGCGAGACCGTACGCCTTGGAGAACGTACGCAGCACGCACACGTTCGGCCGCTCCCGGTAGAGCTCGACACCGTCCGGCACCTCGCCCCCTTCGCCTTCGAAGGGACGCATGAACTCCCGGTACGCCTCGTCGAGGACCACGAGGACATCGCCGGGCACCCGGTTGAGGAATCGTTCCAGCTCGGCCCGCCGCACCGCCGTCCCCGTGGGATTGTTCGGGTTGCAGACGAAGATCAGCCGCGTCCGGTCGGTGATCGCGTCCGCCATCGCGTCGAGGTCGTGCACGTCCCCCGGCGTCAGCGGCACCTCGACCGCCGTGGCCCCGCTGATACGCGTGATGATCGGGTACGCCTCGAAGGACCGCCAGGCGTAGACGACCTCGTCGCCCGGTCCGGAGGTCGCCTGCACCAGCTGCTGGGCCACGCCGACCGAGCCGGTGCCGGTGGCCAGGTGCGTGAGCGGCACACCGAACCGGTCCGACAGCTCGCTCATCAGTCCCGTGCACGCCATGTCGGGGTAGCGGTTGAAGGCGCCGGCCGCCGTGCTCACGCTCTCCAGCACGCCCGGCAGCGGCGGATAGGGGTTCTCGTTGGAGGACAGCTTGTACACCACCGGAGCGGCTTCGGCGGTGGTCGCCGACGGGCCGCGCCCCGGCTTGTAGGTGGGGATGTCCTCCAGCTCGGCTCGCAGCTTCGGGCTCGTCTCGCTCACCGCAGTCCTCCTCGTGACCGTGGCCGGCTCGTCACCACCGCCGGCTGCCAATACTGCTCACCTTAAGAGGGTTCGGGGCCGCCGCGTACGGCCCGGGACCGATGTCCCGGACGGCGCCGGACATCCGGGGCGCACTCCCGGGCATCGGCACCCGAAGGCGTACGAAAGAGAGGGCGCGCCGTCCCTCATGGTCCGCGCCGGTAGCTTGCGCCGTGGCGCGCATCCCTCGTGCAGGTGAGTTGAGACCTCTTCGAAACATGGCTCATTTGGCAGGCCTATGCGCGTCGACAAGTGACGTACTGCCATTTAAACGGTCAACCTTCTTTCTTTCAAAGGCAGTTGTCCATTTTTGACCATGCAGAAACGTGCCTGTCAACGCGTGCATATGCGTCCGCACTACCCCACCTCATGAGCCCTACTATCGGCTCGCCATGACAGCAGCAGGGAAGCACCAGGTGAGCCGGTCGGATACCTCCCGCCGAGGCAGCCGGCCGGGCCGGGCCGGCATCAGAGACGTGGCCGCGGCCGCCGGAGTCTCCATTACGACGGTGTCCGACGCGCTCAACGGCAAGGGGCGGCTTCCGGACGCCACCAGACGCCATGTCCGCGAGGTCGCCGACCGGCTGGGCTACCGCCCCTCCGCGGCGGCCCGGACGCTCCGTACCGGCAAGTCCGGCCTCATCGGCCTGACCGTGACGACCTACGGAGACGAGCCCTTCACCTTCACGGAGTTCGCGTACTTCGCGGAGATGGCCAGATCCGCCACCTCGGCCGCGCTCGCACGGGGCTATGCCCTGGTCATCCTCCCCGCCACCTCGCGCCACGACGTGTGGTCGAACGTGGCCCTGGACGGGACGGTCGTCATCGACCCCTCCGACCAGGACCCCGTCGTCAGCGAACTGGTCCGCCAGGGGTTACCCGTGGTCTCGGACGGCCGCCCGGCCGGCTCGCTGCCGGTGACCGCCTGGGTGGACAACGACCACGAGGCCGCGGTCCTGGGCATCCTCGACCACCTGGCCGACGCCGGGGCCCGCAGGATCGGCCTGCTGACGGGCACGACCACGGACACGTACACCCACCTCTCCACGACCGCGTATCTCCGCTGGTGCGAGCGCGTGGGCCAGGACCCCGTGTACGAGGCATATCCCGCGCACGATCCCTGCGCGGGAGCGGTCGCGGCCGACCGGCTGCTCGCCCGGCCCGACCGGCCCGACGCCGTCTACGGACTGTTCGACCCGAACGGCACCGACCTCCTCGCGGCGGCCCGGCGCTACGGGCTGCGCGTACCGGACGACCTGCTTCTCGTGTGCTGCAGCGAGTCCACCGTCTACGCCAACACCGAGCCGCCCGTCACGACGCTCTCCCTCAAACCACGACGTATCGGTACGGCCGTGGTCCAGCTCCTCATCGACGCCATCGAGGGGGTGGAAACCGATCAACCGGTCGAACAGGTGATACCGACGGAGCTGATCGTGCGCACCTCTTCCGAGCGACGGCCGCCACGGACGACCGTCAGTCCACCCAGGTCCCCGGAGGAGGAGTGACCTCACACGGGGGAAGGCCCTCTCAATTCGGGAGAAAACCACGGTGAACCGGGGCTCCGCCCCGATTCACCACCCCTGGGTCATCACATGGCGCGATCCGCATTCCTATGATGGGCGGACGACACCGCGGGCCGCTGCGACCAGGCAGTCCGACGCGGTGCAGATGCGGCGCGATGGTGGTGGAGGGGTCGATGACTCAGGGGGCCGGTCAGGGACCCGAGATGCGGACGCCGACGGTGCGTGACTTCCGCGTGCCGGCGTACGTCCACGATGCCGGTCCGTACGCGGGGCCGCCCGGACCCCACCCGCAGCCAACGGCTCCGTACGACCGCCCGGCCGAGCCGTACGACCAGGCCGCCGAGCCGTACACCGGGCCCGCGGAGCGGTACGGGCAGCCGGGTCCCTACGCGGGACCGCCGCACGGTGGGGCCGGCGTCCCGGGCGGGGAGCCGGAAGGCTACACGCCGACGGAGCGCGATCTGCCCGTCATCAACCGCGGTGACACGGTTCAGGTGGCCGTCGATCCCGAGGCCGGGCGGGTTCCGCAGCCCGACGAGGGGCCGGGACCGCTGTACGTGGTCGGTGACGTGCACGGCTATCTCGACGAGCTCGTCGCCGCGCTGCGCGAGAAAGGGCTCATCGACAGCGAGGGCCGCTGGGTCGCCGGGACCTCGCGGTTGTGGTTCCTCGGCGACTTCACCGACCGCGGGCCCGACGGGATCGGCGTCATCGACCTCGTGATGCGGCTGTCCGCGGAGGCCGCCGCGGCCGGCGGCTACTGCAAGGCGCTGATGGGCAACCACGAGCTGCTGCTGCTCGGCGCCCGGCGGTTCGGGGACACCCCCGTCAACTCCGGGGCGGGGACCGCCACCTTCCAGGCCGCCTGGCTGCTCAACGGTGGCCAGAAGACGGATATGGAGCGCCTCCAGGACCACCATCTGCAGTGGATGGCCCGCCTCGACGCGATGGAACTGGCCGACGGGCACCTGCTCGTGCACTCCGACACGACCGCCTATCTCGACTACGGCGACTCCATCGAAGCGGTCAACGACACCATCCGCGAAACCCTCACCCGTAATGACGCCGACGAGTGCTGGGACCTCTTCCGCAAGTTCACCAAGCGCTTCGCGTTCCGCGACGACGGTGGCGCGCAGGCGGTGCGCTCCCTGCTGGAGACGTACGGCGGTTCACGCATCGTCCACGGCCACAGCCCCATTCCGTACCTCCGGGGGGACGTCGGTTCGGAGGACGGCGGGGACTCGTCCGCCCCTGTCGTCGAAGAACCCCATGTGTACGCCGACAAACTCGCGATCGGGATGGACGGCGGCGTGACCATGGCCGGAAAACTGCTGGTACAGCAACTTCCCCTGGATAACTGAGCCATTCCGGGGCAGTTGTCCTTCGGTGGAGGACATACGCGGTACCGGGGCAAATTCTGGAAACCCTCTGTCACCCTGTGCCGTCCCCGCTCTACCATCGGCTTATCCGTAGCAGGCTCCCCTCCGTTTCTGCCCGACGGCTCGTCAGCATGCCGAGCCCCAAGCCCTACGGAGCATCGGGGGATGCACATGAACAGCGTTCCGCAGCACCTGCTGATCGAGGACCGCCAGGAGTACGAGCGGATCCTCGACGAGGCGCTGCGCTCCGCACCACACCGACCGGAACTCGCCGCTGTCGGTCAGCGGCTCAATCCCGAACAGCTGCGCACGATGGCGCTCAACGCCACCGCACTCATCACGGCGGCCGCGGCGACCGAGTACCAGCACTACGTGAAGGTCCGCGAGGAACTGCGCCGGCCGGCGCCGTCCACCCCTCCCGTCCGTGAAGGATCCCCCAGTTCCACGGATCCGGGCACGAGCGCGGTGGGGCTCGCCACCACCATGGGAGAGGTCACCGAGACCGCCGGGGCGGGTGTCGCCGCGGTGGTCGCCGTGCTCGCTCCCGTCCTCGCCGGCACGGCCGCGGCGATCTTCCTGCTCGTCGGCTACATCCTGAAGATGCTCGACCCCCAGCCGGGCATCACCCAGACCCTCCTCACCACGGGCTGGGTCTTCGGCGCCATCACGGCCGCCGCGATCCTGGTCGCCGCGGTCGGTCTGCTGCTCACCGCCCTGCGCAACGGCGCCAGCTCGCTCCAGGCCGACGCGCACGGCGAACACAACGAGGAGGTCGACCGCGCCAGGCAGGCGTGGCGCGACGCCCTCCTGGAGGACGGCATCATGCCGTTCCTCAGGGCGGCCCTCGCGGACCCGGGCACCGCCGCCCTCGGCCGTACGCAGCCGTCGGCACCGGCCAACCGGATCCCGCAGCTCGGCTACCACCGACCGGGGTTCAGCAGCCCCGACGGCGGACCGGCAGCGGGTCCCCGCCCCAGCTTCTCGAGTCCGGACTTCAGCAGCCCGGACTTCGGGGGGCCGGAGCACGCTCCCGAGTAACCGAGTAATCGAGCATCCCGAGCAACCCGGTCAAGGAGCCTGCCTGCCGAGACTGATCGACGACGGGACACCGTCGTCGATCTTTTCTCTGCCTCGGCAGGTCACGCCTCGGCGAGGTACGCCTGGCCTCCGCTGCCCTGGCGGGGTGCGCCAGGACGAGGTTCGACCGGGCAGGGTGCGCCAGGACAGCGGTGGCCGGCGAGGAGACCCCGGCGGGGCCGGCGGGGTCCCCTCGCGCGGACGGACGGAGCCGGTGGGTGCGCCGGTTCAGTCCGCCAGAGGCAGATAGACCCGGTTGCCCGCCGCGGCGAACTCCCTCGACTTCTGGAGCATGCCCTCGGCGACCTCCTCGGGCGAGGCCCCCGCGGACGCCGTGCCCCCGAACTGTTCGGTGATGCTGTGACTGATCTTCATCGAACAGAACTTCGGGCCGCACATGGAGCAGAAGTGCGCCGTCTTGGCCGGTTCGGCCGGGAGCGTCTCGTCGTGGAACTCCCGGGCCGTGTCCGGATCGAGGGCCAGATTGAACTGGTCCTCCCAGCGGAACTCGAAGCGGGCGTCCGACAACGCGTCGTCCCACTCCTGTGCGCCCGGGTGCCCCTTGGCGAGATCCGCAGCATGGGCCGCGATCCGGTAGGTGATGACGCCCGTCTTGACGTCGTCACGGTTCGGCAGGCCCAGGTGCTCCTTGGGCGTGACGTAGCAGAGCATCGCCGTGCCCCACCAGGCGATCATCGCGGCACCGATACCGGAGGTGATGTGGTCGTACGCCGGGGCGACGTCCGTCGTCAGCGGGCCGAGCGTGTAGAACGGAGCTTCCTCGCAGATCTCCTGCTGAAGGTCGATGTTCTCCTTGATCTTGTGCATCGGGACATGTCCCGGGCCCTCGACCATGGTCTGTACGTGGAAACGCTTCGCGATCCGGGTGAGTTCACCGAGCGTGCGCAACTCCGCGAACTGCGCCGCGTCGTTGGCGTCCGCGATCGACCCGGGCCGCAGGCCGTCGCCCAGTGAGTACGTGACGTCGTACGCGGCGAGGATCTCGCAGAGCTCCTCGAAGTGCTCGTACAGGAACGACTCCTTGTGGTGCGCCAGACACCACGCCGCCATGATCGAGCCGCCGCGGGAGACGATGCCGGTCTTGCGGTTCGCGGTCAGCGGGACGTACGGCAGACGCACACCCGCGTGGACGGTCATGTAGTCCACGCCCTGCTCGGCCTGCTCGACGACCGTGTCCTTGTAGATCTCCCAGGTGAGCTCCTCGGCCCGCCCGTCGACCTTCTCCAGTGCCTGGTAGAGGGGGACCGTGCCGATGGGCACGGGGGAGTTGCGCAGCACCCACTCCCGTGTGGTGTGGATGTTGCGGCCGGTCGACAGGTCCATCACCGTGTCGGCGCCCCACCGCGTCGCCCAGGTCATCTTGTCGACCTCCTCCTCGATGGAGGAGGTGACCGCGGAGTTGCCGATGTTGGCGTTGACCTTCACCAGGAACCGCTTGCCGATGATCATCGGCTCGATCTCCGGGTGGTTGACGTTGGCGGGCAGCACGGCACGGCCCGCCGCGATCTCCTCGCGTACGACTTCGGGGGCGACGTTCTCCCGGATGGCCACGTACTCCATCTCCGGTGTGATCTCGCCCCGCCTCGCGTACGCGAGCTGGGTCACCGCACGCCCGTCGCGGCTCCTGCGGGGCAGCCGCGGACGCCCCGGGAAGACCGCGTCGAGGTTGCGCAGACCGCCGCGCGGCGAGGTGTGCTTGATCCCGTCGTCCTCGGGGCGCACGGGACGCCCCGGATACTCCTCGGTGTCGCCGCGGGCGACGATCCAGTGGTCCCGCAGAGGCGCCAGACCCCTGCGTACCTCGGTGGCGACGGCCGGATCGGTGTACGGCCCGGACGTGTCGTACAGGGTCACCGAACGGCCGTTGGTGAGGTGCACCTGACGGACCGCCACCCTCAGATCGGGGCGCGAGCCCTCGACATATGCCTTGTGCCAGCCGATGGACCGCCCCGTTCCGCCGCTCTCCGGCGGGGCCGCCGGCCCGTCGCTCCCGGACGGCGCGGACCCATCGGTGCCGTCGGCCGGGGTGAGCGCCCCGTTCGTCTGGCTGGAGACAGGCGTGCGTACGCTGTTCTCGGTCATGAGACCTACTCCCTACGCCGGCATTACCCGGTAACAGGTTCGGCGGTCGACGCAGCGTTTTCCGTTCGGCGATGTTCCACGTGAAACATCGCGGATACGGAGGTCAGCGCCCTCTCAGCCCGGTGCTCCGAGCTCCCGCGTATGCAAAAGGTGCTTCCACGCTAGCGTCACAATGGGCGCGGTGAACAGTAGGCATCTCTCGTTCTTGCGATGATCGGTCAGTGACCACGACGCAGCAGCCCTCACTCCCGCCGTCCGAACCGCCCCACGGACACGGCCATGACGGCCACGGCCACGGTCACGGCGGCGGACCCGGACAAGGCGGCGGACCCGGATCCCATGGCCCCGGAGGGGGTGGCGGGGGCGGCCGGCCCGGTGACGGCGGGCACGGCCACTCGCACAGTCATGGCCCCGCGGCCCCTGCCTCCATGCGCCTGCGCAAGATCATCGCCGCGGTGCTGATTCCCTTCGCCGCAGCGGTCGTCGTCGGCCTCGCAGTGCTCTGGCCCGGCGGCGCTCCCGAACACGAGCGCACGGGTGTCGGCTTCGACCGGCAGACCCAGCAGGCCACCGTCACGAAGGTCGACAAGGTCGACTGCAAGTCGGTGAACGCCTCCGGAGGGACCCCGACCGGTGACACCTCGACCGCCGAGGGCTCGTCGGCCCAGCAACAGGCCTCGGGCACCTGCAAGAAGGCCACGGTCCGGGTGGACTCCGGCAAGGACAAGGGCCGTACCTTCACGGAGATCGTCCAGCCGGACTCCTCACGGCAGCTGGAACAGGGTCAGGAGGTGATCGTGGCGTACGCGCCCGACGCCCCCGAAGAGCTGCAGTACTCGGTCACCGACGTGAACCGCAAGTTCCCGATGGCGCTGCTCGCCGGCATCTTCGCCCTCGCCGTGGTCGTGGTGGGCCGGATGCGCGGTGTCATGGCGCTGGTCGCACTCGCCGTCAGCTTCCTGATCCTGACGTTCTTCATCCTGCCTGCCATCCTGCAGGGGTCGAACCCGCTGGTCGTTGCGGTGGTCGGAGCCAGCGCCATCATGCTGATCGCGCTCTACATGTGCCACGGCCTCTCGGCCCGGACCTCGGTCGCGGTACTGGGGACCCTGCTGTCCCTGCTGCTGATCGGGCTGCTCGGCTCGCTGTTCATCGACTGGGCCGCCCTGACCGGTAACACCGATGACAACACCGGCCTGATCCACGGGCTGTACCCGTCCATCGACATGAGCGGTCTGCTGCTCGCGGGGGTCATCATCGGCTCGCTCGGTGTGCTCGACGACGTCACGGTGACGCAGACGTCGGCGGTGTGGGAACTCCACGAGGCCAATCCGACGATGGGCCGACGGGGGCTGTACCGCGCGGGCATCCGCATCGGCCGCGACCACATCGCGTCCGTCGTCAACACGCTCGTCCTCGCCTACGCCGGCGCGGCGCTCCCGTTGCTGCTGCTGTTCTCCATCGCCGAGAGCAGCGTGGGGACGGTGGCCAACAGCGAACTGGTGGCGGAGGAGATCGTGCGCACCCTGGTCGGCTCGATCGGACTGGTCGCCTCCGTGCCGGTCACGACCGCCCTTGCAGCCCTGGTGGTGTCGGCGGACCGTCCGGGCAACGCCGCCCCGGCCCAGGAACCGCAGCCGCAGCCGCAGACCGGTTCGAGGGCGCCGCTGCGCGGTGGGAGCGGCCGCCGCCGCAAGCACTGAGTCCGCCTCACCCCGCGCTCTGTTCCTCCGCCAGGATGCGGTCCAGAGCTTCGTCCAGATGGGTGTCGAAATCGGCGAGGGACCGTTCCTGCCCGAGGGGGACCAGCCGGTCCGTCCGGTCGAGGAACGCCAGCAGGGGCGCCGTACCGCAGCGGAACAGTGCCTGGTCCGCACCCACCTGGAGCCGGATCAGCACATCGCCGAACCCCTCGGTGTCCGAAGGGGCGATGTGCACGTCTCCGTCGCCGCACGGGCGGCCCACTCCGTCGATCAGCAGCTCGCGGCCGAAGGCCCAGGTCACCGGGGCGTCACCCGGCAGATGGAAGGTCAGACGCACGGCGTAGGGATCGCAGGTCTCGTAACGCAGCTCCACCGGGATCCGGAAGGCAAGTTCCTCCGAGACGACAAAGCTCATCATGACTTCTGCCTGTACTACCGACTCGCTCATCACTTGCCCTGTCGTTTGCCGTCCATGGCCGGGGATCGTCCACCTAAGCACTTCTGGCATCTTGCTCATCGTGTACACCAGATCACAAGGAGTGAGTTTTCAGATGCTGATAGAGAGCGCAAAAGTGGCCAGCAGTCCGTCGATCCCTGTCTGCAACTGCCGTGCCGCCGACAGCAGCCGGTCGGCCTGGTGGGACGGCAGGGAGAGGGCCACCGCGGCGGCCGTACTGCCCATCGTGATCGGGATCGCGGCACAGACCACACCCAGCGCGTACTCCTGGCATTCGATCACGGGCTGCATGCGCCGCGTCGACGCGAGGCGTCGCAGCAGGGCCCGGTCGTCACGCACCGTGTACGGCGTGAGGGCCTGCGTGGGATGGCGGTCGAGATGGTCCCTGCGCGCGTCCTCGTCGAGCTGGGACAGCAGGCACTGGCCGAGCGCGTGCGCGTGCCCCGTCTCGCGGAAGTCCGCCCACTCCTCGACCGCCGGATTGCCCGGGGTGTCCGCGACGCACTGGAGCTCGATCTCGCCGTTCCGGTAGACGGCGTAATACACCGGGGCACCGATCGCGTCGCGCCAGCTGCCCAGCGCGTCGGAGAGCGTGCTGCGACGTTTCTGCTGGGCGCCGCTGCCGCTCAGGCGCTCGGTGGCCTCACCGAGGAAGAACAGTCCCTTCTCGCGGCGCAGATAGCCCTCGTGCGCCAGGGTGCGCAGCAGGTGGTACGCCGTGGGGAGAGCAAGCCCGGCCTCCCGGGCCAGTTGCTTCGCGGGCGCCCCCTGTTCGTGACGCGCCACGGACTCCAGGAGACGCATCGCCCGCCGGACCGAGCCGATGAGGGTCGTGGTGTGCGGCTCGGAGATGGCGGCCTGCGGTCCTGCGGACGCGGTGTCAACCGTGGCCAAGGGTCACTCCCGAAGCGCGAGGGGGCCGCCCGTGCGGGGGATTCACGGGAGGGTTCGGTACGCAGCCCGCGAGGATCGACCTCGCGTCGAGTTCCGGACTTTAACCGCCTGCCACCGATCGCTTACGCCATGCATCGAAAACTTCCCCCACCCGAGGGAACTGCCCGAGGGAACTGCCGGCCCCCGCCCTCCGCGCCGCCGTCTACCAGTCGCTCCTCGACGAGGAGGTCGACATGAACTTCCGCACCACGTAGATCAGGCCGCCGACCAGTGCCACGAAGACCAACAGCTTGAAGAGCAGGCCGATCACGAAGCCGACGACGCTCGCTATCAGGCCGCCGAACACGACCAGGGCGATGACCGGCACCGCGACCCACTTAACCCACCACGGCATCCCCGCGAAGATCTCCCGCATCGCCCTCGTCCCTCGTCTCTCTGCCCGTTTCCGAGTCTGTACCGGCCCGTTCCGTGATCCGGCGGGTCCCGGCTCGTCCTGTCCTCGATGCTAGGCGCGGCAGGGGCGCCGGCGGGGGCTTCGCACCCCTTGTCCTCCCCTGACCGTCCCCCTAGGGAACCCTGAGAGCGGTGTCAGCTCTCCGGCGGAGAGAAGACCACCAGAACCCGCAGATCCTCGCTGATGTGGTGGAACTTGTGGGCCACCCCCGCCGGAACGTACACGACGCTGCCGCGCGCCACCTGCGTCGTCTCCATGCCCACCGTGATCGCGGCCCGGCCGCTCACGACGAAGTACACCTCGTCCTGGCGGTGGGGCTGCTGTGGGTCCTGCGTGCCCGCGTCCAGCGCGTACAGGCCGACCGACATGTTCTTCTCGCGCAGGAACTGGAGGTACGCGCCGTCGTTGGCGGCGCGCTCCGCCTCCAGTTCGTCCAGCCGGAATGCCTTCATCGCTCTGGTCCGCCCCTGCCCCGCTGCTCGTGTCCGGTCTCTTCTGCCACGATCAGACACATGAAGAATTTCTTAGTCAAGACGATCGCCAACGCGGCCGCTCTGGCCGTGGCGGTCTGGCTGCTGGACAAGATCACACTGACCGGTGACAGCACGGGCAAGGAGGTCGGCACGCTCCTGCTCGTCGCGCTGCTCTTCGGTCTGGTGAACATTCTGGTCAAGCCGGTCGTGCAGGTCCTGACCCTCCCCCTGTTCATCCTCACGCTCGGCCTGGTCACGCTGGTCGTCAACGCCCTGATGCTGCTGCTCACCTCGTGGCTGGCGGACAAGCTGGACCTGAGCTTCCACGTCGACGGTTTCTGGACCGCCGTCCTGGGCGGTCTCATCGTCTCGATCGTGTCCTGGGCGCTGAACGTCGTCCTCCCGGACAGGGACTGAGCGACCGGGCGTTCCGCCGCCCCGCGCCCTCTCCGACCGGCGGCCTCGACGTACCCGGTCCCTCTGCCGGACCTCTCTGCCGACCCCCTCCGCCGGATCCCTCTTGTGGGGGGATGGCTGGTTTCGAGAAGGGTCCTGAGAGAGTGGGGGCGGCGGGCTCCGGACTGCTCGCCGCAGCATGTGGGCAAGGGGAAGGACAGGCAGCATGACGGACTCCTACGAGGGAGCGGGTGACGGCACCCGTGCCGTGCGGGCAGGACTGCCCGAACCGGTCAAACACGAGCCGACCCTCCCGGGCCCGGTCTTCGCCGCCCACTTCCACCTGCCGGGCGACCCGACCGGCCCGTACACCTACGGGCGCGACGAGAACCCGACGTGGACCCATCTGGAACGCGCGATCGGCGAACTGGAGGCCCCGGGACGGGACGGCGTCGAGACGCTCGTCCTCGCGTCCGGCATGGCCGCCATCTCGGCCGTCCTCTTCTCGCAGCTGAGCGCCGGTGACACGGTCGTGCTGCCCGACGACGGCTACCAGGCCCTGCCGCTGGTACGCGGACAGCTGGAGGCGTACGGGATCGAGGTGCGTACGGCGCCGACCGGCGGCGACGCCCAGCTCGGGGTCCTCGACGGAGCGAAGCTGCTGTGGATCGAGACCCCGTCGAACCCGGGGCTCGACGTGTGCGACGTGCGGCGGCTCGTCGAGGCGGCCCACGCCCGCGGCTGTCTCGTCGCGGTCGACAACACCCTGGCGACCCCGCTCGGGCAGCGGCCGCTGGAGCTGGGCGCCGACTTCTCCGTGGCCAGCGGCACCAAGCAGCTCACCGGTCACGGAGACGTCCTGCTGGGGTACGTCGCGGGTGTCGATGCCTCCGCGATGGCCTCCGTCCGGCGCTGGCGCAAGATCGTCGGAGCGATCCCGGGCCCCATGGAGGCATGGCTCGCGCATCGCTCGCTCGCCACGCTGCAGATGCGCGTGGACCGGCAGAACGCGACCGCGCAGATCATCGCCGAAACGCTGCGGGACTGGTCCGAGGAGCTCGGGGTCCGCTATCCGGGGCTGCCCGGCGACCCTTCGCACAGGATCGCCTCGCAGCAGATGAGGCGCTTCGGGTGCGTGGTGTCGTTCACGCTGCCCACGCGCGCGCGTGCCGACCGTTTCCTCGACGCGCTGCGGCTGGTGGACGACGCGACGAGCTTCGGCGGGGTGCGGTCGACGGCCGAGCGGCGCGGCCGGTGGGGCGGCGACGCGGTTCCGGAAGGCTTCATCCGCTTCTCGGTCGGTGCCGAAGATCCTGAGGACCTCGTGGCGGACGTCCTGCGGGCGCTCGAAGTGTCCGCGAAGTGAGCATGCGCCGGGCGGCCGGCCGGTAGCCGTCGTACGTACGGCG
Organism: Streptomyces beigongshangae; assembly: GCF_019710745.1. Classification (GTDB taxonomy): domain Bacteria; phylum Actinomycetota; class Actinomycetes; order Streptomycetales; family Streptomycetaceae; genus Streptomyces; species Streptomyces beigongshangae. The sequence goes on from NZ_JAHKJW010000005.1 coordinate 206,173, forward strand.
GACGGGCGGACGGACGGCGGACGAGCGGACAGTGGACGGCCCGAGCCTCCCCCCTCGTGGCTCGGACCGTCCCGGTTCCGCATACCGAGAACCGCGCGCACAAGGCTAGTTGACTCTGTGTCAGTGTCCAATCACGGTAGCGACAGAAGCCTATCGACATATTTATAGTGGGGGACTTCCGAGGAGCCGGGGAAGGAAGGAACGCCATGGACCTGGCTCTGCTGCGGACCTTCGTGACCGTGCACCGGGCCGGCTCCTTCACCCGCGCCGCCGCCCTGCTCGGCCTCTCACAGCCCGCCGTCACCGCCCAGATCCGCACGCTCGAACGGCAGCTGGGCCGCCCTCTGTTCCTGCGTCAGGCCCGCGGGGTGACCGCCACCACGATCGGCGACGAACTCGCCCACAAGGCCGCCCCGCACCTCGACGCCCTGGTGGAGATCACCGAGACCGGTCTCGGTGCGGACTCCTCCCTGCGCACCCTCCACCTCGCCGGACCGCCGGAATTCACCGCCGAACGCGCACTGCCCGCACTCACCGAGCTGATCGGCGACGACGGCCACGGCTTCGCGCTGCGGGCCTCCTTCGGCAATGCGGAGGAATCGCTGGAAGGACTCGCCGCCGGGCATCACGATCTGGCCATCAGCACGGCCCGCCCACGGGGTTCCCTGCTCACCGCGACTCCGCTCTGCGACGAGGAGCACGTACTGGTCGCCGCACCGCGCTGGGTCGCCCGTATCGGCTCCGGCGCATTACGGCACAAGGGCGCACACGCACTGGAGAACCTGCCGGTGGTGGAGGTGCACGAGTCACTGCCGTTCCTCACCCGCTACTGGGCCTCCGTCTTCGACTCCCTGCCCGCCGCGTCCGGTACCGTCATCGTCCCCGACCTGCGCGCGGTGCTCGCCTGTGCCACCACCGGCGCGGGGCTCGCGGTGCTGCCCCGGTACCTGTGCGGGCCGGCTCTGCGGCGGGGCGACGTGGTCGCGCTGACCGAGCCGGCAGTACCTCCGATTCGTACGTACTTTCTGGTGGTACGCACCGGCACTCTGGCCATGCCCCATATCGCGCGGGCGCACGAATGGCTGACCCGGGCCGCTGCCGGCTGGTCGTGACGGAGATGCTTCGTCCGGTCGGCACGGCGATGTTTCACGTGGAACCAACCGGGCCACATTCCTCCCATGACCGATCGACCCGTGGTCAAGCGCACCGCCCGGGCTGTCCTGCTGGACGGCGACGACCTGATCCTGATCAAGCGGACCAAGCCCGGAGTCGATCCCTACTGGCTGACACCCGGCGGTGGAGTCGAGCCGGAGGACACGACCGTCGTCGAGGCGCTCCACCGTGAAGTGCACGAGGAACTCGGCGCCAAGATCGCCGATGTCGTGCCCTGCTTCGTCGACACCGTCGAGCACATCGGCGAGGACAGCAGCTCGACCGGTGTGAAGGTGCAGCACTTCTTCGTCTGCCGCCTGGAGTCCATGGACCCCTCGCTGCGTCACGGTCCCGAGATCGAGGAGCCCTGCGGCGAGTACGAGATCGTGCGGATTCCCTTCACCCGGGTCGGCATCGCCTCCGTCCATCTCGTACCGCTCTCGCTGCGGCACTATCTCGACGGGAACATCGAGGGCGTACGGGCGATGCACGCGCCCGACCTGGGTTGACGCCCCGAGGCGGTGGACCGGTGCTCCGCTCCGCCGCGGCGAGCCGGGGCGCCGATCCACCATTGCGAGCCGAAGCCCGCCGGGTCGGGTGGTGCGAGCCGGGGCCCGGGGGGGGCGGGACCTTCCGTGCACGTCGGTCCTGGGCGGAGTCAGTCGCGTGTCGCGACGAGTTCCTCCACCGCGTCGTGACGGATCCGTTCGAACGGGATGCCGATGTCCCGGAGGACGTCCACACCGTTGCGGATCATGCCGGGCGGCCCCGAGAGATACGCGTCGTACTCGTCCCACGGGCCGAACTCGCGCACCACGTCGGGCAGCTGGAGGTGGGCCTGCTGGTCGATCACGGGGCGCACCGACAGCCATGAGTGGCTCTGCTGCAGCCGGAGCATGGTGTCGATGTCGTACAGGTCGTGATCGGTGCGGGCACCGTAGAAGACCTCGACCGGCCGCTTCCGCCCGTGCTCGGCGACGTCCTCGACCAGAGCCTTGATGGGTGCGATGCCGGTGCCGCCGCCCAGGCAGAGCAGCCCGCTGTCGGTGGTGTGGTTCACGGTCATCGTGCCGGCGGGCGGCCCGAGCCTGATGACGTCGCCGGGGCGGGCGCGGTGCACCAGCGCGCTGGAGACCCAGCCCGCCGGGACCGCCTTCACGTGGAAGGACAGCAGTCCGTCGGACCGGGGCGCCGAGGCGAACGAGTAGTGCCGCCAGACGCGCGGCCACCAGGGGGTCTCCAGGCTCGTGTACTGCCCGGCCAGGAAGGGGTACGGCTGATCGGGCCGGACCGTGACGACGGCGATGTCCGGGGTCCGCAGATCGTGCGAGACCACCTCGGCATACCACCAGGCCGGGGCACGCAGTTCGTCCTCGGCCGCGGCGTCGATCATCACCTGGGAGATCTTCGTGTACGCCCTGACCCAGGCCCCTTCCGTCTCCTGGTTCCAGACCGGCTCCGCGAACCGGCTGAGGGCGCCGAGGAGGCACTCCCCGACGGCCGGGTAGTGCTCGGGGCGGGTGCCGTACTTGCGGTGACCGCGGCCGAGGTTCTCCAGGTATGCGACGAGTACCTCGGTGTTGTCGATGTGCTCGGCCGCGGTCAGTAACGCCTTGAGCAGCCGGTCCCGCTGGGCGTCCATCGCGGCGGGGAAGAGGGGGCGCAGGTCGGGGTGGCGCACGAAGAGCAACGCGTAGAAGTACGAGGTGACCTTGTCGGCGACCGGTTCCACCGCGTCCATGGTGCGGCGGATGAGAACGGCATCGGGAGAGGCGGGTCGGGCGGCAGCCGGACCCTGCTGAACAGCCCGGCCGGGATCGGCGATCGGGCCGGGCTGGGCGGTCGGGCCGGAATCGGCGTTCGGGGGTATTCGGCGCCGCACGGGGCCGCCCTCCCCTGCCGCGGACCTGCCGACGGGACGGAACGCGGCCAGACGCCGCCCCTCGGTCGCCTCCTGCCTGCCGTCCGCGGGCGGTTCGGGCGGTGTGTGCGGCGTGAACCAGCCGCCTCCGCCGCCACCCCCTGAAGTGCCGTTGTCGGCCGACGTGGTGGCCGGAGCGTCCATGCTGTGCCTCGCCTCGAACATCTTTCGGTCGGTCTGCGCACCTCCTCGGTCGGAAGATGCTCGCTTTCCCCCGCTGACTGCTTGCTCCACCCCGTCCGCCCTGCCGGCCAATACGGCACATTGAACCCCGGCTCACACACCTGCGAACAAGTGAGCCGGCAATGTGACATTGGCCGCACTACTGCCACCGCAGCATCCCACCCGGTACCGACGGCCGGTCATGTAAACAGAAATGCGAGTCTTGGATCTCCCTGCCCCATTACGCTGCATTGCTCTCCGTTCGCCCCGACGGGATGCGAAGAGGTGCGGCCACCTCGCCGGACACGAACCGGAGTCGACCATACCGGCCGCCGTCCGACGTACAAGTCCAGGCTTCCTTACGTCAGGAATTGTGGGAGGACATCCCCGCGGTTCTCTCAATTACCGGACGGGGCACACCAATTCATAGGCATCCCGTAGATCACGCCCTTCATGGGAGTGAGTGAACGGCCCCGGAGGAGATGAAGTCTCGCCCTGTACTCCGAGGCCCGTACACGGTGCCAGTCCCACTGTCGGACGCCGTCGGATCTTGCACTCGGCACGGTGTTTCACGTGAAACTGACCCGACGAGGGCAAAGGATCTGTACGACCACCCGCAAACCGGTGGACGCCGGAGCCCTGTGTCGGACAGCCTGACCTGCGTGTCGACTCCTTCCCCCGCCGCTCTGCCCATCCGCCGTCTGACGCCTCGCGATCTCTCCGCCTGCGCCGACCTCTCCGAGAACCGGGGCTGGCCCCGCGAGGAACACAAGTGGGGTCTGCTGCTCGCCGCCGGCACGGGTTACGGGATCGACGACCCCGGCGGAGGTCTCGTCACCGCCTGCGTCGTCACCTCCTACGGGCCACGGGACCAGCCCGACCTGGCAGCCATCGGTATGGTTCTGGTCGCCGAGCAGCACGCCCGCCGGGGCATCGGGCGGCGGCTCATGCGCCATGTCATGACCGAGCTGGGGACCACCCCGCTGACCCTGCACGCCACGCCGTACGGACGCCCTCTCTACGAGGAGCTCGGCTTCAAGGCCGTAGGCAGGGCCGAGATGGTCCGCGGCACCTTCACTCCCGGCGGCCCGGAGCCCGAGGTCGCCACGCGTCCGGCCACGGCCGGGGACCTCGCCGCGATCCTGCTCCTGGACGAGGGGGTCTTCGGCGCCGACCGGACGCATATGATCACGCGGCTGCCCGCCTTCTCCGACCAGCTGCGCGTCGCCGAGGAGAACGGCCGGGTCATCGGGTACGCGGCGGCCTGGCCCAATATCGACAGCCAGGTCGTGGGCCCGCTGATCGCCCGGGACACCGAGGTGGCGAAGGCGCTCGTCGCCTCACTGGCCTCCCGTACCGACCTCCCTCTGCGCACCGACATCGACGTACGGCACGAGGAGTTGCTCGCGTGGGTGAAGGAGCGCGGGCTCGCCCCCACAGGCTTCAACGCGGTCATGACGTACGGCATCGGGGAATTGCCCGGCGACTGGACGCGGCGGTTCGCCCCGCTCACGGTGGCGGCGGGCTGAGCCACCTCTCTAGGCGTGCCCGTCCTCCTGCACGAGGGCCCGTACCGCGGCCGTGGCGAAGGCGTGGTCCTGCTCGGGCGCGCCGCCACCGACTCCGACCGCGCCGATCAGGCGGCCGTCGCGGTGGACCGGGACTCCGCCCGCGATGAACAGGAGCGGGCGGTCGAGCGCGGTCGGCAGGGTATGGAAGAGGCCGCCCGGCTGCACGGCCTCGACGAGGTCCGCGGTGGGGGCGTCGAGTTGCAGCGCCGTGTACGCCTTGCGCGTGCTGGTCTCACCCGAGATCAGCACCGCTCGGTCGTCCCGCCGGAAGGCGAGCAGGTGGCCACCCGCGTCGAGGACCGTGACGCTGGCGGCGACACCGCCGGCCTCCGCCGTACGACGGGCGACCGTGACGAGAGCTTCGGCGTCCTGGATGGACAGCGGGATGACGGTGGTGGTGCTCATAAGGGTTTCTCCTCAGTGGTGGGTGACGGCCCGTGACTGCGCTGACTGCGCCCGCTCCGGCTGGGCGACGGTCACGGCGGCCGGGTCGGTCGCGTCAGCCCCGTGCGCTGCGCCGGTTCCTCGCGCCGCGTCGTCACGGCGCTCCAGGGCGGCCGAGAGGACGGCGAGCAGCAGGGCCGTGGCCGCCAGGACGGCGCCGACCCAGTTGGGGGCGGTGTATCCCAGGCCGGCGGCGATCACGACGCCACCGAGCCATGCCGACAGGGCGTTGCCGAGGTTGAAGGCGCCGATGTTCACGGCGGAGGCGAGCGTCGGCGCACCGTGCGCCTGGTCGAGCACCCGCTTCTGCAGCGGCGGAACCGTGGCGAAGCCGAGGGCGCCGATCAGGGCGATGGTCACGGCCGCCGCGATCTTGTTGTGCGCGGTGAGGGTGAACAGGGCGAGGACGACCGCGAGGGCGCCCAGTGACACGTACAGCATCGGCATCAGTGCGCGGTCGGCGAACCTGCCGCCGACGAGGTTGCCGCCGACCATGCCGAGGCCGAACAGGACGAGCAGCCAGGTGACGGAACCGTCGGCGTAACCGGCGGCATGCGTCATCATCGGCGTGATGTAGGTGATCGCCGCGAAGACTCCGCCGAAGCCGAGGACGGTCATCGCCATGGCCAGCAGGACCTGGACGTTCTTGAAGGCGGCCAGTTCGTGCCGGAGTCGCACGCCTTCCGGCTTGGACGCGTCGGGCACGAGCCAGGCGATGCCGGCCAGCCCGAGGACGCCCAGGGCCGCGACGCCCGCGAAGGTGAGGCGCCAGCCGGCGGACTGCCCGATGAGTGTGCCCAGCGGTACGCCGACGACATTGGCGACGGTCAGGCCGGTGAACATCATCGCGATGGCACCGGCCTTCCTGTCCGGCGCGACCAGGTCGGCGGCGACGACCGCGCCGATACCGAAGAAGGCACCGTGCGCGAGCGAGGCGACCACGCGTCCGACCAGCATGACGGAGAACGTGGGGGCGGCGGCGGAGAGCAGGTTGCCGACGATGAACAGGCCCATCAGCAGCATCAGCATCCGCTTGCGGGACACCTTGGTGCCCAGGACCGTCATGAGGGGCGCGCCGAACACGACTCCCAGCGCATAGCCGGTCACGAGGAAACCGGCAGTGGGGATGGAGACACCGAAGTCACTCGCGACCTCGGGCAGCAAACCCATGATCACGAACTCGGTGGTCCCGATTCCGAAGGCCCCGATCGCCAGGGCCAGAAGCGCGAGAGGCATGGGGGAGAACCTTCCCAGAAGATTGCAGGGGCGCTTTAAGTGCGTTCACAATAGTTGCAGACGCGGGATAAATGCAAGCGCGGGCTATTGCGGCTGTGCCCTACCCTGGTGACAGCCGCTCCAGGACGGAGGAAACGCCATGACAGCGACGGATCCCGCGCTCACCGCTCTCGCCCAGGGCTGGTGCGCCCTCTCCCTGCTGCACGGGAGGATCGAGACGCACATCGAGCGGGCCCTGCAGAGTCGGCACGGTCTGAGCGTGCGTGAGTACTCGCTGCTCGACGTCCTCAGCCGCCAGCACGACGGAGAGGGCGGGCACCTGCAGATGAACCAGGTCGCCGACGCGGTCGTCCTCAGCCAGAGCGCCACCACGCGCCTGGTCACCCGTCTTGAGGACCGGGGTCTGCTCTCTCGCTACCTGTGTCCCACCGACCGCCGGGGCATCTACACGAACGTCAGCGAGGCGGGACTCGAACTCCTCGCGAAGGCCCGCCCCACCAACGAGGCGGCGTTGCGCGAGGCGCTGGACGAAGCGGCCGAGAACCCCGAACTGGCCCCTCTGGTACGCGTCGTGGAATCGGCGGGTCTGCCCGCGCCCGCATAGGCGACAGACCCGAAGCGGGGCGGGAGGGCACGCTGCAGACCCGTCCGGTACCGGATGCGCTATGCATAGGCTGTCGGCATGGGAGATCTTGAAGTACGCCCCGCGGCCGCGGACGACCTTCCCGCGATCGTCGCGATGCTCGCCGACGACCCCCTGGGCGCCCAGCGCGAGTCACCGGACGACCTGACCCCGTATCTGACCGCGCTGGAACGCCTGAACAACGATCCTCACCAGCACGTGGTCGTGGCCGTGCGCGAGGGCCGGGTCGTCGGCACCCTCCAGCTCACGATCGTCCCCGGGCTGGCCCGCAAGGGAGCCACCCGCGCGATCATCGAAGCCGTACGCGTTCACGCCGACGAGCGGGGCAGCGGTCTGGGCACCCACTTCCTCGAGTGGGCCCTGGACCGCGCCCGGAGCGAGGGCTGCCAGTTGGTGCAGCTCACCTCCGACGCCACCCGGACCGATGCGCACCGGTTCTACGAGCGTCTCGGTTTCGAGGCGTCGCACGTCGGCTTCAAGCTGCGGCTCTGAACGCGTCCAGGAGAAACAACACACCCAAGGCGTCCTGTTTCACGTGAAACAGGACGCCTACTTGATCCCTCGCCACCCCTCGGGGTCCACCCCGCCCGGGACAGGAGCCCCGTCACCGTACGGCTGCCGCGTGAACACGAACGAGCCGAGGTCCAGGTGGGTGACCGACCCGTTCGGTCCTTCCACCGCCCGTAGAAGCTCACCGGCGTAGTAGCCGTCGAGTCCCGTCCAGCTTCCGTCGTCCCCGGCCCGGAAGCGCGAGCGCCGGCCGTCGCCCGCCAGCGGTCCGAGCGTGACGTCCCCGTCGGCCGTCAGCCGCAGCGCGAAGGCATGCGTCCCCCAGTACCACGGCCCCGCCAGATCCAGTACGGCCCGGTCCACTTCGGGCAGGGACCGCCAGGGCTCGGGAATCCGGGGTTCGGCCTCCGCGACGATGCGTACGAGGTCGGCGGCGACCGCCGACACCGGCGGGCCGGAGGTGCAGTTGGCGAGCACGACGGCGGCCAGGTCGTCCTCGACTCCGATCATGAGTCCGGCGAGGAAGCCCGGCAGGGAACCGCCGTGCCCCACCAGGGTCCGGCCGTCCCGGTGCTGGATCTGCATCCCCAGTCCGTACGCGGCGCCGGCCGCAACCTCCTCCGCCCCGGCCGGTGCGGCGGGCGTCCGCATCTCGCGTACGGACTCCGTGCTCAGCACCCGGTCGTCGCCGTGCGTGAGGAAAACCGCGAAGCGTGCCAGGTCACCGCTGGTCGACCAGAGCTGTCCGGCCGGCGCCATCCGCCCCAGGTCCTCGCTCGGCTCGGGAAGCATGACGTCCGCCCAGGGGTGCACGGCCCAGCCGCCGGCGTGGGGTGTCCGCGGCTGTCCGCTCGTCCGGCGCATCCCCAGCGGTTCGAGCACCTCGCGCCGCAGGACGTCCTCCCACGGAGCGCCCCGCACCTCTTCGATCAACGCCCCCAGCAGCGTGTAGCCGGGGTTCGAGTAGTGGAACCGCCGCCCCACCGGATGCCGGTGCGGCCGCTCGCCCAGGACGTCGGCCAGTTCGGGGCGCAGCGAGCCGGGGGTGCGCTCCCACCAGGGGCCCGGCGACTCGGCGGCCAGCCCTCCGGTGTGCGCCAGGAGTTCGGCGATCGTCGCCTCCCCCGCTCCCGTGCCCGGAAGATGCTTCTCCAGGGGATCGCCCAGGTCGAGCGTCCCCTCGTCGCGCAGTCTCAGGACCAGGACGGCGGTGAACGTCTTGGTGATCGAACCGATGCGGTACTGCACGTTCTCGTCGGGTCCGTGCCCTTCCACCGAGGTGCGGGACCCGTGCCACACCGTCTTCCCGCCCCGCACCACCGCCGCGACCAGCGACGGTGCCCGCCCTTCTGCCTGGGCGGTGGCGATCGTGTGCAGCAGGGCACGGCGCGTGGCGGGAAGCAGCTCTTCCGCGGGCGTCTGCCCGGGTGTCGTCGTCATGGCGCAAGTCCACCCGCCCTGGCCTCCCGCGTCGAGCGCATTTACCTCCGCGGCGTCCTTTCCGGGGCGGAGATCACATCGGCTCCTGGGCGGCCATCAGGTCTGTTCCGGGCGGGCGTCAGGTCTGCGCCATGTCCACGAAGCGTGAGTAGTGGCCCTGGAAAGCGACCGTGATGGTGGCCGTCGGGCCGTTTCGATGCTTGCCCACGATGATGTCCGCCTCGCCGGCGCGTGGGGACTCCTTCTCGTAGGCGTCCTCGCGGTGCAGCAGTATCACCATGTCCGCGTCCTGCTCGATGGAGCCGGACTCACGCAGGTCGGAGACCATCGGCTTCTTGTCCGTGCGCTGCTCGGGACCGCGGTTCAGCTGCGACAGCGCGATGACGGGCAGTTCCAGCTCCTTGGCCAGCAGTTTCAGGTTTCGCGACATGTCCGAGACCTCCTGCTGGCGGCTCTCGGAGCGCTTGCCGCCCGACTGCATCAGCTGCAGGTAGTCGATGATGACGAGCTTCAGGTCGGCACGCTGCTTGAGGCGGCGGCACTTGGCGCGAATCTCCATCATCGACAGGTTCGGCGAGTCGTCGATGTAGAGAGGAGCGGCCGATACGTCCGGCATCCGGCGGGCGAGCCGGGTCCAGTCCTCGTCGGTCATCGTGCCCGAACGCATGTGGTGAAGGGCCACGCGCGCCTCCGCGGACAGCAGACGCATGGCGATCTCGTTACGGCCCATCTCCAGCGAGAAGATCACGCTCGGCATGTTGTGCTTGATCGAGCAGGCCCTGGCGAAGTCCAGCGCCAGCGTCGACTTTCCCATGGCGGGACGGGCCGCGATGATGATCATCTGGCCGGGGTGCAGTCCGTTCGTGAGCTGGTCGAGATCGGTGAAGCCCGTCGGCACACCGGTCATCTCCCCCGACCGCGAGCCGATCGCCTCGATCTCGTCCAGCGCGCCCTCCATGATGTCGCCGAGCGGCAGGTAGTCCTCGGTCGTGCGCTGCTCGGTGACCGCGTAGATCTCGGCCTGGGCGCTGTTGACGATCTCGTCCACGTCGCCGTCGGCCGCGTAACCCATCTGCGTGATGCGGGTACCGGCCTCGACCAGGCGGCGCAGGACGGCGCGCTCGTGGACGATCTCCGCGTAGTACTCGGCGTTGGCCGCCGTCGGGACCGTCTGGACCAGGGTGTGCAGATACGTCGCGCCGCCGACCTTGGTGATCTCACCGCGCCTGGTGAGCTCGGCGGCGACGGTGATCGGGTCGGCCGGCTCGCCCTTGGCGTAGAGGTCGAGGATCGCGCCGTAGACGGTCTCGTGCGCGGGCCGGTAGAAGTCGTGGCCCTTGAGCACCTCGACGACGTCGGCGATGGCGTCCTTCGAGAGCAGCATGCCGCCGAGGACCGACTGCTCGGCGTCCAGGTCCTGCGGCGGGACGCGCTCGAAGGAGGAGCCCGCACCGTCCCAGGCGCCGTTGTCCGCACCGCGGTCGTGCTGGTCCTCACGGCTCCGGCCACCGTCGTGGCGCCGACGGGAGGCGGGCAGACGATCGCTGGGACCGCTGTCGGCCCACGGGTCGTCCAAGGGCTCGGAAATACTCACCGGGCCACCTCCTCCCGTCCGCCGAGCGGACCTCGCCGTGCCCCTCATTCCTACGGCACGACACTGACAAATAAGACGCCCAACTCCGGTTCTGACGCGTCGGTTTTGCGGGGTTTCCGAGGACGGAGGAGGGAGAGGGTGCCGCACCACGGTAGGCCCGCGGGCAGCGTCAGCCAATCTGGTTATCCACAGGCCCTGTGGACGACAGCCCCGATGCTGTGGAGAACCCCGCAAAACCTGTGCACGACCCGGTGGACAGCCCTGTGAACAAGCCCTCAGCAACTTTTCCACAGCGCTCCTGACCTGCACTTATCCCATCCACCGGCTGTGCAGAAGAAAAACTTTTCCCATCGGACCAAGATCCGTGCGAACAGTGTGCGGCAGGGCGTCGCACGCGTTTGCCAGTAAGGGTCTTACAGCGTTTGCATCTCTTACCTGTGGAAGATTAGATTGATGTGCATGACACAGGCTCCCGCGCCCTCCAGGGTCACCCGGCGCAGGCACGACAGAGAGATCGTCGCGCTGGCGGTTCCGGCCTTCGGCGCGCTCATCGCCGAGCCTCTCTTCCTCATGGCCGACACAGCCATCGTCGGCCACCTCGGCACCGCGCAGCTCGCCGGTCTGGGAGTCGCTTCCGCCCTCCTCGCCACGGCTGTCAGCGTCTTCGTCTTCCTCGCGTACGCCACCACGGCCGCCGTCGCCCGCCGGGTCGGAGCAGGAGACCTGCAGGCCGCCATCCGTCAGGGCATGGACGGAATCTGGCTCGCCCTGCTGCTCGGCGCCGCCGTCATAGCCGTCGTCCTGCCCACCGCACCCGCTCTGGTGGGGCTCTTCGGGACCTCGGACACAGCTGCCCCGTACGCCGTCACCTATCTGCGCATCTCGGCGCTCGGCATCCCCGCCATGCTCGTCGTCCTCGCCGCCACCGGTGTCCTGCGCGGTCTGCAGAACACCAGGACCCCGCTCTATGTCGCCGTCGCCGGTTTCGTCGCCAATGCCGCCCTGAACGCGGGTCTCGTCTACGGCGCGGACCTCGGCATCGCCGGATCCGCCTGGGGAACCGTCATGGCCCAGCTCGGTATGGCCGTGGCGTACCTCGTCGTGGTGGTCCGCGGAGCCCGCAGGCACGGCGCCTCCCTGCGACCCGACGCCGCCGGCATACGCGCCTGCGCCCGGGCCGGCGCACCTCTGCTCGTCCGGACCCTCTCACTGCGTGCGATCCTGATGATCGCGACCGCGGTGGCCGCCCGGCTCGGGGACGCCGACATCGCGGCCCACCAGATCATCCTGTCCCTGTGGAGCCTGCTCGCCTTCGCGCTCGACGCCATCGCCATCGCCGGGCAGGCGATCATCGGGCGCCACCTCGGCGCGGGCGACACCCAGGGAGCCCGGGAAGCCTGCCGACGGATGGTTGAGTGGGGCATCGCCGTCGGCGTCGTACTCGGTGGCCTGGTGATCGCCGCTCGTCCTCTGTTCCTCCCCTTGTTCACCAGTGACCCGACCGTCCATGGCATCGCGCTGCCCGCCCTGCTGATGGTGGCGCTCTCCCAGCCGGTCTGCGGCGTCGTCTACGTCCTGGACGGCGTACTGATGGGCGCGGGAGACGGGCCGTATCTTGCGCGGGCCATGCTGCTCACCCTGGCGGTCTTCGCGCCGATGGCACTGCTCATACCTGCCGCCGGTGGCGGACTCACTGCGGTTTGGGCCGCGATGACCCTCATGATGGCGGTGCGGATGCTGACCCTGTGGCTGCGCACGCGTTCGGGCCACTGGGTCGTCGTGGGTGCCACCCGCTGACCGTATGCCGGCCGTTTCACGTGAAACGCGCTCCATATGCCGTTTCACGTGAAACGGAGCCCGCGCTGACTGAAGAGCTGATTGACGAGCTGATTGAAGAGCTGATTGAAGAAGGGCCGCACCCGAGCGGGTGCGGCCCTTCTCTCAGCTCTGCCGAGCGCAGCGATCAGGCTGCGACAACCTCGATGCTGACCTTGGCGGCCACCTCGGGGTGCAGACGCACGGACGTCTCGTGGGCGCCCAGCGTCTTGATCGGCGCGCCCAGCTCGATGCGGCGCTTGTCGACCTCGGGGCCACCGGAAGCCTTGATCGCCGAAGCGACGTCGGCCGGGGTGACGGAACCGAAGAGGCGGCCGGCGTCGCCGGAGCGGACGGACAGCCGGACCTTGACGCCCTCGAGGCGCGCCTTGATCTCGTTGGCCTGCTCGATCGTCGCGATCTCGTGGATCTTGCGAGCACGACGGATCTGCTCGACGTCCTTCTCGCCGCCCTTGGTCCAGCGGATGGCAAAGTTCCGCGGGATCAGGTAGTTGCGAGCGTAGCCGTCCTTGACGTCGACGACGTCACCCGCGGCACCGAGGCCGGAGACCTCGTGGGTGAGGATGATCTTCATGAGTCGGTCACCCTTCCCTTATCGCGCGGTGGAGGTGTAGGGCAGCAGCGCCATCTCACGGCTGTTCTTCACGGCCGTGGCGACGTCACGCTGATGCTGCGTGCAGTTGCCGGTCACGCGGCGGGCACGGATCTTGCCGCGGTCGGAAATGAACTTCCGCAGCATGTTCGTGTCCTTGTAGTCCACGTACGTGACCTTGTCCTTGCAGAAAGCGCAGACCTTCTTCTTCGGCTTGCGCACAGGCGGCTTCGCCATGTGTGTGTCTCCTGTTTGATCAAGAAGTGTGGGTACGGCCCACCTTCGGCACCGGGCCTAGAAGGGGGGCTCGTCCGAGTAGCCGCCGCCGGAACCCCCGGAGCCGCCGGAGTTTCCACCCCAGCCACCGCCGCCGCCACCGGACTGGTTGCCGCCGCCCGCAGGAGCGCCGGTCGCCCAGGGGTCGTCGGCGGGAGCACCGCCGCCGCCCTGCTGGCCGCCGCCGGAGCCTCCGCCCCAGCCGCCGCCCTGCTGGCCGCCGCCACCGCCACCGCCGCTGTAACCGCCCTGGCCACCTCGGCCGGTGGTCTTGGTGACCTTGGCCGTGGCGTTCTTCAGGCTGGCGCCGACTTCCTCGACGTCCAGCTCGTAGACCGTGCGCTTGACGCCCTCACGGTCCTCGTAGGACCGCTGCTTCAGCCGGCCCTGCACGATGACGCGCATGCCTCGCTGGAGCGACTCGGCGACGTTCTCCGCCGCCTGACGCCAGACCGAGCAGGTCAGGAAGAGGCTTTCGCCGTCCTTCCACTCGTTGGTCTGGCGGTCGAAGGTGCGGGGAGTGGACGCGACACGGAACTTCGCGACCGCCGCACCGGACGGGGTGAAGCGCAGCTCGGGGTCGTCGACAAGATTGCCGACGACCGTGATGACGGTCTCGCCTGCCATGGGGGAACCTCTCGGCGGGTTTGCTGCTGGCTGCTTGGTGCTGCTACTCGATGCCCGGGATCAGCTGAGCCGGAGGGCTCAGTGGGTCTCGGGACGGAGGACCTTGGTCCGGAGGACCGACTCGTTCAGGTTCATCTGGCGGTCGAGTTCCTTCACGACCGCAGGCTCGGCCTGCAGGTCGATGACCGAGTAGATGCCCTCGGGCTTCTTCTTGATCTCGTACGCGAGACGACGACGGCCCCAGGTGTCGACCTTCTCGACCTTTCCGTTCGCCTCACGGACGACGGAGAGGAAGTTCTCGATCAGCGGCGAGACAGCACGCTCTTCGAGATCGGGGTCGAGGATGACCATCACTTCGTAGTGACGCATGTGTAAACCCACCTCCTTCGGACTCAGCGGCCACGGTCGTTCCGTGGCAGGAGGGTTGTGATGCGCTCGCAACGGTATCGGCCGCCACTGACAATCGGGCACTCGCAGTCGGACCGCCGATGGGCGAACCGGGCGAGAGACCACGTCGTGGCCTGGGCAGACACCGGTGCAGACGCTACAGACTACCCGCTCACCGGCTTCCGGTTGAAATCAGGGTCCGATGCGCGTCAGTCTGTACACATCGGGTGTGTACGGCGCTACGATGCGCCGCCTTCCGCAGGAGGTGCCCCATGGCACAGGCATTGCGACCCAACACCGCCGGCTCCCTCTTCGCCACCGACCACAAGCCCCATCCGCTCCAGGACACGCTGCTGGCCGTGACACTGGTCCTCGGGGTGACGGCCTTCGTCTCCGCGATGTTCCACAGCCTCCATCTGCTCAGCTCGTGGGCGGGGCTGATCGGCGTCGTCACCGGCGCGTACGGACAGTTCGTCTCCGAGACCACCCGGGAGCGGTTCGGCCTGATCCTGGGCCTGGGCGCGTCCGCCGTGGGGCTCCTCCTCGGTATGGCGCACGGCGGCCTCTTCGGCGGCGTCATCGGCTGACGGCGGCCGGGGCGGGCGATCTCCGCAACGGTTCGTAACGGCCTGTAGCGGTTCGTGACGCCCGCAGCGGTCCGCCCGCTCCCGGACCGGTCGTCGGCACCACCTGGGAACCACCCCGGGACCAACTCGCAACCACCTCGGGACGTCCCTACCGGCTCCCGACCGGCTCCCGGCCGGGACCCGTGACGCATACGGCCAGACGGGGCGCTCGCGGGGCGCAGTAGGCTTCGGCGCGAGAGCCGGAGCCCCTGTTCCCATGGGGACACACCAGCCCGAGGAGCGCCCCGAATGAGTCTGACCCTGAGGACCATCAGCCGAGAGCAGCATCTGGCATACATCCAGAGCCTGCCCGCGGCCAGTCACATGCAGGTCCCGGCCTGGGCGGATGTCAAGGCGGAGTGGCGTTCCGAGAGCCTCGGATGGTTCGACGACAGGTCCGGCGAGATGGTCGGTGCGGGCCTCGTCCTGTACCGCCAGTTGCCCAAGATCAAGCGCTACCTCGCCTATCTTCCCGAGGGCCCGGTCATCAACTGGTTCTCGCCGAATCTGACCGAGTGGCTGGATCCGATGCTCGCGCACCTCAAGCAACAGGGCGCCTTCTCCGTGAAGATGGGCCCGCCGGTGATCATCCGGCGCTGGGAGGCCACCTCGATCAAGAGGGGCATCCAGGACCCGGACGTGAAGCGCCTGCGCGACATCGAGGCGGACTTCATCGAGCCGCGCGCCTTCGAGGTCGCCGACAAGCTGCGGCGCATGGGCTGGCAGCAGGGCGAGGACGGCGGGGCGGGCTTCGGCGACGTACAGCCCCGCTACGTCTACCAGGTACCGCTGGCCAACCGGTCGCTGGAGGATGTCCACAAGGGCTTCAACCAGCTCTGGCGGCGCAACATCAAGAAGGCCGAGAAGGCCGGCGTCGAGGTCGTCCAGGGCGGTTACCAGGACCTGGAGGAGTGGCAGCGCCTCTACGAGATCACGGCTGTGCGCGACCGCTTCCGGCCGCGGCCGCTCTCGTACTTCCAGCGCATGTGGACGGCCCTGAACACCGAGGACCCCAACCGCATGCGGCTGTACTTCGCGCGGCACCAGGGGGTGAACCTGTCCGCCGCGACGATGCTGGTCGTCGGCGGGCACGTCTGGTACTCCTACGGCGCGTCCGACAACATCGGGCGCGAGGTCCGGCCCTCGAACGCGATGCAGTGGCGGATGCTGCGCGACGCGTACGCGCTCGGCGCGACCGTCTACGACCTGCGCGGCATCTCGGACTCACTGGACGAGACGGACCACCTCTTCGGCCTGATCCAGTTCAAGGTGGGTACGGGCGGGCAGGCCGCCGAGTACCTCGGGGAGTGGGACTTCCCACTCAACAAACTGCTCCACAAGGCGCTCGACATGTACATGTCCCGCCGCTGACACATCAGACGCCAGACGGACCGGAATCCGTCTTCGACACCTCCGACACCTTCGACACACCGCTGCCACGAGAAAGGTTCCAGGTCCGGCCATGGCGCTCACGCTCTACGTCGACACCGCACGCTGGCGGGCGCACCACAAGCACGTGTCCGAGCAGTTCCCGGGACTCGTACCCGTCTGCAAGGGGAACGGCTACGGCTTCGGCCACGAGCGGCTCGCCGACGAGGCCACCCGCCTCGGCTCGGACGTCCTGGCCGTCGGCACGACCTACGAGGCGGCACGGATCAAGGACTGGTTCGGCGGCGACCTGCTGGTGCTGACGCCCTTCAGGCGGGGCGAGGAGCCCGTACCGCTGCCCGACCGCGTCATCCGCTCGGTCTCCTCCGTCGACGGCGTCTACGGCCTCGTGGGCGCCCGTGTCGTCATCGAGGTCATGTCCTCCATGAAGCGGCACGGGGTGAGCGAGCGGGATCTGCCCCAGCTGCACGCCGCCATCGAGAACGTGCGGCTCGAAGGCTTCGCCATCCACCTGCCCCTGGACCGTACCGACGGCTCGGACGCCGTCGAGGAGGTCATCGGCTGGATGGACCGGCTGCGCGCGGCACGGCTGCCGCTGCACACCATGTTCGTCAGTCACCTCAAGGCCGACGAACTCGCCCGGCTGCAGCAGCAGTTCCCGCAGACCCGGTTCCGGGCCCGTATCGGCACGCGGCTCTGGCTGGGGGACCACGACGCGACCCAGTACCGCGGAGCCGTCCTGGACGTCACTCCCGTCGCCAAGGGCGACCGCTTCGGCTACCGGCAGCAGAAGGTCGCCTCGGACGGCTGGCTGGTCGTCGTGGCGGGCGGTACGTCGCACGGGGTGGGTCTGGAGGCCCCCAAGGCCCTGCACGGCGTCATGCCGCGCGCCAAGGGCGTCGCCCGGGCCGGCCTCGCCACGGTCAACCGGAACCTCTCGCCGTTCGTCTGGGGCGGCAAGCAGCGCTGGTTCGCGGAGCCCCCGCACATGCAGGTCTCGATCCTCTTCGTGCCGTCGGACGCGCCCGAACCGCACGTCGGCGAGGAACTGGTCGCACACCTGCGGCACACCACCACGCAGTTCGACCGCGTCGTCGAGCGCTGACCGCGGCGCTCCCGGCCACGGGGCGGAACGGGCAGGCTAAAGGCCGTACACGCACCCCGTGTACGGCCTTTCGCCTGCCCTGCCCGGCCCGTGTCGCGCACTCCACTCGCGGGCTGTTCGCTCAGAGCGAACCAGAGCCTCCGTCCGGTCCGCCGTCGCCGCCCCACTCCACGTGCGGCCCCTCGGAGTGCGCCGCGCGCCGCGGCGGACGGGCGGCCGCGCCCAGGGCGAAGACGTCCCGCGCGCCGTCCAGCACCCCGCCCGACGGATCGTCGTCGCCGGAGCGGCGCACCACGTCCCGTTCCGGCATCAGGATGTCGCGCACGATCACGGCACAGATGTACAGCGTCCCCAGGAGGTGGACGGCGATGGCCAGTTGGTAGCCCTCCTGGGGCAGTCCTTTGTGGGCGTCGCCGCTGGTCGTGTAGGCGAGGTACATCCAGATGCCGAGGAAGTACGCGACCTCGCACGCCTGCCAGATCAGGAAGTCCCGCCACTTCGGGCGGGCCAGCACGGCGAGGGGAACCAGCCACAGTACGTACTGCGGCGAATAGACCTTGTTGGTGAGGATGAAGGCCGCGACGACCAGGAACGCGAGCTGGGCGAAACGGGGCCGGCGCGGGGCGGTCAGCGTCAGCGCGGCGACGCCCGCGCAGGAGGCCAGCATCAGCACCGTGGCCAGCGTGTTGACGGTGTCGGTGACCAGCGGCGTCTCCATGCGCTGGGAGAGGATCAGCCAGAAGGACCCGAAGTCGACGCCGCGTTCCTGGCTGAACGTGTAGAACTTCGACCAGCCCTCGGGCGCCAGCAGCATCACCGGAAGGTTCACGACCAGCCAGGAGCCGGCGGCGCCCAGCAGGGCCGTGCCGAACTCCCGCCAGCGGCCCGCCCGCCAGCACAGCACGAGCAGCGGTCCCAGCAGCAGCACGGGATAGAGCTTGGCGGCCGTGGCGAGCCCCAGGAGGACCCCGAAGGCGAGGGGACGGCTCCTGGACCACATCAGCATCGCCGCGGCCGTCAGAGCCACCGCCAGGAGGTCCCAGTTGATGGTGGCGGTCAGGGCGTAGGCGGGGGCCAGGGCGACCAGCAGACCGTCCCAGGGCCGCCTCCGGTGGGTGCGGGCCACGCAGACGGCGATGACGGCCGCGCAGGCCATCAGCATCCCGGCGTTGACCATCCAGTAGACCTGCTCCTGGTCCTGGATGCTGCCGCCGCCCGGCGTCAGCCAGGCGGCGACCTCCATGAACACGCCGGTCAGCACCGGGTACTCGAGGTACTCCATGTCGCCTTCGAGCTTGTCGAAGTACGGCACGAGCCCGTCGGCGAACCCCCGCCCCTGGTAGAGGTGCGGGATGTCCGAGTAGCACGCGTGCGTGTACTGGGAGCTGGCCCCGAAGAACCAGGCGCCGTCGTAGCAGGGCAGCTTCTGCACCATGCCCAGGGCGAACATGCCGAGCGCGACGAGCGCGACGACCCGCACCGGCGTCCACCAGGACGTTCCTGGGAGCGCGCGCCGTCCGAGAGGACCTCCGAACAGTTCGCTGCCGGCCGCGGCGACCGGGTCCTCCTTGGTCGGCCGCACCAGATCTGGCTCGTGCACGCTCGCGCGCGTCGTTTCTGCACTGGGCATGCCGCACATCCTGCCGTACGGGACCCGGGATCCGCCGGGGCGGGCGCGTGCCGGGACGGCACATACGAACGCGATGCGGCCGCCGACTCCGGTCGGCGGCCGCATCGCGTCGATGGGCGGATCCAGGAGGTCCGGGAGCGGCTAGCCCGTGGCGCCCTGGAAGAAGCCGCTGCCGCCGTTGCCGCTGCCGTTGCCGCTGCCCCTGCTGTCGCCCTCTTCCTCTTCCTCCTCGCCGGAACTGGAGGGCGAGGAGCTCACGCCTCCGTCCGCACCACCGACATCGGCCCCGCCGTTCTCGGTGCCGCCGGTGTCCTCGCAGTCGAAGTCGAAGTTGCCGCAGGTCTCACTCGTGGAAGGGCTGGGAGACGGAGTGGTCTTCGTCGGCGTGGGGCTCGGCGACTCGCTCTCCTCCTCCTCTTCCTGCGTCTCGGTGGGCGTGGGGGTCGCGCTCGGGAGCGGGATGTCGTTGACGACCTCGCCGATGGGCTCGGGCGTCGGGAACGGGATGACCTTCGCGCCCTTGAGCGCCTGCTCCATGTAGTCGTGCCAGATCTCGGCCGGGAACGAGGCGCCGTGGATCTCGTCCTGGCCGCCGGTCCCGTACATCTCCAGGAACTCGCGCTTCTTGTTGGACTCGTCGTCGTCCAGGCGGTACATGGAGATCGCGGTCGAGAGCTGCGGGGTGTACCCGACGAACCAGGCGGACTTGTTGCCGTCGGTCGTACCGGTCTTGCCCGCCGCCGGCCGGTCGTCCAGCTTCGCCGCGGTTCCGGTGCCGTCGTCCACGACGGTCTTGAGGACGTCGGTGACGTTGTCGGCGACCTTCGCGGTGAATGCCTGCTTCGTCCTGGCCGCGTTCTCGTGCCGGAAGACCGTGCCGTCCTTGTCGGTGATCTCCTCGACCGAGTACGGGTCGTTCTGCTTGCCGCTCGCCGCGAAGGTGGCGTACGAGCCGGCCATCCGGATCGCGCTCGGGTCGGAGGTGCCGATGGAGAAGGACGGCACGCTGGCGCTGGCCAGGCTGTCCTCCAGGACACCCGCGTCCAGGGCGGACTCCCTGACCTTGTCGAGGCCCACGTCCATGCCGAGCTGCACGTACGCGGAGTTGGAGGAGATCCTCATCGCCTCGCGGAGGTCGATCTGGAAGGTGGGCGGGTTGTACGACTCGTCGCCGTCGTTCCGCTGCAGCCACTCCTTGCCGTCCTTGTCCTGCCAGACGGTCCCGTCGTACTCCTCGATCTTCAGCTTGTTCTTGCCGCTGTAGATGCTCTTGGGGGAGACCGGCTTCCGCTCGTCCTGGGCCTGGGTCGGCTCCTGGGCGGGATCGAGGATGCCCCACTTCATGGCGGCCGCGAGGACGAACGGCTTGAAGGTCGAACCGACCTGGGCGCCGGTCTGGTCGGCGTTGTTGGTGAAGTGCTCGGTCGCGTCCACACCGCCGTAGATGGCCTTGATGGCGCCGTTCTTCGGATCGACCGAGGCCCCGCCGAACTGGACGTGCGTGTCCTTGTCCGGGCGGGCCTTCGTGTCGATGTTCTCCTTCTGGACCTTCTTGACCGCTGCTTCGAGCTGCCGGACCTTCTTCTTGTCGAAGGTCGTGTGGATCTCGTAGCCGCCCTCACGGAGCCGCTTCTCGGTGATACCGGTCTTGTCGCTGTTCTTGACGATGTACCCCTTGGCGAGATCGACGAGGTAGCCGATCTGACCGCTCAGCTGGGCGTTCGAGCGCGGGCTCTGGAGCTTGGGGAACTCGGTGTACCTGGCTCGCTCCGACTGCTCCAGGTGCCCGTCCTTGACCATCTCGCTGAGGATCCAGCTCCACCGCTTCTCCGCGCGCTCGCGGTTGGCCGCGGGGGTGGCGGCCGGATCGATCGACTCCGCGCCCGCCGGGTCGTAGTAGGTGGCTCCCTTGAGCACCGCTGCCAGGAAGGCACACTGGCTCGGGTCGAGGTCCTTGGCGTTCTCGTTGAAGTACGTGCGCGCGGCGGCCTGGATCCCGTAGGCCCCGCGGCCGTAGTAGGCCGAGTTCAGGTACCCGGCCATGATGTCTTCCTTCTCGACCTTGGCGCCGACCTTGATCGAGACGAAGAGCTCCTTGAACTTGCGGGAGATCGTCTGCGACTGGTCCTCCAGCATCGCGTTCTTCACGTACTGCTGGGTGATCGTGGAGCCGCCCTGGGTCTCGCCGCCCTTGGCCATGTTGAACAGGGCCCGGCCGATGCCCATGGGGTCGACGCCCCGGTCGGTCTCGAACGTCTTGTTCTCGGCCGACATGACGGCGTAGCGCATCTCCTTGGGGATCCGCGAGTAGTCGATGATCTGCCGGTTGACCTCACCACCGGTGGCGACCATCTGCGTGCCGTCGGCCCAGTAGTAGACGTTGTTCTGCGCCTGCGCCGTCTTGGCGACGTCAGGGAGCCCCACCAGGGCGTACGCGACTCCCGCGACCGCCATCATGCCGCCGAAGAAGCCGACGAACAGTCCCGTCACGAGCCTCCAGGACGGCACCCAGCGGGCCGCTCCGTCCCTGCCCGCGCGCGGGTAGTCGACGATCCGCTTCTTCGGCGGTACGCCACCGCGCCCGCGGCCGGGCCCGGCGGGACCGCCCCGTCGGCCGCCCTGTCCCGCGCCCTCGGCCGTTCTGCGCCGGCCTGCGCCGGCGCCGCCTCTCTGCGACGCCCGCCGGGCCTCGGCGCGACTGCCGAACGGGCGCTCCTCCCCCCCCGAGTCGTAGGAGTCGGAAGGAGACTCGGTTGCGCCCCGCGGTGCCGCACGGCGACCGGAGGACGAACCTGTCTGGCCGCGTCGGCCCGCGGCACGGCCGCCGCCCTGCGGCTGCGGCGGTTTGCGACGGTGCTCGCTCATCGAACGATTACTCCTCGGGCAGGCGCACCTGAGCGCGCCTGGAAACAGCGGCTGGTTTCCGGTCCCCCCGAAGTACGGATGCGGTCGTTTTTGCATTCATCCGTACCGCACCGAGGACAGGGACGTCCCCGGGCGTCACTCGGTTCCCGGTGGTTTGCATGGCGCACAGACTACGCACCGTCAAAACCCGCCTAGGGCCGAAGTTCACCCCAAAACAGGCAACTTGCATCCTACGAATCGGTGATGTGACGCCGTTCACCGTCCCCCCTCTTGTCGCAGAAGACGTACCGATCTATCGTGCTGATGTATCGAGTCGATACATCAGCGTGGCATAAAGACCGTCACGGCAGGACCGCGACAGAGAGGAGGCGACGATGAGCCGGCGTTCCGGAATCCTTGAGTTCGCCGTCCTCGGACTTCTCCGCGAGTCCCCGATGCACGGCTATGAGCTGCGCAAACGCCTCAACACGTCACTGGGTGTGTTCCGTGCGTTCAGCTACGGGACGCTCTATCCCTGCCTCAAGACGCTGGTCGCCAACGGCTGGTTGATCGAGGAACCGGGGAGCACCCCCGAGGACGCCCTCACCGCGTCGCTCTCCGGGCGTCGCGCCAAGATCGTCTATCGGTTGACGGCCGAAGGTAAGGAGCACTTCGAGGACCTGCTCTCGCAGACGGGTCCCGACGCGTACGAGGACGAGCACTTCGCCGCCCGGTTCGCCTTCTTCGGCCAGACGTCACGGGATGTACGGATGCGGGTCCTCGAAGGCCGCCGCAGCCGGCTCGAGGAGCGCCTGGAGAAGATGCGCGCCTCACTGGCGCGCACCCGGGAGCGCCTCGACGACTACACGCTTGAGCTCCAGCGCCACGGAATGGAGTCCGTGGAGCGCGAAGTGCGCTGGCTGAACGAGCTCATCGAGAGCGAGCGGGCGGGACGGGACCATCGGCGTCCCGGACCCGACGGCTCCGCTCAGCAGGACAACACATCTGGGGAGTCGGGCGGCCTGCCCCGGCCCGGGGGCACCCCCGGGCCGGATCCGTCCGACGACACTGCCACGTGAAGTCCGCTCAGGACTTCACCGAGTACACACAGGGAGCAACCGGAATGGGTTCGGTTCGCGTAGCCATCGTCGGCGTGGGCAACTGCGCCGCCTCGCTGGTCCAGGGCGTCGAGTACTACAAGGACGCCGACCCGGCGTCCAAGGTGCCGGGTCTGATGCATGTCCGGTTCGGCGACTACCACGTCGGTGACGTCGAGTTCGTCGCCGCCTTCGACGTCGACGCGAAGAAGGTCGGCCTCGACCTCTCGGACGCCATCGGCGCCAGCGAGAACAACACCATCAAGATCTGCGACGTCCCGAACAAGGGCGTCACGGTTCAGCGCGGCCACACCCATGACGGGCTCGGCAAGTACTACCGCGAGACCATCGAGGAGTCGGACGAGGCCCCGGTCGACGTCGTCCAGGTCCTCAAGGACCAGCGGGTCGACGTCCTCGTCTGCTACCTGCCCGTCGGTTCCGAGGACGCGGCGAAGTTCTACGCCCAGTGCGCCATCGACGCCAAGGTCGCCTTCGTCAACGCCCTCCCGGTCTTCATCGCCGGTACCAAGGAGTGGGCGGACAAGTTCACCGAGGCGGGCGTCCCGATCGTCGGCGACGACATCAAGTCGCAGGTCGGCGCCACCATCACGCACCGCGTGATGGCGAAGCTGTTCGAGGACCGCGGTGTCCGTCTCGAGCGCACCATGCAGCTCAACGTCGGCGGCAACATGGACTTCAAGAACATGCTGGAGCGCGACCGCCTGGAGTCCAAGAAGATCTCGAAGACGCAGGCCGTCACCTCGCAGATCCCCGACCGCGACATGGGCGCGAAGAACGTCCACATCGGTCCCTCGGACTACGTGGCCTGGCTCGACGACCGCAAGTGGGCGTACGTCCGCCTGGAGGGCCGCGCCTTCGGTGACGTCCCGCTGAACCTGGAGTACAAGCTCGAGGTCTGGGACTCCCCGAACTCCGCGGGTGTCATCATCGACGCCCTGCGCGCGGCGAAGATCGCCAAGGACCGCGGCATCGGCGGTCCGATCCTCTCCGCGTCGAGCTACTTCATGAAGTCCCCGCCGGTCCAGTACTTCGACGACGAGGCATTCGCCAACGTCGAGAAGTTCATCAAGGGCGAGGTCGAGCGCTGACACCCGTCCCACCGCACGGCGGTTGAGGGTCCCCGGGGCGCTGCTCCGGGGGCCTTTCGCCTGTGCGACGCTGTGCCCCATGGCTGTCGTGGGTGACCTGCGCGTACTCCTGCGCTTCCAGAACTTCCGGCGGCTGCTCGCCGTACGGCTGCTGTCGCAGGGCGCCGACGGGGTGTACCAGGTCGCGCTCGCGGCCTACGTCGTCTTCTCGCCGGAGAAACAGGCATCGGCGGCCGCCATCGCCTCCGCGATGGCGGTCCTGCTCCTCCCGTACTCCCTCGTCGGCCCCTTCGCGGGCGTCCTCCTGGACCGCTGGAGACGCCGGCAGGTCTTCCTGTACGGAAATCTGCTGCGGGCGCTGCTCGCATCCCTGACGGCCGTCCTGATCCTGAGCGACGTGCCCGACTGGCTCTTCTACGCGTCCGCCCTGTGCGTGACCGCCGTCAACAGGTTCGTACTGGCGGGCCTGTCCGCCGCCCTGCCCCGGGTCGTCGACGCCGAGCGCCTGGTGACGGCCAACTCCCTGTCGCCCACGGCCGGCACGCTCGCCGCGACCCTCGGCGGCGGTCTCGCCTTCGTCGTGCGCCTGGCCGGCTCCGACTCCGACGCGCTGGTCGTCCTCGTGGGCGCGGGCCTGTACGTGTGCTCCGCGCTGGCCTCGCTGCGCCTGGCCCCGGATCTGCTGGGACCCGACCGGCGGCGGGCGCAGCCCCGGCTGGGTGCGGCCGTGCTCGGCACCGCACGCGGTCTGGCCTCGGGCGTCCGGCACCTCGCCGGGCCCGCGCGCCGGGAGGCCGCCTGGGCGCTGGCCGCGATGACACTGATGCGCTTCTGCTACGGCGCACTGACCGTCATGGTGCTGATGCTCTGCCGGTACGCCTGGTCGTCCGGCCCCGACGACGGCGGGCTCGCCCTGCTCGGTCTGGCCGTGGCGGTCTCCGGGGCGGGGTTCTTCGGCGCGGCCGTGCTGACCCCGGCGGGAGCGCACCGGTTCGGGCCAGGAGGCTGGATCATCGCCTGCGCCGGCTGCGCCACGGTACTGACACCGGCGCTGGGCCTCACGTTCGCCCAGGTCCCCGTACTGATCGCGGCCTTCGTCCTCGGCCTGACCACCCAGGGGGCGAAGATCGCCACGGACACCGTGGTCCAGTCGTCCGTCGACGACGGCTTCCGTGGCCGAATCTTCGCGGTCTACGACGTCCTGTTCAACGTCGCCTTCGTCGGCGCCGCGGCGGTGGCCGCACTGATGCTGCCTCCGGACGGCCGCTCCGTGGCGCTCGTGGTCACGGTGACGGTTGTCTACGGTGTGGTTGTCACCGCTATGGCACGTTTTGAGCGCCAGTAAGTGTCACATCAAGGCCACAGAGCCTCTCCGGACTACAGACTTGTCAGTGGGGCCCGATAGCTTACGTGCGTCTTATTTCGCGCCACGCGCTCTTACGTTCGAGGGGGACCCCTAAGTGACCACTCCGCCGCCCCAGGGCCAGAATCCGTTCGCTCAGGGCCAGCCGGCCCAGGGCAACCCGTACGGACAGCAGCCGGCCCAGGGCAACCCCTACGGACAGCAGCCGCCACAGGGAAACCCTTACGGACAGCAGCCGAACGCACCGTACGCCCCGGTCCCACCCCAGCCGCCGAAGCGCAACCTCAAGAAGTACCTGCGCTTCGCGATCCCCGTCGTGGCCCTCATAGTCGCCGCCGGCGGCTGGCTGGCAAGCCGTGACGACGCCCAGAGCGCCAAGGTCGGCGACTGCATGAGCATCGGCAACCCGAACAGCACCACCGACCCGGAGCTGGAGGTCGTGGACTGCGGCAACTCCAAGGCGGCGTACAAGGTCGAGCAGAAGAAGAGCAACGACTCCGGCTGCGACCGCACGAAGTACGCCGAGTACACCGAGACCGGTGGCGGCAGCGACTTCACCCTCTGCCTGTCGGAGTACTCCTCCAAGTAAGCGCGCACAGCGTGGGGGCCGTTGTTTCACGTGAAACAACGGCCCCCATACGTATGCGGCTCCTGCGCGTACGCGGCTCCTGCGGCGGGGCCATGTTTCACGTGAAACATGGCCCCGCCGCGATCTCTCAGTTCTGTTGCGCCCACCACTCCTTGAGCGCGGACACGGCCGCCTCATGCCCCATCGGACCGTTCTCCAGGCGCAGCTCCAGCAGGAACTTGTAGGCCTGGCCGATGGCCGGTCCGGGCCCGATGTCCAGGATCTGCATGATCTGGTTGCCGTCCAGGTCCGGCCGGATCGCGTCCAGCTCCTCCTGCTCCTGGAGCTGGGCCACACGTTCCTCCAGACCGTCGTACGCACGGGAGAGGGCGGTGGCCTTGCGCTTGTTCCGTGTCGTGCAGTCGGAGCGGGTCAGCTTGTGCAGACGGTCCAGGAGCGGACCCGCGTCACGGACGTAGCGGCGGACCGCCGAGTCCGTCCACTCCCCGGTGCCGTACCCGTGGAAGCGCAGGTGCAGCTCGACCAGGCGTGAGACGTCCTTCACCAGCTCGTTGGAGTACTTGAGCGCGGTCATCCGCTTCTTGGTCATCTTGGCGCCCACCACCTCGTGGTGGTGGAAGGAGACCCGCCCGTCGTCCTCGAACCGCCGTGTCCGCGGCTTGCCGATGTCGTGCAGCAGCGCCGCCAGCCGCAGGGTGAGGTCCGGGCCGTCCTCCTCCAGCGCCATCGCCTGCTCCAGGACGATCAGTGTGTGGTCGTACACGTCCTTGTGGCGGTGGTGCTCGTCCCGCTCCAGCCGCAGCGCGGGCAGCTCGGGCAGTACGCGGTCGGCGAGTCCCGAGTCCACGAGCAGCGTCAGCCCCTTGCGCGGGTACGCGGAGAGGATCAGCTTGTTCAGCTCGTCACGCACACGCTCGGCCGAGACGATCTCGATGCGGCCGGCCATGGCCTTCATCGCGGCGACGACGTCCGGCGCCACCTCGAAGTCGAGCTGCGCCCCGAAGCGCGCGGCCCGCATCATCCGCAGCGGGTCGTCGGAGAAGGACGCCTCAGGGGTGCCCGGGGTCCGCAGGACCCGGGCGGCGAGGTCGTCGAGCCCGCCGTGCGGATCGATGAACTCCTTCTCCGGAAGCGCCACGGCCATCGCGTTCACGGTGAAGTCGCGGCGTACCAGGTCTTCCTCGATGGAGTCGCCGTAGGACACCTCGGGCTTGCGGGAGGTCCGGTCGTACGCCTCCGAGCGGTACGTCGTCACCTCGATCTGGAAGCTCTGCTCGACGTCTCCGACGCGGGCGTCCTTCTGTGCTCCCACCGTGCCGAAGGCGATACCGACCTCCCACAGGGCGTCCGCCCAGGGCCGCATGATCTTCAGTACGTCCTCGGGGCGGGCGTCGGTCGTGAAGTCCAGGTCGTTGCCGAGCCGGCCGAGCAGGGCGTCCCGGACCGAGCCGCCGACGAGAGCGAGGGAGAACCCGGCCTCCTGGAAACGACGGGCGAGTTCGTCGGCGACAGGCGACACCCGCAGCAGCTCGCTCACCGCGCGGCTCTGCACCTGGTTCAGGGCACTGGGACTGTCTTCGTTGGCGTTCGACACAACGCAAAAGGGTACGTGGCCCCGGCGCCCGCAAGCGCCTACATCAAACGTGCACAGGCGCACCGCCCGCTCCGTGTGGGGACACCGCCGCAGATACGCTCACATAGAGGGACACCGCCCCGGCCTTCCCCGATCTTGTGGAGCGGACCGCGGCACTTCCCCTCGGCGCGCATCGTTACCATGCGTGGACGCACACTCCGACGACCACTGACGACGAGGGACGGGCGAACGCGTGGCCGAGGCGGCAGACTTCCAGGGGACCAGTCCCTCACCTGCCCGCCGGTGGCTGCGGCGCACGGGAGCACTGCTCGCCGGGGCGCCCCTGCTGGCCGGTGTCCTCCAGTTGCCCGCTTCTGCGTCCTCGTACGCCTCGCACACCTCGTTCGTCTCGGAGCCGAGTGCGGCTGCCGAGGTCAGCGGCTCCCGTACGGTCGACGTCTTCCTGGACACGCTGAGCCCCCGCGTCCCCTCCGGGGGTGACACGCTCACCGTCTCGGGCCGGATCGTCAACGAGGGCAAGCGGGCGGTCACCGGCGCGCACGTCGGTCTGCGGGTGGGCCCGACGCTGGCCGGCCGCTCGGCGATCGACGACGCGGCGAAGAGCAACCCGTACGCGGGCACGGAGGTCGGCGGCAAGTACGTGGCGAAGTTCGCGAGGCTGGCGCCGGGCGTGCCCCGGACGTTCAGCATCTCCGTACCCGTCGACGAACTGGACCTCGGTTCCGACGGCGTCTACCAGCTCGGTGTCACGCTCACCGGCCGGACCGCCGCCGCGCCGTACGACCAGATCCTCGGTATCGAGCGGACCTTCCTGCCGTGGCAGCCGGAGCCCGCGGACACGAAGAGCAGGACGACATACCTCTGGCCGCTGATCTCGACCTCGACCATGATGGCCGAGACGGGATCGAACGAGCAGCAGACCCCGGTC
Source organism: Streptomyces beigongshangae (assembly GCF_019710745.1). Classification (GTDB taxonomy): domain Bacteria; phylum Actinomycetota; class Actinomycetes; order Streptomycetales; family Streptomycetaceae; genus Streptomyces; species Streptomyces beigongshangae. Next base: position 234,838 of record NZ_JAHKJW010000005.1, read on the forward strand.
TTCGCGGACGACGCGGCCCTGGCCGCCGAGCTGTCCCCCGGCGGCCGTCTGCAGCAGCTCCTCAGCCTCGGCAAGGACCTCGACATCACCTGGGTCGTCGACCCGGACCTGCTGGCCTCCGTCGACGCGATGACACGCAGCTACCGCGTCCAGGTGGACGGCTCCACCAGGACGACCACCGCCGGCACGCACCAGGCAGTGGCCAAGCAGTGGCTCGGCGAACTGGAGAAGGCGGTCGAGGGCGAGGAGGTCGTCGCCCTTCCCTTCGCCGACCCGGACCTGGCGTCCCTGGCCCACAAGGGCACGTCCGTCACCGGGTCGCTGAGCCATCTCAAGGACGCCACCGCCGTGGCGGCCATCGCCGTGGAGTCGATCCTCCATGTGACCCCCAGCACGGACTACGCGTGGCCGGTGAACGGCGCGATCGATCCGTCGATCGTCAAGGTCGCGACCTCGGCCGGCGCCGACACCGTGCTCACCCGCAGCGACAGCCTCAAGGAGACCGGCGCTCTGCCGTACACGCCCTCGGCGGCCCGGCCGATCGGCGGCGGCATCACCGCGGTGGTCGCGGACGCCCGGCTGTCGACGGCGTTCCAGGGCGACATGACGGTGGGCGGCAACTCCACCCTCGCGGTGCAGAGGTTCCTCGCCCAGAGCCTGATGCTCACCCGTCAGGCTCCGGACAAGCAGCGCAGCATCGTGGTCGCCCCACAGCGCATGCCGACCGCCAGCCAGGCCCAGACGATGGCGCAGGCGCTGACGGAGCTGCAGGACGGAAACTGGTCGCAGCCCGCCGAGCTCTCCGCGGCCACCAAGGCCGAACCGGACGCCGGCGCCACCACCCGGGTCCCGCCCGCGTCCGTGTACCCCCCCTCGCTGAGCAAGCAGGAGCTGCCGAAGTCGGCCTTCGTGAAGATCGAGGGCACACAGAGCAAGCTCGACAGCTTCCAGGTGATCCTCGCGGACAAGTCCCGCGTGGTCACGCCCTTCGGCCGGGCCATGGACCGGTCGATGTCGACCTCCTGGCGCGGCCGGGACGTCGAGGCGGCGGCCTACCGCGACGGGGTGGACCAGTACCTCGTCAGACTCACCGGGAGCGTCGGGCTGATCGACAAGTCGGAGGCGAAGCTCTCGGGCCGCAGCGCCACGATCCCGGTCACCGTGCAGAACAACCTCGTCCAGGGTGTCGACCACCTGGTGCTGCGTCTGACGTCCTCCCAGCCGAGCCGTCTCAGCATCGGGGACGGCGCCTTCCAGGAGCAACCGGTCGCGGTGTCGGGCGGGCACAGCGAGTCGGTGAAGTTCACCACCAACGCCCATGTCAACGGCCGGGTCGGGGTCATCGCCCAGCTGTACACCCAGGACGGCAGGGCGTACGGGACCCCGGTCACCTTCGACGTGCGGGTGACCGAGATCACCGCCACGGTGATGCTGGTCATCGCCGGCGGTGTCCTGCTGCTCGTGCTCGCCGGCTTCCGGATGTACACACAGCGCAAGCGGGAGGCCGCCCGGCAGGCCGCGCAGGAAGCGGAGAACGCTCCCGCGGACGACGGGGCGGAGCACGCTCCCGCCGACGGCGCGGAGGACGGTCGTGAGAAGGCGCCCGTCGCCGGAACGAACGCGCACGGCCCGGAGCAGCCGAGTGGACCTTCACCGGACACCGCACCGCAAATCGCCGACCCGTCCGGCACGGGTGAGAGAGTGGACCGTTGAGCGATGTCGTGGCCGGTGGGCCCGGGGACGATGAGGTGGGGTAACCATGAACGCGCCGTACGACGGTGACCGCGGTCAGGGCGCGGGGGGCTCCGGCTACCCCGACGACCCGCCGCAGGGCCCGCCGGGTCCGGGCGAGGTGCCCCAGCAGCAGCCCGCGGCCGAGGGGTACTTCCAGGACGCCTACGCCCAGGATCCCTACCGGGCGCAGGACCTGTCCGCGCAGGATCCCGTCACCGAGGCCCTCTACGACCGTGCCGCGCATCCCCCGCCGCCGCCCGGCTCGTACCAGCCGCAGCAGCCGCTCTACGGCCAGCCGCCGCAGTCTCCGTACGCGCCCGACCCCCGGGTGTGGGCGCAGACGCCGGCGCCCGAGCCGGAGGCTCCCACCCAGTACCTGCCGTACGGGGACGACCCCCGGACGACGCAGTTCGTGGGGGTGGACGACCTGATGACCGGGGCCGGCGAGCAGCGCCACGAGCCGGACGCCTTCGCCCATCTCTTCCGCGACCAGCAGCAGGGCGGCGTCCGTCCGCCGGCCGGGCCGCCCGTCATGCCCTCCCCGGCGGCGGGACCGGCTCCGGCCGCCGCGGGCCCTGCGGCGCACGCGCCCGCACCTGCGTCCGCTTCCAGCCCTGCTGTGGCTCCGGCTCCGGCTCCGGCGAAAAAGTCCGGGGGCCGTGCGTCGAGCCTGCTGAAGTCGAGTGCGGTGATGGCGGCCGGGACCATGGTCTCCCGTCTCACCGGCTTCATCCGCTCCGCGCTGATCGTCGCGGCCCTGGGCGTCAGCCTCCTCGGCGACACCTTCCAGGTCGCGTACCAGCTGCCGACGATGATCTACATCCTGACCGTCGGCGGCGGCCTCAACTCCGTCTTCGTACCGCAGCTGGTACGGGCCATGAAGGAGGACGAGGACGGCGGCGAGGCCTACGCCAACCGGCTGCTGACCCTCGTCGTCGTGGTCCTCGGCGCCCTCACCGCCCTGGCGGTGTTCGCCGCGCCCCTGCTGGTCCACGCGCTGTCGGCGCCTGTCGCGAGCGACGCGGCGGCCAGTGACGTGGGCGTCACCTTCGCCCGCTACTTCCTGCCCACGATCTTCTTCATGGGCATCCACGTGGTGATGGGCCAGATCCTCAACGCGCGCGGCAAGTTCGGCGCGATGATGTGGACCCCGGTCCTCAACAACATCGTCATCATCGTGACGCTGGGGCTGTTCATCTTCGTCTACGGCACCGCGAGCAGCTCCGGCATGAAGGTGTCGACCATCCCGCCGGAGGGCGAGCGGCTGCTCGGCATCGGCGTCCTGCTCGGCCTCGTCGTCCAGGCCCTCGCGATGATCCCGTACCTCCGTGAGACCGGCTTCCGGCTGCGGCTGCGCTTCGACTGGAAGGGCCACGGACTCGGCAAGGCGGCGATGCTCGCCAAGTGGACCGTGCTCTTCGTGCTCGCCAACCAGGCGGGCGCGATCGTCGTGAGCCAGCTGTCCACCGCGGCGACCAAGGACTCGCCGGTCGGTGGCGTCGGCTTCGCCGCCTACGCCAACGCGCAGCTCATCTGGGGTCTGCCGCAGGCCATCATCACGGTCTCCCTGATGGCCGCCCTGCTGCCGCGGCTCGCGCGCTCGGCCCACGAGGGCGACAGCGGAGCCGTCCGGGACGACATCAGCCAGGGCCTGCGCACGACGGCCGTCGCGATCGTGCCGATCTCCTTCGGCTTCGTCGCCCTCGGCGTCCCGATGTGCACGCTGATGTTCGGCGCCTCCGGGATCAGCGAGGCGACGAACATGGGCTACATGCTGATGGCCTTCGGCCTGGGCCTGATCCCGTACTCCGTGCAGTACGTCGTGCTGCGTGCCTTCTACGCGTACGAAGACACCCGCACCCCCTTCTACAACACGGTCATCGTGGCCGTCGTCAACGCCGGTGCCTCCGCGCTCTGCTTCCTCCTGCTCCCCCCGCGCTGGGCGGTCGCGGGCATGGCCGCCTCGTACGGTCTCGCCTACGCCATCGGGGTCGGGGTCGCGTGGAGCCGGCTGAGCCGGCGGCTGGGCGGCGACCTGGACGGCGGTCGCGTCCTGCGCACGTACGCACGGCTCGCGATCGCGGCGGTACCGGCCGCGCTGCTCGCCGGCGCGGCCTGCTACGGAATCAGCGACACGCTGGGACAGGGTGTCGTCGGCTCGTCGGCCGCCCTGCTCGGCGGTGGCGTCGTACTGCTCGGTGTCTTCTTCGTCGCGGCGCGGCGGATGCGCATCGAGGAACTGAACGGAATGGTCGGCATGGTCCGCGGGCGCCTTGGGCGTTGACAGCGGGACAGGCGCACAACCATCGTCCGCGACCACGTGTCGTGCAGAGGGACGGACTGTGGGCACAATTGGCTTTGGCGTCGGACAGGGCGCAATGGATGGGGAGGCAGGAGCGACGGTGGCGGAACGGAGCACGGCTGCCGTCGACGTGGCAGACACCAGCGGTGACGAACCGCTGACCGCGAAGGCGGACCAGTCCACGGCCGACGGGGTGGCCCAGAACCGGGAGCGGGACACGGACAGCTCGAAGAGCGAAGAGGGACAGGGGAGCGCCGGGCACAAGAGCCCCGGCAGGACTTCACCGCCCGAACTGCACAGCGGTCACAAGCTCGCCAGGCGCTACCGCCTGGAGGAGTGCGTCACCCGTCTGGACGGCTTCAGCAGCTGGCGTGCGGTGGACGAGAAACTCCGTCGTGCCGTCGGTGTGCACCTGCTGCCCGCCGATCACCCGCGAGCGCGTTCCGTCCTGGCGGCCGCCCGTTCGTCCGCCCTGCTCGGTGATCCCCGGTTCGTCCAGGTCCTGGACGCGGTCGAGGAGAACGACCTCGTCTACGTGGTGCACGAATGGCTGCCGGACGCCACGGAGTTGACGACGCTTCTGGCCTCCGGACCGCTGGAGGTGCACGAGGCGTACCAGCTGGTCTGCCAGGTCGCGCAGGCGATGGCCGCCGCGCATCGCGAAGGGCTGGCCCATCTGAAGCTGACCCCGGGCGCCGTGCTGCGCACCTCGTCCGGGCAGTGGCGCATCCGGGGTCTCGCCGTGAACGCCGCGCTGCGCGGCGTCACTTCGGACACCCCTCAGCGCACGGACACGGAGGCGATCGGCGCGCTGCTGTACGCCGCGCTCACCCAGCGCTGGCCCTACGAGGACGACGCTTACGGGCTCTCGGGGCTGCCCAAGGACGTCGGGCTCATCCCGCCGGACCAGGTACGGGCAGGTGTGCACCGCGGTCTGTCGGAACTCGCGATGCGCGCACTCGTCAACGACGGCGCGACCGCGTCCCGGCAGGAATCTCCGTGCACCACTCCGGAGGAACTGGTGAAGGCGGTCGGCGAGATGCCGCGCATCAGGCCGCCCGAGCCGACGTTCACCGCACTGCCCGAGTACCAGCGCACGACGTACCAGCAGGGCAGCTACGGCCGCCCGTCGCCGCACCCGGGCGGTACCCAGGTGATGGCGGCGCCGCCGCCCCCGCTGCAGACCCGTACCGGCAAAGCCCTCAAGTGGGCCGTGTCCGCTCTGCTCATCGCCGCACTGGGTCTCGGCAGCTGGCAGCTCGCGGACGCGCTCATGGAGCACGAGAAGCCCGACGAGACGGGCAACACCCGGACGACGGACGAGAACGACAAGAACGGCATCGGGACGAGGCCGGCCAGGACGCTCAGCATCGCGGGTGCCGCGGAGTATGTCGCGAAGGGCTCGGCCCAGGCACCGGAAGACGTCGCCAAGACCTATGACGGCGACGGCTCGACGTACTGGCGGAGCAAGAGCTTCGTGGACGGTCCGGTGATGGACCCCTCCTTCAAGCCCGGGGTCGGCATCGTCTACGACCTCGGTTCGGAACAGAGGATCACGACCGCCTCGATAGGACTCGGCTTCGCCGGGGACCACACGACGGTCACCCTGTACGCGACGGACTCGCTGAATTCCTCGACGGCACTGAGCTCCATGCAGAAGCTCGGAACCCTGACGACGAACGGCACCACCGCCATGGTGAAGGCCGACAAGAAAGTGAAGACCCGGTACGTGCTCGTATGGTTCACTGCGCTGCCGTACGCACCCGGCGACCAGTTCAGCGACGCCGGTCACAAGCAGGCGATCACCAACGTGAAGTTCACCGGCTGAGCGGTCACCGAGGAGGAGGGGTCCGATGGCGGACGGCGCCTACAGCGAAGTGAGCGACCAGGACCTCCTCACCCGTCATGTCAGGGGGGACCCCGATGCCTTCGGCGAGCTCGTACGACGCCACCGCGACCGGCTCTGGGCGGTGGCCCTGCGGACTCTGGGCGACCGCGAGGAAGCCGCCGACGCCGTCCAGGACGCTCTCGTCTCCGCCTATCGGGCCGCCCACACCTTCCGTGGCCAGTCGGCCGTCACGACCTGGCTGCACCGGATCACGGTGAACGCCTGCCTGGACCGTGCCCGCAAGGCGGCCTCCAGGAAGACGTCCCCTGTGGACGACGCCGAACGGCTCGATCAGTTGCTGGAGCCGCACGAGTCCGCCGCCGCCCCGGCCGAGCGCAACGATCTGCACCGTGAGCTGCTGAGGGCGCTGGCCACCCTGCCCGCGGACCAGCGGGCCGCACTCGTACTGGTGGACATGCAGGGCTACCCCGTGGCGGAGGCCGCCGGCCTGCTCGATGTGCCGGTCGGCACGGTCAAGAGCCGCTGTGCCCGTGGCAGAGCCAGACTCCTTCCCCTGCTCACCCATTTGCGCACGGACGGTGGAAATGACAGAGCGGGCAAGAAGTCGAGCGGGGAAAGGAACCGTACGCAGGGGACATCCGTCCCACCCGCAGCGGGACCACACGACGGACCGAGCGATGCAACTGCTGTGAAGGGCGGAGGTGGGCGAGCGTGACATCGATGACCGACACGGCCGGGCACCCGGACGTCACGGAGATCTCCGACCTCACCGAAGGTCTGCTCCCCCCGTCCCGGTCGATGGACATACGGCGCCACCTGGACGACTGCTCGCTCTGTGCCGACGTGTACGAGTCGCTGGAAGAGATCCGCGATCTGCTCGGTACGCTGCCGGGCCCGCTCCGCATGCCCGATGACGTCGCCGATCGCGTCGACGCCGCTCTCTCCGCCGAAGCGGATGGTCTTTCCCTCGACAGGCATCAGCGCGGCAGCGGGCATGTTTCACGTGAAACATCGACCGCGGCGGACCGTCCCACCGGGCGCTCCCGTGGCGCCACCGGACCGGGCCGCCCGAACCGCCCGCGACGCGGGCGCCGCAGGACGGTCACACTGGGCGCCGTGTTCACGGCCGCTGCCTTGGGTCTCGGTGGTCTGATCGTCCAGTCCATGGGAAGCGGCAGCTCGGACAAGGACCCCGCATCGCCGCCTGCGAGGCAGAGCGGTCCCGCGAACACTTTCGCCGGCGAGAAGCTGGAGGTCCAGGTCGCGGGTCTCCTCGCCCAGGCGGAGAAGAAGAAGGAGAGCAGTCCTCGAAGCTCCCGCCCCAGGGGTACCGAGTCCATGGAAAGTCCGGGCATTTTCAACCTGCCCACGGACTCCGTGCCCGCCTGCGTCAGGCGGGGGATCGGCCAGGAGACGCCACCGATCGCCTTCAAGGAAGGCTCCTACAACGGCAAGGACGCGTATCTCGTGGTGCTGCCCGCTCTCACCGACACCGATCGGGTCACCGCCTACGTCGTCGACTCCGCCTGTGTGGACAAGCCCTCCGTCTCCGCCGGCAAGGTCCTGCTGAAGCACTCCTACCCACGGAACTGAGCGCTCCCGGATCCGTCGCCGACCGCCTTCGGCATACCTCGCACCGGCCGCGGTACCCCTTGCGATGACTCGCCTCCGTGTGCCCGGACACAGCGGGAATGCGCGCCCCTTAGGATCCGTTGGGTGGGGTGAGGGTTCTGAGAGAGGCTCCCCCGGTCGTATGTAGCAGTCCCCAGAGACGAGGAATCAAGCCGTGAGCGACGTTCGTAACGTGATCATCATCGGCTCCGGGCCCGCCGGTTATACGGCGGCGCTGTACACCGCGCGCGCCTCGCTGAAGCCGCTGGTGTTCGAGGGCGCCGTCACCGCAGGTGGTGCTCTCATGAACACGACTGAGGTGGAGAACTTCCCCGGCTTCCAGGACGGCATCATGGGCCCCGAGCTCATGGACAACATGCGGGCCCAGGCTGAGCGCTTCGGTGCGGAGCTGATCCCGGACGACATCGTCTCGGTCGACCTCAGCGGTGAGGTCAAGACCGTCACGGACACTGCGGGGACCGTGCACCGGGCGAAGGCCGTCATCGTCACCACCGGCTCGCAGCACCGCAAGCTGGGTCTGCCCAAGGAGGACGTCCTTTCCGGACGCGGCGTCTCCTGGTGCGCGACCTGTGACGGCTTCTTCTTCAAGGACCAGGACATCGCCGTGATCGGCGGCGGTGACACCGCCATGGAGGAGGCCACTTTCCTCTCCCGGTTCGCCAAGTCCGTGACCATCGTCCACCGACGCGACACGCTGCGGGCCTCCAAGGCGATGCAGGAGCGCGCCTTCGCCGACCCGAAGATCAAGTTCGTCTGGGACAGCGAGGTGGCCGAGATCCAGGGTGACCAGAAGCTGTCCGGTCTGACCCTGCGCAACCTGAAGACCGGCGAGACGTCCGAGCTGCCCGTCACCGGCCTGTTCATCGCGATCGGCCACGACCCGCGCACGGAGCTCTTCAAGGGCCAGCTGGACCTGGACGAGGAGGGCTACCTCAAGGTCGAGGCGCCCTCGACCCGAACGAACCTGACAGGTGTCTTCGGCGCCGGCGACGTCGTCGACCACACCTACCGCCAGGCGATCACCGCGGCCGGCACCGGCTGCTCCGCCGCTCTCGACGCCGAGCGCTTCCTCGCCGCTCTCGCGGACGGCGAAGTGGCGGAGCCCGAGAAGACCACCGTCTGAACCCCCATCCGCCTCACCGCACCAACCAGTTAAGGAGCTCGCCGTGGCCGGCACCCTGAAGCATGTGACCGACGATTCTTTCGAGCAGGACGTCCTCAAGAGCGACAAGCCCGTACTGGTGGACTTCTGGGCCACCTGGTGTGGTCCGTGCCGCCAGATCGCACCGTCCCTCGAGGCGATCGCCGCCGAATACGGTGACAAGATCGAGATCGTCAAGCTCAACATCGACGAAAACCCGGGTACGGCCGCCAAGTACGGCGTCATGTCCATCCCGACCCTGAACGTCTACCAGGGTGGCGAGGTGGCCAAGACCATCGTGGGTGCCAAGCCGAAGGCCGCGCTCGTGCGCGACCTTGAGGACTTCATCGCCGAGTAGTCGAGCAGTACCGCAAGCCGTCGTCCGTGAAGGCGACGATGTTTCACGTGAAACACGGATGGGCCAGCCCGCTCGGGCTGGCCCATCCGCATGTCCGAAGGTGAAGCGGAGCCGGCAGTCCTACAACGGACGCAGCGCCGGTTCCTTCTGTACTGCTCCCAGCAGCCGGTCGAGCGCCAGCTCCACGTCTTCCTTCCAGGAAAGCGTCGTCCGCAGCTCCAGCCGCAGCCGCGGGTAGGTCGGATGCGGCCGGACGGTCTTGAAGCCCACAGCCAGCAGGTGGTCAGCGGGCAGCACACAGGCCGACTCCTTCCACCGGGCGTCCCCGAAGGCTTCGATGGCCTTGAAGCCCCGCCGCAGCAGATCCTTGGCAACCGTCTGGACCATGACGCGTCCGAGTCCCTGCCCCTGGAAGTCCGGCAGGATGAAGGCCGTCATCAGCTGGATGGCGTCGGGCGAGACCGGGCTCGTGGGAAATGCCGTCGAACGCGGTACATAGGCGGGCGGTGCGTACAGCACGAAACCCACTGGTACGTCGTCCACATAGACGACCCGGCCGCAGGATCCCCACTCCAGCAGAACGGCGGAGATCCACGCCTCTTTCTCCAGATCGGGGGTGCCCGCCTTTACCGCGGCCTGGCCGCTGACTGGGTCCAGTTCCCAGAAGACACAGGCGCGGCAGCGCTCGGGAAGGTCCTGAAGGTTGTCCAGCGTGAGCGGTACGAGCCGGCGCCCCATGAAGGCAGTTCCTCGCTTCCTTCGCCCGCGGCATCGCGGGCGGCTGTCAGAGCGCTCCGTTCCCTGAGCAGGCTGCCGACGAACCCACCGACTGCCCCTATACCCAGGCCCACACTCACCAGTCCGGTGCGGCTCACCGTCCGCATGGCTTCCGCCTCCCCAGAGAAGGTACTGCCAGGTGAATGCGCCTTACCCGAACGCATCGTATCCACGAAGCGATTCCATCGATACCGCCAGAAAGCAAAGAGCGAGCCGTGTTCCGGTACACACCGGACACAGCCCGCTCTGCTGGTCAGCCGGTCGGAAGCGGCCACCCGGTCAGGGCTCAGGACTCGGTCTCCTCGGATTCGTCGTCCTTGTCACCCAGCAGACTGTTCTGCAGAACCGGCCCCTCGCCAGGTGCGAGCGAACCCAGGATCCGCTCCAGATCCTCCATGGAGGCGAACTCGACGGTGATCTTGCCCTTCTTCTGACCGAGGTCGACCTTCACCCGGGTCTCGAAGCGATCCGAGAGACGAGTCGCAAGATCGCTCAGCGCCGGGGAGACCCGGGCACCCGCCCGCGGCCCCTTGGATCGCGGGGCCGACTGCGGCCGCGAACCCATGAGCGTGACGATCTCCTCCACGGCCCGCACCGAAAGCCCTTCGGCCACGATGCGGCGAGCGAGGTGGTCCTGCTCCTCGGAGTCCGCGACAGAGAGCAGTGCCCGCGCGTGGCCGGCGGAGAGAACGCCGGCGGCAACCCGACGCTGAACCGAGGGGGAGAGCTTCAGCAGACGCAGGGTGTTGGAGACCTGCGGGCGTGACCGGCCGATCCGGTCCGCCAGCTGGTCGTGCGTGCAGTTGAAGTCCTGGAGGAGCTGGTCGTAGGCGGCAGCCTCTTCCAACGGGTTCAGTTGCGCCCGGTGCAGGTTCTCCAGAAGAGCGTCCAGGAGAAGCTTCTCGTCGTCCGTGGCGCGCACGATCGCCGGGATGGCTTCGAGTCCTGCTTCGCGGCAAGCCCTCCAGCGCCGCTCACCCATGATCAACTCATAGCGCGCCGGACCCACCTGGCGCACGACAACCGGCTGGAGAAGTCCGACCTCCTTGATGGAGGTAACGAGTTCCGCGAGAGCGTCGTCGTCGAACACCTCTCGGGGCTGACGCGGGTTCGGCGTGATGGAGTCCAGGGGCAGCTCGGCGAAGTGTGCTCCCACAGGCGCCGTCGGTGCCTCCCCGAAGACGCTCACCGACGGCTCCTCTGTTTCACGTGAAACATGAGCCGAAGGAAGTGAGGCCACCTTGCTCGCCGCCACCCCGCGCTCCGCGGTGAGCAACGGTACGGCTCCCGGCGTCATGGACGCTCCGCCCGTCGCCGACGGCACTGTCTTCTCCCCTGTCGGGGCGGCAGGAATCAGTGCGCCGAGACCACGGCCCAACCCCCTCCGTCGCTCACTCACTGGATCCCCTCCACCATGCTCTGTTCATTGTGTGTGCCCATGTGGGCTTGCTGCGCATCGTAGGCCACGCCGACTCCGCGCAACGCAATCTCCCGTGCCGCTTCCAGGTACGAGAGCGCACCACTGGACCCCGGGTCGTAGGTCAGCACCGTCTGCCCGTAGCTGGGGGCTTCGGAGATACGGACCGAGCGCGGAATGCTCGTCCGTAGTACCTCCTCACCGAAGTGGCTGCGTACTTCCTCGGCGACCTGAGAGGCGAGTCGCGTCCTGCCGTCGTACATGGTGAGCAGGATCGTGGACACGTGCAGGTTGGGGTTGAGGTGCCCCCGTACGAGGTCGACGTTGCGCAGTAGCTGCCCCAGGCCCTCCAGGGCGTAGTACTCGCACTGGATCGGGATGAGGACCTCGGCGCCCGCGACGAGCGCGTTGACCGTCAGCAGTCCCAGGGAGGGCGGGCAGTCGATGAGGATGTAGTCCAGCGGCTGCTCGTACGCCTGGATGGCCCGTTCCAGCCGGCTCTCACGTGCCACCAGGGACACCAGCTCGATCTCCGCACCGGCGAGATCGATGGTGGCGGGTGCGCAGAAGAGGCCCTCGACATCGGGAACCGGCTGAACGACCTCGGAGAGTGGCCTGCTGTCGATCAGCACGTCGTAGATGGAGGGAACCTCGGCATGATGGTCGATGCCCAGCGCGGTGGAGGCATTGCCCTGGGGGTCGAGGTCGATCACCAGGACCCGACCGCCGTGCAGCGCGAGTGAGGCAGCAAGGTTGACCGTGGTCGTGGTCTTACCGACCCCGCCCTTCTGGTTGGCGACCACCATCACGCGGGTCTGCTCGGGCCGTGGCAGGCCTTCGCCGGCTCGACCCAGAGCTTCCACGGCAAGTTGGGCAGCACGACCAATGGGAGTGTCGTCCATCGGGGGCGGTGTTTCACGTGAAACATCGTTCCCCATCGATTCGGTTCGGGGACCGGGGACCGGATCGGTCATCGGTCCCGCGATGTTGGCGTCGGACCGCAAGGATTCACTCTCCTCGACTTCAGGCTCGCAATGAACAGAGCCTCCCATGTCTTCGGGGTCATGAACCAGCGAGGCCCGTGCTTCTGTGGAGAAACCCACCTCTGTGGACAACTCCGTGCCCTCTCCGGAGGACACTCTGACGTCCGGAGAGGGACTTTTACTGATGGATCTCATGGATCCCAGAGGGGTGCGGTCGCGGGGTCCGGACGCGGCACGACCGCGACCGATGATGCCGTGCAGCAGTGAGCGACGTTTCACGTGAAACACGATGCACAGCACGCGGGACCGTCACCGCGCGACACTCCGGCCACCCGACTCCGGCACCTGGTGTGGAGTACGTCTCGTCGTCAGGACGGATCAGTCAACGGATCAGTCAGCAGACCCGACCCTGCGACCAGCGCTCTCGCGTTCGAGTCGCATCTGTCCACACAGTAGTCAGCGGCGCCTTCTGGTCCGTCCCGTGCGCGCCGCCTTCGCCCGCTTGGCTGCGAACCGCACGCCGCCGGGGCTCTCCCCGACCTCCACGCGAACCACGGTGGCCAGTGGCTCCACGACGCCCTCACCGACGTGCAGCACCGACGTGTCCACGGCTCCGAGCTTGCTCAGGGCGGCTCCGGCGTTCTTGACCTCTTCCTCCGCGGTGTCGCCCTTGAGGAGGAGCATCTCTCCGTACGGACGCAGCAGTGGGACGCCCCACGCTGCGAGACGGTCCAGCGGAGCCACGGCCCGAGCGGTCACCACATGGACCGGCGGCAGCGTGCCGAGCACTTCCTCGGCGCGTCCGCGGACGACGGTGACATGGTCGAGCCCGAGCAGCTCGACGACCTCCGAAAGGAAGTTGGTGCGTCGCAGCAATGGTTCGAGCAGTGTGATCCTGAGATCCGGACGGACGAGGGCCAGAGGGATGCCGGGCAGTCCGGCGCCGGAGCCGACATCGCACACCGTCACTCCCTCGGGAACCACTTCCGAGAGCACGGCGCAGTTGAGCAGATGCCGTTCCCACAGACGGGGCACCTCCCGAGGACCGATCAGACCACGCTGGACTCCCGCGTCGGCCAGCAACTCCGCATAACGAACCGCGTCCGCGAAGCGGTCACCAAACACCGCCCGGGCCTGCTCGGGCGCAGGGGGGAGCTCCGCTGCCTCCGTCACGGGGAACCGTCCTTCCGTACCGCTTGAGCGCACTGCGCGCTGACTACAAGGACCATCAGGGACTGTCGAACCTCAGGGACTGTCGAACCTCAGGCTGACAAAGTACGGCCCCGCCTGCGAACACAGACGGGGCCGGTGGTCAGACGTGCTGGATCAGGCGGGGAGCACGACGACGAAGCGCTGCGGCTCCTCGCCCTCGGACTCGCTGCGCAGGCCGGCTGCCTTGACGGCATCGTGCACCACCTTGCGCTCGAAGGGGGTCATCGCCTTCATCTTGACCGGCTCACCGGAGCTCCTGACCTCGGCCGCCGCCTTCGCGCCCAGTTCGGAGAGCTCCTCGCGCTTCTTGGCGCGGTAGCCCGCGATGTCCAGCATCAGACGGCTGCGGTCCCCGGTCTCCCGGTGCACGGCCAGGCGGGTGAGCTCCTGGAGCGCCTCCAGCACCTCACCGTCACGGCCGACCAGCTTCTGCAGATCGCGGCTGTGGGAATCACTGATGATCGAGACAGCCGCGCGATCGGCCTCGACGTCCATGTCGATGTCGCCGTCGAGGTCGGCGATGTCCAGCAGACCCTCGAGGTAGTCGGCCGCGATCTCGCCCTCCTGCTCCAGGCGGGTCAGGGTGTCGCCACCCTCAGGGGCAGCGGAGGTGGTGCCTTCCGTCACGGGATGGACTCCTTCTTACTTCTTGGACGGGGACTTGGGCCGCTGCGGACCCTTGCGCTGTCCGGACTGGGCCTTGCTGCGGGTACCGCCGGACGCGGACTTGCCGCCCGCCGGCCTGGGACCGGGCTTGGCGTCCCGCGGTTCGTCGGCCTTGCTGAGGGAGGTCTTCGGCGCGGGCTCGCCCGCGGCCTTGGCACCGCCCTGGACCGTGCCCGACTGCCGCTGGGACTTGCTCTGCCGCTTGGGCTGCTGGCGCCTGGGAGCACCGCCCGCCACCGGAGTGCCGTCCTCGGTCTCGACCACGGTCGAGACCTCGCTCTTCACCACGGAACCGTCGGCCTGCGCCGCCAGACCCGCCTTGGACAGGCCGTTGATGAACTTGCGCTCGAACTCGTTGCGGTCGCGGCCCTTCGCGACGATGGCCTTGACGACGGCCTTCTCCCCACGACCGCGCGTCCTGCCGTGCTGCGTGACGCGCTTGTGCAGGCGCTCCAGGTAGGAGGCCTGGGCCTTGGAACCCGGAGTCGGGTTGTTGTGGATGACGTACATCTGCTGGCCCATGGTCCACACGTTGGTGGTCAGCCAGTAGACGAGGACACCGACGGGGAAGTTGATGCCGAAGACGGCGAACATGATCGGGAAGACGTACATCAGCATCTTCTGCTGCTGCATGAAGGGCGTCTTCACGGTGGTGTCGACGTTCTTCGTCATCAGCTGACGCTGGGTGTAGAACTGCGAGAACGACATCAGGACGATCATGATCGCCGTGACGACGCGCACATCGGTGATCGAGGAGCCCAGCGCCTGGACCTTGTCGCTGCTGTCCGTGAACTTCGAGGCCAGCGGAGCCCCGAAGATGTGCGCCTTCTGCGCGCTCTCCAGCAGCCGGTTGTTGATCACGCCGATGGTGTCGTTCGACGCGATGCTGTTGAGCACGTGGTACAGCGCGAAGAAGAACGGGGACTGCGCCAGGATGGGAAGGCACGAGGAGAGCGGGTTGGTGCCCGTCTCCTTGTACAGCTTCATCATCTCTTCGGACTGGCGCTGCTTGTCGTTCTTGTAGCGCTCCTGGATCTTCTTCATCTCGGGCTGCAGCGTCTGCATCGCCCGGGTCGCCTTGATCTGCTTCACGAAGAGCGGGATCAGGCAGATACGGATCAGGATCACCAGGGACACGATGGACAAGCCCCAGGCCCAGCCCGTGTCCGGGCCGAAGACGGCGCCGTACACCGAGTGGAACTGGACGATGACCCAGGAAACGGGTGTCGTGATGAAGCTGAAAATACTGGCAATCGTGTCCACTAATCAGGCTCCTTGAGCATGGGACGGGGTCTCGGCGGCCGGGCTCGAGGAATGGTTGGACATACCGTGCCCCTCGGTGGCCGGTTCGGCGGCGGAGTTCCCGCCCTTGCGTGCACGCCAGGTGGTGCGCAGCATCTCGTGCCATCGCGGACGCCTGCGCGGCGGGACGTGGTCCACGCCACCCGGCGACCACGGATTGCACCGCAGGATGCGCCAGGCGGTGAGTGCCGTTCCCTTGATCGCGCCGTGCCGGTCGATGGCCTGGTACCCGTAGCGGGAGCACGACGGGTAGTACTTGCACACCGGCCCGAGCAACGGGCTGATGGTCCACTGGTACAGCTTGATGAGAGCCAGCAGCGGGTACTTCATCGCGCGCCCCCTCCCAGTAGCCGCTCCAGAGCGGCGTCCAGGTCTCGGGCCAGCTGGGCATGGTCGGCGTCACCCGCACCGGGCAGCGCTCGTACTACTACCAGGCTACCGGGGCTCAGCAGAGCCATTCGCTCACGCATGAGGTGGCGGAGCCGCCGTTTCACCTTGTTGCGCACGACGGCTCCGCCCACGGCTTTGCTGACAACGAAACCCGCACGTGCCGGGGGAGCGTTCTCCCCCGGCACGTGCGGGTCCGGTGCACCACTGCGCAGGTGGACGACAAGAAGCGGGCGTCCGGCCCGGCGTCCTCGGCGTACCGCGGTCGCGAAGTCCTCGCGCCGCCTCAGCCGATGCTCGGTAGGCAGCACGTCATGACCTGTTTAAGTGATCAGGCGGAGAGGCTGGCGCGACCCTTGCCACGACGGTTCGCGAGAATCGCGCGGCCGGCACGGGTGCGCATCCGCAGGCGGAAGCCGTGGGTCTTGGCACGACGACGGTTGTTCGGCTGGAAGGTGCGCTTGCTCACTCGGGGGCTCCAGAAAGAATCGGTAGTTGCGGGGTGCCGTCTTGGCTGTCACCGTGCGCCCACGAGTAGCTCGCTTACGCCCGAGTGCACCGCTTCCCGATCACTCATTCGCGATCTGTGCCCATCGGAGGCAGGCGGCAGCAGCCATCGACAACTCGACCTGGTTACGGTACGCGCGGCTACGCCATCCGGTCAAACCAGCGCTGTCCAGGAGACACTGTCCACAGGCTGGGGACAACAACTTGAACCGCACGGGTCGCCCTGACTACCGTGGCCGGACTCCGGTTCGTTCCCTTCCCACCGCTCCATCTCATTCGTTCCGGCCGTTCCGGCCGCTTCGTCCACCCCGCCCGTCCAGTTCCCACCCCCATCCGTCCCAGGAATCACACGTTCGTGGGACCCGCGAGAGAGCGTGCCCTGTGGCTGACGTACCTGCCGATCTTGCCGCAGTGTGGCCACGCGTCCTGGAACAGCTTCTCGGCGACGACCGAGGGCAGGGTGTCGAGACGAAGGACGAGCACTGGATCAAGCGGTGCCAGCCGCTGGCACTCGTGGCGGACACCGCGCTGCTCGCCGTCCCGAACGAGTTCGCGAAGGGCGTGCTCGAAGGGCGTCTGGCGCCGATCGTCAGCGACACGCTCAGCCGCGAGTGCGGCCGCCCGATCCGTATCGCGATCACCGTCGACGACTCCGTCGGGGAGTCCCCCGCACCGGCGCCGCCCGTCCAGCAGGCCCCGTCGCGCTACGAGGAGCCCGAGCGCCCGCCCTCGCAGGGCCACGACGGCTACCGCGGGTACGGCCGGCATCGCGCGGACGACCGTACGGACAACCACGCCCAGGGCCGTTCCGACCAGCAGCAGCCCTCCCACGAGGACCAGCTCCCGACGGCCCGCCCCGCGTACCCCGACTACCAGCGTCCCGAACCGGGCGCCTGGCCGCGGTCCTCGCAGGACGACTACGGATGGCAGCAGCAGCGGCTCGGCTTCCCCGACCGGGACCCCTACGCGTCCCCGCCGCGGGACTACCGGCAGCAGCCGGACCGCTCGCCCTACGACCAGCGCTCCGGCTACGAGCAGCAGCGTTCCGACTACGAGCAGCAGCGGCCCGAGTACGACCAGTCGCGCTCCGACTACGACCAGCCGCGGCCCGACTACGACCAGCGTCCGGACCGCCGTGAGCGGTCCGAGCCGCCGTCCCCCTCCGCCATGGGTCATGTCCACCGCGGCGGTCCCGTCGGCTCCTCCCTGCCCGCCTCCAGCGGCGCCCCGGGTCCGCTGGCCGCGCAGCCGGCGCCCGCGACGGGTCCGGGCGAGCCCACCGCGCGCCTCAATCCGAAGTACCTCTTCGACACGTTCGTCATCGGTGCCTCGAACCGTTTCGCGCACGCGGCCGCGGTCGCCGTCGCCGAAGCACCCGCCAAGGCGTACAACCCGCTGTTCATCTACGGCGAGTCCGGCCTCGGCAAGACGCACCTGCTGCACGCGATCGGGCACTACGCGCGCAGCCTCTACCCGGGCACACGGGTGCGGTACGTGAGCTCCGAGGAGTTCACCAACGAGTTCATCAACTCCATCCGCGACGGCAAGGGCGACAGCTTCCGCAAGCGGTACCGCGAGATGGACATCCTGCTCGTCGACGACATCCAGTTCCTGGCGGACAAGGAGTCGACGCAGGAGGAGTTCTTCCACACCTTCAACACCCTCCACAACGCGAACAAGCAGATCGTGCTCTCCAGCGACCGCCCGCCCAAACAGCTGGTGACGCTGGAGGACCGGCTGCGCAACCGCTTCGAGTGGGGCCTGATCACGGACGTCCAGCCGCCCGAGCTGGAGACCCGTATCGCCATCCTCCGCAAGAAGGCGGTGCAGGAGCAGCTCAACGCCCCGCCGGAGGTGCTGGAGTTCATCGCGTCCCGCATCTCGCGCAACATCCGCGAGCTGGAGGGCGCGCTGATCCGGGTGACGGCGTTCGCGTCGCTCAACCGGCAGCCGGTCGACCTCGGTCTGACGGAGATCGTCCTCAAGGACCTGATCCCCGGCGGCGAGGACTCGTCCCCCGAGATCACCGCGTCGGCCATCATGGCCGCCACCGCCGACTACTTCGGCCTCACGGTGGACGACCTGTGCGGCTCCTCGCGCAGCCGGGTGCTGGTGACGGCCCGCCAGATCGCCATGTACCTCTGCCGTGAGCTCACGGACCTCTCCCTGCCGAAGATCGGTGCCCAGTTCGGCGGCCGCGACCACACGACGGTCATGCACGCCGACCGCAAGATCCGCGCGCTGATGGCCGAGCGCCGCTCGATCTACAACCAGGTCACCGAGCTCACCAACCGCATCAAGAACGGCTGACGTCCGGGCGGTACGCCGCCGGAGGCGCCCCGGGACCCGCTCCCGAGGGCGCCTTTCGCTGTCCCGGCCCGTCCTCGCCCGTCCTCGCCCGTCCCGGCCTGCCCTCGCCCTTCCCGGCGCGTTCCGGCGCCTCCTCACCTGCCCCGAACTGCCCCGTCAGGTGTCCTCGGCCGCTGCCGCCGCCCGCCCCCGGCCCCTTCCAGGCCGTCCATGACCCCTTCCGGGCCGCTCCCGGAGCCGTTCCGGCGTTACCCGACAGTCGCCGGACGTTCGAATACGCGCCAGGTCACGGCCTTCCTCCACAGATTCGGGTACTTTCTCGCGTCCACACCCTGGGGACCGTGGAGTTGTCCAGTTCGTATCCACAGGGAGCGGTGCTGAAAGAGCATCAGCCCAGTTCAGACCCCTGTGGATTCGTGGACAAACGATCTCCACAGCCTGTGGACAAAGAGAGGGCCCACAGACCGGGAGAAAGGTTGTCCACCGGCGTCCCACAGGCTAGGGGCAGTTATCCCCAGTGATCACCAGCTTCTCCACACCCCTGTCCACTGTTCGGCAACAAGACGCGCGCCGTCACCGTGTCGAGTGAAAGGCGTCACACCAAGCGGCTGGGTTGGCCTGTGGGGAACGTGGGTAAACCTGGGGACGGCGCTGGGGAGAAGTACCCCTTGCCTGTGTATCGGGTGTGCAGAACTTTTCCCCGTCCACAGAAGACGCCAGTTGTCCACCGCCTCCGCCCACAGGCCCGGTGGACAAAAAACCGACTCTGAACTGCGCATACGCGGTTATCCACGGTATCCACAGGCCCTACTACTACTGACAACTAGAGAGAGCCTGGGAATCGTTTCGAAGTCGGGGCTGTGCACAACTTGCTCCCGGAGCCCCGAGTGCCGCTCGGCACGACTTGACCCCGAGGGGCACCGACTGTCAGTGCGGTGCGTCAGACTGGTCCCCGGCGTCCTGCCCCTCGGTGGGCTGAGCGACACCGACCCAGACGACGAAGACCGAGCAGGGCGAGAGCGCCGGCAACAGACGGAGGCGGCAACGGTGAAGATCCGGGTGGAACGCGACGTACTCGCGGAGGCAGTGGCCTGGGCGGCACGCAGCCTCCCGGCCCGTCCACCGGCGCCTGTGCTCGCCGGCCTCCTCCTCAAGGCCGAGGAGGGCGCGCTGAGCCTCTCCAGCTTCGACTACGAGGTCTCGGCCCGCGTCTCGGTGGACGCGGAGATCGACGAAGAGGGCACGGTGCTCGTCTCGGGCCGCCTGCTCGCGGACATCTGCCGTGCACTTCCCAACCGGCCGGTGGAGATTTCCACAGACGGTGTACGGGCGACCGTGGTCTGCGGTTCCTCACGCTTCACCCTCCACACACTGCCTGTGGAGGAATACCCGGCGCTGCCGCAGATGCCGGTCGCGACCGGCACGGTCCCCGGTGAGGTCTTCGCCTCCGCCGCGGCCCAGGTGGCCATCGCCGCGGGCCGCGACGACACGCTGCCCGTCCTCACCGGTGTGCGCATCGAGATCGAGGGCGACACGGTCACGCTGGCGTCCACCGACCGCTACCGCTTCGCCGTCCGCGAGTTCCTGTGGAAGCCGGAGAACCCCGAGGCGTCCGCCGTCGCCCTGGTGCCCGCCAAGACGCTCCTGGACACCGCCAAGGCGCTCACGAGCGGCGACAGCGTGACCCTGGCGCTGTCCGGTTCCGGCGCGGGGGAGGGCCTGATCGGCTTCGAGGGGGCCGGACGGCGTACGACCACGCGTCTGCTGGAGGGCGACCTCCCGAAGTACCGCTCCCTGTTCCCGACGGAGTTCAACTCGATCGCCGTCATCGAGACCGCCCCCTTCGTGGAGGCCGTCAAGCGTGTGGCCCTGGTCGCCGAGCGGAACACCCCGGTGCGGCTGAGCTTCGAGCAGGGCGTGCTGATCCTGGAGGCCGGCTCCAGCGACGATGCACAGGCTGTGGAAAGGGTCGACGCCCAGCTGGAGGGCGACGACGTCTCGATCGCCTTCAACCCGACGTTCCTGCTCGACGGCCTGAGCGCCATCGACTCCCCGGTCGCGCAGCTCTCCTTCACGACGTCCACCAAGCCGGCGCTCCTCAGCGGCCGGCCCGCCCTGGACGCCGAGGCGGACGAGGCGTACAAGTACCTGATCATGCCGGTACGGCTCAGCGGCTGACGAAGAGCCGCAGGTGGGGGCATACGTCTGAGCGGCTGTGCCCACAGATGTGCAGGAGAGTCCGGGTTTAGGCTCGGACGCAAGTACGAAAGTGCTCTCCTGCCACATCGCTAGTGAAGGAACAACCTGATGGAGCTCGGTCTCGTCGGCCTCGGCAAGATGGGCGGCAACATGCGCGAGCGCATCCGCCGCGCAGGCCACACCGTCATCGGATACGACCGCAACGCGGATCTCGCCGATGTCCACAGCCTCAAGGAGCTTGTGGACGGACTCGCGGGCCCGCGGGTGGTGTGGGTGATGGTCCCGGCGGGTGCTGCCACCCAGGGCGTCATC
>NZ_JAHKJW010000050.1 GCF_019710745.1 Streptomyces beigongshangae
CGCTGCTGCGCGGCCTGGTGCGCGCCGCCCGGCCCGCCGCCGGGGCCGACCCCGCCCGAGCGCTTCCGCTGCGCGAGCGGCTGGCGTCCCTGGGCGGCGAGGAGCGCCGGGAGCGGATCGAGGAGCTGGTACGGGCCCGCGTCGCCGACGTCCTCGGACACACCGGGCCCGAGGCGGTCGACCCGGAGCAGGCGTTCAAGGACCTCGGCTTCGACTCCCTGACAGCGGTCGACCTCCGCAACCGCCTGAACGCCGCCACCGGCCTGCGCCTGCCCGCCACCCTCGTCTTCGACCACCCGACCCCGGCCGCCGCGGCCGCGTACGTGGACGCGCGTCTCGCTCCGGCCCCCGGGCCCGCCGCCCCGGCCCGGCCGGACGGCGACCGGGAACTCCAGCGGCGCCTCGCCGCCGTCCCGGTGACGCGGCTGCGCGAGGCGGGCCTCCTGGACGCGGTGCTGCGCCTCGCCGGGACCGGCGGTGCGGAGGCGGACGGCGGGGGGACGGACCCCGCGGACGGCCCCGGCGCGATCGAGGAGATGGAAGTGGACGCCCTCGTGCGGATGGCCCTGGGCGGTGACGGACGTGTCTGATCCGGCGCGGGAGGAAGGGAAGAACATGTCCACGGACCGGGTGGTCGAGGCCCTGAGGGCCTCTCTCCTCGACAACCGGCGCCTGCGCCGGGAGAACAGCAGGCTCGCCGACGAGGCCGACAGCGCCCGCGAGCCCGTCGCGGTGGTGGCGATGAGCTGCCGCTTCCCCGGCGGCGTCGGCTCCCCCGAGGACCTGTGGGAACTGCTCGTCAAGGAGCGGGACGCCGTCACCGGCTTCCCCGCCGACCGGGGCTGGGACCTCGGCGCCGTCCACGACGGCGACCCGGACGCGCCGGGGATCTCCCGCACGCGCGAGGGCGGGTTCCTCCAGGACGCCTGCGCCTTCGATCCCGGCTTCTTCGGGATCTCCCCCCGCGAGGCCCTCGCCATGGACCCGCAGCAGCGCCTCCTCCTGGAGATCTCCTGGGAGGCGATCGAGCGCGCGGGCATCGATCCCCTCACGCTCAAGGGCAGCCGCACCGGCGTCTACGCGGGCGTCATCTACAGCGAGTACGGCTCCCGCCTCGCGCGCGTGCCCGAGGAGCTGGGGGGCTTCCTCGGTACCGGCTCCATCGCCAGTGTCGCCTCCGGCCGGGTCGCCTACGCCCTCGGTCTGGAAGGGCCCGCGGTCACCCTGGACACCGCCTGCTCCTCGTCGCTCGTCGCCCTCCACCTGGCCTGCCAGGCCCTGCGGACGGGCGATGCCACCCTGGCCCTCGCGGGCGGCGTGACCGTGATGGCGACGCCCGGCCTCTACCTCGGGTCCGGCCGGCAGCGCGGCCTCGCGCCGGACGGCCGCTGCAAGTCCTTCTCCGCCGCCGCCGACGGCGCGGGCTTCGGTGAGGGCGCGGGCATGGTCCTCCTGGAGCGGCTGCCGGACGCCCGCCGCAACGGCCACCCGGTCCTCGCCGTCGTCCGGGGCTCCGCCGTCAACCAGGACGGCGCCAGCAACGGGCTGACCGCGCCCAACGGCCCCGCCCAGGAACGCGTCATCCGCCAGGCCCTGGACAGCGCCGGGATCGCACCGGCCGACGTCGACGCCGTCGAGGCGCACGGCACCGGCACCCGTCTCGGCGACCCCGTCGAGGCGCAGGCCCTGCTCGCCGCCTACGGCCGGCAACGGCCCGCCGGCAGGCCCCTGTGGGTCGGCTCCCTGAAGTCGAACCTCACGCACACCCAGGCGGCCGCCGGGATCGGCGGTGTCATCAAGACCGTTCTCGCGCTCCGCCACGGCCTGCTGCCGCGGACCCTGCACGTCGACCGGCCCACCCCGCAGGTGGACTGGTCCGGGGGCGCCGTCGCCCTGCTCACCGCCGCGACGCCGTGGCCGGCCACGGGCCGCCCGCGCCGCGCCGGGGTCTCCTCCTTCGGAGCCAGCGGCACCAACGCCCACGTCGTCCTGGAACAGGCACCCGAGGAGCCCGTCGCGGAGCGCGGCAACGACCGCGACCGGGACGGGCGACGGGGGCACGGAGCGATGGACGGGCAGCAGGGGCGCGGGGTGCCGGACGGGCAACGGGGGCAGGGGGTGCCGGACGGCCAGCAGGGGCACGAGGTGCCGGACGGGCAGCAGGAGCGCGAGGTGCCGCAGGCGTGCGGAGGACCCGTCGCCTGGCCGCTGTCCGCCAAGGGCGCGGCGGCGCTGCGCGGACAGGCCGCCGCCCTGCACGCCCACGTCCTGGCCCATCCGGCGCTGCGCCCCGCCGACATCGGCCTCTCCCTGGCCACCGGCCGCTCCCGGTTCGCCGACCGCGCCGTCGTCGTGGGCCGCGACCGCGCCGAACTCCTCGACGGTCTCGGCGAGCTGGCGCGGGGCGAGCTCCCCGCCGACGGCGCCACCGGCTCCGCCCCGCGCGGCGGCCGCAAGGCGGTGTTCGTCCTCCCCGGCCTCGGCGCGCAGTGGCCCGGCATGGCGACCGGACTCCTCGACGCGTCACCGGTGTTCGCCGCCCGCGTGGCCGACTGCGAGCGGGCCTTCGCCCCGTACCTCGACTGGTCGCTGCGCGCGGTGCTGCGCGGCGAACGGGGTGCGCCGTCCCTGGACCGCGTGGAGGTGCTGCAGCCCGCGCTGTTCGCCGTGACGGTGTCCCTCGCGGCCGTGTGGCGCGCCCACGGCGTCGAGCCCGCGGCGGTCGTGGGCCACAGCCAGGGCGAGGTCGCCGCGGCGTGCGTCGCCGGAGCCCTCACCCTGGAGGATGCCGCCCGTGTCGCGGCCCTGCGCAGCCGCGCCCTGGCCGGCGTCACCGGCGGGGGCGGCATGGCCACCGTGATGATGTCGGAGCAGGAGGCCCGGCGGCTCCTGGCGCGGCGCGGTGCGGAGGTGACGGTCGCGGCGGTCAACGGCCCTCGCGTCGTGGTCGTCGCGGGCGCGTCCGCGGCCGTCCGCGACCTCGTCGCGGACCTGTCGGAGCAGGGCGTCATGGCCTGGCACATCCCCGTCGACTACGCCTCGCACTCCGGCGCCGTCGACGCCGTGCGGGAGGAACTGCACACCGCGCTCGCCGGCCTCGGCCCGCGCCCGCCCGAGGTGCCGCTGCTCTCCGCCGTCGACGCCGACTGGCTGACCGCCGACGGCATCACCGCCGGATACTGGTACCGCAGCCTGCGTGAGCCCGTCTGCTTCCATGCGGCCGTGCGCCGGCTGCTCGACGCGGGCCGGCGCACCTTCGTCGAGGTCGGCCCGCACCCCACGCTCACCTACGGCATCGCGGACACGGCGGCCGACGCCGGCCTCCACGACGTGGCGGTGATCGGCACCCTGCGCCGTGACGAGGGCGGCCCGCGGCGGTTGCTGCTCGCCCTGGGCGAGGCGTACGCGGCCGGCCTCCCGGTCGACTGGCGGCCCGCGTACGAGGGGACCGGGGCCCGTCGCGTGGACCTGCCCACGTACGCCTTCCAGCGGCGGCGCTACTGGCTCGACGCGTCCGCACCCGGCGGCGACCCCGCCTCGGCCGGCCAGCGCGACCCCGGTCACCCCCTGCTCGGCGCCGCGGTCGACCTGCCCGGCGGCGGCACCCTCTTCACCGGGCGGCTGTCGACGGCCGGCCGTCCGTGGCTGGCCGACCACGCCGTCTCCGGCACCGTCCTGCTGCCGGGCGCGGCCTTCCTGGAGGCGGCGGCCCACGCCGGCCGCCTGCTCGGCTGCGCGGAGGTCGAGGAACTGACCCTCGGCGCCCCGCTGACCCTGCCCGCGGCGGACGAAGCCACAGGTGTCCAGCTGCGGCTCACCGTGGCCCCCGGGGACGGGCGGGGGCGGCGCGAGATCACCTTCCACTCCCGGCCCGAGGACGAGCCGGACCAGGACTGGACCCGGCACGCGAGCGGCCGTCTCGCACCCGGCGGGGCGGCACCCCCGGCGCCCGCGGGGCCCATGAGCTGGCCGCCCGCGGGCGCCCGGCGGCTGAGCGTCGACGGCCTGTACGGTGCCATGGAGTCCAGGGGCGTCGAGTACGGCCCCGCCTTCCGGGGACTGCGCGCCGCATGGAGCCGCGGGGACGACACCTTCGCCGAAGTGACCCTGCCCGACGGCGTGACGGATGCCTTCACCGTGCACCCCGCGCTGCTCGACGCGGCCCTCCAGACGGCCGGGCTCCGCACGACCACCGGCGCCGGTGCCGGTGCCGACGCGGGCGACGGCGGTGGCGGCACGCCGGAGGTCCGTCTGCCGTTCTCGTTCAGCCGGGTGCTCCTCGGACCGGGCGGGGGACGGACGCTGCGCGTGTCCCTGCGCCCCGACGCCACCGGCGGCCCCGGCGCGGTGCGCGTGCGCATCACCGGGGAGGACGGCCGGCCCGTCGCGGACATCGGGTCGCTGACCCTGCGCGCGGCCCCGTACGGCGGACCGCGCGCCCCCGGCCGCTCGCTCCACCGTGTGGACTGGGTCCGCGCGGAACAGCCCCGCACGCCGCCCGCCCGCGGCAGCTGGGCGGTGCTCGGCGGGCACGACGCCCGGCTGCTGCCGGAAGGGTTCGGTGTCCCGGCCGGCACGGCCGCCGGCGCGGACGCGGTCGTGCTGCCCTGCTCCCCGCCGGCCGGACCCGGCACGCCCGAGGCGGTGCACACCGTCACCGCGGCCGTCCTGGACCGGCTGCGGGTCTGGCTGGCGGACGCCGCGTCCGCCACCGTCCCCCTGGTCGTCCTCACCCGGGGCGCGGCCGGGCCCGTCGTGGAGCCCGTGGACGTCGCGTCCGCCGCCGTCTGGGGACTGCTGCGCTCGGCCCAGCTCGAACACCCCGGCCGGTTCGTCCTGCTGGACACCGACGACCCGGCCGCGAGTGCCGCGGCCCTGCCCGCCGCACTCGCCACCGGCGAACCCCAACTCGCCCTGCGGAGCGGCACGCTGTACGCACCCAGACTCGTCCGTGCCGCGCCACCCACCGGGGGCGGCGCGGACGGGTTCGGCCCGGACGGCACCGTCCTGCTCACCGGCGGGGGCGGCACCCTCGCGGGCATCCTCGCCCGCCACCTCGTCACCCGGCACGGCGTACGCCGCCTGCTGCTGCTCGGCCGCAGGGGCGCCGAAAGCCCCGGCATGACGCAACTGACCGGGGAACTGCGGGAGTCGGGCGCCGACGTGACCGTGGTGGCCTGCGACGTCGCGGACCGCGAAGCACTCGCCCGCACCCTGGCCGGAATACCGGCGGAGCACCCGCTGCGCGCCGTCGTCCACACCGCCGGCGTCCTCGACGACGGCCTGCTGGAGACGCAGACCGCCGAGCGGCTGAGCGCCGTGCTGCGGCCCAAGGCGGACGGGGCCCACCATCTGCACACCCTCACCCGGGACGCGGACCTGACGGCGTTCGTCGTCTACTCGTCGGCCGCCGCGGTCTTCGGCAGCCCCGGCCAGTCCACCTACGCGGCGGCCAACGCCGCACTCGACGCCCTCATGACGGAACGGCACCGCCTCGGCCTGCCCGCCACCTCACTGGCCTGGGGCCCGTGGGAGCAGCGCAGCGCCCTGACCGCGCACCTGTCCGACACCGACCTGCGGCGCATGCACCGCAGCGGCGCCCGCGCACTGTCGGCGGCGGAGGGCATGGCGCTGTTCGACCGCGCGCCGGCCCGGGACGAGCTCCACGGACCCCTCCTCGTCCCCGTCCGCCTCGACCTCACCGGCTACCGGGGCCAGGCCGTGCCGCCGCTCCTGCGCTCCCTCGTCAAGGCGCCGGCCGGACCCCGGCCCACGACCGGCGGCGCGCCACTGCACCGGCGCCTCGCGGCCGCAGCCGACGAGGAGGAGCGCGGGCGGCTCCTCCTCGACCTCGTCCTGGCCCAGGCCGCGGACGTGCTCGGACACACCACGGCCCGGGCCCTGGGCGCGGACGACGCGTTCCTCTCCGTCGGCTTCGACTCGCTGACCGCGGTCGAACTGCGCAACCGGCTCGCCGCCCGCACCGGACTGCACCTGCGCCCCACAGCCGTCCTCGACAGCGGCACCCCGGCCCGCCTGGCCGAGTCGCTGCGCACCGGACTGGCCGCGACGGCCGCGGCCGACGACGGTCCCGCGACCGGGCGGCCCCCGGCCGCCGATCCCGTCAGCACCCTGTTCCGGCAGGCCTGCGAACTGGGCCGGGTCGACGAGGGCATCGCGCTGCTGAAGCATGCCGCCGCCCTGCGCCCCGACTTCCGCACCGGAGGCGAACTCCTGGCGGCGCGGACCAGGCCCCGGCTGCTGCGCCTGTGCGGCGGCGACGGCGTCCCGCACCTGGTCTGCTTCGGCTCCGTCGTCGCGCTGGGCGGGGCCCACCAGTACGCGCGCTTCGCCGCGCGGTTCGGCGACCGCTACGGCGTCAGCGCCCTCGCGGCCCCCGGGTTCCTGCCGGGCGAGCCCGTCCCGGCCGCCATGTCCGCCCTCCTCGACTTCCAGGCGCGCACCCTGCGCGCGGAACTCGGCGAGCGGCCCCTCGTCCTGATGGGCTCCTCCTCGGGCGGCACCCTCGCGCACGGCGTCGCGGCCCGCCTGGAGGAGCTGGGCGCGGGCCCGGCCGCGGTGGTGCTGCTCGACACCTACCTCTCGGACAACGAAGGGATGACCCAGTTCAACGACGTCCTGATCGGCGGGATGTTCGCACGCGAGGAACGGGCCGCCCCCATGGACGGCACCCGGCTCACCGCAATGGGCCGCTACTTCCGCCTCCTCGACACCTGGACACCGCCCGTGGTGAAGGCGCCCGTCCTCCTCGTCCGCGCCCGTGAACCGCTCGGCACACCGGATCCCGGCGCGGGCGACTGGCGGGCCACCTGGCCGGCCGCGCGGAGCGTCGTCGACGTGCCCGGTGATCACTTCTCCCTCATGGAGGAGCACGTCGGCACCACGGTCCGGGCAGTCGCCGACTGGCTCGGCACCGTTCTCACCCCTTCGGCCACCACCACACCCTGACGTCCCGCCGGCACCTCAGGAGAGGCGCATGACGCAAACACCGCACACCGCTCCCCGTCCGCACATCACCCCGCACCCGCACCCCGCCGCCGGCCCCCACCGCATCGCCGTCCTCGGCGCCGGGGTGATGGGCGTGGGCATCACCGCCCTCGCCCTCGGGCACGGCATACCGGTCCTGCTCGTCGACATCGACAAGGAGCGGCTCGGGCGGGCCAGGGACGACATCGACCGCGAACTGCGCACGGCGCAGCTGCTCGGCCGTCTTCCGGCCGCCGGCGGCACCGCAGCCCTGGAACTGGCCACCGACACCGGCGGCGTCGACGACGTGACCGCCGTCGTCGAGGCCGTCACCGAGGTCACCGAGGTCAAGGCCGGGGTGCTCGCGGACGTCTCGGCCCGGGTGCGCCCCGGCACCCCGCTGATCTCGAACACCTCGTCGATCCCCATCGACGAGCTCGCCGGACACGCGGAGCGTCCCGAGGACGTCGCCGGCACGCACTTCATGAACCCGCCTTACCTGATCCCGACCGTCGAGGTCGTCCGGGGCGCCCGGACCGGCGAGGGCACCATGGCCGCCGTCAGCACCCTGCTCACCGCCCTGGCCCGCGACCAGGTCGTCGTGCGGGACGCCCCCGGCTTCGTCACCAGCCGCGTCCTGCACCCGATGATCAATGACGCGGCCCGGGTCGTGCAGGAGGGCACCGCGACGCCCGAGGCCGTCGACGCCCTCATGGAGGGCTGCCTCGGCCATCCCACCGGCCCGCTGCGCACCGCCGACCTGATCGGCATCGACAACCTGGTGGACTCGCTGCGCGTCCTGCACCGGCGCACCGGGGACGAGAGCTGCCGCCCCTGCGACCTGCTGCTCGACAAGGTCCGGCAGGGCGAACTCGGCCGCAAGAGCGGCCGTGGATTCTACGCGTACCAGGAGGAGAACCGATGAACGGTTTCGACGCCGGAGCCACCGAGAAGGAAATCCTGCGCTTCCTGGAGGCGCGCACCAAGCGGACCTGGGGGACCGGCACCGACCTCTTCGCCTCCGGCGGCCTCTCCTCGCTGTTCGCGATGGAGCTGGTCGTGCACCTGGAGAAGTCCTTCGGGGTCTCCGTCCGCGGCGCCGATCTGCGGCTGGACAACTTCCGTACGGTCGCGTCGATGACGGGGCTCGTGGAGCGGCTGCGGGCGGCGGCCGGAGGAACCGGTGAGTGACCGGCCGCCGCCCGGCCCGCCCGTCCTGGACGAGGCGACCGCCACGGTCACCGCCCTGGTGGCCGGTGCGGCCGACGCCTGGGACCGTGCGGGGCTGCTGCCCGTCGGTCTGCTGCGGGAGCTGGGTGCCGCCGGATGGCTGTGTGCCCAGGTCCCGGCCGCGTACGGGGGCCGGGGGCTGTCCAGCGCGGCCGGCGGCGCGTTCACCGCGCACGTCGGCAGCCTGTGCGGCTCGGTGCGGTCCGTGATGACCTCGCAGGGCATGGCCGCCTGGACCGTCGAGCGCCTGGGCACCGCCGAGCAGCGTACGGCGTTCCTGCCCCGACTCACCGGCGGCGCCCTCGCGGCGGCCGGGTTCAGCGAGCGCGGCGCCGGGAGCGACCTGTCCGCCATGACGACGCGGGTGCGCCGTGACGGCGACGCGGTCGTCCTCGACGGGCACAAGGTCTGGGTGACCGCCGCGCACTACGCCGACCTCCTCGTCCTGTTCGGCAGGTACGAGGACGGCGACGCGGGGACGGAACACGGCGCGGGGGCAGGCGCAGGAGCAGGAGACGGGACGGGGACGGGGGACGGGGCGGTGGCCGTCGTCGTCCCCGCGGACACCCCCGGCGTCCGCGTCACGCGCGTCGCGGACCCGCTCGGCTGCCGCGCGGCCGGACACGCCGACATCGCCCTCGACGCGGTGCGGGTCCCGGCCGCCCATGTGCTCGGCGGCTCGTCACTGCCGTTGCCGCTGCTGGTCACCACCGCCCTGGCCTACGGGCGGATGTCCGTGGCCTGGGGATGCGTCGGCATCCTGCGCGGCTGTCTGACGGCCGCCGCCCGGCACGCCGCCACCCGGGAGCAGTTCGGCGTCCCCCTGGGCGAACACCAGCTCGTCGCCCGTCATCTCGCCGAGCTCTTCGCAGCCGAGCAGACCGCCACCCGGGTCTGCGAGCACGCCTCGCGCTGCTGGGACGAGGGCTCACCGGAACAGGTCGCGGCCACCGTCCTGGCCAAGCACGTCAGCGCGGGCAACGCGGCCCGCGGCGCGGCCACCGCCCTGCAGGTCCTGGCTTCCGCCGGAGCGCAGGACGGGCACCTGGTGGCCCGCGCCCACCGCGACGCCAAGCTGATGGAGATCATCGAAGGCAGCAACGAGATGTGCCAGCTGATGCTGGCCCGGCACGTCCTCGGCAGCAGCGCGTGAAGGGAACCGAAGGGTGGAGGGAACCGAAGTGACGACCACCGGAGCGAACACGCCCGCGGCGGCCACGGGGACGCACGGCGTGCCGGCCGCGCACCCCGGCCCCGTGCTGAAATGCCTGGTCTGGGACCTGGACAACACCTTGTGGCAGGGGACTCTGCTGGAGGACGGCGAGGTGACGCTGCCGGACACGGTCCGCGACGTCGTCGTGGAGCTGGACTCCCGCGGCATCCTCCAGTCCGTCGCCAGCAAGAACGATCACGAGACGGCGTGGGCCCGCCTGGAGCGGCTGGGCATCGCCGACTACTTCGTGCTGCCCCGGATCGGCTGGGGTCCCAAGTCGGACTCCGTGCGCCGGATCGCCGACACCCTGGGCTTCGCCCTGACCACCGTCGCCTTCATCGACGACCAGCCCGCGGAACGGGCCGAGGTCGCCCATCACCTGCCCGAGGTCCGCTGCTACGAGGCGGAGGCCGCCCCGTTCCTGCCCGCGCGCCCGGAGTTCGCCCCGCCCCTGCAGACGGTGGACTCCCGGCGGCGGCGCCAGATGTACCAGGCGGGTTTCCGGCGTGAGGCCGCCCGGGCCGGGGCGACCGGGCCGGACGAGGACTTCCTGCGCTCCCTGGAACTGGACATGCGCATCGGCCGGGCCACCGGCGAGGAGCTGTCGCGCGTCGAGGAACTCACCCTGCGCACCAGCCAGATGAACGCCACCGGGGTGCACTACTCCGACGCCGACCTGCGCCGGCTGCTCACCGATCCCGGCCACGAGGTCCTCGTGGTCACGCTCACGGACCGCTTCGGTCCGCACGGCGCGGTCGGCGTGCTGCTCCTGGAGCGCCACCCGGACGTGTGGCACCTCAAGCTCCTCGCCACCTCGTGCCGCGTGGTGTCGTTCGGCGCGGGCGCGACCGTCCTCAACTGGCTCATCGACGAGGCGGCCCGTGCGGGCGTCCACCTGATGGCCGACTTCAGGCCCACCGAGCGCAACCGCATGATGGAGATCGCCTACCGTTTCGCGGGGTTCCTGGACGGCGACCCGTGTTCCTGTGGCGCCGCCCTCGCGCGGGCGGCGGCCGACGGCCTCCAGCGCCTGCACCTGCGGCCCGCGCCCCGTCCGGCCTCGACGACGATCAGGGTGGGCGCGGTCGATCTGGCCCGGCGCCGGAGCGGCCCCGGTACACGTGCCGTGCACACCGGAGCAGCCCCGTCCCGGCCGTCCTGAAGCGGGCGGGCACCGGCCCCCGACGCTCAGCGCTTGCGGGCCAGGGTGATGCCGTCCGCCATCGGGAGGAGGGAGATGTCCACCCGCCCGTCCGCGGCGAGCGCCGAATTGAACTCGCGAACGGCCACGGTGTCGGCGTCGTCGAACTGCGGATCCGCGACGCGCCCGAAGAAGAGTGTGTTGTCGACGACCAGAAGGCCGCCGCTCCTGGTGAGGGCGAGCGACTTCTCGTAATAGGTGCGGTAGCCGGTCTTGTCGGCGTCGATGAACACGAGGTCGAACGCCCCGGCGCCCCGCTCCGTGAGCAGCTCGTCCAGGATGTCCGCGGCGTCTCCGATGCGCGGCTCGATCCGGTCGTCGACGCCGTCCCGCTTCCAGTACACGGCGCCGATGTCGGGCCACCGGTCGGTGATGTCGCACGTCACGACCTCGCCGCCGGTGGGCAGCGCACGGGCCATGCACAGCGTGCTGTAACCGGTGAAGGTCCCGAGCTCCAGCACCGACCGGGCTCCGGTGAGTCCGACGAGCAGGGCCAGCAACTGTCCCTCCTCCGGCATGACCTGCATGGTCGCACCACCGGGCAGCAGCGCTGTCTCCTCCCGCAGTTCTCTCAAGATCTCGTCGTCGCGAAAGGACACGTCCCTGACATAGTCGAGAAGGATTTCGGTGGAATCGATCTGACGGGCCACGCAGGCAACCCCCTTCTTCTGTGGCTGTGCATTGTCTTCTGACTGTGCATCGAATGAACAGCTCCTTCACGACCGTAACAGCGGATACCGTGGCGCGGCACCGGAACAGCCCAGTGAAAAGGAAGAAGTCTTCGGAGGGACCGGATCCTCGTCGCTCCGATGTCGTCGCCGCGATTCCGTCAATTCGTCCTGCTCGCTCACTCGCTCACTCGCTCGCGCGAAACCGGAACTCCCGTCACCTCATGGTCTGCTCATGGCCTTCCGTGTTCCGGCCACCGGGTGCCGCGGGGAATCAGGCCATGGTCGGATACGGCGGCCCGGCGGAGCGGTGGTCCGGCGAGCTCCTGTTCCCGGCGTCGGGTGAAATCCGGGACGGGGCGGGCAGGGCCCGCCCGTGTGAGGGTTCTTCCTTTTGTTCGGCTCCAGGGAGACTTTACCGGGACGGAGGGCACGGGACACCGGGACGGCCGTGGGACTCCGGGTGCGAAATTGCCGTGAGCGAAAGATCGCGGCCAGGTAATTCAGAATTCCGGCTCCCCGGTGGCCGGTAGTGGGTCCCCTGAATCGGCCATCATGATGTGCACCCGCCTCGGTCATTGAACAGTTTTTCCCGGCGTGTCTATCATTCAGCGAATGATTCGCCGGAGCTGACGGAGAGGCAGGTGCACCAAGTGAGTATCGAACAAACCGAGAGCCAGCGCAGCAGGGTGAGCAAGGCATTCGACCTGATGGACCTCGACGGTAGCGGCGAGCTGAGCGTCGAGGACATCGAGGCGCTGGCCGAGCAGTTGGTCGGTCGGTTCGGTTTCGCTCCCGGTTCCCAGCAGCACGAGGACTTCCGACGGGTGAGCACCCAGCTGTGGCAGGGCGTGCAGCAGGACATCGGCCTGAGCGCCGGCGACAAGGTCAGCCGCAAGGAGTACGTCGACTTCTACGCCAACGCGGAGCCGGCGGCCATCCGGCGGACCTTGGCTCCCTTCACCGAACAGCTCTTCAAGCTGTTCGACACCGACGGCGACGGCAGGGTCTCGAAGAGCGAGTTCGAGCGCTACCACCGCGCGTGGGGCGTGCCCCAGGACCGGATCGAGGGCACGTTCGAGCAGCTGGACACGGACGGCAGCGGCGACCTGTCGCAGGAAGAACTCCACAAGTACCTCAGTGGATTCATCTTCGGAGACTTCCGCTGACACCCCACGGGAAACGGTTCGGCCTGAAATGACCGCCGCCCCGGCCGGGCGCCGACTCACGGCGTCCGGCCGGGGCGGCGGGTCCGCGCGGAACGGCATCCCGCCTCGGGACCGGGAGCGCTCCCGGTGCGCGTACGGCGGCTCAGCGGCCGACGGCGCAGGCGTCCCCGCCGAGGGTGAACCGGGGCGGCGGCGAGGAGTCGCCGGTGTGCTCGGCGAGATAGCCGAGCGTGACGCTCGCTCCCGGGGCGATCGTGGCGTTGTGCCCGGCGTCGGACGCCTCGATCGTGTTGCTGAGCTGGACCAGGTCGGTGTTCCAGTCGGAGACGACGGTCTGCCCGAGGGCCAGCGGGAATTCGAGTGTCCAGCCGTTCACCGGGGTGTCACCGGTGTTGGTGAGGGTGAGGTCGACCGTCGTGCCGGTGCCCCAGGCGCGTACGGTCCGCTCCACCCGGCAGGTCGGCTCCTCGTGTGCGAACGACACCCGGTGCAGGCCGCCCGGCAGGTCGTTGACCACGTAGAACTCGCCCTCCGCCGTCGTTCCGATCGAGGTCACCTGGGTGGGCATCTTCCCGATCTCGGCCTGTTCGTAGCCGCCCGTGCCGTCGGGGCGCAGCGCCCATACGGTGGAGGAGCAGTAGTCGGTGGCGATGTAGGTGCCGCCCACCAGGCCGGCGTACTCCCGGCCGCGGTAGACATGACCGCCGATGACCGAACAGCCGCCGGTGTAGGGGGAGTAGGTGAAGACCGGCTCGGTGTACTCNCGAACAGCCGCCGGTGTAGGGGGAGTAGGTGAAGACCGGCTCGGTGTACTCCTCCCCGGGCGGGCAGACGCCGTCGGCGAATCGCTCCAGTCCCTCGTAACAGGACCAGCCGAGGTTCGCGCCTCCCCGGCCGGGCGCGAGGTGGTCGATCTCCTCCCACCGCCCCTGGCCGACGTCTCCGATCCACAGCGAACCGTCGGCGCTGTCGAAGGAGAACCGCCACGGGTTGCGCAGGCCGTACAGCCAGATCTCCGCACGGGCGCCGGGGGTGTCCACGAAGGGGTTGTCGTCGGGGACGCAGTAGGGGAGGGGGCCGCAGGCGCGGCCGACGTCGATCCGCAGGATCTTGCCCAGCAGGGTGTCCAGCCGCTGCCCGGCGCGCAGGGGGTCCGCGGACCCGCCGCCGTCGCCGATGCTCCAGTACAGGTTGCCGTCGGGACCGAAGGCGAGCTGGCCGCCGTTGTGGTTGCTGAACTCGGCGTGCTCCTGGGCGAGCAGGACCTCCAGGCGCTTGTCGTCGAGGCGGTAGCGGGCGAGCGTGACGGCTCCGGCGGGCGGTGCCGTGTACGCCAGGTACAGCTCCTGGCTGTCGGCGAAGTCGGGGGCGAGGGCGATGCCGAGCAGTCCGCGTTCGTTGCCCGATTCGTCGACGGACGCGGTGATGTCCAGCAGC
The DNA here is from genome assembly GCF_019710745.1 of Streptomyces beigongshangae. Taxonomy (GTDB): domain Bacteria; phylum Actinomycetota; class Actinomycetes; order Streptomycetales; family Streptomycetaceae; genus Streptomyces; species Streptomyces beigongshangae. Next base: position 13,906 of record NZ_JAHKJW010000050.1, read on the forward strand.
GGGGTGCGCTCCAGGCCGGTGTCCGGATGGTAGACGCGGACGGTGCCGGACTTCTCGGTGATGAACAGCCGGTCCGATCCGTCGTCCGGGGCGACGAGCGCGGTGGGCCTGCGCAGTCCGGAGGCGACCTGGGTCGTGGTGGCGCTGAGCGAGGGCAGGGGTACGGTCGGCGCGGCCTCCCGCGCCCCCGTCCGTTGCGCGGGAGCGTGCGTCGAGGTGGGGGGACCCGCCCCGGGACCGGGTGCCGCGGTGGCGGGCAGGGCGGTCGGGGCGGTCAGCAGGAGGGCCAGCAGAACTGGCCCGGTCCAACGGTGTCGGAACATGTCGGCTCCAGGGACGGGATCGCTCGTACGGCGACGGCGACGGCGGCGACGGCGGTGGCAGCGGCGGAGGTGGCGGCGGTGCTGCGGAGCGGCGGGTGCGCGGCCGGACCACGGCCGACGCGACCGGTCCGTGGACCCCGACGGACGCCGCCCCGCCGGACGGTGCGCCATGTCCGGTGGGGCGGTCCCGCCGATCCGTCGGGTCAGCGGAAGTTCACGTCACTGCACAGGAAGTAGGTCTGGTCCATGTGCGACGCCTGCCAGATCGTGTAGACGACATGGCGGCCGCTGTAACCGGACGTGCTCACGGGGACGTCGTAGTTCTGGCCGGGCGCGTACCGGCCGGTGCGCGCCACCAGCTGGAGGTCGTTCCAGGTCAGGGGCTGGGTGGTGGGGTCGAATCCCTGCCGGGTGACATAGACCAGCAAGTAGTCGGCACCGTGGCTGGCCTGGTCGTGCAGCCTGACGGTGAAGTTGCTGCCGATGTCCGTGGTCTTCCAGGCACCCACGGCGTCCAGCGAGTTGTAGCGGCCGCCCTCGGTCCGGCCGCCGCTGCACAGCTGGCCGTTCGGGACGGTGGCCTGGAAGTTGCCGCCGGAACCGTTGCGGTAGAGACCGTTCCAGTTCCACATGCCGTTGGGGTCGGCCTGCCATGCCTGCCAGCACATGGGGTCCTGCTGGGCCATGGCGGGGTTCTGGAAGTCACTGCCCCAGCGCAGCCAGCAACCGTAGTTGCGGGAGGCCGGATCGACGACCGAGCCATGGGCGGAGGCCGGGCTGCTCCAGGGGACGATGCCGAGCAGCGCGGCGACGAAGGCGGTCAGAACGAGCGTCAGTCGGCTCCGCATGCGTGTTGCATGCGCATGACAATCCATGACTCTTTTCTCCTCGGTGGGGGGAAGGTCTGACTCCTGGTGCGGGCGTCGACGGAATGGGAGCGCTCCCGCGATTCCAGGCTGCGCGCCCCGAAACGGAGCGGCAACGTTTGTTTGCGCCACTTTGATGTCCGTGCGGCGCGATCGTCCGGCCGCGTGACGTACGGGCCCGGTGGATCGCGTGAGTGGCCCGGGGGTCCTCGTGGGCCTTGGTGCAGGTGGTTCCCCAGGGTGCGGGCGGCTCCGGCCGCGGTGATGGGCCGGTGGACGGGGTTGGCCGGAACGGGATGTCCCGGCCCCGGTTCCACCGGCGACTTGTGGGGGCGTCCGGGGTGCGGAGCGGTCCGGCCGGTGATGCGCATCGACAAGATACTTGCGTGTCGACAAGCAAGTGTCTAGGGTCGTGCTCATGAGTCGTTCCGCTCCTCTCGTCCTCGTCCACGGAAACCCCGAAACCGCCGCGATCTGGAACCCGTTCCTCCGTCTGCTCGGCCGCGACGACGTCGTCACCCTGTCCCCGCCGGGCTTCGGAGCGCCGGTACCCCCGTCCTTCGACCCTTCGGTGCAGGCGTACCGCGAGTGGCTCGCGGCCCGCCTGGCGGTGTTCAGCCGGCCGGTGGATCTCGTCGGCCACGACTGGGGCGGTGTGCACGTGGCGCAGGTGGCGATGCACCACCCGCACCTGATCCGCAGCTGGGCGTCGGACGCTCTGGGCGTCCTCGCCCCCGGGTTCGTATGGCACTCCATGGCTCGGATCTGGCAGACGCCCGAAGCCGGGGAGGAGTCCGTGCGGCAGCTCTTCGGCGGGGACCTCGACCGTCGCAGGCAGGTCGTGGCGGGACTGGGGATCACCGGCGACGCCGGTGAGGCCGTCGCTGCCGCCATCGGTCCCGAGATGGGCCGGGCGGTCCTGTCCCTGCTGCGGTCGGCCGCACAGCCTGCCATGAGCCGGTTCGGCGAGGACCTCGGGAAAGCCCGGGCGGCACCGGGCCTCGCCCTGATCGCGGCGGAGGACACCGACCGCAGCAACGGCACACCCGAGCAGCACCGCTGGGCGGCCGAACGCGCCGGCGCGCAGGCGGTGGTCCTCGACGGAGCCCCGCACTGGTGGCCGTCGGAGAACCCCGGACCGGCCGCCGAGGCGCTGACGAGGTTCTGGCGGACCCTTGAGGACCAGTAATGAGAACCAGTAGCCCGTGAACCGGTCGGCCTCGGCGGAGGCCCCCACCCGGGCAGCCCTGCACCGGTGCACGACGGCGAGCCCTTCCGGTACGGACCGACCGCCGCCGGGCACCGCAGCCGACATGCCGCGGTGCCCGGCGGGGTCCCGGTGTCACCGGGGGAGGGTCAGTTCCAGGGTGTCGGCACTCGCTCCCCCTCCGCAGCCGGGTGAACCGGCGACGAAGTACGCGCGGCCGCCGATCCGCGCCGCGCCGAACCCGTGACGGCTGCCCGGCAGTGCCGCGACGGCACTCCACCGCCCGGTTCTGGGGTCGTGGACGGTGACGTCGTCGAACGTCTCGGTGCTGCTCCCCGGCCTGCACTCGCCCCCCGCGTAGACGAGGCGCCCGTCGAGGACGACCGCCGCTCCGGCGGACCGGGCGGTGGGCAGCGGTGCCGCCCGGACCCAGTGCCGGCGGCGGACGTCGTACACGTCGTGGCGGGTGAGGTTGTCGTCGGTGTCCTCGACCCGGCCGCCCACGAGATGGATACGCTCACCGAGAACCGCCACGCCGGCGTGGTCCCTCCCCTCGGCCGGCAGAGGGGCCGCCGTGACGTAGGTGTTGCGCCGGGGGTCGAAGACGTGATGGGTGCGTACGACGCCGTACCCCAGCGAGAACGGCGACCCTTCCGGGGTGACGACCCGGTGGGAGTCCCGCCCGCCGAGCAGGTGCAGCCGCCCGTCGACCGCCGCCACCCCGACCGATCCGAGGGCCACCGGCATGTCCGGGAGGCGCTCCCACACGTCGCGGCGCGGGTCGTAGACGTACGCGTCCCGCTGCGGATGCATGTGGACGGGACCGGTGAACCCGCCGAAGGCGTACAGCCTGCCGTCCAGCGCGGCCACCCCGACATGGGTGAGCGGCCTGGGCAGCGGGGCGTGGCTCGACCACCGGTCCTGCCGGGGGTCGTAACCGTGCACCTCGGTGGTGGCCCACACCGGGGGTTCCTCGCCCCTCTGTGTGGTGCCGCCCACGACGTACAGCCGCCCGCCGACCGCGGCCACCCCGACCTCGGCCCGCTTGACCGGCAGCGGACTCCGCGCACGCCACGGCCCTCGGGCCGCCGGCCGTGCCGGGCGCTCCGTCGCCTCCGCCGGGGACTGCCGGGACAGGGCGGAGACCCCCGCCACCGCCAGCCCGCCGGACACCACGGCCTTGACGACATCGCGCCGCCGCCTGTCGAACTCCATGGCTGCTCACCTTTCCTGTTCTTCTGTGCGGAGCACCGGGTACGGCGTCCGCCCTCGTGCGTCGCGCCGGCCGTCCGCCGACGGCACGGGAGCCGGCGCGTCCGGACACGGGCCGGCTCCGGACAAGGGCCGACTCCGGACGCGGGACAACGAGTCCGCTGTCCCGCACACCTGCCGGCGTCGACCCGGCATGTGGTGTCCCGATTCGACCGTCCGCCGGCACCACCCGTCCAAGACCGTTTGGGTCTCCCCGATACCCCGCGGGTATCGTTGCAGTGTGGAGCTGCGGACCTTGCGCTATTTCGTGGCGGTCGCCGAGGAACTCCACTTCGGCCGGGCCGCCACCCGACTGCACATGAGCCAGCCGCCGCTGAGCCGGGCGATCAAGCAGCTGGAGACCGACGTCGGGGCCCTGCTGTTCACCCGCTCGGCTGCCGGCGTCACGCTCACCCCGGTGGGCACGGTGCTGCTCGACGAGGCACGGGCCCTGCTCGGCCATGCCGACCGCGTCCGGGTACGCGTGAGCGCGGCGGCCGGCGCCGCCTCCCTCACCGTGGGCATCCTGGGGGACGCCACCGACCCGGGCGCGACCAGACTGGCCACCGCCTACCGCCGACGGCACCCGGGCGTCGACATCCACATCCGCGACACCGATCTGACCGACCCGACGTGTGGACTGCGCGCCGGACTGGTCGATGTCGCCCTGACCCGGGCGCCGTTCGACGGGACCGCCCTGACGATGCGTGAGCTGCGGACCGATCCGGTCGGCGCGGTCCTGCGCGCCGACGATCCGCTGACCCGCCGCGAGCGGCTGCGGCTGGCCGACCTGGGCGACCGCCCCTGGTTCCGGTTCCCGCAGGGAACCGACCCCCTCTGGCAGTCGTACTGGAACGGCGGCAGGCCGCGTACGGGCCCGGTGGTGCGCGCTGTTCAGGAGTGCCTGCAGGCCGTGCTGTGGAACGGTACGGTCGGCCTGGCCCCGCTCGGGCACGACCTGCCCGCGGAGCTGGCCGTGGTACCGCTGATCGACATGGCACCGAGCCGAGTGGTGGTGGCCTGGAACGAAGGGGACACCAACCCGCTGATCCGGTCCTTCACGGAGATCGCGACGGCCGCGTACCGGCCCTGAACACCGCAGGGCCCGAATCCGGTGACCGCGGATGCCGAGAACGCGCCGTCGGCTCCGTCCCGGGAACTGCGGCGGCCGTCACCGGCCGCACGAGTCGGAAGGAGGAACCGGTATGGCGATCGAGCGGATGGACAACGTCGGCATCGTCGTGGAGGACCTGGAGGCGGCCATCGCGTTCTTCGTGGAACTCGGTATGGAGCTGGAAGGCAGGGCGCAGGTCGAGGGCCCCGTCGCCGACCGGTGCACCGGACTCGACGGCGTCCGCTGTGACATCGCGATGCTCCGCACCCCCGACGGTCGCAGCCGGCTCGAACTGGCGAAGTACCGCAGCCCCGCGGCGACCGGCGCCGGACCGCGCGACCGGCCGCACAACATCGTGGGCACGCACCGTGTCATGTTCGCCGTCGACGGCATCGAGGACACCGTCACCCGCCTGCGCCCCCACGGCGCCGAACTCCTCGGCGGAATCGCCCGCTTCGAGGACAGCCACCTGCTCTGCTACGTCCGCGGCCCGGAGGGAGTCATCGTCGGGCTGGCCGAGCGACTGCACTGAGAAGAGGGCGGAACCGGGCCCTCCGGCCGAACGGGACCGTCGGGTCCCGGAACAGGACCCGCCACCGGTTCCCGGGATCACAGCACGTCGCCACGCGACGGCGACTACGCTGACCGAGGCGGTTCACAGGCTTGGGGGCGTCGGATGGATCCCGCACTCATCGGCACACGCCTGGCTTCGAGCGTGGTTGCTCCGTTGGTGAAGAAACTGCTCGTGAGAGAGGGACCGGGCGCCGGGCTGGTCGACAGGCCGGTGCGGCTGTCGGCCCTCGTCTCCTTCCGCGGCGAGAAGCGGACCCTGACCGAGAAGGACGTGTGGAAGCTCGCGGCCCACCTGGTCCGGGAGGCGGTCGAGTCGCCGGGGGAGGCGCCCTTCCCCGAGGACGAGCGGACGGCGGTCACGGACGCGCTGACGGCCAGGCTGCTCGTACTGGGCGAGCTGGACATGGATGACGTGCAGGCGGTACGGCTCGGCCACCGGGAGCTGGCCCGGCAGCTTCACCACCGGGCCCCCACCCGCGATCTGTCCGCCGACGCCTCGCTGTTCCTGGACTCCCTCACCGAATGGGCCTGCCTCCACGTCGTCGACTTCTTCACCCGGCGCTCGGCCTTCGTGGCCCGCACGCTGGTGGAGCAGAGCCGCGACCAGGCCGGGCTCATCGCCAGACTGGACGAGCTGATCACCCGGAATCCACGGCCGGACGTCCGGGACGCCGCCTTCGAGCGGCGCTTCCTCCCGTACATCACCAGGAAGTACGGCCGCCTGCAGATCTACGGCATCGATCTGGTCGACTCACCGGGAAGATGGCCGCTGGACGTGGCGTACCTGCGTCTGGAGGCCACGTCACCCGTGGACGCCTACGAGGCGTTCCTGCGCCGGAACCCCCGGTCCCGGCCCGTCGACGAGACCCTCGCCGACCACGACCGCGTCCTGCTGCGCGGCGAGGCGGGATCCGGCAAGACCACGCTCATCCAGCGGCTGGCCGTCTCCGCCGCACGCCAGGGCTCCGACGACCGCATGGCGTACCTCGCCGGCCTGATCCCCTTCGTCCTCCCGCTGCGCAGCCTGACCCGCCACGCCGGCCGCCTTCCCGCCCCCAGGGATTTCCTCGCCGCCGTGGGCGCACCTCTGGCCGGTGAGGAACCGCCCGGCTGGCAGTCCCGTGTCCTCACGGCCGGACGCGGGCTCCTCCTCGTCGACGGCCTCGACGAGGTTCCCGAGAGCGAGCGGGCAGAAGCACGCGGCTGGCTCGGCGACCTGGCCCAGGCATACCCGGGCAACCGCTGGCTGGTCACCTCCCGCCCGTCCGCCGTGGCCGAGGAGTGGCTGGCGGCCGAGGGGTTCGTGGAACTGAGGCTGTCGCCGATGCGCCCCGCGGACGTCCGGTCGTTCGTCGGTCGCTGGCACACGGCCGCACGCACGGGCGTGCCCGAGGAGGACGAGGCCCTCGCCTCGTACGAGACCCAGCTCCGGCACGCCATCAGGAGCAAGCCCGATCTGGGGCGACTCGCCACCAACCCGCTGATGTGCGGTCTGATCTGCGCCCTGCACCGGGACCGCCACGGCTTTCTGCCGATCGGCCGCAAGGAGCTGTACCAGGCCGCGCTCAGCATGCTCCTCACCCGTCGTGACCGCGAGCGCGGGGTGACGGGCACCGAGCTGAGGGAGGAGCCACAGCTTCAGATCCTCCAGCGGCTCGCGTACTGGCTGATCAAGGACGGCCGTACGGAGATGACCCGGGATCGGGCGCTCGCCGAGATCGGAAAGGCCCTGCCCGCCCTGCCCGAGGTGACGGCCCTGGGCGAGCCCGGGACCGTCCTCGCCCACCTGCTCGATCGCAGTGGCCTGCTGCGCGCCCCGGCCCCCGGGACCATCGACTTCTGCCACCGCACTTTCCAGGACTTCCTGGGGGCACGGGCCCTCCTGGACGAGGGCACGTTCGGGATGGTCCGCAAGCACGCCGCCGACGACCAGTGGGAGGACGTCATCCGCATGGCGGTGGCGCAGGGGCGTCCGCGCGACCGGGCGGACATCCTGCGCGAGCTGTTGCGCGAGGGTTCGGCCCGGGCCGTGCTGCTCGCCGCTTCCTGCCTCGAACAGGCCACGGAACTGGACCCGGCCGTACGGGCCGAAATCGAGAGCAGCACGTCCGCGCTGCTTCCGCCGCGTACACCCGAAGCGGTGGTCGAACTCACCTCGGTGGGACCGCTCGCCCTCGACTTCCTGCCGCGACCGGAGGAACTGGCCGGCACGGGGCCCGCCCCGGACAGCGACGAGTACGCCCAGCTGTGCGTCAGGACGGCGTCCCTCATCGGGACCGACGGGGCGATTCCGTACCTGGCTCGTTTCAGGGACCACCCGTCCGAAGGGGTGCGAGGCCAACTCGCCCTGTTCTGGCACCGGTTCGGCATAGAGGAGTACGGCCGGGAGGTCATCGCCCACCTTCCGTACGGCGACCTCTACCTGATAGCCCACTCCGTGGCGGAACTCCGTGCCCTACGGGAACTGGGCGGCCGCCCGTGGATCAGGCTGGTGGGCGACTTCAAGGCCATGAGCCTTCTCGTCTACCTGGATCCGGGCCAGCTCGTCCGCCTCGACCTGCGCGGTACCGTCGACGACATGTCGGTGCTGGGCGAGTTCCCGTCCCTGGAGGGCGTCTCGGTCTCCGAGTGTCCTCAGGACGCCTCGTTGGCGGGTCTGCGGAAACTGCGCAAGTTGCACCGGCTGGGGCTGTCGGCACGGCACGCCTCCGCCGCCGCCCGATCGGGTCTGTGCCTCCCCGGCGTCCGCCGCCTGGACCTCCACGACGTGGAGACCGAAGCCGTGCTGGAGCAGCTTCCGCAGGCATTCCCCTCGGTCGAGACCCTGTACCTGTCCGCCGGTCCGGGCCGGCGGACGGACCGACGCATGGACCGGACCCGCCTCCGCGCCCTTTTCCCCCACGCATCGATAAGCGTGACCGAGTGACCGTTGGCCCGGCGCAGCACCGTGCCGTGTCACCCCGCGGCAGCATCCCGTCCGGGCCGTTCTCCTCACGTACTTCGCCGGGCAGGGCACACCGGCCCACGACGGCCCGCGGCCTCTGGCCGCGGCCGCCCGGCCCGCGCAGCGCTGACACCGAGGTCCGTTCGCCGCGCGGGCCGCATCCGACGGAAAGCGCCACCGGATTCCTCGTCCTGCCGCGCCGCCGGACGGGTAGGGGTGTTCGCGACGGACGGGTAGAGGTGTTCGCGACGGACGGGTACGCGAGGCAGGAGAGAACATGACGGTACTCACGGGCAAGGCCGCTGTCGTCACCGGAGGCTCACGGGGGATAGGCCGGGCCGTCGTGCTGCGACTGGCGCGGGACGGAGCGGCCGTGGTCTTCAACTACGCGCGGAGCCGGGACGCCGCGGACGAGGTCGTACGGCAGGCCGGGAAGGCCGGCGGGACAGTCGTCGCGGTCCAGCTGGACCTGGCCGAACCCGGCGCGGCCGAGGAGCTGCCGGCCATGGCCGAACACCGGCTCGGCGGCCTGGACATCCTGGTCAACAACGCGGCCGTGCACACCGAGGTCGTGCCCATCGCGCAGACGACCGAGGCCGATTTCGACAGGGTGATGGCCGTCAACGCGAAGTCGGTGTTCCTCACCGTGCGTTACGCCGCACGACACATGCGGGACGGCGGGCGAATCGTGAACATCTCCACCCTCAACACCATTTTCCCCGCCCCCGGCAACGCCGCCTACGCAGCCAGCAAGGGAGCTCTCGAACAGCTGACCCTGGTGGCCTCACGCGAGCTGGGCGCACGTGGCATCACGGTCAACACCGTCTCGCCCGGTGCCACGGACACCGATCTCCTGAACGCGGCCAACGAGCCGGAGAAACTGGCGATGGCCGTCGCCATGACCTCGCTCGGCCGCCTCGGCCGGCCCGAGGACCTGGCGGACGTGGTCGCCTTCCTCGTGGGACCGGACGGACGATGGCTGACGGGCCAGAACATCCGTGCCAACGGAGGCGTCCTCTAGCCGATCTCGCGCGACGTTCCGAGGCGGCTTCCCCGGGCGCGGCTCTCCGGTGGGTTCGGCGTGAACCGCTTTTCGTCAGCGGGCGGCGCCCGTCGGTACGTTGTTCGCGGTGCTCCGGGGTAGCGTCCTCGGCATGGACTTTCGTATCACCGTCGAGCGCGCTCGACGCCTCAAGCAACTGCACGCCGAATACAAGCCCCTCGTGCTGCCGACCGTCTGGGACGCCTGGTCCGCACGGACGGCGGCCGACGCCGGGTTCCCCGCACTGACGGTCGGCAGTCATCCGCTGGCCGAGTCCCGGGGGGCCGAGGACCACGAGGGGCAGACCTTCGAGGAGGTGCTCGCCGCCGTCAGGCCGATCGTCGCGGCGGTCGACGTCCCCGTGTCCGTGGACCTGGAGGCCGGGTACGGACAGAAGCCCGCGGATCTCATCGCCGGACTCGTGGAGGCCGGCGGCGTCGGTCTCAACATCGAGGACACCGTCCACTCGGACGGCGGACGCGTACGCAGCACGCAGGAGCACGCGAGCTATGTCGCCGGTCTGCGCGCGGCGGCCGACGACGCGGGGGTCCCGGTCTGGATCAACGGGCGCACCGACCTCTTCGCGCACGCGGAGGACGCCTCCGGCGTCCTCGACGAGGCGATCGAGCGACTGCGGGCCATGGAGCAGGCCGGAGCCGACAGCGTCTACCCGGTGAGCATCCAGGACGACGACGATCTGCTCGTGGCGGTGACCGGCGCCGTCGCCGTTCCCGTGAACTCCACCGCCCATCCCGTCAAGCACGACCTTGAGCGCTTCCGCCGTCTTGGCGTCGGCCGGATCACCTACGGCCCGCTGCTGCAACTGGCGATGACGGATGCGATGAAGGACACGCTCAAGCCGTGGGCGCCCTGAGGCAGCCAGTGGCAGGGCCCCCGCTGCCGCTGCCGCTGCCGCTGCCGCTGCCGATGACGGCCGGGTGAACGAAGCCGCCGCGGCCCACGGGCCGCGGCGGCGCCCCGGTCCGCTGTTCTCGTGCACGCGGGAGAACGCCCTTGGAGCGGCCGGCAGGCCCTCGACGGGTGCCGGCATCCCCTCAGTACACGGTGAGGCCGAAGAGGGAAAGGACCTCCGCGACGGGCTGGTAATAGGAGACCCCGCCGGAGGCGCAGTTGCCGCTGGCCCCGACCAGGAAGCCGACGGCCAGGGTGCCGGAGTACGCCGGGGCCCCCGTGTCGCCGGGCTCCGAGCAGGTGGTGGACCGGATCAGGCCGTGGACGGCGCCCTCGGAGTAGTTGACCGTGGCGTTGACCGCGGTCACCCTCCCGCAGTGGACCCCGCTGGTCCGCCCGGCGTGGCAGACCGACTGCCCGACGGCCGGACTCGTCACCCCGGTGATGTCCTGGTGGACACCTCCGCCCAGCGCGATGTCACCGGGCAGGTTCAGCGTGGTCGAGGTGTAGCGGACCACCCCGTAGTCGTCGATCGGGAAGGAGGCGCCGGCGGTGACCCCGACCTGCACGGTCCGGGCGGCGTCGGCGTACCAGGTGGTGGTGTGGGTGCCCGAGCAGTGGCCGACCATCACGCCGTAGAAGACGCCGTTGCCCCTCGCGTTGAAGCCGACGACGCACCGCGCGCCGGTGGCCGCGTAGAGCACGGTGCCGCCCCGGATCGTGGTCAGTTGCAGGGCGCTTGCGGACGGAACGGTGCCGAGGAGCAGGCTGACCACGGCCGTCACGGCTGTGGTCAGCATCGCCAGGCAGGTGTGCACACGTCTCACGGCCACTCCCGGGGGTGTCGGTGGTCCGGTACCGGACAGTGCCTTCATGGTGGGGGTACGGCGGGCGCGGCGACAGACGTACTCAGGCCGTCCCCTCCCGCAGCCCGCCGGGCCGAGACACTCGACCGGCTCGAACAGGCCCGCCCCGCCTCCGACCCGGCACGCCTGCACCACATCGAACAACGGCCGCGCCGGACACCGGCCCCGCAACAGGCGAGTGTCCGTCTGGAACCAGGCCCGGCCGCCTCCTTCCGGTCAGCGGTCCCGGCCGAAGACCTTCTTCGCGCTGCCCAGGTCGAGGAAGACCGTTTCCCCGGTGGCGTCGTCCAGGGCGTCGTTGTCGGTGACGGCGTAGACCTCGCCGTTCCCGCCCACGGTCAGTCCTTCGAGCTTCTCCTGCGTCCAGCCGTTGCCGGCCTTCAGCGCCGGGAGGACGTCGAGGGCGAGGGACTTGCGCAGGACCGGCAGTTCGCCCTCAGGGGCGGCGCCGGCGGGCAGGCCGACCGTGTGGACGCGCTTGACCCGGGCGGCCGGGCCGTTCAGCTTGTCGCGCTCGACGAGGGCGAGCTTGTCGCCGACGACGGTGATCTCGGAGAGGCCGATCCAGTCGCCGTCCGCGGTGGTCGTGGCGAGCCGGTAGCCGTACCAGCTCCAGGTGCCGGCCCGGGTGTCGTAACGGCCGACACGGGCGATGCCCTCCGGGTCACCGGCGACCTCGCGCTGGAGCACGGTCCACAGGATCTCGTGGCCCTTGCGGTCGGTGGTGGCGGTGACGCCCTCGAAGCCCTGCTTGCCCAGGCCCGCGGCGACGCCGGCCGGCAGGGACACCGTCTGCTTCGTCACGCCGTCGCGGTCGAGGCGGACCAGCTTGTTCTCCGTGCCCTTCGTACCCTCCACGGCCAGCCAGTAGCCGCCCCGGGGCCGGGCGTGCACACCCTCGGCGTCGTAGTCGGCGGGCCTGCCCTCGGCGTCCTTCACGGTCAGCGCCCCGGTGATGACCGCGGGCCGGCGCGAGGTGTCGATGGTGAGGATGCGGGTGGTGGCGTACGCCGCGTCCGTCACCGAGTACAGCTTGCGCGGGTCGCCCGGTACGGCGGACAGCGCGCCGAGCGCGCCCCAGCCGATGGGGGCGCCGTCGGAGCCGTCGGCGGAGACGATGCCCGGCGTGGCCGGTGTGCCCTTGCCCAGCTCGAACAGGCTCACCGACGCCCGGACGCCCGCTTCGGCGTCGTCCGTCTCGCTGGAGACCGCGAACAGGCCGCGCGAGGGGATGGGCAGCAGGCCTTCGGGGCCGTTGGTGGTGAGCAGGATCTGCCGGAAGACCGGCTTCGCCGGGTCGCTCATGTCGTACACGGCGACGAAGTTGCCGCGCTCGGAGCCGACGAAGGCGTGGCGGACGCCGTTGTAGGTGCCGACGGCGAGGCCCTCGGGCTCGGTGCCCTTCTTCTCCGAGCGGCTCTCGGTGTGCAGGCCGTGGCGGACGGCGAGGCGCTCGAAGCTGTTGCCCGCGTCCCAGACGACCTTGCCCGTGCGGCTGTCGAAGACCGTCCAGCCGCGGCTGCCGCCCTTCCAGTCGCCCTCGTTGGCGGTCGCCAGGTAGCGGTCGTCGATCCAGCCGACGGCGTCGGGCTCGCGCGGCACGTCGGTGATCGAGCCGCTCTGGTCGATGACGCCGTCCTCGACGGTGTCGATGCCGTGCACCGTGGCCGTACCGGCGCTGAACGCCTTGGTGACACGGCCGCTCCTGAGATCGACGATGAGGAGGCCGTTGTTCTCCTGGAGCGTCACGACGAGCTGTCCCCGGCCGTTGACGGAGACGTACTCCGGCTCGGGATCGGTCGGCTCGGTGATCCCGGCGTCCTCCAGCAGGGGCAGCGCCGAGCCGTCCGCCTTCGTCAGAGCCACCTTGCGGACGCCCCACCCGGCGGGTGAGGAACCCTTCAGGTCGAGGATCTGCACGAATCCGGCCGGGGCCTGCGGCAGGTCGCCCTCCTCGGCGCCCGCCGGGGTGGCCTCCTCGTCCCGCTCGTTCTCGATGGCGACGGCGGCGTACCGCTTGTCCTTGCTCAGCGTGATGGAGTCGGGCTGCCCGCCCAGGTCGTGGCTGGCCACGCGCTCGCGGGTACGCAGCGAGATGACGTCCACCCGGCCGGAGGGGGCGCTGTAGGAGGCGCTGGTGTTCACCACGACCAGCACGTACTGACCGACGACGGTGACGGAGGTCGGCTCGTCCTCGGCGTCGCCGAGCTCGGTCAGCGACAGGGTGCCGAGGCCGCGCGGCCGGTCGGGGTCGCCGATGTCGAGGAAGCCGATGCGCTTGCCGGCGGCGTCGGTGTGGACGAGCGTCCTGCCGTCCTCGCTGGTCGCGGATATCTCGGCGACGGTCTCGGTGGCGGGGTCCTCACCGGCCGGACGGTTCTGGAAGACGGGGTAGGTGGCGGTGCGCTGGAAGGCCACCGGTTGGTGCCGCGCCCCCTGGCCCGCGTCGGCCGTGCCCGCGGTGGCCAGGGTGCCGGCGGCGACGGCCAGGGCCGCGAGCGCGGCGCCGGTCTTCTTCGGTGTCATGGACTCTCCGCTTTTTACGGTTTTACCGTTCAATTACTGTTTGCGGCCGGATCGTCGCACCCGTGGACCAGCGGTGACGGAAGGGCGGGTGAACAGCCGGGGAAGACCAGGCGTGCGGGACGGGAGCGCGAGGCGGACCGGCGACCGGCCGCGGTCCGTCCCTTGAGGGGTACAGCCCCGACGCCTCGGCGCCCGGACCCCCGGCGACCCGGCGGCCCTGCGCCGTCTTGACGTCCTGCTGCTGCGCCTGGGCGGCGAACAGAAGCCGGGCACGGCACCGGGAGGCGGGCCCCGGTGCCGTGCCCGGCCTGTGGACAGGTGCGGGTCCGCTCAGCGGACGCCGTCGCCCGGCTCGGGGTTGCCCAGGCCGAACAGCGGGCGCAGCTTGAGCCCGATCCAGGTACCGCCCAGGGGGGAACGCGCCCCACAGCCAACCGCCGAGGCTGCCCGAGGCGATGCCCGCCAGGTAGCCGCCGATGTTGCAGCCGCCGGCCGGGCGCCGATACCCATCAGTACACCGCCGAGCACCGCCGCGAGGGCCGTGCGCCACGGAATGCCCTTGTGCAGGGGGCCAGACCCCGCCGAGCGGCGCCGCGACCGCCGCGCCGATCATGATGCCGATGGCGGTGAGGCTGTTCTTGTCGGCGAGGACCGGGCCCGCCAGCGTCTCGGCGTTGCCGGGCTGCTGCCACCACGCCCAGGTCTCCGGACGGCCGCCGAAGGCGCCCCGCTCCGTGACGGATCTCGTCCACGTCCTGGAACACCTGCGTACAGGACCCACACCCTGCTGCCGGGCGACCTGTCCGGCGGCAGGGTGTGGTCGCGCTCACTCCCAGGCGGCACCGCCGCGGTAGACCCGGTGGTCGGAGATGCGCCGCTCGCCGCCGTGGAGGCTGTCGCCCTCGACGGCTCCGAAGTCGGCGTCGCTGAGAAAGATGTAGTCGATCTTCTTCAGCTTCGGGGTGCCGGCCGCCGTGGAGCTGAAGGTGATCTCCCCGCTGCGGCCCCGGACGGCTCCCGCGGGCCAGGAGGAGGAGTGGTCCGCGTCCGACTCGTCGGCCTCCTGGAAGATCCCCTCGCCGCCGCTGTGGCTGTAGAACTTGTCCATGACGGGGTCCAGCGGCTCCGCGTTGAAGTCACCCATCAGCACCACCGGCTTCGTGGTGTGCCACCCGGAGGCCAGAGCCGCCAGCTTCGTCGCCTGGAACTCCCGCTGCTCCGCGGAGGCGGCGGTGAGGTGCACGGAGCACGCCTTCACGGGGCGCGAGCCGAGGGCGGTGTCGGCGCAGAGCAGGAGGTTGGGATCGGCCGCGGTACCGAGGTTGTGGGTCTCCCGGGGAGCGGCGACGGGCTGCTTGGAGAAGAGTGCCATGCCGAACCCGTTGCCCTCGGAGGCGTCGTGGTCGTCGCACTGGCCGCCGGTGCCGCTGCTGGCGTACGTCGCGTGGTACCCCTGGGCGACCAGGGCCGCACGGATGCCGCGGTACTGGCTGTAGCAGGCCTCGTTCAGGGTGACGATGTCCGGGCTGTGGTTACCGATCGATTCCACGATCTGGGCCGCCCGCACGGTGACTTCCCCGCGGGAGTCGGTGCCGGGCAGGTAGTTGTGCGGGGCGTCGGGCTCCCAGCAGACGTTGCCGCACATGTTGAAGTGCCAGAACCTCAGGTCCGTGCCGGCCGTGGCCTGCGGGCCGTCGATCCCCAACTGCGCGGTGAGGGCCAGCGTGCCGAAGGCGGCGGCCAGATGGCGAAGGCGGCGTCCTGTCCGTGTCATGGCGGTGATTCCTCCGAAGCGTGTGGTCCCGACACGGCGGAGCGACTCCGCCGTGTCCCGGCCGGACCCGGGTACGGCTTCGTGCCTGCCGCGCCGCATCCCGTGGACCTTTCCGGTCCTACGACGAAGTCGCCGCCCTCCGTTGTGACACCCGCCGCCGGAACGTGACCCGGATCTCTCGTCCTGACCGAGGTGGCCGGCCCCGACCGCGACCCCGGCTCGTGCGCACCCACCACCGCGATGCCGACGACACTCAGTCCCACGTGTCGGGCACCTGCCTGTCCGCTGATCTCCGCGCCAGAGGTGCCCACGCGCGATGCAGGAGCGTTCCGCCTCCGACAGGTCCTGGGGCGGGTCCACCGAGCAGCGGTACCGGGAGACGTCGGTCAGATGCAGGGCCGCGACCTGTTCGGGACGGGTGGCGGCGAGCGCTCCGTCACGTCGCATCCCACATCGCCGGCGGAGACGATGCAGCGGTCGTAGCCGAGTCGACTCATCGCCCCGGCGACTGCCCCGGCCATCGCGCCCGGTGACGTCCCGCGAGGGGTGATCGTTCAGTCTTCCCGTCATTCGCGCAACGGCGAAGTCCTTGCGGTTCGTACGGCCTCCTCACTCAGCCGGCGGTGAAGACGGGATAGTCGGTGTAGCCCTCGGTGTGACCGGCGTAATGGGTGTCCCGGTCGTCGTCGGCCAGCGGGTGGCCCTGCGCGAAGCGTTCGACCAGGTCGGGGTTGGCGATGAAGGGGGCGCCGAAGGAGACCGCGTCGACGGTGCCGTGGCCGAGGATCTCATTGCCGAGGGCCCGGGTGAAGCCGAGGTTGGCGACGATGTTGCCCCGGTAGTGGGCGCGGTAGCGGGAGAAGAGGGCGATGCGCTCCTCGATGGTGCCGGGGGTACCCAGGAGGTGCAGGTAGGCCAGGTTGCTGTCGTTGAGCTTCTTGAGCAGCTGGTCGTAGTCGGCGAGTGTCTCCTCGTCCGCGGTGAACGCGGTTCCGCTGGCCCAGACCGGGGACATCTTCACGCCGATGCGGTCGCTGCCCCATACGTCACCGACGGCGTCGAGGACGTCGAGGAGGAAGCGGGCCCGCTTCTCGCTGCTGCCTCCGTAGGCGTCGGTGCGCTGGTTGAGACGGGGGTTGAGGAACTGCGGGATCAGATGGGACATCTGGGCGTGGATCTCCACACCGTCGAAACCGGCGCGGCGGGCGTTCTCGGCCGCATGGCGGTAGTCGGCTACGGTGTCGGCGATCTCGGCGGCGGTGTAGGCGCGCGGAGTGAGAGTGTCCTTCGGACCGGAGGGGGTGAAGGACTTCTCGCCGGGGTTGACGGCCGAGGGTCCGGCGGGCAGGCGGCCGCCGAGGTGGTCGGGGTGGGAGGCCGCCCCGACGTGACCGAGCTGGGAGACGATCCGCCCGCCCTCCCCGTGGACGGCCTCGGTGACCTTCGCCCAGCCGGCGGTCTGCGTGTCGGTGTAGATGCCGGGGACGTTGATGAAGCCGATCGCGTCGGGGCTGACCCAGGTTCCCTCGGTGACGATCAGTCCGGCGCCGGCGCGCTGCGCGTAGTAGGTCGCGTGCAGATCGGTGGGGGCCAGCTCGGCGTTGTGAGCGCGGGCCCGGGTCATGGGGGCCATGACGACACTGTTGGGGAGCTCCAGCGCGCCGAGGCGGACGGGCTGCAGCAGGGGCTGGGTGGTCATGAGGAACTTCCTTGTCTCGAAGGACGAATGAGGAGGGGGGCGGGGAAGGGGCGGGGGCCCGGCTCAGTCCTGTTTGAGGGCGTGCAGGGCGGAGAGCGGGCCGCCGAGTTGCATGAGGCGTCCGCCCTCGCGCAGGGAGCCGAGATCGACGGGGGCGAACCCGAAGGCGGCGGTGAGGTCCTTGACGGTCGTCTTGGCGTCGGCGTCGTCACCGGCGAGGAACAGCACCTGGCGTCCGGCCGGGTGGCGCGGGTCGGCGGCGATGTACTGGCCGTAAAGGGTGTTGAACGCCTTGACGACGCGGGCTCCGGGCAGCAGCGAGGTGACGTGTTCGCTGCCGGTCAGCCCGCCCAGGTCGGCGATCTTCGCGTGCGGGGGAGGGGAGGCGAACTGGTTGGTGGCGTCGATGACGATGCGTCCGTCGAAGTGCGGCAGGCCGGCTGTCACGTCCGGGATCTGGGGCCAGCCGACCGCGAGGAGGACGAGTTCCGCCGCGGCGGCTTCCTGCGGGGTGCCGGCGTGGGCGAGCGGACCGAGTTCCCCGGTGAGGTCGGTCAGGGAGGCGGGGCCGCGGCTGTTGCTCAGTACGACCTGGTGGCCGTGGGCCACGGCGTGCCGGGCGACGGCCTGGGCGACTCTTCCGGCGCCGAGGGTTCCGATTCTCATGGCGGTGCCTTTCGTGGGGTTCAGGACGCGGGGCTGGTGAGCAGGACGGTTCCGCTCCTGCCGGGGCGGCGGGCATGGTCGACGGCCTTCGCGAAGTCGGCGAGGTCGTAGCCGGCCGCGGCCTCGAAGAGTTCCGGGGCGGTCGAGGCCAGACGGGCGGCGAAGGCGACGTCCTCGGCCCGTTCCTCAGGCGTGCGGGCCATCCACTGCTCGATGGACACGCCCCGCACGGTCAGGGCCCGCGGTGTCAGCGCGAGCGACTCCAGCGGCGTGCTGCCGGAACCGAGCTGTCCGTAGGTGATCAGCGTGCCGCCGTCGTCGAGCAGCCCCGCCAGCTCGCCGGTCAGGGATCCGCCCACCGCGTCCAGTACGACCCGGGCACCCCGGCCGCCGGTCGCGTCCCGGACCTGGGTGCGCCAGCCCGTGTCGGCCGTCGAGATGGTCGGCAGTCCGGGGAAGCGCCGGCGCAAGGTCTGTGCCCCCGTGGCGCTGCGTACCAGGTTGACCAGCGGTGTGCCGTGCTCCAGTGCTGCGGCGCAGACCAGTTTTCCCACCGACGAACCGGCGGCCGTCTGCACCACCGGACCCGCCTGGCCGTGCTGGGCGTCCTCGACCGCCCGCAGCAGAGTGAGCAGGGTGATCGGGTTGACCAGCATCAGGGCCGCGGTCTCGTCGCTGACGCCCTCGGGCACCGGCACCACCAGACCGGACGGTGCCGTGAGGAGTTCGCTCCACGCGGCCGGCACCGGGAAGAACGCGACCCGCTGACCGGGCCGCAGATCCCGCACGCCCTCGCCGACGGTCTCGACGACGCCCATCCCCTCCAGACCGGGAATCCGCGGCGTGGCGAACCGCCCTCGCGGTGCGCCCGGAAAGCCCTCCACTCCCGCCAGGTCGCCGGGGTGGACGGGCCGGGACAGCACCCGCACCCGTACCTGCCCGGCCGCGGGCGCAGGAGGGGACGGCTGCTCGCTCAGGCGTAGTACCCGCCTGGCTTCTCCGTGCTGGTCGTGGACGATTGCACGCATGACACTCCCGTTCCATGGGTTATTGATGATGGGCATCATCGGAACTCTTGTTATGATGAGAGATGTCATTGAAAAGGTCAAACTGAGAGCGACACGAGAGGACGGCAATGCCGCGGATCACCAAGGAGGACAAGGCTCGCAACCGGCAGAACATCCTCGAGGCGGCGGGCCGGATGTTCCGCTCGCAGGGCATCGACGCGGTCGGCATCGCCGAGCTGATGAAGGAAGCCGGACTCACCCACGGCGGCTTCTACAACCACTTCGCCTCCAAGAACGACCTGGTCGTCGAGGTGTGCGGAGCCTCCTTCGCCGCCTCGCTCGGGGTCCTGGCCCAGGAGGTCGAGGACGGCCCGGACCGGGACGGCTCTCCGCTCAAGAGGGTCGTGGCCGGATACCTGTCCGCCGCACACCGTGACGCCCCGGACGGCGGCTGCCCCTCCGCCTCCCTGGTCACCGACGCCGCCCGGCACAGCGAAGCCGTGCAGAGCGCGTACGCCGAAGGGGTCGAGGGTTATCTCACCGGCTTCGCCGCCGAGTTCCTGCGCGAAGCCGAGGGGAAGGGGCACGAGCTCGACCCGGGCGAGGCCCGCCGCGCGGCCATCCGCCTGCTCAGCGAAATGGTCGGCGCACTGATGCTCGCCCGCGCCGTACGCCACGTCGAGCCCGAACTCTCCGACGAGATCCTGCAGACGGGCCGCAGCCATGCCCTCGGCTGATGCCGAACCGGAGGTGTTCGGGGCGGGTGGATCGTCTTTGACGCCCCGGTGAGTTCCCCGTCGGGTGGGACGGTTCCGTCCGCCGGAACGGTCTGTGCGCTTCCCGCGGCCGGTGCCTGGGCGGCGTCGGCAGAGGAAGCCGGGCCTGCGAGGTGCGCTGCGGACTTCGACGCACCGCGGTTCGGCTCGGTTCACCGCGGTTCAGCTCGCTTCGGGGAAGCCGGGCAGCGGTGCCAGGGTGACTTCCACCGGGCGCGGGCCCGCGGCATCGTCGAGCAGTTGACGGGTGCCGCCCTCGGCGCCGCACAGGAGGCGGCACTGGACGTGCGGGGAACCATGCACGTGGCTACCTCCGCGACATGGACGGCACCCAGTACCAGTACCAGTACGTCGATCCGTCGGCGGACTCACGACCCGCGTCAATGCCTGGGCGAACGCCGGGCGCATGCCGGGCTCGTCGGGCGCCCCGCGGCATCCGGGGCCGAACTCGCCGGCCCGGCGCCGGCTGCTGTCGACGAACACCCCGAGCTCGACCGGCTCGCCGTCCGCGACTTCGACTGCGAAGCCGCCGCACCGAGGCACCGCCCTGCAGGTGTGTGCCGCCGTGGCCCGCTCCGAGCGCCGTTCTCGCGGGCACCGCCTGCCCGGCCGCGCCCGCCGATCTGCGGCTTCGCCCTCGGTCTGCCCCTCGCGACCCTCGGCGCAGGGTCGGGGCGTGCGCGCGTATTGTTGAACGCTCACCCGAGTGAAGGTGGATCGCGCTGTGTTCCAGGAGACCCCCATCTACAGCCGGCTCGTCGCCGAGCGCGGGGACATCCCCCGGCAGGTACGCGCGGAGGCCGACCGCCTGCACCGTGACCTGCAGCAGGTCATGCGCCCCCCACCGCCGGGCTGTTCGCCCGACCGAACCCGCCCGACCGCACCACCTCTTCCACCACCCGGTGAACACCGCCCGCCGGACCGGCGTCCCGCAACTCCGCGGGACGGCCGTTGCTGCCGCAGAGCACCAGCCGCACCGGCCGGCCGTCGGAGCGGTTACCCGTCAGACCTTTGATCGAGCGCGGCATCGACGGAGGACGGCGCAAAAGAACGGGTCCGTGAGGCGAAGCGGCCCCTGACACATACCGACAGCAGGGAGCGTCCTTTCTGATGCCCGCCAAGCCAGCGAAGACCGTAAAGCCCGTACATTCCACACGCCTTGAGCGCACCGGTTCCGCGTCCGCCGCGGGCATCGACGTTCCGCCGTTCAAGCCTTCTCTCGTCAAGGCGGTGTTCAGGGACGTCACCTCGCTGCACGTCTCGCGGTCGGCCGCGAAGGCTGCCGCGTCGGTGACGCGGACAGTGCTGACGGACATCATCGACGGCGCGCGGCGGGCGGCGGCGGCGGAGGCCCGGAAGAAGCTGCTTCCCAGGGACCTAGTGACAGCCGTCGACCGGGACGTCGAGCTGGAGGTGGGGGACGGGTGGTACCACCACAGTCCTACGTTCAAAGGGCTGACCGGCGTCCTGTACGACGCCGAGGGTGTCGTCGTGCACGCCCGCAAGCGCAGCAGGTCACGCAAGCCGAGCGCTGTGGTGGGCGCCCACAGGTTCGGGGCCGGGGTCAGAAAGCTGCTACGCGACCGGGGGGTGACAGCTGTCCCGGCGATGGTCCGCGATCTGGACGGACTCGCGAGCACGTTCCTGACGGACCTCGCCCGGGACGCGGCCATGGTCGCCCGGGAGGGCGGGATCAAACGGTTCGGCACGGTCACCCTGAGGACACCGGACAAACTGGCTGACACGCACCCGCCCGTGCCGGAGTCCGTCCTGGCCCTGTCCACCCGTACGGGAGACGGGCGGACCATCGACCGGGACGACGTTCTGGCCGCCACCACGATCCAGTTGTTCGGCGACGTCAGGCAGCGAGCCCTCACCGTGGCACGCGAAGCGACAGAGACCGGTTCGGACAGCTGAGCGGGGATGAACGCCTCCAATGCCTGAGCGGACCGGCAAGGTGTCTGACGGTGCGCGCGGACAGCGGCAGACGGCACTGGCAGACAAGCGGGCGGGTGTCGTCAGCGCGCGCTTTGGTATTCGTCACACAGTTTCAACGGCCTTCGGGGGCCACCCGGTCGGACCCGTTCCAAGCGGCTCCGAGTGGCAGTGTTCCTGGTCACAGATGGTCGGTGAACCGGCTGTCGGGCAATTTCCGCAGCCAGCTGTGACCGACAAGCCTGACCAGTTTGCTGCGCGACGGCTCCAGCTTGGACCGCACGTTGACATCCACCCCCGCCTGCCCCGCCACCTGCCCGGCCTCGCGGGCCACGACGGGAATTCGTCCCGCTCGGCCCCACCTTCGCGGAGAGGGAGAGGGCGGTCCTCGAACTGGCGGGGATGCGTCCAGCGTCGCTCGACTCCGCCCGGCTCAGAGCACACGCCGGTAGTGAAGCTCAGTGAGAGTGATCCCGTCGTAGACATCATCCTGAGCTGCGCCGTCGGCCCGATAGCCGGCCCGCTCGTAGAAGCGACGGGCTCGTCGGTTGTCACAGAGAACCCACAAAGCTGACGTCTCGAAGCCCTGGTCCTTCATCTGAGTATGAGCCTCGCCCAGGAGGGTCCGACCGATGCCCTGACCGATCAGATCCGGCGAGATGTACAGGGCGTACACCTCACCGACCCTTCCCGGACCAGGCATCCCACCCCGATACGGCCCGAAACAGATCCACCCCACCGGGCCACGGTCGCCGAGCGCCACAAGGTCTTGGGACTTCCGTCCGGGTTGAGCAAACGACTGCCGCCGTTGCCCGGCGTCGCCTTCCACTGTCATGGCATCCAAGTACGCCCGGGGAACAATGCCCGCGTACGCAGCCTGCCATCCTCGGACCCGGATCATCGAAACGGCCTCGATGTCGGCCTCATCCATCTTCCGCACCCGCACCATCGCGCCACCGTAGTGGCACAGATGCCGCAGAACGAACTGCTTTACCCCGCTGGCGGCGCATCCCCTCACCGGAGCGGCTCGATCCTGCCTGCCCGAGCCACCGGACCTCGGCATCACGGATGACGGTACGGGTGACCCGCTCCTGCCTGGTGCGGTTGCTGCCGCAGA
This sequence comes from Streptomyces beigongshangae, assembly GCF_019710745.1. Taxonomy (GTDB): domain Bacteria; phylum Actinomycetota; class Actinomycetes; order Streptomycetales; family Streptomycetaceae; genus Streptomyces; species Streptomyces beigongshangae. The sequence continues at coordinate 36,504 of NZ_JAHKJW010000050.1, forward strand.
GGGCGTGTTCGGCGAAAGAGGGAGGCGGTTGCCCGGCGAAATGCCCCGCACGCCTACCGGGTCCAGTCGCTGGACCTGCGCCCGGGGCGACCGCCTGGTGATGTTCACCGACGGCATGCTCGAAGGCGACGCCGACGGCCTCCACCTGCCCGGCCTGATCGTGCGCACCCGCGCCCCGCACCCCCGCGAGGCCGCCCACGCCCTGATCGCGGCGATCGTCGACGCCCACCGCGGTCACCTGCAGGACGACGCGACCGTCAGGTGCCTGGACTGGCACGGCACCGGTCACTCCCGGCGCAACGCCGACACCGGCGCCGACCTCACCGACGCCTCCGAACGAGTACGGCCGCACCGGCAGTGATCGCACCGGCGGTGCGAATCCGTGCCGGTCGTCTCCCGCGCGTCACGACCGGCCTACGCAACCTCGCCATCGGCCGGGATGGGTGACCAGCAGCGGCCGGAAGGGCCCGAGTTCCAGCCGCACCACCGTTCCCTGTGCCCGCCGGTCGGTCTCTTCCACCGGCCCCAGCTGGTCTCCTCGCACCGGCCGGACCACAACGCGGTGAAAAAGGATCATCTGCCTCGCAGGCGGCAAAGCCGTCCTGCACACAGGACAGCCGTTCGAGTCGGCGGAAGGCGCCGTGACTCGACCCGACTCGGCCCGACGCCGCGGTGGTGTCCGCATCGGGCACCGGGCGACGGGTTCCACGATGGCCGGCGCCCGGGGCGGATCAGTTGCCGGGTGCGGTGACCGGCGGACCGGTGACGGTGGTGAGCTGGAGCTTGGTCTCGTCCTCGCTGCCGGGCACCGCGGTCATGATGACGATCTTCAGCTCGCAGTCGCCGTCGGTCAGGACGTCGCAGTCCACCGTGACCGGGCCCACCGACGGGTGCTCGATCGTCTTGTGGTCCTCGCGGTGCGCGGCGACCTGTCCGGTCGCCCACAGCTCGGCGAACCTCTCGTTGCCCGCGTTCAGTTCACGGATCAGCGTGGCCAGGCGGCTGTCCCGGGGGAAGCGGCCGGTGGCGCGGCGCAGATCGGAGACGACGGCGGCGTCGGTGGCGTCGCGGTCCGTCTCGTTGACCGGCCACAGAGCGAGACGGGCGGGTCCGCCGTCCACCGGGAACCTGTCGCGGGCGAAGTTGCGCAACCGCGGCGGCGCGGCGGAGGGGTCACCCAGCAGGGCGGCCCATCCGCGGTTCCACCACACCAGCTGCCAGTCCGCCGCGAACACGGCGACCGCCACGTCCCCGAGGCGGGCGAGCACCCGCTGCACACCGGGCGGCAGATGGTCGGAGACCATGCCGTCCGCCGGCGGTACGAGCCGCGCCAACAGGTACAGGTGGTCGCGCTCGGCGGTGGACAGCATGAGGGCGCGAGCCAGGGACGCCACCACCGACGCCGAGGGTGTGGCGGCCCGCCCTTGTTCCAGGCGCACGACGTAGTCGACCGAGACCCCGGCCAGATCGGCCAGTTCCTCGCGCCGCAGCCCGGCCGCCCGGCGGCCGTGGGCCACGGGCAACCCGGCGGCCGACGGGGGCAGCCGGTCCCGCCACATGCGGATCATCGCGCCGAGTCCGGTTGAGGGTGCAGACGACATGAGGTCCATGATCCTGCATCCGGGACGATGCCGGTGGACGCCAGGGTGGTACTGGCCCTCCTACCGTCGAAGCGTCCCTGGCCCACCCGCTCGCCCAGGACCATTGTCGAACGCATGACGATCACTTTCATCACCGGAGCCAACAAGGGTCTCGGCCGGGAGACCGCCCGCCGCCTGATCGAGCACGGCCACACCCTGCTCCTCGGAGCCCGCAACCGTGAGCAGGGCGAGGAGACCGCCGCAGCGCTCGGCGCACGGTACGTCCCCATCGACGTGACCGACGACGCGTCCGTGGCCGCCGCGGCCGCGGACGTCGCCGAACACGAGGGCAGGATCGACGTCCTGATCAACAACGCCGGGGTGCACGGTCCGCTCGGCGATCCCAGCGACCTCACCGCCGCCGACGCCCTGACCGTCCTCGACGTCAACGTCATCGGCGTCGTCCGCACCACCACCGCGTTCCTGCCGCTGCTGCGCCGCTCGGCGGACCCCGTCATCGTCAACGTCAGCAGCGGCATGGGCTCCCTCGCTCTCACCCACGACCCCACCCGGCCCGAGTCGCACGTCCTGGCGCCGCTGTACACGTCCTCGAAGGCGGCACTGACGATGCTGACCACGCAGTACGCCAAGGCACTGAAGGACGTCCGTGTCAACGCCGCCGACCCCGGCTACACCGCGACCGACTTCAACGCCCACAGCGGCTTCCAGACCGTCACCGAGGGCACGGACGCGATCGTCGCCCTCGCCACCGAGGAACCCGGTGCCGGCACCGGACGCTTCGTCTCCCGCCACGGCGAGATGGCCTGGTCCTGAGACCGGTCCGGCTCGATGTGCCGGAAATGAAACGACGGGCAGGAACAGGGGTCAGGAGCGGTAACGGCCGCTGAGTACGCCCAGGACATCGGCGTAGCGGCCCTCGGCCTCGGCGTTGCGCTGCCACCTGACGCGCTCGACCAGGATCTGCTCGGCCTCGGGGTCGGCTTCCAGGAGACTCATCACCTCGTCGAGGAAGTCCTCAAGGGGCATGGCGACGTCGGAGTTCTGCCGGTTCATCAGCGTGGTCCGGGTGGCCGGCGGGATCAGCTCGGTCACCTGGACGTTGCTCTTGAACAGCTGCACGCGCAGGCTTTCGGTGAAGGAGTGGATCGCAGAAATATCAACGGTAATCCATGCGAGGGACGAGGAGTTCCAGGCAGCGTCGGCTGACGGGTCGCCCGGCAACCGCCACCACCTCGTCACCGTCCTCGACCTCCGCCAGGCTCGACGGCTGAGCACACTCCAGCGCCGCACCCGCCCCACGTGACGAGCGCATCCGGCTCATGGACGTTGCCGGGATGGGGAAACGGCATCTCCACCCGCCACCGCACCGGAACGATGACCCTGTCGGATGGAGAGCGATGGCCTCCCCACAGTAGGACTGCGAAATCTCGGCAGGTGATGCGGTGGGCAGGGGTTGCAGGCCGAGCTCGGACAGGTGCGTTTCCTGGATGGGCTCCACGTCTGTCCGTACGTGCGCACGCACGGCGCGGTTCGCTCCAGCCGTGGGACATGGGATGCACCCGACCGAGTGCACCGTCCGGCGTCCGGCGTCTGCAGGACCTTCCACGGCGGGGAGCGCAGCCGGGCCCGCCGAAGAAGACCGAGACGTCTGCGCAGGATGCCGCAGGCGAGGTGTCCGTGGAACTGGGCAGGCATGACAGGCACGGCAGCCATGACAGGCACGGCAGGCACGGCCGGTTCTCGGGTTCCTCGGCGTGGGACCGAGGAAGCCTGGTGCTGCGTCGTCAGCCCCATGCCTGGTGCCGTGTGCCGGTGCAGGGCAGGGTGCGCAGGCCTGCGTCGCTGTCGTCGAGGCAGTGTCCGGTCACGGTGTTCTTGACCGTGACGGCCTCGTCGCCGCCCGCGTTCAAAGTCCAACGCTGGGCGGGAGAGACGGTGCAGTCCTGGATGCGCAGACCGGTGCGCGTGTCGGCGAGGCACCTTCCGGTGGCTTGATTCCGGAGCTGGCGGGAGTCGTCGGAGAGCGAGCGGACGGTCCACCACTGGTAGGGCAGGTGGTTGCATTTGAAGGAGCGCAGCCCGTAGTCGAGGCTGTCGTCGAGGCAGTTTCCGGTGGTCCTGCTGACGAAGATCCGGGCCATGGGTGGCGGTTTACGCGTATTGGACGGGGAGGTGCCTGCACTCTGCAGTTCGGCGGCTGAACCCTGCACCGGAGGTACGGCGGGGGATTCACTCAATGCAAGCAGGACAAAGAGGGTAATTACTGCCCCCGTGGCGGCTCCGGCGACTGCGAAGGCCCAGCGGCCGACCAGGAGTGCCCGCATGTGGTGCCGCCGCGGGGAAGCCGTGGGGTGCGGTGTGCTCGCCGGGGTGGGGTCAGGGGTGGAGGCGCTCGGGGCTTCGTGAGGGCGGGTGCGTTCGGCGGCTTCCCACAGCGACCGGTACCCGGCCGGGTCGGCGCCCAGCGCCCTGCACAGGTCGCGGACGACAGGCCAGGGCGGGACGGTGTCGCCGCGGAAGTATCGGGAGAGCGACGAGTCGCTGATGGCGACCTGCTGTTCGAGGGCGCGCAGGGTGCGACCCGAGCGCTGCTGCAGTTCGCGAAGTGCCTGTCCCAGCTGACGTGCGGGCGAGGGATGCGCGGGTGGCCGGTTGGTCATCGCAGTGGTCTCCGAGGGTGTGGAAGCGGTGTCCCGCTGGCTGCGTCACATCCCGGGACAGGGGCGTCCCAGCAGGTCAGGAATGTATGGATCCCGACATCACCGAAGCAAATGGGATCGCATGGTCATAGAGGCATCTAACGAGGCAAACTCGGCGTACCGACTGCTGAGATCACCTTCAAGGGTGAGCGCATCGGCGATCCAGGCCAGGCCGGCGTGCGCCGGTCGAAGGCCGTCCCATCCCTCACTGGAAGGAAACTCCGACATGCGTGCACACGCTGCACTGCCCTCTCGTACGACCTCTCGCCTCCTGACCGCGGGTCTGGCAGTTCTCTCCCTCACCGCGGTGAGCCTCGGCGCGGTGGAGGCGGTGCCCCGTGGCACCGATGCCCCATCCGGCGCCACGGCACTGCTCGCACCGCGCCAGACCTTCCAGAACGATGCGACGAAGCGCTGTCTGGACGACCACGGAAACGTCAGCAACCTGCGTACGTTCCCCTGCAACAACACCGACTTCCAGAAGTGGGAGGTCCACAACACGGGTGGCGACACCCGCGTCCTGAAGAACGTGGCGACCGGGCGCTGTCTGGACGATCACGGAGACGTCAGTCACCTGCGCACGTTCTCCTGCAACGCCACCGACTTCCAGAAGTGGCGGATCGCCCGGTACGAGGGCGGCGCCATCCAGGTCAAGAACGTGGCGACCAACCGGTGTCTGGACGACCACGGAAACGTCAGCAACCTGCGCACGTTCTCCTGCAACTGGCAGCACCACCAGGCATGGCGCTGAGTTCGGAGACGTTCGAGCCGGTGTAATCGAACCGCTCCCCGCACCATTTCACTGAGAGGGGGCTTCCATGTCCGCCTGTCCACACAACAGCCGCCCGTCCTCCGCTCTGCGGCGGTTCGCGCAGGCTCTCGCTCGCCGGTGCGGACGCGAAGAACGAACGCTGAGAACGGAAACGAACCCCGGAGCAGGCACGTCGGCGGGAGCGGGAGGCAGCGGGCGCGGGGGACGGGGTGGAGTCCGCGGCACCCGCCAGGTCAGTGGCCGGGGGCGGTGGTCAGTACGTCGACCAGTTGCCGGGCCCGCGTCTCCTCTTCCAGCAGGAGCGCGACCAGTGGACCGGTGCCCGCGTCGGGTGCCGTGGCGCCGGCCGCCGGTATCGTCCCCGGACCCGTCATCTCGCCGAAGTACTGCTCGACGGGCCGCGCGTCGGCCGCCAGGGGGACGCGCCCGCCGGTCAGGACGCCGTGCACCGACGCATGGCTGAGGCCCAGGCCGGCCAGTCGCCCACCGCCCGCGAACCGGGTGTCGGCGGCGGAGTCCTCCACCTTCGCCAGATGCGGGTACCGGAGCGCGACCTCGTGGGTGGCCAGGACCGCCAGCAGGACGTGCTCAGTGCCTGCTGCGCCGTCGCCAAGACGACGTGCCTGTTCATAACTCTCCTGCCTGACCCATTCGACCGGCGTCGACGCCCAGTTGACCCCGCCGCTTTTGATCAGCCACCGTTTCCACAGAGGCATGTGACGGTAGTGGCCGCGGCCGAGGAGAGCGTCCCGGGTGGCGTGCAGCAGAGGGCTGAGGTCGTCCTCCTTCTCCGGACTCCCGGCGTCACCATCGAGACGGGCGCGTACGGCCTGCGGTGAGACCTTGCACACAGCCAGCGTCTCCACCGCACGGTTGTCGCCCTCCAGCAGGCCCCGCAACAGGTGAACGGCGCCGAACTTCGACGCGCCTTCCCGTCGGGCGTGTTCCATAGCCGCGGTCAGCGCCCTGGCCGCACCACCCGTGAAGCGGACGCGCCGGTCGCCGTCGTCCCCCAGGACGTCCGTCGCGACCACGCTCGCGTCGACACCGTCGTCACCGCTCCAGGCGTCGTCACGGCCCTCCCTGTCCCGCAGCACCGCGAGGAGTGCGACCTTGGTCGCGCCCTCGTCCGCGAGTGCTTCGCGTGCGGTCCCCTCGGACGTGGTGAGCGCGGCGAGCAGGTGCTCGGTCCCGATGGGATCCTCTGCGGTCGCCCGGGCGCCGCGGGCGGCCCCCAGGACCCCCACGGTTTTCCAGTCGGGCTCCTTGATCGCTTCCATGCGGTCTTCCCTCTTCCTGCTTCTTGTCGTGCCGCTCCACAGCCTGTCCGACCAGAGCGGATACCGCATCCGCCCCAGGACGGATCCACGCCGAACAGGTCCGTGCCACCGAGGTGTCCGACTCTGAGGCCCAGTGCGAGGCACTGGAGGAGGACGTCCTGCTGTTCGCCCCGGGCAACGCCCGCGTCCGCCGCGAAGCCGTCGCGCCGACCGCGAGATCCGCGCCCTCCCTCGCTGACGGCCGCGAGTCCCACGGCCGCTGCCCCCGCAGGCTCGATGTCCTCGGGCAGGCCAGCGGTATGGCACCTTCCGGTATCCGCATCGCCTGCAGCAGCGGTGAGATCGGCACCGTCGCCCGCGAGCCGGCTGCCGGTCCGAGCGCCACCGCACCCGCCGACCTGCGGCTTCACCCTCGGTCTGTCCCTCGCGACCCTCGACACAGGGTCGGGGCGTGCACGCGTATTGTTGAACGCTCACCCGAGTGAAGGCGGATCGCACTGTGTTCCAGGAGACCCCCATCTACAGCCGGCTCGTCGCCGAGCGCGGGGACATCCCCCGGCAGGTACGCGCGGAGGCCGACCGCCTGCACCGCGACCTGCAGCAGGTCATGCGACCCCCCACCGCCGGGCTGCTCGCCCGACCGAACCTGCCCGACCGCACCAGGGACGCCGGTTCGCCCCGGGTGAATCAGTCGAGGTAGGACTGCAGGGGGCCGCGGCGCCGGACGTCGAGGGTCGCGCAGTGGAACGAGCCGCCGAACGGCGCGTAGTGCAGCAGGTCGCAGGGGACCGGCTCGAAGCCCCACTTCTCCAGGGCGCGCAGCATGCCGGTGTGGTGCCGCTCGGCGATCACCCGCTTCTCGTCCAGCATGAGGACGTTCATGCTGAGCCACTTGCCGCACATCGACGTGACCTTGAGCAGCCGGTCCTTGATCGGCTCGGGCTCGGGCGCGATCAGGATGTCCCAGGGGTCCAGGACGGGGGGCAGGCTGTCGACGTCGATGTACTCGGGGTTGACGAGCACCTTGCCTGGACCGAGCAGGACGAAGGTGGTGTCGATGTGCATGGGCGTGCGGCAGCGGGTGGGGATCTCGTGGATGCGGTACTCCGGTCCGAGATGGCGGCGCAGCCAGTCGATGCCCATGCGGTTGGTGACATTGCTGCGGGTGACGAACAGGTCCCGGCCGGCCCGGACGAAGTCTGCGGCGTCGAAGACGGGTTCGAATTCGGTGAGGATGTACCTCATCGGCTCGCCGGAGCCGGGGACCGTGAAGTCGGGGTCGAACAGGTCGTCCGTCAACTGCGGTCTGGGCGCCGCGGTCCAGCGCGCTCCACGGCGGAAGTAGTCCTTGAGGATCGGGCGGTAGGAGTGCGTCTCGAAGTACCGGCAGGGCCAGGCCATCGGCGTCTCGATGATCTCGTCGCCGATCACCAGCATGCTGTCGCGGGGGCAGGTGTTGCAAAAACCGCGGGAGGTCCAGTCGGGGGTGCCGAAGCGCCGCCGGTGGTCGACCGCGTCAGGGCGCCGGACGGTGACGTCAAGGGACTGAAGCAGATCGACGAAGCCGTCGATCTGCTGCTGTGCCTTCTCCACGAGCAGCCGCGGATAGCGGAAGCCGGCCGCGAGACCCTGCAAGCGGCCCGCCCACGGCGGGACGTTGCAGGTGACCACGTCGTGGCCGGAGGGGATCGTCGCGCCCTCCAGACGACCGACGATGATCTCCTCCAGGGGATCCCACTCGGTGTGCGAGGACACCGGCGACACGAGCCGCTGCACGGCGTCGCCATCAGCTGTCGTTGTCGCTGCATGGAGCTTTTGTCCGGGTGTCACTGCTCAGCCGCCTTCGCCGTCGAATACCGCTATGCCACATCGTTCATGGTGACGGCGCAATACAGTGCGGAGCGAAACGCGGACCCGCCACCCGACCGGTTGCACGCCGGCCGGCGTCGGCCGTGCTGTGCCCGCTGTCCATGCGGTGGCACCGTCCGCCGGGGAACGCCGACGGAAGACAAGACGGAAGACAAGCTGGAGGAGCTCCAGGCCATCGCCCTGATCCGTGAACACGGTCGGCAACGCACCGACTCCACCCACGCCCTTGCGTCCACCGCGACGCCTTCACCATCGACCGGGACACGAAGAAAGTCACCCTGCCCGCAGGGCAGGGTGAAGGCCGCCTGTGCACGCTGTACACGCACCGGCGCCCGGCTCGCTCAGCCGATGAGTTCGCGGGTGGCCAGAGCAGTGCCTTCGATACGGGCGCTGATCTTGGCGAAGGCGGTGTCGCGGGAGGTGGAGGTGTCGTCGGCGAAGGGGGAGAAACCGCAGTCGTCGCAGGTGCCCAGACGGTCGGGGGGCAGGTGACGGGAGGCGGCCAGGACGCGGTCGCGTACCTCCTCGGGTGTTTCGACACGTGGGTCGATCGGGTCGGTGACGCCGATGAAGACCCGGGCCTGGTCGGGGAGATGTTCGGCAAGAACGGCGAGGACCCTGTCCGGTTCCGGCTCGCTGGCGAGCTGGATGTAGAAGGCGCCGGCCTTGAGGTGGAGGAGAGCGGGCAGCAGAGCCGTGTAGTCGACGTCCAGGCTGTGGGTGGAGTCCTGGTCGCCGCCGGGACAGGTATGGATTCCGATCCTGGCCTGTTCGGTGGTGGAGAAGCGTTCCAGGACGCGGTTGTTGAGAGCGATGAACTCATCCAGCAGGTCCCCGCCCGGGTCGAGCTTCAGCGCGAGACGGGCCTCGGTGAAGTCGAGCTGGACGCGGTGGGCACCGGCGTCCAGACATCGGCGGATGTCCGCTTCGGCCTCGGTGCTCAGGTCGTCGAGGAAGGCTTCGCGGGGGTATCCGTCGATGCCGTCGGCCGGGTAGAGCAGACTGAGCGCCGACGGCGCGATGACAGCCTGCTTCACCGGTGAGGCCGCGTGCCGGAGCGCCGCCCGCAGATAACGGTCCGCGTACACGCCGTAGCGCAGTGGTCCGGCCGTGAGGCGGGGCAGCTGCCGCCGGTGCCCGTCGGCGAACGGGATGACGACGCCGTCGGGTGCCAGCCGGTCCAGGCCGGTCAGGGGGTAGGTGACGAAGCTGGGCTTGGCCTGTTCGCCGTCGGTGACGACCGGGGAGCCGATCTCCTCCAGGCGGCGGACGGTGTCGCGGACCGCGCGGTCCTGGACGGCACGGAGTTCCTCGTCGCCGATCCGGCCCGCGGCATGGTCCGCCAGGGCGGCGAGCAGCCCGGCGGGTCGCGGGATGCTGCCGATCGGTTCGGTGGGAATGCCCACCGCGGTCCGGCTCATGACTTGATCTCCAGCTGTGCCTCACCGCTGCTGCCCCGAAGCCCGGACGACAGGCACGAGGTGGGTAGCTCGCCGGGGAGCGCGGCAACGGTCCGATGCGCCGTCAGCCCTTCACCGCGGCCCTCGACCACCCGGCCCGACAGCCTGACCAGGAGGACGCCGGCGACACGGACACTGGTGCTGTTGTCGTACGCGATCGACGACCGTTTCCCGTCGCCGTAGCGCACGACTTCCTCAAGGCGCGGGCTGTTCACCGTGACGCAGGACGCCGACGGCGACCTGCCTTCCAGATGGCCGGTGGCCGGCACCGTCCGGCCGGGGGCAACCGCGCACGTGTACCCGGCACGCGTCTGGACGCGGGTCTGGCGGGGCAACAAGGTCAAGGGCGGGTCGTACGTGCTGGTGCTGGAGCCTGTGCACAGAACGCTCTCTCGGTGCACCGGCTCATGAGCCTGGCCCACTGGAGCCCAGAGCACCGACGCGGCCACCAGGGCCAGAGAACTCGTCACGACTGCTGTGCAGTGCCTGCCGAACATGTGTCCTCCACGGGATGTGCCCTCCACGGGATGTGTCCTTCACAAGGGTTGTAACTACCCCCAGGCCGCTTCTGCCGTCTCCGGCGTGTTGAGTCGCACCATCGGCGCGTCACACGCAGTACGCGTGAGGAAAGACCCCCACGCCCCCCGAACGGGTGCCTTGATCATCGCGGCCGAGGGGCAAGGACACCCCACTCGGATCGAAGCGCCCGCACTCGAACGCGGTGAGGAAGGAACCCCGATGGATCAGACAGCCGCACAAAAGCTCGTCTTCGCCATGCTGGACGCGGACGGAGACGCAATCGTCTCCAGGGAGGAGTACTTGGCGCGCACCAGGAACGTGGCACTGGCGATGGGCCTCAAGGACGACGACCGGCTCGTCGTCACCGCACGCACCCTCGGCGAGCGGGCATGGGAGTCGATGGACGCCGACGGCGACGGAAAGATGACCTTCGACCAATACGCGGCATGGGCCGGAGCCGAGGCGTTCGACACCGTCTGCGCACCCGTCCTCGGCGCACTCTTCGACCTCGCCGACACCGACCATGACGGGGCCCTCGACCTCTACGGGTTCACAGCGCTGCGCACAGCGCTGAACAACCCGGCCGCCAACGCCGAAGCAGCGTTCACCGCCCTGGACACCGACGGCGACGGCAGCATCAGCCGCGACGACTACATCGCGTCCATCCGCGCTCACGTCACGGGCGAAGGCTCTCCCATGGGCAGGGCGCTGTACAGCAGGCCACTCTCCGGCATCCCAGCGCAATGATCAACGCGCACGTGCACCGGCGACGCCGGCCCGCCCAGGCCCCCTCCACCGTTCACTCCGGTACCGCCGACCGCGCCGCAACATCCCGGGTCCCGTGAACAAAGCCAGGACGGTCAGCCGTAGACGACCGACCAGGGACGAGGGGTGTCGTCCGGTGGGAGGGCAGTGTCCCCGCGCCGTGGGGTCGCGGTGTGGTGGCGGGCCAGGACGTCGGCGGCGAGTTCGGCGAAGCGACGGGCGGCAGGGTGTGCTCCACGGCCGGTGAGCCAGGCGCCGCTGATGCGCAGGGTGAGGGGGCGGCCCGCGAGGGGGCACCAGGCGACGCGCGGCTCCTTGCGTGCCACCGGTCCCTGGTCGAAGGCGATCCCGTGCCCCGCTGTCACCAGGGCGAGCAGGAACTCGGGATTGGAGGCATGCCGGAGGCGGCCGGGTACGAAGCCCTCGGCGCGGCACACGTCGAGGATGCGGTCGTGCCAGTCGGGCGCGTGTGCGCGGGGGAAGAGCACCAGATCGTGGCCGGAGAGGTCGCTGAGTGCCACTTCGGGCAGCCGGGCCAGTGGTGAGGTGCGTGGCAGGACGACACCCAGGTCCAGTGAGATGCCGGGGCCGAGCCGGAGTTCGGTGGAGTCGACGGGGTGGTGCACGAGTCCGACGTCCAGGCCACCGGAGGCAAGCAGACGCAACTGCTCCACGGTGGTGACCTCCTGCAGGTCGACCGAGAGTTCCGGAGCGTGTTCCGCACAGGCGGTGAGCAGCGCGGACAGCACGGCGGCCGTGGTGTCGGGCGGTACGCCCGCGCGCAGCGTGCCCAGGCCGCCGTCGGCGGCGCGGCGGGCCAGGGTGCGCAGCCGCTTCTCCCGGGCGAGGAGTTCGTGCGCCTCCTCCAGCAGCGCCGCCCCGGCGGCGCTGAGCCGGACACCGCGCTGCGAGCGGTCGAACAACTGGGCTCCGAGCTCCTTCTCCAGCCGCCGGACGGCCTGGCTGAGCGGCGGCTGGGCCATGCCCAGCCGCTCGGCGGCCCGGCTGAAGTGCAGCTCGTCGGCCACGGTGACGAAAAGACGCAGGTGGCGCAAGAGATCCACGATCAAGGATTCTATGCGGAAGCCGCCGCGAGGGGGACGGGGCGGTCGGTCTGCGGCCGGCCGTCCGTTGACGGGGAACACCAATGTTCGACGGGGAACACCGATGTCCAGGGATGAGCAGTGATGAGCACGCGGACAGCGACCGAAAACCGGATCCGGCAGGTCTTCGCCGAAGCGGGCGCGCGAGGGCAGTTGCACGCTGCCCCCGTCGGAGCGTGCACACCGGTCACCGGGAAGACCGATGACGGGCGGGACGTCAGCGAAGTCGCCGTGGGCGCCGATGACGCCGTCGTCATCGCTTCGATCTTCAAGATACTGCTGGTGCTCGAATTCGCCCGGCAGGTGGTGGCCGACCAGCTCGATCCGAGGGAGCGGGTGCGGGTGGGCCCGGCCGACCGCCTCGGCGGCTGGGGCACCGCCGGCTGTCTGGACGACGTCGAGCTGTCGTTGCGCGACCTGGCGTACTTCGCGATGTCGGTCAGCGACAACTCGGCGGCCGATCTGCTGCTGGACCGAGTGGGTCTGGACACCGTGAGACTGCTCGCGAAGGAACTCGGGCTGGAGCGGACACGCATCGTGGGAGGTCCGCGAGACCTGCTGAACGCGATGCTCGCGGAGGTCGGGGCGCGCGACGAAAGGGAGTTCGCCGTGCGCTACCCGGCCCTGCCGGATGACAGGAAGAGACGGCTGGCGGTGCTGGACCCCCGCCACACCACGGCCAGTACACCCCGCGAGATCACCCGGCTGCTCGGGCTCGTCTGGAGCGATGCCGCCGGGCCGCCGGAAGCCTGTGCGCTCGTACGCGACCTGATGGGCAAACAGGTCTTCCGCCACCGGCTGGTGTCGGGCTTCCCGGACGACGTCGCGGTCGCGGCCAAGACCGGGACGCTGCCGGGGCTGCACATGGAGGCGGGTGTCGCCCGCTACCCGGACGGCCAGTGCTACGCGTTCGCGGTGTTCGCGCGTACGCACGACCTGACCGCCTCCCGTGCCACGGTGGACGCGGCGATCGGCCGGGCCGCCGGGATCGCGGCGGCTTTCCTCCGCGACGGCAGCCACTGACCAGGAAACATACGCGTTCGCATATCGAAAGGGTCGAACTCCGGTCTTGGACACCGGACTTCATCCCCTGGTCTGCTGACACCATGACCCAGGACATACATGTTTCGGACGGACCAGACAGTTCCTCCGGCCGCGGACCGGACCGTCGTACGGTGCTGTGGGGCGCCGCACTCGGTGCGGCGTCCCCGCTGATCCCGGCCACGGCGTCCGCAGCCGCCGGCCGCGGCCGGAGCGGTGACCGGTCCGCCCGCTCCGTGTCGTTCCGCTGGCTCGGCACCGCGGGCTGGCGCATCGACGTGGGGGACCGCACCGTGCTCTTCGATCCTTACCTCACCCGTTTCCGTACCGGCCTGTTCGACGCAGGCCTCGACCCGCGGACCCGGTTGAGAACGGACCCAGCAGTGGTCGACGCGCACATCGGACGTCCCGACCTGGTGCTGGTGAGCCACTCCCACTGGGACCACCTCGGTGACGTGCCGTACATCGCCAAGACCACCGGCGCCCGCGTCATCGGCACCGAGACCACGTACCACCTGCTCACCGCACTCGGCGTCGATCCTGCACAGATCTCCGTGGTGAAGGGCGGCGAGGTGCTGGACGTCGGCACGGTCACCGTCGAGGCCGTACCCAGCCTGCACAGCCGCAACAAGAACTGCGCGTACTTCGCCCCGGGCACGCTCAACGCCCCGCCGGCGACGGTTCCCGCCACCATCGGGGACCTGCCCGAGGGGGACACCCTGGCCTTCCACGTCACGGCCGGACAGAGCGGCCCGTCGGCATTCCTCATGGGGGCCAGTGACTTCACCGAGCGGGCGGTGCGGGGCCTGCGCCCCGACCTCGCGATGGTCGCCGTGCCCTCCGGTTCCGGCACCACCCACCGCTACGTGCCCCGGCTGCTGAGTGCCCTGGACAACCCCGGTGTCGTCGTCCCTGTCCATTGGGACCACTTCGAGCGACCGCTGGGAGGTTCCCCGGTCCGTGACCCGGCGATGGATCTCGACGCCTTCCTCGCCCAGGTCGAGAAGGCGTCTCCGGCCACCCGGATCGTCGTCCCGGACTACCGCACCGCGTACGACGGCGACATGCGGCCCGTGAGCCGGTGGGCGGCTTCCGGCCCGGCCGGGCCGGAAGCCGCCGACCCGCCAAGGACATGAACACCGTGCGCACCGCGGTCCCGGAGGGCGTGCGGCAGCACGCCCCGGGACCGCAGGTGGGCACCCTACCCGGTATTGGACGTCCCTCGATGCTTCCTGACCTTCGCTCCCGTAGGACACGACGTTCCCGGCTGAGCTCGACGCTCGCGACATTGACCGTGTCGACCCTGCTGGGCGGTCTCGCCTGTGCAGCGGGTGCTCCCACCGGCGACACGCACGCCTCCACCGTGGCCGCCCGGGCGCAGAGCAACACCTCCTCCCGCTCCGAGCTGCACAAGACGCTGCGCGCACTGGAGAAGTCCTACGACGGACGGATCGGCGCGGTGGGCGTCGACCTGGAAACCGGCCGCACGGTCGAGCACCGGTCCGGCGAGCGCTTCCCGTTCAACTCCTCGTTCAAGGTGTTCGCGTGCGCGGCGGTGCTGGACAAGGCGCGCACCAGTGAGCCGGGGCTGATGGACGAAGTGGTGCGCTGGACCCCCGCCGACATGGCCGCACTGACCGGGAACTCCCCGGAGACCACCGAATACACCGACACCGGCATGACGTCCGCGCAGCTGTGCCGCGCCGCTGTCACCAAGTCCGACGGGTTCGCGGGCAACATGCTGCTGAAGCAGATCGGCGGGCCGCGCGGGCTGACCGACTTCTTCCGCACGACCGGTGATCGGACCAGCCGCCTGGACCGGCCGGAGCCCTGGCTGACCGAGTGGCAGCCCGGTGACAAGCGCGACACCACCACTCCTGCGGCCGTCGCACGGACTTTCGCCGAGCTCACCACCGGCACCACCCTCGACACCCGCGACCGGGCCCGACTGGTCGGCTGGCTGAAGGCCAGCCTCACCGGCGCCGACCGGATCAGGGCGGGCATCCCTGCGAACTGGACCGTCGGCAACAAGACCGGCACCGGCGGCGCGAGCAACCACGGCACCGCCAACGACCTGGCGATCATCTGGCCGCCCGGGGCGAACGCGCCGATCGTCCTGGCCGTGTTCACCAACCGCAACCTCGACGACACCCCGCACGACGACAAGGTGATCGCGACCACGGCGACCGCGCTGGTCAAGGCCCTCGGCAAACTGTGACCTGTCACGCTCATCGGCGCACGGCCGGGAGCCCGAGCCAGGCGACCACGGGGCGGGCACGACCCCGGCTCCGCCGGCGCGCTCGCCAACAGCCGGCGGACACCCCTGCAAGCTCACCCGACCCCGACCCCGACCCTGGCCCTGGCCCTGACCTCGACCGCGCCCAACTCTGGCGCGCCTTGCCCGTCCTCGGGATGCGCTGGGGATATCTCACACCGGGATCTGCGTATCCGTCCCCAGACGCGGAGCCGGTCCTGCGCCTAATATCGCCATGCGTCGGGAAGATCAGGCATGGTCTGTGGGAACCCCGAGGCACAGGGCAAGGGGGGTAAATCATGGTATCTGTCCATACAGTGCGTTGCTCTGTCGTGATGGGGACGGCCGCCGTATCGGCCGTCGCCGTTCTGACGGCCTGCGGCGGGGATGGCTCCGCTTCGGAGAGGACGGGCGAGGGCGGCGGGCGCCCGGCGAGCGCCGGCGCCGAGGATGCGGTGCGGGGCGGCGGCGACCCGTCGGACGGCTCGAACCCGGATGCGGAGGCGAGCGGTGAGCCGAGCGCCGGCTCCTCGGCGGATCCGCAGGAGGGCGGCGACGCGTACGACTTCACGCCCGATCCGAAGAAGGTCCCCAAGAGCGCCTCGCAGGCCCGGAAGCTGACCCGGAACGCCTCCTTGGAACCGGCGGACTGGACGCCCGGGATGGTGAGACACGACCCGTACGAGACGGCGGGCACCTGGCCGGTTCTCGCTGATTCCTGTGTCTGGTCGCGGGGCGGGATGCCGGGGCACGTCCTGGACAGTTACACGCGCGGGATCGACGTACCGGCGAAGGGCGACCGGGGCCGCGTGCAGGGTTCGGTGACGGTGACGGTCCACCGGACGGTCGAGGACGCCGACCGGGAGATGAAGGACACGGTCCAGGAGAGCTTTCGCTGCCCGGGGCAGGAACTCGGCGGTGGGCAGCGGCTGGACGGTCTGATGTCCATGCATCTGGACCGGAAGGACGTCAACAACGCGGACGCCACCTTGTTCGAGGCGGGCAAGTACACCGGCCCCGGTTCGGGCGGGCAGCAGGAGTACGTGTGGACGAAGTCCCGTATCGGCCCGGTGACGACCGCCGTCTCGGTCAAGGGGGCCGAGGGGTACGGGACCACGGACCTCCTCCGGCTGGCGGCCGAGGCGGGCGCCAAGCTCCTCTACCGGGTCGAGACGGAACTGAAGTGACCGCCCCCGGGCGGTGGCCGGTCCCCGGCGGGGCGGTCCACCGCCGCGGACCGGCCACCCGCGTCCGCGCGTCCGCCACCGCCGGATGACCGCACTCACCTTGTTGGGACGTCAGCGTTGATGGAACCGCTTCATTCCTCCGATCCGGCTCGTATAGCCGGTTACCGCGTCCTGGGCCGGCTCGGCGCCGGCGGGATGGGCGTGGTTCTGCTGGGCCGTTCCCGGGGCGGCGCGCTCGTCGCGATCAAACTGATCCGGGCCGAGTACGCCGGCGACGCGGCGTTCCGCGCCCGTTTCCGCCGCGAGGTGTCGATCGCCCGGCAGGTCCGCAATCGCTGGGCGGTTCCGGTGGTGGACGCGGACACGGAGGCACCGGCTCCGTGGCTGGCGACCGAGTTCGTGCCCGGTCCCGCGCTGAGCGACGCGGTCGGGACGGGGTCGCCGCTCCCGGAGCGCAGCGTGCGGGCCCTCGGCGGAATGCTCGCCGAGGCCCTGGAGGCGGTGCACGGAGCGGGGATGGTGCACCGGGACGTCAAGCCAGGCAACGTCCTGCTCGGTCTGGACGGGCCCCGACTGATCGACTTCGGTATCGCCCGCGCCCTGGACGACACCGTCCTCACCGCGACGGACGCGGTCATCGGCTCTCCCGGCTTCCTGTCTCCGGAGCAGGCCCAGGGCCGCCGGATCGGCCCGCCGAGCGACATCTTCTCACTGGGCTGCGTCCTGGCGTACGCGGCGACCGGCCGTCGCCCGTTCGGCAGCGGCCCGGTCGAGGCGATGTTGTTCCGTACGGTGTACGACCCGCCGGACCTGGACGGTGTGCCTGCGGCATTGCTGCCCCTCGTTCAGGCGTGTCTGTCCAAGGACACGGAGTCCCGGCCGACGGCCGCGCAGATCCGGACCCGGTGGGCGCAGGACACGGCCGGACAGAGCTGGCTGCCCGCCCCGGTGACCCATCTGATCGCATCCCGTTCCACCCAGATGCTGCGTCTGCCGGACATCGAGTCGACGCAGTTCGTCGCGCCCCGGAGCGAGGCGGGCGCGGACACCCGGCCCGCCGCACCTGAAACCCCCGCGCCCGGCCGGCGCCGTTTCCTGACCTATACGGCGGCAGGCGGCGCGGTCCTTGCGGCAGGCGGAGCAACGACCGCATGGCTTACGGGAGGGAAAGGCGACGGCGGTACCGGCTCGCGCGGCGACAGCGGCCGGACGAAAACCCGCCCCGTGCTGGGTATCGGCCTCCAGGCGGATCTGAGCGGTGCGCTGAGCACCCAGGGCAGGGCTCAGAGCCGGGGTGCTCGGCTGGCGGTCGACGCCCACAACGCCCGCGAGGACGCCCCCTTCACCCTGAAGCTGACCACGGTGGACGACCGGGGCGACGAGGCACGGGCCCTGGCCGCCGCCCGGCGGTTCACGGACGACGCCTCGGTGGTCGCCGTCCTGGGCGCGACGAGCACGGCGGCGGCGGGCGCGGTGCTGACCGCGTACGACGAGGCCGCCCTGTCGGTGGTCAGCGTGACGGACGGGGACACCCGGCACATCAACCGGGTGTTCCTGTGCGCCCGGCCGAACAACGCGATGCAGATGGTCCCGGTCTCCAGCTATCTCGGGATCCACGGCCTGGACGACATCGCCCTCATCGACAACGAGACCGAGTACAGCCGCCAGGTCACCCGCTTCCTCAGCGAGGGCCTGCGCACCGGCGGCAACCTGAACGTCCTCGCCGAGACCCTCCCCTCGGGCAGCGAGGACTACGTGGCGTACGCCCGACAACTGGTGGCGAAGCGGCCCGGGGCCGTGGTCCACGGTGGTGGCTGGCAGGACGTCGCCCCCTTCGCCCGCGCACTCGCGCAGACCGGCTACCGGGGTCCGAAGATCGCCACCCAGGCCGCGCACGACCCGCGCTTCCTGCGCGAGGCGGGCGAGGCGAGCAACGGCTGGCTGATCGTGTCCACAGCGGTCGACCCTTCGTCCGCACGGTCGGCGGGCGCCTTCGCGCAGGCGTTCCGTGACCGCTTCAAGGCGGCCGCGCCGCCGTTCGCCGCCGAGGCGTACGACGCGGTTCGGCTGATCGCCGCATGCGTGGAGGGCTTGGACCGGGAGAGCGTGTCCCGCCAGGACCTGGTGCCGGTGCTGCGGACGACGACGTACGAAGGAGTGTCGAAGCCGTACGCCTTCGACAAGGAAAACGGCTGGTACAC
The DNA here is from genome assembly GCF_019710745.1 of Streptomyces beigongshangae. Lineage (GTDB taxonomy): Bacteria > Actinomycetota > Actinomycetes > Streptomycetales > Streptomycetaceae > Streptomyces > Streptomyces beigongshangae. The sequence goes on from NZ_JAHKJW010000050.1 coordinate 55,255, forward strand.
GGGTGACAGGGGCGTCTTCTTCTACCGGGCGAAAGACGGACGGTTCCGCTTCCTGGACACGGACCCCGCCGAGGTCTGAAGGCCCTCGGCAACGACTGCCCGGGCGGCGGTGAGGCCGTGATCGGACCGGCCCTGCCCTCATGCGCCTACGGACGTTGCAAGCACCCCTCGGGCAGGGCGGCTCCGGTGTCGCACACGTGCTTTATGGCGGCAGCGAAGGAGTAGCAGTCGAAAAGCGCTGAATGCTCGTTCCCGGCTGCGGGTTCGGGGAGCCCGAGAACTTGCCACAGCCGACCCGCGTTGACTGTTTTCGTCCGCGGTGCGACGGCGTTCAGCCAGGGGCGGATATTCAGGAAGTGGGCAGCGAGGTAACCGTTCTCGACTTCCTCTCCTCGTGCTCTGGCCCAACCCACGTTTTCCCCGAGGACGACCATGTCATTACCGTAAGAGAGTGTTGACTGCCCACGGCAGAACCCCAGGAAGTCACCGATCGCCTCTGCTGCGGGAAATCCTTCCCGGTCCACCGCCGCCTGGTCGATACCGGTCAGTTCGGTGAAGTACGCGGACAGCTGCGGATTTACCACAGGTCGTACCAACGCTTCGTACTCCTCGACGACGGCGCAGTCCTCCCGCAAGCGCAGCGCGCCGATCTGCACGATCTCTCGGAGCTGCCCCGATGTCCCCCAGACGGTTGGAGGCCGCTCCTACTCTCCGAAGAGATGGTGCTCCGGCTGGAAGTCTGCTGTTCCTGGCGCTCGTGGCTGGCGCAGGCTCAGCGCTGCTCGGGCGCCGTGTCCGCCCCGCGCTGCCCGCAGTGCGGGCAGCGCTCGCGGCCGTCCCATGCGGACCAACCGAAGTCGGTCGGGGTGAGGGCGTGGCCCTCCAACTCGTTGCGGACGGCCTCGCGGTAGGCCCAGACGGCGTCCAGGTAGGGGTGATAGATGTCGTGGAATGCGGGGGTCGAGATGCCGGCGCCCGCGGCGACCGTCCTTCGGAGGGCGCGAAGGCGTTCGAACATGGTCTGGCCCGCGCTCGCGATCTGGACGCTGGCGTCGAGGAAGAGACGCTCGCGCACCTCGTAAATGCGGGCGTCCGTCAACGCCAGGCGGCTTGCTTCCTCCAGGTCGGTCGCCTCGGTGCCGCTCTGCGCGAGGCGGCGCAGTTCGGTGTGGGCCGCGCCCGCCGCCGCGATGAACTCCGTGTAGACGTCCCGGCGGCGCGCCTGAAGGCCGCGGCGGTGTTCCTGACGGGTCCGCAGGCGGTCGGCAAGCACCGTGCCCGCTATCGCGATCAGACCGCCGCCCAGTGTGGCGATCAGCGTCCCCCACTCCATAACGTGTCCCCCCGTCGCCGTTCCGGAAGGGCGCGCCCCTGCGCCGTCCCATCCAGCAGATCATGCCCGACGGCCGGGGCCGACCGAGTACGCCTCGGCTGTTCGGCCGGGCCAGCCCCGTCACTGACTTCACACTCAGTCAGCCCTCCACGGAAAGTGAGCCAGAACCGCTGGTGATCGACGAAGTCACACGGAGCCATTCCCGCACGGGCGGGAACGGCCCTCGCTGCGACAGTGAAGGCGGCGGCGACGAAGGCCGGCGAGGCCATCCGCGGCGAGGTCCTGCTCACCGAATCCCCTGCCCTGGACGACCGGACCCACCGCGCGCAGCAGAGCTGACGGACTCGCCCTGGCCGACACGGTCGTCGCCTTCCACCGGACGGAGGTTGCCGGCCATGCGGACTGGCGGACGGAAGGCGCCCATGCCATTCCGGCCGGAAATCTACGCAGGACCGTCCCTTCCCGGCGCTGCTGTTCGCTTCCGTCCCGTTCCGCGCCGCGCGGCCTGACCACGTGGAAGGCCGCCTTTCAGGAGCGGACCCACCGGTCATCGGGCCCGCACCGTCGGTGGTGGCTGCCGGGCATGTTCCGGACCTCTTCGGGGCGAACAGATACCGATGAGCCGTTACCCGGTTCCACGGGATGCCGCAGAGCGTGGCTCTATCGGCCAGGGCGTGCTCCAGGGCGGGGGTACCTGTCTCCTGGCATGCCGCGAAGCCGGTCGGGGCAAGCCCGAACGTGAACCTGAAGGACCGGAGACGGTGACCGAGCTGGGGCATGGGCACCACCCTTGCGCGTTCCCCGACCGGTATGAAGTCAAGGAGGCGGGGAGACAGGACCTGGTCCGCAGAGAGATCACGACGGTACGGTCCGCCGTCCTGCCGGCGGCCGCGATGACCCGGCTCTGCTCCAACCGGTCTTCATGTCCCTGCGGGGCGCGGGCCGGCCGAGGCCGGCGGGATCCGCACTTTCGACGGCAACGGCGACGATCCTCCATCGGTTCTCCAGGAGGGCCGCGGAAAGCCGTACGAGCTGTTCGACGGAGTCGACTTACGAGTGCTGCGCCGACGGGCCGGTCCCGACGGGGTCTTGCCCTCGCATTTTTCACGAGTTGTTTGTTCGGCGCCGGTGCCCCGAAATCGAACAATCCTGAGCTGCTAGTTCTTAAGCCGAGCACCGTACGGCCATCGCAACGACAACCGTCACATGGGAGGGAAATCCTGCTCCCCAGGGCTGCAGCAGGCATCACTGCGCTGCTGGCCGCTTCCGCCTGATCGCCGGCTTCACCGGAGAGGCACAAGTGGACGGCTGCTGTCAGTTTCTTGGGGTGCGTCCGGTCGCACCAGCGGATTCCCGAGCTTTGGCGGAACGGCGAGATGGAGAGCTTCATCGCTCACGACTTCTGCTGAAGTCCTCCCGGAAAGAGGAATGAAATGACTTCGCTTACGGTCTCCAGGAAACTGGCCAAGGGTTTCACCGCCGGCGCTGCGGCCGCTCTGCTGATGCTGAGCGCATCCCCGTCATCGGCGGCACCGACCGCGGCACCGTGCAACCAGGGAACGTACTGCTGGTGGTCCGGTGCCGGCTTCAGCGGAAGCGGGATCTCGTACACCAATGATCTCACTTCCGGCGGGTGTTATCTGACAACCCACGTCGGCTCCGTCCGTTCGTACGCTCACTATCACCGCCAGGAAGGGTACTTCTACGCGAACAACAACTGCACCGGAAGGGCCCACGCGGTGCGGGCGCACACCGAGAATCCCGACATCGGATTCAACGCGTACAGCTTCAAAGCCGCCTGCGTTTCCTGCCTGGCCAAAGACTGATCCGTGAGATGCATGGAGGAATCTTGTCCCTACGTCCTTTCGCCGCGACCACACTCGGATGCGCGCTGATCTTCGGCTCCACAGCGACATTCGCCGAAGCGGCTTCGCCGGCGCAGACACAAGCCGCCACCGCCCAAGCCTGTACGCCGGGCGGCCCGATCAGCATCATCAAGGGAACCAACGTCAACATGCGCGCGACACCCGGTGGAGGGTGGGTCGGTACGGCCCAGAACGGGGACTGCGTCTACTGGTACGAAGCCACGTCGGGGCCTGTGGTGACCTGCCCGAACGGTCAGGCCACCAACGTCTGGCACAACGTGTTCAACTACCGTATCTCCGTACGGGGCTGGGTCTCCGGCTGCTTCCTCTGACTGTGGCGCCTGAGGAACATCAGTTCCATGAGGACCTCGAAAATCGGCTGCCGCGGGACGGTGCCGAGAGGTGCAGCTGCCGGCCGTAGGTGACGTGACAGCTGCCCGAGGCTGAGCACGATCGGCCGTACGCCGCCCAGCGCGGCGTACGGCCTTTGTCACACCGCATGAGACGCACACCGCAACGACGGTGACGCCGCGGCGTCGGCTTGCAGGGCGCCCGACGTGATGCATCACCGCCGCCGACGGCCTGCGCCTCACCGCGTTCGCCATCGATGCCGTCGGCGTCCTGACCGCCGCACTCGAACCGCGGCACCGTCAGCGCGTGAGGGCCGAGGGCCGCACCCGCATTGCCCACGTCACCGACCTGCGCAACCTGCCCCTGCACGACACCACGCAGAACCAAATGCGGAATCCGAAGCGGTGTTGGAGCGTCGGGTGATCAACCGGGAGCAGCTCGTCGAGGTCTGGCCGCTCCGGACGTGGCGGGAGCGCCCGCGCTGCGGCTTTCCCCGCCATGGCATCCCATGCCTCATTGCCGCCATGACATCCAGGCCCCAGTGCCGTCGGTTCGGATCCGAGGAGTACGCACCCTCCCACGTCCAGACCACATCCCGGCTTTCCGGTCCCGGGAACGGTTCCGACTCCTGGTTCAGGGCAGATTCCCTGCTCATCGCCCGCCCCGGTAATCAACTCCGTTTGTTTCATTGACA
>NZ_JAHKJW010000051.1 GCF_019710745.1 Streptomyces beigongshangae
GGCGACGGCGGTCCGAGGCGCGGGCACCTCGGCCGTCCGGGCGCGGGCGACGGGCCGGATCTCGCGCGAGCGCTCGTGCACGGGGCCGTCCGGCTCGGGGCCCGGGGCCGTCGTGTCCGGCACGGCGGCCCGGACCGGCTCCCGCACCGGCTCCCGGACCGCGGGCCGCACCTCCCCGGCCGCGGGTCGTGCCTCTGCGGCCGCCGGCTGTGCCTCCCCGGCACCCCATGCGTCCCCGGCGGCGGACCCCGCCGACTCGCGCACCACGATCTCGTACGGGATCAGCACGATCGCGGTCGTCCCCCCGTACGGGGAGGGGCGCAGCGTGACGCCGATGCCGTGCCGGGTGGCGAGCCGGGCGATCACGAACATGCCGAGCCGCAGGTCGTCGGCGAGCGCCACCACGTCGAACTGCGGGGACTCCGCCAACTGGGTGTTGAACGAGGCGTAGTCCTCCTCGGACATGCCCAGACCGCGGTCCTCGATCTCCACGGCCAGGCCCTTGGCCACCAGCCCGGCCCGCACCCCGACGGGGCTGGGTGCGGGGGAGTAGGTGGTCGCGTTGTCGATGAGCTCGGCCAGCAGGTGGATGACGTCGGCCACCGCGGGCGGGGCGAGGAACACCTCCTCGTCGGCCTGCACCTCCACCCGCTGGTACTCGGCGACCTCGCCGACCGCGCTGCGCAGGATGTCGATCAGGGCGACCGGCTCGCTCCAGCTGCGGCCCGGCCGCTCACCGCTGATGATCACGAGGTTCTCCTCGTAGCGCCGCAGCTGGCTCGCCGTGGAGTCCAGTTCGTACAGGCCCTTGAGGATGTTCGGGTCCTGGTGCTCGCGTTCCAGCGCGTCGAGCTTGGTGAGCTGGAGGTTGACCAGGTTCTGGCTCTGCCGGGCGATGCCCAGGATGACCTTCTGGAAGCCGCGCCGGGTGTCGGCGAGCTCCACCGCGGTGTTGACCGCCGTGCGCTGGGCGGTGTTGAACGCCTGTGCCACCTGCCCCAGTTCGTCCTGCCCGTAGTCCAGCTCGGGCGTGGCGGACTCCACGTCGACCGTCTCGCCGCGGTCGAGCCGCGCGACCACGTCGGGCAGCCGCTCCTGCGCCAGGCCGAGCGTGGCGATCCGCAGCCCGCGCAGCCGCATCGAGAGGGAGCGGGTGATGCGCCACGACATGAAGACGCAGAGCAGCAGGGCGACGAGTCCGGCGGCGCTCAGCGCGGCCGCCTTGATCAGTAGCCCCTGCGCCTGGTCGTCGCTGCGCTCCAGCAGTGCCGAGGTCTCCTGGTCGATCAGGGCGGCGTACTGGTTCCTGAGCTTGCCGTACGCCGTGTCCCAACGTTCCTGCATGTCCGGCAGGGCGACCTTCCCGCCGTCGCCGTCCCCCGCCCGGGCCGCGAGGACCCGGTCCTCCACGCTCTCCAGGGACTTCCACTCCCGGCCCTGCAGGATCCGCTCGGTCTGCTCCTTCACCGAGCCGCGCAGCGAGGGGACGAGCTGGTCCTCGACGAGGAAGCGCCGGGCGTTGACCAGCTGGGTGAAGTGGGCCCAGGACTGCGCGTCGAGTTCGCCCGCGGGCCGGACCAGGTGGAGCTGGGCGTCCTCCTGGGAGACGAGCTCCGCCGAGTGCGCGAGGGCGACGAGCGGTCCGGCCTGCGAGGTGAGGTCCCCGTCGTCGACCTGGGAGATCTCCTGGAAGGCGTGGATCTGGTCGTCGATGATCGACGTGTACTGGTCGAGCGCCTGTTCGGGGGTGATGTCGGTGGGGTCGTCCACCTGGCCCCGGTAGTACTCCAGGCTCCCCACCGAGGCGATGACCGAGTACATCCGGTCACGGATGCGCGCGGGGGCCTCGCGGATCCTGTCCGACTGTCCGACCAGTGTGGCGATCGCCTTGTCGGTACGCTCCCGCTGCTGGTCCAGCGCCGTACGCGAACCGCCGGGCGAGGCCAGCAGCACGGCGGACAGACTGCGCTCCCGCTGCAGGGCGAGCGCGGCGTCGGTGCCCATGGCCCCGGTCGACCTGCTCAGCCCGGTCTGGTCCCGCAGCCTCAGTCCCTCGGAGAACATCTGGATCGTCGTCACACCCCACATGGCGGCCAGGGTGACGCTGGGAACCAGGGCCAGCAGGATCAGCGAGAGCCGTATGGAGCCGAGACGGCGGCGGGCGCCTGTCCGTGGAGACATCGTCTTCCTAGGGCGTTCAGCGGTGAGCAGGGGGGAGTCGCGGCGGGGCCGGGTGGTCGGGGGCGGTGGCGGTGGCGGTGGCGGACGGGCACGGCGGATGAGCGCGTGTCCGGTACACACAGGGGGCTCGCAGGATGCTATCCGTACAACTGACCGTACGCACCGTGAGTACCCCAAACCTTGTCATCGCCGTTATAAGACGACCCGGGTCCGGTGGTACCGACGGTCGCCTCAGCGGGTCCCCTTGGCCGCGTACTCGGCCACCGAGGCGACGTTCTCCTTGGTGACGAACGCCGGTCCGGTGAGCACGGGTTCCTCCCCGCCGCCGCTGACGTTCCCGTTGGTCTCGTACAGCCAGAACGCGTCCACGGCGAGGTAACCCTGCAGGTAGGGCTGCTGGTCGACGGCGAACTGCACATCCCCGCCCTGCACGGCCTCGACGATGTCGTTGTTGAGGTCGAAGGTGGCGATCTCGGCCTCGCTGCCCGCCTCCCCGACCGCCTCGACGGCTTCGAGGGCGAACTGGGCGCCGTTCATCACGACCTCGTCGATGGTCGGGTCCTGCCGCAGCGCGGCGGCGAGGGAGTCGACCAGGGCCTCGGAGTCGGTGCCGTCCACGTAGAGCAGGTCGGTCCGGCCGCCGAAGGTCTTCTTCACACCGGCGCAGCGCGCCTCCACGGCGACGTTGCCCCGCTCGTGGATGACGCACAGGGCGTGCTTCGAGCGCAGGGAGTCCAGCTTGTCGCCGACGGCCCGCCCCGCCACGCTCTCGTCCTGGCCGAAGTACTGCATGAGCCCGCTCGGCTTCCAGGAGTCGATCCCGGAGTTGAGGCCGACGACCGGGATGCCGGCCGCCTTCGCCGCGGCGACCGCCCCCTTCATCGCCTCCGGCTTGGCCAGGGTGACCGCGATGCCGTCGACCTTGTCGGCGATGGCCTCCCGCACCAGCTTCGCCTGCGCCGCCGCGTCGGGATCGCTCTTGTACGAGAGCTCTATGCCGTCCTTGGCCGCCGCGGCCTCGGCGCCCTTGCGCACCCGCTCCCAGAACGCGTCGTCCGGGGCGCTGTGGGTGATCATGGCGACCTTGATCCCGGCGGCGGCCGCCTTGCCCGCCGTGGTGGGGTCCGGGTCCGCCCCGTCCGAGCCGGTGCAGCCGGACGCGAGGAGGGAGACGGCGGCGCAGGCGGCCAGCGCCGTGCCCCGCGCGGATCTGGCGGGAACGGGACGGAGGGGTGTGGGGTTCATGGGGAAACGGCACCTCGCTGTGCGGCCGACAAGCGGATGGACGCGTGAAGTCGCTGTGGCGGCCGGCGGGACGAGTGTGCCGACTGCCCGACTCTTTGCTGGCCGGAGCCAACCGTGTGTAACACCCGATCGTCAAGTGAGTGTCCGAGTGGCCGGAGTTGTCCGCCTTTGATTTGAGGTGGGGATGAGGGTGGATCGGGGTTGCCAAACGGCCCCGCCGGCGGTCGTCCCGGTGCCCCTGACGTGGCGGGGACCCGGCGGAAGGCGCCCGCGCGCGCGGCCCGCCGCGCCCCCGGCACGGACGCGGCCCGCACCCCCGAGCCGCCCGCGGACCACCCGGACGGGGTGACCCCCGACGCCCCACGAGGGGCGCGGCGCCCGACGACGGGTTCCCCACGCCCCGGCAGGGGCGCGGGGAACTGCGCGACGAGCCCCCACCGTCCCGCGGACGTCGTTCGGCCCGAGGGCGCCGCCCGCCCCGCGACGGTCGTCCGCCCCGCGGCAGTCGAACCGCGCCCGCGGGCGCGGTCTACGGCTTGCGGGCGATGGCCCCGTACATGGCGATGTCCTCGTCCCGGACGCCCTCCTCGCCCCGGCCGTCCGGGCGCCACTTGTGCACCTGGACGATGCCGGGCTCGACCAGCTCCAGCCCTTCGAAGAACTCCCGCGCCTCGTCGATGGTCCGCAGCCGCATCGGCATGCCGCGCGCCGCGTACTCACGGGCGACCCGCCCGACCTCCTGCGGCGCGAACTCGGCCGTGCCGATGGTCATCGCCAGGTAGCTGCCCGAGGGCAGGGGGTCCAGCAGACGGCGGACGATACCGACCGCGTCGTCCTCGTCCAGCACGAAGTGGACGATCGCGATGACGGTCAGCGCGACCGGCTCGGCCAGGTCCAGGGTCTCCCGGAACTCGGCGGAACCGAGAACGGCCTCCGGATGCTGGAAGTCGGCCTCGACGTACGCGGTCCGGCCCTCGGGGGCGCTGGCGAGCAGCCCCTGGGACAGGGTGAGGACGATGGGGTCGTTGTCCACGTAGACCACCCGCGACGCGGGGGCCACCGACTGGGCGATCTCATGGAGGTTGGGGGAGGTGGGGATGCCGGTCCCGATGTCCAGGAACTGGCGTATCCCCGCGCTCTCGGCGAGCCAGCGCACCGCGCGGTTCATCCAGTCGCGGTTGGCGCGCATGTGCACGGGCAGGGCGGGCCACTCCCGTGCCATGGCGTCGCCCGCCTCCTTGTCGGCGGGGTAGTAGTCCTTGCCTCCGAGGATGTAGTCGTAGATGCGCGCCGAGTGTGCGTTCTCGGTGTCGATCCGGTCGGCAGGCCATCCGTTGTCGGGCAACGCCGATCTCCCCTCGTGTCGTCGGTCCACGGTGAACGCTCCGGCGGAGCCCAGAGTTTCGCAACCGCGCGCCGTGACACGGCGAACGTCGGAACTCCTCGTCAGAACTCCTTGCGGATCGCACCGAGGACGGCCTCGGTCTTCCTGGCGGGCGCCGCCTGGGCGCCCAGCCGGTCCAGGGCCTCGCGGTAGACCACGACGTCGTCGTGCTTGTCCAGGTACACGGCGCCCACCAGACCGCTGAGGTAGACGATGTCGGGCAGCTCGCGCGCCCGGAACCGGAAGAGGTGGAACGCGCCGGCCCGCATGGCCGGGTGCGGGCCGTTCTCGAACGGCATGATCTGGAGGGTCACCTGGGGCAGCGAGTTGACTTCCAGCAGATGGTCGATCTGGGCGCGCATCACCGAGGGGCCACCGACCGGCCACCGCAGCACCGTCTCGTCCATCACGATCCACACGCGCGGCGGCGAGGGCCGCGAGAGCAGCTCCTGGCGCCGCATGCGCAGCGCCACGCGGCGGTCCGCCGCGTCGGCCGAGCCGTGCGGGTTGCCGGCGCCGAGCAGGGCGCGCGCGTAGTCCTCGGTCTGCAGCAGCCCGTGCACGAACTGCGACTCGTACGCGCGGATCTGCAGCGCCGCCTGCTCCAGGCTCAGATACGCGGCGAACCAGTCGGGCAGCACATCACGGTACGTGTGCCACCAGCCGCGCTTGTTCGCCTCGCGGACCGACTTCAGGAAGGTGTCGATCTCCTGCTGGTCGGTCACACCGTAGATCTGGAGCAGTTTCTCCGCGTCGGCGAGCCTGAGCCGGGACACCTTGGCCGCCTCCATGCGGCGGATGGTGGAGTGGCTGACCCCGAGCGCGGCACCCGCCTGCTCGAACGTCAGTCCGGCACGGGTGCGCAGCTCCTCCAGCTGCCTGCCGAGGATCATGCGCAGTACGGAGGGTGCGCCGCCCCAGTCTGTCTCCGCGGTCACGCCTTGTCCCCTCGCAGCGGGTTTCCAGGTCGCAGTCTGTCACGATCACCCGTTCGACGAGGGAAGCATGCCCCCGCCGAATTGCAATTTTCAACTTGCCGGTTGCGAGCTGATGTTGGCAGGTGCCACAGTGGGACGTACCGTCCCGGCCCGGTGAACGACGTGGCGACGCGGCCCTGTTGGGGGAGAACGGCCCGTGGGTCGTCACTGTGCGCGACGAGGCGTGTGCGCCTCGTCGCACAGCCGATCCGTGCGGTACCGGCACCGGCCTGACCCCCGGTGCGAAGGCAGACGAAAGGCGAACGGCGATGGCTCCGCCCTCTCTCCCCAAGCCACCGGGCCCGCTGCCCGCGGACGGACCCGCGCACAGGACCGGATCGTTCGGACTGCCCCCGACTCCCGCCTCGGCGGGCCTGGCCCGCCGCAACGTACGCGAACTGCTCGGCGCGTGGGGCGCGGACCCCGAGGCATGTGACAACGCTGTCCTGGTGACCTCGGAGCTCGTCACCAACGCGCTCACCCACACCGTCAGCGAGCGTGTCGTGTGCAGACTGCGCACCGACGGGCACCGGCTCCACCTGGAGGTCGAGGACCAGAACCTCGGTCCGGCGGTCCCCGCGCAGCGCACCGCCGGTCCCGACGACCAGGGCGGCCGCGGACTCCTGCTGGTCGGCGTGGTCAGCAGCGACTGGGGGGTGCGGGACAGCGCGCACGGCTCCGGCCGCGTCGTCTGGGCCGTCCTGCCGATGCGGCCGGCGGTGACACCCGCCGTGCCGGTACCGGCGCAGACACCGGTACCGGCACGGATACCGGCCCCGAGACCGCCGTCGGAACCGGCCCCGAGACCGGCATCGAGATCGACCTCGCCCTCGCCCTCGCCCTCGTCCTCGGCATCGGGACCGAGACCGTCGGCGTCGTCGGAGCCGTGGGAAACCGCCTCCTCCGGACTCGCCGTGTCCCTCCCCCACCCCACCCGGCCCGCCCCCCACTCGGCCGAAGGATCCCTGCCCCATGGAACTGCAGTACGTCCCTGACCCGTGGTCACGCACCCCCGCGACGTCCCCGTCCGGGCGTCCGGTCCGCCTCGTGATACCCGCCGGGCTGCGCACCGGTCTGGGATGCGACGTGGTGGGCACGTCCAGAGAACACGGCGAACGCATCCTGGACTGTCTGCCGCGCGTCGGCTGTGTCTTCGCGGACGGCTCCGCGGGTGACGAGCGCTGGTGGTGGATCGTCCCCGGCGGCTCCCACATCGGTGTGAGCTGGCCGTCCTCCGTCACCTACACCGTCGGCGCCCGCCGGGCCGATCCGTCCTGGACCCGGGTCCGCCGCGGCTTCCTCCCCGCACGGCCCCGCATGATCCACGGCCCCGAGGGCGACTCGCCCTACACCCCGCCGATCCCCCTCTACTTCCTGGCGTGCCGTCTCGCGGGCAGCGTCCCGCGCTGGTCGCCGGCCGGCGGCTGACCCGCCCGGCGGGAAACCCCTACGGCCCCGTCGGCGCCGTCCGCGATACTTCGACCACTCCCTCCGCCCGGACGGGGACGACAGGACACCGGCCGGGCGCGGGAGGGAAGCCGACCGCCCGAGGGGGAGCACCGTGCCGAAGTCCCAGCCGCCCGAGCCCGCGGCCGCCCCACCGTGGCGGCTGCTCCTCGGGTACGTCCGCCCGTACCGCTGGACCCTGCTGCTCGGGGCCGTGCTCTCGCTGCTCACCGGGGCCGCGGGGCTCGCGCTGCCGCTGGTGGCCAGGACGCTGATCGACGACCTGGGGCACGACCGGGCGATCACCGGTGCCCTGCTGGCCATGTCGGGTCTCGTCGTCGCCAACGCCGCGATCGGCGCGCTCGGCTCGTACGTGCTGCGGTACACCGCGGAGTCCGTCGTGCTGGGTGCGCGGCGAGGGCTGGTCTCCCATCTGCTGCGGCTGCGGATAGCCGCCGTGGACCGCAGCGAGCCCGGCGACCTGATGGCCCGGATCACCTCCGACACCACCCTGCTGCGGGAGGTCACCACCGACTCGCTGGTGGGCCTCGGCACGGGCGGGCTCACCCTGGTGGCCACGCTCGCGCTGATGGGTTTCGTCGACCCGGTGCTCACCGCCGTCACCCTGGGCGTGGTCCTGGCCGCGGGCACGGTCATCGGCGTGATCGTGCCGCGCATCAACCGGGCCAGCCGGCGGGCCCAGGACGCGGTCGGCGCGATGGGCGCCTCGCTGGAGCGGACCCTGGGCGCCCTGCGGACCATCAAGGCGTCCGGCGCCGAGCACCGCGAGGAGCAGGCCGTGCACGCCGCGGCCGAGGAGTCCTGGCGGCAGAGCGTACGGGCCGCCAAGTGGTCGGCGCTCGCCGGGAACACGGCCGGCCTCTCCATGCAGGTCGCCTTCATCACCGTCCTCGCCGTGGGCGGCGCGCGGGTCGCGACGGGGGCCGTCGACATCGGCACACTGGTCGCCTTCCTGCTGTACGTCTTCTACCTGATGTCGCCGATCCAGCAGGTCGTCGGGGCGGTCGCCCAGTACCAGACCGGCTCGGCCGCCCTGGCCCGCATCGAGGAGGCGCGCGGGCTGCCCGCCGAACCGGCCGCCGAGCCCGCGCCGCTGCCGGGCCCCGGCGCCGAACCGGCCTCGGTCGCCTTCGAGGGCGTCCGCTTCCGGTACGCCGAGGACCTGCCGTACATCCACCACGGCGTGACGTTCGCCGTCCCCCCGCGCGGCATGACCGCCTTCGTGGGACCGTCCGGCGCCGGCAAGACGACCGTGTTCTCGCTCGTCGAGCGGTTCTACGACCCCGACGAGGGGACCATCGCGCTGGACGGCCGCGACCTCACCGACTGGGACGTGTCCGCGCTCCGGTCGGCCATCGGCTACGTGGAGCAGGACGCGCCCGTCCTCTCCGGGAGCCTGCGCGACAACCTCCTGCTCGGCAACCCCGACGCCGGCGAGGAGGAGGTCCTGCGCGCGCTGCGGACCACCCGGCTCGACTCCCTCGTCGAACGGCTGCCGAAGGGCGTGGACACGCTCGTGGGCCACCGCGGCACCAAGCTCTCCGGCGGCGAGCGGCAGCGCGTGGCCATCGCCCGCGCCCTGCTGCGGCGGCCCCGGCTGCTGCTGCTCGACGAGGCCACCAGTCAGCTCGACGCCGTCAACGAGGCCGCGCTGCGCGACACGGTCGCCGACGTCGCCCGCACCACCACGGTGCTGGTCGTCGCCCACCGGCTGTCCACCGTCACCATGGCGGACCGCATCGTCGTCATGGACGCCGGGCGGGTACGGGCCGTGGGCACCCACCGCGAACTCGTCACGGGCGACCCGCTGTACGCCGAACTCGCCGCGACGCAGTTCCTCGCGTCCACCGAAGACGTCACGGTGCCGTCGTATTCTCCCGCCATGGGTGGTGCAACCGGTGCTTCCCGGGACAGGATGCCCGGATGAAGGGTGATCTGTTTTCCAGCGAGTACATGGTGCAGCCGGCCGCCACGGCGGGCATGAGCGTGCAGAACGCCAAGTCGATCAGGTACGCCGTCAACGGCGAGATGCTCGCCCGGCAGGGCGCGATGATCGCCTACCGCGGCAACCTGCAGTTCGAGCGCAAGGGCCAGGGCGTCGGCGGCATGCTCAAGCGGGCCGTCACGGGTGAGGGACTGCCGCTCATGGCGGTGCGCGGACAGGGGGAGGCATGGTTCGCGCACGAGGCGCAGAACTGCTTCATCATCGACATCGACCCCGGTGACGTCTTCACCGTCAACGGCCGCAACGTCCTGTGCTTCGACGCCTCGTTGCAGTACGAGATCAAGACGGTGAAGGGCGCAGGCGTCACCGGCGGCGGACTGTTCAACAGCGTCTTCACCGGACAGGGCCGGCTCGGTCTGGTCTGCGACGGCAACCCGCTGGTCATCCCGGTCTCACCGCAGTGGCCGGTCTACGTCGACACGGACGCGGTCGTCGGCTGGACGGCCGACCTGCAGACCTCGCTGCACCGTTCGCAGTCCATCGGCTCGATGATCCGCGGCGGCTCGGGCGAGGCGGTGCAGCTGATGCTCCAGGGGGAGGGGTACGTGGTGGTACGGCCGAGCGAGGTCACCCCGCAGAAGACCCAGCAGCACTGATCCGGGCCCGTACCGGGCCTTCTCGCGGCGCTGGACCTTCCGCGTCCGTGTTCGTATTCGCGGTCGCGGTCGCGTCCGCCGGGTCACGGCCTGCCGCTCGTCCGCCGGCGCCACAGCACCGCGGCGGTGCCGAGGTCCTTCAGCGTCGCGGTGCCGTACACCGTCAGCCGCCCCACGCCGTCCCCCTCCCGAGGCGGGTCGCCCCAGTCCTGCCACACCGCGAACGCCCGGTCGGAGCGCGGGTCCACGGCGACGCCGGCGATCGTGCCGCCCGGTTCCGCGTCGAAGGAGGCGGTCTTCCTGCCGGAGGCGATGTCGTACGCCTCCGGCACGGTGCCGCGCCCCGCCCCGCCCACAGCACTCCGCCGTCCGTGTCCCACTCCAGGAAGGACACCGCGGCCCCGGCGCCGAGCGCGATCTGCGCACCGTCCGGCGCGAAGTCGGCCGAACCGATCCTGCGCAGCACACCGCCCGCGTTGTCGGCGACCCGGATCTGCCCGGCGCCGGTGTCCACGGCGAGCGGACCGCCCGCGGCCGGCAGGGTCAGGGACCGCTCCACGGTCACCGACGTCCCGCCGACGGCCACCTCCTCCAGCCTCGTCCCGCGTACGACCACGGCCGTGCCGGGGCTCGTGCCGGTCTTGGCACGGGTGATCGCCGTACCGGTGAGCCGGCCCCCGCCGCCCGCCGCGTCCCCGTCCTTCGCGGCCGCGACGCCGCGCAGTCCGACCAGGTAGTGCACACCGTCGCCCGCGAGCGGCCCGGCGAGCCGTTTGCCCGGCAGCTGGGCGGGCGCGCCCGTGCTGCCGGGCGAGTCCCTCGTCAACCCGTCCTCGCGCCGACGTACACCTGCTCGTCCGTTCACGCGATGGTGCGATCATGTCCGCCTCCGTGGATGCGCGTCCGCGACCACGGGTAGGGCCCGCCCCATGACGCAGCCGTTCGAACTCCCGCACTTCTACCTGCCGTATCCCGCGCGGCTGAACCCGCACGTCGACGAGGCGCGGGCCCACACGACCGGGTGGGCCCGCGAGATGGGCATGCTGGAGGGCTCGGGCATCTGGGAGCGGTCCGACCTCGACGCGCACGACTACGGACTGCTGTGCGCGTACACCCACCCCGAGTGCGACGGCCCCGCCCTCTCCCTCGTCACCGACTGGTACGTGTGGGTCTTCTTCTTCGACGACCACTTCCTGGAGACCTTCAAGCGCACCCGGGACCGCTCCGGCGGCAAGGCCCACCTGGACCGGCTCCCGCTCTTCATGCCGCTCGACCTCTCGACCCCCGTGCCGGAGCCGCGGAACCCGGTCGAGGCCGGCCTCGCCGACCTGTGGGCCCGTACGGTCCCCTCGATGTCGGCGGGATGGCGCAGGCGCTTCGCCGAGTCCACCGAGCACCTGCTCAACGAGTCGATGTGGGAGCTGTCCAACATCGGCGAGGGGCGGATCGCGAACCCCGTCGAGTACATCGAGATGCGCCGCAAGGTCGGCGGCGCCCCCTGGTCGGCGGGGCTCGTGGAGTACGCGACCGCGGAGGTCCCCGAGCGGATCGCCCGCTCCCGGCCGCTGCGCGTGCTGAAGGAGACCTTCTCCGACGGGGTCCACCTGCGCAACGACCTCTTCTCGTACCAGCGGGAGGTCGAGGAGGAGGGCGAGCTGTCCAACGGGGTGCTCGTCCTGGAGACGTTCTTCGGCTGCACGACCCAGCAGGCCGCCGACACCGTGAACGACATCCTCTCCTCGCGCCTGCGCCAGTTCGACCACACGGCGCTCACCGAGGTACCCGCGCTGGCCCTGGAGCAGGGCCTCACCCCGGACGAGGTCCGCGCCGTCGCCGCGTACACCCGGGGGCTGCAGGACTGGCAGTCGGGCGGCCACGAGTGGCACCTGCGGTCCAGCCGGTACATGAACGAAGGGGCGCTGAAGACCTCCCCCCTGGACGGCCCCACCGGTCCCGGCACCTCGGCCGCCGACGTCGCGGGGCTGCTCGCGGCCGCGGGCACCGACCGGCTGCGCGCCCACACGTACGTGCCGTACCAGAAGGTGGGCCCCTCCCTGCTCCCCGACTTCCACATGCCGTTCCGGGTCCGGCTGAACGCCGACCTGGACGGGGCGCGGCGTCGCATCACCCCGTGGGCGCACAGCATGGGCATCCTGAGCGAGGGCGTCTGGGACGAGGACAAGCTCGCCGCCTACGACCTGCCGCTGTGCTCGGCGGGCCTCGACCCGGACGGTACCCCGCAGGCCCTGGACCTCAGCGCGCACTGGCTCGCCTGGGGGACGTACGGCGACGACTACTACCCGCTGGTGTTCGGGCACCGCAGGGACCTGGCCGCCGCGAAGGTGTGCACCGCGCGGCTGTCCGCCTGCATGCCCGTCGGGGGCGAGGAGATCCCGCCCCCGGCCAACGCGATGGAGCGCGGCCTCGCCGATCTCTGGCGGCGCACGACGGCCACGATGCCGGCGGACGCGCGCCGCACCCTGCGGGCCGCCGTGGAGGTCATGACGGAGAGCTGGGTGTGGGAGCTGTCCAACCAGCTGCAGAACCGCATCCCCGACCCGGTGGACTACCTGGAGATGCGCCGCGCCACCTTCGGCTCCGAGCTCACGATGAGCATGTGCCGTCTCGGCCACGGCCCCCAGGTGCCGCCCGAGGTCTACCGCAGCGGTCCCGTCCGGTCGCTGGAGAACGCCGCGACCGACTACGGGATGCTCGTCAACGACGTCTTCTCCTACCAGAAGGAGATCGAGTACGAGGGCGAGGTGCACAACCTGATCCTCGTCGTGCAGAACTTCTTCGGCTGCGACTACCCGGCTGCCCTCGGCGTCGTCCACGACCTCATGACCCAGCGCATGCGGCAGTTCGAGCACGTCGCCGCCCATGAGCTGCCGATCCTGTACGAGGACTTCCAGCTCTCGCAGGAGGCCCGCGCGACCATGGAGGGCTATGTGGTCCAGCTGCAGAACTGGCTGGCCGGCATCCTGAAGTGGCACTACGACTGCCGCCGTTACGGAGCCGCCGACCTGGCCCGCCGCGCCCACGGCTTCGTCCCGGGACGGCTCCCCGAGCCGCCGTTCGGCGCGACCCGGCGGACCTCCGCCACCGCGGCCCGCTGAGCCCGGACCCGCCGGGCCCCGTGGGGCGGGGCCCGGCGCGCCCCACGGCCCGCCGGGTCCCGGAGGAAGCGCCGACCGGCTCGCGTCACCTCCGTCGTACGGGCAGGATGCTGCCCGTACCCCCCGACGACCACGGAGGAACGGATGACCGGCATCCCCACGCCCTTCACCGCCGACGACTACACCGCACGGATGGAGCGCGCCGCGCAGGCCGCCGACGGGGCGGGACTCGCCGGAGTGCTGGTGGCGCCCGGCCCCGACCTCGTGTGGCTCACCGGCTACGCGCCCCCCGCGGCCACCGAGCGGCTCACCCTCCTGGTGCTCGCCGCCGGCCGGGACCCCGTGCTCGTCGTGCCCACCCTGGAGGCCCCGGACGCCGAGAAGGCCGTCGGCGCGCCCGCGCTGACCCTGCGCGACTGGACCGACGGCACGGACCCGTACGCCGCGACAGCCCCGCTCCTTCAGGCCTCGGGGCGCTTCGGCGTCAGCGACAACGCCTGGGCGCTGCACCTGCTGGGCCTGCAGAAACAGCTGCCCGGCACCTCGTACGTCTCCCTCACCGAGGCACTGCCGATGCTCCGGGCGGTCAAGGACGCGGCCGAACTGGAGCGGCTGGCGGCGGCCGGCGCCGCCGCCGACGAGGCGTACGGGGAGATCCTGGAGGTCGCCTTCGCGGGCCGGCGCGAGTCGGACGTCGCCCGCGACCTCGCCGGGCTGCTGCGCCGGTCCGGACACGAGCAGGTGGACTTCACGGTCGTCGGCTCGGGCCCCAACGGCGCCGACCCGCACCACGAGGCGGGGGAGCGCGTCATCGAGCACGGCGACACGGTCGTCCTCGACTTCGGCGGGCTGAAGCACGGCTACGGCTCCGACACCTCCCGCACGGTGCACGTCGGCGAGCCGACCGCCGAGGAGCAGCGGGTCCACGACATCGTGCGCGCCGCGCAGCAGGCGGCCTGCGAGGCCGTGCGGCCCGGTGTCGCCTGTCAGGAGATAGACCGGGTGGCCCGCGCGTACATCACCGGGGCCGGCTACGGCGACCGCTTCATCCACCGCACCGGGCACGGCATCGGCGTCACCACCCATGAGCCCCCGTACATGATCGAGGGCGAGGAACAGCCCCTGGTGCCCGGGATGTGCTTCTCCGTGGAACCCGGCATCTACCTGCCGGGCCGCTTCGGGGTGCGCATCGAGGACATCGTGACGGTCACCGGGGACGGCGGACGCCGTCTCAACAGGACCCCCCGGGAGATGGCCGTCGTGGACTGAGCCCTCCCGGCAGGACCCGCACCCCGGACTCCCCACCCCGGACTCCCCACGGCGGACGGCGCGACCATGACCCGGACAGCGACACCCACCGCGGACACCGTACGACACCTCGTCCGCTCCCTGCTCCCGGACGGCGGCGGGGCCCGGATCACGCCCGCGGGCGGGGACGCCGGGCACCCCGCCTGGTTCGTGGGCGCCCGCCATGTGCTGCGGCTGGCGCCGGACCGCGAGGCCGCCCGGCGCCAGCGGCGCGAACTGCTGCTGCGCGACCTGGTACGCCCCCACCTCGGCGTCGCCGTCCCGGTGAGCATCGCGCACGGCGAGTGGGCGAGCGGACTGACCTACACGCTCGACACGCTGGTCCCCGGCGGGCCGGGCGGGCGGCGGGACGTCTCCGCCGTCGGCGAGGCGGACCTGGCGGGTCTGCTGGCCGGACTGCGCGAGGTGCCGGCGGACCGGGCCGAGGCGCTCGGCGTGCCCCGCGCCGCCCCCCGGTCCCTCGAAGCGCTGCGGACCGCGGCCGGCCGCGCCGCCGAGCTGCTCGCCGCCGCCGACGAGTTCGACCCCGCCCGGCTCCACCGGCTCACCGCGTCCGCCGCCGCCCGGCTGGCCCCGCAGCCGGGCGCCGCCTTCCTCGTCCACCACGGCCTCACGGCCGGGCACCTCGTGGTCGGCGGCGAGGGACGCGTACGCGGTGTCCTCGGCTGGGCCGACGCGGTGGTCGGCGACCCCACGGAGGACATCGCGGGCCTCGCCCTGGCCGTCGGCGCCCCCGCGGCCGTCCGCGCGGCCACCCTCGCCGGCTACGGCGCCCGCCCCTGCCTGCGCGGCCTGTGGCTCGCCCGCTGCGACGGCCTGACCCGCCTCGCCGACCGGCTGCGCGGGCCCGGCGACGGCTCCCCGCCACTCCCGCGCGCCCCTCTGCGGCGCGCGTGGGAGCCGATCCTGCTGGAGCGGGTCACGGAGTTCCGCGACGGCACCGACGAGCCGCTCTAGACCGGGTCCCGAGGCACGGCGAAGGACCCGTCGTCCCGCCCGAGCGGCCCGTCACCCCGCCCGAGCGGCCCGTCGTCCCGCCCGAGCGCCCGTCCCCCCGTCCGGGAGTGCCTCACCCCTGTGCGAGCACCACGCACGACTCGCCCGGCAGGTCCAGCAGCCCGTCCGCGCCCGGGAGCCCGACCGGCTCCCACGCGGCCAGCACCTGCGCCCGCCGGACGCCCAGGGGGATCGCCGCGCGCTCCTCGCCGAGGTTCACGGCCACCAGGACGTCACCGCGGCGGAAGGCCAGCCAGCGGGCGTTCTCGTCGAACGCGACCTTGACGTCCGCGAGATCGGGGTCCGTCAGGTCGGGCCGGTCGTGCCGCAGGGCGATCAGCTCGCGGTACCAGGCGAGCATGCGCGCGTGGCCGCCCCCCTCCGGCTCGGACCAGTCCAGGCAGGAGCGGTCCCGGGTGGCCGGGTCCTGCGGGTCCGGGATGTCCTCCTCGGCCCACCCGTGCGCGGCGAACTCCCGCCGCCTGCCCTGCCGCACGGCCTCCGCGAGTTCGGGGTCCGTGTGGTCGGTGAAGAACTGCCAGGGCGTGCCCGCCGCCCACTCCTCACCCATGAACAGCATCGGCGTGAACGGCGCGGTGAGCGTCAGCGCCGCCCCGCAGGCCAGCAGGCCGGGGGAGAGGGAGGCCGCGAGCCGGTCGCCCAGGGCGCGGTTGCCGATCTGGTCGTGGGTCTGGGTGTAGCCGAGCAGCCGGTGCCCGGCGACCCGTGTGACGTCCAGCGGACGGCCGTGCCGCCGGCCGCGGAAGCTGGAGTACGTGCCGTCGTGGAAGTAACCCGCCGTCAGCGTCTTGGCCACCGCCGCGAGCGGGGCGCGGCCGAAGTCCGCGTAGTAGCCCTGCGCCTCCCCGGTCAGCGCGGTGTGCAGGGCGTGGTGGAAGTCGTCGTTCCACTGCGCGTGCAGCCCGAGGCCGTTCTCCTTGCGGGGCGTGATCAGCCGCGGGTCGCCCAGGTCCGACTCCGCGACGAGGAACAGCGGCCGGCCCACCTCGGCGGAGAGCCCGTCCACGGCGGCCGACAGCTCCTCCAGGAAGTGGTACGCGCGCGTGTCGTACAGCGCGTGCACCGCGTCCAGGCGCAGCCCGTCCATCCGGTAGTCGCGCAGCCACGCCAGCGCGCTGCCGATCAGGAACGCGCGCACCTCGTCCGAGCCGGGCGCGTCCAGGTTCACGGCCGAACCCCACGGGGTGTGGTGCGTGTCCGTGAAGTAGGGCCCGAAGGCGGGCAGGTAGTTGCCGGACGGGCCCAGGTGGTTGTGCACGACGTCCAGGACGACGCCGAGACCCAGCTCGTGCGCCCGGTCGACGAAGCGCTTGAGCGCCTCGGGGCCGCCGTACGGCTCGTGCACCGCCCACAGCGACACCCCCTCGTACCCCCAGCCGTGCCGCCCCGGGAACGGGCACAGCGGCATCAGCTCGACGTGCGTGATCCCCAGGTCCACCAGGTGCCCGAGCCGCTCGGCGGCCGCGTCCAGGGTGCCCTCGCGGGTGTACGTGCCCACGTGCAGCTCGTACAGCACGGCGCCCGGCAGTCCGCGCCCGGCCCAGTCCGCGCGCCAGGCGTACCGTCCGTGGTCGACGACCGCGCTCAGGCCGTCGGGCCCGTCCGGCTGCCGCGCCGAGCGCGGGTCGGGCAGCACCGGGCCGTCGTCCACCGCGAACCCGTACCGCGTGCCGTCCCGCGCCTCGGCCTCCCCCCTCCACCACCCCGGGCGCTCGGGGTCGGGCTCCAGCGCGCGCGTGCTGTCCGCGCAGTGGAGCGTCATGCGGTCGGCCTCGGGTGCCCACACCTCGAACTGCACGGACGGTTCTCCCTGGTCTGCTCACCGTGACCCCGCCGGCGCACCGGTGTGCCGGAACGAGATCAATTCACCTTCGACTCCCCTCGATCGGGCCCCCTGAAACGGCCGGACCCGGCCCCGCGGGCCCCTTCGGAGCGCCGTGCTTTCTGGACACCCCGGCCGCGCTGCCGGACAATCGCTCCGTGACGTCGTCCTCCGAGTTCCACCCGTATCCCGCTCCCGCGCGGCTGTCGGACGCCGAGCGGGACAGGACGCTGAAGGCCCTGCGGGAGGGCGCCGCCCAGGGCAGGCTCTCGCACGACACGTTCGTCTCGCGGATGGAGCTCGCGTTCGCCGCGCGCACCCCGGACGAACTCGCCGCGCTCACCGCCGACCTGCACGGCGAGGGCCGCCTGTCCCGGATGCTGTTCGGCACGGTCGGGGCGGTCTCCGGATTCACCGTGCGGCTGCGGAGGGCCTGGTACGCCGAGCGGCTTCCCAAGCTGCTGCTGCCCCGGCCCGAGACCCCGTACCCGCTGCGCATAGGGCGCGACCCGGCCAGCGGTCTGCGGCTCAGCCACGAGACGGTGTCCCGGGTGCACGCCGAACTCTCCCGCCAGGGCGGCCTGTGGGTGCTGCGCGACCTCGGCTCGACCAACGGCACCTGCGTGAACGGGCGGCGGGTCATCGGCGCCGCCGTCGTCCAGGTCGGAGACCAGGTCGGCTTCGGCCGGATGACGTTCCGCCTCGCGGCCGACTAGTCCCGTGGTCCCGCGGACCCGCACACCTTTTCCTCGCACACTCTTTCCTCGCACACTCTTTCCTCGCACGCCGGTACGGAGGGAACACCTTTCGAGTGAGAGGGCTGGGCCGAAGGGCCCGTTGTGCCGATATACAGACAATGACGAACCAGCGAAAGAACCGGAAGACCAAAGCGACCACGGCGGTACGGGCCTGTCTGCTGGCCGCCTGCGCACTCCTTCTGACGGTGCCGCCCCAGGCCGCGGCCGCCCCGGACCCGTTCCGGGCCGACTGGCTCTACGTGGAGGTCACCCGCGGCGACATCACCTCCGGTGACGTCCGCGGCTCGCTCCTGCTCTGCGACCCGCAGCAGGGGCACGAGCACGCCGTGCGCGCCTGCGGGGAACTGCGTGCCGTGAGCGGCGAGGTCGACCGGCTCCCGCTCAAGGAGGCCCACTGCCCGCTGATCCACGCGCCGGTGTCCGCCGCGGCGCGCGGTGAGTGGGACGGCCGCAGCATCACCTACGAGGCGACGTTCGCCAACACCTGTGTGCTGGCGGCGCGGACCGGGGCGGTCTTCGAGCTGCCGCGCTGACCCCGGCGGGCCGGGACGGCGATCCCTCCCGGCCCGCCGGCCCCCGTACGGAGGCGCCCCGGCGCCCGCCGCTCAGCCGTCCTGCGCGGCGGAGCCGTCCCCCACCCGCTCCAGCAGCGCCACGGGCGCCTCCGCGAAGAGTTCCGCCACGCGCGCGTGTCCCGTGTACTCCCGTCCCGGCACGAGCAGATCGATCCACCGGCCCGGGGGCAGCGCCAGCTCGGTGCCGCGCCAGCCGCCCTCCTCCTCCAGGCGCCGCGACAGCCGTGTGACGGCCGTGACCACCTCTCCGGAGCGCGCGAACGCCAGGCAGTGCGCCGCCGCCTCCCCCCGGGCGGGCAGCGCCTCGTACCCGGCCGACCCGCCGAAGACCGCCGGACGGCGCCGCCGCAGCCGCAGGGCCGCCGTCGTGAGCGCGGCCTTCTCCGCCGACAGGACGCCGAGGTCCCGCGGCGGGAAGGACACGGGCCGCCGGTTGTCCGGGTCCACCAGGGCCCGGTACTCGCCCTCCGTGCCCTGGTAGAGGTCCGGCACGCCCGGCATCGTCAGCTGGACCAGGGCGGCCCCGAGGACGTTCGCCCGCACGTACGGCTCCAGCGACCGCCTGAACCCGTCGACGAGCTGCCCGGGCGCCCCGCACGGGCCCGCCTTCAGGAACGCCGCCACGGCCTCCTCGTACGCGGGGTCCTGCTCGGTCCAGGACGTGGCGAGGCCCGCCTCCCGGACGTGCTTCAGCATGGCGTCCAGGAGCCGCTCCCCGGCGGCGGGGCCGAGTCCGAGCGCGGCCTGCCAGGCGGCCCACGCCACCTGCGGATCCGGCGCGTCCGCCCCCTCGGCGGCCGTCCGCGCGGTCGCCTCGGCGACCAGGTCGGCCCAGCGTTCGGGGACCTGCGTGAGCACGGAGATCACGGCCCGCACGTCGGCGCTGCGCTTCGTGTCGTGCGTGGACAGCACGGTGCCGGTCGCGGGCCAGTCGCGCTGCACGCGCGCGCAGTACGCGTGGAAGTCCTCCGGGGACACCGCGGGCGCGCCCGGCTCACCGCCCACCTCGGTCGCCGACAGCAGCGGCACGTACCGGTAGAACGCGGTGTCCTCCACGGACTTGGCCCGCAGCGCCGACGCGAGCTGGGCGAACCGGGCCCGGAACGCCGCGTGCTCGGGGCCCTCCCCGAGGCGGCCCAGCACCAGGTCCCGTACGAGGTCGACGGCCTGGGCCTCCTCGGGCACCTTGAAAGCCCGCTTCGCCTCCTCCGCGGCCTCCTCGGTGAGGACGGACGCGGCGTCCCCGGAGCTGTACGGCCGGTAGACCTCCAGGCGCACCAGCAGCTCGCGCAGCGCGGTGCGCAGGGCCCAGGGGGCCCGGTC
Source organism: Streptomyces beigongshangae (assembly GCF_019710745.1). Lineage (GTDB taxonomy): Bacteria > Actinomycetota > Actinomycetes > Streptomycetales > Streptomycetaceae > Streptomyces > Streptomyces beigongshangae. Next base: position 19,775 of record NZ_JAHKJW010000051.1, read on the forward strand.
GCGCAGCACGGGGTCCGCGGACGTGCGGCACAGCCGGTCCGCCTCACGGGTGAGCCGGTCGGTCTCGGCGGCCAGCTCGTGGTCGACCACCGTGTACGCCGCCCGCCGCACGGTGGCCTCCCAGACGCCCCCGAGGTCGGCCCCGGGGTCCGCGAACCGCCGGTAGTGGCCGAGGAGCTCCCCGGCGCCCGCCGGATCGGTGAGGACGCCGTCCACCTGCCGCAGCGCGTCGTAGCCGGTGGTGCCCGCGACCGGCCAGGCGGCGGGCAGCGGTTCGCCGTCGGCGAGGATCTTCTCCACCACCGTCCAGCGCCCGCCGGTCGCCTCGTGGAGGCGGCGCAGGTACGCGTCCGGGTCGGCGAGGCCGTCCGGGTGGTCGATCCGCAGGCCGTCCACCACCCCCTCGTCCAGCAGCTGGAGGATCTTGGCATGGGTGGCCGTGAACACCTCCGGGTCCTCGACGCGTACGCCGATCAGTTCCGAGATGCTGAAGAAGCGCCGGTAGTTGAGGTCGGTGCGGGCCAGCCGCCACCACGCCAGGCGGTACCACTGCGCGTCGAGCAGCTCGGGCAGCGGCAGCTCCCCGGTGCCGGCCCGCAGCGGGAACGCGTGGTCGTGGTAGCGCAGGACGTCCCCGTCCACCACCAGGGAGTCCGTCTCGGCGCCCACCGGCCCGCCGAGCACGGGCAGCAGGACGCGGCCGCCCTGGGCCTCCCAGTCGATGTCGAACCAGCGCGCGTACGGCGAGTCGGGGCCCTCGCGCAGCACCTCCCACAGGGGGCGGTTGTGGCGGGGGGACATCGCCATGTGGTTCGGCACGATGTCCACGACGAGTCCGAGGCCGTGCTCGCGGGCGGTGCGCGACAGGGAGCGCAGGCCCTCCTCGCCGCCGAGCTCCTCGCGTACGCGCGCCGGGTCCACGACGTCGTAGCCGTGTCCCGAGCCGGGGACGGCCTCCAGGACGGGGGAGAGGTGCAGATGGGAGACGCCGAGCTCGGCCAGGTACGGGATCGCCTGCTCGGCCGAGCCGAAGGGGAACTCCGGCTGGAGCTGGAGGCGGTAGGTGGCGGTGGGGCCGGGGTGCGCAGGTGTCATGGGGACCTACGTACCCGGCATGGGGCGTTTCGTGCGGGTGACGCTCCGCGGGGTGCCGTTTCGGTCTGCGGGCGCACTGTGGCTGGTCGCGCGGTTCCCCGCGCCCCTTCGGGGGGCGCGGGGAACCGCGCGATCCTTCGCCCGTGATCAGGCGGGCCGCTGCAGCACCACCATGCTCCTGTCGAGCAGGGTGAGGCTGTCGCCCGCGTCGATCTTCTCCCCGGTGCCGGGGGCCACCCCCTCGGGACGGGCGGTGTCGACGATCACCTGCCACTGGCGGCCGTGGTCGACCGGTACCGTGAAGTCCAGCGTCTTCGGTGACGCGTTGAACAGCAGCAGGAACGAGTCGTCGGTGATGCGCTCACCGCGCGGACCCGGCTCCGAGATGGCGTTGCCGTTGAGGAACACCGACAGCGCCCGCGACTGCGTGGAGTCCCAGTCGTCCTGGGTCATCTCCTTGCCGGCCGGTGTGAACCAGGCGATGTCCGACAGCTCGTCCTGGGCGCCGCCCTCCACGGGCCGCCCGTGGAAGAACCGCCGGCGCCGGAACACCGGGTGCTCCCGGCGCAGCCACACCATCGCGCGGGTGAACTCCAGCAGCTCGCTGCCGTCCTCCGGCCACGGCACCCAGGCCAGCTCCGTGTCCTGGCAGTAGGCGTTGTTGTTGCCGCCCTGCGTCCGGGCGAACTCGTCGCCGTGGCTGAGCATCGGCACGCCCTGGGACAGCAGCAGCGTCGCGGTGAAGTTCCGCATCTGCCGGGCCCGCAGCGCCAGGACCTCCGGATCGTCGGTCTCGCCCTCCGCCCCGCAGTTCCACGACCGGTTGTGGCTCTCGCCGTCGCGGTTGTCCTCGCCGTTCGCGTCGTTGTGCTTCTCGTTGTACGACACCAGGTCGTGCATCGTGAAGCCGTCGTGGCAGGTGACGAAGTTGATGGAGGCCAGCGGGCGCCGCCCGTCGTCCTGGTAGAGGTCCGAGGACCCCGTCAGCCGGGACGCGAACTCCGCGAGCGTCTGCGGCTCGCCCCGCCACACGTCCCGTACGGTGTCGCGGTACTTCCCGTTCCACTCGGTCCACAGCGGCGGGAAGTTGCCCACCTGGTAGCCGCCCTCGCCGACGTCCCAGGGTTCGGCGATCAGCTTCACCTGGGAGACGACCGGGTCCTGCTGCACCAGGTCGAAGAACGACGACAGCCGGTCCACCTCGTGGAACTGCCGGGCCAGGGTCGCCGCCAGGTCGAAGCGGAACCCGTCGACGTGCATCTCCGTGACCCAGTACCGCAGCGAGTCCATGATCAGCTGGAGCACGTGCGGGGAACGCATGAGGAGGGAGTTGCCCGTCCCCGTGGTGTCCATGTAATAGGTGGGGTCGTCCGTCAGCCGGTAGTACGAGGCGTTGTCGAGCCCCTTGAAGGACAGCGTCGGGCCCAGGTGGTTGCCCTCGGCGGTGTGGTTGTAGACCACGTCGAGGATGACCTCGATGCCCGCCTCGTGCAGGGCCCGGACGGCCGACTTGAACTCCAGGACCTGCTGTCCGCGGTCGCCCCAGGACGCGTACGCGTTGTGCGGGGCGAAGAAACCGATCGTGTTGTAGCCCCAGTAGTTGTTGAGGCCCATGTCGACCAGACGGTGGTCGTTCACGAACTGGTGGACGGGCATCAGTTCGAGGGCGGTGACCCCCAATTCGGTCAGATGTTCGATGATGGCGGGGTGGGCGAGCGCCGCGTACGTACCGCGCAGCTCGTCGGGCAGCCCCGGGTGCATCATCGTGAGGCCCTTCACATGGGCCTCGTAGAGCACCGTGTGGTGGTACTCGGTGCGCGGCAGCCGGTCGTCGCCCCAGTCGAAGTAGGGGTTGATGACCACGGAGCTCATCGTGTGGGGGGCCGAGTCGAGGTCGTTGCGCCGGTCGGGCTCCCCGAAGTGGTAGCCGTACACCTCCTCGCCCCATTCGATGCTGCCGCTTATGGCCTTCGCGTAGGGGTCGAGGAGCAGCTTCGCGGAGTTGCAGCGCTGTCCCCGTTCCGGTTCGTAAGGGCCGTGCACGCGGAAGCCGTACCGCTGGCCCGGCATGATGCCGGGCAGGTACGCGTGCCGTACGAACGCGTCGGTCTCGCGCAGCTCTATCGCTGTCTCCGAACCGTCGTCATGGAGAAGACACAGTTCGATCCGGTCCGCGGCTTCCGAGAAGACCGCGAAATTCGTTCCGGCGCCGTCGTACGTGGCACCGAGTGGGTACGCCTGTCCAGGCCAGACCTGCATGGATGCAACTCTTCCAGTTGTGCTGCGCCGCGGTGGGGTGACTCCTGCCCGAGTGTCCCCGAAATTCATGGAACCACCTATGACTTACCTCCCTCTTACCGCTCGACCAGTGCATACGCGGTATGCCGAACCAGTGGGACTCGACCGTCCCCTGGGCATACCGGGGGAATAGGGGTAAATGTGCGCACGACAGTGCACCGCCATCTGGGCAAGGTGGTGGCGGGCGCGGCCCTGGCGGTCGCCGGGACCGCCGTGATGGTCGGCATCACCCTGCCGGGCGCGGCGGGCGCCGACGACTCCGGCGGCCGGAGCGCCGGCCGCACCGCCCAGCCGGCGGGGGCGGCCCAGGACGGCGGGCAGGGGGCCGGCGAGCGGACGGCGGGCGGCCGGGCGGACGCCGTGCAGCCGGGCGTCGTCGAGGACGTCCCGGCCGAGGGCGACAGGGGAGAAGGACGCGACCCGCTCACCGACGACGAGACCGAGCGGGTCGAGAGGCTCGCGCTGGACCGCGCGCTCCTGCGCGGCGGCCGGGACGTCGAGGGCGACAGGGGACCTCAGCGGATCACCGTCGACCTCGCCGAGCCCGAGGTGGACGAACTGGACGACCCGGACGCGCCACGCCGCGCCGAGGTGTCGTTCTACGACTACAAGGACGACTCGCTCGTCACCAGGACCGTGAACCTCGACACCGGGAAGGTCGAGGCCACCGACACCCAGCACGGCGTCCAGCCGCCGCTCAGCCGCGCCGAGACCGCCGAGGCCGCACGGCTGCTGATCGCCGACCCGCTGGGCGCCGGACTGAAGGCCGACTACGAGGACGCGACCGGCGAGGAGCTGACCACTCCCGGCCAGCTGCTGCTCAACAGCATGGTCTTCCGCGCGCACCCGGGCGCGCCGGCCGCCCTCGCCGACTGCGGCGAGCACCGCTGCCTGCGCCTCTTCGTCAAGGCGAAGAACGGGCCCTGGATCGACAGCCGTGACCTGGTGGTCGACCTCAGCGCCCGCAGGGTCGCCGAGGTCGGCTGAGTCCGTCCGGTTCACCTGCCTCCTCCCGTCGGCTCCGTCGGCACCACTTCACCTTTCCCACTTTCCCGCTTGTGCAAGGGAGTCATTTCTTCATGCGCGAAAACAGAGCCGGCCGTGCCCGCAGGCGCACGGCGGTCAGCCTCTCGGTGGCCGCCCTGACCGTCGGCGCCACGACCGCCGCAGGACCGGCCGTCGCACAGACCGCGGCCGCGCCCGCGCCCGCCGCCGCCGACTGCAGCGCGGCGTACAGGATCGAGCAGAAGCTCGCCACCGGCACCACCTGGACGATGTGCTGGCACTACGAGAGCGAGGCCGGGCTCGTCCTGGAGAACGTCTCGTACCGGCCCAAGGGGGAGGCCAGGCCGATACGGGTCCTGACGAGCGCGAAGCTCGCCCAGATCCACGTCCCCTACGACGACGGATCGGTCGAGTACGACGACCTCACGGGCGCCGGCTTCGGACAGGGCCTGATGGACATGGCCCCCGGCGAGTGCCCGGGCGGCACCATCAAGACCGTCAAGGTCCCGGACGCCTGGGACCCGGAGCACCCGAACGTCAAGGGCCTGTGCACGACCACCCGCTCGCGCGGCCACGCCTACCGCATGCAGGGCGACCCGGCGGGCAAGGTCTTCCAGCAGCAGGGCAAGGACCTGCTCGTCTACACCGTCAACCAGGTCGGCTGGTACGAGTACATCACCGAGTGGCGCTTCCAGGACGACGGCACCATCAACATGAACGTCGGCGCCACCGGCAGCCTCTCGCCCGCTGACTACGACGCCGGCGACGGCCGCGGCTGGCCGATCGGCAAGGGCGCCAAGGGGTACGCCACCAGCCACAGCCACAACGTCTTCTGGCGCCTCAACTTCGGTCTCGACGGCAACTCCAAGAACAAGGTCGAGCAGTACGACTCCGTGGTCAGCCCGCCGGCCCGGGACGGCGAGGCCCCGCGCAACAAGACCACCCGCACGAAGATCACCAAGGAACTCGCCGGCGACGCCAAGAACATGCGCTGGTGGCGCGTGGTCAGCACGACCGGCAAGAACAAGGACGAGCACGCCCGTTCGTACGAGGTCGTCCCGGGCGCCACCGCCAAGTACCCCGGTCGCAGCTTCACCAAGCACGACATCTACTTCACCCAGTACAAGAAGTGCGAACAGTTCGCCAGCCACAACCTCCGCAACTGCGGTACCGGCGCCGGCAAGTCCGTCGACAAGTGGGTCGACGGACAGGCCCTCACCCACCCCGTGGGCTGGGTCAACATCGGTTTCCACCACGTCGCCCGGGACGAGGACCAGCAGCCCATGCCGGTCCACTGGCAGGGCTTCTCGCTGGCCCCGCGCGACGTCACCGCTATGAATCCGCTCACTCCGCCGGAGCTGGCCGACCAGAACGGTCGCCCGTAGAACGGTAGTTGAGAAACGACCTGTCCATCCGGCTGCACCGTCCGCCGCTCCCGGAGTACCCTTCCTTGATCGTTGGCCGGGGAAGTGCTCGGGGGAGCGGAAGGCGGTGTGCGGGTGGGGTCCGGAGGGCTGGAGCTGCCCCCTGGTGACGGCGGTCACGAGGGGAGCTCCGCGAACGCCCCGCCCGGAGCGGTCTCCCTCGCCCGCCCGATGGAGATCGGGGCGGAGCTGGACTGGGGCGCCGACGCCTGGCGCGAGGTGCGCACGCGCGCCCAGCGGGCCGGGCGCGCCTACATCTGGCTGAACCTCGTCGAACAGCGGCTGCGCGCGGTCGTGGCCGCCGTTCTGCGCCCGATCTACGAACCCGTGCACGGCGAGGACGACTGGGTGGTCGCCGCCGCGGGACCCGCCGGCCAGGAGTGGGTCCAGCGTGCCGTCGCCGTCCGCGAGGTCAGCCGCCGCAAGGGATATCTGCTCGACCCGGCCGACGACAACGTCCTGAGCTTCCTCACGCTGCCGCAGCTGCGCGAGCTGATGGTGCAGCACTGGCCGTGCTTCGAGCCGTACTTCGACGAGCGCCGGGACGTCGAACTCGCCCTGGACGAGCTGGAGGTCACCCGCAACGTCGTCTCCCGCAACAGGGCCCTGTCCGAGGCCGTGCTGGCCCAGGCCGAGCGCGCCTCCGCGAAGCTCCTGGAGATACTCGGCGCGGGCAGCGACGTGCCGTCCGCCCGCCGGCTGCCCGTCGACGCGGTCGAGAACCTGGTCGGCGACCGCTACGCGGACGTGGTGGCCGTGCACTCGGACCGGGTGCGGCTGCTGCGGCGTTTCCCCGCCGAGGACCTGTTCGGCGGGGCCCGCCGCCTCGACGCGATCGGCATCGGCCTCAACCTCCTCGTGCAGAACTTCTCGGGGCGGCGGCTGGTGCGCCTCGCCGAGTCCGGCTGCCGGGTCCGGCTGCTCTTCCTGAACCCCGCGTCCAGCGCGGTCAAGCGCCGCGAGCGCGAACTGGGCATCAAACGGGGCGAACTGAGCCGCTCCGTGGAGATGAACATCATGCACATGCGCCGGGTCAGGGCCCGGCTGCGCGACCCCGGAGCCTTCGAGGTCCAGGTCTACGACGAGACACCGCGGTTCACGGCGTACCTCGTCGACGGGGACGGCTCGGACGGTGTGGCGGTCGTGCAGTCGTACCTGCGCCGCACGCGCGGCATGGAGGCGCCCGTGCTCGTGCTGCGGGGCGGCGGCCGGGTGCTCAAGCCGGACGAGGCGGGCGAGGACGGCCTCTTCGGGACGTACCGTGAGGAGTTCGAGGTGGCCTGGGCGGATTCACGACCGGTGTCCTGACCCTCCGGCGACCCGTGTTCCGGCCCCCCGGCGGCCGGTGACCAGGTTCTTTCCGCGGCCGGGTGCCGCGGGCTCCCCCGCCCGGCCCGTCGCCGCCGAGCGGAACGCGTTCCTCGGATTGTCAGTGGCCCGTGCGATCGTGGTGGTCATCGGGGGAACGCACCACGAAGAAGGGGGCCGCATGGGGTGGCACGGGGAGCTGCTGATCGGGTTCGACCTGGAGACGACCGGGACCGATCCGCGCGAGGCGCGCATCGTCACCGCGGCGGTGACGGAGGTCCGGGACGGGGAGCCGGCCGGGCACCGCGAATGGCTCGCGGACCCCGGGGTCGAGATCCCGGCGGACGCGGTCGCGGTGCACGGGATCAGCAACGAGAGAGCGGCGGCCGAGGGCGGGCCCGCCGACCGGGTGGCCGACGCGGTCGCCTCGGCGCTCGTCGCGTACTGGCGGGCGGGCGTCCCGGTCGTGGCGTACAACGCGGCCTTCGACCTGACCCTGCTCACCGCGGAACTGCGCAGGTACGGACTGCCGTCCCTGCGCGAACGGCTCGGCGGCGCCGACCCCGCGCCGGTCATCGACCCGTACACCATCGATCGCTCCGTGGACCGCTACCGCCGCGGCAAGCGGAACCTGGAGGCGGTCTGCGCGGAGTACGGCGTACGGCTCGACGCCGCCCACGACGCCTCGGCGGACGCGCTGGCCGCGGCCCGGCTGGCCACCGCGATAGCCGTCCGCCACCCCGAGGTGGCCGCGCTCGACCCGGTGGACCTCCACCACCGCCAGATCGAGTGGTACGCGCGGTGGGCGGCCGACTTCCAGGACTTCCTGCGCCGCAAGGGGAACGCCGAGGCCGTGGTGGACGGGACCTGGCCGGTACGGGACCTGGCGGACGAACGGGTCTGAACCGGGATCAGACGGCCGTAGGCGTCGTGGGTGGTGCCGGTGCCGTGGGCGGTGCGGTCGGACCTGCGGGGCCCTCCGGGGGAGCCGGCGGGAGGCCGGTGGCGGTGCGGTGGGCGCGTTCCACCGCCTGGCCCCAGTACGTTCCGGTGAGCATCAGGACGGCGCCCAGGCCCGTGAGCGGGGTGAAGTGGTCGCCCGCCAGGGTGATCCCCACGGCCGCGGCCCAGATCGGCTCGGTCCCGAGGAGGAGGCTGGCGCGGCTCGCCGAGGTGCGCTGGACGGCCCAGGTCTGCGCGAGGAACGCGAACACACTGCAGAACAGGGCGAGGTAGAGCAGCTGCGCCCAGCCCGCCGCGCCCACGTGGACGAGGGCGGGCAGGTCGCCGGAGGCCGGCGCCAGGAACAGGGCCGTGCCGACGAGGGTCTGCACGGTGGTCAGCCGCAGCGGCCGGATCGCGCGGCCCGCGGTGAGCCGGCCGACGAGCGCGACATGGCCCGCGCGGATCACCGCGGCACCGAGCATCAGCAGGTCGCCGGACCGGGGGGCGTGGAAGCCGTTGCCCGACATGAGGAGGCCGACGGCCAGCAGGCAGACGCCCGCGGCCGCGTAGAAGGCCGGGGGGAGGCCGCCGCCGCGGCCGGTGCGGTCCAGCAGGGGGGTGATCACGATGGTCAGGCTGATGATGAGTCCCGCGTTGGCGGCGCTGGTGTGGGCGACGCCGTACGTCTCCACGACCAGGATGGCCGCCTGCGTGACCCCCAGCGGCAGACCGATCCGGATCTCGTCACGGGTCCACGGGGCGGACCTCCGGTCGGCGGCGACCAGGGCGAGACAGGCGGCGGCGGACAGGGCGTACCGCGCGAACAGCACCACCAGGACGGGCAGCACGGCGGTCGCCGTCTGGGCGGAGAGGTAGCTGGAGCCCCAGACGAGGGCGACGAGGAGGAGTACCGCATCGGTACGGCGGGCATCGGGCACGCGCTCACCCTGCCCCGCCACGACGCTGAAGCACAGGGCCAACTTCTTAAATGATCCTTTAGCATCACTACATCGGCAGGAGGGCCGGAGGCATGGACGAACGGCAGCTGAGGATCCTGCGCGAGCTGGGCGAACTGGGCAGTGTCACGGCGGTCGCCGAGGCGCTGCTGGTCACGCCCTCGGCGATCTCCCAGCAGCTGCGGCTGCTGCAGCGCGCGATCCCGGTGCCGCTCACCGAGCGGCAGGGGCGGCGGCTGGCCCTGACGGATGCCGGCCAGGCCCTGGCCGGCGCGGCGATCGAGGTGGAGACGGCGCTGGAGCGCGCGCGGCACACCGTCGAGGAGTTCGTCGGCCGGCCGGACGGGGAGGTGTCCGTGGCGGCCTTCCACAGCGCGGCGACGGCGTTCTTCCCGCTGCTGCTGCGGGCGCTCGCCGCACCTGACGGGCCCCGCCTGTCCCTCGCCGACGCGGACGTGACGCAGGACCGCTTTCCGCCGCTGACCCGGGAGTACGACCTGGTGCTCGCCCACCGCCTCGAACACACCCCGGGCTGGCCGCGGACCGTCACCGCCACGACCCTGCTGCGCGAACCGCTCGACGTGGCCGTGCCCGCCGGCCACCCGCTCGCCGCCAGACGGCGGCTCAGTCCGCGCGACGTGGCCGACCAGCCCTGGATCACCGCGCACGACGGCTTCCCGGTCGTGGCCACCCTCGACGCCGTCGCCACGGCCGCGGGCCGGCCGCTGCGCCTGGTCCACCGCATCAACGAGTTCTCGGTGGTCGCCGAGGCCGTCGCCGCCGGCGGGGGCATCGCCCTGATGCCCCGCTGGACGACGCGCCCGCACCCCGCGCTGGTCCTCAGACCGCTCAGCGGTGTCCGGGCCCGGCGCCACATCGACGTGCTGCACCGCCCCGAGCGCACGGCGCGCGGAGCCGTACGCACCGTGCTGGCGGAACTGCACCGCGCGGCCGGGACGATCCGCGGCTGAAGGCCCCGGGGAGGAGTGCCCCGGAGGGGCGGCGCGGGACCGTGCCGGTGTGCGGCTCCGCCGCGTGGGCGCGAGCAGCCACGACGTACCCGCGGGCGACCCACCGTACCCGCGGGCAGCACACCGTACCCGCGGGCAGCACACCGTACCCGCGGGCAGCACACCGTACCCGCGGGGGAACGGTCGGACCGGCCGCGCGGCGGACCGCTCAGAACGGGTACCAGCGAACCGATTCGTCGCCGTCCCGCAGGGAGGCCACCCGGCGCTCGAACTCCGCCAGCGCCCCGGGGTTGCTCGGAGCGTGCTGAGCGACCCAGGCGCAACTGGCCGTCTCGCGCGCCCCGCGCAGCACCGCGCAGCCGTCCCACTCGCGCACGTCCCAGCCGTACGTCCCGGTGAACGTGTCGTACGCCTCGGCGGGCAGCCCGTACCGGTCGCGGGACAGGGCCATCACCACCAGGTCGTGCTCGCGCAGGTCGGCGGAGAAGGTCTCCAGGTCGACCAGGACGGGTCCGTCGGGGCCGACGTGCACGTTGCGGGGCAGCGCGTCGCCGTGGATCGGGCCCGGCGCCAGCCGCGGCGTGAGCGAGGCGGCCGCCGCGGCGAAGCCGTCCCGCCGGTCCCGCAGGAACGCCGCGTCCGCCGGGTCGATCACGTCCCCCGCGAGCCGCAGCCACCGCTCCACCCCGTCCAGCAGCTCACGGCGCGGCAGCGCGAAGGCGGGGGAGGGCAGGGCGTGCACCACCCTCAGCAGTTCGGCCAGGTCACGGGGGTGCGCCGGGCGTACGGGCGCGGACAGCCGGTGCCACAGCGTCACGGGGTGACCGGCGACGAACCGGGCCTCGGGCTCCGCGGGCCGCACCGCGGGGACGCCCTCCTCGGCGAGCCAGAGCGCGACGGTCACCTCACGCCGCGCCCGCTCCAGGAGCTCGGTGCCGCGGCCCACCTTGACCACCAGGTCACCGACGGCGAAGACGGCGTTCTCGCCGAGAGCGAGCAGCACCGCGTCCGGGGCGGCCCGGCCGCCCGGGCCGATCTCCGCCTCGGCGAGTACGTTCCGCGCCTGTGCCTCGTCCATCACTCGCCTTCCGTGAAGCCCTCGGCTCCCGCAGTTCCCGCCGTTCGTCCGCACGGCGTCGCCCGTCATTCTCCCCCGGCGCCGGACGGCCGGATCACGCCCCGCACCGCCCGGTGCCGCGTCCGTACCGGTGGCGGTGCGGGAGAGACGGCGCCGGGGCGCGCGTGCTGTCTTGACGTGCCGGCGACGGGTCAGCACGATGACGGGGCCGCCGGGACGGCCGGACCGGCACGAACCACGCGAAGGAGCCGGATCCGTGACAGGGGCGACCGCGGGGAAGCGGTCGGCGAAGCCCGCGCCGGGAGCGGGCCGGCCGGACAGCGCGGTCGATCACGGCGCCTGGTTCCTGGTGCTGCCCGCCCTCGTCCCGATCCTGCTCCTCAGCGTCGGCCCGCTCCTGTACGGGATCGCCCTGGCGTTCACCGACGCGCAGTCCGGGCGGACCGAGCCCACGCAGTGGATCGGGACCCTCAACTTCCAGGACCTGCTGCACGACACGCTCTTCTGGGACTCGTTCCGGATCGGTCTGCTGTGGGCGGTGGGGGTGACCGTCCCGCAGTTCCTGCTCGCGCTGGGGCTCGCCCTGCTGCTCGACCAGGAGCTGCGGCTGCGCTGGCTGGCCCGGGCGCTGGCGATCGTCCCGTGGGCGATGCCCGAGGTCGTCGTCGGCATCATGTGGCGGCTCGTCTACAACCCGGACGCGGGCATCCTCAACGAGACGGTCCGCGACCTGGGCCTGGGCGACGGGCGGGACTGGCTGTCGGGCCTCGCGACCGCGCTGCCCGCGGTGATCGTGGTCGGCGTCTGGGCGGGCATGCCCCAGACGACGGTCGTCCTGCTCGCCGGGTTGCAGAACACCCCGCGCGAACTGCACGAGGCGGCCGCCATGGACGGCGCCGGCGCCTGGCGGCGCTTCCGCACGGTCACCTGGCCCGCCCTGAAACCGGTGGCGCTCGCCGTCACCGCGCTCAACCTCATCTGGAACTTCAACTCGTTCGCCCTGGTCTACGTGCTGACCAGCGGCGGTCCGGGCGGCCGTACCCGGCTGCCGATGCTGTTCGCCTACGAGGAGGCGTTCCGCTACGGGCAGTTCGGCTACGCGGCGGCGATGGGATGTGTGATGGTCGCGGTGATCTCGGTGCTCCTCGCCCTCCACCTGGTCGGCCGGCTGAGGGGCGGCGAGGACGCGTGAGGACGAGCAGAGGGGCCCGCGCGGGCCAGTACGCGGCGCTCCTCGCCTACCTGGTCTTCCTCGCCTTCCCGTTCGTGTGGCTGGTCTCCACCGCCTTCAAGCCGGCGCGCGAGCTGGGGAGCCTGCATCCGACCTGGCTGCCCCGGAACCCGACCCTCGACAACTTCCGGCAGGCCTTCGGCGAACAGCCGCTGTTCGAGGCGGCGGCGAACTCGCTCGTGGCGGCGCTCGGGGCGGCGGTGGTCGCCGTGCTGGTCGCCACCCCGATGGCGTACGTCATGGCGCGCCACCGCACCCGGCTCGCGAAGGCGGCGACCGGCTGGGTGGTGGTCAGCCAGGCGTTCCCGTTCGTGCTGGTGATCATTCCGCTGTTCCTGGTCCTGAAGAACCTGCGGCTGATCGATTCCGTACCCGGTCTGGTCATGGTGTACGTGGTGTGGGCCCTGCCGTTCGCGCTGTGGATGCTCGTCGGGTACGTACGGGCGGTGCCGGCCGAGCTGGAGGAGGCCGCGGCGGTGGACGGCGCCGGCAGGCTGCGCACCCTCGTCTCGGTGACCGCGCCGCTCCTCGCGCCGGGCATCGTGGCCACGGCGCTGTTCGCGTTCATCAGCGCGTGGAACGAGTTCTTCTTCGCGCTGGTGCTGCTCAAGACCCCGGAGAAGCAGACCCTGCCCGTCGTCCTGACCCACTTCCTCGGCGCGGAGGGCGTGGCGGACCTCGGACCGCTCGCCGCCGCCGCGTTCCTGGCCACCCTCCCGTCGCTGGTCGTCTTCGCGATCGTCCAGAGACGGATCACGGGCGGCATGCTCGCCGGGGCGGTGAAGAGCTGATGCGCACGCGAACACTGACGCGGACGCGGACGGGACGGCTCGCCGTGCTGGCCGTGGGCCTGCTGCTGCTCGCCGCGGGGTCCGGCTGCTCCGGCGACGGGGACGGCTCCGAGGACGGCCGGATCACGCTCCGGTTCCAGTCGCTGGCCTGGCAGAAGGAGTCCGTCGACGTCAACAAGGAGCTGGTGCGGGAGTGGAACGCCGCGCATCCGGACGTCGGGGTCGAGTACGTGCAGGGGTCCTGGGACAGCGTCCACGACCAGCTGCTCACCTCCTTCGAGGGCGGCGGGGCGCCGGACATCATCCACGACGCCTCGGACGACCTCGCGGACTTCGCCCACGGCGGGTACCTCGCGGATCTGCGCGGGCTGCTGCCCGACCGGCTCACCTCCGACATCCCGCGGCGGAGCTGGGAGACGGCGACCTTCGGGGACGGGGTCTACGGGGTGCCGTTCCTCCAGGAGCCGCGCGTCCTGATCGCCAACGCGAAGTGGCTCAGGGAGTCCGGCGTACGCGTTCCGACGCCTGAGCGGCCGTGGAGCTGGAAGGAGTTCAGGGCCGTCACCGACGAGCTGAGCGGCGGGGACGGGACGTACGGGGTGGCCTGGCCGCTCAAGGAGCCCGTCTCGGCCACGCTCAACCTGTCGCTCTCGGCCGGCGGACGACTGTTCCACCGCGGGGCCGACGGCAAGGTGCGGATCCGGTTCGAAGAGGGGGACGAGGTGGTGCCGCGGACCATCCGCGACCAGGTCAACACCGACGGGAGCGCCTCGGGCTCGACGCTCGGCAGCGCCGGGTCGGACACGCTTCCCGGCTTCTTCGGCGGCAGGTACGCGATGGTTCCGCTCGGGTTCTCCTACCGTCAGCAGATCGTGCAGCAGGCGCCGGAGGGGTTCGAGTGGCAGGTGCTGCCCGCGCCCGCGGGGGCGGCGGGGCTCGCCCAGGGGGTGAGCCCGCAGACGCTGTCCGTCGCCGAGGACAGTCCGCACAAGGAGGAGGCCGTCGCGTTCATCGACTTCCTGCTCCGGCCGCGGAACATGGTGCGGCTCGCGCTGGGGGACTGGATGCTGCCCACCGGGACCGAGGCGCTGCGGGACCCGGCGCTGCGGACCGCCGAGCACGGCTGGGCGACCGGTGCGGCGCTCGCCGGGGAACTGCGGCCGGCTCCGGCGCAGACGGTGCGGGGGTACCCGGAGTGGAAGGACAAGGTGGCGACGCCCGCGCTCCAGGAGTACTACAGCGGGGCGATCGGGACGGGGGAGCTGCGGCGGCGGCTGGTGGAGGACGGGAATCTGGTGCTGGCGCGCTACCAGCGGTGACGGTGCCCGCGGCGGCTCGGCGGACGTGGGTCGTTTTCCGGGCGCGGGTCGGATGCGGCCGGTCGCGCAGTTCCCCGCGCCCCTTGGAGGCAGCCGCCCGCGGCCCCGACAACAGGCCGCTGAGGTAATTAGGTTGTACGAGACGTATCGTCTTGTCTACGGTCGGGGCATGACCGCATCGCGTTCCGCGCACATCGCCATGTTCTCCATCGCCGCCCACGGGCACGTCAATCCGAGTCTTGAGGTGATCCGGGAGCTCGTCGCCCGGGGGCACCGCGTCACGTACGCCATTCCGCCGGCCTTCGCCGACAAGGTCGCCGAGACGGGGGCCGAGCCGAAGGTGTGGAAGTCGATCCTGCCGTCGGCCGACGACGACCCCGAGGCATGGGGGACCACCCTCCTGGACAACGTGGAACCCTTCCTCGCCGACGCCGTCCAGGCGCTCCCGCAGCTCGTCGAGGCGTACGAGGGCGATGAGCCCGACCTGGTCCTGCACGACATCACCTCGTACCCGGCCCCCGTCCTCGCCCGCCGCTGGGGCGTCCCGGCCGTCTCGCTCTCCCCGAACCTCGTCGCCTGGGAGGGCTACGAGGAGGAGGTCGCCGCACCCATGTGGGCGGAGCCGAAGCAGACCGAGCGGGGCCGGGCGTACTACGCCCGCTTCCAGGCATGGCTGGACGAGAACGGGATGGACACGGACCCCGACTCCTTCGGCGGCCGTCCCGACCGCTCCCTGGTCCTCATCCCCAAGGCCCTGCAGCCCCACGCCGACCGGGTCGACGAGTCCGTGTACACGTTCGTCGGCGCCTGCCAGGGCGACCGCTCCGCCCAGGGGGAGTGGCACCGGCCCGACGGCGCCGGGCGCGTCGTCCTCGTGTCGCTGGGGTCCTCCTTCACCAAGCAGCCCGCCTTCTACCGCGCGTGCGTGGAGGCGTTCGGCGGTCTGCCGGGCTGGCACCTGGTGCTCCAGATCGGCAGGCACGTCGACCCCGCCGAGCTCGGCGAACTCCCCGCGAACGTGGAGGTGCACAGCTGGGTACCGCAGCTGGCGGTCCTCCGGCAGGCCGACGCGTTCGTCACGCACGCCGGGGCGGGCGGCAGCCAGGAGGGCATGGCGACCGCCACACCGATGGTCTGCGTCCCCCAGGCCGTCGACCAGTTCGGCAACGCGGACATGCTCCAGGCGCTGGGCATCGCCCGTCATCTGCCCATGGCGGAGGCGACCCCCGACGCCCTGCGCGAGGCCGTCCTCACGCTCGCCGACGACCCCGAGGTGGCCCGCAGGCTCCAGCGCGTCCAGGCGGAGATGGCGGCCGAGGGCGGTACCCGGCGCGCGGCGGATCTGATCGAGGCGGAAATCCCGAAGGGCGCCGGTGGGACCGGAAAAGCCTGACCGCGCCACGCGCCACGCGCCATGTGCCTTTTCGGGTCATCGACCGGGTTACTGAGTACGACCAGCGACCCCTGTGGAAGGTTGCACGGGCCTCTTCTTGTTCTTTCCCCCAACGGCTTCTTAGCGTGAGGTGAACTCGTTACGAACTCAGGGAAGCTGACCTATGCGCCGTGACATACCGCCCCTCGCCGAGGTGCGCCGCATCACCGAGAAGAAGCGGGACGCGTGGTGGACCGTGCTCCTCGTGGACCCGGTCGCCACCCCGCTGGTGCGGCTGACCGCCAAGTACACGAGGGTCACGCCGAACCAGATCACCTGGGGGGCGTTCCTGCTCGGCCTGGTCTCGGCGGCGTGTTTCGCGTTCGGTGACTGGCGGTGGCTGATCGCCGGGGCGTTCGTCTACCACCTGAGCTTCGTCCTCGACTGCATGGACGGGAAGGTGGCCCGCCTCACCGGCCAGGGGTCGGTCTTCGGCGCCTGGCTGGACTTCGTCTTCGACCGCATCCGGGTGGCGGTGTGCGGGGTCGCGCTGATGGCCGGGCAGTACGACCGCACCGGCGAGACGATCTACATCTGGCTCGCCGCCGCCGTCGTCGGTCTCGACACGCTGCGTTACATCAACGGCCTGGAGATCTTCAAGATCCGCCACACCATGCGGAAGCAGATCAAGGCGCGGGTACGGGAGGCCCGGCGCGCGGAGAACGCCGCGGAACTGGCCTTCATGGAGGACCTGCTGCGCGGCAATCCCGAGGCGGACATCGAACAGGACCTCCGCAGGGCGGCGACGGCACCCGGGACCGTTCCCGCACGGACGGAAGAAGCCGCGGAGAACGAGAGGAACGGGAAGAACGGGAAGAACGGGAAGAACAGAGGGAACGAAAAGAACGGGGACGACGGGAAGAACGGCGAGAGCAAAGCCGAGCCGCAATCCCAGGCCCGATCCCGGCGCGAATCCCCGGCCCGGGTCATCGATCTGCACCAGGAGTTCCGGCACCGTTTTCCGCTCTATCTCCGCGCGCGTTCCTTCTTCCTGCGCCACCGGATCCGTACGCATCTGGTGAGCGGCATCGAATTCCAGATGGGTGTCTTCATCCTGGGTCCGCTGTTCGACTCGGTCATCGAGGCGACAGTCGTCTCCGGGGCCCTGCTGCTCGTCTTCGAACTCGCCATCGTCTACAAGCTGCTGCTCTCGACCCGCGACTTCACGCGCACGATCGACTCCTTCGAGCGCGACCGCACGCCCGGCGAGGTGACCACCGCGGCCTGAACGGCACGAACGGCGGTGGTGCCGGGGCGTCCCCCCGGCACCGCCGCCGCCCTGCCGTCGCCCTGCCGCTCAGACGCCGACCTTCTCCCCCGCCACCGCCGGAGGCGGGGGCGGCGTCGTGGACGGAGCGCCGGACACCTCGTCGTGGCTGAGGTCCGGCAGGCGGTGCAGCCACTTCGGGAAGTACCAGTTGCGTTCGCCGAGCAGGGCCATGACCGCCGGGAGCAGCACACCGCGGATGATCGTGGCGTCGATGAGGACCGCCGCCGCGAGGCCCACCCCCATCTGCTTCATGGACTGCATGGACAGGGTGCCGAAGATCGCGAAGACGGCGACCATGATGACGGCGGCGCTGGTGATGACACCGGCCGTCGTGACCACCCCGTGCTGGATGGCCTCCCGTGTCGTCAGGCCCCGCAGCCGCGCCTCGCGGATCCGCGAGACCACGAACACGTGGTAGTCCATCGAGAGCCCGAAGAGGATCACGAAGAGGAACAGCGGCAGCCAGGTGATGATGGCGCCCACCCCCTCGGCGCCCACCAGCGACGCGCCCCAGCCGTGCTGGAAGACGGCGACCAGGATGCCGTACGCCGCGCCGACCGACAGGAGATTGAGGACGATCGAGGTGACCGCGATCGTCAGCGAGCGGAACGACAGGAGCATCAGCAGGAAGGCGAAGACCACGACGAAGGCGAAGACCGGAGCCACCGCGCTGCCGAGCTGGTCGTTGAAGTCCTTCGAGCCCGCCACCTGGCCGGACACCGGGGCCTCGACCCCGTCGACCCTGCCGAGCGTCGCGGGACGCACCTCGTCGCGGAGGGTCTCCAGGCTCTTCTCGGCCTTGTCGAGGTCCGAGCCGCCCACCAGCGGTACGTACACGAAGGCGATGTTCTGCGCGTCGTGCACCTTGACCTCGACCGGACCGCGTGAGGCGCCCGAGCTGACGGCCCGCTCCCGGAAGTCGGCGAGCGCGGTCCTCACCTCGGCGGAGTTGATGTCGTCCGCCTCGACGACGACCTCGGCCGGGTCGGAACCGCCGGGGAACGCCTCGTTCACCCGGTCGTACGTCGCCACGATCGGCAGCGAGTCGCCGAACTCCTGGTCCAGCGTGAGGTTCTGGGTCTTCATCCCGAGCGCGGGGGCCGCGACGGCCAGCAGGGCGCCCGTCGCGACGACCAGCGAGACCGCGGGCCTGGCCAGCACCGCGCGCAGCACGCCCGTCCAGAAGCGGCTGCCGTCGCCGGAACCGCCCTTGCCCGACCGGCCGCCGGCCTTGCGTCGCTTGTCCGGGTGCAGGAACGGGATACGGCCCTTCTCGACCCGCGAGCCGAGCAGCGAGAGCACCGCGGGCAGCACCGTCACCGAGCCGACCATGGCGACGGCCACGACCATCAGCGAGGCCAGACCCATCGCCTTGAAGGTGGCGATCCCGGTGAACAGCATGCCCGCCATCGCCACGCACACCGTGACGCCGGAGACGATGATGGCCCGGCCGCTGGTCGCCGCGGCGATGCGCAGGGCGGTCTCGGGGTCCCGGCCCGCCGCGCGTTCCTCGCGCTCGCGCCGCAGGTAGAAGAGGCAGTAGTCGACGCCGACCGCCAGTCCGACGAGCAGCATCACCGAGCTGGAGGTCTCGTCCGTCGGCTGGACATGGCTGACGATCATCATCAGGCCCATCGTGGCCATGATCGCGGTGATCGCCAGCAGGACCGGCACCAGCGCCGCCACGAGCGCGCCGAACGCGACGAGCAGGATGCCGAGGGCCACCGGCACGGCGGAGAACTCGGCCTGCCGGAAGTCGTCGCCGAACGCGTCGTCGAACGTCTTGTTCATGCTGGCGCCGCCGATCTCCTCGATCCGCAGCGCCTCGTGGTCCTCCTGGACCCGCTCGACGGCCTTCAGCACGGGCTCCACCCGCTCGCCCGCCGTGTCCGCCTCGCCGCGCATGTCGAACTGCACCAGCGCGCTGCGGCCGTCCTTCGAGATCGTGTCCGTCTCGTACGGCGAGGTCACGGCGGTCACCTCGCCGGTGCCCTCGACGGCCTCCAGCACGGCGTCCACGGCGGCGCGGAACTCGCCGTCGGTCGCCCTGAGCCCCGCGTCCCTGCTCTGGAGGAGCACGGTCTCCCCGGCCGGCTCCTCGATCCCCGCCCGCTCCACGATGGCCGAGGCCCGGCCCGTCTCGCCCCCGAGCTGCTCGCTGTCCTTGAGCTCGACCGTGCCCGCCGCCGAGCCCAGCCCCATCGCCAGGACGACGAACAGCACCCAGATCCCGACGGCCGCCCAGCGGTGCCGGGCGCTCCAGCCGCCGGCCCGGGCCGCCAAGCCCCGTACCCGCGTGTTTCCGTTCCCCATGCCGGGTCCGCCCCCCATGTCCCGGGCGCCGGCCCCCTGCCGGCACCCTCCGCTACGAACGTATGGCGCGGATAAAGGGCTCTCCTCGTGCTCTCTGCCGAAGTGCGCCGCTCCCGCCTCCTCCCCTCGGACCCCGGGGCCTCCGCACTGAGAAGGACGGCAGCCCCTTACACGTAAAGCCGTCTCTCGGGGGTCGCGGACGGGCCGACCGGTCGGTAACCTGCGGTGGCGGGGCGCCGGGAACGGCGGCCGTCGTGCCCACCCCCACGGGGCACGACGGCCGACCAGCCCCCTGTGACGTGCGGACGGACCGGGAACGACGGTGGGGACGACAGTGGCTACGACGACGTACGCGGCACTGCTGCGCGGCATCAACGTGGGCGGCGGCCGCAAGGTGCCGATGGCCGACCTGCGCACCCTGCTCGAAGGACTCGGGCACGGGGGCGTGCGTACGTATCTGCAGAGCGGGAACGCCGTGTTCTCCAGCGACCGCGGCGACGAGGAGTCCCTCGCCGGGGAGCTGTCGGCGGCCCTGGCGGAGCGCTTCGGCCTCACGGTCGACGTGCTCGTGCGCGACCACGCGTATCTGCGGGCCGTCCTCGACGCCTGCCCGTTCCCGGCCGGCGAACTGGAGGGCAGGCAGCTGCACGCCACGTACTTCTCGGCGCCGGTCGGCCCCGACCGCTTCGCGTCGGTCGACCGGTCCGCCTTCCTGCCCGAGGAGTTCCGCCTCGGCGACCGCGTGCTGTACCTGTACGCCCCCGACGGGCTCGGCCGCTCCAGGCTGGCGGAGGTCCTGTCGAAGCCCCGGCTCACGAAGGGCGTCGTCGCCACCACGCGCAACTGGAACACCGCCGCCAAACTCGTGGAGCTGACCGGTGGATGAGCACGACGCCGCGGTGGCGGCGGCCGTCGCGGGCGAACTGCGCCTCCTGGACCCCGCGGTCCGCCGCTCGCCCGAACGCGTCGGCGCGCTGCTGCACCCCGACTTCCACGAGTTCGGCTCCTCGGGCCGGCACTGGGACCGCGCGGCGATCATCGAGGCGCTGGCCACCACGACCGGACCGGGAGCGGCTCCCGCCGTCGTCTCCCGGATGCGAGGCGTCCGGCTCGCACCGGACCTCGTCCACCTCACCTTCGACACGGACGACGACGGGCGCCGCGCGCACCGGAGTTCCCTCTGGCGGCGGTCGCGGCCGGAGTCGGGCGAGCGGTGGCTCCTGTACTTCCACCAGGGGACGCCGTTCGGACCGTGAACCGCCCCGGGGGCCCGCGCGCGACTGTGGCAGGCTCGGACGCATGCGCTACATCATCATCGGAGCAGGGGCCGTGGGCGGGGCCGTGGGCGGACGCCTCGCCGAGTCGGGGCACGACGTGGTGCTCGTCGCGCGCGGCGCGCAGTACGCGGCGCTGCGCGAGCGGGGACTGCGCCTCGTGACGCCCGACGGGCCGCGCACCCACCGCCCGCCCACGGTCGACGGACCGCGGGCCCTCGGGGAACTGCGCGCCGACGACGTCCTCGTGCTCGCGGTCAAGACGCAGGACAGCGTGGCGGCGCTGGATGCCTGGGCACCCGCTCCGGTCGCGGGCGGCGGTACGGCGGCCGAGCGGCTGCCGCTGTTCTGCGCGCAGAACGGGGTGGAGAGCCAGCGGCTCGCGCTGCGCCGCTTCCGGCGGGTGTACGGCGTGTGCGTGTGGCTGCCCGCCACCTTCGTCGAACCGGGCGTGGTGTCGGCGGCCGGCTCGCCCCTCACCGGCATCCTGCACCTGGGACGCTTTCCGCACGGCACGGACGACACCGCGCGGGCCGTCGCCGCGGATCTGTCCGCCGCTCGCTTCGAGGCGCCGGTCGTCGCCGACGTGACGCGCTGGCAGTACGCCAAGCTGCTCGCCAACCTCGTCAACGCCACCGAGGCGGTCAGCGGGGTCGTCGACGGGGAGGAGGCCACCGCCTTCCAGGACCGCGTACGCGCGGAGGGCGAGGCCGTGCTGGCCGCCGCGGGCATCCCGTACGCCTCCGCCGCGGAACAGAAGGAGGCCCGCGCCGACAAGATGCGCCTCGTGCCCCTCGGCGGCGGGGGGCCGGAGCGGGGCGGCGGCTCGTCCTGGCAGTCGCTCGACCGGGGGACCGGGACGATCGAGGCCGACTACCTGAACGGGGAGATCGTTCTGCTGGGACGGCTGCACGGGGTGCCGACCCCGCTCAACGGCCTGCTGCAACGGCTCGCCAACGACTTCGCGCGCGAGCGGCGGGCGGCCGGGTCGATGCCGGTGGCCGAGCTGGTGCGGCTCGCCGACGAGGCCGTGGCGCGACCGTAGCGGGTTTCGTTCCCGGGGGCTCCACCCCCGAACCCCCGAACCCCCGGTCCTCAAGTGCCGGACGGGCCGGAAATCCGGTCCGTCCGGCGGGGCCGGGAACAGGTCAGGCGCCCAGCTCCGCCAGTGCGGGCCGGCACGCCTCGTCGTAGCGGGTCAGGAGGAGCCGGCAGACCTCCGGTGCCGGACCCAGGACGGACGCCAGGACGTCCGCGTCCGCGGCGCCCCGGGCGATCCGGTCCGGCAGGAAGCCGGGCGCGAGCACGTACGGCGCCACAGCCACCCGCGCGCACCCCAGCGCACGCAGGTCCCGCACCGCCTCCTCCGTGCGGGGGAGCGCCGCGGAGGCGAAGGCGGGCCGCACGGCGCACCAGCCGGCCCGCCGCCACTCCCGCGCGATGTCCGCGATCACCGCGATCGCCTCCGGGTCGCTGGACCCCGCCGAGGCCAGCACGATCCCGGTCGAGGACCTGTCGGCGGGGGACAGCCCTGCTTCGTACAGCCGCCGTTCGAGCGCGGCCGTCAGCAGCGGCGACGGGCCGAGCACCTCGGCCTGCCGGATCCGCAGCCGGGCCGGCGCCTCGCCCAGCACCGCCGGGATGTCCGACTTCGCGTGGAAGGCGCGGGTGAGGAGCAGGGGCAGCGCCACCACGTCCCGTACGCCCTCCGCCGCCAGTGACTCCAGCATCCCCGCCACCGACGGGACGTTGAAGTCCAGGAAGCCGGTCTCCACGCGCAGCCCGGGCCGCCGTGCCCGCACCCGGCGCACCAGGGCGTGCACGGTCGCGGCATGGCGCGGGTCGCGGCTGCCGTGGGCGACGACGAGGAGGACGGGCTCGGGCACGGGCGTCAGCTCTTCACGGGAGGTCAGCTCTTCACGAGGAGACCGCGGCTGCGCAGGACCCACCGCTCCAGCGGACTGAAGATCAGCAGGTCGATGGCGATACCGACGATCAGGATGAGGAGGATGGCGAGGAACACCATGGGCATGCTGTTGGCCGTACGGCCGTTCTCCAGCAGCTGGCCGAGGCCGACGCCCAGGTCGGGGGAGGACGCGATGATCTCGGCGGCCATCAGGGACCGCCAGGAGAACGCCCAGCCCTGCTTGAGGCCCGCGAGGTAGCCGGGCAGCGCGGCCGGTATCACGATGTGCCAGGTGCCGCGCAGGCCCGTCGCGCCCATCGTGCGGCCCGCCCGCAGGAACAGCGGCGGCACCTGGTCGACACCGGAGACGAGCCCGTTGGCGATCGAGGGGACCGCGCCGAGCAGGATGACCGCGTACATCATCGAGTCGTTGAGGCCGAGCCACAGGACGGCCGGCGGCACCCACGCCACCGACGGCAGCGACTGGAGCCCGGACAGGATCGGGCCGATCGCGGCGCGCACGAACTTCACCCGCGCCACCAGCAGCCCCAGAGGGGTGCCGATCGCGAGCGCCATCAGGAAGCCCAGCAGGCCGCGGGAGACGCTGGTCCAGATGTATTCGAGGAGGGTGCCCTGGAGCCATGCCTCCCGGACCTCGTCCCAGACCGCGGACGGCGCCGGCAGCTTGTAGCTGTCGGTGACCTCCGCCCACACCAGGACCTGCCAGACCACCAGGACCAGGGCCACGGCGACGAGCGGGGGGAACACCTTCTCCACGAAGGTCTTGCGGAAGGAGGCCCGTCCGGTCCGGGCCGTCGTCTCCAGCGCGTCGAGACCCGCTTCGAGGCCGGCGAGGTCACCCGCGCCGTCCTGCTCCGCGGGGGCGCCGCCGTCCTTGACGGTGCCCGTCTCAGTGCTGGCCATGACGCCGGATCTCCCCACGCAGTTGTTCGGTGATCTCGACGGACAGTTCCGCGACCTGGGGGTCCTCGATACGGCGCGGCTGCGGGATGTCGACCGTCCACTCCCGGGCGATCCGCCCCGGGCGCGAGGACAGCAGCACCACGCGCTCGGCGAGCCGCACCGCCTCGCGCACGTTGTGCGTGACGAACAGCACCGACAGGTTCGTCTCGCGCCAGATACGGGTCAGCTCGTCGTGCAGCACGTCCCGGGTGATGGCGTCGAGGGCCGCGAACGGCTCGTCCATCAGCAGCAGCCGGCTGTCCTGGGCGAGCGCGCGGGCCAGCGCGACCCGCTGGCGCATACCGCCCGACAGCTCGTGCACCCGCTTGCCGTACGCGCCCTTCAGCCGGACGAGCTCCAGGAGCTCCTCCGTCCTGTCGCGGCGCTCCGCCTTGGGCAGGCCCCGCAGCCTCAGGGCCAGTTCGATGTTCCTGCCCGCGGTCAGCCACGGGAAGAGGGCGTGCTCCTGGAACATCAGGGCCGGACGGCCGTCGGTGCCGATGGAGCCCGCGGACGGCTCGTCGAGCCCGGCGACCAGGTTCAGCAGCGTCGACTTGCCGCACCCGGAGGCTCCCAGGAGGGTGACGAAC
Organism: Streptomyces beigongshangae; assembly: GCF_019710745.1. GTDB lineage: Bacteria > Actinomycetota > Actinomycetes > Streptomycetales > Streptomycetaceae > Streptomyces > Streptomyces beigongshangae. The sequence goes on from NZ_JAHKJW010000051.1 coordinate 43,944, forward strand.
TCGCCGGGCGCGACATCGAGCGTGATGTCGTCCAGGACGAGCTGCTGCCCGGCGGGGCCGGCGAAGGACTTCGAGACGTGCTCGATACGGGCGGCGTGCTCCACCGACGTACCGGTGCCGGCACCGGCGGTCCCGGCGAGGGCGGTTGCCATGGTCGTCACCTCCTGGGAACTCATGGGTGTACGGGTCTGCTCGTGCGTTTCCGGGGCTCTGCGGGGCTACTCGACGCCGAGACCGGCGTCGTCGACCGCTTCCGCGCCCTCGGCCTTCAGCACCTTGTTCAGCGGGGCGAGGTCGTAGATGCCGTCGAGCTTCGGCTTCTCCAGCAGACCGGCCTTCACCGCGTGCTCGGCCTGGGCGTCGAGGGTCGAGGCCAGCGGGTCGTCGGTGAAGCGGATCGACTTCCACGCCGGGTCGATGACCTCGGCGGGCAGCTCCTTGCCGGACAGCTCCTTGAGCTTGGCGTTGGCGGCGGCCTTCGCCTCGTCCGGGTTGGCGTTGATCCACTTGTTGGTCTTCACCGAACCGCGCAGCACGGCCTCCACGACGTCCGGGTGCGCCTCGAGGAACTTCTGCGACACGATGATGTTCGTGATCACGAACTTCTTGTCCGGCCACAGGTCGGCCTCGTCGAGCAGCACCTTCGCGCCCTCGGCGACCAGCTTGGACGCGGTCGGCTCCGGCACCCACGCGCCGTCGACGGAGCCCGCCCTGTAGGCGTCCGGCGTGATCTTGTTGTCCGTGCGGACCACGGAGACGTCACCCTTGCCGCTCTGGGCGTCGACCTTCCAGCCCTGCTCGGCGATCCAGTTGAGGAACGCCACGTCCTGCGTGTTGCCCAGCTGCGGGGTCGCGATCTTCTTGCCCTCGACGTCCTTCAGGGACGTGACCTTCTTCGGGTTCACGACGAGCTTCACCCCGCCCGACGCGGAGCCGCCGATGATCCGCAGGCCCTTGCCGTCCGTCGTGCTGTAGCCGTTGATGGCGGGGGAGGGGCCGATCCAGCCGATGTCGATCGAACCGGAGTTGAGCGCCTCGATCTCGGAGGGACCCGCGTTGAACTGCGAGTACGAGACCTTCGTACCCCCGAGCTCCTTCTGCAGCAGCCCTTCCTGGTCACCCACGAGCGCGGTGGAGTGGGTCAGGTTGGGGAAGTAGCCGATCCGGACGGTGTCTGCGGAGAGCTTCTCGCCCTCGGCGGCGACCTTCGAGGTGTCGTCGTCCTCCGAGTCGGAACCGTAACCGCAGGCGGCGAGGGTGAGGAGGGGGAGCGCGGCGGCCACGGCGAGGCCGCGGCGAAGCAGTGTGGAGCCCTTGGCAGGCACGGGAGGGGTGTCCTCTCGTCGGCCCGGCGGTCACGGTTCTTCAGGTCGTGGCCGGGAGGTCGGCAGGTCTTCGTCGTATCCGCGACGGCGGGCGGGGGGACAGGGCGCGCAGGCGGTGCGCGTACGTCTTCACGCACATCGCGCGACTCCGCCCTGCCCGGCGCCGAGGGCACCGCTGCCGACGCGGCCGCCCTCCTTCGCGAACGTGGAGTAGACATCGGTGGTGTTCATGGTCAGAAGTCCCACCCGTCGTCGTCCGCCCCGGCCCTGACCGGCTCCGGCGAGGCGAAGGACTCGCCGACCATGCCCGCGGTGAGCGTGGTGCCGTCGGCGGGGTCGATCAGGATGAACGAACCGGTGCGCCGGGAGTCGGCGTAGGAGTCCACCGGCAGCGGCTCGGCGGTGCGGATCTTGACGCGGCCGATGTCGTTGGCGACCAGCCGGCCCGGGTGCGGGTGCAGGGAGAGGTCGTCGAGGGTCAGCCGCGACGGGATGTCCTTGACGATCGCCTTGACCGTGCGGGTGCCGTGCTTGAGCAGCACGCGGTGGCCGACGGTCAGCGGCGCGTCGGCCACGTGGCAGACCGTCGCCTCGACGTCCTGCGTGATCGCGGGCGCGTCCTGGGCCGGCACGATCAGGTCGCCGCGCGAGACGTCGATGTCGTCCTCCAGGAGGACCGTCACCGACTGCGTCGTCCAGGCCACGTCGACCGGCTCGCCCAGCAGGTCGATGGAGGCGATCCGCGAGGTACGCCCCGAGGGCAGTACGGTGACCCGCTCGCCCACCCGGAACGCGCCGGCCGCGATCTGGCCCGCGTACCCGCGGTAGTCCGGGTGCTCGGCGGTCTGCGGGCGGATCACGTACTGCACGGGCAGCCGCGCGTGGCAGGTCGCCAGGTCGTGGCTGACCGGGAGGGTCTCCAGGTGCTCCAGGAAGGTGGGCCCGCCGTACCAGTCCATGTTCGCGGAGGGCTCCACCACGTTGTCCCCGGCCAGCGCGGAGATGGGGATCGCGGTGATCTCGGGAACGCCCAGTTCGGACGCGTACGCCGTGAACTCCTCGGCGATGGCGGCGAAGACGGGCTCCCGGTGGTCGACGAGGTCCATCTTGTTGACGGCGAGGACGACGTGGGGGACGCGCAGGAGGGCGGCGATCGCGGCGTGGCGGCGGGTCTGCTCGACGACGCCGTTGCGGGCGTCGACGAGGACCACGGTCAGGTCGGCGGTGGAGGCGCCGGTGACCATGTTGCGGGTGTACTGCACGTGCCCCGGGGTGTCGGCGAGGATGAACCGCCGCCTGGCCGTGGCGAAGTAGCGGTAGGCCACGTCGATGGTGATGCCCTGTTCGCGTTCGGCGCGCAGGCCGTCGGTGAGCAGGGCCAGGTCGGGGGTCTCCTGGCCGCGGTTGCGCGAGGCGTGCTCGACGGCTTCGAGCTGGTCGGTGAGGACCGACTTGGAGTCGTGCAGGAGGCGGCCGACGAGGGTGGACTTGCCGTCGTCGACCGACCCGGCGGTCGCGAAGCGCAGCAGTGTCGTTTCGGACAGCTGCTCGACCGACAGCGGCTCGGTGGGCCCGGCGGGCTCGATGGTGCTGGTCATGGTCAGAAGTACCCCTCGCGCTTGCGGTCTTCCATCGCGGCCTCGGACATCTTGTCGTCGGCGCGGGTGGCGCCCCGCTCGGTGAGCCGGGAGGCGGCGATCTCGGCGATCACGGCGTCCAGGGTGGTGGCGTCGGAGTCCACGGCACCCGTGCAGGACATGTCGCCGACCGTCCGGTAGCGCACCAGGCGGGTCTCGGTGCTCTCGCCGTCCTTGGGCCCGCCCCACTCACCGGCGGTGAGCCACATGCCGGCGCGCTTGAAGACCTCGCGCCGGTGGGCGAAGTAGATCTGCGGCAGCTCGATGCCCTCGCGGGCGATGTACTGCCACACGTCCAGCTCGGTCCAGTTGGACAGCGGGAAGACGCGTACGTGCTCGCCGGGGGCGTGGCGGCCGTTGTAGAGGTTCCACAGCTCGGGACGCTGGCGCCGTGGGTCCCACTGGGAGAACTCGTCGCGCAGGGAGAACACGCGCTCCTTGGCGCGGGCCTTCTCCTCGTCGCGGCGTCCGCCGCCGAAGACCGCGTCGAACCGCTCGGCCTGGATCTTCTCCGTCAGCGGCAGGGTCTGCAGCGGGTTGCGGGTGCCGTCGGGGCGCTCCTTGAGGACACCGCGGTCGATGTAGTCCTGCACCGAGGCCACGTGCAGGCGCAGACCGTGCTTCCCGACCGTGCGGTCGCGGTACTCCAGGACCTCGGGGAAGTTGTGCCCGGTGTCCACGTGCAGCAGCGAGAAGGGCACCGCGGCGGGGGCGAAAGCCTTCAGCGCGAGGTGCAGCATGACGATGGAGTCCTTGCCGCCGGAGAAGAGGACCACCGGCCGCTCGAACTCCCCCGCCACCTCGCGGAAGATGTGCACCGCCTCGGACTCCAGCGCGTCCAGATGCGACAGCGCGTACGGGCTGCCGGTCCCCTCCGCGCAGACATGGGCGACGGTCGTCGTCACGCGAGACCCCTCTCGGCGAGCAGCGCGTACAGCGCCGCCGCGGACTCCTGCACGGACTGGGTGTGCGACTCGATGCGCAGGTCCGGCGACTCGGGCTCCTCGTACGGGTCGTCGACCCCGGTGAGCCCGGAGATCTCGCCCGCCGCCTGCTTGGCGTACAGGCCCTTCACGTCCCGCTCGCTGCACACCTCGACCGGTGTCGCGACGTGCACCTCCAGATACGCGGCGCCGCTCGCCCGGTGGCGCTTGCGCACGGCCTCGCGGCTGTCGGCGTACGGGGCGATGACCGGTACCAGCGTCTTGACGCCGTTGCGGGAGAGCAGGTCGGCGAGGAAGCCGACGCGCTGGACGTTGGTGTGCCGGTCCTCGCGGCTGAAGCCGAGGTCCGCCGTCAGGAACGTACGGATCTCGTCGCCGTCGAGCACCTCGACGCGGTGGCCCTCCTCGCGCAGCCGGCCGGCCAGCTCGTACGCGATGGTGGTCTTGCCGGCGCTCGGCAGACCCGTGAGCCAGACGGTGGCTCCGGTCACGTGGTTCTCCTGGTTCGTCGAAGTCGGAGCGGTCGCGGGCGGCGCGGTCGTCGCAGTCGTCGTGGTCGTCGTGGTCGTCGCGGTCATGGTCAGCCGTGCAGTCCGCACTCGGTCTTCGCGCTGCCCGCCCAGCGGCCGGCGCGGGCGTCCTCGCCCTCCAGCACGCGGCGGGTGCAGGGGGCGCAGCCGACGGACGGGTAGCCGTCCGTCAGCAGCGGGTTGGTGAGGACACCGTGCTCGGCGACGTACGCGTCCACGTCGTCCTGCGTCCAGCGGGCGATCGGCGAGATCTTGACCTTGCGGCGCTTCTCGTCCCAGCCGACGACCGGGGTGTTCGCCCGGGTCGGCGACTCGTCGCGGCGCAGGCCCGTGGCCCAGGCGCGGTACCGGGTGAGTCCCTGTTCCAGCGGGGCGACCTTGCGCAGCGCGCAGCACAGGTCGGGGTTGCGGTCGTGCAGCCCGGGCCCGTGCTCCGCGTCCTGTTCGGCCACGGTCTGCCGCGGGGTGAGCGTGATGACGTTGACGTCCATCACGGCCTCGACCGCGTCCCGGGTGCCGATGGTCTCGGGGAAGTGGTAGCCCGTGTCGAGGAACACGACGTCCACGCCGGGCAGGGCGCGGGACGCGAGGTGGGCGACCACCGCGTCCTCCATCGAGGACGTCACGCAGAACCGCCTGCCGAAGGTGTCGGCGGCCCACCGCAGGATCTCCAGGGCGGAGGCGTCCTCCAGGTCGCGGCCCGCCTGCTCGGCGAGCGCCCGGAGCTGTGCGTCCGTACCGGTACCGGCCTGAACGGTCGTCATATCTCGTCCCCTCCGCCGTCGTTGCGCTGAACCCCCCGGGCCAGCAGCCCGAGGAACTTCAGCTGGAAGGCCCGATTGCACGCCGCGCATTCCCACGCCCCGTGCCCCTGCTCCCCCGGACGGAGATCCTCGTCACCGCAGTAGGGGCAGTGGAAGGGCGCCGCACGCTCACTCATGTCAGGGACTCCTCGGAGGCGCGGGTCGCCCAGGCCGCGAAGCGCTCGCCGTCCTCGCGCTGCTCCTCGAAGCGCTTGAGGACCCGCTCGACGTAGTCGGGCAGCTCCTCCGCGGTGACCTTCAGGCCGCGGACCTTGCGGCCGAACCCGGCTTCGAGGCCGAGCGCGCCGCCCAGGTGCACCTGGTAGCCCTCGACCTGTTCGCCCTTGTCGTCCAGCATCAGCTGGCCCTTGAGACCGATGTCCGCGACCTGGATACGGGCGCAGGCGTTCGGGCAGCCGTTGATGTTGATGGTGATCGGCTCGTCGAAGCCGGGGATGCGGCGCTCCAGTTCGTCGATCAGTGCGGCGCCGCGCGCCTTGGTCTCGACGATGGCGAGCTTGCAGTACTCGATGCCGGTGCAGGCCATCGTGCCGCGCCGGAAGGCGGACGGCCTGGCCTGCAGACCGAGCGCCTCAAGGCCCTCGACCAGGGAGTCGATCCGCTCCCCCGCCACGTCGAGCACGATCATCTTCTGCTCGACGGTGGTACGGATCCGGCCCGAGCCGTGCGCCTCGGCGAGTTCGGCGACCTTCGTGAGCGTGGTGCCGTCCACGCGGCCCACGCGCGGGGCGAAGCCGACGTAGTGGAGGCCGTCCCGCTGCCGGTGCACACCGATGTGGTCGCGCCAGCGCTGCGAGGGCTGGGCCGGCGCCGGTCCGTCGACCAGTCCCCGCTCGAGGTACTCGTCCTGGAGGACCTGGCGGAACTTCTCCGGACCCCAGTCGGCGACCAGGAACTTCAGACGGGCCCTGTTGCGCAGCCGCCGGTAGCCGTAGTCGCGGAAGATGCCGATCACACCCGCCCAGACCTCGGGCACCTCGTCCAGCGGCACCCAGGCGCCGAGGCGGACGCCGATCTTCGGGTTGGTGGACAGCCCGCCGCCGACCCACAGGTCGAAGCCGGGACCGTGCTCGGGGTGCTCGACCCCGACGAACGCGACGTCGTTGATCTCGTGCGCGACGTCCAGGAGCGGCGAGCCGGAGATCGCCGTCTTGAACTTGCGGGGCAGGTTGGAGAATTCCTTGCTGCCGATGTACCGGCGCTGGATCTCGTCGACGGCGGGGGTGCCGTCGATGATCTCGTCCTCGGCGATGCCGGCGACGGGCGAGCCGAGGATGACACGGGGCGTGTCACCGCACGCCTCGGTCGTGGACAGCCCGACGGCCTCCAGCCGGTTCCAGATCTCCGGCACGTCCTCGATGCGGATCCAGTGCAGCTGGATGTTCTGGCGGTCCGTGATGTCGGCGGTGCCGCGCGCGAACTCCTGCGAGACCTCGCCGATGACGCGCAGCTGCCGGGTGGTGAGGCGTCCGCCGTCGATCCGCACCCGCAGCATGAAGTACCTGTCGTCCAGCTCCTCCGGCTCCAGGACCGCGGTCTTGCCGCCGTCGATCCCGGGCTTGCGCTGGGTGTAGAGGCCCCACCAGCGCATACGGCCGCGCAGGTCGTTGGGGTCGATCGAGTCGAAGCCCCGCTTGGAGTAGATCGTCTCAATGCGTGTCCGCACGTTGAGACCGTCGTCGTCCTTCTTGAACTGCTCGTTCCCGTTGAGCGGGGTGAAGTGACCCACGGCCCACTGACCCTCGCCGCGGTGACGGCTCACCTTGCGGCGGGGCGCGGCGGCAGCGGGATCTTGAGGCGTGGCGGCCATGGTTCTACGTCCTTCGGGACCGGCGGATGCGGCTCTGACCTGCGCCTGTGGGCGCATACGGGCATACGTGCGCGTCATTGCGCAGGTCGAGACAGGGAAATGTCGGCGGTGCCGGGCGCGGGGCGGGGCCTCCGGCGCGACGGGTCAGCGGACCGGACAGATGGCGCTGGACATGCGGCCGAGGTCGACGTGGCGTCGACTCACCAAGGCGATCCCGGTTCCGGACATGGCGGAAGCGTGTCACGGCGTTCTGGACGCAGTCCAGCATCATCCACGATACGGACATCATTGTCCCGAAGTGTGGACAAGGAGGTGGAGAGGTAAGGAGATGGGGAGGAGGTGGAGGGGCACGCGGTCCGGCTCAGCCGGCCAGTGCTCCGGGCCACGGTCCGGGCGCGGCCACCTCCGGCTCCTCCCGCACCTCGGTGCCGAAGAGCTTGAAGCCCCGGCGCAGGTAGTTGTCCATCGCGTGCTCCCCGTCCTTGCTGCACGTGTGCAGCCAGACGCGCTTCGTCGGCACCCGGCCCGGCCACCGCCCGGCCAGGTCCCAGGCCCGCGCGGCACCGTACGAGAGGAGGTGACCGCCGATGCGGCGGCCGCGGAAGGCCGGGACCAGCCCGAAGTAGACGATCTCCACGACGCCCTCGTCCTGCGCCTCCAGCTGGACGTACCCGGCGGGGGTCCCGCGGTCGTAGGCCACCCAGGTCTCCACGCCCGGCCGCAGCAGGTCCTCCTGCCACCGCGCGTACGTCCAGCCGAGCCGGTCCGTCCAGCGGATGTCCCCGCCGACGGAGGCGTACAGGAAGCGGCTGAACTCGGGGGACGGCACCTCGGCGCGGATGATCCGGACGTCGCCGTCGGGCGCGGCGGCCGGCAGCAGGTCGTCCGGGGAGGTCTGCTCCAGGGACCAGGTGGTCACAGCGATGCTCATACGGCTCAGCGAACCACGGGGGCGGGCCTTCACCCAAAGCGGGCCGGCCCCCGGACGGCGGTCACTGCACCGAGTCGTCGACCGCCGACAGCGGGACCGCGTACAGCACCCGCTCCGGGGCCGCCGGCGGCTTCCACGCGCCGTCCTTGTCCGCCGCCCCGTCGGTGAGCGTCCACAGCTCGCCGGTCTCCCGCCAGTACGACAGCGACTCGGTGCGCCGCCCCCAGCAGGCGTACGACGTTCCGCCCGATCCGCACTGCGCGGCCTTGGCGGCGCTCCCGTCCTGGCGCCAGAGCGTGCCGTGCCGGTCGCGGCCGCCCGGGGCGTGGCCCGTGTACCAGTCGGCCTCGTCCGCCCCGTCCGGCTTGTGGGAGAGGACGCCCCGGAGCCCGACGGCCTCGGTCTCGTACGCCTCGTCCGCGTCCACGACCCCCCGGGCGTCCCCGGCGAGCAGGCCCGTGCGGTCGCTCGCGGTGCTGTAGTGGTAGCGCCAGACCCGGGCCGGTTCGGAGCCGCCGGGGCTGAACCACTCGTTCGCGACCAGGCTGTCCGGGGTCGAGGTGCGGTCCAGGGAGACCGAGGCGAAACAGGGCCGGCCGTTGTCGTCGCCCGCGCTGCACGCCCCGCCGGCGAGGTGGTACGAGCCGACGGCCGGCAGCACGTACCGGTGGCCGCGCGCCGACCAGCCGCCGTCGACCTTCCCCACCTCGGCGCCGTCCACGTCGGCCCGCAGGATGCGGTTCATGTCGAAGACGAACAGGGCGCTGTTGTGGGCGGCGCCGTTCCTCGCGGTCACGATCAGCTTGTCCTGGTACCAGACCATGCCGCCGACGTGGGAGCGGACGGCGCCGAAGTCCTTGCCGCCGGCGAGCGGGGCGACCAGCAGGACCCAGCGGTACTTCAGGTTCTCCGGGTCGTTCGCGTCGATGAAGGCGACCTTGGCCAGCCCCTTGTCGCCCGCCGGCCCGCCGGCCCGCCGGTCGTTGTGGGTCCAGCCGGCCAGGATCACCCGGTCGGAGCCCCATCTGCCGTCGGCGTCGGCGTCCCCGGAGGTGGTGACGGACCGCGGCAGCCACTTCTGCGTCGTGGCGTCCTCGGCGTCCCAGCAGTACGCGCGCGTGGCGGCCGGCTCGACGGGCAGGGCGGCCGACTCGGTGGCGGCGCAGTCGGCCCTGTTGCGCATCGGGTGGTCGGCGCTGCGGAGGACCTCGTCCACGCCGACGGCCCCGCCCATGCCGCTCTCCAGCGTGTCCAGCNGAGGACCTCGTCCACGCCGACGGCCCCGCCCATGCCGCTCTCCAGCGTGTCCAGCGTCGACCCGGCGACCAGGTTCTCGCGCAGTCGCAGTTTGTCCGTCTCGGACGCCGAGGTGAGCGGTGTCAGCGGGCCGGGGTTGTCGCTGCCCGCGGCCTGCGAGGTGGTGATGATGGTGGCGGCGGCGGTGAGGCCGAGGGCGGCTGCGGACAGGGCGCCCCGCAGGACACGCCCCTTCTTCCGGCGGCGGTGTCTGCCCCGATACGTCATGCGTCCTCCCGTCGGCGGCCAACTGCCTCCCTCGATCCGACGGTTGGGCCGGAGGAGACGGATGTGGGGGGCCGTGAGAAGGATGGTACGGCAGAGGGTGGCGAGCCAGGCCGAAACCCCGTAATAGGTCGCGAACCGGCGCGCGGGGCACGGTGCCGCGCCACCGCGGCACCGACCGCCTCCCGCGCCGGCGGACGTCAGGACACCGGCCGTGCCCGCTCCACCACCGACGCCAGGTCGAGGGTGTGCGGCAGCGTCCCCAGGGACGTCCCCCAGTCCCCGCCGAGGCGCGAGGCGCAGAACGCGTCGGCGACCTCCGGCGGCGCGAAGCGGACCAGCAGCGAGCCCTGGAGCACCACCGCGATCCGCTCGGCCAGCCGCCGGGCGCGCCCCTCGACGCCGCCCAGGTCGGCGAGGTCGGTCAGCAGGTCCTTGATCGCGCCGTCCAGCCGGTGGTCGGCACCGCGCGCCAGGCCGACCTCCCGGAGGTACGCGTCCAGCGCGGCCGGCTCCCGTTGCAGGGCCCGCAGCACGTCGAGGGCCTGGACGTTGCCCGCGCCCTCCCAGATGGAGTTGAGCGGCGACTCGCGCAGCAGCCGCGGCATGCCGGACTCCTCCACGTACCCGTTGCCGCCCAGGCACTCCAGCGCCTCCGCCACGACCGGTGTGCACCGCTTGGTCACCCAGTACTTCGCCGCCGGCACCGCGAGTCGCAGGAAGGCCCGCTCCCGCTCGCCGCCGTCGTCGTACGCGGCGGCGAGGCGCAGTCCGAGGGTCGTCGCCGCCTCGGACTCCAGGGCCAGGTCCGCCAGCACGTTCCGCATCAGCGGCTTGTCGAGCAGCCTGCCGCCGAACGCCTCGCGGTACGTGCAGTGGTGCACGGCCTGTGCGACGGCCTGCCGCATCAGCGCCGCCGAGCCGAGCACGCAGTCGAGCCGGGTCGCCGCGACCATCCCGATGATGGTGCGCACCCCGCGCCCCTCGTCGCCGACCCGGCGCGCCCAGGTCCCGTCGAACTCGACCTCCGCGGAGGCGTTCGACCGGTTGCCCAGCTTGTCCTTGAGCCGCTGGATCCTGAAGACGTTGCGGGTGCCGTCCGCCAGCACGCGCGGCACCAGGAAGCAGGTCGGGCCCTCCTGCCCGGCCGGGCCCGCCTGCGCCAGCACCAGGAAACCGTCCGACATCGGGGCCGAGCAGAACCACTTGTGGCCCGTCAGCTCGTACGTCCCGTCCTCGGCGAGCGGCCGCGCGACCGTCGTGTTCGCGCGGACGTCGCTGCCGCCCTGCTTCTCCGTCATGCCCATCCCGAAGAGCACGCCCGCCTTCCGGGCGGCCGGCCGCGGGTCCTGGTCGTAGACCGTGGAGGTCAGCCGGGGCTCCCACTCGGCCGCCAGCGCCGGGTCGGCGCGCAGCGCGGGCACCGCCGCGTGCGTCATCGACAGCGGACAGCCGTTGCCCGCCTCGACCTGGCTCCACACCAGGAAGCCGGCCGCGCGCCGCACGTGCCCGCCGGGCCGCGACCAGGCGGCCGTCAGCCCCGCCGACACGCCCTTGCCCAGCAGCCGGTGCCAGGACGGGTGGAACTCGACCTCGTCCAGGCGCTCGCCGTAGCGGTCGTGGGTGCGCAGCTTCGGCGGGTTCTCGTTGGCCAGTTCCCCCCACTTCTGCACCTGCGCGGAGCCGGAGGTGTGCCCGAGGGAGGTGAGTTCGTCGCGCGCCCCGTCGAGCAGCGCGGGATCGAGGTGCCGCTCGACCGCCTCCACCAGGGCCCGGTCGGCGTTGTAGAGGTCGTACGCGACCAGCGGCGGAGCCTGGTTGGTCACGGTGTGGGTGCTGGCTGCCATGTCTGCGAACCTACCCGCGGTGCGGCGATCGTCACCAAACTCCCGCCGCACCCCCCGCGCGCCGTACGCCGGTGCGCCGCCGTCCGCCTCAGGCCGGGCGCGAGAGGGCGGCCAGGTCGCCGGAGCCGAGCGTGTCCCCGGCCTGGTGCGGGCTCGCGGACCAGGTGGGGCTGTGGACCGTGTCCAGGTAGCGCTCGCCGAGGTCGGGGGCGATGGCCACCGAGGTGAGGTCCCGGTCCCCGTGCCGCTCCAGCCAGGCGGACGCCCCGCTCACCACCGTGCCGGTGGAGCCGCCGAAGAGGAACCCCCGCGCGGCCAGCCGGCGGCAGACGCGGACGGTGTCCGCCTCCTCCACGTGCACCACGTCGTCGACGTACGACCTGTCGAGCAGCGGCGGACGGACGCCCATGCCCAGGCCGGGGATCACCCGGGGGCGCGCGGGCCCGCCGAAGGTCACCGAGCCGACGCTGTCCACCGCGACGATCCGCACCCGGCGCCGCCACTGCCAGAACCAGCGCGCGCACCCCATCAGGGTGCCGGTCGTGCCGGCCCCGACGAACAGCACGTCCAGGTCCGGGAAGCGGCGGGCGATCGAGGGCGCCGTGGTGCGGTAGTGCGCCCGCCAGTTGCCCTGGTTGGCGTACTGGTTGAGCCAGACGTACCGGTCGTCCGCGGCGCACAGCGCGCGCACGTACGCGATCCGGGCGCCCAGGAGGCCGCCGTGCAGGGCGGGCTCGTCCACGAGGTGGACCGCGCTGCCCAGGGCCTCCATCATCCGCCGGGTGGCCGGGTTGCAGCGCGCGTCGGTCACGCACAGGAACCCGTAGCCGCGGCTCGCGGCGAGCACGCTCAGCGCCACGCCCAGGTTCCCGGACGACGACTCGACCAGGACGGACCCCGGTCGCAGGACGCCGCCGCGCTCGGCGGCGTCCACCATCTCGGTGGCCGCCTTCATCTTGATCGACCCGGCGAAGTTGAACCCCTCGCACTTCAGGAAGAGCGCGAGCCCCAGCGTCGCCCGCAGGTCGACGTAGAGCTCGTCCTCGTTGAACTCCGAAGGATCGGATATGACGGGCATGATGTCCCCCTCCTCATGCGGCCTTCGTGCGGCGCCGTGCCCGCGTCCCGTGCGGCACGGCGCCCCGCCGGTCAGCCGTACCGGCGCAGTTCGTGGAAGAACCCGTCCACGACGTGCGGCTCGCCCCGCCGGGCCACCTCGTCGTGGACGAACCTGCCGACCGCGAGGTCCAGGACCCCGAGGCCGAAGGGCGAGAAGACCACCGTCCGGTCGGCCGGTACGTCCACGCGTCCGCACAGCACGTCGTCCAGCGTGCCGTCGAGGAAGTCCCGGCCCCCGGTGAGGCGTTCGGTCAGGTGCGGCGAGGTCTCCGCCTTCAGGCAGTGCTCGACGTCGTCCACGAAGTTGGCCGAGGCGAGCAGGACCTCGGGTGCCAGGTCGCGCAGCGACACGTGCAGCACCACCGGGGCGTGGCGGAACCAGCCGGGGTCGTGGACGTGCGGCTCGCCCGCCACGGTGGCGAAGACCACCAGGTCGCTGGAGCGGATCAGCGACTCGGCACCGCCGTGCACGGTGATCCGGCCCTTGGCGCCCGAGCGTTCCAGATAGCCGCCGAAGCCGGCCGCGCTGTCCGCGGACAGGTCGAACACCCCGGTCTCCTCGAACGACCAGCCGGTGGCCGTCAGATGGCTGTGGACGTAGCGGGCGATCAGGCCCGTGCCGACGAAGCCGACGCGGGCCGGGCGGGCCCGGCCGCGGCTGAGCCGGTCGGCCGCGAGGGCGGCGGAGGCCGCCGTCCGGGTGGCGCTGATGATCGAGCTCTCCAGGCAGGCGAACGGGTAGCCCGTGTCGTGGTCGTTGAGGATCAGCACGGCCGAGGCACGCGGCAGCCCGGCCGCCGTGTTCCCGGGGAAACTGGAGATCCACTTCAGGCCGTCCACCCGGACCGGGCCGCCGATCGAGGCCGGCAGCGCGATGATCCGGGACGAGGGGCGGTCCGGGAAGCGCAGGAAGTACGACGGCGGGTTCACCGAGTCGCCCGCCCCGTGCAGCCGGTACACCTCCTCGACGAGGTCCGCGATACGGGCCTCCTGCCCTTCCAGCGCCTGCTGCACCTGGGTCCCGGAGATCACGGTGAACGGGGGAGGGGTGAGAGCCCCCGGCGCCGGCTGTGCCGTGCGGTCCGTGCCGGTCATGCGGTCCTCGCTTCGGTCGTCTGTGCGCTGCCGGTGAGCCGGACCGGGTCGGCCAGCGCGGCGAGCACCTCGCGCGGGCCCTCGAAGGGCTCCCTGCCGTGCGCGGTGCGGATGTTGTCGACGAGCATCAGGTCGCCGGAGCGCCACGGCTCGCGCAGGGTGTGCGCCTCGTACACCTCGTTGATCCGCCGCACGACGTCCTCGCCGATCGGGTCGCCGTTGCCGTACCGGGTGTTGAAGGGCAGCCCGTCGGTCCCGTAGACGTCCACCAGGTACTCCCGCACCTCGGGGTCCATCGTCCACTCGTTGAGGAAGGCGATCTGGTTGAACCAGCAGCGTTGCCCCGTGACGGGATGACGGGCCACCGCGGCGCGGCGCTGCCGGGTGTGCAGGGAGCCGTCGCCCTGCCAGGCGAACTCGATCGCGCGGGCCCGGCAGTAGCGCTCCACGGCGGTGCGGTCCGCGGTGCCGAATGCCTCGGTGAGCGTGGCCCCGATCTCGTCGTTGTACGTGCGGGTGAGCAGCCACCCCTCCCGTACGAACCGCTCGGTGAGGGCGCCGGGCAGCGCGTCCAGCACGGCCGCCGCGTCGGCGACCGCGGTGGCGCCGCCCCCGTCCGGCGCGTCGAGGCACGCGAACAGCATGAGGCGGGGGAACTCCAGCGCGTAGCTCAGCTCGTGGTGCATGCACATCCGCTGGTTGGGCGGCCACTTGGACGAGGAGTACACGCCGTCCGCGTACGTCCGCCGGGGCGCGAAGGACTCCCGGTCGGGCATCAGGCCGTCGGCCAGGCGCCGGAAGACGTCCGCGGTGGTGTCCGGGTCGCCCAGTCCCAGACCGCGGACCAGGACGCTGCCGTGCCCGGCGACCACGGCGCGCAGCGCGTCGCGGTGCGCCGCCGCCCAGCCCGCCGGGTCGCCCGCCACGTCGGCGCGCAGGACCGGCGGGCTGCCGGGGCGCAGGTCGAGGTCGGGCAGCAGGGCCGTGGGGCCCGGGGAGCCCGGGGAGCCCGGGGAGCCCGGGGAGGCGGACGTCATCGTGTGGTTCCCTCCGGTCGTGCGCCGGTCGTCCGGCACGTGGGTGTGCGGGTGCTCCCGCGGATGGTCCTCGGCGCGTTCCTCGGCGGCGCGTTCCTCGGTGAGTTCCGCCGCCGGGGTCCGGCCCCGGCGGCCGGTCCACCTCACGGGGCCTCCCGGCGGGCGCCGTCGAGCAGCCGCGCCAGGTCCGCGAGGACCGGGTGGCGGGTGACGTCCTCGAGGGTGATCGCCCGGTCCAGGGCGACGGCCAGCTTCACCGCCGCGAGCGAGGTGCCGCCGCGCTCGAAGAAGTGGTCCCGGCGGCCGATCCGGTCGCCGGGGACGCCCAGCACCTCGGCCCAGGCCGCCGCCAGCCGCCGCTCGCCCGGGGTGCCCGGCGCGTACGCGCCCTCGGCGGCCCCCGCGCCCTCGG
>NZ_JAHKJW010000052.1 GCF_019710745.1 Streptomyces beigongshangae
GGTGCGTACGGCCGTGGCGGCGCCCGCGACCGTCGAGCGGGCGGTGCTCGCGGCGAGCGCGCCCGACGCGGCGCCCGGGGAGCCGGCCGCCGCGTCGGCGGTCCCGCAGGCCGGGGACCCCTCGCTGATGCTGCTGGGCCGGGTCGGCGCGGTCGACCCGGCCTCGCTCGACGACTACCGGGCGCACGGCGGCTACACGGCTCTGCGCCGCGCCTTCGCGATCGGCCCCGCCGGGGTGATCCGCGAGGTCACCGACGCGGGTCTGGTCGGACGCGGCGGCGCCGCCTTCCCCACCGGCCGCAAGTGGCAGGCCACGGCGTCGCAGCCCGACCGCCCGCACCACCTGGTGTGCAACGCCGACGAGTCCGAGCCCGGCACCTTCAAGGACCGCGTGCTCATGGAGGGCGACCCGTACGCCCTGGTGGAGGCGATGACGATCGCGGCGTACGCGGTCGGGGCGCACCAGGGCCACCTGTACCTGCGCGGCGAGTACCCGCGGGCGCTGCGCCGTATGGAGCACGCCGTCGGGCAGGCGCGGGCGCGCGGGCTGCTCGGGGACGACGTCCTCGGCCAGGGGTACGCCTTCGACATCGAGATCAGGCGCGGTGCGGGCGCGTACGTCTGCGGCGAGGAGACGGCCCTCTTCAACTCCATCGAGGGGTACCGGGGCGAGCCGCGCCCGAAGCCGCCCTTCCCGGTGGAGAGGGGCCTGTTCGGCAAGCCCACCGCGGAGAACAACGTCGAGACGCTGGTCAACGTCCTGCCGATCCTCACCCTCGGCGCCCCGGCGTACGCGGCGATCGGCACCGGCACGTCCACCGGGCCGAAGCTGTTCTGCGTGTCGGGCAGCGTCGACCGGCCCGGGGTCTACGAGCTGCCGTTCGGCGCGACGCTCGGCGAACTCCTGGAGCTCGCGGGGGTACGCGACCGGCTGCGCGCGGTGCTGCTCGGCGGGGCGGCCGGCGGCTTCGTACGGCCCGACGAACTCGACATCCCGCTCACCTTCGAGGGCACGCGGGCGGCCGGCACGACGCTCGGCTCGGGGGTCGTGCTGGCCTTCGACGACACCGTGCCGCTGCCGCGCCTGCTGCTGCGGATCGCCGAGTTCTTCCGCGACGAGTCGTGCGGGCAGTGCGTGCCGTGCCGGGTCGGCACCGTGCGCCAGGAGGAGGCCCTGCACCGCATCGCCGGGCGGACCGGCGCGGACGCCGCCGCCGACGTCGCGCTGCTGCGGGAGGTGGGCCGGGCCATGAGGGACGCCTCGATCTGCGGTCTGGGCCAGACCGCGTGGAACGCCGTGGAATCCGCCATCGACCGCCTGGGGGCGTACGAATGACCGTGACACCGCTGGGGATACCCCGCCGCCTGCTGGAGTTCCGCATCGACGGCGAGCCCGTATGGGCACCGGAGGGCGCCACGATCCTCGACGCCTGCCGCTCCGCGGGCAAGGACGTGCCGACCCTGTGCCAGGGCGACACCCTCGCCCCGAAGAACGCCTGCCGGGTGTGCGTGGTCGAGGTGGAGGGCGCGCGCACCCTCGTCCCGGCCTGCTCGCGCAGGGCGGAGGCGGGCATGGAGGTGCGCACGGACACCGAGCGGGCCCGGCACAGCCGCAAGGTCGTCCTGGAACTCCTCGCGTCCTCGGTCGACCTCTCCACCACGCCGGAGGTGGCCGGCCGGCTCCAGGAGTACGGGGCGGAGCCCGGCCGGTTCGGTCCGGACGCGGCCCGCGTCGACGAGGAGCCGAGGGTCGACAACGACCTGTACGTGCGCGACTACGGCAAGTGCATCCTCTGCTACAAGTGCGTCGACGCCTGCGGCGACCAGTGGCAGAACACCTTCGCGATCTCGGTGGCCGGTCGCGGCTTCGACGCCCGGATCGCCGTCGAGCACGACGCCCCGCTCACCGATTCGGCCTGCGTGTACTGCGGCAACTGCGTCGAGGTGTGCCCGACCGGAGCACTTTCCTCCAAGTCGGAGTTCGACATGCGTGCGGCGGGTACGTGGGACGAGTCGGCGCAGACCGAGACGACCACGGTCTGCGCCTACTGCGGAGTGGGCTGCAACCTCACCCTGCACGTACAGGACAATGAGATCGTCAAGGTCACCTCGCCGCACGACGACCCGGTGACCCACGGCAACCTCTGCATCAAGGGCCGCTTCGGCTACCAGCACGTACAGAACCGGGACTGATCAGGACATGGGACGAGTCACGGAACGACGCAAGGTGATCCGCATCCGGGACGGGGCGGTCTCCGCCCGTCCCGACACGCTCGTCGCCGAGGAACCACTGGAGATCCGCCTCGACGGGAAACCCCTCGCGATCACGATGCGCACCCCGGGCGACGACTTCGCGCTCGCGGCGGGCTTCCTGGTCAGCGAGGGCGTTCTGGGCCGGGCCGACGAGCTGCAGAACATCGTCTACTGCGCGGGCGCGACGGCGGACGGTTCCAACACCTACAACGTCGTCGACGTGCGGACGGCGTCCGGCGTCGTCATCCCCGACATCACCCTCGAACGCAACGTGTACACGACGTCGTCCTGCGGACTGTGCGGCAAGGCCAGCCTGGACGCGGTCCGCACGACGGCCCGCTGGACGATCGACGACACGTACGGCGACACGGCTCCCCCGGTACGGCTCGAACCCGAACTGCTCGCGGGCCTCCCCGACCGGCTGCGCGCGGCGCAGCGCGTGTTCGACCGGACCGGGGGCCTGCACGCGGCGGCGTTGTTCACCGAGGACGGCGAGCTGGTCGACGTCCGGGAGGACGTGGGCCGGCACAACGCGGTCGACAAGCTGGTCGGCCGCGCCCTGCAGAACGGCTCGCTGCCGCTCTCCCGCACGGTGCTGCTCGTGTCGGGGCGCGCCTCCTTCGAACTGGCCCAGAAGGCGGTGATGGCCGGCATCCCGGTGCTCGCCGCGGTCTCGGCGCCGTCCTCGCTGGCGGTGGACCTGGCCGCCGAGTCGAACCTGACGCTGGTCGGCTTCCTGCGGGGCGCCTCCATGAACGTGTACGCGGGCGAGCACCGCATCGCCCTGCGGGCCGCGGCCGCGCAGGGCTGACCCGGTCCCCCGCGGCACGGCGGCGGGGCCCCGGCCCGGCGGGGAGCGCCCCCTGCGCCGGCCGGGGCTCCTCTGTTCAGTGCTCGGTTCGCCTCCGGGGCGCAGAAGCCTGGGTCGAGGGGGCAACCGTGCTCAGCCCTCCTTCGTCGGGCCTCCGCGCGCTTGCCCCCTCGACCCAGGCGCGCCCCTTCGGCTCACTCGCAGGGCGGTGAAGGGGGTGCCGGTTGCGCTCAGGCGGTGGTGAAGCTCACCTCCGCCGTGGTGACCACCGTGCCCAGGCGCGGGAAGTTCAGCTTCACCGATGCCTCGTGCTCGGCGGTGGTGTAGGTGGCCATGGTGTCCTCGACGAAGACGACGTCGTAGCCGAGGTCCCGGGCCACCCGGCCGGTGGACTCGACCCCGAGGTTCGTGGCGATCCCGCCGATCACCACCGTGGTCACCCCGCGTTCGCGTAGCCGCTCGTCGAGACCGGTGTCCTGGAAGGCGCTGAAGGTCCGCTTCACTATCTCGATGTCACCGTCGGCCGCGAGTCCCGCGACCAGCCCGCTGCCGGGCGGCTGCTCGGCGACACCGGGCCGCTCGGCGCGGACGAGCACGACGGGCGCGTCCGCCGCGCGGAAGGCGGCGATCAGCTTCTCGCAGGCGGACAGCACCTCGGGTCCCTTCCGGGGCTCCATGGGCAGTCCGACGATACGGTCCATCAGATCGATCAGTACGAGTGCGGTACGTGCGGGGTCGAGGACGGGGTAAGTCCCCGTGTCTGCTGCGTTCATGACGGAACGTTAGCCCGTACGGGTCGTTCATGGGGGAAATCCCGATCAACGAAGCGGTGAATCAACCGGGGCGGTCCCGGCGCGCCCGTACGGCACGGCCGCGCACGCTCCTTGTGAGGTGCCTGGCGTCCCAGTAGCGTCGGTGGCCGCACGGAAGACGTGGGATGTCCAGATGTACAGATGTCCGAATGTCCAGTTGCATGAAGGGCAGGTCGCACCATGCCGTCGAGTCTTCGCGCGCTCCCCCGGGTCCTCGGTCTGACCGCGGTCCTCACCGCCACCGCGCTGCTCGCGCTGCCGGGCACCGGACACGCCGGTCCCGCCCCCGGACCGGACAGGACCGACAGAGCCGACAGAGCCGACAGGGCTGACAGAGCCGACAGAGCCGCCGGGAGCGGCTCGTCCGGACAGTTCGAGCAGCAGGTGCTCTTCAAGGCGTCCCAGGACCCCGGATACGCCTGCTACCGCATCCCGGCCGTCGTGCGGACGACGGAGGGCACCCTGCTGGCGTTCGCCGAGGGCCGGGTGAACGACTGCAGCGACGCCGGCGACATAGACATCGTGCTCAAGCGCTCCACGGACGGCGGCCGCACCTGGGGCCCGCTCCAGGTGGTCGACGAGGGCGCGGGCGACACCCACGGCAACCCCGCCCCGGTCGTGGACCGCACGACCGGCCGGATCGTGCTGGCCGAGACGTACAACACGGGTCTCCCCGGCGGCGGCAACTGCCCCGTCCCCTGCGACCGCACCCCGCATCTGCAGCACAGCGACGACGACGGCCTCACCTGGTCCGCGCCGCGCGACCTCAGCGACGAGATCCTCCCCGCGCACTGGAACTCCTGGTACGCCACCGGACCCGTGCACGGCATCCAGCTCACCCGCGGCCGGCACGCGGGCCGGCTCGTCCTCGGTGTCAACGCCGAGACGTGGGAGGGCACCCGCGTCAGCGCGAACCACGCCGCGCTGGTCGTGAGCGACGACGGCGGCGACCACTGGCGTGTCGGGGCGACCCGCTCGTACCCGACAGCGCAGGACGGCACGTTCCGCCAGAAGCCGTCCGAGATGACCGTGACCGAGCGCGCGGACGGCGCGGTCCTCGTCAGCGGACGCGAACAGGACGGCACCGACCTCGGGCACCGCACCCAGACGTTCAGCACCGACGGCGGCGACAGCTTCGCCTCGCCCTTCCGTGCCCTGCCGAGCCTCTACACGCCCCAGGTCCAGGGGTCCACGCTGCGCCTGGGCGGCCGGCTCCTGCTGGCCTGCCCCGGCGACCCGGACCGCCGCCGCACGATGATGATCCGCTCCTCCTACGACGGCGGACGCACCTGGGAGAGCGTCGACCGGGGCACGGTGGTCACGCGGGACTGGTCCGGCTACTCCGACCTGGTGGACATCGGCGGCGCGGCGGTGGGCCTGCTGTACGAGGGCGGCGCCGTGGACGCGCGCGACGAGATCCGCTTCGCCCGGTTCACCGAGGACTGGCTGAGCCCGCGCCGCGGCCCGGACCCGACCACCGCCGACCTCGCCCCGGGCGCACCCGGCGCGGCGGTCCTCGGGGGCGCGCGGACGACGGACGGCGTGCACGGCCGCGCCCTCGCGTTCGACGGCACCGACGACGCCGTACGCCTGCCGTACCGCGCCGCGCTGCCGCTCGGGACGGAGGACTTCACGGCGTCGCTGTGGTTCCGCTACACGGCCACCGCGGGCGAGCAGCCCCTGCTGTGGATGGGCGGGGTCGGCACCACCCAGCCGCAGGTGTGGCTGCGCGGTGAGCCCGCGGGCGACCGGCTCCAGGGGCTGATCACCGTGCGGGACGGCGGGGGCGCGCCGCGGTCCGCGTCCGTGCGCACGAGCGGCGCGTACAACGACGGACGGTGGCACCACCTGGCGCTGCGCCGCGGCGGGGGGCTGCTCACGCTGTTCGTCGACGGGACCGCGGCCGGCACGGCGGACGCACCGGCGGGATCCGTGAGCCGCAACTCTCCGTTCGGTGTGCACGTCGGCCAGAAACTGGACAGCCGCGCCCACCTCACGGGAGCCGTCGACGACGTGCGGGTCCACGACCGGGCGCTGGACGAGACCGAACTGGCCGAACTGGCCGGAACGGCCGGAACGGGCGAACCGGCCGGGGCGGGCGCCGTGCGCGGGCCGGTGACGCGGGGCACCGTCCTGTGGCTGCCCATGGACCGGGTGCGCGGCAGCCACTAACGTCCCGGGCGTGCCCGACGACGCACGAGCACGACAGCGCGCGAGGACCGGCCTGGGTCTGCTCCTGGTCCTGGTCCTCGGCGCCGTGCTGCTCACCGTCCGCGCGCGGGACGACGGCGGGGTCGCCGCCTGCCGGCCCCGCACGGTCGCCTCCTGGGTCCCCGACCAGGGCGTCACCGGCGAGTTCGCGCGGTACGGGGACGACGCCTCGCGGGCCGACGACTGGACCGGCGGCGACGGCACGCACTCGGTGCGGCTGCCGGACGGGCGGGTGCTCTGGCTCTTCTCGGACACCTACCTCGGCCAGGTGCACCGTCCGCCCAATCCGGTGGGCGAGTCCTACGCCTGGCGGGACACGACGGCCCCGATGGTGCGCAACTCGGCCGTGGTCATGGAGGGCGGGCGGCTGCGGCGCACGCTTCCCGCGCCGCTGTTCGCGGACCCGGCGCCCGGGCAGTGGCGCTGGCCGGTGGCGGCGCGGGTCGAGCCCCGCTCCCCCGGCTCGTCCGAGCAGGTCGTACGGGTGGTGCTGTGGACCCGTACGACCGGCGCGTACCCCTGGATCTACGGGGTGCCGACCGGCACCGAGGTGGCCACGCTGTCGCTGCCCGGACTGCGTCTCGAAGGGATCACCCGTGTTCTCGACCAGCGGCGGGTGCGGGATCCGGCGCGGCGGGTGCTGTTCGGCACGACCGCGCTGACCCACGACGAGGACTGGACGTACGTCTTCGGCGGGGACGACGCGCGGGCCGCCGCCCGGCCCGCCTCGCACGCGTACGTCGCGCGCGTGCCGCGGGGACGGCTCGCGGACCCCGCCGCGTGGCAGTACTGGGACGGCGGGGAGTGGAGCATCCCCTCGCACATGGAGCCCGTGCTGGGGGACGGCGGGCGCAAGGGGGTGGGCAGCGCGTTCACGGTGGCGCGCGACGGCGGGACGTACGTCCTGTTCACGATGGCGGCGGGCGCCGAGGGGCTGACGACCGTCACCTCGTACTGGGCGTGCTCCCCGGCCGGGCCCTGGCACGGGCCCGGCAAGGGCTTCAGCCCGCCCCTGCCGGAGCAGCGGGCCGGGGTGGCCGCGTACAACCCGCAGGTCCATCCGGCGGTCGGCCGGGGCGGGCTCGTGCTGAGCTACGACGTCAACTGGCTGGACGCGGCCGGCGGGGCGGCGGCCCAGGCGCACCTCAGCCGGAACGTGTCCCTGTACCGGCCGCGGTTCGTGACACTGCGGCTGGGCCCGGGGTGAGGGCCGGCCGACACCGCCGCGGGGCGGCGCGAGCGGGCCGTACGGACGAGGAGGGGGATCGCGCGGGTTCACCGGCCCTCCCCCGGCCTCGGCACCGCCGGTGGGCGGCCTGGCCGATGCATGTGGTTCGGACCCGCGAAAGAGGGTACTTCCCGGCCGATATGCCTCTCGTCCGGCGAACCCGCGGGACTGGAATGCGGAACGGTCCGTGATCGTTGACGATGGGGTACCACCCGTACCATCCGACGACTTAAAGGATCGAGAGCTCGTGAGCAAGGTCCCCCCGATCATCCTGAACAACGGCGTCGAGATGCCCCAGCTGGGCTTCGGTGTCTGGCAGGTGCCGGACGACGAGGCGGAGCGAGCCGTCGCCACCGCGCTGGAGGCCGGGTACCGCAGCATCGACACCGCCGCGATCTACGGCAACGAGAAGGGCACCGGCAGGGGCCTCGCCTCCTCCGGCATCGCCCGCGAGGAGCTCTTCGTCACCACCAAGCTCTGGAACACGGAGCAGGGGTACGACTCCACGCTGCGCGCCTTCGACGAGTCCCTGGAGAAGCTCGGTCTCGACCACGTCGACCTGTACCTGATCCACTGGCCGATGCCGGACAGGGACACGTACGTCGACACCTACAAGGCGTTCGAGAAGATCTACGCGGACGGCCGCGCCAAGGCCATCGGTGTCTCCAACTTCCACCCGGAGTACCTGGACAGGCTGATCGACGCCACGTCCGTCGTCCCGGCCGTCAACCAGATCGAGCTGCACCCGCACCTGCAGCAGGCGGAAGCGCGCTCCCACCACGCGGCGAAGGGCATCGCCACCGAGGCATGGTCCCCGCTCGGCCAGGGCAAGGGCCTCCTGGAGGTCCCGGCGCTCGTGGCCATAGCCCGCAAGCACGACCGCACACCCGCCCAGGTCGTCCTGCGCTGGCACCTCCAGCTGGGGAACGTGGTGATCCCCAAGTCCGTGACCCCGTCCCGGATCAAGGAGAACATCGACGTCTTCGGCTTCGCGCTGGACGACGAGGACATCGCGGCGATCAGCGCCCTCAACGAGGACCGGCGGCTGGGCTCGGACCCGGCGACGGTCAACGAGTGACGGACCGCACGGTCGTGTGACCACGTGAACGTGTGACGCGCGGCGTGACGGAGCCGGCCGGCGGAGGACGCCCGCCCTGAGCGGCAGCAGTTCCCCGCGCCCCTTCAGGGGCGCGGGGAACTGCGTGTTCTTCCACCTCTCAGACGACCACGCGGTACGCGGAGGTCACAGGGCCGGGTACGCGTTCTTCATGAGCTCCTGGAACTGCGCGGAGAACCAGTGCCCGGACAGCGGGGAGTTCGGCAGCGCACCGGACATGTTGTTGTTGTTCCGCGGGTTGCCGGTGTACGTCGGGTCGCACATCCGGTCGAAGCCCTTGCCCTCGTCGTTGGGGATGGCGGTGCTCGACCCGTCCGACTCGCCCGGGGGCTTCATCCACACGTACGCGTCGATACCGGTCGCCGGCGCTGCCTGCGGCCGCTCGCCGAGACCCGCACCGGCCTGGTTGCACCAGTTGCCGAGGTGGATGCGCCGGTCGTAGCGTCCCCCGTCGACGTACGTGTCCACGGTGGTCGTCGCCCCGGGACCGGTGGGCCTGGCCGTACCGCCCCAGCCGTTGCGGGAGGTGTCGATCAGCATGCCGAGGCCGGAGTTGAAGCCGATCGAGACCAGCTGGTTGCGCATGGCCTGCGCGTAGGACTGCTCGTCCACGTACCGGTTCCAGTCGATCCACTTCGACGTACGGACCGAGGCCCCGTTCACGGTGTCGTTGACCGTGAAGTTGTTCTCCTTGGTGGCGCTGTAGTTGGCGGTGTTCACGATGAACCCGTGCACGTCGGCGAGGGTCGCGCCCTCGGCGGAGGCGGCCTCCTTGAAGAGCGCGGCGGAGGGCGCGAAGTTGTCGTCCCAGCCGAGCCAGCCGTGGTGTCCGGCGTCCACGTAGTTGTAGACGTTGGGCGCGTCGCCCAGCTTGTTCAGGGCGTAGCCGACACCCTTGATGTAGTTGCCGTTCGCCTTCATCGTGTCGCAGTTGGGGGTGGCGGTGGCGCGGGGCGACACGTTGGTGACGAGGTTCGGCAGCGAGTCGATCTCGACGGTGGTGACGATGCGCAGACCCGCGTACTTGGTGTCCTTGAGGATCGCCGCGATCGGGTCGATGTACTGCGTCTTGTACTTGTCGATCTCCGTCGGGCCGAGTTCGCCGTTCGACGCCAGTGCGGCGCAGTCACGGCCGGGCAGGTTGTAGATGACCAGCTGGACGACCAGCTCGTCGGAGCCCTTCTGCGCGAGCGCCGCGTCCAGGTGGGCGCGCAGCCCCATGCCGCCGTTCACGCCGTTGATCGCGGCGGTCCGGTCGAGCCACACGCCGGTCGGCTGGTTGGCGATGCGGCTGCCGCCGGGCTCGGCGGCGGCCTTCGCCCGCCACTCCGGGTTCACGTACACCTTGGCGCCCGCGTACGGGTTGTCCACCCTGGTGCCCGTCCCCGGGTCCGGCGGGTCGGTGGGGCCCGAGCCTCCGTCGTCGACGTTGCAGGTCACGCCGTCGAGGGTGAAGGTCGTGGGCAGCGCGTTGGTGCCGCTGTAGGTGCCGTTGAAGCCGAAGCTGATCGAACTTCCGGTCCCCAAGGGGCCGTTGTAGTTCTCGTTGGTGGCGGTGACCGCGCTGCCGCTCTGGCTGAGCTTCGCGTTCCAGCCGCTGGTGATCTTCTGGTTGCCCGCGTACGACCACTTCAGGGACCAGCCCGTCTTGGCCGCGCTGTTGTTGGTGACCGTCACCGCGGTGGTGAAGCCGGTGTCCCACTGGTTCTGCACCTTGTACTCCACGGTGCAGGGGACGGCGGCCGCGCCGGCGTCCGGGGGCGTCGCCGCGACGGCGGCGCCCGCGGTGCCGGCGACCAGCGCCAGCGCCGCGAGGAGTGCAGTTCTGGTACGGCTCATGTGCGGGGTGTCCTATTCGTCGAGGGTGCGCGGGGGGCACGCAACCCGATGCCGAACGACGTGGTGGTGCCGTCGTGAAAGGAGCGCGGAACCGGTCCGAAGGCGCAGGACCCGGGTGCTCCGGGGCCGGCCGGACAGGATGGCGCGCGTGCCGGGGCACGTCATGACGCGGCCGATGAAGGAGTGCGGTGGCGCCGACCATGGGGAAAGGCGAACACGGGGGTGACGCATGAGCGACTCCTCGAAGTACGGCCGCGCCCTGACGGACACGTCGACTGTTGGAACCGCTCCCACTGGTGCGGACGAAGGTAGCGCCAAGTCTTGGCGAACAACAGAGGGGGTGCACTCTTGATCTATCGAATCATTTCGACTCTTCAAGCACCTTGACCCCTTGCACCCCTCTCTCCAATATGGGAGCGCTCCCACTGGTTCAAGGCTTGTTGCTCCACCCCCGTCTCCGAGCCGCAAGGAGAGGAACCAGAACATGGCACTCAGACACAACCGCCGCGTGCGGCGGATGTGGACCGCCGTGGTGGCGGCCCTCGCCCTCCCGCTGACCATGCTGGCGACCGGTACGACTGCCGCGCAGGCGGCGGCCGTCCAGTGCAGCGTCGACTACAAGGCGAACGACTGGGGCTCCGGTTTCACCGCCGAGCTCACCCTCACCAACCGCGGCACGGAGGCGATCGACGGCTGGGCCCTGACCTACGACTACGCCGGCAACCAGCAGCTCAGCAGCGGCTGGAGCGGCACCTGGTCGCAGTCGGGGAAGACGGTCACCGCCAGGAGCGCCTCCTGGAACGGGAAGATCGCGGCCGGCGCCGCGGTCACGACCGGCGCCCAGTTCACCTACAGCGGCACCAACGCCGCACCCACCTCCTTCGCGATCAACGGCACCACCTGCGCCGGTGCTCACCAGCCGCCGATCACCGTGCTGACCAGCCCCTCGGCGGGCGCCGTCTACTCGCAGGGCACCGCCGTCCCGCTCGCCGCGACCGCCGCGGCCGCGGACGGCGCGACGATCGGCAAGGTCGAGTTCTACGACGACACGACGCTGCTGGGCACCGACACCAGCGCGCCCTACACGTTCTCGGCCACTGGCTTGACCGTGGGCAGTCATTCGTTGCTCGCGAAGGCGTACGACAGCCTGGGCGCGTCGGCGGAGTCCACCCCGGTCGGCATCACGGTCGCCTCGGGTCCCGCCGTGGTGGCCTCGCCGGGCCAGCTCGGCGTCCAGCAGGGCAAGACCGGTACGTACGACGTCAAGCTCTCGACCCAGCCGTCGGCGAACGTGACGGTGACGACCGCCCGGGCGAGCGGCAACACGGGGCTGTCCGTCACCGGCGGGGCCTCGCTCACCTTCACCCCGTCGAACTGGAACACGGCGCAGAAGGTGACCGTCACCGCCAGTGCCTCGGGCACCGGTACGGCGACCTTCGAGTCGACCGCCACCGGGCACGCCAAGGCCGCGGTCACCGTCACCCAGCTCGCCGCGTCGAAGGAGTACGACGCCCGCTTCCTGGAGCTCTACGGGAAGATCACCGACCCGGCGAACGGCTACTTCTCGCCGGAGGGCATCCCGTACCACTCGGTGGAGACACTGATCGTCGAGGCGCCCGACCACGGGCACGAGACGACCTCCGAGGCGTACAGCTACCTGCTGTGGCTGCAGGCCATGTACGGCAAGGTGACCGGCGACTGGACGAGGTTCAACGGCGCCTGGGACATCATGGAGAAGTTCATGATTCCCACCCGTGCCGACCAGCCGACCAACTCGTTCTACAACGCCTCCAAGCCCGCGACGTACGCGCCCGAGCTGGACACCCCGAACGAGTACCCGGCGCAGCTGGACTCGGGTGTCTCCGTGGGCGCCGACCCGATCGCCGCCGAGCTGAAGAGCGCGTACGGCACGGACGACATCTACGGCATGCACTGGCTGCAGGACGTGGACAACGTCTACGGGTACGGGAACTCGCCGGGCAAGTGCGAGGCGGGCCCCTCCGACACCGGGCCGTCCTACATCAACACCTTCCAGCGCGGTGCGCAGGAGTCGGTGTTCGAGACCGTGCCGCAGCCGACCTGCGACGCCTTCAAGTACGGCGGAAAGAACGGCTACCTGGACCTGTTCACCAAGGACGCGTCCTACGCCAAGCAGTGGAAGTTCACCAACGCCCCGGACGCCGACGCGCGGGCCGTGCAGGCCGCGTACTGGGCGGACATCTGGGCCGAGGCGCAGGGCAAGGGATCCCAGGTGTCGGCGACCGTCGGCAAGGCCGCGAAGATGGGTGACTACCTCCGCTACTCGATGTACGACAAGTACTTCAAGAAGATCGGCAACTGTGTGGGGCCGACGTCCTGCCCGGCGGCCACCGGCAAGGACGCCTCGCACTACCTGCTGAACTGGTACTACGCCTGGGGCGGCGCGACCGACTCCTCGGCGGGCTGGGCCTGGCGCATCGGCTCCAGCCACACGCACGGCGGCTACCAGAACCCCCTGGCCGCCTACGCGCTCAGCTCGTACGCCGACCTGAAGCCGAAGTCGGCGACGGGGCAGGCGGACTGGGCCAAGTCCCTGGACCGGCAGCTGGAGTTCTACCGCTGGCTCCAGTCCAGCGAGGGGGCCATCGCGGGCGGTGCCACCAACAGCTGGCAGGGCCGCTACGCGACACCGCCCTCCGGGACGCCGACCTTCTACGGCATGTTCTACGACGAGAAGCCCGTCTACCACGACCCGCCGTCCAACCAGTGGTTCGGCTTCCAGGCGTGGTCGATGGAGCGGGTCGCCGAGTACTACCAGCAGACGGGTGACACGGACGCCAAGGTCGTCCTCGACAAGTGGGTCGACTGGGCACTGGCCAACACGACGGTCAACCCGGACGGCTCCTTCCGGATCCCGAACACGCTCCGGTGGTCGGGCAAGCCGGACACCTGGAACGCGTCGAGTCCCGGTGCCAACACGGGTCTCCACGTGACCGTGGCCGACTACACGAACGACGTCGGGGTGGCGGCCGCGTACGCCAAGACCCTGACGTACTACGCCGACCGGTCCGGTGACACCGAGGCCGCGACGACGGCCAAGGCGCTGCTGGACGGCATGTGGGAGAACAACCAGGACGCGCTGGGCATCGCGGTCCCGGAGACCCGCGCCGACTACAACCGGTTCGACGACCCGGTGTACGTCCCGAGCGGCTGGACCGGCACGATGCCGAACGGCGACCCGATCAACTCGTCGTCGACCTTCGACTCGATCCGCTCGTTCTACGAGGACGATCCGGCCTGGTCGAAGATCGAGGCGTATCTGGCGGGCGGGGCCGCGCCCACGTTCACGTACCACCGGTTCTGGGCCCAGGCGGACATCGCGCTCGCCATGGGCTCGTACGCGGAGCTCCTCGAATAGTCCCGCAGGGCGCTCCGCGGGGTGCTCCGTGAGGAGGCCGGTGCGGAGGCTGCGGGCCCGATGTGGCCGGCCGCGCAGTTCCCCGCGCCCCTGAGGGGCGCGGGGCGTCCGGAGCTCCGTGTGCACCCGGCCGGGCGGCTTCCCCTCACGGAGCCGTCCGGCCGTCACGCCTTTCTCCTCTCGAAAGGGACCCCCACCGTGCGAAGAACCCCCGTCCTGACCGCCGTGCTCGGGCTCGCCGCCGGGCTGCTGGCCGGTACGCCTCCCGCCCTGGCCGCGCAGGCCGCCGAGAGGACCGCGCCCGCCGTGTCGGTCGCCGCCGACACGTACACCTGGAAGAACGCCCGTATCGACGGCGGCGGCTTCGTGCCCGGCATCGTCTTCAGCCGGTCCGAGAAGAACCTCGCGTACGCCCGCACCGACATCGGCGGCGCCTACCGCTGGCAGGAGGCGTCGAAGACCTGGACCCCGCTGCTCGACTCGGTCGGCTGGGAGCGCTGGGGGCACACCGGGGTGGTGAGCCTCGCCTCCGACCCCGTGGCGCCGAGCAAGGTGTACGCCGCCGTGGGCACGTACACGAACAGCTGGGACCCCGGCAACGGGGCCGTGCTCAGGTCCGCCGACCGGGGTGCGACCTGGCAGAAGGCCGACCTGCCGTTCAAGCTGGGCGGCAACATGCCGGGGCGCGGCATGGGCGAGCGGCTCGCGGTCGACCCGCACCGCAACAGCGTGCTGTACCTGGGCGCGCCCAGCGGCAGGGGGCTGTGGCGGTCCACCGACTCGGGGGCCTCCTGGTCGCAGGTGACGAGCTTCCCGAACCCCGGGAACTACGTGCAGGACCCGACCGACGCCAGCGGGTACGCCTCCGACAACCAGGGCATCGCCTGGGTGACCTTCGACGAGTCGTCGGCCACGGGCACCGACGCCACCCGCACCATCTACGTCGGGGTGGCCGACAAGGACAACGCTGTCTACCGCTCGACCGACGCGGGCGCGACCTGGTCGCGGCTGGCCGGTCAGCCCACCGGGTACCTGGCCCACAAGGGCGTGCTGGACGCGAAGAACGGCTACCTGTACCTCGCGTACAGCGACAAGGGGGGCCCGTACGACGGCGGGAAGGGCCGGCTGTTCCGGTACGCGACGGCGAGCGGCACCTGGACGGACATCAGCCCGGTCGCGGAGGCCGACACCTCCTACGGTTTCAGCGGGCTGACGGTCGACCGGCAGAAGCCGGGAACGGTGATGGCGACGGCGTACAGCTCCTGGTGGCCGGACACGCAGATCTTCCGCTCCACGGACAGCGGCGGCACCTGGACGAAGGCCTGGGACTACACCTCGTACCCGAACCGCTCGAACCGCTACACCATGGACGTGTCGTCCTCGCCCTGGCTGACCTGGGGCGCCAATCCGTCGCCGCCCGAGCAGACGCCCAAACTGGGGTGGATGACCGAGGCGCTGGAGATCGACCCGTTCAACTCCTCCCGCATGATGTACGGGACGGGCGCGACGATCTACGGCACCGAGGACCTGGGCCGGTGGGACAGCGGCGGCCAGTTCACCATCAGGCCGATGGTGCAAGGGCTGGAGGAGACGGCCGTGAACGACCTGGCCGCTCCCCCGTCCGGCGGCGCCCGGCTGCTGAGCGCGCTCGGTGACGTCGGCGGCTTCCGGCACACGGACCTCACCGAGGTCCCGTCGATGATGTTCACCTCGCCGAACTTCACCACCACGACGAGCCTCGACTTCGCGGAGTCGAACCCGGGGATCGTGGTGCGGGCCGGGAACCTCGACTCGGGTCCGCACGTGGCGTTCTCCACGGACAACGGCGCCAACTGGTTCGCCGGCACCGACCCCTCGGGGGTGAGCGGCGGCGGCACGGTCGCCGCGGCCGCCGACGGGAGCCGGTTCGTGTGGAGCCCGGAGGGTGCGGGCGTGCACCACGCGACCGGGTTCGGCACGTCGTGGTCGGCGTCGAGCGGGATCCCGGCCGGCGCGGTCGTCGAGTCGGACCGGGTCGACCCGAAGACCTTCTACGGCTTCAAGTCCGGCAGGTTCTACGTCAGTTCGGACGGCGGCGCGACCTTCACCGCCTCCTCCGCGACGGGACTGCCGAGCGGCGACAGCGTACGGTTCAAGGCGCTGCCCGGCACGAAGGGCGACATCTGGCTGGCGGGCGGCGCGAGCGACGGGGCGTACGGGCTGTGGCACTCCACGGACTCCGGCGCGACCTTCACCAAGCTGCCGGGGGTCGAGCAGGCCGACACGATCGGCTTCGGCAAGGCGGCGCCCGGCGCGTCGTACCAGGCGCTCTACACGAGCGCGAAGATCGGCGGCGTACGCGGCATCTTCCGCTCCACGGACAAGGGCGCGAGCTGGACGCGCGTCAACGACGACGCGCACCAGTGGGGCTGGACGGGCGCGGCCATCACCGGTGACCCGCGGGTCTACGGGCGCGTGTACGTGTCGACGAACGGGCGCGGGGTCGTCTACGGCGACTCGTCCGGCGGGGGCGACGGCGGCGGGGGCACGGATCCGGGGCCGACCGGCGCCTGCGCGGTGACGTACCGGGTGACCAACCAGTGGTCGGGCGGCTTCCAGGCGGACGTCCGGCTCGCCAACACCGGCACGGCGGCCTGGAGCGGCTGGTCGCTGGGCTGGTCGTTCCCCGCCGGGCAGGGTGTCACGCAGGCGTGGAACACCGAGCACACGCAGTCCGGCGCCTCGGTCACGGCGAAGAACGTGAGCTGGAACGCGAACGTGGCACCGGGTTCCTCGGTGAGCTTCGGCTTCACAGCCACCGGCTCGGCCGCGACCAGCACACCGACGGCGTTCGAACTGGCGGACCAGTCCTGCTCGGTGACCTGACCCCCGGGCCGGACGAACGGGAGGGCGCGGGCCGGATCCGGTCCGCGCCCTCCTTGTGCGCTCCGCGTGCTACGGCGTGTGGATCGTCGGACGGGGTGCCGTCGCCATTCCGTTGCCCATGTGGAAGCTCGGGTGCGGGGGCTGGTTGTACGCGGTGTTCTGCCACGCGATGCCCGTGCGGTACATCGTGTCGTGGAGCAGGGTGGTGATCCTCGTGGTCGTCTCGGCCGGGGTCGAGTAGACGCGCAGGGCCCTGTTGTCGGTGGTCGCCCAGACCACCTCCTCGCGCCAGTCGCCGAAGAGGTCGCCCGAGAGGGCCGGGGTCGCCTTGGTGCCGTTGTTGGAGTGGACCGACGCCCCCGTCAGCAGGCGGGTGTCGGACGACGTGCCGTACTTGTCGATGTGGGTGCCGTCGAGGAGTTCCCGGGTGGTGTCCCCGTCCCACCAGGACAGGAAGTTGGCGGAGGACGGCTTGCGGCCCTTGGTGGCGCCCGCCTCGTCGCGGACGGCGGTGTCGGAGGAGGACCAGACCTCCGCGCCGTCGTTGCCCGCGTGGATGTCCCCGGCCACTCCCCTGCCGTTGTCGCAGCAGGCGGCGAGCTTCCAGCGGACCGCGCCGTCGGACGGGTCGATGTACAGCTCGGCGGGCTGGGAGGTGGACTCGGAGACCTTGAAGTACTCCAGGCCGGGCGTTCCCGGGTCGAGGTCGCCGAGGTGCTGGGCGTCGCCGTGCCCGGTCCTCGTGGTCCACAGGCCGCTGCCGTTGTCGTCGACGGCCATCGAACCGTAGACGATCTCGTCCTTGCCGTCGTCGTCGACGTCCCCGACGGAGAGGCTGTGCGAGCCCTGGCCGTCGAAGCCCCTGCCGGTGTTGGTGGAGGAGTCGGTGTCGAAGGTCCAGCGCCGGGTGAACGCCCCGTTCCGCCAGTCCCAGGCCGCGATCACCGAGCGCGTGTAGTAGCCGCGCGCCATGATCAGCGAGGGCCGGGCGCCGTCCAGGTAGGCGGTGCCGGCCAGGAACCGGTCCACGCGGTTGCCGTAGGAATCGCCCCACGAGGAGACCGTGCCGCGCGCCGGGACGTAGTCCACGGTCCCCATCGCCCGGCCCGTCTGCCCGTTGAACATGGTCAGGTACTCGGGCCCGGTCAGGACGTACCCGCTGGAGTTGCGGTGGTCGGCGGAGGGGCTGCCGATGACCGCGCCCGTCCCGTCCACCGTGGCGTCGGCGGTCTTCGCGGCCACCTCGGCCCTGCCGTCGCCGTCGTAGTCGTACACCTGGAACTGCGTGTAGTGCGCGCCCGAGCGGATGTTGCGCCCGAGGTCGACGCGCCACAGCCGGGTGCCGTCGAGCCTGATCCCGTCGATGATCGTGTTGCCGGTGTAGCCGGACTGGGAGTTGTCCTTGGCGTTGGTGGGCTGCCACTTCAGGACGAAGTCGAGCGCGCCGTCACCGTCCAGGTCGCCGACCGAGGCGTCGTTCGCCTCGTAGGTGTACGCCACGCCGTCCGGGGTCGTCCCGCCGGCGGGCGGGCTGATGGGAATGTCCTTGTACCCGGTGCGGAACTGGATCGCGTGCACGGAGTCGCCCTGCTCGACGCCGCCGACGACCGCGCGGACCGTGTAGTCGGCCTGGGCGGGCGCGCCCGCGTGGAAGTAGTTCGTCGAGCCGCTGACCGGGGTCGCGTTGACCTTCGCACCGGCCCGGTAGACGTTGAACGACACGTCGTTCGGGTCGGTGCCGAGCCAGCGCCAGCCGACCAGGTTGCCCGCGTCCGTGTGGACGCTGACGACACCCCGGTCGAGTCTCTCCGCCTGGCGCGCGGTCGCGGCCCGCGCCGGTGCCGCGGTGAGCGTGGTCAGTCCGGCGGCGGCGAGGGCGGCGGCCAGTACGGCCGAGAGGAGGGGGCAGGGACGGGAGTGGGGGCGGGGGCGGGGGCGGGGGCGGTTCATGCTGCGTCTGCGGTGCGGGTGCTGCACGGGGGTACCTCCCTGGGGGGCAGACGGGTTCTGCCACCTCAGTCGCCGCCGCCCGCACGGGAGTTGCCGCCGCACCGGGACGGTGTCCCGCGGCTCACGGCCCGCCGGGAGCAGGCGTTGCCCGTGGGCGCTCCTGCGGGCGTTCCGGCTTCCGGAACGCCCGCAGGGCGAACTCCGGTTCCGCGCGCGGGACGTGCTGGTCCGGGAGCTGTTCCAGACGGGCCGCGAGCCGCTCGGTGAGGGGTGCGCCGGGCGGCAGCAGGGTGTACCAGCCGCGCCGCACGTCGGCCGCGGTCCGCGCCGGGGCCCGCCCCTGGCCGCGGCCGCGGAAGCCCGACCGTCCGGCAGGCAGCAGCGCGTGCCGGCCGGCGTACGAGGCCACCAGGCCGGAGCCGTCACGGGCGGCGCGCCGGGGACGCGGTGCCAGCACGGCGTCGACGTCACTGCCCACGTCGTGCGAGGCGGCCTTGTCCACGGTCGTGACGAAGACACCGCCGGGGCGCAGCACCCGGGCCGCCTCGGCGACCACCCGCTCCGCGTCGTCCAGCAGGTGCAGCAGCCAGATCGCCGTCACGGCGTCGAACGACGCGTCCGGGAAGGGGAGCCGGCGGCCGTCGGCCAGCACGACCCGGCCCGGCAGCCGCCCGGCGGCCCGCCGCAGCATGCCGCACGCCGCGTCGGCGCCCGTCACGCCGAGACCGGCCGCCGCGAACCGGCGGGTCACGATGCCGGTGCCGCAGGCGACGTCCAGGAGCGTGGCCGCACCCGCGGGGACCAGCCCGAGCACGGCGGCCGCGGCCGCCGCGGCACGGGGTTCACCGCCCCGGGAGTCGTCGTACCGCTCGGCCTCCTCGTCGTAGTCGAACACCGGCGTGCTCAGCCGGCGCCGTGACCGGCGGCGAGCTGCTCGACCCGGCCGGCCAGTTCGAAGTCCTTCTCGGTGACGGCGCCGCCCGCGCTATGCGTGTGCACGGCCAGGACGACGGTGCGGTGGCCGAGGGTGAGGTCGGAGTGGTGGTCCAGCTCCTCCTGCACGCGGGCGATGTGCACGACCAGCGCGGCGGCGGCGAAGTGCGAGTCCAGCCGGTAGGAGCGGGTGATCCTGTCTCCGTCCAGGGACCAGCCGGGCAGTTCCGCGAGCCGGTCCTCGACGTCCTTCTGCGACAGCGGTTCCAGGGGCATGACCCCGCTCCTTCCACGATGTCCGGCCAGGGTGTCCGGTTCCGCTCAGCGTGCCACAGTCCGGCCCTCCCGTCCCTGGTCGGGCGCGCGCCCGGCGGGCGGCGGGGTCCGCCCCCGGCGAGTGGGCCGGGCCGCTGCTGCGCGAGCGGCGCCGGGTGAGTCGGCCGGAGCCGGAGGGTAATGGTGATCACTTGGATCAAGTGCGGGGATCCGGTGAGGCTTTCATGAGAACGTGGCACACTTCTCGCCATGCACGGCCAGGGGAGGCGCGGTGTGAGTGAAAGACGTCCTGCGCCGACCGTGGGGCAGGTGGTGCTGGGCAGACGGCTCCAGGAGCTGCGCGAGTCGTCCGGCCTGAAGCGCGACGACGCCGCACGGATCCTGCGGGTCACGGGCGCGACCGTCCGGCGGATGGAGATGGCCGAGGTCGCGCTGAAGATCCCGTACGTCCAGGTCCTGCTGTCGGTGTACGGGGTGCCCGACGACGAGATCGCGGCGTTCGTCCGGCTGGTCGAGGAGGCGAACCAGCCCGGCTGGTGGCAGCGCTTCCACGACGTGCTGCCGGACTGGTTCAGCCTCTATGTGAGCCTGGAGGGCGCGGCGTCGGTCATCCGGTCCTACGAGCCCCACTTCGTGCCCGGGCTGCTGCAGACCGAGGACTACGCCCGTGCGGTCCTGGAGGCGGGCACGGTCGGGCAGACGGGGCCGGAGGAGATCGAGCGCCATGTGTCGCTGCGGATGGCCCGCCAGGAACTGCTGGCCGGCGACCGTCCGCCCCATCTCTGGGTGATCATGGAGGAAACGGTCCTGCAACGGCCGGTCAGCATGCGTTCCGAGGTGATGGCGGACCAGCTGGACCGCCTCCTGGAGACCGTCGACAACGACCACATCACGCTGCAGATCGCGGAGTTCGCCTCCGGCCCGCACCCGGGGACGTACGCGCCCTTCGTGCTGTTCCGTTTCGCGGAGCCCGAGCTGCCGGACATGGTCTACACCGAGTATCTGACCGGGGCGCTCTACCTGGACTCCCGCAAGGAGGTGGGCGCGCACCTGGAGGTGCTGGACCACATGGCGACCGGGGCGGCCTCCGCCCAGCGCACCAGGGAGATGATCCTGGAGCGCCGGGCGGACTTCTGAGCGGAGCGCGGGGTCCCGCGGCCCGCGGGGCGGGTGCGGCTCAGGCGGGGCCGGGCCGGCTCGGCGTCCGGACCGGCTCAGGCCGGGCCGTCCTTCGGGCTCCGGCCGTCCCCGGTGCCCCCGGCTCCGCGGCCGGTCTCCCCCGGCCCGTTCCCGGCCCCGGCGCTGTTCCCGTCCCTGTCCTCGTCGACGATCTCGGCGTCCACCACTCCCTCCTCGTCCGGCGACGGGGCCCGCCCGGTGTCCGGCCCGTCCTGCCCGGGCTCCTGCGGAGGCGCCTCCTGGGCCTGCGCGTACATGGCCTGGCCCATCCGCTGGCTGACGGCGGCGAGTTTCTCGACGCCCGTGCGCAGGGCGCCCGTGCCGGCGCCGTCGCGGTCCTCCAGGAGGCCCTTCAGTTCGGCGATCGCGGTCTCGACCTCCGTCTTCGTGCCGGCCGGGATCCGCTCGTCGTTGTCCCGGACGAACTTCTCGGTCTGGTAGACGAGCTGTTCCGCCTGGTTGCGGGTCTCGGCGCTCTCGCGGCGTTTGCGGTCCTCCTCGGCGTACTGCTCGGCCTCGCGCATCATGCGGTCGATGTCTTCCTTGGCGAGCGCGGAACCGCCCGTGACGGTCATCTTCTGCTCCCGTCCCGTGGCGAGGTCCTTGGCCGAGACGTGCATGATCCCGTCGGCGTCGATGTCGAAGGCCACCTCGATCTGCGGCACCCCGCGCGGCGCGGGCGGCAGTCCGGTGAGGTCGAAGACACCCAGCTTCTTGTTGTACGCGGCGATGTCCCGCTCGCCCTGGAAGACCTGGATGCCGACCGACGGCTGGTTGTCCGTGGCGGTGGTGAAGATCTCCGAACGCCGTGTGGGGATGGTCGTGTTGCGCTCGATGAGCTTGGTCATGATGCCGCCCTTGGTCTCGATGCCCAGGGACAGCGGGGTGACGTCGAGGAGCAGGACGTCCTTCACGTCACCGCGGATGACACCCGCCTGGAGGGCGGCGCCGAGGGCCACGACCTCGTCCGGGTTGACCCCCTTGTGCGGGTCCCTGCCGGTGAGTTCCCTGACGGCCTCGGTCACCGCGGGCATCCGGGTCGAACCGCCGACGAGGATGACGTGGTCGACCGCCGAGAGCTTCACCCCGGCGTCCTTCACCGCCTGGTGGAAGGGCGCCTTGCAGCGTTCGAGCAGGTCGGCCGTCAGTTCCTGGAACTGGGCGCGCGTCAGCTTCTCGTCGAGGTGCAGCGGGCCGTCGCCGGTGGCGGTGATGTAGGGCAGGTTGACGGTCGTCTCGGTGGACGAGGACAGCTCGATCTTGGCCTTCTCCGCGCCCTCGCGCAGGCGCTGCAGGGCCATCTTGTCCCGGCCGAGGTCGATGCCGTACTGCCCCTTGAAGCGCTTGACGAGGTACTCGACGACCCGCTGGTCCCAGTCGTCGCCGCCCAGCCGGGTGTCGCCGTTGGTGGCCTTGACCTCGATGACGCCGTCGCCGATCTCCAGCAGGGAGACGTCGAAGGTGCCGCCGCCCAGGTCGAAGACGAGGACGGTCTGCTCCTCGCCGCGGTCGAGGCCGTACGCGAGGGCCGCGGCCGTCGGCTCGTTGATGATCCGCAGGACGTTGAGGCCGGCGATCTCACCGGCTTCCTTGGTGGCCTGGCGCTGGGTGTCGTCGAAGTAGGCGGGCACGGTGATCACGGCGTCCGTGACGTCCTCGCCGAGGTACGCCTCCGCGTCCCGCTTCAGTTTCTGCAGCACGCGCGCGGAGAGTTCCTGCGCGCGGTAGCGGGTGCCGTCGATGGTGCCGCCGTCCGCGTCGGGGAACCGCCAGGCCGGGTCCCCCATGTGCCGTTTGACGGAGCGCGCGGTGCGCTCGATGTTCGTCACCGCCTGCCGTTTGGCGACCTCTCCGACGAGCACCTCGTCGTTCTTGGCGAAGGCCACCACCGAGGGGGTGGTGCGCGCGCCCTCGGCGTTGGCCACGACGGTGGGCTCACCTCCTTCCAGTACGGCCACCACCGAGTTCGTGGTCCCCAGGTCGATCCCGACCGCACGTGCCATGTCCGTCCCCTTCCACCCGGGCCTGCTCGTGTCCCTTCCTGTGTTCCATCACAAAACTTGAGTGCCTCCCTGTCAATGGGGCATCTGCCCCGTACCGCACCGGACATGACGATGCCGCGCCCCCTTTCCGGGGACGCGGCATCGGCGGGAGGACGGGCCGTCAGGCGAGCTTCGCCGTGAGCGTGATCGTCGTGCCCGTCAGCGCCTGGCTGACCGGGCAGTTCTTCTTGGCGTCCTCGGCGGCGGCGGTGAAGGCGGCGTCGTCGAGGCCCGGCACGGTGCCCTCCACCGTGAGGTGGATGCCCGTGATGCCCTCACCCGGCTGGAACGTGACGTCCGCGGAGGTGGTGAGCTTGGTGGGCGGGGTGCCCGCACCGGCGAGGCCGTGCGAGAGCGCCATGGAGAAGCAGCTGGAGTGGGCGGCGGCGATCAGCTCCTCGGGGCTGGTCTTCCCGTTCGCCTGCTCGGCGCGCGACGGCCACGACACCGGCTGCTCGCCGATGCCGGAGGAGTCGAAGGTGACGACTCCGTTGCCCTCCAGCAGGTTCCCTTCCCAGACGGTGTGCGCGGAGCGCGTTGTTGCCACGATGATTCCCTTTCGACGAGGTCCCGGTTCCGGGTCCGTAGCACTATCCGATCACACTCGGGCCCGGCATACGCGAAAGACCGGCACCCGCACGGTGAACTACGGGGTGCAACCCCGTGGAACAGGGGGCGCCGCCCCTCCAGGGGCGCGGGGAACCGCGCGGCCGGCCCCGTACGACCGGCGGTTGGCCGACCACGGCAGGTGCCCTGCCGGACTCCCGGACTCCCCGCCCCCCGACTCCCGACTCCCGAAGAACTCCCGGTCTCCGTGCTCAGGCCGCCTGGCGGCCGTCGAGGGCGGCCTCGACCGGTACCTGCGGCCCGTCGCACTCCCGCAGCCACCGCCGCAGCACCCGGTGCACCCGCTCGGCGCCGACCAGTTCCTCCCCGTCCCCGACCGGTGCGGAGAACGCGAGCGGCGACATCAGGAAGGGCCGCCCCTGGGCCCCGCCGAGACCACCGTGCGAGCCGATCTGCTCCTCGAACGCGAGGACCTCGCCCTCCTCGGGGTCGTACCAGGAGTTGACCATGATGTCCGCGACGTGCGGGAACGAGTGCGTCCGGCGTACGGCGTCGGCGGCGCCCGGGCCGAAGTCCGCGAGCGGCCCGGGGTTCTCGTCCAGCCGGTCCAGGGGGATCTGCGCGCCGTGCGCGCCGAGCACGAGGCCGCCGTGCTCCTCGCTGCGCACGAGCACGAATCCGATGCCCGGGTGGTTGGCGAGCGTGGTCAGCAGCGCCGGATGCCGGGCGTCTATCTCCTCGCGGCTCATCCGGTGCGGCACGTCGGGGAAGGACACCAGCCCGAGGTTCCCGGAGGCCAGCACCAGGGGCTCCGACGGCGGACGGGTCGGGTGGTGCTCCTCGCCCCCCTCCTCGACGGGCCTGCGCAGCGCGGCCCGTACGGCGGCCCGCGCCTCGGCGCCGCTGTGCGTGCGCCGCGCCTTGCGGGGCACGGGCAGCCCGCACCCGGCCCGCACCAGCTCGCCCAGGCCCAGGCCGTAGCGGGCGCGGAACGTCTCGCCGGGACTCTGGCCGTGGTCGGAGAGCAGGACGAGGCGGTACGGGCGCGGGGCGTGCTCGGCGACCTGCGCGATCAGGGCCAGCGAGCGGTCCAGGCGCTGCAGGACCCTCTCCGCGTCCCGGCTGCGCGGCCCGGAGTGGTGGGCCACCTCGTCGTACGCGACCAGGTCCGCGTAGACCGCGGCGCGCCCCGCGAGCATGTCCCCGATCACCGCCGCGACGACGACGTCCCTCTCGACGACGGTCGCGAAGGCCCGGATGAACGGGTAGAGGCCGCCGCGGCCGACCCGGGGGCGCCGCTTCCCCAGGCGCGCCCGGGTGGACTCGCCGATCTCGCGGCCGACGTCCGCGACGAAGGACAGGGCGGTGCGGACCGCGTTGGCCGGGTCGGAGAAGTACGCGAAGTAGCCCGCCCGGGAGCGGTTCTCGCGGCCCCTCCTGGCGGCCACGGAGAGCACCAGGGCCAGCTGGTCGGCGCCGCCGCTGAAGAGGTTGCCGCGGCTCGCGCCGTCCAGGGTGAGCAGGCCGGCGTCGCCGGTGCGCTCGACGGCCCGGCGCTGCAGTTCCGCGGCGCTGGTGGGCCGGTTGCAGACCACGATCTCCCCGGTGTCCTTCTCGTACCAGCGGAAGGCGGGGACGTCGTGGTTGGAGCCGTGCATGATGCCGAGCTGGCTGGCGCCGGTCTGGCTGGACCAGTCGGTGCGCCAGGGAACGAGCCGGTGGGTGGCGCGGGATCCCGCGCCGTGGCCCAGCCAGGCGGCCACGGTGGGCAGGAGGCCGCGGCCGACCGCGTCCACGAGCACGTCGTGACCGACGCCGTCGAGCTGGAGGAAGACCGTGCCGGGGGTGGCGAAGGAGCCGGCCGGCGGTGTCTTGCCGCGGCGGCGGTCGGAGAGCCGGTACAGCCTGCGGCGGTAGGCGTCGTCGTCCCGTACGGCCAGGGCGCCGCCGGTGGCCGAGGCGACCGCCGACATCACCGCGGCCACGACCACGGCGGTCTCCGGGGCGGCCTCGCTCTGTCCGGAGGGGTCCAGGCGCAGGGCCAGGAGCAGGAGCGAGCCGTTCAGGAAGAAGACGAGCACGCCGAGGACGAGGGCGGGGACGAGGAGCAGGGTGCGGACGAGGAGCGGCCACACCAGGGAGGACAGCAGGCCGAAGGCCCCCGCGCCGAGTGCGGCGGTGGCGGCGATGGTCGTGGCGCTGTCGCCGTCGACGGACTGGAGCCTGAAGTCGGGCAGGATCCCGGCGAGCGCCAGCATGGTGACCGTGGACACCGCCCAGACGGTGACGCTCCGCCAGGCCGCGCTGCCCACCCTCCGCCATCGTTGCCCGCCCACGTCACGCCCGCCTCACGTCCGCACCCGCCTTCGTGCCGGCGGCCTCGGACCCAACCCTGTCATACGCGGCGCGGGGCCTCCGCCGGCGCACGGGGGCGTGCCGGTGGCTCCGCGGGCCCGCGGGAGGCACACGTACCGGGAGGTCACGCCGGTGTCCTGGGCGGGCCCGGCCGTCCTCGGGCGCGGCTCGGGGCGTCGGCCCGTGCCGTACGCGTCACCGGGGGCGTCGGCCCGTGCGTACGCGGGGGCGGCGCGGGGCGGTCTCGGGCCGCCGTGGCGCCCGGCCCGTCGCCGCGCGGAGCGCTCAGCGGCCGTCGTAGCCCGCCGTCGGCATCGACAGCCGCCGGTGGACGTGGGCCTTCATCCGGGCGTCGTAGGCGGGTTCCGCGTGCCCGACCGTCTCGACGCGCACCCCGCGCCGGGCGCACTCCGCGGTGAACTCGTCCACCGAGGCCAGCGCCCGCTCCAGGACCCGGCGGCTCGGCGCGACGAACAGATCCACCAGCCCGGCCTCGGCGTCCTCCCAGAGCGCACAGTGGTCGGGCCGCAGCCCCCGCAGGAGCAGCTCCCTGGTGACCACGTAGCCCTGCTCGGCCGCCCAGCGCGCGCACATGGCGTGCTGGCTGCGCGAATCCACCAGGAAGGGGTCGTCGTCCAGCTCCTCCAACGGCGTCAGACTGGCGATCGTCGTCACGCGAAGCATGCCGGAGGCACGGCGTGTGTCTCCCATGGCCTTCCCCTCACCTCCGGGTATTCGCCGCCGACCATACTCCTGCCCGTAGGCTCGGGGGAGTCGCGCGAAGGAGGCAAAGGAGTGCCGGTGGAGATCACTTGGTGGGGGCACGCCACCTGCACGGTCCAGGACTCGGGAGTACGCGTGCTCACCGACCCCCTCTTCGCGCGCCGGCTCGCGCATCTGCGCAGGCGCCGGGGGGCGCTCCCCGAGGCCCGGGCGGCGGTGGCCGATGTGACACTCGTCTCCCATCTGCACGCGGACCACCTGCACGTCCCCTCGCTGGCCCGGCTCGCCCCGGACACCCGGGTGCTGGTGCCGCGCGGCGCCCTGCGCGCGGTGCCCGGGCTGCGCAGACTCGGCCGGACGCGGCTCACCGAGGTGGCGCCCGGCGACCGGGTCCGGATCGGTGACCTGGTCGTACGGGTCGTCACCGCGCACCACGACGGCCGGCGGCTACCGGTCGGACCGCAGCGCTCGCCCGCCCTCGGCTATGTGGTCGAGGGCGAGTCCCGGACGTACTTCGCCGGGGACACGGCCCTGTTCGACGGGATGGCCGAGGAGGTCGGACCGGTCGACGTGGCCCTGCTGCCGGTCGGCGGCTGGGGGCCGTACCTGGGCGAGGGGCACCTGGACGCCGGGCGGGCCGCCGACGCGCTGGCCCTGCTGCGGCCGCGGAGCGCGGTGCCGGTGCACTACGGCACGTACTGGCCCATCGGGATGGACGCCGTGCGCCCCCATGAGTTCCACACCCCCGGTACGGAGTTCGTACGCCTTGCGGCCGAGCGTGCGCCCGGCGTGACGGTGCACCTGCTCGACCACGGCGAAAGTGTGCGACCGCAGGTCGCGGGGTACCGCTCTTCACCTGGGGACGCGCCGGCCGGTCGGGGCGACGACGATCGGGAGGGCGGAACCCGGTGAGGCATGTGCTCGCCGCCGCGGTCATCACCGTGCCGACGGAGGTCACCCAGCGGGCGCTCGGCTATCCGTCGCTCTTCCTGCTGGTGCTGATCGGTGCGCTGGTGCCCGTCATTCCGACCGGCGCGCTGGTGAGTTCGGCCACGGTGGTGGCCGTCCACCAGACGGCGCCCCTCTCGATGGCGATGGTCTTCGTGGTGGCCGCGCTGGCCGCGTTCCTCGGGGACATGGCGCTGTACTGGCTCGGACGGCGCGGGATGGAGTCGAGGAACGGCTCGCGCTGGCTCGCGGCGATACGCGACCGCGCGCCCGAGGACCGGCTCGCCCAGGCCCAGCAGAAGCTCGCGGACCACGACGTCGTGGTGCTGGTGATGTCCCGGCTGGTCCCCGCGGGACGCATCCCCGTGATGCTCGCGTGCCTGATGGCGAAGTGGCCGGCGCGGCGCTTCGCCCACGGGAACGGCCCGGCCTGCCTCGCGTGGGCCGCGACGTACCAGCTCATCGGCGTGCTGGGCGGCTCCCTCTTCAAGGAGCCGTGGGAGGGCGTGGCCGCGGCGATCGCCCTGACGGTGGTGATCAGCGTGGCCCCGGCCCTGTGGCGCCGAGCCCGCAGCGCGACACGGTAGCCGCCCGTCGGGCACGCGTCCCGTCAGGGGCGCGGGGAACCGCGCGCCCGGCCACGACGCGCCCGCAGCGCGTCCACGGTGGCGGAGGAGCCCCGTCCCGGGTCACCGGGAGGACTCCCGCCGCGCGTCGTCGTCCCGGCGCAGGCCGTCGAACACCGCCCCCAGCAGGCTCAGCGCCCTCTCCACGTGCGGCAGTCGCA
The DNA here is from genome assembly GCF_019710745.1 of Streptomyces beigongshangae. GTDB lineage: Bacteria > Actinomycetota > Actinomycetes > Streptomycetales > Streptomycetaceae > Streptomyces > Streptomyces beigongshangae. Next base: position 28,294 of record NZ_JAHKJW010000052.1, read on the forward strand.
AGGGGTCGGACGACAGCAGGGACGCCGTGCGCTCGTCGTCGGTCGTCCCGAGGAACGGCCCGGTGTCCAGGCGTACGCGCAGCGCGCCGAGGTCGTCGCCGAAGCGGTGGCCGCCGGGCGCCGGCATGCCCAGCCGGGCGCCGAGGAAGTCCTCCAGTTCCTGCGCGTCACCGACACCGAGCGCGCCGAGCGCGGACCGCAGCGGGCCGAGGTCGGCGTACAGGTGCCGCCCCGCCCGCGGCGGCCGGACGAGCGCCCCTGCCGCGACGAGGGTCCGGTGGGCGGCGCCGGCCACGCGGGCGTGCAGCCGGACGGACCCGGCGAGACGGTGCGTGATCTCGTCGGGTTCGCCGAGCGCGTACCCGGCTGCCGCCGCGACGGGCCCGGCGAGCCGGGCGCCCAGCGCGGTGAGGACGTCCAGGACGCGGTCGCGCAGCAGGCCGCCGGTGCCGTCGCCGGGGAAGCGGGCGATCGCCGCGGGCCAGCCGGCCGGCAGGAAGGGCCCGGAGAGGTCGGTCAGGACGGTGACCCGTTCCGGGAGCATCTCGGCGGGGCTGAGCAGTACGGTGTCGTGCTGTCCGTGCAGCGTGTCGCGCCAGGTCTCGTCGCTGACCACGTGCAGGTCCTCGCCCGCGGCGGCCTCGATCGTCTCGTGGAGCACCTCGGGCGGGGCGACGGTGGCGGTGGGGTCGTCGGCCACGGACAGCACGAGCAACCGGGGGTCGCCGCCCTCGGCACGCACCCGGCGCACGGTCTCCAGGAGGGCGTAGGGGTCCGGGACCCCGCCGCATTCGGCGGGCGTCGCCACGGGGAAGACGGAGCTGCCCAGCAGCCGGGCCTGTGGCGCCCACCAGGCCGCGCAGGGACGTGGCACCAGTACGTCACCGCCGACCGCGGCGGTCAGGGCGAGGAGCAGGGTGGGGGCGCCGGGAGCCGCGACGGTCCGGTCACGGCCTGCGGGCAGGCCGCGCCGGGCCCAGTAGCCGCGGGCGGCGTCCAGGAGGGCGGGACCCGCGCCGACCGGTTCGGTGTGCGCGCCGGCCGCGGCGGCGGCGAGACCGGGGGGCAGGGGCAGGCCGTGGCCGGGCGGGGGCGGTCCGTACCGGACCGGCCCGTGCCCGTGGCCGTGCCCGTGTCCGTGGCCGTGTCCGTGGCCTTCCGGATCGGTCCGCCGCATCTGTGCACCTCCGCGCAGTGGTCCCTGGACCGCCGGTCCGGCCGTGGCCGGCCGTGTTCCCGGGTCCGGTGTCCGGTGACCCGCTCCGCCGCCTCAGCCGCGTGAGGACGGCTCCCGCCTGCGCAGCCTGTGGACGGCCGCGCCGAGCGCGCCCGCGACGAGGACACCACCGGAGACCAGGGCGATCGCGGAGTCGTCGAAGGCACCGCCCGCGCCGGCGTGCACCCCGTGCCGGGCCTCCGTGCCGCGGAAGCCCCGGAGGGACACCGTGAAGGACGCGCTCCACTTCTTTCCCGCGCCGCCGTGCGCCGTCGGGCAGACGCCGCCGACGCTCCACTCGGAGATCCCGCCGACGCCGTCGGGTCCGCCCTCCCCGAAGTCGGCGGCGGGTGCGATACGGGCGGTACCGCTGTAGACGGTGCGGCTCCCCGGCACCTCGTCGCCCTTCGGGTCGTCCGTGCCGACCGGGTCGTCCGGGGCCGCGGAGTCGTCCGTACCGACCGGGTTCTCGTCGGCCGTGGAGGCGTCACCGGTCACAGGGTCCCCGCCGGTCACAGGATCCTCGCCGGCAGCGGAGTGCTCGTCGACCGCCGGGTCCCCCATGCCCGCCGGATCCTCCATGCCGGTGCCCGCCGGATCCTCCGCCCTCGTACCCGCCGGGTCCTCCGCGCCCGTACCCGCCGGGTCCTCCGCGCCCGTGGTCCTGTGCAGCCGGACGGTGCCGCGCTCGAAGGCCCGTGAGGTGGCGTCGACGGTCCCGGGCGGGCGTCCGCCCGGGGTCTCGCACGAGACGGAGACGGTGACCGTACCGCCGGGGGCCACGGTGCGCGGGCTGACCCCGGCCTCCGGGTCCGCGGTCGCGGCCGTCGCGGCCGTCGCGGCCGTCGCGGCCGTCGCGGCCGTCGCGGCCGTCGCGGCGGTACCGAGTACGAGGCTGGTGAGGGCGGTGGCGGACAGTGCGCGAGCGGTACGGCTCAGCGGCATGGGCTCGGTCTCCTTCGGCCGTCGGCGGGGGACCCCCACGCCCGGGTACGGCGGCGGAGGCGGAGCACGACCGGCATGCCCCGCAGCCCATCAGAGCCCGCGCCCGGCCGGGGCGCGCGCGGCCGGACACCATTCGTGCCACGCGGACACCCGAGCGGGTGACGCCGGACGTCAGACGGTGTCCTGCATGATCTGCTCCCGCAGCCGGCTGCAGCAGCGGCTGATCAGCCGGGAGACGTGCATCTGGGAGATGCCCAGTTCCTCGGCGATGCGGCTCTGGGTCATGTCGTCGAAGAACCGCATGTAGAGGATGGCCCGTTCACGTTCGGGCAGGGCCTCCAGACGGGGCTTGACCGCCTCGCGGTCGATCACGACGTCCAGGGCGGGGTCGGCCGAGCCCAGCACGTCGCCGAGCGAGTATCCGTCGTCGCCGCCCGGCAGTTCGGCGTCGAGGGAGAGCGCCGTGAAGCTCTCCAGGGCGCCCAGACCGGTGCGTACGTCGTCCTCGCTCATGTGCGCGTGTTCGGCGATCTCGGTGGTGGTGGGCTGCCGCCCGGAGATGGTCTGGGCCAGGTCCTGGCGGGCGAAGCGGACGCGGTTGCGCAGGTCCTGGACCCGGCGTGGTACGTGCAGGGTCCACATGTGGTCCCGGAAGTGGCGCTTGATCTCACCGGTGACGGTCGGCACGGCATAGCTCTCGAAGGCGTTGCCGCGCTCGGGGTCGTAGCGTTCGACGGCCTTGACCAGGCCGAGTGCCGCGACCTGCCTCAGGTCGTCGAAGTTCTCGCCGCGGCTCCGGAACCGGCCGGCGAGCCGCTCGGCCATGGGCAGCCATGCCTCGGTGATCCGGTCGCGGAGGGCGTCGCGCGCCCGGCCCGGGGGCAGTGCCGCGAGCTTGCGGAAGTCCTCGGCGGTGTCGGGGGCATCGTCGTGCGAATGGTGCCTGGCGCTCGCCTGAGTACGCATGATGAGGGCAACTCTCTCCAGGGGCGTTCGTCGGACGGTCAACCGCGGGAGCGCACCCTGAGCCGGACGGGCACACCCGTGGGCGGGGTTGGAACCACTCCCACGGACGTGCCTCCTGTCCGAAGCACTGAGTGTGCGCCTGCCCCTCCTCCTCCGGGGCAAACACCCGGGGTTGCACGGACCCGTGGGAGCGCGGTGGCCACCGCGTCCGGGCACCCGGACGCTTGACCCGTCGTGTCAGGGGTACTGCGGACGACGTCACCGAAGCGCAGGAGCACGCAGAGAAAGGACGGGAAACCCTGATGCGTATCGCGTTTCTGACGGCGCCGGAGGGCGTCGAGCAGATCGAACTCACCGACCCCTGGCACGCCGTGGTCGACGCGGGCGGTGAGCCCGTGCTGGTGTCGACCGAACCGGGGCAGATCCAGGCGTTCAACCATCTGGACAAGGCGGACGTGTTCCCCGTGCAGCAGGTGGTGGGCGAGGTGTCGGCGGACTCCTTCGACGGCCTGGTGCTGCCCGGCGGCGTGGCCAACCCGGACGCGCTGCGCATGAACGGGGAAGCCGTCTCGTTCGTCCGTGACTTCTTCGAGCAGGGGCGTCCGGTCGCCGCGATCTGTCACGCCCCGTGGACGCTCATCGAGGCCGACGTGGTCCGCGGCCGCACGCTGACCTCGTGGCCGAGCCTGCGCACGGACATCACCAACGCGGGCGGCACCTGGGTCGACGAGCAGGTGGCGGTCTGCGACGCGCAGCCCGCCACGCTCATCACCAGCCGCAAGCCGGACGACCTCAAGGCGTTCTGCGAGGCGTTCGTGCCGGAGTTCCGGAAGCAGCAGCGGTCCGCGACGCGGGGCTGACCCCGCGCGTCCGGTCTGACGGCCCGCCGCCCGGTGGGCGGCGGGCCGTCAGACCGTCCGGCCGTCAGACCCTCCGGCTCGACGAGGACCGTCCGGCCGTCCGGCTCGACAAGGACTATCCGGCCTGACCGGTCCGTCCTGCCTGGCCGGGCGCCTGCGGCTGGTCGGGGTCGCGGTCCCGTGCCCCGGCCCGCGTCCGGCCCTCGGTGACCGGGCGACGGGGGTTGCGGCGCAGGTACTCGCCCTCCAGTTCCGCCATCCGGAGGTTGTGGGCGCTCAGCGCGTCGTTCGAACCGTGCAGCAGCGTGTCATGACGGGTGCGGTGGATCGTCTCCAGCTCTCTCATCAGCTGCTCGTCGTCCAGGAGGCCCGCGTCGACTCCGGTCATGGTGATACCCCGATCGTCATGTCCGTCGGTGTGGTCCGGCCCTACACCCCCACCTTACGAACATCTCGCCCCGGGGCGCCCCTCCAGGGGCGCGGGGAACCGCGCGCCCGCCCCCGCCTTCCGCACGGTCCCTCCGTCCGGCCCGGCGGAGCGCTACCGCGCCCGCTCCACCCGGCGCTCGTCCCACACCGGTTCCGTCGTCTCCCGCACCCGTCCGTCGCTCCCGAACACCAGGTAGCGGTCGAAGGCACGGGCGAACCAGCGGTCGTGCGTCACCGCCAGCACCGTCCCCTGATACGCCTCCAGCCCTTCCTGGAGGGCCTCCGCCGACTCCAGGTCCAGGTTGTCCGTCGGCTCGTCGAGGAACAGCGCCGTGGACCCCTGGAGTTCGAGCAGCAGGATCTGGAAGCGGGCCTGCTGCCCGCCCGACAGCCGGTCGAACCGCTGCTCGGCCTGCGCCGTCAGCTCGTACCGCCGCAGCCGCGACATGGCGGCCCCCCGGTCCTGGGAGTGCTCGGTCCACAGGATGTCGAGCAGGGTGCGCCCCTCCAGCTCGGGGTGTGCGTGGGTCTGCGCGAAGTGGCCCGCCACGACCCGCGCGCCGAGCTTCCACCTCCCCGTGTGGGCCACGTCGCCGCCCGCGAGGAGCCGCAGGAAGTGCGACTTGCCGGAGCCGTTGGAGCCGAGCACGGCGACCCGCTCGCCGTAGAAGACCTCCAGGTCGAAGGGTTTCATCAGCCCGGTGAGTTCGAGTCCCTCGCAGGTGATGGCCCGCACACCGGTGCGTCCGCCGTGCAGGCGCATCGTGATGTCCTGCTCGCGCGGCGGCTCGGGCGGCGGCCCGGCCTCCTCGAACTTGCGCAGCCTCGTCTGCGCGGCCTGGTACCGCGAGGCCAGCTCATGGCTGACGGAGGCCGCCTGGCGCAGGCTGAGCACGAGCTTCTTGAGCTGGGCGTGCTTCTCGTCCCAGCGCCGCCGCAGCTCCTCGAAGCGCGCGAAGCGCTCGCGGCGGGCCTCGTGGTACGTGGCGAAGCCGCCGCCGTGCACCCAGGCGTCGGCGCCCGCCGGACCCGGCTCCACGCTGACGATCTTCTCGGCGGAGCGGGCGAGCAGTTCCCGGTCGTGGGAGACGAACAGGACGGTCTTGCGGGTCTCCCGCAGCCGCTCCTCCAGCCAGCGCTTGCCGGGGACGTCGAGGTAGTTGTCCGGTTCGTCGAGGAGCAGCACCTCGTCGGAGCCGCGCAGCAGTGCCTCCAGGACGAGCCGCTTCTGCTCACCGCCCGACAGGGTCCGCACCTCGCGGAACTGGGCCTTGTCGTAGGGCACGCCGAGCGCGGCCGTGGTGCAGATGTCCCAGAGCGTCTCGGCCTCGTACCCGCGGACCTCCGCCCAGTCGGAGAGCGCCTGCGCGTACTGGAGCTGGGCGGCCTCGTCGTCGACCGTCATGATGGCGTGCTCGGCCCGGTCCACGGCCTGCGCGGCCTCGCGGACGCGCGGCTGGGCCACCGACACGAGCAGGTCGCGCACGGTCGTCCCGTCCCGTACGGAACCCACGAACTGGTGCATCACACCGAGTCCGCCGCTCACCGTGACGGTGCCGCCGTGCGGTTTCAGTTCGCCCGAGATCAGCCGCAGCAGTGTCGTCTTGCCCGCGCCGTTGGGTCCCACGAGCGCGACCGCGGCCCCTTCGCCCACCCGGAAGGAGACGTCGCCGAGCAGCGTCCTCCCGTCGGGCAGGTGGTACTCCAGATGCGCGGCTTCGAGATGTCCCATGGTCGCGCATTGTCCGGGGCCGACGGGGGGCCGGGCAAACGGATATGCGGAGCGGGAGTCCGGTGGGGTAGACGATGGAGCATGACCGCAGACGTAGACCTCACCGCAACCGGGGCCGGCCACGCCCTGCTCGACCGGTTGATGGCCTTGGACCACCGCCTCTTCGAGGCGGTGGCGACCCGGCACTGGCCGGGTGCCGACCCGCTGCTGCCGAGGCTGAGCCGCAGCGCGAACCACGGGGTGCTGTGGTTCGGCGCGGCCGCGGCCCTCGTGGCGACCCGCTCGACGCGGGCGCGCCGCGCGGCAGCCCGCGGCATCGCCTCGCTCGCCGTGGCCTCGGCCACGATCAACACGGTCGGCAAGCGCTCGGTGCGGCGTCCGCGCCCGAAGCTGGACACCGTGCCGGTGATGCGGCAGCTGAAGCGGCAGCCCATCACCACCTCCTTCCCCTCGGGGCACTCGGCGTCGGCGGCGGCCTTCGCGACGGGGGTGGCCCTGGAGTCCCGCCGGCTCGGCGCGGTGGTGGCGCCGGTGGCCGCCGCGGTGGCCCTGTCCCGCGTCTACACGGGTGCGCACTTCCCGAGCGACGTGCTGGCCGGGGCGGCGTTCGGCGCGGGCACCGCCTTCGCCGTACGCCGGCTGGTGCCGACACGCGACCAGCTGCCGCCCCCCGGGCGTCCCCGCGCGGACGTGCCCGCCCTGCCGGACGGGGAGGGGCTGGTGCTGGTGGTCAACAAGTCGGCCGGCACCGCGGACCGGATGCGCGCCGTCGAGGACGCCCTGCCGCTCGCCGAGATCGTGGAGTGCGAGCCGGCGCACCTGGGGGACGCGCTGGAGAAGGCCGCGGCCCGCGCCGAGGTGCTGGGGGTGTGCGGCGGCGACGGCACGATCAACGCGGGCGCCACGGCGGCCCTGCGCCACGGCCTCCCGCTCGCCGTGCTGCCGGGCGGCACCCTCAACCACTTCGCGCAGGACCTGGGCGTGGAGGACGTACGGACCCTGAGCCGTGCCCTGACGGAGGGTGAGGCCGTACGGGTCGACGTGGGCCGGTTCACCGCCGGCGGCCAGGAGGGCTACTTCCTCAACAACTGCAGTCTGGGCGTCTACCCCGAGCTGGTGCGCGAGCGGGACCGCTGGTCCGGGCGGATCGGCGGCTGGCCGGCCGGTGTGGTCTCGACCGTGCGCGTGCTGCGCGCGGGCCGGCACCCCCTGCGGGCCGAGTTCGGCGGCAGGCAGCGGCCGCTGTGGCTGCTGTTCGCCGGGAACGGCACGTACCACCGCATGGGGCCGCTGCCCGCCCGCCGATACGACCTCTCCGACGGCCTTCTCGACGTGCGGGTCGTGCACGGCGGCCGTCTCCCGGCCGTACGCCTCCTCGCCGCGGCCGTGGCCGGACCGCTGACCCGCTCCCCCGTGCACGCGGCGCTCCGGGTCGGCGGGCTGCGCGTCCAGGGGGTCGAGCCGGGCACCTGGCTGGCCTATGACGGCGAGGTCGTCGAGGTGGAGGGCGACGTGACGATCCAGAAGCTGCCGGAGGCCCTCACGGTCTACCGCCCGAGCGGGCCCCGCTGACCGTCCGCCGGGCCGCCGACCGCAGGTCCGCATTGCGAGACACGGGTCTCACCATTCGGCATGACGGCGTAGGTTGACCCGTACCCCGGCGGAGGCGCTCCGCGGGTCCGGTACCAGGGACACCAGGGACACGAGGGAATGGACACCGCCATGCCGAAGGAGACCGCCGTCTACACGCACGGCCACCACGAGTCCGTGCTGCGCTCGCACACCTGGCGTACGGCCGCCAACTCGGCGGCCTACCTCCTCGGCTCGCTGGAGCCGCACATGCGGGTCCTGGACATCGGCTGCGGCCCCGGTACCATCACCGCCGACCTGGCCGCGCTGGTCCCGCGGGGGCACGTCACCGGCGTCGACCACGCGCCGGGCATCCTGGACCGGGCACGGGCCACCGCCGCCGGACGCGGTCTGGAGAACGTCGACTTCGCCGTCGCGGACGTCCACGCGCTGGAGTACCCGGACGACACCTTCTGCGTCGTCCACGCCCACCAGGTGCTGCAGCACGTGGGCGACCCGGTGCAGGCGCTGCGGGAGATGCACCGGGTCGTCAAGCCGGGCGGACTGGTCGCCGTACGGGACTCGGACTACGCGGCGATGACCTGGTTCCCGCAGGTCCCGGGCATGGACGACTGGCTCGGTCTGTACCGGCGGGTGGCCCGCGCCAACGGGGGCGAGCCGGACGCCGGACGGCGCCTGAAGTCATGGGCGCTGGCGGCCGGCCTGGCGGACGTCACGGCCTCGTCGAGCACCTGGTGCTACTCCTCCGCCGGGGAGCGCGCGTGGTGGAGCGGGCTGTGGGCGGAGCGTACGGTCGCCTCCGCCTACGCGGACCTGGCCACCGGGGGCGGCCACGCCACCACGGAGCAGCTCAGCGCGGTGGCCGCGGCGTGGCGGGAGTGGGGAGGGCGGGAGGACGGCTGGTTCTCCGTCCTGCACGGGGAGATCCTGTGCCGGAAGCCGGCCTGACGTTCACCCGCGGACCGGGCCCCTTCGGGGGCGCGGGGAACTGCGCGAACGGCCCCCACGGGCCCGCGGACGGGACTCGGCCGGATCCGACCGGACCCGGCCCGGCCCGGAACCTAGTCCCGGGGAAGCAGCGGTCCCAGGGGCCCGAGGTCCAGGTTCAGGTCCTCGGGCCGCAGCCCGTAGCGGTCCCGCAGCTCCGCCATCCGGTCGTCGAGGAGCATCAGCGTGAGCCCGATCCGCTCCTCCTGGTCCTCCGAGAGGTCCCCCGTGTCGAACCGCCGCACGGCCTGCCGCTCCATCAGCTGGCGCAGCAGTTCGACCACGGTGAGCACGAGCTTGATGAGGTCCCGCTCCACGGTGTCCGGTTCGAGGTCGAGACGGCTGCGCCCGGCCTGCTTCCCGGTTCCCAGGACCGCGTCGTCGACGACCCTCCGGAGGGCTTCCCCGCTGCTCACAGCATCTCCTCCCAGGGCGCGGGAACGTTCTCGTTCACCGAGCTGATGAGGGCGTTCAGGTCGATGCGCACGAGGTCGACGTCCGCGATCCGCAGGGTGAGGTCGCCGGTGATGACGACCCCGCCCGCGAGCAGCCGGTCCAGCAGGTCGACGAGCGCGACCTCCCGGCGTTCCACGACGGTCACGCGTCCTCCCCGGTGAACGAGTAGGCCGCCCAGGGACCGGTCAGCTCGACGCGCAGCCCGGGGGTGTCGTCCTTCGTCCGGTCCACCAGCTCCACGAACGCCTCGGACTCCGTGCGCGGCACCAGGTAGGCGGCGTTCAGGATGTTGCGGCCGGGCGCGCCCGAGAGCGCCGAGTCCTGCGGCGCGTGGATCCGGGTGTCCTCCGCGCCCTCGGACAGGGACTCGTGGAGCCGGCGCGCGAACTCCTCGGCCCGCTCCCACCTCTCCTCGCTCTCCTTGCGCTGGTCACGCCGCCGCCGCAGGTAGTCGCGCCCCGACGCCGCCTTCGCGGGAGAGGACCCCGGCCCGTCGCCCGGAGCCCCGGACGCCTGCGGGTTCTCGGTGTCCCTGGGTTCCGAGTACACCTTCACGCCCCATTCGACCCGGCCGTCGAGCCGGTCGAGGGTGCGCAGGAAGGTCTCCTCCCGCTCCTCCATCATCGTGCGGACACCGCTGTCGTCCCGGAACACCGTGGCGAGCCGGAGCGGCAGCGGCGAGGTGACGACGGTGAGCGCGTCGATCACGTTCTGGTGGGCCCGTGCGGTCGCACCGAGCCAGTCCAGGTCCTCCAGATGGGCCCGGAGCGGCTCCTCGGAGAAGTCCTCCTCCGGGACCTGCCCCACCACGGCGACCAGGTCGTGGTGGACCAGTTGCTTGGGCGGCACACCGGCCACCCCCGACAGCTGGGCCGGCAGGGGCGTGCCGAACGGGCGGCAGACGGCGTAGACGTAGCGCAGACCGCTCATCCTTGGGCTTCCTCCTCCGAGGGTTCACGCTCACGCTCGGGCAGTCCGGCCCGCGCGCTCTCCAACTCGGCGACGTGGGCACGCAACTCGGCGTTCTCCCGCGCCAGTTCGTCACGACTGGCGCGGGAGGACAGCTGCGGGTCGGTCTCCCACCAGTCGATGCCCATCTCCTTCGCCTTGTCGACGGAGGCCACGATGAGCCGGAGCTTGATGGTGAGCAGTTCTATGTCTAGCAGGTTGATACGGATGTCGCCCGCGATCACGATGCCCTTGTCGAGCACCCTTTCGAGGATGTCCGCGAGGTTGGCACCGCCTCCGCTCCCGTAGGGGTCGGGCAGACGCTGAGCCGTGGTCATCGACCGCTCCGGGTCCCGGCGGGCTCGCGCTCCTCCGCCTCGTCCTCGGCCGCCTCGTCGTACTCCGGCGCGTCCTCGTCGTCCTCGTACTCGTCCTCGGCCTCGGTCCCGGCCTCGGGGGCGTCCTCGTCCTCGTACGCCTCCTCGTCCGCCGGCTCCTCCTCGTCCTCGTACTCGGCCTCCGGGGCGTCCTCGTCCTCGTAGGCGTCGTCGTCCTCGTGGACGTCGTCGTCCTCGTGGAGTTCGTCCTCGGCTGACTCCTCGTGCTCCGGGGTCTCCTCGTCCTCGGTCGAGTTCTCGGAGTTCTGCTCGGACTCCTCCTCCTCGGCGACGGCGTCCTCGTGACTGGTCACGACCTCGCCGTCGCGGATCTCGCCGCGCCAGCCGTCGTCGGCCTCGCCCTTGATGGTGATGAACCGGGCGTAGTTCTTGAGGTCGAGCCGGGCCCTGCGGCCCTGGGCGCGCCAGATGTTGCCGGTCTTCTCGAACAGCCCCTTGGGGTAGTACTCGATGACCAGCAGGACGCGGGTGAGGTTCTCGGCGAGCGAGTGGAAGGTGACGACGCCCTTCGTGGTGCCCTTGGCGCCCTCCGACGTCCAGCTGATCCGCTGGTCCGCCACCTGCTCGGTGGTGTGGGCCTTCCAGCTGCGGGTGGACCAGAAGATCTTCATCTGCCAGTCGGACGTCGTGTCGTCGGCGCGGTTCGCGTTCTTGACGCCCTTGGCGAAGGTGCTGAAGTCCTGGTACTGGGTCCACTGGTCGTACGCCGTGCGCAGCGGCACACCGACGTCGATGAACTCCAGGATGACGGTCGGCTTCTTGCCGGCCCCGCTCTTGCGCCTGCCCTTGCCGCCGACCAGGTTCTTGAAGGCGCCGACCACACCGTCCTTGGCCTTGCCCGCGCCGAGTTCGACCGCCGTCCGCAGCGGCCCCTTGCCGTCGGCCAGCTTGCGGCCGCCGTCGAGGGCGAGCTTGGCGAAGCCGGGGCTGTTGCCCTCGGCGATGTCGTTGAGCTTGCCCGTCGTCTGGCCCAGCTTGGTCCCGACCCCGACCAGCAGGCGCTGGGTCTGGGCGGCCAGGTACGCCTGGGCCTCCTCCTTGAGCCGGTCGACCGCCTCGCTCTGGGCGAGGGAGGTCAGCGGGTTGCTCTTGGCCTGCTTGGTCGCGGACCCGAGGGTGTCAGTCATCGTCGCCGCCTCCCCTCGTCGTACGGGCCCGCGAGGTGCGGCGCGTGGCGGTCTTCGCCGCCGCGGCCTTCCTCGCCGGAGCCTTCTTCGCGGTCCTCGCGGTCTTCTTCGCCGGAGCCCCGTCGTCGGAGCCCCGCTCGTCCGCGGCCTTCCTCGCGGACGCCTTCCTCGCCGGAGCCCGCTTGCGCGGCCGCGGCGCCTCCTCGTCCTCGTCGCGGGGCGCGTCGTCGTACCGCTCGTCCCCGTCGCGCCCGTCGCGCTCGTCGTGGTCGTCGTGGTCGTCGCGCTCGTCGTGGTCGTCGTCCGGTTCCTCGTCCCGGCGGCGCTTGCCGCCGACCCGCGGGGCGTCCGGGACCACACCGGCGAGCTGGTCCTTCACCTGGTTGGTCCGCCCGTGCAGCCGGTCGGCGAGACCGCTGATCTGCCGCTCGACGAGTGCTCCGGTGGCGGCCTTGCCGACCCCGCGCACGTCCTGGCGCAGCTGGTCGCCGATCTCCTTGAACTGCGGGTTGTTCTGCAGCTGCTGGGAGACCAGGTCGGCGAGCGCCCGCGGGCTGAGGTTCATCCGCTTGCCGGCCACCATGGTGCCCACGGCGAACGCCAGTTTCATCTTCTTGGTACGTCCCAGGACGTACCCGGCCCCTACCGCGAGGCCCATGCCTAGTCGATTCATCGTTGTGTCCCGTTGTCGCCTGCTTGGGTGCCCCTGGTCATCGCTGTCTCCAGCCTGTCGAGGAGCTCGTCCTCCCTGCGGTCGAACTCCGCCTCGTCGATCTCGCCGGCCTCGAGACGCTCTTCGAGGATGCCGAGCTCGGCGCGGATCGCCGCCGGGTCGTAGTACTGGCGCTCGGCCTCGTTCACCACCTGCTTCATCGCCCAGAGGCTGCCGCGCACGGGGGCGAACGGCAGCATCAGGACCTCTCCGATCAGCCCCATGCGGTCAACTCCTGGTATCGGAAACTCAGTTGTGTGCCTGTGCGGGTTCGGCGTGCTGGGCGGGGCCCGGCTCGACGAAGCTGTAGGGGGGCAGCGGTCCGTGGACCCGCAGGTCGAGGTGCGGGTGCGCCTTGCGGACCTCCTCGACGGCGGCGGCGAACTCGTCGCCCGCCTCGCGCTCCACGAGGAACGAGAGGTTGGCCAGCCAGCCGGTGGACTCGGGGCCCACGCTGATCGCGGCGGCGGCCGGCTCCAGCGCCCGCTGGATCTCGGCGGCGTCCTCCACCTCGCGCCTCTTCACCGCGGCGACCACCATCTCGCCGAGCCGCAGCTTGTCGTCGTAACTGCCGCCGCCCGCGCTGCGGTTGGCCTCGGTGAGCGCCCGGACCTCGGGGTTCTCGGACATCACCCGGTGCAGTACGGCCTCTTCGTCGTGCGTGGCCTTGACGTTGTACTCGACCTTGTCCGCCAGCGCCTGGAGGCGCTCCTTGAAGTGGTCGGCGCGCTCGGCCAGGACGGCGGTCACGGCCGCGTCGTCCGGCGAGACGCTGCCGAACCGCATGGGCAGCACCGGGCCGCCCGCGCCGGTCTCGGAGAGGACGTTCTGGTGGGCGAGCAGGTCCCGGCGCTTGGGGCGCAGGCCCTCGGGCGCGTCGCTGACGACGGCGGCCAGGTCGCCCTCCTTGATGATCCGCACTTCGCGCGCCGGCTCGCCGACGCCGTCCATGCCCTCGGGGAGCGAGGGGTGCGAACCGGCCGTGATGCCGTAGACGTACGTGCTCACTCCTGCTCCTCCTTACGGCGCGAGGCGGCGGTCTTGCGGGTGCGCGGGCGGGACTCGGACTGGCTCTCCTCGCGGGACTGCTTGAAGGCGTCCGAGATGGTCTCGGCGGCGCCGGACAGGGCGCCCTTGGACTTGCCCTTCGCGCCGGACTCGGTGATCGAGCCGACCAGGTCGGGCAGGCCGGGGCTGCTCTTGTTGCCGGACTCCAGGTCGAGCCGGTTGCACGCCTCGGCGAAGCGCAGGTACGTGTCGACACTCGCGATGACGACACGGACGTCGATCTTCAGGATCTCGATGCCGACCAGGGAGACCCGGATGAAGGCATCGATGACGAGCCCCCGATCGAGAACGAGTTCGAGAACGTCGTAGAGGCCGCTGGAGCCACCTCCGCCGCCTGACTGCTGTGCGGGAACCACGGTCATACCGACCGACCCTCCTTGTCTGTTGGGTGTGTTGTGGGGTGGACGGCCTAACGGCCGCCGGACTTCCGGGAGTCGGCGCGTCCTCGTTCGTACCGGCGCACACGCCGGTACCCGGTGATGTCACCGCGCGGGTCGAGGGACACCTCGTACGTCGCGAGCAGGCTCATCGTGTCGGGGACCCGAACGAGTTCGAGTACCTCGACCTCGAGCGTCCAGCCGTCCTCGGTGCGCTCGAACGAGGACACCGACTCGGCCTCCATGCCGGTCAGTTCGGCGAGTTGTGCGCGTGCTTCGCGCAGCACGTCCATGGGGCGCAGCTCTTCGTCTTCTTCCGTCACGTCTTTCCGCTTGCCCTTGGATGCGTTCGATGAACTCTGTGAATCTGATGTGTTGGATGTGTTCGACATGGCCACCTCGGACATACGGGTGACCGGCCGCTCCCCCGCCAAACCTGCGAGGCGGCGCTCAGCCCCGCAGGGCGTCCAGCCGGCGCCTGGCCGGTCCGAGGGCCCGGCCGCCGCGCAACAGTCCTGACCAGGGCTTCGTCTCCGCCTGCCCGGCCGCGTCGGCGATCGTCCAGCGCTGTGCGGTGAGTTGGGGATCGTCGAGCTGCTCCCAGCCGACGGGCACGGCGACGGGGGCGCCCGGCCTGGCGCGGACCGTGAAGGGGGCGACCACGGTCTGCGCGTAGGCGTTGCGCTGGATGTCCAGGTAGAGGCGGTCTCCGCGGTCCTTCTTGCGGGCCTCGGTGGTGAGTCGGCCGGGGTGCTCCCCGGCGAGGGTGTCGGCGACGTCCCTGGCGAAGGTGTGCACCTCGTCGAAGCCGTGGCGGCCGTCGAGAGGCACCACGATGTGCAGTCCGCGCGAGCCGGTGGTCATCGGGGCGGCGGGCAGGCCGAGTTCACCGAGGAGCGCGTGCAGGAGCCGGGCGGTGTCGCGCACCGGCTCGAAGTCGTCGGTGGCCGGGTCGAGGTCGAAGACCATCAGGTCCGGGTGGTCCGGTGTTCCGCCGGACGGGATCCGGGCCGGCCACCGGTGCAGGGTCAGACACGCCTGGTCGGCGAGGTAGACGAGGGTCGCGGTGTCGTCGCAGACGGGGTGCAGGACCGTGCCGCCCTCCTTGGCCACCTCGACGCGGCGGATCCAGTCCGGGTAGTGGTCCTGGACGTTCTTCTGCATGAACATGGGCCCGTCGAGCCCGTTCGGGTGCCGCTCCAGCATCAGGGGACGGCCCTTCAGGTGCGGCAGCATGAACCGGGCGATCTCCCGGTGGTACGCGACGAGGTCCGCCTTGGTGTACTCCTTCGCCCCGCCGCCGCCGGGGAACAGCACCTTGTCCGGCCGGTGCACCTCGACGGTGCGCCGTCCCGCGCGTACGCGTACGGAGGTCATCGCAGGACCCCGCTCCCGGTCAGCAGCTCCGCCGCGGCCACGATCGACTCGGCGTCGATGCCGGCCGCGCGCAACTGCTCGGCGGGGGTGGCCGATCCGGGCATGTCGCGTACGGCGAGGCGGACCAGGCGCGGGGTGGGACGCCCGTCGGTGAAGGCGTCGAGGACCGCGTCGCCCAGGCCGCCCTCCTCGTGGTGGTCCTCGACGGTGAGCAGGCAGCCGGTCTGCCCGGCGGCCGTGCGCAGGGTCTCCCGGTCGACGGGCTTGACGGAGTAGAGGTCGATCACCCGCACGGGGAGGCCGTCGGCGGCGAGCGCGTCCGCGGCCTTCAGGGCCTCGTGCACGGTCACCCCGGCGGCGACCACGGTCAGCCGGTCGTCCGGGGAGGCGCGCAGCACCTTGCTGCCGCCGACGGGGAACTCCTCGTCCGGCCCGTACAGGACGGGCCGGGCGCCGCGCGAGGTGCGCAGGTAGCGGACGCCCGCCAGGTCCGCCATCGACGCGACCAGCTTCGCCGTCTGGTTGGCGTCGCAGGGGTAGAGCACGGTCGAGCCGAGGACCGCGCGGAACATGGCGAGGTCCTCGACACCCATCTGCGAGGGCCCGTCCTCGCCGATCGCGACTCCCGCGTGCGAGCCGACGAGGTTGATGCCCGTGCCGCCGACCGCCGCCATCCGGACGACGTCGTGGGCGCGGGTGAGGAACGCGGCGAAACTGGAGGCGAACGGCACCCGGCCGCGGGTGGCGAGCCCCACGGCGGCCGCGACGAGCTGCTGCTCGGCGATGTAGCACTCGAAGAACCGGTCGGGGTGCTCCTTCGCGAAGAACTCGGCGCGGGTCGAGTCGCCCACCTCGGCGTCGAGGGCGACGACGTCCGCGCGTGCGGTGCCGAGCGCGGCCAGCGCCCTGCCGTAGGCGTCGCGGACGGCGACCTCCTCGCCGGTCTCCCAGCGCGGCAGCCGCGGCTGCCCGGCGGGCACGGCGTGCAGCATCCGCGCGGCGGGCGGCTGCCGGACCTCGACGCGCAGGTCGCGCACCCCGCCGAGTTCCGCGACGGCCTCGTCGGCGTCGGGCAGCGGCTTGCCGTGCAGGCCCTCGCGGTCCTGCACGGCCGCGACGCCCTTGCCCTTGAGGGTGCGGGCCAGGACCGCGGTCGGCTGCCCGGCCGTGGACACGGCCTCTCCGTACGCCCGCTCGATGTCCTCGACGTCGTGGCCGTCGGCCTGGACGGTGTGCCAGCCGAATGCCTGGAAGCGGCGGGCGTACGCGTCGAGGTCGTGGCCGTGCCGGGTCGGTCCGCGCTGGCCGAGCCGGTTGACGTCCACGATCACGGTCAGGTTGTCGAGCCGCTCGTACCCGGCGTGCTCGGCGGCCTCCCAGACGGAGCCCTCGGCCAGCTCGCTGTCGCCGCACAGCACCCACACCCGGTAGCCGGTCCGGTCGAGCCGCTTGCCCGAAAGGGCGATGCCCACGCCGACGGGCAGTCCCTGGCCCAGCGAGCCGGTGGCGGTCTCCACCCACGGCAGCCGGCGCGGTGTCGGGTGCCCTTCGAGCCGGCTGCCCAGCGTGCGGAAGGTCAGCAGCTCGGCGTCGTCGATGACCCCGGCGGCCTTGTACGCGGCGTACAGCAGCGGCGAGGCGTGTCCCTTGGAGAGGACGAGGCGGTCGTTGCCGGGATGGGCGGGCCGCTCGAAGTCGTAGCGGAACCGCCGGGCGAACAGGACCGCCACGAGGTCGGCGGCGGACATCGAGGAGGTGGGGTGCCCGGAGCCCGCGGCGGCGGCCGCGCGCACGCTGTCGACACGCAGTTGCTGCCCCAGTTCGGACAGCTGGAGGGAGTTCATGGTGTTCCTTCCACGGAGCGTCGGGTCCGGGGGCGCCTCCGGCGAACTCGGGTGCACGCGCTCCGGCCTGTGCGCGTCTCGCCGCCCGCGAGGGTCCTTCCGCGTCCCCCCATCCGGGGAACCCAAACGTCGGGTCACCCGGACGGCGGTGTCCCGCCCCGGGGGCGGTCACGCGGAGACCGGGGCCACCTCGTCGTGGCCCCGGTCGGCAGGGGGCGCGGCCTACCGCTCCTGCTGGTGCGGTGCCGCGGAACCGGCCGGGGCGTCCGGGCCCGGCACGGAGGGCGCGACCGGCGGCTTCGGCGGGACGGCGGGCATGCCCGCGGCCGCACCGCCGACGACGTCCCCGGCGGGCGTCCGGGCGGCCCCGCCGGGTGCCGGCCGGGACGCCGACGGCCGCGCCGCGTTGCGCAGCGCGTACGCCAGTCCGCCGAGCAGGACGGCGGTGATCAGCGCGGCCGCCCAGCCGGGCAGACCGAGCGCGAGCGCGAGACCGACCGCGAGCGCGAGCGCCGCGCCCGCGTACAGGGCGACGGCACCGGACGCGGCGTACAGGGCCGCCGTACGGCGCTGCTTGCGGGTCTGCTCCCGCAGTTCCTCGCGCACGGCGTCACGGGCCGCCCGCGCCAACTCGTCGGCCAGGCGCCCTTCCAGCTGTTCCGTGGGGTCGATACGGTCCATGGCCTCCGGGTACCCGCCGCCCCCGGCGCGTAACGCCCGCCGGACCCGGCGGGGCGCCCCCGGCACGGGATCCGCGCGAAACGATCTCCTTCCCGGCCCGCCCCAACTACGCTCGTCCCCATGGACATTCTGGGAGCCACGCTGCGCATCTGCGTCGACGACCTGGAGACTGCGGTCCCCTTCTACGAGAGACTCGCCGGCGGGCCGGCGCAGCGCTTCGAGCGCGGCGGCGTCTCCGTCGCCGCCGTCGGCTGCTTCCTGTTGATGAGCGGCCCGGAGAGCGAACTGGAGGTGCTGCGCAAGGTTTCGGCGACCATCGCCGTGCAGGACGTCGACGAGGCCAACCGGGTGCTCACCGACTCGGGCGCCCACGTCCTCGCGGGCCCGGTGGCGACCCCCGCCGGGCGCAACCTGATCGCGATGCACCCGGACGGCTACGTGTACGAGTACGTGGACCGCCGCGTGGCGCAGTAGGCGCTGCCGCGTGGCGCGGCAGGCGCTGTAGGCGCGGCAGGTTCAGCCGGCGCCGTCGGCGGGCGGCCGCATCCTGAAGTCGTAGTGCTCCGGCAGGGGTTCGTCGCAGATCCGGGACCACAGCTCCCCGATCGCCTCGGCGCCCTCGCGCAGGTCGGCCACTTCGAAGCCGGCGTCGAAGACGGCACGCGCCGCGTCCCGGTCGCCCTCGGCGAGCAGCAGCCCCGCCTCGATCAGCCGGAACCGGCCGCGTTCGCGGACGGCCGGACGCAGCCGTTCCCACACGGCACGCGCGTCCGCCGGGCGCCCTGCCGCGAGCAGGGCGCCGATCGCCTCGCGGCCCAGCGCGGCGGTGGCCGCGGTCCAGGTCGCGCCGTCGTCGCGCCGCTCCTGGCACAGGTCGTCGAAGGCGTCCGCGTACCGGTCGGCGGCC
This sequence comes from Streptomyces beigongshangae, assembly GCF_019710745.1. Classification (GTDB taxonomy): domain Bacteria; phylum Actinomycetota; class Actinomycetes; order Streptomycetales; family Streptomycetaceae; genus Streptomyces; species Streptomyces beigongshangae. Next base: position 46,914 of record NZ_JAHKJW010000052.1, read on the forward strand.
CGCTCCCGGTTGCCCGCCTCCTGGTCGGCCACGGCGAGGCAGCGCAGCAGGGGCCAGCGCGACGGGGCCAGCCGGAGGCCGCGTTCCCAGCTGCGCACGGCCTGGGCCCGGTCGCCCGCGTGCCACTGGGCGACGCCGAGGTGGTACTCGGTGAGCGGCTCCGCGGGCGCCGTCTCCAGCATGTCCCGCCAGTGCGGGGCGACGAGCGTCTCCCCGGGCGGCCCCGCCCGGCGGGGTTCGGGGAAGCGACCGGTGCCGAGGAGCTCCACCCACGGCCGCTGGGCGTCCTGGAGGGTGGACTCGCCGAAGGGCGTGCCGGGCAGCGCGTACCCGCCGCGCAGCACTTCGAGCGCGCCCCAGCCGGAGCCGGCGGCCAGCACCTCGCCGGGCTCGGTGTCGGCGGCGGCGGCCCGCCAGTGCTCGTACGCAGAACTCAGTTGCCGCCGCGGCAGGGCCTGTTCCAGCCGTTCCCCGACGGCCGCACGGGCGTCGGTCCAGTCGTCGCCGTTCACCCGCCGGGCGTCGCCGCTCAGCGGCCCGTACGCCTCCAGCCACGCCGTCTCGCTCCCCGCCTCCAGGCGCACGTGCTCCAGCTGGGTGCGGGCGAGCCCCGCCTGGATCTCGCAGTAGCCGCCGGTGCCGGGCTCGGTGAGCCATTCCTGCCAGCGGCGTCCGCCGGAGCCGGAGCCCCATACGAAGAGTTTGCGTCCGCGCAGCACGTCGGTGGACGTCTGCACCAGCCCGTGCCCGTCGCCGTCCAGGGCGGCGATCCAGCGCCGCTGCCCGTCGGGCACCTCGTAGAAGTGGTCGGCCGGGTACGTGCTGCGCAGCGGGTACGTACGGTCGGCGCCTCCGTGCACGGGGACGGGCACCAGGCGCAGACGGCGCGCATGGTCGAAGTGCCAGGCATCCTCGGCGGGCGCCAGCACCCGGCGTTCCTCCGGGACGGCGGTGTTGGACCACCAGTACAGCGGCGCGGCCCGTTCGTGCGGATTGCGGACGCGTACGCCGGCGTACAGGAAGTCGGAGCCCTCCGGCAGCCACAGGTCGACCTGGAAGGGCAGGTCGCGCAGCCGTTCCCACTCCCACAGGCGCAGCATCCGCGTGCCGTCGGGCGCGGTGACCCGGGCGGCGTGCAGGGGTGCGCAGGCGAGGGCCGAGTGGCCGGTGGCGCCGATGTTCCACTCGATGCCGCCGGAGAACCAGGCGCCGTTGAGCGCGAAGTCGGCGGGCTGGAGCACCGGGTTGCGGTAGAGGAGTTCACGGCCGGACGGCTTGTGGAAGAGGGAGACGACCCGGCCGCCGAAGCCCGGCAGCACGGTCGCGCGCAGCCGGTCGTTCTCCAGGACGATCGTCCCGATCCCGCGGGGCGTGCGGTCCCTGCCGTATCCGTCCCGGACGCGCTCGGGCAGGAGGCTGCGCAGCGGCTCGTACCCGATCTGGCGGGCCATGTCGCGGGGCAGGCCCGCGCGGTCCCGCTCGTCCAGGCGGTGCGTCCCGTCGGGCGGCCGCAGCGGGGGCAGGGGGTTGGCGGGGCCGGGCTCCGCGACCGGGAGCGTCAGGACGTCACGTCGGATGGTCGTCACCCGACCATGGAACAGGGTGGGCGGCGGACCGGCCAGGGCTCCTCCCGGACAGGACGGGCCAGGACCGGCCAGGACCGGCCAGGACCGCTCGGGACCGGCCAGGACCGCTCGGGACAAGCCGGGACCGGCGGGCTCAGGCGAAGGCGGCGACGACGATGTCGGCGAGGAGGGCGCCGGCGGTCCCGTCGGGGTCCAGGTCGGGGTCGTAGATGGTGACGTTGAAGCCGGCGCAGTGCGGGGAGCGCACCAGCGGCCGCAGCAGCGCGGTCAGTTCGTCGGGCAGCAGTCCGTCGGGGTCGGGGCTGTCGACGGCGGGCATCACGGACGGGTCGAGCACGTCGGCGTCCAGGTGCACCCAGAAGCCGTCCAGGTCCGGCACGTCGAACGCCTCGGCGGTGGCCCGGGCCAGGGCGTCGGCGCCCCACTCCCGGATGTCCGCCACGGTCACCGTGGGGATCTTCAGTGCGGCCAGCTCGGCCCGGTCGTCCTCGAAGGCGTCGCGGATCCCGAAGAACCGTACGTCCTCGTCCCGCAGGTAGGGCTTGAGCCCCTCCAGGTCGGTGAGGTCGTCCTGGCCGCGCCCGGTCGCCAGGGCCACCTCCTCGCCGCCCGCCGCGCCGATCCGGTCGGAGTTGCCCGGGTGGCGGAAGTCGTGCGAGGCGTCCACGGCCGCGAGCCCGTAGCGGCCGACGCGGCGCAGGGCGAGGGAGGCGCCGAGCTGGATGGAGCAGTCGCCGCCGAGCACGACGGGCAGTTCCCCGGCCCGGACGTGCCGCTCGACGCGGTCGGCGAGGGTGCGGGTGTAGCCGGCGAGTGCGGCGGCGTTGAAGACGCCGTCGCCCTCCTGCCAGCCGCCCAGGTCGTAGCGCGGCGGGACCACCACGCCGCCCTCCAGGGCACCCAGTCGCTGCACGATCCGCTGCTCGCGCAGGGCGCCGGCGAGCTTGTGGCAGCCGGGCACCGTGCCGGGGGCGGGCGGGCGGAGCCCGAGGTTGGAGGGTGCGTCCAGGACGACGAGGTTCCGCACGGCGCTCATGTCCGGATCATATCGGCGGTGACGGCCCAGCGTTCGTGGTCCCGCCAGGCTCCGTCGATGAAGAGGAAGGCGGGTGAGAAGCCCTCCAGCCGGAAGCCGCAGCGGCGGGCCAGCGCGATCGAGGCGGCGTTGCCCGGCTGGACGTTGATCTCCAGCCGGTGCAGCCCGAGCGGGCCGAACGCGTACCGCACGACCAGGTCGAGGCCCTCCCGCAGGAGCCCGCGCCCGGCGGCGTGCGCGAAGGCGCCGTAGCCGAGCGCCCCGCACAGGAAGGCGCCGCCGACGATGTTGTTGATGTTGATGAACCCGGCGATCCGCCCGCCGTCGCTCTTCTCCCCGTCCCTCTCCCCGGCCTTCCCGCCGCTCACCTCCCCGGCCTTCTCGCCGCTCACCTCTGCGTCCGCCCCGCCGTCCTTCTCGCACACGAGGAAGCCGGCCTTCGTCGGGTCGTCGATCAGCCGTCCGGCGTACGAGGCGTAGGCGGTGGGGGTGCGGGGCGGGAAGAGCCACGGCTGGTGCAGGGCCTTGCTCTCCCGCGCCCGGGCGGTGAACTCGGGCCCGTCCCCGCGGGTGAAGGGGCGTACGCCCACGCGGGGGCCTTCGGCGAGGTACAGGCTGGTGCCGGACATCCCCCAACGGTACGTGGGCGCCCCGTTCGGGGCACGCGGGAATCCTCCCGAAGGTCACCTCAGGGCGGGTTCGTCCAGTGTCAGGGTTCCCGCTGCCGCGTCCAGTTCCGCCCGTACCCCGAACGGGATCGTCAGCGCGCCCTCACCGTGCCCGAAGCCGAACTCCTCGGCGATCGGCACCCCGAGTCCGCCGAGCCGGTCGAGGACGAGGTCCCGCACCCGCTCGTACGGGCCGCACCGCTCCCAGGAGCCGAGCAGGATCCCGGCGACGCCGTCGAACCAGCCCGCGCGCAGGAGCTGGGTCAGATGGCGGTCCAGGCGGTACGGCTCCTCCCCCACGTCCTCCAGGCAGAGCAGGCCGCCGGCCGCGCCGGGCCGGGCGTGCGGTGTGCCGAGCTCCGCGGCGAGCAGGCTCAGACAGCCGCCGAGCAGGACGCCCGCGGCCCGCCCCGGCACCAGGGCCCGCCCGCCGGCCGGGGTGACGGTCCGCACGGACTCCGGTGCGAAGAGCGTGGCCCTCAGGTGTTCCTGGGCGCGGGCGTTCTTGACGAAGTCGACGCCCGCGGTCATCGGCCCGTGCAGCGTCACGAGGCCCAGCCGGGTCGCGAACGCCTCGTGCAGGGCCGTGATGTCGCTGAAGCCGAGGAACACCTTCGGTCCCGCGGCCCGCAGGGCCTCCCAGTCGAGCAGGTCGGCCATGCGCTGCGCGCCGTAGCCGCCGCGGGCGCAGAACACCGCGTCCACGGACGGGTCGCACCAGGCGGACCGGAAGTCCGCCGCCCGGTCCGCGTCCGTCCCGGCCAGGTAGCCGAAGCGCCCGTGCCGGTCCAGGACGTGGGGCGCGACGACGGGGTCCAGGTCCCAGCCGCGCAGGATGTCCAGGCCCGCCTGGAGCCGTTCCTCGGGCACCGGTCCGCTGGGGGCGACGACGGCGACCCGCGACCCGGCGACCAGGCGCCGGGGCCGGCCGAGATCCTTCACGTGGGGTTCACTTGACGAGCTCCAGCGCGGTGACACCCGGCGGGTTCAGGCCGAACACCTGGGCGTACAGGGCGAGTTCGGCCTCCAGGACCCGCACCGTCGTGTCGGCGCGGCGGAAGCCGTGGCCCTCGCCCTCGAAGGCGATGTAGGCGTGCGGCACGGGCCGCGCCCGCTCCTGGAGCCCGGCCAGGAAGCGCTCGCACTGGGCCGGCGGGCAGATGACGTCGTCGAGGCCCTGGAGGAGCAGGAAGGGCGCGGTGATCCGGTCGGCGTGCGCGGTGGGCGACCGCTCGGTGTACCGGGCGGGCACCTCGGCGAACGGCCCGACCAGGCTCTCCAGGTACCGGGACTCGAAGTCGTGGGTCTCGCCCTCGCTCCAGCCCACCAGGTCGAGGACGGGGTAGAGGATCGTCCCGCACGCGTACACGTCGGTGTTCACCAGGGAGGCGGCCGAGGTCCAGCCGCCCGCGCTGCCGCCCCGGACGGCCAGCCGGTCGCGGTCCGCGGTGCCCTCCTCGGCGAGGGCGAGCGCGACGGCCGCGCAGTCCTCGACGTCCACGACACCCCACTGCTCGCGCAGCCGGTTGCGGTACTCGCGGCCGTACCCGGTGGAACCGCCGTAGTCGACCTCGGCGACCCCGATGCCGCGCGAGGTGAAGTACGCGATCTCCAGGTCGAGGACGAGCGGGGTGCGGCTGGTGGGGCCGCCGTGCGCCCGGACGACGTAGGGCGGCAGCGCGTCGCCGGGGGCCACGTGGCCGGGGTGGTGGGGCGGGTAGATGTGCGCGTGGATCTCCCGCCCGGCGGGTCCGGCGAACGTGCGGATCTGCGGTTCCGGGTAGTACGCGGGGTCCACCGGGTCGTCGTGCGCGGCCCCCACGACCCGGGTCCGCCCGGTGCGGGCGTCCAGTTCCACGACCTCGTACCCGCTGCGCGGGCTGGCGGCGACGGTGACGACGCGGCTGCCGTCGACGGCGAGGGTGACCCCGTACTCGGTCCAGGGCCCGGCCGCGTCGACGACCTCACCGGTCTCCGGGTCGAGGATGCCCAGCGCGGTGGCGCCGCGGCCGTGCACGACGGCGATCAGCCCGTTGTCCAGCGGTGCGAACCAGCGCCGGCCGATCGTCCACAGCGGCCCGCCGAACTCCTCCTCGCGGGGGCACAGCGGCTCGCCGTCGCGGTAGAGGTTCCACCAGCCGGTGCGGTCGCTGGAGTACAGGAGGGACCCGTCCCGGCCCCAGTCCGCCTGGGCGATCGATTCGTCCGGTCCGCCCGCGGCCGTCCGGGGCTCCCCCAGCGTCCCGTCGGGGCGCACGTCGGCGACCATCAGCTCGGTGCCGTCCCACGGCATCCGCGGGTGGTCCCAGGCGAGCCAGGCCGCGCGCAGCCCGTCGGGCGAGATCCGCGGCCCGGTGACGAACCGGTGCCGGACGGGGGTGAGTTCGCGCACCGCGGTCCGGTCCCCGGCGGCCGAGCCGTCCAGCGGCACCGCGGCGAGGACCCGCCGTACGTCGCCGGGTCCGTCGCCGGTGAACTCCTCCAGCACGCCCCAGACCTCGCCGCGGTCCAGCCGGACCTGCGGGTCCACCCAGCGCAGTCCGCCGCCCACGGAGGACACGGGGGTGAGGGGGCGGGGCCCGCTCCCCCCTTGTCCTCCGTGGGCTGCGGGCTCGTACGCGTACAGCCGCTGGTCGGCGAAGTGGGCGAACACCACCAGCGGGCCCTCCTCGCGGACCGCGCCGGCCCAGGGCTGTCCGCCGTACTCGATGACGCGGCTGCGGACGTTCCACGGGGCGGGCAGCACCGGCTCCTCGGTGCCGTCGGGGCGCCGGCGCACCAGGGTGCGGCGGCCGCCCTCGGTGGGCCGGGACTCGGTCCACCATGCCTCGTCGCCGACGAATCCGACGTGGTCGGGGTCCCCGCCGTGCGCGGCGACGAGCGCCGCGTCGATGGGCGAGGGCCAGGAACCGTAGGCCAGCGTCTGCACTGTGTCCCCCATTTCTTGTCCCTTGGGTCCTTCAGGCCGTGCGCAGGAAGCGGTCGAGTACCCGGACGCCGAAGTGCAGCGCCTCCACGGGCACCCGTTCGTCGACCCCGTGGAAGAGGGCCTGGTAGTCGAAGCCCGGCGGCAGCTTCAGCGGCGTGAAACCGTAGCCGGTGATGCCGAGGCGGGAGAACTGCTTGGCGTCCGTGCCGCCCGACATGCAGTACGGCACGACCTTCCCCCCGGGCGCGAACTCCTCGACGGCGGCCCGCATCCGGGCGTACGTCGTGGTGTCCAGCGGCGCCTGGAGGGCGGTCTCGCGGTGCGCGAACTCCCAGTCGACGTCCGGTCCGGTGAGTTCGTCGAGGGTGGCCCGGAACTCGTCCTCGGTGCCGGCCAGGAAGCGTCCGTCGATGTGCGCGACGGCCTCCCCGGGGATCACGTTGACCTTGTAACCGGCGTCCAGCATGGTCGGGTTGGCGCTGTTGCGCACCGTGGACTCGACGAGGGAGGCGGCGGGGCCGAGCTTCTCCAGGAGCACGTCGACGCCGTCGGGGTCGTCGAGGCCGCCGAGGGCGTGCTCGATCCCGTACAGGGCGGCGAGTTCGGTGAGCGCCGCGCGGACCGTCGGGGTGAGCCGTACGGGCCACCGGTGGGCGCCGATCCGCGCGACGGCCGCGGCGAGGCGGGTCACCGCGTTGGACCCGTTCACCTTGGAGCCGTGGCCCGCCCGGCCGCGGGCGGTGAGCTTCAGCCAGCCCGTGCCGCGCTCGCCGGCCGCGACGGGGTACAGCTCGCGGCCCGCGCCGTCGTGGAAGGTGAACGCACCGGACTCGCTGACGCCCTCGGTGCAGCCCTCGAAGAGGTCCGCGTGCTCGTCCGCGAGGAAGCCCGCGCCGTCCTCCGCGCTCGCCTCCTCGTCCGCGGTGAACGCGATGACGAGGTCGCGGCGGGGACGTACACCGGTGCGCGCCCACTGCCGGACGACCGCGAGGACCATCGCGTCCATGTTCTTCATGTCGACGGCGCCCCGTCCCCAGACGACCCCGTCGCGGATCTCGCCGGAGAACGGGTGGACGCTCCAGTCCTCGGCCTGCGCGGGTACGACGTCCAGGTGGCCGTGGACGAGCAGCGCGTCCGCCGACGGGTCGGTGCCCTCCAGGCGCGCGACGACGTTCGTACGCCCCTTCGTGCGCTCCAGGAGGGCCGGTTCCAGGCCGGCCCCGGCGAGCAGCGCGGCGGCGTACTCGGCGGCGGGCCGCTCCCGGCAGTCGCCACCGCCGCGGTTGGTCGTGTCGATCCGGATCAGGTCGGAGGTGAACCGGACGACCTCGTCCAGCGCCCGCCCGTCGACGGTCCGCCCGTCGACGGCCGGTGCGCCGACCGGGCTCCCGTCGTTCACGCCGCTGTCATCCATAGGTCTCCTCCACGGCAGCCGAGACGATCGTGGTGACCGCCTTGAAGGTCCGGATGCCCTCGTACATGGTGCCGCTCGTGTACGCCACCTTCCGCTCCCCGGTCCGTTCGACACCCGGGACGACGGTGGCGGCCATCGCGAGGTGCTCGGCGTCGAACTCAAGCGCCACGGTGCAGGGGCCCGCCCGCACGGGTTCGTACCGCACCGCGAGCCGCGCCGCCTCCGTGGCCGCCGAGCGGATGTCCGCCGCGGTGCGGGCCGGGGTGCGGCACACCGCCGCGTATCGCGAGACGTGGTCCTTGACGGCGACCTTCAGCGCCCCGGGCGCGTAGCCGAGCGCGTCCTCGCAGGCCACGTCGTCCCCGGTGACCAGGACGACGGGGACCCCGTACTCGGCGACGACGCGCGCGTTGAGCAGGCCCTCACTGGCGCGCTCGCCGTCGACCCACACGCCGGTGATCGAGTTGGCGAGGTAGGTGTGGGCGAGGACGCCCTCCATGCCGGCTCCCGCGTGGTAGCCGACGAAGGCGATGCCGTCGACGTCGCCGTGCTGCACGCCCTCCACCATGGAGAGCGCCTTGTGCCGCCCGGTGAGCATCTCGACCCGTTCGTCCAGGTGCTCCAGGAGCAGGTTGCGCATGGTCCAGTGGGCCTCGTTGACGAGGACCTCGTCGGCGCCGCCGTCGAGGAAGCCGAGCGCCGCGGCGTTCACGTCCGAGGTGAACATCGACCGGCACCGCTCCCACTGGGGTGTGCCCGGCAGCACGTCGGCCGGCCAGGTCACCCCGGTGGCGCCCTCCATGTCGGCGCTGATGAGGATCTTTACCATGTTCCAGTTGTATCGCAGTCACGGGGCGTCCCACAGGGCCGGGAGGTCAGCCGGCCGGGGCGACCGAAACCCTCACCCGGCCGTCGGGGTACTCCTCGTCCACGGTGACGGTGGTGCCGGAGTCGGCGTCGTGGCTGGATCCGTGCGGTGCGGCGGCGTAGTGGTGGACCCCTCGGAGGTCGTCGAAGACCGGGACCGCGGGTCGGGACGGGACCGTCGTCCGCACGCCGTCGACATGGACGTGGAGTGGAGCCGTGGGCCGCAGGCCGAAGGGGGCGTCGTAGGACTGGAGGCGGTTGCGGAGCACCTCCCCCGAGGCGGTCCGCGCGGGTTCGGCGTGGGCGTCGACCGGCAGGATCCGCCCGTGCCCCGCGTGCGCCCTGGTCCTGTTGTCGCGGTACCTGGTGTCCCAGTACCAGATCAGGACACCGCTCTCGTAGTGCAGCCGTTCCTTGAGCCTGGGCCGGTCGGGCCGGCCCAGGTGGAACGGGCCCGTCGCCAGGAACGCGTCCTCCCCGACGTACCGCCGGTTCTCGACGACGTAGTGGCGTGCGTTGCCGTCCTCGTCGGCCGGGAGCTCCACCAGGAGTGCTTCCGGGCCTTCGGTCGAGGAGGGCACGGACAGCGGGTTGAGCGTGACCGTGGCGGCGGCCCCGGCCCCGACGCTCACGTGGTCGAGCCAGCCGAGCTGGAGTCTGGCCCAGGCGCCCAGGTCCGCGGGGTGGGCGGCCAGTTCGTCCTCCGAGGCGAGGAGCGACCCCTGGGCCATGAGGGACCAGAAGCCGGTGGAGTTCTCGGCGCCGGAGGTGTCGTACAGGTCGGGCAGGCCCAGGTCGTGGCCGTACTCGTGGGCCAGGGTGCCCAGGCCCCGGTTCTCGTTGGTCATCGTGTAGTCGTTGACCCAGATCCCCGAGTCGCCGACCTCGCTGCCGCCGTCCCGGCCCCCGCCGGCCGGGCCCGTCCGGTCCGCGCCGGTCCGCCGGTGGCCGACGGTGCCGCGGTGCGAGCCGATGGCGTCGGAGCCGTGCGCACCGCCGCCGTTGACCTGCGACTCCCCCGCGAAGATCAGCATCACGCGGTCGAGGTAGCCGTCGGGTTCGTCGAAGGTCCCGTCGCGGTCGTGGTCGTTGCGGTCCCAGGTGTCGTACCGGGACAGGTAGGCGGCCAGCGAGCCGGCGCTCCGGCCGGCGGCCCGCTGGTCCTCGTACCACCGGGTGAGGCCGTCGGTGACGAGCTGCTGGTTGCAGTGGTACGTCGGGACCGGCGCGCCCTCCTTCTCGCAGGCGTCGGTGCCGTAGTGCGCGAGGGGGCGGTCCACCCGCGTCCAGTCGTGGACGGTGCCGGTGATCGTGTAGGAGCCGTCGGACTGGCGCAGGAGGTACGACTTGAGGGTGTCCCCCGGCTCTCCTCCGTCACCGGCCGTGCCGAAGATCTGCCGCTGGTAGTGGGCCCGGCTGTGGTCGGCGGTCCAGACGGTGGAGTTGTCGGTGGCGCGGTCGGGTTCGGGGATGCGGTTGTGCGTGTGGTCGGCGAACTCCACCGGCAGCACGAAGATCCGGTCCGTGGTGCGGGCCGTCTCCGCGTACGCGCCCCGCCGGTACTCGACGCGCCGCGAGGTGCCGTGCACCTCGGGGACCGCCTCGCCGGCGGCCACCTGCGCGGCCGCCAGGGCACGGGCGCGCTCGGTCCGCCGCCCGGCCGCGCTCAGCAGGACGTGGCCGGGCGCGTTCGCCGCCGG
>NZ_JAHKJW010000053.1 GCF_019710745.1 Streptomyces beigongshangae
CCGCCCTGGGCGGGCCGCATCCGGCGGGACCGCCCCGCGCCCGCCCGGCCGACCGGCGGGATCATCCTGCGCCGGCCGGGTGCGGCGGGACCGTCCTGCGTCCGCCCCGGACAGCGAGACCGTCCTGTGCCGGGTTCGAACGCTGGGGGACCGTTCCGCGCCGACCGCGCCCGGCGGGCCCCTTGCGCCCGCCCCGGCCGGCGGAGCCGTCCCCCTGGCAGGCCCTGCCAGGGGGACCGTCGTGCGTCCGCTCCGTCCTGCGGGGCCTTCCCGTGTCGGCCGCGTCCGGCGGGACCGCCCCGCGCCCGCCCCGGCCGGCGGCACCCCCGGGACCTCCTGCGCGGGCCGCGTGCACCGGACCGCCCTGCCCGGGCCCCGACAACGGAACCGCCCCGTGCGGACCCCGGAGACGGGGTCCGCACGGGGCGGTCATGGAGCGGGCCGGGTCAGGACGGGACCGCCACGGGGTCGCTCAGCGTGCCGGTGGCGTTCTCGGTCCAGGAGTGGTCCTCCTCCGAGCGGGACCTGATGGTGAGGGCACGGGCCCCGGACGGGTCCTCGGGACCGACGACCACCTGGAGGAGCGCGGCGTCGTGCGTACCGAAGGTGACCGGGGCGTTCAGCACCAGTTCCGCCACCTCGTCCAGGCCGACCGTGAGGGCCGCGTGCAGCGCCAGTTCCACGAAGGCGGTGCCCGGCAGGATCACGGTCCCCATGACGATGTGGTCGGCCAGCCACGCGTGCGTGCCCAGCGTCACCCGCCCGGTGAACAGGTGGCTGCCGTCCGGGAGTTCGGTGGCCGTGGCCAGCAGCGGGTGGGTGGCGGACTCCAGCCCCAGGCCGGCGGGCGAGCCGATGGAGTCGACCGCCTCCAGCCAGTAGCGGCGCCGCTGGAGGGCGTACGTGGGAAGCGTGACGCCACGGGCCCCGTGCCTGCCCAGGAACCCTTCCCAGTCGACGGCCGCGCCACCCGCACGGGCCTGGACGAGACCGTTGAGCAGGGCGACCGGCTCGGCACTGATGTCGGACCGCAGCACCGGTACGGCGGTGGCCTCGGGCAGCGCCTCACGGGCGAGCGCGGTCAGGACAGCGTCCGGGCCGATCTCCACGTACACGGTGACCCCGTCGTCGTGCACCGCGGTCAGGGCGTCGTGGAAACGGGTGGTGTTGCGGACGTGGTCGGTCCAGTAGTCGGCGCCGGTGATCTCGGCGCCGGCGGGCCGGCCGGTGACCGTGGACACCAGGGTGGTCCCGGGCGTCCGGTAGGTGAGGGACTCCGCGACGGCGCGGAAGTCGTCGAGCATGGGGTTCATCAGCGGTGAGTGGAAGGCGTGCGAGACGGTGAGCCGCCTGGTGCGCCGTCCTTCCCCGGTGAAGTGGCCGGCGATGGCGGTGACGTCGGCCTCGTCGCCGGAGACGACCAGCGAACGGGGGCCGTTGATGGCGGCGATGCCGGTGCGCCCGGTCAGGTGCGGGGCGACCTCCTCCTCGGTGGCCTCGATGGCGATCATGGCGCCGTCGCTGGGCAGGGCCTGCATCAGGGTGCCGCGGGCGGCGACCAGGCGGCAGGCGTCGTCCAGGGACAGGATCCCCGCCACGTGCGCCGCGGCGATCTCGCCGACGGAGTGGCCCACGAGGTGGCTCGGCAGGACGCCGAACTCGTCGGCGAGGAGCCGGCTGAGGGCGATCTGCAGGGCCAGCAGGCCGGGCTGGGTGTAGCGGGTCTGGTTGAGCAGGGCGGGGTCGTCGTCGAAGACGACGTCCTTGACGGGCCGTTCGGCGTCGAGGTGGCGGTCCAGGGTGGCGCAGACCTCGTCGAAGGCGTCCCGGAACACCGGGTACGTCTCGTGGAGGCGCCGTCCCATGCCCGCGCGCTGGGCGCCCTGGCCGGTGAAGAGGAAGGCGACCTTCTTGGTCCGCGGCCTGGTGGGCAGGGCGACGGGGGAGGGCGCCTGGACGAGGGCGTCGAGACGGGCGAGCAGGTCCTCCCGCGAGGCGCCGACGGCGGCCACCTGGTGTTCGAAGGTGGCGCGGTTGGCGACCAGCGAGTAGGCGATGTCGGCCGGGTGCAGCTCCGGGTGCTCGGTGGCGTGGTCCAGGAGCCGCTGGGCCTGGTCGCGCAGGGCCTGCTCGGACTTGGCGGACAGGATCCACGGGACGGCGGACCCTTCGGGCAGGTCCGGCTCCCGCTCGGCCTCCGCGTCCGCCGGGGCGGGCGGGGCCTCCAGGATGAGGTGGGCGTTGGTGCCGCTGATGCCGAACGAGGAGACGGCGGCGCGGCGCGGGTGGTCGGTCTCGGGCCAGGGCCGTGCCTCGGTGAGGAGCTCGATGTTGCCGGCCTCCCAGTCGATGTTCGGGCTGGGCTCGTCGACGTGGAGCGTCTTGGGCAGGGTGCCGTGGCGCATGGCCTGGATCATCTTGATGACACCGCCCAGACCCGCGGCGGCCTGTGCGTGACCGATGTTGGACTTGAAGGAGCCCAGCCACAGCGGCTCGTCACGGTCCTGCCCGTACGTGGCCAGCAGGGCCTGTGCCTCGATCGGGTCACCCAGCGAGGTGCCCGTGCCGTGGCCCTCGACCGCGTCGACCTGGTCCGGGGAGAGCCCGGCCGAGGCCAGGGCGGCCCTGATGACGCGCTGCTGGGCCGGCCCGTTGGGGGCGGTCAGGCCGTTGGAGGCACCGTCCTGGTTGACGGCGGAGCCGCGGATGACGGCCAGCACCGGGTGTCCGTTGGCCTCGGCGTCGGAGAGGCGCTCCAGCACGAGCATGCCCGCGCCCTCCGCCCAGGCGGTGCCGTCGGCACCGGCCGCGTAGGACTTGCAGCGGCCGTCGGGGGCCAGGCCGCGCTGGCGGCTGAACTCCATGAACATGCCCGCGTTGGCCATGATCGTGGCGCCGCCCGCGAGGGCCAGGGTGGACTCGCCGTTGCGCAGCGACTGGCAGGCCAGGTGCATGGCGACCAGCGAGGACGAGCAGGCCGTGTCGACCGTCAGGGCGGGGCCCTCCAGGCCGAGCGTGTAGGCGATGCGGCCGGAGGCCACACTGGACGTCGTACCCGTCAGCAGGTAGCCCTCGACGGGCTCGCCGCCGTGGTGCGTGAGCGAGACGTACTCCGTTGAGGCGACTCCGGCGAAGACGCCGGTGGAGCTGCCGCGCAGGGTGTCGGGCCGGATGCCCGCGTACTCGAACGCCTCCCAGGCGGTCTCCAGCAGCATCCGCTGCTGGGGGTCGAGCGCCAGGGCCTCACGGGGGCTGATGCCGAAGAACTCGGCGTCGAAGCGGTCGGCGTCGTACAGGAAGCCGCCTTCACGGGCGTAGGTCTTCCCGCGCACGTCGGGGTCCGGGTCGTAGAGGTCCTCGACGTCCCAGCCGCGGTTGTCGGGGAACCCGCCCACCGCGTCGCGGCCCTCCGCCACCAGCTGCCACAGCTTCTCCGGGCTGTCGGCGTCGCCGGGGAAGCGGCAGCCGATGCCCACGATCGCGATCGGCTCGGGTGCGCCGTTCTTCGCGGACACGGTACGGGCGGCACGCCGGGCCACCTGGGCACTGGCCTCGGACTGCCCGCTGCCCACCAGTTCGGTGCGCATGTAGCCGGCCAGGACCTCGGGGGTGGGGTAGTCGAACAGCAGGGTGGAGGGCAGCCGCATCCCGGACGCCTTGTTGAGCGTGTTGCGCAGTTCCACCGAGCTGAGCGAGTCGAAGCCCAGCTCCCTGAAGGAGCTCGTGGGCTCGATCGCGTCGGACGAACCGTGTCCGAGCACGGCGGCCACGTGCGTGCGCAGGAAGTCCAGCAGGACCTGGAGCTGCTCCGGCTCGGCGAGACCCGCGAGCGACTGCCGCAGTCCGCCGGCCGCCCCGCCGGCTCCGGCGGTCTGCGCCGCGCTGCGCAGGGGCGCGCGGACCAGTCCGCGGAACATCGGTGCCACGGGGGCGGACCCGGCGCGGGCACGCAGACCCGCGAGGTCGAGCTTGGCGGGTACCAGCGCCGCCGCGTCCGCCTCGAACGCCGCGTCGAAGTGTCCGAACGCCTGCTCGGCTGGCATCGGCAGCAGACCGTTGCGGTTCATCCGCGCCTGGTCCTGCTCGTCGAGCGTGTCGGCCATGCCGGTCTGCCACAGGCCCCAGGCGAGGGACTTGGCGGGCAGCCCGTCCGCCCGCCGCTGCCGGGCGAGCGCGTCGAGGAAGGCGTTGGCCGCGGCGTAGTTGGCCTGGCCGGGGGAGCCGAGGACACCGACCACCGACGAGAACAGCACGAACGCGTCCAGGTCCAGGTCCCGGGTCAGCTCGTGGAGGTTCCAGGCGGCGTCCACCTTCGGGCGCAGCACCCCGTCGAACCGCTCGGGGGTGAGTGCCGTGACGATGCCGTCGTCGAGCGTTCCCGCGCAGTGCACCACGGCGCCGAGCGGGTGTTCCCGCGGCAGCTCCGCGAGCAGGGCCGCGAGGGCCTCCCGGTCGGCCGTGTCGCAGGCCGCGATCGTGACCTCCGTGCCCAACTCGGCGAGTTCCGCGACGATGTCGCTGCCCGCCCGCGCACCGCTGCGGCTGACGAGCAGCAGCCTCCTGGCGCCGTAGGTGTCCACCAGGTGCCGGGCGAGGAGCGTGCCCAGCGCGCCGGTGCCACCGGTGATGAGCACCGTCTTCTGCGGGTCGAACGGTGCCGGCGTGTCCTGCCCGGCGCGGGCGCCGTTGCGCACACGGCCGATGCGGGGGGCGAGGAGCCGCCCGTCGCGCAGGGCGAGCTGCGGCTCCGCGGCGGCCAGGGCCGCCGGGAGGGCCCGCAGGGACGCGTCCGAGCCGTCGAGGTCGACCAGGACGAACCGGTCGGGGTGTTCCGACTGGGCGGTGCGGATCAGTCCCCACACCGCCGCCGCGGCCAGGTCGGCCGGTCCGTCACCGGTACCGGTACCGGTGGACATCGCGCCCCGGGTGAGGACCACCAGACGGGAGTCCTCCCGTTCGTCGGCGACCATCGCCTGGACGAGACCGAGCACGTGGTGGGTGAGGGAACGGGTGGCCTCCACCGGGTCGGCACCGGGCTCGGACACGCACCAGGTGACGAACACGTCCGGCCCGGTGGTCCCGTCCTCCCGCACCGCCGGGAGCGTCACTGCGTCCGGCCGTACGTCGACCGCGGCACCGAGCCGGGACAGGGAGTCCGCCAGGTGGCGTTCCTGCGGGTCGGCGACGACCGCCCACGTCGTCCCGGCCGCGCCCAGGGCGTCGCCCTCGGGCGCCGGGACGGCGAGCCAGTCGACCTCGTACAGCTCTCCGGCGTCGGCGGCCCGCGCGGCGGCGAGCTGGTCGGGACCGACCGTCCGCATGATCAGGGAGTCGATCGTCATCACCGGCGCACCCGTCTGGTCGGAGATGACCAGGGACACGGTGTCGTCGGTGGGCCACAGCAGGCGGATCCGCAGGGCCCTGGCGCCGGTGGCGTGCAGGGACACCCCGGCCCACGAGAACGGCACCCTGATGGAGTCGCCCGCCTCGTCGTCCCCGGGGATCAGCGCCGCCGGCTGGAGGGCCGAGTCGAGCAGACCGGGGTGGATGCCGAAGGCACCGGGGTCGGCGTCCTCGGGGAGGGAGACCTCCGCGTACGTCGTGGTGCCGTCCCGCCAGGCCGCCCGCATGCTGCGGAACAGCGGTCCGTAGCCGAAGCCCGCGCCGGTGACCCGGCGGTAGAACTCCTCCGTGTCCACGGCCTCCGTGCCGGCCGGGGGCCAGACCTCGTCCGCGAGCACGTCGATCGCGGCGGAGACCTCCTTGCGCTCGGGTGCGAGCGCTCCCGTGGCGTGGCGGGTCCAGTCGGCCTCGGACGGTGCGTCCTCGGACCGGGAGTAGACCGTGAAGGAGCGCCGCCCGAGGTCGTCCGCCGGCTCGACGAGGACCCGCAGCTGGAGCGCGCTGTTCTCCGGCACGGAGAGGAACACGTGGTGGGTGAGCTCTTCGATGTGCTCGCAGCCGACGTGGCGCGCCGCGTGCAGGAGCAGGTCGACGAAGGCCACACCGGGCACGATCATCGCGCCGAAGATGATGTGCTCGGCCACCCAGGCGGGATCGGTCCCGCTGATCCGGCCGGTGAAGAGGTGCCCGCCCCCGTCGGGGAGCTCGGCCAGGGTGCTCAGCACCGGATGGCCGGTCGCCGTCAGTCCCAGCCCGTCGGCGCCCAGGGCGGGCCTGGCCGCCTCCAGCCAGTAGCTCTGGCGCTGGAAGGGGTAGGTGGGCAGGGCGTACGGGGTGGTCTGCTCGGTGACGAGCGGGGCCCAGTCGACCGGCACGGTGGTGCGGGTGTGGAGGGTGGCCACGGCGGCGAGCAGGGTGTGCTGCTCGTCGCGCTCGCGGTGCAGGAGCGGGGTGAGTGTGGTGTCGGTGTCCTCGGGCAGGTTGTCCTGCGCCATGGTGCTGAGGGTGGCGTCGGGACCCAGTTCGAGGTAGTGGCGCACCCCGTTGGTGTGCAGGGTGTTGATGCCGTCGGCGAAGCGGACCGCCTCGCGGACGTGCTGGACCCAGTAGGCGGGAGTGGTGACGTGGCCGGGTTCGGCCGGCCGGCCGGTGAGGTTGGAGATGAGCGGAAGGGCGGGCGCGTGGTAGGTCAGGGCCGAGGCGACGCGCTCGAACGCCTCCAGCATGGGATCCATGCGCGGTGAGTGGAAGGCGTGCGAGACGGTGAGCCGCCGGGTGCGCCGTCCCTCCGCGGCGAAGTGGTCGGCGACGGCCGTGACGTCGGCCTCGTCGCCGGAGACGACCAGCGCGCGGGGACCGTTGATGGCGGCGATGCCGGTGCGCGCGGTCAGGCGCGGGGCGACCTCCTCCTCGGTGGCCTCGACGGCGACCATCGCGCCACCGCCCGGCAGGGCCTGCATCAGGGTGCCGCGGGCGGCGACCAGGCGGCAGGCGTCCTCCAGGGAGAACACCCCGGCGGCGTGCGCCGCGGCGATCTCGCCGATGGAGTGCCCGGCCAGGTAGTCGGGCGTGATGCCGAAGGAGGCCACGAGGCGGTACAGCGCGGTCTCCAGGGCGAACAGGCCGGCCTGGGTGTAGCGGGTCTGGTTCAGCAGCGTCGCGTCGTCGTCGAAGACGACGTCCTTGACGGACCGTTCGGCGTCGAGGTGGCGGTCCAGGACGGCGCAGACCTCGTCGAAGGCGTCCCGGAACACCGGGTACCTGTCGTGGAGGTGCCGTCCCATGCCCGCACGCTGGGCGCCCTGACCCGTGAACAGGAACGCCGTCTTGCCGGGCAGCGGCGTACCGCGGACCACGGTGGGGGACGGCACGTCGAGGACGAGGGCGTCCAGCGCCCGGGCGAACGCCTCGTGCCCGTCCGCGAGGACCACGGCCCGGTGCGAGAAGAGGCTGCGGGTGGTGACGAGCGCGTGGGCCACCCGGTCCGGACGCAGGCCGGGGTCGAGCGTGAGAAGGTCGTGCAGCTGCTGCGCCTGGGCGCGCAGGGCCTGCTCGGTCTTGGCGGACAGGATCCAGGGGAGGACGGTGCCCTCCGGGACGTCCGGCTCCTGCTCCTGCTCGGCCTCCGCCCCCTGCGGCGCGGGTGCGGCCTCCAGGATGAGGTGGGCGTTGGTGCCGCTGATGCCGAAGGAGGAGACGGCCGCGCGGCGGGGGTGGTCCGTCTCCGGCCACATCTGCGCCTCGGTCAGCAGCCGTACCTTGCCGGTGCTCCAGTCGATGTGCGGGCTGGGCTCGTCGGCGTGCAGGGTTCTGGGCAGGACGCCGTGCCGCAGGGCCTGGATCATCTTGATGACCCCGCCGATGCCGGCGGCCGCCTGCGCGTGCCCGATGTTGGACTTGAAGGAGCCCAGCCACAGGGGCTCCTCGCGGTCCTGCCCGTACGTGGCCAGCAGGGCCTGCGCCTCGATGGGGTCGCCCAGGGTGGTGCCGGTGCCGTGGGCCTCGACCGCGTCGACCTGGTCGGGCGTGAGCCCGGCTCCGGCGAGGGCGGCGTTGATGACCCGCTGCTGGGAGGGGCCGTTGGGGGCGGTGAGGCCGTTGGAGGCGCCGTCCTGGTTGACGGCGGAGCCCCGGATCACGGCCAGGACGGTGTGTCCGTTGGCCCGTGCGTCGGAGAGGCGCTCCAGGACGACCATGCCCGCGCCCTCGGCCCAGATCGTGCCGTCGGCGCCCGCCCCGAAGGACTTGCAGCGGCCGTCGGGGGCCAGCCCGCGCTGGCGGCTGAACTCCATGAACATGCCGGGGTTGGCCATGACGGTCGCACCGCCCGCGAGGGCCATGGTGGACTCGCCGTTGCGCAGCGACTGGCAGGCCAGGTGGAGCGCCACGAGCGACGAGGAGCAGGCGGTGTCGACGGTGACGGCCGGGCCCTCGAAGCCGAAGGTGTAGGAGAGGCGGCCGGAGGCCACACTCGCCGTCGTACCCGTCAGCAGGTAGCCGTCGACGGGCTCGTCGTCCTGGTAGGTGAGCGACGCGTACTCCTGCGTGACGACACCGGCGAAGACGCCGATGGAGCTGCCGCGCAGGGTGTCGGGCCGGATGCCCGCGTACTCGAACGCCTCCCAGGCGGTCTCCAGCAGGAGCCGCTGCTGGGGGTCGAGCGCCAGGGCCTCGCGGGGGCTGATGCCGAAGAACTCGGCGTCGAAGCGGTCGGCGTCGTACAGGAAGCCGCCTTCACGGGCGTACGTCTTCCCGCGCACCTCGGGGTCCGGGTCGAAGATGTCGTCCAGGTCCCAGCCGCGGTTCGAGGGGAACGCCCCGATGGCGTCCACCCCCTCGGTGACCAGCCGCCACAGCTCCTCCGGCGAACCGGCGTCGCCGGGGAAGCGGCAGCCCATCCCCACGACGACGATCGGGTCGTCGTCGGCGGGAGCGCCGTCCCCGGACCCGGCGGTTGCGGGGGCCTCCGCGGTCTCGGCGGCCTCCACGGATCCGGCCGTGGGGGCGACGGCGGGCAGCGCCTCGTCGTCGACCAGTTCGTCCCGGAGGTACGTGATCAGCGCGGCGGGCGTGGGGTAGTCGAACAGCATGGTGGACGGCAGGTGCAGACTCAGCGTCTCGCCCAGCGCCAGGAGCAGTTCCATGCCGGCCAGCGAGTCGAAGCCGAGTTCCTTGAACGGCTGCTCGGGGTCGATCACCGGCGGGGAGCTGTGGCCGAGGACGACGGCGGCGTGCCTGCCGAGCACCTCCAGCAGCAGCTCGCGCTGCCCGGCCTCGGGCAGACCGGCGAGCTGCCGGCCCAGCGAGGAGTCGTCCCGGACGGGGCCGCCCTCCTGCCCGGCGTGCGGCGCCTGGGCGGGGATCAGGTCCGCCAGCAGCGGCGACAGCCGGAGCGACGCCCGCTGGGCGCGGGCACCCGCGACATCGATCCCGGCCGGCACGAGCGCCGCCCGCTCCGTCCCGAGGGCCGCGTCGAAGAGCGTGAGCGCGCGTGCGGCCGGCATGGGGGCCAGGCCCCCACGGCTCATCCGGGCCAGGTCCTGCGCGTCGAGGGTGTCGGCCATGCCGGTCTGCCACAGGCCCCAGGCCAGGGACCTGGCGGACAGTCCGGCGGCACGGCGCCGCTGGGCGAGCGCGTCGAGGAAGGCGTTGGCCGCGGCGTAGTTGGCCTGGCCGGGGGAGCCGAGGACACCGACCACCGACGAGAACAGCACGAACGCGTCCAGGTCCATGTCCCGGGTCAGCTCGTGGAGGTTCCAGGCGCCGTCCACCTTCGGGCGCAGCACCGTGTCCAGCCGGTCCCGGTCGAGTTCCGTGACCACCCCGTCGTCCAGGACGCCCGCGCAGTGCACCACGGCGCCGAGCGGGTGCTCCCGCGGCAGCTCCGCGAGCAGGGCCGCCAGGGCCTCCCGGTCGGCCGTGTCGCAGGCGGCGACGGTGACCTCGGCGCCCAGTGCGGTCAGTTCCTCGACGAGGGTGCCCGCCGCGTCGGGACCGCTGCGGCTGGTCAGCAGCAGCCTGCGGACCCCGTGCCGGGTGATCAGGTGACGCGCCAGGAGGGCGCCGAGAGCGCCGGTGCCACCGGTGACGAGCACCGTCCGCTCCGCGTCGAACGCCGCGTCCGGCACCGGACCGGCGGTCACGGGAGCGAGCCGGGGGACCAGCAGCCGGCCCTCGCGTACGGCGAGCTGCGGTTCCGCGGTGGCCAGGGCCGCCGCGAGGGCGTCGGCGGAGACCGGCGAGCCGTCGAGGTCGACGAGGGCCAGCCGGTCCGGGTGCTCGGACTGCGCCGACCGGATCAGGCCCCACACCGCCGCGGCGGCCGGGTCGGCGTCGGGATCGCCGTACCCCGCGTCCGCCTCGGTGGACATCGCGCCTTCGGTGAGGAGCACCAGCCGGGAGGTGCCGGCCCCGTGGGCCAGCGTCTCCTGGAGCAGCTCCAGGGCCTGGTGCGTCGCGGTGTGCGCCGCCCGGGCCGGGTCGGCGCCGTGCTCGGCGCCGACCCGGCCGACGACCGTCTCCGGCCGGGCCGCACCGGCCCGCAGCGCCGCGCGCAGGGCCGCCACGTCCGGGTACGTCCGTGCCTCGGGGCCGAGCGCCGCGAGCGCCGCGGCGACCAGGCGGTCACCGGTGTCTCCCATGAGGGCCCACTTCGAGCCCTCGGCGAGCGCGGCGTCCGCAGGTGTGGGCACCGGGTGCCACACGACCTCGTGGAGCGCGCCGTCGCGGCCGGAGCGGGCGGCGTCGAGCTGTTCGGGGCGCACCGGCCGCAGGACGAGCGAGTCGGCGGTCAGGACCGGCGCGCCGGCGGGGTCGGTGACCCGCAGCGAGACCGTCTCCGGCGCCGGCCGCGTGATCCGGACGCGCAGGGCGTGCGCGCCGGTCGCGTGGAGGGTCACACCGCTCCACGCGAAGGGCACGTGGATCGTGCCGTCGGCGTCGGCTCCGGTGCCGGCCGCGGCCAGCAGGAACGGGTGCAGCGCGGCGTCGAACAGCCCGGGGTGGACGCCGTACCGGTCGGGACCGGTGCCCTGGGGGAGGGCGACCTCGGCGTACAGCGTGTCGCCGTCCTGCCAGGCGGCCTTCATGCCCTGGAAGACGGGGCCGTAGCCGAGCCCGGCGTCGGCGATCCGCCGGTAGAAGCCGTCGGTGTCGAGGAGTTCGGCGCCGGCCGGCGGCCAGGTGGTGTCCCCGGCCGCGGCGGCGGTGTCCGCGGGGGCGGTGGTCAGGGTGCCGGTGACGTGGCAGGTCCAGTCGGAGCCCCACGGGGCGTCCTCGGGCCGCGAGTGGACGGCGAAGGTCCGCCGCCCCGCGTCGTCGGCCGGCCGGACGAGGACCCGCAACTGCAGGGCACCGCGCTCGGGAAGGGCCAGGAACACCTGGTGGGTGAGTTCCTCGACCCGGGTGCAGCCCACCAGGGACGCCGCGTGCAGCAGCATGTCCACGAACGCCACGCCCGGCATGACCGGGGTGCCGAAGACGGTGTGGTCCGCCGCCCAGGCGGGCGCGGAGGCGTTCACCCGGCCGGTCAGGAGCAGCCCGCCCGGGTCGGGCAGTTCGGCCGCGGTCGTCAGCAGCGGGTGGCCCGTGGCGGTGAGGCCCGCGGACGACACGTCGCCCGTCGTACTGGCGGTGAACCAGTGGCGCTCCCGCTGGAAGGCGTAGGTGGGCAGGTCGGGCAGCGTCCGCGGCGCACCGAGGTGCGCGGTCAGGTCGGCCGGCGCCCCGTGGACGTGGACGTGTGCCAGGGCCCCCAGGAGGGTGACGGGCTCGGGGTGCCCGTTGCGCAGGACGGCGGTGCCGGTGGCCTCACCGCCGGTGGCCTCGTTGACGAGCCCGGACAGGACCGGGTCGGGGCCGAGTTCGAGGTAGTGGCGCACCCCCTCGGCGTGCAGGGTGCCGACGCCGTCGGCGAAGCGGACCGCCTCGCGGACGTGCTGGACCCAGTAGGCGGGGGTGGTGATGTGGTCGGCCTCGGCGATCCGGCCGGTCAGGTTGGAGACGACCGGGATCGCCGGGGCGTGGTAGGTGAGTTCGGCGGCGACGCGCTCGAACTCCTCCAGCATGGGGTCCATGCGCGGTGAGTGGAAGGCGTGCGAGACGGTCAGGCGCCGCGTCTTGACACCGTGCGCGGCGAGGACGGCCGCGATGTCCGAGGCGGCCTCCTCGTCACCGGAGATGACCAGGGACGACGGCCCGTTGACCGCCGCGACGGAGACGTGCTCCTCAAGCCCTTCGAGCAGCGGACGGACGTCCTCCTCCGCGGCCCGCAGGGAGATCATGACGCCGTCGGCGGGCAGGGCCTGCATCAGGGTGCCGCGGGCGGCGACCAGGCGGCAGGCGTCCTCCAGGGAGAACACCCCGGCCGCGTGGGCGGCGGCGATCTCGCCGATGGAGTGCCCGGTGAGGTAGTCGGGGGTGATGCCGAAGGAGGCCACGAGGCGGTACAGCGCGGTCTCCAGGGCGAACAGGGCGGCCTGGGTGTAGCGGGTCTGGTTGAGCAGCGTCGCGTCGTCGTCGAAGACGACGTCCTTGACGGGCCGTTCGGCGTCGAGGTGGCGGTCCAGGACGGCGCAGACCTCGTCGAACGCCTCCCGGAACACCGGGTGGGTGTCGTGGAGGCGCCGGCCCATGCCCGCGCGCTGCGAACCCTGGCCGGTGAACAGGAACGCCGTCGCGCCTTCGCGCGCGGTTCCCGTGACCACCGTGCGCGACGTCTCCTGCCGGCTCAGCGCGCCCAGCCCGGAGAGCAGCTCCTCGCGCCCGCCGCCGAGGACCACCGCGCGCTGCCCGAAGCGTGCGCGGGTGGCCACCAGGGCGTGGCCGATGTCCACGGGCCGCAGGTGGGGGTGTTCGGTGACGTGGTCCAGGAGCCGCCGGGCCTGCTCGCGCAGGGCCTGCTCGGTCCTGGCGGACAGGATCCAGGGGAGGACGGTGCCCTCCGGGACGTCCGGCTCCTGCTCGTCCCCGGCGTCCTCCGCCGCGGGCGGGGCTTCGAGGATGAGGTGGGCGTTGGTGCCGCTGATGCCGAAGGAGGAGACGGCCGCGCGGCGGGGGTGGTCCGTCTCGGGCCACGGCTGCGCCTCGGTCAGCAGCCGTACGTTGCCGGTGCTCCAGTCGATGTGCGGGCTGGGCTCGTCCACGTGCAGGGTCCTGGGCAGGACGCCGTGGTGCATGGCCTGGATCATCTTGATGACCCCGCCGATGCCGGCGGCCGCCTGGCTGTGGCCGATGTTGGACTTCAGCGAGCCCAGGTACAGGGGCTCCTCGCGGTTCTGCCCGTACGTGGCCAGCAGGGCCTGTGCCTCGATGGGGTCGCCCAGGGTGGTGCCGGTGCCGTGGGCCTCGACCGCGTCGACCTGGTCGGGCGTGAGTCCGGCGCCGGCCAGGGCCGCGCCGATGACCCGCTGCTGGGAGGGGCCGTTGGGCGCGGTGAGGCCGTTGGAGGCGCCGTCCTGGTTGACGGCGGAGCCCCGGACGACGGCCAGGACGGTGTGTCCCTTGGCCCGTGCGTCGGAGAGGCGCTCCAGCAGGACCATGCCCGCGCCCTCGGCCCAGATCGTGCCGTCGGCGCCGGCCGCGAAGGACTTGCAGCGGCCGTCGGCCGCCAGCCCGCGCTGCTGCCCGAACTCCACGAACATGCCCGGGGTCGCCATGACCGTGACGCCGCCCGCCAGGGCCAGCGTGCAGTCCCCGGCCCGCAGCGACTGCGCGGCCTGGTGCAGGGCGACGAGCGAGGAGGAGCAGGCCGTGTCGATCGTCACGGCCGGGCCTTCGAGCCCGAAGGTGTAGGCGAGACGGCCCGAGGTGACGCTCGCGGTGTTGCCGGTGAGCAGATAGCCGCCCAGCCCGTCGTCGCCCTCGTGCAGCCGCGGGCCGTACTCCTGGGACATCGCGCCCACGAACACGCCGGTGCTGCTGCCGCTCAGCTCGCCCGGGTCGATCCCGGCACGTTCGAACGCCTCCCAGGTGACCTGGAGGAGCACCCGCTGCTGCGGGTCCATCGCCGTGGCCTCGCGCGGGCTGATGCCGAAGAACTCCGTGTCGAACTCGGCGGCGTCGTGCAGGAACCCGCCCTGCCGCGTGTAGGTCTTGCCGCGCACACCGGGTTTGGGGTCGTACAGGGCGTCCAGGTCCCAGCCGCGGTCGGTGGGGAACTCCGAGATGGCGTCCACGCCGTCGTCGACCAGCCGCCACAGGTCCTCGGGGGAACCGGCGCCGCCGGGGAAGCGGCAGGCCATGCCGACGATCACGATCGGGTCGTCGGCGTCGGCCACCCGGAGCGCCGCGGGCGCCGCGGTGGGCGACGCGGCGTCGCCCACGGCCAGTTCGCACAGCCGCCGGGCGAGCCGGGACGGGCTCGGGTGGTCGAAGACGACGGTCTCCGGCAGGGCCAGTCCGGTGGCCTGCACGAGGCTCTCCCGGAGCTGGACCGCCATCGTGGAGTCCAGGCCCAGCTCGCGGAACGCCTGGCCGACGTCGACCGTGTCCGTGGACAGGTGGCCGAGCACGATGGCCGTGCGCAGCCGCACCAGCTTCAGCGCCTCGCGGTCGCGCTCCTGCGGCGCCAGGCCGGCCAGCCGGCCGGCCCACGTCGGGCCCGCCCCCGAGGACTCCTCGCTCTCCCGCACCTGGTGCGGGAGAGCGGTCCTCGCGGTGGACTCGAAGGCGGCCGCGACCTCGGGCCAGTAGCGCCGGTGCTGGAAGGCGTACGTGGGCAGCGCGACGCGGCGCGGCGTGCGCCCCGCGAAGACGGCGGACCAGTCCACCGCGAGGCCGCGCACATGCAGCTCCGCCAGGGAGGTCAGCAGCTGCGGCCACGGCTCCTCGTTGCGCCGCAGCGACCCCGCGACCAGCGCGTCCGGCAGCGTCTCGCGCAGCCCGAGGGTGAGGACGGGGTGCGGGCTCGACTCCACGAACGTGCCGAAGCCGTCCTCGGCCATGGTCCGCAGCGTCGCCTCGAACAGGACGGGCCGGCGCAGGTTGGTGTACCAGTACGCGGCGTCGAGCCCGGCGGTGTCGACGGCACCCGCGGTGACCGTCGAGTAGAACGCGATGTCGCACGAGCGCGGCGTCACCCCGGCGAGCTGCTCCAGCAGCTGCTCCCGAAGGGCCTCCATGTGCGGCGAGTGCGAGGCGAAGTCCACGGCGGGAACGGCCTTCGCGCGGATCCCGTCCGCCTCGCAGCGCGCCAGCAGCGCGGCCACGGCGTCGGGGGACCCGGCCACGACCGTGGCGCTGGGCCCGTTGACCGCGGCGACGCTCAGCTCCCCGTCGAAGGGGGCGATGTACTCGGTGACGCGGTCCGCCGGCAGCGGCACCGAGGCCAGCGCCCCGGTACCGGCCAGTGTCATGATCGTCCGGCTGCGCAGCGCCACGATCCTGGCGGCGTCCGCCAGGTCGAGGGCGCCCGCGATGTGCGCCGCGGCGACCTCGCCCTGCGAGTGCCCGACCACCGCGTCCGGCCGCACGCCCAGCGACTCCCACACCCGGGCGAGCGAGACCATCACCGCGAAGAGCACGGGCTGGACGACGTCCGCGCGTTCCAGGGCGGGCGTCCCGGGCCGGCCTTCGAGCGTGTCCACCAGCGACCAGTCGACGTACGGGGCGAGGGCCTCGTGGCACGCCTCGATCGAGGCACGGAACACCGTCGACGTACGCAGCAGTTCGCGCGCCATGCCCTCCCACTGCGAGCCCTGGCCCGGGAAGACCAGCGCCAGCTTGCCGTGGTCGCCGACGACGCCCGTGACGAGCCCCGGCAGCTCGTCGCCGGTCCGCAGCGCCTCCAGCTGTGCGCCGTGGTCGGGGCCGAGGGCGACGGCGCGGTGCCCGAAGTGCGTACGGGAGCCGGCCAGCGACGCGCCGGTGTCGAACGCGTCGGTGTCCGCCGTCCGCCACTCCAGCAGCCGGCCCGCCTGGGCGCGCAGGGCCGCTTCCGTACGGCCCGACACCGGCCACGGGGCCAGCGGCACCTCCGGCTCGCCGGCCTGCGGCGCGTCCTCCTCGGACGCGGTCCGCCCGGGCGCCTCGGCGACCACGACGTGGCAGTTCGTCCCGCCGACGCCGAAGGAGCTGACACCGGCCAGCAGCGGCGCGTCCGGCCACGGGCCGGACGCGGTCTGCACGCGCAGGTTCAGCGCCTCGGGGTCGATGTCCGGGTTGGGTGTCTCGTAGTTGAGGCTCGCCGGGATCTCCCGGTGGCGGATGCTCAGCGCCGTCTTGATCAGCCCGACGATGCCCGCCGCGCCCTCCAGGTGCCCGACGTTGGTCTTGGCCGAGCCGACGAGGACGGGGGAGCCCGCGGGACGCGCGCTGCCGTACGCGGCGCCCACCCCGGCCGCCTCCAGCGGGTCGCCCGTCGGGGTGCCCGTGCCGTGCAGTTCCACGTAGCCGACCTGGCGCGGGTCGACGCCGGCGTTCTCGCAGGCCTGCCGCAGCACGGCGGCCTGGGCCTCGGCGCTCGGCACGGTGAGGCCGTCGGTGGCGCCGTCGTTGTTGACCGCGCTGCCGAGGACGACCCCGTACACCGTGTCGCCGTCGCGCACCGCGTCGGCCAGCGGCTTCAGCACGACGACGCCGCCGCCCTCGCCGCGCACGTATCCGTTGGCGCGGCTGTCGAAGGTGAAGCAGCGTCCGTCCGGCGACAGACCGCCGAAGCGTCCGGCGACCTCGGCGCTCTCGGGCGCGAAGTTGAGCGCCACACCGCCCGCGAGGGCCAGGGTGCACTCGCCCTTGCGCAGGCTGTCCACCGCCAGGTGCACCGCGACCAGCGACGACGACTGCGCCGAGTCCACCGTGAGGCTCGGGCCCTGCAGGCCCAGCGCGTAGGAGACCCGGTTGGCGATGACACCTCGGTTCAGGCCCGGCAGCGAGTGCTGGGTGATCGCGCCGCCGCGCTGTGCCAGCGCCGCGTAGTCACCGGCGATCGCTCCGACGACGACGCCCGTGGCGGTGGAGCGCAGCGTCTCGGGGACGACCCCCGCGTCCTCCAGCGCCTCCCAGGCCAGTTCGGCGAAGAGCCGCTGCTGGGGGTCGATCGCCACCGCCTCGCGCGGTGAGATCCCGAAGAACTCGGCGTCGAAGCCGTCCACCCGGTCGAGGAACCCGCCCCGGCGCAGTCCGGCACGGTGCCGCTCGGGTGCGTCCGGCAGCACCTCGTCCGGGTCCCACCGGTCCGGTGGCACCTCGGTGATGGCACTGCGGCCCGCTCGCAACAACTCCCAGAAGGCGCCGGCATCAGATGCCTGGGGGAGACGGCATGACAAGCCGATGATTGCGATGGCATCACTGCCGTGAACAAGATCACTCGTCATTATGGCGAGCGCCTCCCTCATCCTGCGCTCCGAAAACGCCGGGCTGGCGTTCATCCTGGCTGTTTGATCATCGGCTGCACGGGGCACCCCCAGCTACCCGTAGCGCCCCCTAGGCGTGTACGGGGCCCCCTACGTGCCTCCCGCCGGAGAGCGGCCGCCGGCCCCGCCGGCCCGGACGGACCGGCGCGGGCACACGGCGGGCGCGCACACGAAATCCGCCCGACCCGTGGGACGGGTCGGGCGGACGGTGGGGCCGGGAGGGTCAGGCGGACTCGAAGCTGACGGTGTGGGTCGTCTGCAGGAGCTGCTCGCGGTTCCTTATGCCCATCTTGCGGTAGACACGGGTCAGGTGCTGTTCCACGGTGCTGACGGTGATGAACAGCTTCTCGGCGATCTCGCGGTTGGCGTACCCCTGGGTGGCGAGGACGGCCACGCGCCGCTCCGACTCGCTCAGCCCCTCGAAGTCGTCCGGGCCGGCGTGGTCGCCGCCGCGGGAGCCCGCGCTCCGCTGCCGGGGGACGCTCTGGGACGTGGACGTCGGAAGCAGCGACTGGCAGAGGGACTCCGCCTGGCAGGCCTTGGCGAGCCGCCAGGCCCGCCGGGCGGTCGGCCGCGCCCGCTTGTCGCCCAGCCGCTGGTAGGCGCGGCTCAGGTCGGCCAGGACGGCGGCGGCCTCGTACCGCGCGCCGCAGGACTCCAGCAGCCGGAACGCGTCCCGCAGCACGGGCGGCTGCCGCGCGGTCGTCTGGGTCAGGGCCAGGGTGTGCAGGGCCATCCCGCGCGAACGCGTGAGCCCGTCGTCCGGCCGGGCGAGCTGCTCCTCGACGAGCCGGACGGCCTTGTCCTTCTCGCCCAGCCGCAGCCACGCCTCGGCCTCGCCCAGCCGCCAGGGCGCCAGGGCGGGGGTGTCGAGGTTCCAGCGCCGCATCAGCCGGCCGCACTCCTGGAAGTCGCTGAGCGCCAGGTACGTGTTGCCGGTGGCGAGGTGGTGGCGGCCCCGCGCGTACAGGTAGTGCAGCCCCGGACGGGTGAGGAACAGCGCGGGCGGCGGCTCGGGTACCAGGTACTCGGCCGCCGCCCGGTGATCGCCCCTGGCGGTGTGTGCCTCGATGAGTATGGCCAGCGCCAGCGCGCTGCTGACGTTCCACTTGGGCCCGGACAGCAGGTCGTAGGCCGACTCGGCCCGGCGCACCGCCTCGGCCAGCCGTCCGCGCCGCAGCGATATGAGCGCGCCGACGCACTCGCTCTGGGCCCGCCAGCCGGTGGTGTCGGAGTTCCCCGCGTCGGCGGCGAGGAGCTCGTACCACTTGTCGGCCGTGTCGGTCCGCTCCGCGTAGCACAGGGTCAGCAGTGCCTTCGGCAGGCTGCTGCGCTGGGAGAGCGGCCGGTTCCCGGCGCTCTGGAACACCTGGTCGGCCAGGCTCAGGGCGTATTCGTCGGCCCCCCGCTCCAGGACGAGGGAGAGGGCGTGCCGGGCGCGCATCTCGGAGTGGGACGTCGCCGGAGCGGCGGTGGACAGCAGCGGACGGCTCAGCCGGTCCAGCACCCCGGGGACCTCGGAGGCCATCAGCATCCGGGTTCCGTACAGCGCGGTCGTCGTCCCCTCACCGCTGGTGTTGAGGTGGTCGACGATCTCCACGGCCTCGTCGAAGCTGAGGTGGAACAGCATGCCCTCGGCGATCCACCACGCGTCGTCGCCCGTCAGCTTCCCCTTGAGTATGGGGTCCTTGAGGCCGAGGAAGTGCAGGGCGGAGTCGGCGGGGTTGAGCTGCCACTGGCCGTACGCGTACTGCGACTTCACCGACAGGCGCTGCGACTCGTTCGACGAGCATTCGCGGGCCAGCTCCAGGTACCGGATCGCCTGCGGCAGCTCGCCCTCGTCCAGGGCCTGGCAGGCGGCGGCGCGCAGGACGGGCAGCACCCACTCCTCGTGCAGCGGGCCGATGCTGAGCAGGTGCGTGGCGACCGTCTGCGAGGGCGCCCCGTTGTCGTACAGCAGGCGGGCGGCCCGGTACCGCAGGTGCGTCACCTTGTTGTGGGGCATCTCGCCCAGGAGCGCCTGCAGCATGCCCGTCCGGCGCAGCCGGGAGACGTCCAGCGCGCCGATGCCGGAGAACAACCGGTCGTAGCGTTTCAGCAGCTCCGGGTCGATGTTGCTCAGGCGGCTCAGCAGGACGGGTGTGGACGCGTCGCCCAGCAGCGCGAGGCACTGGGCGAGCCGCACCGCACGCGGTCCGAGCCGGTGCAGGTAGGCGAGGACCGCCTGGTGGAAGACGGGGCCGGCCGGCAGTTCCGTTAAGCCGGCCGGCCGCGCATCGGACTCGGTTCCCTCGGCGGACCTCGGCTCGGCGCCGGCCGCGGAGGCGGTGTGCAGCCGGTACTCCTCGACGAGCGCCTGGGCGAGCAGCGGATTTCCGCCGCTCTGCCGGTGGATCTCGACGACGACGCGGTCCGGCGGGGGGGACGGGAGCCGGCTCGTGGCCAGTTCCCTGATGCCCAGGGGGGAGAACGGTTCCAGGTGGAAGTGGCGGGCCGTCGTCCGGTACAGCAGGTCGTGCAGGATGGGCGGCGGCTGCTCGTCGACGGAGACCCCGTGCGTGAACACCAGGGCCAGCGGCAGGTGACTCAGCCGCTGGGCCAGGTAGCGCAGGCAGAAGAGGGTGTCCGGGTCGGTGTGCTGGATGTCGTCGACGGTGATCACCACGGGCCGCCGGGCCGCGAGTTCGGCGATGATCCGGTGCGTCTGCCGGGCGACGGTCAGGGGGTCGTCCTGGGTCGCGGGCGGAGCGGGGGAGGTGGCCAGGCCGGTCGGTCTGCCGTGGCGGGCGGTGCCCCCGTCCCCGGCGCACGCTTCCTCGGGCGCGTTGAACCGGGCGGTGATCGAGTGCATGAGCTGGGCGAGCGCGCTGTAAGGGACGTGGCGCTCGTTGGGCGAACTCACCACGCCGAGCACCATGGCACCCGCCGAGGAGGCCCGCTCCGTCAGGGCGTCGAGCACCGTTGTCTTGCCCACCGCGGTCGAACCGCTGATGGTGGCGATCCCACCGCTGCCGCGGGACAACTGGATCAGTAGGTCGTTCAGCTGTTCAATCAGCTTGCTGCGCTCCCGTAGCACTTCCCGGAACACCCCCGTTGATCTTTGAGCACGGCGCGCGACCGCTCCCAGCAGGGCCGGAAGCGGAAGCGCTGCAAGTTTGTGACATTCCTCAAGGCAATGTCCAGCGGCGAAATATTTGGCGCGGCGCGGTGGGTGACACGGTGCTATGCGCAACCGCTTCACCTCTCTGAACTGTGCTTTCGTCGGCGACGGGACGTTATTGACCCGTCAGTAGGGCTGCTCGGCGTGGCTGGATCTTTCCGAAAATGAGCCAATAGGGAGCTGTCCTTTGTCTTTTTTTGCCCGTGCTAAGAGGAAGGTTACTTTCCGGTTCCTGGGCGGGCCTTTCCGGTGACCGGCCGGACGGTCCTCAGGACGGCGTTAGCGGTCGCTTCTCTTTCGGAATGCGGAGCGGGATGCGGCGCCCGGGTGCCGGGGACGGGCGTTTTCGCCGGAGGTTCTGCGGCACACGGCATCCGCGCGGACCGCATTGCGCGAAGCCGCTCGCGTGATCCACTTTGCAACAGCATTCCCGGCGCGGGCCGGCGGGCCCGGGACGCCGGCCGATGCCCGTGTGACGGGCAGGAGGCCGCCGGGAGAAAAGCAGGACACCGCTCATTGAAAGTCCGCCGGGCACGGGGGCGCGCACCGCACCGTCACCGCGGGCCCTCCGGCCCGCTTCGAGGATTGGCGAATTTCCTTCGTCTGCATCGCACGGCCACTGCCGAACGACGTCAATCGTTCACGTAGTCCTTACATGCGGGCAGCACAATGGAAGTCCGGCGGCCGCCGCGTGCGGGCACATGCCGAAAGACCGGGCCCGCCGACAACCGGAACGGCCGCGGCGGTCAGGTCCCGTCGCGTGGCACACGGGTGCCCCACACCCCGTGCAGGGCGTCGCGGACCTCGCCCACCGTGGCGCCGGCCGCGAGGGCGTCCTTCATCGGGTACAGCACGTTGCCGGTGCCCGCGGCGGCCTTCTGCATTCCGGTGAGGGCCGCACCCACCCGCTCGTGGCAGCGCCAGGCCCGTAATTTCGCGGTCCGCTCGGCCCGGCGGGTCCCGGCGTCCGGATCCGTGCACAGGAACACATGAGGTTCTCCGCCGTGTCCCTCTCCGCCGTGTCCCTCTCCACCGAGGGGCGCGCGATCGGCACCCGCCCCGGCACGTCCGCCGGCACCGGCCTGCCGGGTGGTCCGGTGGGCCGAGCGCTCCATCTCACCCCGCTGGAAGCCGGCTTCGACGGCGCCGGCCGCCCCGCCCAGCTCCTCGACCCTGGCCAGCAGCTCCCCGATCGCCGCCCCGACATCACCGGTCGCCTCCCGCGCCGGCCGACGCCGCGGGGCGGGCGGCCCTCCGGCGGCCGCCCGCGGGTGGCGCAGCACCAGCGACGCGGGGCCCCGCGCCCCGAACTCCTCGCGCATCACCCGCGCCCAGATCCGCTGTGCCGCCCGGAACGCGGCGCTCTCCCCCGCGGAGGAGGCGCGCGCTGCGAAGAGGAACGACAGCCGCGGCGCGACGTCGTCCACGTCCCACCCGGCCGACACCGCGGCACGCACGTACTCGATGCCGTCGGCCAGCATGAAGGCGGCCTCCTGCGCGGCCGAAGCGCCCGCCTCGGCCATGCGGTGGCCCGAGAGGGAGAGGGCGCTCCACCCGGGCATCTCGGCCCGGCAGTACTCGAGGATGTCCGTGACCAGCCGCAGGGAGGACCTCGGCGGGAAGGTGCAGGTGCCTTGGGCGAGGTACTCCTCGCACACGTCCCTGCGGATCGTCCCGGCCAGCCGCCGGGCGGGCACGCCCTGTTCCTCGCCCGCCAGCTGGTACAGCAGCAGGAGCGGCGCGGCCGACGCGTGGGCCGTCATCGACGTCGACACCCGGTCCAGCGGGATACCGGCGAACAGCACCCGCATGTCGTCCAGGGAGTCGACGGTCACCCCTGCCCCGCCGGTCTCGTCCGGGGCGACCGGCGCGTCGGAGTCGTGCCCGGTCCGGGCGGGCGGGTCGAAGGTGACCGACAGCGTTGTCGCGCCGCCGTCGAACAGCCGCCGGTAGCGGGCGTTGGACTCCGGCGCCGTACCGAAACCGGTGCACCGCCCGGCCGTCCAGGGCCGTCCGGCGTACAACGACGGATGCGCACCCGGCGGAGAGGGGGCCGCCTTCGGCTGCTCCAGCCCGACGGGCGGACCGGGCTGCGTTCCAGGCACCACGCAAGGCTCCTTCCGTCGCGGCTTCCGTCGCGGCCGGACCCGCGCGTACGGCGGGGCGCACAGGTGTGCTCGTGCCGGTGATCACCGGGCCGGACTTCAGGATGGAGAGGCGGCGACATCGGTGTCAATGCCTGGCGGTCCTTCCTGTGGAACCCATGGAGGATCGAGAGCAAGCGGGTCATATCGGTAGGGGTCGGCAGGGGTTGCCCCCGGCACCCACCGTCCTGCCGGACCGCCGCCGCGGACGCCCGGCCGGTCGGCCGGTGCGGTGGCGGCCACGGGCGGTGGCGGTGGCGGTGGCGGTGGTCGCTGACGACGCCGCCGGACCGGTCAGCGTTCCGCGGCCGTCCTGCCGTTCTCCCCGTTGTTTCCGTTGCTCCCGTTGCTCCCGCTGTTCCCGTTCTGGCCCTTGTCCTTGTCGCTGTCCTTGTTCTTCACCTTCTCGGCCTTCTTCGCCAGGCCGGGCGGCTGACGCGGCGTCTTGGTCGTCGTGCCCTCCTGCGCCACCGCGGCGGGCGCGGCCGTGCCGTCCGGCGTGACGGGTGCCTCCGGGGCCGTGTCGACGGCGGACCGGCGGTCCGGGGCGGCGGCGGAGGGGCGGACGCTGTACGCGGATGCGGCACCGGAGGACGTACCGGGAGAGGCACTGCTGCGGTCCGGGGACGGCACGGCCCCGGAGGCGGAGCCCTCCTCCTGTCGCGCCGCGCCGTCGGAGGGGTCCGCCTCCGGGGCCGGGGCCGTGGAGGCCCGGGTCGCGCTCGGCCCGTCGTCCTGCGGCCGGGAGCCGTCGCTGACGCCGAAGGCGGTGACCACGACGGCGGCGAGCGCGGCGGTCGCGCCGACGGCGAGGACACGGCCCCGGCCCGGCGCGGCACCGGAGGTCTCCTCACGCAGGCGGACGGGGGGCAGCGGCTTCATATGGGTGCGGTCGACGGTCTCCAGCGCCTCGTGGTGGGCGACGAGGCTCGTGGCGAGCTCCGGCGGGACGGCCGCCGGGCGGACCGTGCCGGCCGACGCCGCCAGCAGACGGGCGCAGTCGTGGGCCGTCGGCCGGGTCTGCTCGTCCAGCGCCGTCATGTCCCGCAGCAGGTCCGCCAGTTGTTCCGGCAGGGAGGAGGGCAGGACGGGCTGCCGGTGCAGCCGCGCGATCGCGGCTTCGAGGGGACCGCCGTCGTACTCCAGCCTGCCCGTGAGGCATTCCAGGAGCACCAGGCCGAGGGCGTAGACGTCGGCGGGCCGGCCGACGGGCTGACCCAGGACCTGCTCGGGGGAGAGGTAGGCGGCGGTACCGACGAGTGTGCCGGTGGCGGTGCGGGTGGTGGCGTCGAGCAGCCGGGAGATGCCGAAGTCGGTCAGGTAGGGGCGGAGGGCGGCGTCCAGGAGGATGTTGGACGGTTTGACGTCCCGGTGGACGATGCCCGCGTCGTGCGCGTGGGCCAGCGCCCGGGCGAGGTCGGCGCCGAGCGCGGCCGTCGCTCCGGGGGACAGCGGCCCGGCGGCGATGAGGTTCTTCAGCGTGCTGCCTTCGACCAGCTGCATGACCAGGAAGGCACGGCCGTCGTGCTGTCCGGCGTCGTAGGCGGTGACGAGCCCGGGATGGTGCAGCCGGGCCAGGATCACCGCTTCGCCGTGCAGGTCCTCCCCGGCCCCGAAGCCGGTGTCGGGCCGGAAGACCTTGACCGCCACGGGGCGTCGCAACTTGAGGTCGAAACCTCGGTGGACCTCCGCGGCGCCGCCCGAACCGAGCAGGCCGTCCAGCCGGTACCGGCCGCTCAGTATCTCTGCGGAAGACCGGCCGGCCATGGCTCTGGCCGACTCACGAAGCCTCATTACCTCTCCCACCGCATCTAGGGACTGGTCCCTCTGGTGAGTCGTGGTCGACCACCGCGGGCCCGGGTACCCACGAGGAACCGGAGTACCCCACCCTTCGGACCGACGGACCAGGCCCGCGTCCGGCACCTGACCCTAACCCTGCCGGGACCATCGTCCGCGCGCGGTGCCCTGTGGCCGTCCCGGCGGTGGCCGGGGGCCGACGGGAACCGCATCCGCGCGTGAACGCCCGGCGTGACGGTGTGACAACTCCAGCCGTGACCGCCGCGACTGCCGTGACTGTCGCGCACCCGGCGTCGGCGGAGCGGTGGCGCCGGCGGGCTCGGACAGGTGGCCGGGCAAACAAAAAGGCAAGGAGACCTCTCCTTGCCGCTCTCAAGGTATAGCGCACCGGGGGGCTTGCGGCAAGCCCTGGGTCGTGGCGCAGAATCGGCGGCCGAGGCCACGACCAGCGGAAACGGGGTATCACGTGCGGGTGTTGCTGTCGGTGTGCGAAGGGTGCGACGGCGCCGGACCGGTGGCGGGACCGCCCCGGCCGGTCTGTGCCGTGCGGCGGAGGGCAGCGACTTCGGAGGTGCCGCGATGACCGGGCGGACTGAACCGACTGAACGGACCGGGCGGACCGGGCGGTATGTGGTGGATCTCCGGGCGGTCGACGAGACACAGGCCGCGGTCGTCGGCGGCAAGGGCGCGCACCTGGGTGCGCTGTCGCGCATCGAGGGCATCCGCGTACCGGCCGGTTTCTGCGTGACGACGGACGCCTTCCGGCGCGTCACGGCGGGCGCACCGGAGCTCGGCGGCCTGCTCGACACGCTGTCGCGCCTGGACCCGGACGACCGGGAGGCGATCCGCACGCTCAGCGCGGAGATCCGCCGGACGATCGAAGGGATTCCCGTCCCGGACGATCTCGCGGCCGAGGTCGAAGGCGCGCTCGGCCGGCTCGGCGGACCGGTCGCCTGCGCCGTCCGCTCCAGCGCGACGGCGGAGGACCTGCCGACCGCCTCCTTCGCCGGTCAGCAGGACACCTACCTGAACGTCGTCGGGCCGGCATCGGTCCTCCGGCACATCAGCCGGTGCTGGGCCTCGCTGTTCACCGAACGGGCCGTGGCCTACCGCCGGCGCAACGGCGTCGACGACCGCACGGTCCACATGGCGGTGGTGGTGCAGCAGATGGTCCTCCCGGACGCGGCAGGCGTCCTGTTCACGGCCGACCCCGTCACGGGCAACCGCAAGGTCGCCACCGTGGACGCCGGCTTCGGCCTCGGCGAGGCACTGGTCTCCGGCCGGGTGAACCCTGACGTCCACAAGGTACGGGACGGCGAGATCGTCGCCGAGACGATCGCCGCCAAGCAGCGTGCCGTCCACGCCCTGCCGGCCGGAGGCACGCGGGAGGTGCCGGTCGAGCCCGGGCGGCAGACGCAGCCTGCGCTGACGGGTGCGCAGGTCCTGCGGCTCGTCCGGCTCGGGCGGCGGATCGAGGCGCACTTCGGCAGCCCGCAGGACATCGAGTGGTGCCTGGCCGACGACGGCTTCCGGTTCGTCCAGAGCCGGCCGATCACGACGTTGTTCCCCCTCCCCGGGACCGACGACCAGGAGAACCACGTCTACGTGTCCGTCGGCCATCAGCAGATGATGACCGACCCCATGAAGTCTCTGGGGAGCTCCATGTGGCAGCTGACGGCGATGGTGCCGATGCACGAGGCGGGCGGGAGGCTGTTCGTCGACGTCACCCGGCGCCTGGCGGCGCCCGCGAGCCGCGCCGCGCTGCTGGACGCCGTGGGAAGGTCCGACCCGCTGACCAGGGACGCCCTGGAGACCGTCCTGGCCCGCGGCGATTTCGTCCCGTCCCTCCCGGACCCGGACCCGGAGCCCGGCGGACCGCCGTCCGGCGGAGCGCCCGTACCGATCGAGACCGATCCCGCCGTCGTCACCGAACTGATCGAACGCAACCGCGCGTCCGTCGCCGCCCTGGAACGCGCCGTCCGGACGAAGGGCGGACCGGCGCTGTTCGACTTCCTGCTGGAGGACTTCGAGGAGCACCGGCGGATCCTCGGTGATCCGCTGAGCATGCAGGTGATCATGGCGGGGATGGAGGCCACGTGGTGGCTCAACGACAGGCTCCAGGAGTGGCTGGGCGAGAAGAACGCGGCCGACGGGCTCACCCTGTCCGCCCCCGGCAACATCACGTCGGAGATGGGCCTGGCGCTGCTCGACGTCGCGGACGTGATGCGCCCGCACGCGGAGGTGGTGGCGTTCCTGCGGCGCTTCCAGCACGGGAACACCCAGCGCGGGAACGCCCGGCGCGGGCGGGCTCATGGCGAAGGCACCCCTGACGATGACGTCCGGGGCGGAGGCTTTCTGGACGAGCTGGCGGGACTCCCGGGCGGGCGCGAGGCCCGTGACGCGATCGAGGCGTACCTCGACCGGTACGGCATGCGCTGCGTCGGCGAGATCGACATCACGAGGCCGCGCTGGCGCGAGCGCCCCGCCACCCTCGTGCCCGTGATCCTGGACAACATCAGGAACTTCGAGCCGGGCGCCGCCGCACGGCAGTTCGAACAAGGACGGCGGAAGGCGCGGGAGAAGGAACAGGACGTGCTGGCGCGCCTGCGGGCGCTGCCGGACGGGGACCGCAGGGCCGACGAGACCAAGCGGATGATCGACCGGGTCCGCACCTTCATCGGGTACCGGGAGTACCCGAAGTACGGCATCGTCAGCCGCTACTCCGTCTACAAGCAGGCATTGCTGAGGGAGGCCGGACGCCTGGTCGGGGCCGGTGTGCTGACGCGCGAGGAGGACATCTTCCACCTCACGTTCCAGGAACTCCACGACGTCGTGCGCTCGCGGCGGGTGGACGAACGGCTCCTCCGGCGGCGCGAGGACGCGTTCCGGTCGTACCACGCGCTCACCCCGCCGCGGGTGCTCACCTCGGACGGCGAGGCCGTCGACGGGGCGTACCGGCGCGACGACGTGCCGGCCGGCGCCCTGGTCGGACTGCCGGTCTCCGCCGGGACCGTCGAGGGGAGGGCCCGCGTCGTCCTCGACATGGCGGAGGCCGAGCTGCAGGCGGGCGACATCCTGGTCACGGCGTACACGGACCCCAGCTGGTCGCCCCTGTTCGTCGGGATCGCGGGCCTGGTGACGGAGGTGGGCGGCCTGATGACCCACGGCGCGGTGATCGCCCGGGAGTACGGTCTGCCCGCCGTCGTGGGTGTGGAGCGGGCCACCCGGCTGATCCGGGACGGGCAGCGGATCCGGGTGCACGGGACCGACGGGTACGTCGACCTCCTGTCCTGACCGGGCGCGCACGGCGACGGCGGCGGGGAATGCACGGAGAGCCGCACCGAAAAATACCGATCGATAATCGCACTGATGGGATCTTTTTGTCTTCGAGTTTGGCGCCCCTTGGTGCGGTTGCACAAATATGAGACCGCTGTGTTTCCCCCGCCGTCAGGGAGAGGAAAAATCTGCAAAAATAATGGAAGTGCGCTTTAGGCGAACCTAACGGTGGCATCCTGTCGGTGTCGAGAAACGCAGTCGACAGCGACAGGAGGCATCGACGGTGTGGTCGAACAGGCGCACACAGGACGCACCCTTGGGCGACGAACTCGCCCGCCAGGCGGCGACGGCTCTCGCCGGTCTGCTGGCGGCGAGAACGATGACTCGTACAGACCTGGCCCGTGCGATGGGTATCTCGCCCGGGCGTGTCAGCCAGATCCTGTCCGGCGACGAGAACCTCACACTGAAGTCCCTGGCCACCGTCGCCCAGGCCCTGCAGTCCAGTGTCGAGATCACGTTTCGTCTCGCCCCGCCGAGGCGTGAGGCCGCGCAGGACAGCCCGACCGACCGGCCGAGCTCCCCCTACGCGCCGACGGTCCGCTAAGGACGACGGGGTGCCCACTGTCCTGAACGGGGCGGCGGTACCTCACGCCAGACGGGCGCGGAGGCATGGAAGGCCGCCTCGTCACGGAGCTTGCGCAGCGCGGCGTCGCCGGTGCGATGACCGTGGTCGTGGGCGAGGTGGAGCAGCAGCTGGCATGCGTGCGCCGCCTCTCCGAAGTGGCACAGCGCTTTCGTCCTGTCCTCCGGCGAGATCCGCCGGCCGCTGTCGAGATGGGCCTTCTCCACGTCGTTCTCCGTCTTGATGGAGCGCTCGGCGGCCTTCCTCGCCTCTTTGGTCCGCTGCTCGATCTCGGTGCGGCGCTTGTCGAGGGCGCGCGCGCTCAGGCCGAATCCCGGTTCCTCCAGCCGCGACAGGAGATGGGTCCGGACGTTCGCGGCGAACCGGGCGAGCGCGTAGCCGTCGGTCAGGCCGAGGACCATGTCCTCGCACCAGTCGGCGCGGTCGCTGGTCAGTGCGCGTGACAGCGCGCCGAGCAGCCATGAGATGCCGAAGGTCAGCAGAGCGGTGACGGGCCGCCCCGAGTTCGGGGCCTTCTCGCGCGGTACGACGGCCGCCCCGGTCGCCACCCCGACGGCGACGGGAGGCAGGGACGACAGGTGGGGCAGGACGTACACGCAGGTCACCACGGCGATCACCGTCGTCGTCAGGAGCACGGTGGCGAACAGGGTCCTGGAACGGCGCGTGCCGGCGAGCCGGCCGCGCGCATGGAAGCGCAGCACCAGGCCGATCCAGCTCACCGCAAGACAGGCGATGGCAGGCAGCGCGACGGTTGAGACCATGTCGTCCCCCGATGGACAAGGCCGTACTTCTTCGGACGGCTTTTGAGCGAAAGGCAGGTCATTGCGTCCGGAACGTGCAGGACGTTGCGCGTCCGCTTTCCCGTGAGTACATAAGGATTTATCATCCTCGCCGTGCCTGCCGGGCGCATTTCTCGGTATTTACCCGTTTCGGTTCTCCGGGCACGCCTGGTGCGGCTGGCATATGTGCGCAGTTCTGGAACGAAAAGGCGATGGTCGAGTGAATGCGGCAATACCGCGATGCGGCGGCGCGCGGCAGTCGGGTGCTCCTGGCGCGACGTGCCGGGCGACCGGTTCGATCGCCACGCCGACCCGCCCTTCCGGCACCGTCGCCGGTCGTCGCGGCAATCGGAGAGCCGAACGTCACGTGGTGCTGCACGCCACCCGGCCGTAGTTACTGCGAGGGAGCCGGGCCCCGGCCCTCAGCCCTTGCCGAAGTGCACCGCAGGGAAGGCACCCGCTGCCCTGAGGGTTCCGGAGAAGCCGCCGGCCAGTTCGGTGAGACGTGCGGTGGCGGCCGGGCCGAGGTGGTCGTACGGGGCGGCGTCGAGGCGGTCGGTGAGCACCTCGGTCTCGCCGCGCAGGGCCGTGCCCGCCTGTGTGAGGTCGCCCGCCCCGTCCAGCAGGCCGCGCTCGCGCAACTGGTCCCGGGCGGTGTCCCACTGCTGCGCCGACCATCCGCGGGTCCGCATGAACACCGCCGATGTCGGTGCCGTGCCGGTGGCGTTGTGCAGGACCAGCGCCTCGACGCCGGACAGGCCGGCGACCGCCAGGGCGGCGAGGTGACCATCGCCTCGGTGTTCGCGCAGCAGTGTCGCGGCGTGCCACAGGGCCAGGTGCGGTTCCTCGGGTACGGGGAGGCCGGCGTTGGCGGCGTACAGCGGCCGTGCCTCCCGGCGGCATGCCTCGGTGGCGCGCAGCGCCAGTTCGGCCGCCTCGGTCATTTCCGCGGACGCGAGGGCCTCCTTTCCGAGCAGCCGCTGCAGCGTCCGGTCCGCGCCGCGCAGCCGTGCCGTGAGCACCGCGTCCGGTGTGGTGACGGTCCATGCGGCGGGGATGTACCGCCGCACGTGCTCGTGGTCGAAGTTGTAGAACGTCGCTGTGACGGTGCCCGCGTCGACGGCCCCGAGCGGTGCCGCGCGGCTCGCGAGGTAGGCCATGGCGCCGCGCTCCAGCCCGAGTGCCGCGAGTTCCTCCTGCGGTTCCGGCGCGAAGTACACGGATGCGTGCAGAGGGCTGACGGCGTGGTGGCAGTGGCGGCCCGTACTCGCCTCGAAGGTGGTCATGCTGTGGCTCCGGTTCTGGTGATCAGGCGCGGTCGCGCGGCCGGGCGGGCAGGGCGCATCAGGCTTCGTTCGTGGGTTCGCGGTGCGGGCGGTCGGTCAGTCCGGTCGCGGTCTGGGTGAGGTGCCGGGTCAGGACCTCGGCTGCGGTGTCGGCGTCGCGGGCGAGGGCCGCCTCCTCCAGCCGGCGGTGCTCGGCGGCGCCGTCCCGGTCGGGGTTGCGGTGCGCCGACCAGCGGCGGGCCAGTTCGCTCGCGGTCCACAGCCGGTCGAAGGTCTCCAGCAGGACGAGGTTGCCGCACCCCTCCAGCAGGGTGCGGTGGAAGAGGCGGTGGGCTTCGGCCCATGTGCTGCTGTAGTGCTCGCCCTCCTCCGGTACGTACGCCGGGGTGCGGGACAGACGGTGGTGGGAGGCGCGTACGCGGGCTTCCCAGTCCACGTCGCCGCGTTCGACGGCCATGCGCAGCATGACCGGTTCGATCGTCCGGCGGGCCTCCGCGATCTCCTGCCAGCGGCGGTCGGAGTAGGCCGGGACGGCGAAGCCGCGGTTGGGCAGCCGGTCGGCGAGGCCGTCGCCGACCACCCGCACGAGCGCCTCACGCACGACGGCCAGGCTCACGCCCTGCTCTTTCGCGAGGTCCTGGGGTTTGAGGGCATCACCGGGGGCGTGGTCCCCGCGCATGATCGCGTCCCGCAGGTGTGTGTAGACCTGCTCGGAGAGGATCTGCTTCCCCGCCGGGGGTGGGGTGTGAGTCGTCTGGGTCATGCCCACACGATAGACGATCGGATCAATAATCGATTATCGATGTTATGGTCGATCTCGCTGGTGAGCGGAAGCATGACCGCGCCGCCTCCTGGCGCCATCACGGCGGGACCTGCGCCGACCGCATCAGCACCACCCCACAGCACACCTGAGAGGCACGACACGATGAGCTCCAACGACCCCTTTGCCCGTCTCCCCGAGGCGGCCGCCTTCACCGTTGTCAGCACCACCGTCACCGACGGCGACGCATGGCCGATCGAGCAGTACTCCGGCCTCTCCGGCGTCCCCGGCGGGAAGGACGTCTCCCCACAGCTCTCCTGGAGCGGCGCCCCGGAAGGCACCAAGAGCTACGCCGTCACGGTCTACGACCCCGACGCCCCCACCGGGTCCGGGTTCTGGCACTGGGCGGTCGCCGACATCCCCGCCACCGTCACCGAGCTGCCCGAAGGAGCGGGCGACGACACCGGCTCGGGCCTGCCCGGGGGCGCGTTCCAGCTGCCCAACGACGCCCGCGCGGCCCGCTTCATCGGCGCCGCCCCGCCGGCAGGGCACGGCCCGCACCGCTACTTCACCGTGGTGCATGCCCTCGACGTCGACACCATCGGCGTCCCCGCCGACGCCACCCCGGCCGCCCTCGGCTTCACCATGGCCGGCCACATCCTCGGCCGCGCGGTCCTGACCGCCACCGCTGAGACCCCCGCCTGAAGAACACCCATGGGGCCCGCGCCGGGCACAACCGGGCCCTCCACCTGCGGCAACGTCCGGTGGGAGGCGCTGAGGGCCGCGGCGAACCGGCCGGCCACTTGTCCATGCCGAGCTGGAAAGTGCC
The DNA here is from genome assembly GCF_019710745.1 of Streptomyces beigongshangae. Taxonomy (GTDB): domain Bacteria; phylum Actinomycetota; class Actinomycetes; order Streptomycetales; family Streptomycetaceae; genus Streptomyces; species Streptomyces beigongshangae. Next base: position 31,930 of record NZ_JAHKJW010000053.1, read on the forward strand.
GTACCGGTTGGTGTTCGACCAGAACGACGCCCGCACCCCTCGTCGGTCTTCATCCGAGGGTTCTCGCTGAACAGCGCTCGTGCGGCCGGAGGCCACACGGGGAAGGGCCTGCCGGGCCGCGAACGTCCGCCCCGGGCCCGACGGGCCGGACGCACGGCCGGAGCGGCCTGCGTCGAGCCGGTCGTGCGCCCGGGGCGGAGGTGTTACTTCTCCAGGACGCCCGAGGAGGCGATCACGATCTTCGCGCGGGTGGCACCGGAGTGCGAGCCCAGGGACTCGATCTTCTTCACCAGGTCCTGGCCCTCGACGACCTCGCCGAAGACGACGTGCTTGCCGTCCAGCCAGGACGTGAGCACCGTGGTGATGAAGAACTGCGAACCGTTGCTGTTCGGGCCGGCGTTGGCCATGGACAGCAGGAACGGCTTGTCGTGCTTGAGCTTGAAGTTCTCGTCGTCGAACTTCGCGCCGTAGATGCTCTTGCCGCCGGTGCCGTCACCGCGGGTGAAGTCGCCGCCCTGAAGCATGAAGTCCGGGATGACACGGTGGAAGCCCGAGCCCTCGTACCCGAAGCCGTGCTGGCCGGTGGCCAGCTCACGGAAGTTCTGCGCCGTTTTGGGAACGACGTCGTCGTACAGCTTGAAGACGATCCGGCCCGCGGCGTCGCCGTCAATGGTGATGTCGAAGAAGACGTTGGTAGACATGGGGGAATCCTGTCATGACGCCACGCACCGCTGTGCAGCCGCCCCGGTGCGGACACTCCGATGGCCGGGTTCCGCCGATGCGGAACAGCCGACGGAACAGCCGACGGCACGGCCGCACGACGGACTCCGCCGCCCGCAGCCCACCCGCCCGCTGCCCGTGCGGCCCACCGGCGCGCCGCAACCCTGTCGCCGCCGCCCGCGCGCCGGCTTCCCGCACGACCGGCGCCGGCGCAGGCACCGGCGCCGCTTCCTCACGCGCGTGCCGGTCGGCTTCGGTGAAGTGCCGTGCGGGAGTGCGTCTGCTCCGGTGGCCCCGTCGGGGAGGGCGTCGGTGTCTGCGGCGGGCGTACCTCCGCCAGCGTGGTGGCCAGGGTCTGCCAGACGTGCGTCGCCAGGTCGAGGTTCCGCGACTCCGCCGCCTGCCGGCCGAGCTCCTGGAGGGCCGCGATGCCCTCGTCGACGCGGCCCGCCAGGATCATCAGCCGGCCGTCGAGGACCGACAGCCGTACCCGGTCCCGGTAGGACAGGCGCAGCTCCTCCCCGCACAGCAGCGCACGGCTGAGCGCGCGGGCGTCGTCCAGCCGGCCCTGGTGGAAGGCGAGGTGGGCCTGGAGCGCCCGCACCTCCTGCACCTGCAGAGGAGTACCGATCAGGGCCAGGACGGACGCGGCCTCGCCCAGCCAGCGCTCGGCGGCGGCGACCCGCGGCGGTGACATCTGCAGCGCGGCGGCGGTGGCGGCGGCCCGCAGCCGGGACCACAGGAGCAGGTCGTCACCGCTCCGGGGAAGCCCGAGGGCCGTCTCCAGCCTGGTCTGGGCGGCCGCGTGGTCGCCCTGCCGGTTGCTGACCATGGCGGCCGTCCACAGGGCCTCGGCCGCCTGGGACGGCGAGGCCTCGGGCAGCAGTTCCCGCTCCAGCTCGTCGACGTGCCGCCCGGCCGCCTCCAGCCTGCCGAGTTCCGTCTCGATGCTGATGACCACCATCAGGGCGGCCATGGTGTCGGGCACCGGCAGCCTCTCGGCGCGGGCGATGGACAGGGCCTCCACGGCCGCCGGTTCCGCCGTCCGCATGTCTCCCAGCGCGCGCGTGCAGCGGGCGTACTGGACGTGCGACCGCACCCGGAGCTCCGCCGCCTCCAGCAGATCGCTCAGCTCGATGATCTCCAGCAGCCGCTCGCGCTCGCGCTCGTAGTCGCCGTCGCGGCCCGCGGCGCGGCTCAGCAGCCACAGGGCCTGCCAGCGGGCGGCGGGATCGTCGCCCGCGTCCTCCTCGACGGCGCGGCTGAGGGCCGCCGTCTCGTCCGTGCCGGGCGGCGCCGACGCCACGGCGGCCAGCACCCCGGTCAGGGACCTGCCGTCCGAGGGGCCGGTCAGCATGGACGCGTCGACACCGAGGCGCTGGGCGAGGTAGGTCACGGCGCGTTCGGTGGGGCGCCGTTCGCCCGACTCCAGGCGTGACAGGTATCCCGTCGACAGGCCCTCACCGACGAGGCCGGCCTGGCTCATCCCTCGTTCCAGCCGAAGCCTCTTCAGCCGACGGCCGAAATGGGGCTGTTCCAGCATGTCCCCCCTCCATCTCCCCCCTCCTTCTCCTCCCGTGCGCCCCTCCCGCGACGGTGCGGTCCGCAGGACCTGCGTTTTCCGTTCCCCCGGCGGGCGCGTGGAGTTGTCAACATTTTACGAACCGCCCGGAACGGCGGCAACTCGTGATGTGCAGGTCAACCACCTTCCCCAGAGGTCGCGTTGCCCTTGCGCACGGGCGCGGACCGGTGGCCGTGCACGCCGGGAACCCGTCCCGCACAGGGGAGTTGACAAGTTGCCCGGGTCGCTTGGCAAACTCTTGTCAGGGTGGTTGCCGCACCTTAATCTCGAAGGCGCCGTCCTGATGCGGTTCCCCTGTTCGTTCCGTGGAGGTATGCGTGCTGCGTCACCCCCGACCGCGCTCGTGGGAGATGCCGACCGTCCGGCTGTCCGGGACCATCGGTCCCGCGGCCGTCATGAGGACGGCGGTGGGCCCCGCGGCGCACCAGGCGTTCGCATTCTGCGGTGCCGGTGCCGGTGCCGGTACTGGTGCCCCGGCCTTGGCCGCACCCCCGCTGCCCGGCGGGCCCCCCTCCGGGCGGGACGGTGAGATCGAATGGCCCTGACAACGTTATCCAGGTGTCGGCCGGCCTGACGCCGGTGCCTCTGCTCCTGATCGGATCCGGGAGTTCCGGCACCCGGCGCCGGAACTCCCGGAACGACGCGGAGCACTTGGCCCGCGGCCACCGACGAGGTGGCCCGCGCACTCACCGGACACCTGCCCGCACCCGGGCACCGGCGTCCGGGTTCCGCTCCGCGTCCGCAACCCTTCCCAGCCCCCACGCGCAGGAAGAAGGACGGTACGTCCGTGGCGACCACGAGTTTCCCCGACGCTTCGCCCCGCAGGAAGAACCGAGCCGCACACCCGGCTCCCCGCCCCCGCCGCGACATCGCCAGGAGTGGCGCCCCGCGCAGCGCCGCTCCACAGGATGTCTGCACCGCCCATGTGTCTCCGCAGGACCTGGTCGTCAGGGCCGCGGACGCCGAATTCGCCCGCCAATTCGGCCTGAGCGCCGACGGGATACGCGGATCGAGACTCGTCGATCTCCTCCGCTCTCCCGTTCCCGCACGACTGCGGCAGCAGTTCGCCGCGCTTTCCTCGGGCCGGCTGCGGCGTTTCACGGAAAGGGTCACGGGCCGGGACGGAACCGGTCTGGCCTTTTCCGCGGAGTTGACCGGAACAGCCGTCAGGAGACCCTCGGGAGAGGTGTCCGGAATTCTCGTTCTCCTGCGCCGCACAGGAGACGCACGGCAAACGGTGAAGAGCAAGGATCCGGTGAAGGGAAAGGAGGCTGGAAGGGAGCCGGGAAAGGGTGAGGAGGCGGAAAAGGCGACCGGAAAGGGCGGGGAGCCGGTGCCGGCCGGCACCGGACCCGTGCTCGACGCCCTGGACGCCCAGGTCCTGGAAGGCGTGGCGGGCGGTGAGTCCACGATGCAGCTGGCCTCCCGTCTCTATCTGAGCCGTCAGGGGATCGAGTACCGCGTCGGACAGATGCTGCGGAGGTTCGACGCGCCCAACCGTCCCGCCCTGGTCGCGCGTGCGCACGCGCTCGGGATGTTCGCTCCCGGGCAGTGGCCGCCGCATGTCCTTCCGGAGCGCGTGAAGTAGCGCCCGACCCGCGGGGCCGCGTCCCGCCGGTCCGGCGGCCGTGGCGGTGCCCACCGCCACGGCCGCCGTCGTACGGGCGCCGCGCCCGCCCCTATGCCGCCGTGGGCTGCCACGCCTCCTGGAACCGGCGGCGGGCGCGGAACAGGCGGGAGCGGACCGTGCCCACGGGCAGGGAGAGGACCTCGGCCATCTCCTCCTCGTTGAGCCCGTAGGCGCGCAGGGTGAGGACCTGCCGGTGGGCCTGGGACAGCCGTTCCAGGACGTCGCTGATGTGCACCGCGTCCAGCGGGTTGGCCTCCTGCCGTGACTCCATCTCGGAACAGGTCCGTTCCTCGCCGTAGCGCTTGGCGGTCCGGACCGCCTCGCGGATCGTCACCGAGCGCACCCAGCCGTGGAACGCCGCCGGTTCGCGCAGGGTCTTCAGACCGCGGTAGATGGCGAGCAGCGCTTCCTGCGTGGCGTCGGCGCCGTCGTCGTGGGTGACGGAACGGCAGATGCGCGCGACGTAGGGCGTGATGGAGGTCAGCAGCTGGTTCATGGCCGCTTCGTCGCCCGACTGGGCACGGGGGAGCAGCGTCAGGGGGGAGGGGAGTTCGGTGACATCGGCCATGTCGGAAAGGCTCCTTACGACGCCGGGTCGGCGGGTGCGTGGACGGAGGGGCCGCGCTCAGCCCGCGGCCGCCCGTGCGGGCTCGGGCTCCGCCGCGGTCGCGAAGGCGAGGAGCCCCTCGCGCACGTCGTCACGGAACGCCCGCATGAAGGACGGGCTGAAGCAGGCGGTGTAGTACGGGAACTCGATGGCGAGCCGGCCCTCGAAGGAGACCACGCACGCCATGACGGGGCTGCGTCCCGCCTGCGGGAAGTAGTGCTCGCGGGCCGGCACCAGGCGGACGTCGACCGCCTCCAGTTCACCGGGCAGCCGGGGGCCGGGGACGACACCCATGTTGGTGGCGATCACCGTGGCCAGCTGCAGCGCGGGGTTGCGGGGGATCTCCGGCGTGATGCGCACCTCGTGGAAGTGGTCGCCGCGGGAGATGTAGTCGCTCAGGCGGGCGTGCACGGTGCGCGCCGTCTCCAGCGGGTCCGGGTTCCCGGGCACCTCCAGGGTCTGCAGGTGGGTGGTGACCGCGGGCACCATGGCGGACGCGGACAGCGGCGGGGACAGCCGGGAGCGCAGGTCGACGGGGGAGAGGCAGCCCAGGGTGCGGGGGCCGTCGCCGTCCAGGCGCCGCCTGGCCGTGGTCAGGAGGGTCGCGGCGACGAGCGCGTGCACGGAGACACCGGAGCGCCGTGCCGTCCGGCGCAGACCCGTGGTCAGCTCCGTGTCCAGGAGCAGCCGGCAGACCTCGATGTGCCCGTCGTCGGCGGCCCCCGCACCGCCGGCCCCCGCGTCGGCGCCTTCGCCGTCGACCTCCGGGCGCCGGACGTCGTAGGGCACCAGCGTGACCGGGTGCAGCCCCGCCTCCTCGATACGGCTGTCGAGGTACCTGGCGGTGTCGGCCTCGTCGGCCGCGGGCAGCAGCCGGCTGACGGGCTCCGGCCACCGGGGCATGCCGGACACGGGGGTCCCGTCGGCGCGCCCGCCCTCGACCAGCGTCCGGTAGTGGTCCCACAGCGCGTTGTGCAGCGCGATGCTGCTGTGGCCGTCCGTGACGGTGTGGTCCACCACCAGCAGGAACAGGTGGTGCTCGCCGTCCGGCGCGCTGACCAGGACGGCCCGGCTCAGCGGGCCCCCGACCGGCAGGGGGTTGTTCAGCTCGGCCGCGTACGCCTCCTCCTCGTCGCCGGTACGGGTGACCAGCCGGGGCCGTTCGTCCTCGCCGAGGAGGGACAGCGCGTGGCCCGCGCCGTCCGGCACGATGCGCGACCGCAGCGTCGGGTTCGCCTCCGTCATGGCGTCGAACGCGGCCGACAGCGCCTCGACATCGACGCGTCCGCGCAGCGCGCAGGACAGGAAGGCCCTGCTCCGCTGGCCCACGTAGAGCGACTCGACCGGACACAGCGCACGGTGCATGCCGTCAGCCTTCTTTCCGTTGTCCATTTCATGTGTCCACGGCCCGGGAATGCCCACGGCCTGGGAATGTCCATGGCCCGGGAACGGCCTGCCGCCGTCGTTGTCCGCGGAGGATCGGGAAGTCCTTTCGAGAGTGCACCGGAAAGCGCTGTCGATTCCATCCGGGAAGCGCCGCTCGGCGAAGTCACGTGTTTTCCCTAAAGGTTGTTCCGGACCGGGCACCCTTCTGCCCCTCGGTCGTTCGGGCACTCCCTCGCCCCCCGGCCCTTAGGGAAACACCTGGACGGCCGCCCGTGAGGCCGGTCCGGGCTTGACCCGGTGGGTTCCGGCATTCCACCGTTGGGTGCTGTGAAACCGGGGCCGGGCGGTGCGTATCCCCTGCCCCTGGTGTGCGACCCCCTTTTCCGCCCCGTGGGCCGGCCCGGCGCGTACACACACGTGAGGGCGGCACGGAGCGGTGGCCGCACCCGTCCGACCGGCCGGGCCTTCGCCGTCCGGGACATTACGGCTTGTCACGTGAGGGTTGTGCTATGTCACTGCAGGAGGACGAACGTCGACCGCTGTCCGGGGCCCAGCTGTCCGGAGCCCAGGAGGGACTCTGGTACGCCGGGCGGCTGGCACCGGACAGCGCCGCGTACAACACCGCGGAAGCGGTGGAGATCCACGGACCCCTCGACACCGGCCTGTTCGAGGCCGCGCTGCGGCGCACCGTCGGCGAGGCCGACACCTTCGCCCTGCGCTTCACCGACACCGACGAGGGCCCCCGCTGCCACCCCGCCCCGGACGCCGACGACTGGCCGCTGCACCGGGTCGACGTCGGCGGCGCCGAGGACCCCGGGGCCGCCGCGTGGGAGTACGTCCGCGCCGACCTCGCCACCCCCGTGGACCTGGACAAGGGCCCGCTCTTCGCGCACTCCCTGCTGACCCTGGCCCCCGACCGCCACATCTGGCTGCTGCGGGCCCACCACCTCCTGCTCGACGGCTACAGCTACAAGCTCCTCGGGCGGCGCCTGGCCGAGACGTACAACGCGCTGGCCGAAGGCCGGGAGCCGGAGCCCTCCGGCTTCGCGCCGGTGAGCCGGCTCCAGGCCGAGGAGGAGGCGTACCGGGCCTCCGAGCGGTACGTCCGCGACCGCGACCACTGGGCCGGGCGCCTGGCCGGCCTGCCGGAGCCCGCCCGGCTCACCTCCCGGTCGGCCGCCGCCACCGCCCCCTTCCTGCGCCGCACCGCCGAACTCGACCCCGTCGAGGCAGGTGCCCTCACGGCGGCCGCCGACCGGCTCGGCGTCTCGCGCACCGACCTGCTGACCGCCGCCACCGCCGTCCACCTGCACCGGATGACCGGGGCAGGGGACCTGGTGCTCGGCATGGCCACCATGAGCCGGCTCGGCAGCGCCGCCCTGCGCACCCCCGGCACCGCCTCCGACGTCCTCCCGCTGCGCGTGGCCGCCGACCCCGGCACGCCCGTCGGGGAACTGGTGCGGGCCGTCGCGGACGAACTGAAGGCCCTGCGCCGGCACCAGCGGTACCGCGGCGAGTTCCTGCGCCGCGACCTGGGCCTGCTGGGCACCGGACGCCGGCTGTACGGGCCGGTCCTGAACATCGTCCCCTTCGACGAGTCCCCGGTCTTCGGCGGCCACCCCACCACCTGGCACCACCTGTCCGGCGGGGCCGTCGACGACCTGCAGATCTCGGTGCGGCCCGGAGCCAGGGCCGGGGGACTGTGGCTGGCCTTCGACGCCAACCCCGCCCTGTACGAGGAGGACGAACTCGCCCTGCACCGCGACCGGTTCCTCAAGGTGCTGCGCGGACTGGCCGAGGCCCCGCCGACGGCACCGCTGGCGGAACTGGACCTCCTGCTGCCGGGCGAGCACCCCCGCGACACCCCCGTACGCACCTGTCCCGCCGGGCGGACCCTCACGGAACTGTTCGAGGAGCAGGCGGCGTCCGTGCCCGGCCGGACCGCCGTCACCTGCGGGGCCGAACAGCTCACGTACGCCGAGCTCAACGCCGCGGCCAACCGCCTGGCCCGGCTGCTGACCGAACGCGGCGCGGGCCCGGGACGCGTGGTGGCGCTGGCGCTGGAACGCGGCGCACGGCTGCTGCCCGCCCTGCTGGCCGTCCTCAAGACCGGCGCGGCCTACCTCCCCCTGGACCCCGGTCACCCGGCCGAGCGGCTGCGACTGGTGGCCGAGGACGCGGCTCCCGTCGTCCTCGTCACCGAGCGCGCCCACGCCCACCTGGCCGGGGACACGGTCCCCGCCGTACTGCTGGACGACCCCGGGGTCACGGCGGACCTCGCCCGCCGCTCCGCCGCCGACCTGGCCGACACCGACCGGCACGGGCCGACGGGTCCGTCCGACACCGCGTACATCATCCACACCTCCGGCTCCACCGGCCGCCCCAAGGGCGTGCCCGTCCCGCACGCCAACGTCGTACGGCTGCTCGCCGCCGCGGCGGAGCACTTCGACTTCGGCGCGGACGACGTGTGGACGCTCTTCCACTCCTACGCCTTCGACTTCTCGGTGTGGGAGATCTGGGGAGCCCTGCTGCACGGCGGCCGGGTCGTCGTCGTTCCGTACGCCGTCAGCCGCTCCCCGCGGGACTTCCTGGAGCTGCTGCACCGGGAGGGCGTCACCGTCCTGAACCAGACGCCGTCCGCGTTCGAGCAGCTGATCGACGCCGACGCGGAACGGGCCGGGGACGGGACGGGGGACAGCGGCGCCCTGCGCTACGTCGTCCTGGGCGGCGAGGCCCTCACCCCGGCACGGCTGCGCCCCTGGGCGGACCGGCACGGCCTGGACCGCCCGGCGCTGGTGAACATGTACGGCATCACCGAGACCACCGTGCACGTCACCCACCACCGCGTCACCCGGGCCGACCTGGACGACCCGCGCCGCGGCAGCGTCATCGGCACCCCGCTCGCCGATCTGCGCGTCCACCTGCTGGACCCCGCCGGGCGCCCGGTGCCCCCCGGCGCGGTGGGCGAGATGTACGTCTCCGGCGCCGGGGTGGCCGCCGGCTACCTCGGCCGGCCCGACCTGACGGCCGAGCGCTTCCTCGACGACCCCTTCGGCCCGCCCGGCACCCGCATGTACCGCTCGGGCGACCTGGCGCGGCGCCGCCCCGACGGGACGCTCGACTACCTGGGCAGGGCCGACGCGCAGGTCCAGCTCCGCGGCTTCCGCGTCGAGCCCGGCGAGATCGAGGCCGTCCTCGCCGCCCATCCGCGCGTCGCCCGCGCCGCCGTCGTGGTCCGCCGCGCCGACAACGGCTCCCGCCAGCTCGTCGCCTACACGGTCCCGGCGGACGGCGCCCCGGCGGACCCCGCGGAGCTGCGGGCCCACGCCGCCGCCCGCCTGCCCGAACACATGGTCCCGGCCGCCTGCGTCCCCGTGGACACGCTGCCGCTGACCGCCAACGGCAAGCTCGACGTACGCGCCCTGCCCGCGCCGGACTTCGCCGCCCGGGCGGCCGGCGCCCGCCCGGCCACGCCGCAGCAGGCGCTGGTGTGCGGCCTGTTCGAGGAGGTGCTGAAGCTGCCCGGGGACACCGTGGGCACCGACGCGAACTTCTTCGACCTCGGCGGCGACTCCCTGCTCGCCACCCGCCTGCTGGCCCGCCTGCGGCACGGCACCGGCGCCGAGATCCCCATCACGGCCCTCTTCGACACACCGACCCCGGCCGCCCTGGCCGAGCGGCTCACCGAAGGGTCCGGCGCCGCCCTGCCGCGGCCCGCCCTCGGTGACGCCGTACGCCCGGAGCGGGTGCCGCTGTCCTTCGCCCAGGAACGCATGTGGTTCCTCCACCGCCTCGACGACGGGGCGGCCACCTACAACATCCCGCTCGTCGTCCGGGCGGACGCCGACCTCGACCCCGACGCGCTGGAGGCGGCCCTCGGCGACCTGGCCGACCGCCACGAGAGCCTGCGCACGGTCCTCGCCGAGCACGACGGGACGCCGTACCAGCGGATCCTGCCCCCCGGCGGACCGCGGCCGCCCCTGCACCGCGTGGACTGCCCCGCCGCGGAGACCGCCGCCCACGTCACCGCCGCCCTGCGGCACCGCTTCGACCTGACCGCGGAGAGCCCCCTCGCCGCCTGGCTGCTGGGCACCGGGCCCGACCGGACCCTGCTGTTCGTCCTGCACCACAGCGCGGCCGACGGCTGGTCGCTGCGCCCCTTCGCCGACGACCTGAGCACCGCCTACGCGGCCCGCCGGGCGGGCCGGGCGCCGCAGTGGGCCCCGCTGCCGGTGCAGTACGCAGACCACGCGCTGTGGCAGCGCGCCCTGCTGGCCCCCGGACCGGACGGCACGGGCCGGCTGGAGCGGCTCACCGCGCACTGGCGCGGCGCGCTGGACGCCCTGCCCGAGGAGTGCACCCTGCCCGGCGACCGGCTCCGCCCCGCCACGCCGCGCGGCGGCGGCGCGCACGTCGGGGCCACCGTCGACGCGGCCCTGCACCGCGACCTGCTGAACCTCGCCGACCGTGCGAACGCCAGCCTGTTCATGGTGCTGCACGCCGCCGTCAGCGCCCTGCTCACCCGCTGCGGCGCCGGCGAGGACATCGTCCTCGGCACCCCGGTCGCGGGCCGCACCGAACCCGCCCTCGACCACCTGATCGGCCTGCTCACCAACACCGTGGTGCTGCGGGCCGACACCTCGGGCGACCCCGCCTTCCGGGACCTCCTCGCCCGGCTGCGCACGGCCGACCTGGCCGCCCTGGACCACCAGGACCTGCCCTTCGACCGGCTGGTGGAGGAGCTCAACCCGCCCCGCACCCCCGGCCGGCACCCCCTGTTCCAGGTCATGCTGGCCCTGCAGAACAACGAACCCGCCGTACTGCGGCTCGACGGGACGCGGGCACGGCTGCGGCCGACCGCCACCGGCACCGCCAAGTTCGACCTCTTCGTCGACGTCCTGGAGCGCCACACCCCCGAGGGCACCCCCGACGGCCTCACGCTCCACGTCGAGTACGCCACCGACCTGTACGACGCCGGTACGGCCGAGGCGTTCGCCGGGGCCCTGCACGACGTCCTGCGCGCCGTGTGCGCGGATCCCGGGATCCGCGTCGGCGAACTGCCGGCGGTCCCCGCCCGCACCCCCGCCCCGGCCCCGGCGGACACCGCCGCGCTGGAGGACGCGGCACGGTCCGTGCCCGGCATCCGGGACGCCCGCGCCCTCCCCGGCGCCGACGGCGGCCCGCCGCGCCTGTACGTGGTGCCCGGACGGGCGGACGCCGCGGAACGCGTCGAGGACGCCCTGGACCGGGCGGGCCACGGCACGGTCCGGGTCACCGCGGTCAACGCGCTGCCCCTCGGCGCCGACGGCACCGTCGACACCGGGGCCCTGCGCGCCCTGCCCGCCGTCGACCGCACCGCCGCCGGGGCCTGGCGGGAACGGCTGGCCCGCGTCCCCGGCGTCACCGCCGCCGAGGTGTCGGTGGAGAACATCCCCGAGGAACTCGGGCGCCGCCACGCCGGCCTGCCCGGCCGCGCCGACGCACCCGCGCCCGCCGGCCGTACCGGCGCCGCGGCGTCCGCCGTCCCGGCGCTCAGCGAGGGCCCCGCGCTGGCCGAACCGTCCGTGTCCGGCTGGGCCGACGCCCTGCGCCGCGCCGCGGAGCGGAACCGGGGCGACATCGTCCACGTCCACGCCGACGGCAGCGAACACCGCCGCAGCTACGCCTCCCTGATCCCGGAGGCGTCCCGGGTGCTGGCCGGCCTGCGCCGGGCGGGCCTGCGCCCCGGCGACCAGGTCATCCTCCAGTGCGACGCGACGGAGGACTTCCTCGCCGTGCTGTGGGGCTGCATCCTCGGCGGCTTCGTCGCCGTTCCCCTGACCGTTCCCCCCTCCTACGACACGCCCTCGGCGGCGCTGACCAAGCTGGAGGGCATCTGGCGGATGCTCGGCCGGCCCTGGATCGTGTGCTCCGCGGACCGCGAGGCCCCGCTGCGCGGCCTCGCCGCCCGGCAGGACTGGCCCGGACTGCGGCTGACCACGGCCGACGCCCTGCGCGAGGCCCCCGAGGACCACGACTGGCACGCCGCCCGGCCCGACGACCTCGTCCTGATGCTGATGACGTCCGGCAGCACGGGCCTGCCCAAGGCGGTGCGGCTCACCCACCGCAACGTGCTGACCCGCTCCGCCGCCACCGAGCAGCTGAACGGGCTGGGCCCGGCGGACGTCTCCCTCAACTGGATCCCGCTCGACCACGTCACCGGCGTGGTGATGTTCCACCTGCGGGACGTGTACCTGGGCTGCCGCCAGATCCACGCCCCCACCTCCTGGATCCTCCAGGACCCGCTGCGCTGGATGGACCTCGCCGACCGCCACCGGGTCACCGTCACCTGGGCGCCCAACTTCGCCTTCGGCCTGCTAGCCGAGGAGTCCCACCGCTTCACGGACCGCGCCTGGGACCTCTCGCCGATGCGGCTGGTGATGAACGCCGGCGAGGTCGTCGTCGCCCGGGCCGCCCGCCGGTTCCTGCACACGCTGAAGCCCTTCGGCCTGCCGCAGGACGTGATGCACCCCGGCTGGGGCATGTCCGAGACCTGCTCGGTGGTCACCGACGCCGTCCTGCCCGGCGAACCGGCGGACGGCGAGGGCACGTTCGTCAGCTGCGGACGCCCCTACCCGGGCTTCGCCATGCGGATCGTCGACGACGGCGCCGCGGTGCTCGCCGAGGGCGACGCCGGGCGGCTCCAGGTCCGCGGCACCTCCGTGACCGGCGGCTACCACGACAACCCGGCCGCCAACGCGGAGGCGTTCACCGACGACGGCTGGTTCGACACCGGCGACCTGGCGTTCCTGCGCGACGGCGAGCTCTACATCACCGGCCGCGTCAAGGACGTCATCATCGTCAACGGCGTCAACCACTACAGCCACGAGATCGAGGCATGCGTCGAGGAACTGCCGCACGTCGTGCGCAGTTTCACCGCCGCGGTCGCGGTGCGCTCCGACCCCTCGTCGCCCACCGACGAACTGGCCCTCTTCCTCCACCTGGCCCCCGAGGCCGCCGCGCGGGACACCGCGGGCGCCCTGCGCGAGATCGCCGGCAAGGTGACCCGGGAGATCGGCGTCAGCCCCGCCTTCCTGATCCCGGTCGCACCGGACGACATCCCCAAGACCGAGATCGGCAAGATCCAGCGCACCAAGCTGCGCAAGGGCTTCGAGGCCGGCGACTTCGACGAGCAGGTCCGCGGGGCCCAGCTGCTGCTGGGCGGCTCCGCCACCGTCCCCGACTGGTTCCTGCGGCCGGTGTGGCAGCGCGCGGAACCGCCCGCCCGCGGCGCGACGGCCCCCGGCCGGCACACCGTCGTGCTCACCGGCGGCGACCCGCGGGTCCAGCGGCTCGCCGGACGGCTGGCCGACGCCCTGCGCACCGGCGGCGGCCTGTGCACCGTGGTGACCGAGGGGTCGTCGTACGGCCGGCTCGACGCCGCCCGCTACCGTGTCCGGCCCGCCGAGGAGGCCGACCTCACCGAGCTGCTCCGGCAGCTGGAGCGCGACCGGCGCCCGGTCGACGCGGTCCTGCACCTCGACGGCCTGCGCGGCGCCGGGGCCCTCCGGACGGCACCGGCCGACGGGCCCGGCGCGGAGCCCGCGCCGCACGACGCGGCCGGCCCGGGAACGGCGCCGTACGACACGGGCGCCACGGAAGGACTGCTCGCGCTCGCCCGCGCCCTCGCCGCCCGGCCCGGCCGGCCGCGCCCCGTCGACCTGCTGTACGTGACCGCGGGCGCCCAGGGCGTACGCCCCGGGGACCGCCCGCACCCGGCGCACGCCATGGCGGGCGCCCTGCTCAAGTCGCTGGGCGAGGAGTTCGGCTGGCTGCGCGGCGCGCACCTGGACCTCGCGCCGCACGACGGCGAGGACCCGCTGCCCGTCCTGCTGGCCGAGTCGGGCGCCGCGGCGGACGGCGCGGAGGTGGCGTACCGCGACGGACACCGTCACGTACGGCGCCTCGAACCCCTGCCCGACACCCCCCTGCCCGGCACACCGCCGCGCACCGGACAGCCCGCGTCCGACGGCTTCACGCTGCTCACCGGAGGACTGGGCGGCGTCGGCAGCGAGCTGGCGGCCCACCTGCTGCGCACGCCCGGCACCCGGCTGCTGATCCTCGGCCGCACACCGCGGGCCGAACTCGGCGCGTCCGGCGGCGAGGACGCACACGGCGGCGAACCGGACCGCGCGCAGGTCCTGCGGCGGCTGGGCGAGTCGGGCGAGGTCCGCTACGCCTGCGCCGACGTCACCGACGAACACCGGGTGCGGGACGCCGTGGACGCGGCCGCACAGGAGTGGGGCGTACCGCTGACGTCGGTACTGCACCTGGCCGGAACCCTCGTCGAACGCCCCGCGGACGACCTGGACCACGCCACCTGGCGCCGGGCACTGGAGGCGAAGGCCCGCGGCGCCTGGACGCTGCACCGGCTCACCGCGGACCACCCGGTCCACTCCTTCGTCACCTTCTCCTCGGTGAACGGCTACTTCGGCGGCGCCATGAACGCCGCCTACGCCGCCGCCAACGCCTACCTGGACGCCCTGGCCCAGTACCGCCGCGGCCTCGGACTGCCCGCGCAGTCCCTGGCCTGGAGCATGTGGCGCGAGCACGGCATGAGCCGCGGCTACCGGCTCACCGCCCTCACCGAGGCCCGCGGCTACCGGCTGCTCGACGCCCCCGCCGCGCTGCGCTCCTACGACCTGGCCCGCGCCCTGGACGAGCCGCACCTGCTGATCGGCGCCGACCGCAGCGCCCCCTGGGTGCGCAGCCACGTGACGGCCCCGGTCCGCCAGGTGCGCCGCCTGGCCGCGCGCGTCGGCCTGGAGGACGGCACCGACCTGGGCGCCCTGTACCGGGCGGCGGCCGACGGCGCCCGTGCGGCCGGCCTGGACGACGGGGCCTGGACGCTGCGTTCGGCGGGCACCACCGAGCACCGGGAACGGGCGGACGCGGGGGAGGACCTGCGGCGGCTGGAGAGCCGGCTCGCCGAGGTGTGGTGCGGGGTGCTGGCCCGCGACCGGGTGGGCCGGGACGAGAACTTCTTCGACCTGGGCGGCAACTCCCTGCTGCTGGTCACCGCCCAGACCGCCGTGAACAGCGCCTTCGGCACCGACCTCTCGGTCGTCGACCTGTTCGCGCACCCCACCGTACGGGACCTGGCCCGCCACCTGGCGACGCGCGCCGGCGCCGGGACCGGGACGGCCGGGGAACCCCCGGAGCGGGGCGGACCCACGGACGAAGGGGCCGCCGGCCCCGCGGCACGACGGCCCGACGCGGCCGCCCCCGGCGGCCTGGACCGCGCCAGGGAACAAGCACAGCGGCAGCGCGCGGCCCGCGCCCGGCGCACCGCACGGCACGGGAAGGACCGAGGCCATGCATGACGACACCACCGCCCCCCACGACACAGCCCACGGCACAACCCACGGCGAGGAGATTCCCGCCGTCGCCGTCATCGGCATGGCGGGCCGCTTCCCCGGCGCCGACGACCTCGACACCTTCTGGGACAACCTCGCGGCCGGCCGGGAGTCGATGCGGCCCGTCACCGAGGAGGAGTTCCTCGCCGCGGGCGGCGACCCGCGCGACCTCGACGACCCCTCCCTCGTACGGATGGCCTCCGTCGTCGAGGGCATCGACCGCTTCGACGCCGGTTTCTTCGGCTACAGCCCCGCCGAGGCCGCCGTCGTCGACCCCCAGCAGCGGCTGCTGCTGGAGACGGCCTACCAGGCGCTGGAGGACGCGGGCTGCCTCGGCGGCGACCGCGACCGCGACGGCGAGGCGTTCGGTGTGTACGCGGGCAGCGGCGACAGCCGCTACTACCCCGCCCACGTGTACCCGANCGACCGCGACGGCGAGGCGTTCGGTGTGTACGCGGGCAGCGGCGACAGCCGCTACTACCCCGCCCACGTGTACCCGAGGTACGCCGGACAGCCCGGCTCGGTCGAACTCGTGCACGCGGCCACCGCCAACTCCCTGGGCACCCTCGCCACCCGCGTCTCCTACGAACTGGGCCTCACCGGCCCGAGCGTGTCCCTGCAGACGGCCTGCTCCACCGCGCTCGTCGCCGTGCACACCGCCTGCCAGGACCTCCTGGACTTCCGCTGCGACACCGCGCTCGCCGCCGCCGTCTCCCTCAACCCCTCGGCCGCGCTGGGCTACCGGCACGTGCCCGACGGGCCCTTCTCACCGGACGGCCACTGCCGCGCCTTCGCCGCGGACGCCGCGGGCACCTCCTCCGGCGACGGCGTCGGGGCCGTCGTGCTCAAGCGCCTGGAGGACGCCCTCGCCGACGGCGACCGCATCCGCGCCGTCATCCGCGGCAGCGCCGTCAACAACGACGGCCGCCGCAAGGTCGGCTTCAGCGCGCCCAGCGCCACCGGACAGACCGAGGTGATCCTCGCGGCGCAGGCCCAGGCGGAGGTCGACGCCGGCACCATCGGCCTGGTCGAGGCCCACGGCACCGCCACCAAGCTCGGCGACCCCATCGAGGTCTCCGCGCTGACCGAGGCGTTCCGGCAGAGCACGGAGCGGACCGGCTTCTGCGCCCTCGGCTCGGTGAAGACCAACATCGGCCACCTGGGGGCGGCCGCCGGCATCGCCGGGCTCATCAAGGCGGTCCTGGCCCTGGAACACCGGCAGATCCCGCCGAGCCTGCACTTCGAGCGGCCCAACCCGCTCATCGACTTCGCCTCGGGCCCCTTCCGCGTGCCCACCGCCCTGGAGGACTGGCCCGCGGGCGAGCACCCCCGCCGGGCCGCCGTCAGCGCCTTCGGCATCGGCGGCACCAACGCCCACGTCGTCCTGGAGGAGGCCCCGCCCACCGCCCCCGCGGCGCCCCGCCCGGCCGAGGACGGCCGCCGCCTGGTGCTGCCGCTGTCCGCACGGACGGCCGGCGCCCTGCGGGGCCAGGCCGACGCACTCGCCCGCCACCTCGAACGGAGCCCCGAGCTGCGGCTGGACGACGTCGCGCACTCCCTGCGCGCCGACCGGCCCGTGCTGCGCCATCGCCTCGCCGTCACCGCGGCCTCCCGCGAGGAGGCCCTGGACGCCCTGCGCGCCGCCGCACCGGACACCCCGCCGCCCTCGGACGACCCCGTCCGCGTGGCCTTCCTGCTGCCCGGCGGCGGCACCCAGTACCCCGGCATGGGAGCGGAGCTCTACCGCGACCGCGCCGTCTACCGCGACACCGTCGACGAGTGCGCCCGCATCCTGCGGCCCGCACTCGGCGCCGACGTCCGCACCGCCCTGTTCGAGGACCCGCGGCCCGACGACACCGCGGCGTTCCTGGGCCTGGTGGTGACCGAGTACGCCCTGGCCCGCACCCTCATGGAACAGGGCGTGCGCCCCGACGCGCTGATCGGCCACTCGCTCGGCGAGTACACGGCGGCCTGCCTGGCCGGGGTCGTCGACCTGGCGGACATGCTCCCCCTGGTCACCGAACGGATCCGGCTCATCAGCTCCGCGGGCGGCGCCACCGTCGGCGTCGCGGCCCCGGCCGAGGACGTACGGCCGCTGCTCGACGACGGGCTGTCCCTGGCCGCGGTGAACGGCCCGAGCGCCTGCACCGTCGCCGGGCACCTCGACGCCGTCGCCCGCTTCGAGGCCGAACTCACCCGCCGCGGCGTCCCGTTCCGCCGGCTGCGCATCCCCGTCGCGGCCCACTCCCACGTCCTGGACCCGGTCCTGCCGACCTTCGAGGGCCACCTGCGCCAGGTCACCCTGCGCCCGCCGCGGATCCCGTACGTCACCAACGTCACCGGCACCTGGATCACCGACGACCAGGCCACCTCCGTGCAGCACTGGATCGACCACACCAGGAACACCGTGCGGTTCGCCGACGGCATCGCCGCCCTGTGGGAGCGGCAGCACCCCGTGCTGGTGGAGATCGGACCGGGGGACACCCTGACCAAGCTGGCCACCGGCCGGCTCGCCGACGGGGCACCCGTGACGGTGACCACCATGCGGCACGCCAAGGCCGAGGCGTCCGACGGCTTCGTCCTCGCGGAAGCCCTCGGCCGGCTGTGGAGCGCGGGCGTGGACGGTGCCCTTCCCCCGGCGCCGGACCGGGCCCGGCGGGTCCCGCTGCCGCCGTACGCCTTCGACCGCCGGCGCCACTGGATCGACGCCCCCGGAGCCCGTACGGACCCCGCCGCCCCCGAGGCCCCGGCCGCGGCGCGGGCGGGGACGGCCCTCGCCCCGCGCCCCCGGCTGGCCACCGAGCACGTGCCGCCCCGCTCCGGACGCGAGCAGGAGGTGACCCGCCTGTGGGAGGAGACGCTCGGCATCGGCGGCATCGGCGTGCACGACAACTTCTTCGACCTCGGCGGCGACTCGATGCGCGCCGTGGTGCTGGCGGGACGGCTGCGCCAGGCCGGAGTCCTCGACGTACCGGCGGCGGAACTGCTCGCCGCGCCCTCGGTGGCCGGCGTCCTCGCCGCGGCCGACGGGCGGGACCGGGACACGCCGCAGACCGCGCCCACCGCCCTCGGCCCGCTGCTGCCGCTGCGCGCGGAGGGCACCGCCACCCCCCTGTTCTGCCTCCACCCCGGCGCGGGCGTGTCCTGGCGCTACACCGGCCTGCTGCCCCACCTGGGCGGCGACCAGCCCGTCTACGGCATCCAGGCGGCCGGCCTCGACGGCACCCGGCCGCCCGCACCGGACGCCGCCGCCATGGTCGGCACCTACCTGGACCTGCTGCGGGAGGTGCAGCCGCACGGCCCGTACCGGCTGCTGGGCTGGTCCTACGGCGGATTCGTCGCGCACGCCATGGCCTGCGCGCTCCAGGAGAGCGGCGAGCGGGTCGAACTCCTCGCGATGCTCGACGCGCCGCAGCCGCACGGCACCGCCCACGACCCCGACGCGGCGGAACGGCAGGTGGCGGCACTGCTGTCACGGGTGGCCGGCCTGCCCCTCGACCCGGGAGCGGCGCCGCCGGACGTCGACACCGTCCTGGAGCGGATCGGCGACCGGGTCGCCGCGGACCCGGCCGCCTCGCCCGTCACCCGCGACGAGGCGGCCGCCATCGCCGGGGTGATGCGCAACAACCTGCGCATCGCACCGCAGTTCGTCCCCGGCGTCTACCGCGGTGACGTCCTGTTCTTCAGCGCGGCCCGGGAGGAGCCGACCGGCTTCGCGACGGACCTGGCGGTGCAGCCCGGCAAGGCCGACAGCTGGCGGCCGCACGTCGACGGCACCCTCCACGACCACCAGGTGCCGTGCGGGCACTACGAGATGACCGAACCCGAGCCGATGGCCCGCATCGGCGAGGCGGTCGCCAAGGCACTGCGGGGTCCCACCGGCTGACCTCCGCCGCCCTGGACCTCACCGCCCTGTTCCACCGGTTTTGGCCCTTCCGGCCCCCGAGTACGCCCACCGACCGTGCAGGAGAAGCCGCGTGACCGCGACCCAGGACCTCTACGAACTCGGCGACGCGCCCGAGCTCGGCACCGTTCCCAAGAAGATGTACGCCTCGCTCATCCGCCGTGAGCGCTACGGTCGGCCCGTCGACGCCTTCCGCACCGAGGTGGTCGACGTCCCGCCCGTCGGCCGCGGTCAGGTGGCGGTGAAGGTCATGGCGGCCGGCATCAACTACAACAACGTGTGGGCGGCGCTGGGTTCGCCCCTCGACGTGATCGCCGCACGGCAGAAGGCGGGTGCCACCGAGGACTTCCACATCGGCGGCTCGGACCTGTCCGGGATCGTGTGGGCGGTCGGCGAGGGCGTGCGCGGGGTGAAGCCCGGCGACGAGGTGGTCGTCCTGGCCGCCCGGTGGGACGAGTCGGCCGAGGACGTCCGCATGGGCACCGACCCGGTGGTCTCCACCAGCCAGCGGGTGTGGGGCTACGAGGAGAACTACGGCTCCTTCGCGCAGTTCGCGGTCGTCGACGACTACATGCTCCACCCCAAGCCGGCCCGGCTGTCCTGGGCCGAGTCCGCCTGCTACATGGCGACCGCCGCCACCGCCTACCGCCAGCTCTTCGGCTGGGAGCCGCACACGGTGCGCCCCGGCGACCCGGTGCTGATCTGGGGCGGCGCCGGCGGCCTGGGCTCCATCGCCATCCAGCTGGTCCGGCACGTCGGCGGCATCCCCGTCGCGGTCGTCTCCAGCGAGGAGCGCGGCGAGTTCTGCCTCAAGCTGGGCGCCGAGGGGTGGATCGACCGGCGGGAGTTCGACCACTGGGGCCGGCTGCCCGACACCTCCGACGACGCCGCCATGGCCCGCTGGCTGACCGGTGCCCGCGCCTTCGGCCGGCGCTTCTGGGACGTGCTCGGCGAGCGCCGCAGCCCGCGCATCGTGCTGGAGCACTCGGGCGCCGACACCATCCCCACCTCCCTGTACATGTGCGACAACGGCGGCATGGTGGTCATCTGCGGCGGCACCACCGGCTACAACGGCGACGTCGACCTGCGCTTCCTGTGGATGCGGCAGAAGCGTCTGCAGGGCTCGCACGTGGCCAGCGCCCGTGAGGCACGGGAGGTCACCCGGCTGGTCGCCCAGGGCGTCGTCGACCCGTGCCTGTCCCGGACGTTCGGCTTCGACGAGATCGGCCTGGCCCACCAGCTCATCCACGACAACCAGCACCCGGCGGGGAACATGGCGGCCCTGGTGAACGCGCGGGAGTGAGCGCGGGTCCGCGCCCCGGAGCGCCGGGGGTACCGGCCCAGCGGCCGTCATCCGCCGGGGACGACGAGTCCCGACTCGTACGCCACCACCACCGCCTGCGCCCGGCTGGCCAGGTCGAGCTTGGTCATCGTCCGGTTGAGATGGGTCTTGACGGTGGCCTCGCTGATGCACAGGCGGCCGGCGATCTCCGGGTTGGACAGGCCGCGCGCGATCAGTCTCAGCACCTCCACCTCACGGGAGGTCAGCGCGTCCAGGTCCGCGGGCGGTTCGCCGGTAGCCTGGCGCGCGTACGCCTCGACCAGGCGGCGGGTGACGCTGGGCGCGAACAGCGCGTCACCGCCGCCGACCGCGGTCACCGCGGCGAGCAGCCGTTCCGGGCCGGAGTCCTTGAGCAGGAACCCGGAGGCCCCGGCGCGCAGCGCCCCGTACACGTACTCGTCGAGGTCGAAGGTGGTCAGCACCAGGATCCGGGGCGCGGGCTCGGCGGCCTGGGCGAGGATGCGCCCGGTGGCCTCGATGCCGTTCATACCGGGCATCCGGATGTCCATCAGGATCACCTGGGGAGCGGTCTCGGCGGCCAGCAGCACGGCCTCCGCGCCGTCGCCGGCCTCGCCCACCACCTCGATGCCGGGTGCGGCGCGCAGCAGTCCCACCAGGCCGGCCCGGATGAGGAACTGGTCGTCGACGACTAGCACTCTGATCATGTGGTGACGTCGTCCCCCTGCACGGTGGCCGTTGCGGAGGTCGGCAGGGTCAGCCGTACGGCGAAACCCCCCTGCTCCCGCGGGCCGATGCTGATCCGCCCGCCGTAGAGCTTGGCCCGCTCGCGCATGCCGAGCAAGCCGTGCCCGCCGCCGGTGCGCACTCTGTCCGAAACCACCCCCTCCCCGTCGTCCGTGACCAGAACGGTCACCTGGTGCGGCGCGTACCCCAGCCGTACCTCCGCGCTCGCGCCCGGCGCGTGTTTCAGGACGTTCGTGAGCGCCTCCTGGACGACCCGGTAGGCGCACAGCTCCACACCGGGCGCGAGCGGGCGCGGGGTGCCCTCGACCGTCAGGGACACCGGGACCCCGCCGGCGCGGACGCGCTCGGCCATCTCACCGAGGCGCTCCAGGCTCGGCATCGGACCGGCCGAGGCGGTGTCGTCGTCGGCGCGCAGCACCAGGAGCATGCGGCGCAGCTCGTCGAGGGCCTCCCTCCCGGTGGCGTCGATGGTGTCGAGCGCGGTACGGGCGGTGTGGCGGTCGGTGTCGAAGACGAAGCGGGCCAGACCGGTCTGCACGGAGATCACGGACATGTGGTGGGCCACCACGTCGTGCAGCTCCCGGGCTATCCGGCCGCGCTCCTCGGCCACCTCGCGCCGGGCCCGCTCGGCCTGTTCCCGGCGCAGCTGCCGGGACAGCTCGGCCGAGCGGCGGGCGACGACGCCGAACCGCCACAGCACCGCCGGGTAGACCACCGCCTGGCCGACGACGGACGGCCAGCCGTCGGTGTGGCTCACGGCGCCCGCGTAGATCCAGGTCGCGCCCATCAGCGCGGCACAAGGTACGGAGACGCGCAGCCGGTGCAGGGCGGCGACGGTGTAGACGGCGAGCATCGGGCCGAAGCTGCACACCACGGCCCAGTAGCCGAGGGTGATGTACCCCAGCCAGGTCGCGTGCACGAGGCAGCAGACCACGGCCGGCGCCCGGCTGCGGAGCACGAGCGGCAGGTGGACGAGGAGCACCAGCGCGTAGGCGGTGGCGTCGAGCGGACGCTGCCCCTGGCGGGCCGCTTCCGGACCGAGCAGCAGGGCCACACCGGCCAGCGCCGTGGCGAGCAGTGCGTCCACTGCGAGAGGGCGGAGCCGCATACCGGCAGCGTAGAACCACCCCCGGGGGACGGGCGCCGTACTTCCGCCGCGCGGCCGGGGTGGTTTGCCCCGGCCGTCCGGGGTACCTGCGGTGGAGTACGACGCACGCACTATCTCGGGAGGCATCCCATGGGCAAGCTGGGCGACATGGCGAACAAGGCCAAGGAAATGGCGAAGGGCCACCCGGACCAGGCCGACAAGGGCGTGGCGGGCGCCGAGCGAGTGGTCGACGAGCGGACGGGGAACAAGTACGACTCCCAGACCGACAAGGCCGCCGACGCGGCACGTCGCTCGTACGGGGACGGCGGCACGACGCAGCGCTGATCCCCACGGCCGGCCCGCGGCCCCCGGTGCGTACCGCGCCGGGGGCCGCCGGACGTTCCGTCAGTTCTCGGCGCCGGCCCGGCCCAGGACGTAGCTGAGCACTCCCGCTCCCAGGGCCACCACCCGAACCTGCACCGCGCGTGAGGGGTCGGCGCGGAGGCCGATGCGCAGACCGTCCCCGGAGGGGCACGCCCGCAGGTCCCGCAGGGTTCCCGGCGACCGGGCCGCATGGCCCGCGCGGTCCGCGCGGACCGCCCCGGGTGCGTACAGGGCCTTCCACGCGGCCTCCTTGGCCGAGAAGAGCTGCGTCACCGACCACGCCCCGTCCGCCGGCCACGCCCCGTCCGCCGGCCGGGACCCGCCGACGAGCAGCGCCTCCTCGTCCTCGCGCAGCACCAGGCGTGCCGCGCCGCGGGGGAGGGGCCGCAGCTCCAGGTCACAGCCGACGGGGGTGTCCGGGCCCGGTGCGCGGGCCACGGCGACGGCGATCCCGGCGCTGTGCGAGATCGACGCCGCCCGCCCCGGCGGAAACACCGGCAGCCGTCCCGCGCGGGGGATCTCGCCGCAGGCCGGGCCCACCGCGCGCAGGGCCCGGCGGGCGGCCTGCCGGCCGGCCAGGAACTCCAGGCGGCGCCGCGGCGGCATGGC
>NZ_JAHKJW010000054.1 GCF_019710745.1 Streptomyces beigongshangae
GCGTCCGGCCGGGTCGCGGGCGAAGACGGACAGCGCTCCGTTGGGGCTGAGGACGACCGCCGGGTCGCTCGCGAGGTGGCCGCCCAGCGACACCCAGTCCGGCGCCCACGCCCCCGCCTCCGACTGCCAGGTGTGCCACAGCGCCCCGTCGGTCCCCCGTACGAACACCGCGAGCCTGCCGTAGCGGCCGACCAGGGCCCACGGCCGTCCCACCGCTCCGGGGGACGGGCGGCCCAGCGGTGTCCACGCCGACCACGCGCCGCCCGCCCGGTTCTGCCACCGGTGTGCCACGTCGCCCGCCCCGTCGACCCCCGACACCGTCATGCCCGAGCCGTGGTCCACCACGGACGGGACCCCGACGCCGACCCGCGGCGCGGCCGCCCCGCTCCCGCCCGTCCACCAGGTGGTCTCCCGGCGGGCCCCGGCCCAGCCGAAGCTGAAGTGGACGTGGTCGGTGTGCGGGCTGGCACCGGTGTACGGCGTCCAGCCGGCGTCGGCGCGGGCCGCCTGCCAGATCCGCCGGTTCCAGATCATGTACATGATTCCGAAGCGGCGGGCGAGGGCGTGGCGGTTGCCGTGCCGGTCGGTGGCGAGCAGCCAGTCGAGGAGACCGGCGGCGACGTGGGCCTGGCTGCCGGCGCTGACCCCCCAGTCCCAGGCCCTGCCCTCCTTGTGCTCACTGACTCCCGGCCTGCCGCACTCCCTGCCGATGCCCAGGCTGCTCGTGCCCGGACAGGCGGCGAGGACCAGGTCGCGGAAGTCGAGGAGGCCGGGCTTCGCCGTCGGGTCGCAGTCCCGCTGCCCCTCGTGGGGGGCGTAGTCGTCGATGCGCGGACCGAAGTCCGGTGCGGTGGGGGGCATGCGGTGGCCTCCTGGAACGGCGTCGCACCGTGGGCGGAGCGCTTCGCCACGGCTTCTCGCCCTCCACCCTCACAAGCCGCGCTGTCATCCCGGTCACACCTCGGTCACTCCCGCCGCGCCCGCCCCGCCGCCGCACCCCGCCGCGCTCCTCCGTCCCCTGCGGACCGCTCCGTTCGGGACCGTTCCCCTCCGGGCCGCTCCGTTCGGGACCGTTCCCCTCCGGGCCGCTCCGTTCCGGACCGTCCCGTTCCCGTCCGCCCGGCTCCGGACCGTTCCGCGTCACCGTCGCGCGCCACCGTCTCCCGGTGGGCGTCCCGCGCGATGCCGAGGACCAGTGCGACGCCGTCCTCAGCGGTCGCGCCCCGTTCCCACGCCCGGGCGTACGCCCTGTCCGCCAGCTGTTCCCTCGCGCGGCGGCACGTGCGGTCGTGGAGCGCGGCGAAGGGGGTGAGTCCTTCGATCCGGGCCCCCGTCACCCGGCGGTGGCGGTGCGCCGCGCCCAGGACGACGGCCGCCCGGCCGGCCTGGCCGAGGGCGCCCAGGGTCCAGGCGAGGGTCTCCATGCTCCAGGCCGGCCCCCAGTTGTCGTCGAAGGCGCGCTGTCTCGCGAGCGCGTCACACAGGGGCGCCAGCGCACGGGCCGGTTCCCCGTGCAGCAGTTCGGTGAGGGCCGCGCACCACTGGCTCCAGGTGTACGCCCACTGCGCTCCGGCCGCCTCGGCCTCGGCCAGGTACGTGTCGCACGCCGCGCGGGCCTCGGCCGGGTCGCCGAGGAACGCGGCGGCCATGGCCCAGAACATGGTGGCCATGTGCGCGTCACCGGTGTGGCCCGCCTTCGCGAACCCGTCGCGTGCCGCCGCCAGCAGGGGGATGCCGGCGCGGTCACCGGGCACCAGCAGCGCGTACACGCCCTCGACGTACAGGACGGGCGCGGAGCCGGCGGAGGCGTCCGCGGCGCGGCACCGGTCGAGCAGGACACGGGCCTCGCGGTGGTCCCCCTGGATGATCGTGACGAACGCCTGCATGGCCGTCACCATGACCCCCGGGGCCCCGGGGACCGGACCGGGCAGCGCCGACAGGCCCTCGATCCAGTGCCGGGCCTCGCCGAGGGTGCTGCCGAAGAACCAGCACCGCGTCCGTATCAGGTCGACGGCGATGGACACGCCGGTCTGCGCGCGGCCGGGGTGCGTGCGGCAGAAGTCCAGCGCGGCGCGCAGGTTGGGCAGTTCGCGGCGCAGCCGCTCCAGCCAGCCGATCTCGTCGGGGCCGTACCAGTCGGCGGCGCCACGTCCCGCGAGCGCCCGGTAGTGGTCGCTGTGCCGGACGCGCAGCCCGGTCGCGTCGCCCTCCGCGCGCAGCCGGTCCGCGCCGTACTGGCGGATGGTCTCCAGCAGCCGGTAGCGGGTGGTGCCGGCCTGCCGTCCGACGGGGGTGAGGGTATCGACGGTCGCGACGGGAGTGAGGGTCGCGACGGGGGTGAGGGTCTCGACGGTCGCGTCGGGGGTGGGGGTCTCGACGGTCGCGTCGGGGGCGGGGGTCTCGACGGTCACGACGGACTTGTGGACGAGGCCGTCCAGGAGGTCCAGCACGTCCTCCCGCGCGATGCCCCCGCCCGCGCACACGGCCTCGGCGGCCCGGAGCTCGAAACCGCCGACGAAGACCGACAGCCGGGCCCACAGCAGCCGCTCCTCCGCCGTGCACAGCCCGTGGCTCCAGTCCATGACGCCGCGCAGGGTCTGCCGGTAGCGGCCGGCGTCGCGGCCGGCGGTGTGCGCGCCCGCCGCCCCGGCCCCGGCCGCACCCGGTGCCGTACGGGGGCCGGACAGCAGCCGGAAGCGGTCCTCCAGGCGTTCCAGGATCTCCTCCACGGTCAGGGAGCCCAGGCGCACGGCGGCCAGTTCGATGGCCAGCGGGATGCCGTCCAGGCGCCTGCACAGCTCGACCGCCGCCGCGCCCTGCGGTCCGTCCGCCCGCAGGGCGGCCGCGCTGGCCGCCGCACGGTCGGCCAGGAGGCGCACCGCCTCGCAGGGGGTGCTGTCCGGCCCGGCGCGCAGCGTGAGGCAGGGCACCGGCAGCAGGTGCTCGCCCGGTACGCCGAGCCGCTCCCGGCTGGTGGCGAGCACCCGCAGGTCCGCCGCGGCCCGCAGCAGCCGCAGGACCAGCGCGGCCACCGCGTCCACCAGGTGCTCGCAGTTGTCCAGGACGAGCAGCAGGCGGCGTCCGCGCAGATGCCCGCAGACCGCGTCGGCGGCGGACCGGGTGGACTGGTCGCGCAGGCCCAGGGACTCGGCCACCGCCCGCTCCACCAGCGCCGGGTCGGTGACCGCCGCCAGGTCGACCAGCCACACCCCGTCCGGAAAGGCGGGCGCCGCCCGCCGCGCCGTACGCAGGGCGAGCCTGGTCTTGCCGACGCCGCCCACTCCGACCAGGGTGACCAGACGGGACAGCCGCAGGAGTTCCCGGGCGGTGGCGAGTTCCCTCTCCCGCCCGATGAAGGAGGTCGTCTCGGCGGGCAGGTTGCCCCGCTCGCCCGGACCCGGCCCCGGCCCCGGCCCCGGACTCAACCCCGGTCCCGGACTCAACCCCGGACCCGGACCCGGCGCCGTGCTCCGAGGCGCGGCGGGGACGAGGTCGGGTGCCGCGGTGAGCATCCGCTGGTGCAGGGCCCTGAGCTCTGCACCGGGTCCGATGCCGAGTTCTTCGGCGAGCAGGGCGGTGACCTCGCGGAAGCACTCGAGCGCCTCGCCCCGGCGGCCGCACTGGTGGAGCGCCAGCATCCGCTGGGCCCAGAAGCGCTCGCGCAGCGGATGCAGTCCGGTCAGCCGGCTCAGTTCCGGGAGGGCCTCCGCGGGGTGCCGGCAGCGGATCACCGCGTCGACCCACGACTCCTGGGCGGCCAGCCGCTGCTCGCGCAGGGCGGGGACGACGTCCGCGAACCGCTGGGGCGGCAGATCGGCCAGCGGCTCGCCCCGCCACAGTTCCAGCGCGCCCTCCAGCAGGGCGGCCGCCCTTTCGGGCCGGTCCTCCGCGAGCGCCGCCCGGCCCTCCCGCACGAGGGCGGCGAAGCGGTGCGTGTCCAGCCGGTCCCGGGCCCCCTCGGCCCCCATGTCCAGCGCGTAGCCGCCGCGTTCGGTCCGTACGGCCCCGGGGCCGAGCGCCCTGCGCAGCCGCAGTACGTAGTTCTGCACGGCGTTCCGCGCGCCGTCCGGCGGACGGGTCCCCCACAGCCGGTCCACCAGCGAGTCCACCGACACGGTGCGGCCGGCGTCGACGAGCAACGCCGCGAGGAGCGTCCGCAGCTGGGCCGCGCCGACGCACACGTACGACCCGTCGCGCCGTACGACCAGCGGCCCCAGAATCCCGAACTCGTACTGTACGTCCATTGCAGTGATGCTATAACTCTGAGTTACTGATCTGCTACGGAACGTGTGTACGGCCGCGATGCCGGTCGGTGCCCGTCGGCGGGCGCCCGTCGGTGCCCATCGGTGCCGGCCCCTCCCCACCCGTGTGGGTCGGCGGATGTGCGCCATGGGGCGTATGCGTCGATATTGGGCGCAAAGGTACTGGCTCCGGCGCCGGGACCGCAGCGCACCAAGAGGAGGCACTCCATGCGTGGAGCCACGCACGCCAGATGGGCCGTATGCGCGACGGCGGCAGCCCTCGCGGCGACGGCCTGCGGAGGCGGTGGAGGCGGTGGCAGCGGTGGCGGCGGCGACGGCTCCGGGATCCTCAGCTCCTCGTGGGGCGACCCGCAGAACCCCCTGGAGCCGGCCAACACCAACGAGGTGCAGGGCGGCAAGGTCCTCGACATGCTCTTCCGCGGTCTCAAGCGCTACGACGCGGAGAGCGGCGAGGCGGAGGACATGCTGGCCGAGAAGATCGAGACCTCGGACTCG
Source organism: Streptomyces beigongshangae (assembly GCF_019710745.1). Lineage (GTDB taxonomy): Bacteria > Actinomycetota > Actinomycetes > Streptomycetales > Streptomycetaceae > Streptomyces > Streptomyces beigongshangae. The sequence goes on from NZ_JAHKJW010000054.1 coordinate 4,758, forward strand.
CAGAACTTCACCGTCACCGTCAAGGACGGCTGGACGTTCAGCAACGGCGAGGCCGTCACCGCCAAGTCGTTCGTGGACGCCTGGAACTACGGCGCCAGCCTGAAGAACAACCAGAAGAACGCGTACTTCTTCGCGTACATCGACGGCTACGACAAGGTCCACCCGGAGGACGGCGGCAAGCAGACGGCCGACACCCTGAGCGGTCTGAAGGTGACCGGCGACAGGACCTTCACCGTCAGGCTCAACCAGAAGTTCTCGACCTTCCCCGACACCCTCGGCTACGCGGCCTTCGCGCCGCTGCCCAAGGCGTTCTTCGACGACCACGCGGCCTGGCTGAAGAAGCCGGTCGGCAACGGCCCGTACACCGTCGACTCCTACGCCAAGGGCTCGGTGATGAAGCTGCGCACGTGGGAGGGGTACCCGGGGGAGGACGAGGCGCAGAACGGCGGGGTGGACCTCAAGGTCTACACCGACAACAACACCGCCTACACGGACCTGATGGCCGGCAACCTCGACCTCGTCGACGACGTGCCCGCCTCCCAGCTCAAGAACGCCAAGGCCGACCTCGGCGACCGGTACATCAACACGCCCGCGGGCATCATCCAGACCCTCGCCTTCCCGCACTACGACGAGAACTGGGACAAGGCCGGCATGGAGAAGGTCCGCACCGGTCTGTCCAGGGCCATCGACCGTGAGCAGATCACCGAGACGATCTTCCAGAAGACCCGGACCCCCGCCACCGACTGGACCTCGCCCGTCCTCGGCGAGGACGGCGGCTACAAGGAGGGGCTGTGCGGTGACGCCTGCGAGTACGACGCCGCCGAGGCCAAGAAGCTGATCGAGGAGGGCGGTGGCCTCCCCGGCGGCCAGATCAAGATCTCCTACAACGCGGACACCGGCTCCCACAAGGAATGGGTGGACGCCGTCTGCAACTCCATCAACAACGCGCTGGACGACGACAGGGCCTGCGCGGGCAACCCGGTCGGCACCTTCGCCGACTTCCGCAACCAGATCACCCAGTCCAAGATGTCGGGCCCCTTCCGGGCCGGCTGGCAGATGGACTACCCGCTGATCCAGAACTTCCTGCAGCCGCTGTACTACACCAACGCCTCCTCCAACGACGGCAAGTGGACCAGCGAGGAGTTCGACGACCTCGTCGACAAGGCCAACGCGGAGACCGACCAGGCCAAGGCCGTCGGCCTGTTCCAGCAGGCCGAGGAGGTCCTGCGGGACGACATGGGCGCCATCCCGCTCTGGTACCAGAACGGCAGCGCCGGCTACTCGGACCGGATCTCGGACGTGGCGCTGAACCCGTTCAGCCTGCCCGTCTACAACGAGATCAAGGTCAGCTGAGCCGCGGGGGCGCGCACCTCGGCGAGAACCGGGTGCGCGCCCCCGCCCCCGTCCCTGCTCCCGCCCTCGCCCCCGCCTACCTCCGGAGTCCTCATGGGACGGTATGTGATCCGGCGTCTGCTGCAGATGATCCCGGTCTTCATCGGCGCCACCCTGCTGATCTTCCTGATGGTGAACGTGATGGGCGACCCCATCGCGGGCCTCTGCGGCGACCGGCAGTGCGACCCCGCGACGGCGACCCAGCTGCGCCGGGAGTTCGGCTTGGACAAGCCCGTGTGGCAGCAGTACGCGACCTACATGGGCAACGTCTTCACCGGCGACTTCGGCACCGCGTTCAACGGGCAGGAGGTCACCGAGCTGATGTCGGGCGCCTTCCCGGTCACCGTCCGCCTCACCGTCGTCGCGGTCCTCTTCGAGGTCGTCATCGGCATCACGCTGGGCGTCGTCACCGGCCTGCGCCGCGGCCGGCCCGTGGACACCGGTGTCCTGCTGGTCACCCTCGTCGTCATCTCGGTGCCCACCTTCGTCACCGGCCTGCTGCTCCAGCTGCTGCTGGGCGTGAAGTGGGCCTGGATCAGCCCGTCCGTCTCCTCGGAGGCCCCCTTCGGCGAGCTGATCGTGCCGGGCCTGGTGCTCGCCTCCGTCTCCCTCGCCTACGTGACCCGGCTGACCCGGACCTCCATCGCCGAGAACCGGCGCGCCGACTACGTCCGCACGGCCGTCGCCAAGGGCCTGCCCCGGCGCCGGGTCGTCACCCGGCACCTGCTGCGCAACTCGCTGATCCCGGTGATCACCTTCATCGGCACCGACATCGGCGCCCTGATGGGCGGCGCGATCGTCACCGAGCGGATCTTCAACATCCACGGCGTCGGCTTCCAGCTCTACCAGGGGATCCTGCGCCAGAACACCCAGACCGTCGTCGGCTTCGTGACCGTCCTCGTCCTCGTCTTCCTGGTGGCCAACCTGCTGGTCGACCTGCTGTACGCCGTACTCGACCCGAGGATCCGCTATGCCTGAGCACCCCACGCCGCCCGAGGAGCCCCGGCCCCTGCCCGCCATGCCGCCGGGGCCGCACCTGCCGGGCGACGGCCCCGCCTCCGAGGACGGCGCCATCGCCGCGACGGGCATGGGCGGCGCGATGGACCTCGCCACGGAGCAGGGCGACTCGCTGCGGAAGGGCCCCGCGGGACCCGGAGCGCCCGGGGGGGCGGGAGGGCCCGGGGGACCCGGCGGACCGGACGGCACGGGCCCGCAGGAGAAACCCCGCTCCCTCTGGTCCGACGCCTGGCGCGACCTGCGGCGCAACCCCGTCTTCATCATCTCGGGGCTCGTCATCCTCTTCCTGGTCGTCATCTCCCTGTGGCCCTCGCTGATCGCCTCCGGCAACCCCCTCAAGTGCGACCTCGCCAAGTCCCAGGAGGGCTCCCAGCCGGGCCACCCCTTCGGCTACAACGGCCAGGGCTGCGACGTCTACACGCGCACGGTGTACGGGGCCCGGGTCTCCGTCACCGTCGGCGTGTGCGCCACGCTCGGCGTGGCGGTCCTCGGATCGGTGCTCGGCGGGCTCGCCGGGTTCTTCGGCGGGGCGTGGGACGCGATCCTCTCCCGGATCACCGACATCTTCTTCGCGATCCCGGTCGTCCTCGGCGGCCTGGTGCTGCTGTCCGTGGTCACCAGCTCCACGGTCTGGCCGGTGATCGGCTTCATGGTGCTGCTCGGCTGGCCGCAGCTCTCCCGCATCGCCCGGGGATCGGTCATCTCCACCCGGCAGAACGACTACGTCCAGGCCGCCCGCGCGCTGGGCGCCTCCAACTCCCGGATGATGCTGCGGCACATCACGCCCAACGCGGTCGCCCCGGTCATCGTCGTGGCGACCATCGCGCTGGGCACGTACATCTCGCTGGAGGCGACCCTCTCGTTCCTCGGGGTCGGACTGCGCCCGCCCACGGTCAGCTGGGGCATCGACATCTCCTCGGCGTCCCAGTACATCCGCACGGCGCCGCACGCCCTGCTCTGGCCGGCCGGGGCGCTGGCCGTCACCGTCCTCGCGTTCATCATGCTCGGCGACGCGGTGCGCGACGCCCTCGACCCGAAGCTGAGGTGAGTGCCGTGCTGCTCGAAGTGCGCGACCTGCACGTGGAGTTCAGGACCCGGGACGGCGTCGCCAGGGCCGTCAACGGCGTCACCTTCGGCGTCGACGAGGGCGAGACGCTCGCCGTGCTCGGCGAGTCCGGCTCCGGCAAGTCCGTGACCGCGCAGGCCGTGATGGGCATCCTCGACACACCGCCCGGCAGGATCACCGCGGGCGAGATCCTCTTCCGCGGCCAGGACCTGCTGAAGTTCAGGGAGGAGGACCGGCGCAAGGTCCGCGGCGCCCAGATGGCGATGATCTTCCAGGACGCGCTGTCGTCCCTGAACCCGGTGCTCAGCGTCGGCGCCCAGCTCGGCGAGATGTTCACCGTCCACCGCGGCGCGTCCAGGAAGGACGCGCGGGCGAAGGCCGTCGAGCTGATGGACCGGGTGCGCATCCCCGGCGCGGCCGCCCGGGTGGGCGACTACCCCCACCAGTTCTCCGGCGGCATGCGCCAGCGCATCATGATCGCGATGGCGCTGGCCCTGGAACCCGCCCTGATCATCGCCGACGAGCCCACCACCGCCCTCGACGTCACCGTCCAGGCCCAGGTCATGGACCTGCTCGCCGAGCTCCAGCGCGAGCTGCACATGGGCCTCGTCCTCATCACCCACGACCTCGGCGTGGTCGCGGACGTGGCCGACCGGATCGCCGTGATGTACGCGGGCACGATCGTCGAGTCCGCCCTGGTCCACGACATCTACAAGGCCCCGGCGCACCCGTACACCAAGGGCCTGCTGGAGTCGATCCCGCGGCTGGACCAGAAGGGCCGGGAGCTCTACGCGATCAAGGGCCTGCCGCCGAACCTGCTGCACATCCCGCCGGGCTGCGCCTTCAACCCGCGCTGCCCCATGGCCCGGGACGTCTGCCGCACCGACGTGCCGCCCCTGTACGAGGTGACCGGGGCGGGCCCGGACCGCAGGAGCGCCTGCCACTTCTGGAGGGAGTGCCTCGATGGCTGAGCCGACGAGCGGTCCGGTTGCCGGCCGCCCGGCCGTCCCGGTGGCCGAACCGATCCTCCAGGTGCGGGGCCTGGTCAAGCACTACCCGCTCACCCAGGGCGTCCTCCTCCGCAAGCAGGTGGGCGCGGTCAAGGCGGTCGACGGGGTCGACTTCGACCTCGGCGCCGGGGAGACCCTCGGCATCGTCGGCGAGTCCGGCTGCGGCAAGTCGACGGTCGCGAAGATGCTGGTCAACCTGGAGAGACCGACCGCGGGCGAGATCCGGTACAAGGGCGAGGACACCGCCAAGCTGTCCGGCCGCGCCCTCAAGGCCGTGCGCCGCAACATCCAGATGGTCTTCCAGGACCCGTACACCTCGCTCAACCCGCGGATGACCGTCGGCGACATCATCGGGGAGCCGTACGAGATCCACCCCGAGGTCGCGCCGAAGGGCGACCGGCGCCGGCAGGTCCAGGACCTGCTGGACGTGGTCGGGCTCAACCCGGAGTACATCAACCGCTATCCGCACCAGTTCTCCGGCGGCCAGCGCCAGCGCATCGGCATCGCGCGCGGTCTCGCCCTGCGCCCCGAGATCATCGTCGCGGACGAGCCGGTGTCGGCCCTCGACGTCTCCGTGCAGGCCCAGGTGATCAACCTGATGGACCGGCTCCAGAGCGAGTTCGGCCTGAGTTACGTCTTCATCGCGCACGACCTGTCGATCGTGCGGCACATCTCCGACCGGGTGGGGGTGATGTACCTCGGCCGGATCGTGGAGAGCGGCCGGGACACCGAGATCTACGACCACCCGACGCACCCCTACACCCAGGCGCTGCTGTCCGCCGTGCCCGTGCCGGACCCGGAGGCCCGTGAGCACCGGGAGCGGATCATCCTCTCCGGGGACGTGCCCTCGCCCGCGAACATCCCCTCCGGCTGCCGCTTCCGCACCCGCTGCTGGAAGGCCCGGGAGAGGTGCGCCCTGGAGGTCCCGCTGCTCACGGTGCCGGCGGAGTTCCGGCACGAGGGGGGCCCGGCCGCGCACGACTCGGCCTGCCACTTCGCGGAGGACGTGTCCCTCTGGCACGCCCCGCCGGGGGAGCCGGGATGAGCCGGTGGACACCCGCCGACTTCGTTAACACACAGGCAACCCGCCCGACCCGGCACCGATATGCGGAAGCGTCACTCTGGACGGCGTACGGCCGTGCGGGTGCCGTGGGCCGGCCGGGGCGCGTCATGTCACCCCGGCCGGTCGCCGTTCCCGCACCGTTCCGTCTAGGCGAGCCCGAGGGAACGCCTCAGGAAGTCCACCTGGAGCAGCAGCAGGTTCTCGGCGACCTGTTCCTGGGGGGTCATGTGCGTCACCCCGGACAACGGCAGCACCTCGTGCGGGCGGCCGGCGGCCAGCAGCGCGGACGACAGCCGCAGGGAGTGCGCCACCACCACGTTGTCGTCGGCGAGACCGTGCACGATCATCATCGGCCGCGCCGGTTCGGCGGCCTGCACCAGGCCGTCGTCGTCGATCAGCGAGTTCGCCGCGTACACCTCGGGCTGCCGGTTCGGATCGCCCAGGTACCGCTCGGTGTAGTGGGTGTCGTACAGCCGCTGGTCGGTGACCGGCGCGCCCACCACGCCCGCGTGGAAGACGTCCGGGCGGCGCAGCACCGCGAGCCCCGCCAGATAGCCGCCGAACGACCAGCCGCGGATCGCCACCCGGGTCAGGTCCAGCGGGAAGTCCCCGGCGAGTGCCTGGAGCGCGTGGACCTGGTCGTCCAGGGCGACCGCCGCCAGGTCGCCCTTGACCGCCTTCTCCCAGGCCGGCGAGCGGCCCGGCATGCCCCGCCCGTCCGCCACGACGACGGCGAACCCCTGGTCCGCGAACCACTGCGGGGTGAGGTACGCGTTGTGCGCGGCCAGCACGCGCTGGCCGTGCGGTCCGCCGTACGGGTCCATCAGCACGGGCAGCGGACCACCGGTGTGACCGGTGGGGAGCACGACGGCGCACGGCACCCGGCGCGCACCCGCTTCCGTGAGGTGCACGCGCGGGCTCATTCCGGGGTGCTCGGCGTACGAGGCCACGGTCACCGCAGCCGCGCGGCCCCCGGAGCGGCCGGCTCCGCCCTCCCGCCGGCCGCCGTCCCGCACCACCCGGACCAGGGCCCCCGGCCGGTCGGGACCGGCCGACACCAGCACGGTCACCCCGCCCGCCCGCACCGCCGAGTGCACGCCGGGCTCCTGCGAGATCCGCTGCACGCCCAGGTCGTTGACCCGGTAGACGTGCACCTCCCCGATCTCCGCGTCGGCCGCCGCCGTACCGGCCGACGCGGACACCAGCACGTCGTCGTCGGACACGTCGAGCACGGCGCGCACGTGCAGCTGCGCGCCGGTCAGGACGCGTTCGCCGACCGCCAGCACCCGCGCCCCGCCCTCGTCGGCGATCCGTACGAGCTGTCCGCTCGGGCTCCAGACCGGCACACCAGGGAAAAGATCAAGCCATTGTGGATCTTCGTCCGCGTGGACCATCCGGGTCGTCCCGGTCTCCGGGTCGACGGCCAGGTAGAGCTGGCTCGTCTGGTCCCGCGCCTGTACGAGCAGCAGGGGCGCCCCGGCCGCCGACCAGTGCACCCGCGCCAGATAGGGGTAGCGCGCCCGGTCCCACAGCACCTCCGTGCGCGCCCCGTCGAGCCCCACCACGAAGAGCCGTACGTCCGCGTTGTCGGTGCCCGCGGCCGGGTAGGCGACCTGCTGCGGCTCCCGCTCGGGGTGGGCGGGATCGGCAATCCACCAGCGGCGTACGGGGGCGTCGTCGGCCCGTGCGACCAGCAGCCGGTCCGACTCCGGCGACCACCAGAACCCACGCGAACGGCCCATCTCCTCGGCCGCGATGAACTCGGCGAGCCCGTAGGTGACGGTGTCCGACTCGGGCTCCGCGAGCGCCCTGTCGCCCTCGCCCTCGGCGCCGACGACCCGCAGGGCGCCCTGGGCGACGTACGCGACGAGCCGTCCGTCGGGGGACGGGCGCGGGTCGATCACCGGCCCGTGAACCCGCAGCTCACGCGCCGTACCGGCGCGCAGTTCGGCGGTGAAGAGCCGCCCGGACAGGGCGAAGGACGCCAGCTCCACGGCCGCGTCCGTGGCGTAGCCGACGATGCCCGCGCCCCCCTCGCGGCTGCGCTCGCGCCGGGCCCGCTCGGCCGCCGGGAGCCGCTCCGAGGAGCCTCCGAGCAGCGCCCCCGGGTCGGCGGCCGGATGCTCCTTGCCGCTCGCCACGTCGAGGACCCACAGCAGGTTCGCCCGGTCGGTACCGGAGGAGGAGCGCAGGAACGCGACACGCGAACCGTCGGGCGCCACGGTGAACGCGCGGGGCGCGCCCAGGGTGAAGCGCAGGGTACGTGCCTGGCGGCGCGGGAAGGAGAGAGGCTCGGTCGTCATGCCCCGACCATATTGGCCATGCGCCCCCTTGTGCGGCCGTGCGCCGATCAATGCGCACGCACGAATAGTTATGATCACTGGCGCTACGTGGGTATCAACCTGCTGGCTGCTGTACGGATTTACTGCCCCCATCCCGACCCACGACCCCCGGCCCCCGTGTCCCTGGGATCCTTTGGAGGTGAGCCGCCGTGGCACTTTCGATTTCGGCGGTAGTGCTGCTGGCGATCATCGTCTTCATCCTGGTCAAGAAGTCAGGACTGAAGGCGCCTCACGCCATCGTCTGCATGCTGCTCGGCTTCTACCTGGCCAGTTCGACGATCGCCCCGACGATCAACGACCTGACCACGAACATCGCAGGCATGATCGGGGACATCAAGTTCTGACCCCGCCGCAGGACGGGCTCACGGCCGCGGGTGGCCTGAGCCCGCACCTGTCGACCGTTCCGCTCCTTCGCGGCGCCCGTCAGGTCGCGGTGGGCTCCGGGACAGCGGCCTGGTCGAGCGAGGCCGGGCAGCGGTCGACATCCGGGTGTGTGGCGAGCCCGATCAGCACATCGAGCCTGCGGCCCGCGGCCTGCAGCTCGGCGGTCTTCGCGCTGATGCGTGCCCGCTCGTCGAGCAGGCGGCCCAGCAGTTCGGGGCCCATGGAACGGGCGTCGATGGCCGGCAGGAGCGTGGCGATCAGCGGGCTGGCGAGACCGGCGGTGTAGAGCTGCTGGATCAGCCTCACCCGGTCCACGGCCGACTCCGGATAGACGCGCTGGTCGCCGGCGGTCCGCTGCGGACTCAGGAGGCGCTGCTCCTCGTAGTAGCGCAGGGCGCGTGTGCTGACCCCGGCCCGTTCGGCCAGTTCACCGATACGCATGGTGACCTTTCTGCTCGTGTCCGCCTGTGCCGTCGCTCCTCACGACTTGCCCTTCACGTCAACGTCAAGTTTTAGCGTAGGCGATGACACAGGGCGGGCGCGGACCGCATGCCCGCCTGCCGAAGGGAATCATCATGGACATCGCCGGTGCCACCGCGCTTGTGACCGGAGCCAACCGAGGGATCGGCCGGCGCTTCGTCGACCAGCTGCTGGAACGGGGAGCCGAAAGGGTCTACGCGACGGCTCGCCGCCCGGAGGCGATCGGCTTCTCCGACCCCCGGGTCGTGCCGCTGCGCCTCGATCTGCTGGACGAGAAGTCGATCTCGGAGGCGGCCGCAGCGGCCCAGGACGTCACGTTGCTGGTCAACAACGCCGGCATCACCACCGGTGCCGATCTCCTGACCGCCGACCTGGACATGATCCGGCAGGACCTGGAGACGCACCTCTTCGGCACCCTGCGGGTCATCCGCGCCTTCGCGCCGGCCCTGACCGCCAACGGCGGGGGCGCGATCGTGAACGTCCTCTCCGTGCTGGCATGGGTGGCCACCCACGAAGGGTCGGGGTCCTACTCCGTGGCCAAGGCCGCGGAGTGGAACATGACCAACGGAGTGCGCGTCGAGCTCGCCGGCCGGAACATCCTCGTCCAGGGCGTGCATCTGGGGGCCGCGGACACCGACATGATGGCGGGACGCGACGCACCGAAGATCGACCCGGCGGACGTCGCGCGAGCCAGCCTCGACGGCGTGCAGGCAGGGTCCATCGAGGTGCTCGTCGACGACCCCAGCCGCTTCGTCAAGGCGGCGCTCTCGGGTGACCCCGCGCAGCTCTACGCCCCGCTGACCGGCTGAGGGCTGATCGGCGGGACCGGTCAGGCTGTGGAGGCGTAGGGCACGAAGGCCGACCAGGTGCGGGGGGAGAAGTCCAGGCGCGGGCCGTTCACGTCCTTGGAGTCGCGGACGTGGACGGTGCCGGGAGTGGTGGCGAGTTCGACGCAGGATTCGCCGTTGGTGCCGCCGCTGTAGCTGCTCTTGGACCATGCCAGTTCGGAGGCGTCCCCGCCGGGGGCCTTGCGGATCATGTTTCTCCCAGCAGTTGTTCGATGAAGGCCGACGACTCCCGTGGTGAGAGAGCCTGCGCCCGGATGCTGCCATATTGCAGTTCGATGATGCGAAGCTGCTTCGGATCGGTGGTCGGCCGTCCGCTGAACGCGCCGTCGGAGCGTCCCACGGCTGTGCCGTCCGGGAACTTGAGCAACTCGATCCTGCCGTCCAGCCCCGGATGGGCATCCGTGTTGGTCGGCATGACCTGAAGCGTGACGTTGTGCAACCGCCCTGCCTCCAGCAGATGTTCGAGCTGCTGCCGCCACACCATTGTGCCCCCGACTTCTCGGCGCAGCGGTGCCTCTTCCAGTACGAAGTGGATGGACGGGGCCGGGTCACGTTCGAAGACCGATTGCCGAGCCAGGCGAGCAGTCACCATGCGCTCCACGTCGTCCGGGGAGTACGGAGGCTGGGCCGCGCCGATCACGGCCCGCGCGTGTTCCGGTGTCTGCAACAGTCCCGCGATGACGTTGCACTCGTACACGCCGATCTCGATCGCCTTGCCCTCCAGCTTTCCCAGCTCCCGCACCTTCTTGGGATACCGGACCTTCTTCACGTCCTCCTTCATCGCCGAGAGCAGCCCACCCGCATCCAGGACCTCGTCAGCCCTGTCCAGATAGGCGGGCTGAGGAATCCGCTTGCCGGACTCGATCTTGTAGACCATGTCCTCGCCGTACCCGACGGCCACCCCGAATTCGGCGGCCCGCATCCCCATCGCCTCCCGCCGCAGCTTCAGCTGCCGCCCCACCGTGGCGACGACCGCCACGCCCCAGTCGTCGTCCGGGTCGACCTCCCAGCCCGGTTCGTCCGCCTCGGTCCTGAGTCGACCCTCGCCACTGTCCCCGTGCATAACGCGCCTCTCCGCCGGTCCTCCACTGCTCAACGCGCCCTGCCCGTACGGGTGGCTTCGACAGTCCGGACAACGCCGGACAAGCCGTCGACAGTCACCGTACGTATCCACGTCGTCACTGTTCACGGTAAGCAGGTGCGGCCACTCTGGGTGACGTGATTCAAGAAACCACCACCGTCGAGGCCCGGCCGGACCGCCCCGGCCGCACCTACAGCGTGCAGCTGTCCCCCACGCCACGCGGAGCCCGCCTGGCCCGCCTGCTCGCCACTGAGCAACTGCGCTCGTGGGGCATCCCGTTGGACCCGGCGCGCCACCTCGTCGCCGAACTCGCCGCCGACGCGGCCACCCACAGCCGGGTCCCGGGCCGGGACTTCCGGCTGACGCTCGACGCCGCCCCGTCGACCCTGCGCATCGAGGTGACCGACACCTGTGGCGAATTGCTGCCCCACCCGCAGGCCCTCGCGCCCGACAGCGAATCCGGCCGGGGTCTCGTCCTCGTCGAGGCGCTCGCCGACCGGTGGGGCGTCACCCGGGGCCCGCATCCCCGGAAGACGGTCTGGGCGGAGCTGTGTCTATGCCCTCATCCGGGCGAGTGAACACCGCCAACTTGGCCGGATTATCCATCCATTTCCCGTCTTGCGCTCAGCGCGGCACGACAGCAGACATGTGTGGCTCCCCCGCACGTCTGAACGCGTGCAGAAACGCGCGGACCGAAAAACGTAAAGGAACCGCATGTTCAGCCCGCCCCATGAGGCGATGCATCGCATTTTCCAGGAGTACCCGGAGCTGTTCACCGGTGTCTCCCGAGTCCTCGGTCTCGATTTCGCTCCGCCCACCTCCGTCACGGCCGTGCCGACCGATCTCACCGAGGCCAGACCGGTCGAGCGCCGGGTGGACACACTGCTTCGGTTCGACTGCGACGGCTCAGCGGGAGAGGACTCGTTCCTGCTGGCCGTCGAGTCGCAGGGAAAGAAGGACCCGGACAAGCACGCCAGCTGGGCCTACTGCCTGTCGTTCTTGTGCAGCAAGTACAAGATTCCGGTCCTGCTGCTGGTCGTCTGCCAGGACCGGGCCACAGTCGAGTGGGCCGCCCGACCGGTGTCCCTCAGTCCTCGGCGATGGCCCGCGCTGACCTGTCGCTGGCCGCGCTGTCCGTCATCACCCACGCGAAAGATCCGGGTATCGGTGAAATACTGAAGACCCTGTCCACCGCCCTGCAGGGCGTGACCGAAGCCGTCTCGGACCCCATCGTCGAATTCACCGCACAAGGCATGGGCGGCAACCGCCGGGCCGCAGAACTCCGGAGGAACCTGGTGGCTGTGGACCTCTCCTTCTGCAAGTCGTACCTCGTCGAAGAGATCCGGGACGAGGCACGAACGGAATCCCGCGTCCAGGACATCCTGCTCGTTCTCGAAACGCGCGGCCTTGACGTGCCCGACGAAGTCCGTGAGCGCGTCATCGGCTGTGACGACCCCGGTCTCCTCCGCCGCTGGCTCACCCGGGCCGTCACCGCGCCGTCCGCCGGGGAGATCTTCACGGAGGCGCCGGACGACGTGTGAGGCCCGGGGGCGTCGGTCGGCCGGTGGGGCGGCCGATGCCCCCGGGGCGCCCGGTCCCTCGTAGGGTGAGCACATGACAGAACTGCCCGCCAGGCGTCTGCTCCTGGTGCACGCGCACCCGGACGACGAGGCGATCAACAACGGCGCGACCATGGCCCGGTACGCGGCCGAGGGCGCCCGGGTCACCCTCGTGACCTGCACCCGGGGCGAGATGGGCGAGGTCATCCCGCCCGGCCTCGCCCATCTGTCGGGCGAGGAGCTGGGCGCGTACCGCCTGGGGGAGCTGGCCGAGGCGATGCGCGCGCTCGGTGTGCGGGACGTGCGGTTCCTCGGCGGCGCCGGCCGGTACCGGGACTCCGGGATGATGGGCGTCCCGGAGAACGACGACCCCCGCTGCTTCTGGCGGGCGGACGTCGACGAGGCCGCCGCGCACCTGGTCGGGGTGATCCGCGAGGTGCGCCCCCAGGTACTCGTCACCTACGACCCGGACGGCGGGTACGGCCACCCGGACCACATCCAGGCCCACCGCGTCGCCATGCGGGCCGCCGACCTGGCCGCCGAGCCGGACTTCCGCACCGACCTCGGCGAACCGTGGGCGATTGCGAAGATCTACTGGAACCGCGTGCCGCGTTCCGTCGCCGAGGAGGGCTTCGCCCGGCTGAAGGAGGAACTCGCCGAACTGCCGTTCCCCGCCGCCGCCACGGTCGACGACGTACCGGGCGTGGTGGGCGACTCCGTGGTCACGACGGAGATCGGCGGAACCGGCCCGGACGGCGGTGACCACGCGGCCGCCAAGGCCGCCGCGATGCGGGCGCACGCCACCCAGATCGAGGTCGCCGGACCGTGGTTCGCCCTCTCCAACCGGCTCGCGCAGCCCCTCTTCCCCGTCGAGTACTACGAGTTGGTGCACGGCGGAGGTACCGGGACGGCGCGGGAGACCGACCTGTTCGCAGGGATCGCCGATTCGTTCGCGAATGCCAACGACGGTGGTGCCCGATGAGCGCGGCGGAGCGGTCGCGGGCGGACCGGGCGAACCCGGATCGATCGAACACCGACCAGTCGCACGCGGACCGGTCGAACGCGGGCAGTGCGCTCGCCCAGCCCTTGCGACTGCCCTCGGCCACCCGGACCGCCGCCCACCTGGGGCTCTTCCTGCTCGGTGCCCTGGTCGCGGTGGCCGGGGCGCTGGTCCAGTCGGGCTGGTTCCCGGGCGGGCTGCTGCTCGCGCTGGCCGGGGCGGCGGGACTGTTCCTGGGCGGCTCGTACGCGATGGGCGGCCGGGCCGGGGCCCTCGCACCCGCGGCCGGCTGGATGGTCGCCGTCATCCTGCTCACCGCCAGCCGTCCGGAGGGCGACTTCCTCTTCGCCGCGGGAGCCGGTTCCTACCTGTTCCTGCTCGGTGGGATGGCTGTGGCTGTGATGTGCGCCACCCTTGGCCAAGGGTGGCAACCGGGCGGTCCCACCGCCCGACTTGGCAAGTGACGTACCGCTTCGCCACGACACACCGGTGCACGTCCGGTGTGGGTTTCCCCGAAGGCCGCAGGAAGCGGGGGACAAGTGGCCAGTATGGTGGTGCGCGCCGCCGAGCCGCCCGAATCGAGGTCGAGTACACGGGCGGTGGAGCCAACCGGGAGAACCTGCCTTGAGTCGTGAAACTGACAGTTCGTCCTCCGGGCCCAACGGGCGCGGCGGAACCGCATACCCGTCGGGGACTCCGCCGTACGGAACCCCCATGGCTTCCGACGCCGCCGCCGACCGGCCGGAACAGCCCAAGACCGAGACCACGCTGACGACCCGGATCCGCATCAACATCCCCGGATCCCGGCCGATCCCGCCGGTCGTCGTGCGCAAGTCCGTGGCCAACGGGGCCAACGGGGAGTCCTCCGACGCCACGGGTGCGTCGCGGACGCCCGCCCCGGACGCCGGACCGGCCGCACCCTCCGGCGGGCCCGTGGACCCCGACACGGGGTCCCACGCCCTGCCCGCCGGCGCCGACGGCGGCGGCGGGGAGAAGGCCAGCGACTGGTTCGCACCACGCAAGGCCGGTGCGCCGAAGGGTGGTCCGGGCGGTGCCGGTGCCAACGGCGCGGGCCTGGCCGCCGGTTCCGGTGCCCAGGGCCCGGCGTCCGGCGGCGCACCCGCGGCGCGGCCGGGCAGTGGCCCCGGTGGCCCCCGGAACCCCTCCGCCGGTGGTGGCGTGCCCCGTCCCGGCGGCACCAAGGGGGCGGGACTGCCCGGCGCGGGCGGCACCGGACCCGTGGCGCCCGGTCACGGCGGCGGCACCGGCTCGTTCGACGTGTCCCGGGCGCTGGCGGCGGGGCCGTTGGGCTCCGGACCGGGCGAGTCGCCGTATCCGGCGGGCCCCTCGGCGGGCTCTCCGGCGGGCGGCGGAGAACCGCGACCCGACGGACTCCCGTACTTCTCCGACGGCGGCCAGGGCAATCACGGCAATCAGGGTGGACCCGCGGGCGCGACCGGCGGGCCGGTCACCGGTGACACGCCCCTGGCCGTGCGCGGCGGTGTCCCGGACGGTCAGGGCTTCCCCGGCGGGCCCGCCGGGCAGGGCGGCCCCGGCGGTGGCCAGGGCGGCCCCGCGGCCTCCGACGCCTCCGGCTTCCCCGGCGGGAAGGGGGCCCAGAGCGGCTCCCCCTTCTCCGGTGCCCCCGCGGGCGCCGACCGCCCCGGTGGCGGCCTGAGCGACGACACCGCGATCCTCACCCCGCAGATCCCCGCGCCCGAGCCGGGCGCGCCGGGTGCGCCGGGCCGCGGCGGCGCCGGTGACGACGTCTCCGGGCACACCCTCACCAGCGGCATCCCCGTCGTGCCCCCCGCCTCGAACTCGCCGTTCGGACCGGGCGCGCACACGGACGGGCCCCTGCCGCACCAGCCCCCGAAGCTGTCGGAACCGGTCCCGCCGGCCGCCCCCGCGGCCGCGCAGTCCAAGAAGAAGAAAAAGAAGGGGCGCAGCAAGCTGGTGCTCCTGGTCACCGGCCTGGTGACCCTGGGCGGCATCGCGTACGGCGCCGGACTGCTCATGAACCACTCCGACGTGCCCAAGGGCACCAGTGTGCTCGGCGTGGACATCGGCGGCGGCACCCGCGACGACGCCGTCAAGAAGCTCGACGACGCCTTCAAGGAGCGGGCGGCCAAGCCGCTGCAGCTCTCGGTCGACGGCGACACCGTCGCGCTCAAGCCGGACCAGGCCGGACTCCAGCTCGACGGCCAGGCCACCGTGCGCGCCGCCGCGGTCAGCGACTACAACCCCGTCTCGGTGATCGGCTCGCTGTTCGGCAACGGGCGGGCCGTCGCGCCCGTCATGCCCGTCGACGAGGAGAAGCTGGCCGCCGCCCTGGAGCGGGCCGCGGGCGGCTCCGGCTCGGCGGCCGAGGGCACGATCGAGTTCGAGTCGGGCAAGGCCGTCCCCGTCTACGGCAGGGCGGGCAAGGGCATCGACGTCGACCGCTCCACGGAGGCCGTCGAGGAGGCGTACCGCACCCAGGTGGAGACGGGGAGGCCGGCCGCCGTGCGGGTGCCCACCACGCAGAAGGAGCCCAAGGTCAGCAAGGCCGAGGTCGACCGCATGATGAAGGAGTTCGCGCAGCCGGCGATGTCCGGCCTCGTGACCGTCAAGGCCGGCACGGCGGTGGTGCAGTTCAGCCCGGAGAACTCCCTGTGGAAGTTCATCGGCGTCAAGGCCACCGGCCAGGGCAAGCTGGTCGACCACTACGACCTGGACGCGCTCAAGGAGCTGTACGGCGGCGCGTTCGACGGCGTGCTGATCACCCGGGGCAACGGCAACAGGACCGCCGTGACGCCCCAGGACGTGGTCGGCGCGCTGCGCCCGGCCCTGCTCGGCAAGACGGAGGCGGAGCGCGTCGGCGTGATCGAGACCGACCCCAGCTAGCCGTTCCGGTGGCCGGTGGCCACCAGCCGACGGCCGCGGCCTGACGGTGGAGACGAGAGGGCACCCGGTGATGACCGGGTGCCCTCTCGTCCTGTCCGGGCGTCCTGTCCGGGCGTCCTGTCCGGGCGTCCTGTCCGGGCGTCCTGTCCGGGCGTCCTCTTCGGGTGTTCTGTCCGGGCCTCAGTTGAGCATCGCGCGGGCCGCGTGTGCCTGGCTGCGTACGCGGTCGGCGGTGGGCTCGTCGACCGCGGCCACGATCTCCGCGTACGCGTCCAGTTCCCTGGCCCCCGTGAGGAAGTCGCCCCGCTGGACGAGGAGCTGGGCGCGCTCGTAGCGCAGACGGGCCGGGTGGGAGGGCAGCAGCAGGGAGAGGTCGACCGCCCAGAGGGCCACGTCGGAGCGTTCGGGCCGGGCGGCGGCCCAGGCGCGGACGTTGTTGAGGATGCGCAGGACGACGTCGAGCGGATCGGCGGGCGCGAGCATCGACGGGTCGAGCGGGGAGCCGGTGGCCCCGGCCACCATCAGCGCGGCGTCGGTGCCGGTCAGGACCCGGCCGCCGTCGAAGGGGTCGGCGAGGACCTGCTGCTCCGGCGGGCCGAAACCGACGACGAAGTGACCGGGCAGGGCGACCCCGTAGACGGGCGCCCCGGCCCGCCTCGCGACCTCCATCCACACGACCGAGAGCAGGATCGGCAGTCCGCGGCGCCGCCGCAGCACCTCGTGGAGCAGCGAGGAGTGCAGACGCTGGTAGTCGCCGGGTACGCCGCGGAAGCCGAGGCCGCCGAGGTGCTCGGCGAGTGCGGTGGCCCAGGACCGGGGGCCGCCGGGCCGGAACGGCAGCTCACCGGCCAGCCGGTCCAGCTCGATCTGGGCCGCGTCCATCCCGGCCTCGGTCAGCTCCCCGTCGGCCTGGGCGCCCACCAGCAGGCACAGGGCGGACAGGTCGGGGCGTTCGGACCGTGCCTCGTCGGCGAACCGCCGCCGCCACTCGGCGCTCCGCTCCGGGCCGGGGGGATGAAGAGGACGCATAGCTGCTTCGTGCCCTTTCACGCCGATCGATACGGGTCGACGGCGTCTTTGCCGGGGTCCCCGCGGGGGCTGCGGGGGCGGTCGGCTCGGCCGGGACGGTCGGGTGCGGGTTCGTCGTGGCCGGTCGCGCGGTTCCCCGCGCCCCTTTCGGGGGCGCCGGTCCCCGCGCCTCCTTCAGGGGACGCCGGGGCCCGGTAGTGGTGGTACGTGTGGTGCGGGGTGAAGCCCAGGTGGGTGTACAGGGCGCGGGCGCCCGTGTTCTCCGTCTCCACCTGGAGCCAGGCGGCCGAGGCGCCCTCGGTCAGTGCCCGGCGGGCCAGTGCCGTCATGACGGTGGTGGCCAGGCCCTGGCGGCGCAGCCCCGGGTCCACCTCGACCGCGGCGAACCCCGCCCAGCGGCCGTCGACGACACAGCGCCCGATCGCCGCCGGTGCGCCCGGCCCGGTGCCGGGCACGGTCGCGAACCACACCGAGGGGCCGCTGCCCAGCACCTTCAGCGCCACCTCGCTCACCCCCTTGCGCTGGTAGCGCTCCAGCCACCGCTCGTCCGCCTCACGCGACAGCGTGACCGTCCGCTCCGGGCCCGGCGGGGCCGTCGGGCCGGGGAGGTCGGCCACCGGCGCCAGCGCGCCGATCCACAGCTCCGCGCTCACCTCGCGCACCCATCCCCGCGCCTCCAGCTCCGCGCAGAGCAGTTCCTGCGTCCCCTCGGCACCCGTCGCGGTCTGCGCGTAGGCGGGCAGCCCGCGGGCCCCGTACCACTCCCGTACGCGTGCCAGCGCCTCGTCCAGCGGCATGCCCGGATCGCCCAGGGGCAGCACCGAGTTGGCGCGGCGGGTGAAACCGGACGCGGCCCGCAGCTCCCACTCCCCGAGCCGCTCCCGCTCCACCGGCTGCCAGGCCCGCGCGGCGATCCGCGCGAGCTCCCCGTAGGAGGCGGCGGGACCCCGGCGGCGCGCCGGGGCGGAGGGCACCACCTTGCCCGCCACCAGCGCGGACTCCGGAATCCGGACGCTCTCGCCGGACCGGCGTGTGACCAGCAGCACACCGTCGTCCCATGATGTGAGAACGCCAACGGTGTCGCTGAACTTCTCACCCTTAGGGGCCCCTACTCTCAGCTGCCGCACCGAGACACGTTTCCCCACGTCAGCCGGGGTAACGCTGACCTGGAGCCGGAAGTGTGCAGAGAAATCCACAGCTCAGTCCAACCCTCCTGTTCGGATCATGCCCAAGAACGGAGATACTAGGTGCGGGCATCGACGACGCCGCGCTCCCGCGCGCCAGGTGGCGGAGCCTGAAGACGGCTCGCCAGCGCCCTATCGAGGAGGAACGACAGCGTGACCTACGTCATCGCGCAGCCTTGTGTCGACGTCAAGGACAAGGCGTGCATCGAGGAGTGCCCGGTCGACTGCATCTACGAGGGCCAGCGGTCCTTGTACATCCACCCGGACGAATGCGTCGACTGTGGTGCCTGTGAGCCGGTCTGCCCGGTCGAGGCGATCTTCTACGAGGACGACACTCCCGAGGAGTGGAAGGACTACTACAAGGCGAACGTCGAGTTCTTCGACGAACTCGGTTCGCCCGGCGGCGCCAGCAAGCTGGGACTCATCGAGCGCGACCACCCCTTCGTCGCAGCGCTGCCGCCGCAGAACCAGTAAGCGGTCCGTGCGTTCGCGGCCCCGCCCGGCGGTGGCCGGGGGGCGCCGCTCCGGTCCCGTACGGCCCCGCCGCCGTACGGGACCGCCGTGTCCGCCGTGCGTGACCGGTATGCATACGCGTGCGCGGATATGTACGTACATGTGGATGTGCGTCCACGATCACATGTACGCGTCCGGACGTGCCGTCCGTGCGAGAAAGTGAGCCAGAACCCGTGTCCGCAGTCTCCGACCGGCTCCCCGACTTCCCCTGGGACAAGCTGGAGCCCTTCAAGGCGACGGCCGCCGCCCACCCGGACGGCATCGTCGACCTCTCCGTCGGCACCCCGGTCGACCCGGTGCCCGAGCTGATCCGCGAAGCCCTGGTCGCGGCCGCCGACTCGCCCGGCTACCCCACGGTGTGGGGCACGCCGGAGCTGCGGGACGCGCTGGTCGGCTGGTGCGGGCGGCGGCTGGGCGCGCGGGACCTCACGCACCGCAACGTCCTGCCGGTGGTCGGCTCCAAGGAGCTGGTGGCCTGGCTGCCGACCCAGCTGGGCCTGGGCCCCGGGGACAAGGTGGCCCACCCGCGCCTGGCGTACCCGACGTACGAGGTCGGCGCCCGGCTGGCCCGCGCGGAGCACGTGGCGTACGACGACCCCACCGACCTGGACCCCGCCGGCCTCAGGCTGCTGTGGCTCAACTCCCCGTCGAACCCCACCGGCCGGGTCCTCTCCCGGCAGGAGCTCACCCGGATCGTCGCCTGGGCGCGCGAGCACGGCGTCCTCGTCCTCGCCGACGAGTGCTACATCGAACTGGGCTGGGAGGCCGACCCGGTCTCGGTCCTGCACCCCGACGTGTGCGGCGGCTCGTACGAGGGGATCGTCGCGGTCCACTCGCTGTCGAAACGGTCCAACCTGGCGGGCTACCGGGCGGCGTTCCTCGCCGGTGACCCCGGCGTCCTGGGCGACCTGCTGCAGATCCGCAAGCACGGCGGCATGATGACGTCCGCGCCCACGCAGGCCGCCGTGGTCGCCGCCCTCTCCGACGACGTCCACGTCCGGGAGCAGCGCGAGCGGTACGCGGCCCGCCGCCGGGTCCTGCGCGAGGCCCTCGTGCGGCACGGCTTCCGCATCGAGCACAGCGAGGCGAGCCTCTACCTGTGGGCGACCCGGGACGAGTCCTGCTGGGAGACGGTGGCCCGGCTGGCCACCCTCGGCATCCTGGTGGCCCCGGGCGACTTCTACGGCCCCGCGGGCGACACGTTCGTACGGGTGGCCCTGACGGCGACGGACGAACGGGTGCGGGCGGCGGCGGACCGCCTGGCGGCCTCCTGAGCGAGTCCTTCCGGTCGTGGTCCCGGTCGTGGTCGCGCACGCCGAGGGGGTCCGGGGAAGCGGAAGCTTCCCCGGACCCCCTCGGCGTGCGGCCTCCCGGCGACTAGCCGACCGGCAGCTTCTTCAGCGGCAGCTGCTCGGTCGGCAGCCCGCCCTTCGCCTTCGCGACGCTGTCGGTCGGCAGCCCGCCGTCCGCGGCCGAGCCCGCGGTTTCACCGACCACGTCGCCCGCGGTCCCGGTGGCGTCACCGGCGGCCTTCTGCGCGACGGGCGTCGCGGCCTTGACGGCCTTCTTGACGGCCTTGCCACCGGTCTTGCCCGCGGCCGGCATGGCCTTCTTGACGGCCTTGCCGCCCGTCTCGCCCGCCACCGGTACGGCCTTCTTCACGACGGTGCCGCCCGCGGTACCGGCCAGCCCGGCCGCCTTCTGGGTGGCGTTCTCGGCCGTGCTGTCCGCGTTGTCCAGCGTGCTCAGGCCGCCGAGGTCGGGGGCGGCCGGCAGTCCGGCCGCGCTCGCGGAGCCGGCCGCACCGACCACGGGCGCCGCTCCCGCTGCGATGAGCAGCGCGGCACGGGCGATCCGACGGGTCAGGGAGAGGGACATGGTGCTCCTTTGACGGAAGAGAACGAGGGATGGCGAGGAAACAGTGCGCCGAACCCGGTGGTTGACCGACTGGGTGTCGGACGGGCGTCGATCGGCCGGCTGCTGATCGTTCCGGGCCCGGACGCAGTGACTACCGCTCGAAGTCCGCGAAGGTTGCGGTGACCGGACGTAAAGAGTTGGTAACGCGTCGCATTATCGGCTGCGGAGAAAACCGGGCAAAGGGCACCGGGGTGCGCGCTTCGCCGTACGGGCACAGCCCTTTGTTCCCATGGGATGCGCCGTCGGCGGCGCGGCTGCGGGGAGGGCTCGTGGGAAACCCGGGCGGGATCTCGACGCGGCACGCCGGAAGTGCCCCCAACGGGTGAGGGCCCGTACTACTGACCGGTGACGATGCGCACCTCGTCCGTGGTGTCACGGGAGCCCGGGCCGCCGGTCCGCCATTCGCTGCGGGTGCTCCCGGCGGTCCACACCCGGCCCGCGTACGAGACCTGCCTGACGTGCAGCGCGGAGGAGTTGGCCACGGCCCAGTGCGCGAGCGCCCAGCCGCGCTGCCGCTTCCCGCCCTCGCTCCCCTTCCCGTTCCCGTCGGGAGAGGTCTCCGGGACGGGCACGGTCACCGTGTGCGCGCCGGAGGAACCGGCGGACGGGGTGCCGACGGGCGAGGTACCGGCGGACGGGGAGGCGGCGGGCGGGGAGGCGGCCACCGCGGCGCCCGTCTCCTGGAGGACCCCGCGGCCGAAGTCCCGTACGAGCGCCGCGCGCACCGCCTGCGGGCCGCCGGGCCGTACGTCCGGGCGGCCCTCGCAGGTGAGCGTGGCGGCGGCGCGCCCGGTGAGGGCCGCCGCCAGGAGCGCCGCGTCCGGTTCGTGCTTGGCGTACGCGTCCGGGTAGCCGCTGCGCTGGACGCGCTGCGCGGCGACGGTGAGCGGCAGGCTCGCGTAGCCCTCCACCTTGTCCAGGTGCTCGTAGAACTCGCCCGCCGCGTACGCCGGGTCCATGATCTCCTGCTCGGAGCCCCAGCCCTGCGAGGGCCGCTGCTGGAAGAGCCCCAGCGAGTCCCGGTCGCCGTAGTCGATGTTGCGCAGGGCGGACTCCTGGAGCGCCGTGGCGAGGGCTATCGTGACGGCCCGCTCGGGCATGCCCCGGTTGGTGCCGACCGCCGAGATCGTCGCCGCGTTCACCGCCTGCTCCGCCGTGAACTCGTACGACGCGCCGTCGCCCGTGCCCGGGACGACCCTGCACTTGGGCACTCCGGTCCCGCCGGTCAGGTAGTGCGCGGTGAGGTAACCCGCGACGCCGAGGAGCACGACGAGGGCCGCACCGAAACGGAGCAGACGGCCGCGGCGCGCGCGAGGGGCGGAAGTGGGGGACGGCTCAGGCACCCGTACAAGGTACTGGAGAGTACGGCCGGTGATCCGTGGGGTTGTGGATGTTCCACGGGGGCGGTGGGGCCCCGGAGGAGGACGGCGCGGTCCGGCGGAGACCGGGCGGTCCGGCGGGGGCCATGGCCGGACCGGCGCGTTAGGGTCGTCGGCATGGCCGACACCCCGCTCGATCTCACCCTGGACGCCGCCCGGCTCACCGCGCGGCTCGTCGACTTCCCCTCGGAGAGCGGCACCGAGAAGCCCCTCGCGGACGCCGTCGAGACCGCCCTGCGCGCCCTGCCCCACCTCACGGTCGACCGGTACGGCAACAACGTCGTCGCGCGGACGGACCTGGGCCGGGCCGAGCGCGTGGTGCTGGCCGGCCACATCGACACGGTCCCCATCGCGGACAACGTGCCCTCGCGCCTGGACGAGGACGGCGTCCTCTGGGGCTGCGGCACCTGCGACATGAAGTCGGGCGTCGCGGTGCAGCTGCGGATCGCGGCCACGGTGCCCGCCCCCAACCGCGACCTCACCTTCATCTTCTACGACAACGAAGAGGTCGCCGCGGACCTGAACGGCCTCAAGCACGTGGCCGAGGCCCGCCCCGAGTGGCTGGAGGGCGACTTCGCGGTCCTCCTGGAGCCCTCCGACGGGCAGGTCGAGGGCGGCTGTCAGGGGACCCTGCGGGTGCTGCTGAAGACCACGGGCGAGCGGGCGCACTCCGCGCGCGGCTGGATGGGCTCCAACGCCATCCACGCCGCCTCCGCGATCCTCGCGCGCCTCGCCGCCTACGAGCCGCGCCGCCCGGTGATCGACGGACTGGAGTACCGCGAGGGCCTGAACGCCGTCGGGATCACCGGCGGGGTGGCCGGCAACGTCATCCCCGACGAGTGCGTGGTGAGCGTCAACTTCCGGTACGCGCCCGACCGCAGCGGGGAGGAGGCGCTCGCGCACGTCCGCGAGGTCTTCGCCGACTGCGGGGTCGACGAGTTCGTCGTCGACGACCACAGCGGCGCCGCGCTGCCCGGTCTGTCCCACCCGGCCGCGGCCGCCTTCATCGAGGCCGTCGGGGGTACGCCGCAGCCCAAGTACGGCTGGACGGACGTCTCCCGCTTCAGCGCGCTCGGCATTCCGGCGGTCAACTACGGCCCCGGCAATCCGCACTTGGCGCACAAGCGGGACGAAAGGGTGGAAACCGCCAAGATCCTGGCGGGCGAGGAGCGGCTGAGGGCCTGGCTGACCGCCTGATCCACGGCGGACATGCCGGCGTCCCCCCTCCTTCACCTCCGCCGATCTACGCTGAGGTGGAACGATCGCCAAGCGGAGGGAGCGGACATGGCTACCGGCAACCCCGAGGGCAGCACGCAGCCACCGGAGGAGAAGCGGCTGGGCCCCGTGCTGCGCAGGCGGGAACAGGTGCAGCGGAGCACGACGGACCAGCGGCTGCTGGACGAGCGCGCTCCGACGGACTGGGTGCACACCGACCCCTGGCGCGTGCTGCGCATCCAGTCGGAGTTCATCGAGGGCTTCGGCACGCTCGCCGAACTCCCGCCCGCCATCAGCGTCTTCGGTTCGGCGCGCACACCGGCGGGCTCCGCCGAGTACGAGGCCGGGGTCGCGCTCGGCCGCGGTCTGGTCGAGGCGGGCTTCGCGGTGATCACCGGCGGTGGCCCGGGGGCCATGGAGGCCGCCAACAAGGGCGCCTGCGAGGCGAAGGGCATCTCCGTCGGCCTCGGCATCGAGCTGCCCTTCGAGCAGGGGCTCAACCCCTACGTCGACATCGGCCTCAACTTCCGCTACTTCTTCGTGCGCAAGATGATGTTCGTCAAGTACGCGCAGGGGTTCGTGGTGCTGCCGGGCGGCCTCGGCACCCTCGACGAGCTCTTCGAGGCCCTCACGCTCGTCCAGACCCAGAAGGTGACCCGCTTCCCGATCGTGCTCTTCGGCACGGAGTACTGGGGCGGTCTGGTCGACTGGCTCAAGAACACCCTGATCGCCCAGGGCAAGGCAGCGGAGAAGGACCTGCTCCTGTTCCACCTCACGGACGACGTGGACGAGGCGGTGGCGCTGGTGTCGAAGGAGGCGGGACGGTAGGGCCCACCGGCTCCTCGAACGCCGGGCGGGCCGGTTCCCCGGCCCGTCCGGGGGCGGAAGACCCGTCCGGGGCGGAAGACCTGGCCGGGGGCGGAGGGAGTCCTACGCCAGCCCCCGCCGGGCGACCGCCGGCGGCCGGTGCCCCGCGATGGACGCCACCATGTCCAGCACCTGCCGCGTCTCGGCGACCTCGTGCACCCGGTACACCTGCGCCCCCAGCCACGCGGACACCGCGGTCGTCGCCAGCGTCCCCACCACCCGCTCCTTGACCGGCCGGTCGAGCGTCTCGCCCACGAAGTCCTTGTTGGACAGCGACACCAGCACGGGCCACCCGGTCCCGACCATCTCCCCGAGCCGCCGCGTGGCCTCCAGGCTGTGCCGCGTGTTCTTCCCGAAGTCGTGCCCGGGATCGATGAGCACGGACTCCCGCGGCACGCCGAGCGAGACGGCCCGCTCGGCCAGCCCCAGCGTCACCCGCAGGATGTCGGCCACGACGTCGTCGTAGGCGATGCGGTGCGGGCGCGTACGCGGCTGCGTGCCGCCCGCGTGCGTGCACACGATCCCCGCCCCGTACCGCGCGGCGACCTCGGCGAGGAGCGGGTCGACCCCGCCCCAGGCGTCGTTCAGCAGGTCCGCGCCCGCCTCGCACACCGCCTCGCCCACCTCGTGCCGCCAGGTGTCGACGCTGATGACCACGTCGGGGAAGCGGCGCCGCACCTCGGCGACGAACCCGACGGTCCGCCGCGCCTCCTCCTCGGCGGTCACCTCCTCGCCGGGCCCGGCCTTGACCCCGCCGATGTCGATGATGGCGGCCCCCTCGGACACCGCCTGCTCCACGCGTGCGAGCGCGGGCTCGTCGCGGAAGGTGGCCCCCTGGTCGTAGAAGGAGTCCGGGGTCCGGTTCACGATCGCCATGATCACCGGCTCGTGCGCGCCGAACTCGCGCCTGCCCAGCCTGAGCATCCCCTGTGGCCTTTCCCGGTAGACGGCGGCGGATGTCGCCGTTCCGCCGCCTGCGACCCTAACGGTCGCGGGCACATGGCACGATCGGGGCCTGACACTTTCCGTGCCGGCGCGCCCCGCGTCGGCATCAGAGCGTGGGGACCTCACAGATGTTCATGTTCCTGTTCCTGGTCGTCGCCCTCGTCGTCGTGGTCGGCGCGGTGACCCTCTCCGTGGTCGGAGGCGGTGACAGCGCCGTCCTGCCCGAGGTGGCGCCGGAGCGGCTGCGGGACCCCCTGCCCCCGGACCGCCCCCTGCACAGCGGGGACCTGGGGGCGCTGCGCTTCCCGCTGGCCCTGCGCGGCTACCGCATGGCGGACGTGGACGACGCGCTGGACCGCGTCGGCGCCGAACTCGCCGAGCGGGACGCCCGGATCGCCGACCTGGAGGCCGCGCTGGCCGGAGCGCGCTCGACCGCGGCCACCTCCCTGCAGAAACCCGCGGAGGGGGATCACCGGTGAGCGACGCCCTGAAGGGCGCCGACGGGGCGCTGCGCTGCCCCTGGGCCCTGTCGGCCGACGACTACACGGCCTACCACGACGAGGAGTGGGGGCGCCCGGTCCACGGCGACGACGCGCTGTACGAGCGGCTGTGCCTGGAGGCATTCCAGTCGGGCCTGTCCTGGATCACGATCCTGCGCCGCCGCGAAGGCTTCCGCGCCGCCTTCGCGCACTTCAGGATCGCCGACGTCGCGGAGTTCACGGACGCCGACAAGGAGCGCCTCCTCGCCGATCCGGGCATCATCCGCAACCGCGCCAAGATCGAGGCGACGGTCGCCAACGCGCGCGTACTGGCCGGCTGGGCCCCGGGCGACCTGGACCGGCTGATCTGGTCGTACGCCCCGGACCCGGCCGGCCGGCCCGCCCCGCGGACCCTCGCCGAGGTCCCGGCGGTCACCGACGGGTCCACGGCCCTCTCCAAGGCCCTCAAGAAGGAGGGCATCCGCTTCGTGGGCCCCACGACGGCCTACGCCCTGATGCAGGCGTGCGGCCTGGTGAACGACCACCTGACGGACTGCACGTCCAGGACGACCGCCCCCTGAGGGGCGCGGGGAACCGCGCGCCCAGCCCTCACGGACCGGCACGATCCGATTCGACCCGACTCGACCCGATCCGTCCCGGAGCCGCCGGGCCGGGCCCGCCCGGCCCGGCGGCTCCGGCGGAGCGGCTACCGCCCGAGGTACTCCGGCTTCTCCTTGTCGACGAACGCCCGCACGGCGATCAGGTGGTCCTCGGAGGACCCGGCCCGGGTCTGCAGCTCGTCCTCCTTCTCCAGGGTCTCCTCCAGCGAGTGCGAGATCCCGAAGGCGAGGGACTCCTTGAGCGCGGCGTACGCCAGGGTCGGCCCCTCGGCCAGCCCGCGGGCCAGCCGCACGGCCTCGGCGGCCAGCTCGGCCGCGGGCACGATCCGGTTGGCGATCCCCAGCTCGTACGCCTCCCGCGCGGTGATGCTGCGCGGGAAGAGCAGCAGGTCGGCGGCGCGCGAGGGCCCGACGACCCGCGGCAGCGTCCACGAGATCCCCGAGTCGGCGGTGAGCGCGACCCCGGCGAACGACGTGTTGAAGGCGGCCGTGTCGGCGACGATGCGGTAGTCCGCGGCGAGCGCGAACCCGAACCCCGCGCCGGCCGCGACACCGTTGACCGCGGCCACCACCGGCTTCGCCGCCCCGGTCAGGGCCCGTACGATCGGGTTGTAGTGCTCCTGGACCGTGCTCATGACGCCCTCGCCCGAGTCCGGCCCGCGCGCCGCCATGAGCCCGCCGACGTGCTCCTTGAGGTCCTGGCCCACGCAGAACGCCCGGTCGCCGGCCGCGGTCAGCAGCACCGCCCGTACGGAGTCGTCCGCCGCGGCCGCCCGCGCCGCCTCCCGGAGGGCGACCTTGGCCTCGGTGTTCATCGCGTTCATCGCCTCGGGGCGGTTCAGCGTGATCGTCGCGAGTCCGTCGCTCACCTCGTAGAGCACGGTGTCGGCCATGATGGTCCCCTCCGGTGTCGCGGCTTCGTCGTACCCGTCGGTACGCGGCTTCAGAGGACAGCATGGCGGAGATCATGGAGGGCGGCGGAGTTCGTACATGTGACCTGCGTCAAAGAATTCCGCTGTCCGAAAGTCCATGCAGTGGCGCAGTATCGCAGTCACACCACCGAATTGGGTGGTTTTGCTCAAGCGCGTTGCGTAAGCGATGCCGACCGATGTTGGTCATCGGGTCCTGAGATGCGGGATAATGGCTTGGAAGCAATGTGTTCGATGCCGGTGACGCGCGTCCGACGCAGGATGCGTGCCCTTCAATGGGGGCCGTCGGCGACGATGAGCTGGTTTCAGGAAGGGGAACGAGCATGGCGGCCATGAAGCCGCGGACGGGCGATGGCCCGCTCGAGGTGACCAAGGAGGGGCGGGGCATCGTCATGCGCGTTCCGCTCGAAGGCGGCGGTCGGCTCGTCGTCGAGCTGACCCCCGACGAGGCCGACGCGCTCGGCGACGCCCTCAAGAAGGTCGTCGGCTGACGCGGAACGCGACCATACCTCTCCACTGCCCCGGCATCAACGCGATGCCGGGGCAGTGGTGTCCCAGGAGGGGGGCGGCCGACGTGCCCCCGCGCCGCCGGGGCCCGGCGATGCGGGCGTCCACGCGGGCCGGTGCCGTTCATGCGCTCGTTCGGGGAAGGGCGGATCAGCGCTTGACCGCGCACAGCAGGCCGTCGCCGACGGGCAGCAGGGAGGGCACCAGCTCCTGGCTCTCGCGGATCGCGCGCAGCAGCTCGCGCAGCCGCAGCACCTCCGTGGGCTGCGGGCCCGACTCCACCGTCCGTCCGTTCGCGAACACGCCCTCGAAGGCGACGAGCCCGCCCGGCCGCAGCAGGCGCAACGATTCAGCGAGGTAGTCGAGGGATTCCAGCCGGTCGCCGTCGCAGAAGACGAGGTCGTACCCCGCGTCCGCGAGTCTGGGGAGGACGTCCAGCGCGCGGCCCGGGATGAAGCGGGCCCGGTTGCTGGCGAAGCCGGACGCGCGGAAGGCCTGACGGGCGAACTGCTGGTGCTCCGGTTCCGGATCGACGGTCGTCAGTACGCCGTCCGGCCGCATCCCGTGCAGCAGATGAATTCCGGAGACTCCGGTTCCGGTACCGATCTCCGCGACCGCCTTGGCGTCCACGGTCGCGGCGAGCAGGCACAACGCGGCGCCCGTGCCGGGCGACACCGAGCGCAGCCCTGCTTCCCGGGCCCGCTCCCGGGCCCAGTGCAGCGCCTCGTCCTCGGGGACGAAGGCGTCGGCGAACGCCCAGCTCGTCAGCCGGTTGCCGGTAATGGCCCTCTCCTGTCCCCGTGGTTGCCTGGGCGTGACTGTATCCGTTGCCGCCGGGAACCCGCAGATGGGACCAGGCGTTTGGAGAGTGCGGGGAACGGACGGGGAACCACACGGGGGCGGCGGATGGATCTGGACGCGGAGCAAGTGCTGATGCAGCCGTATGAGCGCGTATCAATTTCTCGTAAAACCGCTTATCCGGAGCTAACGGGCGAGGTGGCTATGGTAGGTGCTCCACTGGACACCACCAGAGCCGACAGGGGAGGTGCGGCTGTACCCGTGGACCGGGGAGGGGTGCTTCGGCGCCTGCTCAGGCCGGTGGGTGAGCCGAAATCTGTGAACAACACTGCTGACCGTTCCCACACTGCCGACTCCGCGCAGACAGCGACCTTCACGTCCGACGCGGATTCGCAGGCGTGGACTCCGCCCACCTGGGAGGAGATCGTCAGCACGCACAGCGGCCGGGTGTACCGGCTCGCCTACCGCCTGACGGGCAACCAGCACGACGCCGAGGACCTGACCCAGGAAGTCTTCGTCCGGGTCTTCCGCTCCTTGTCGACCTACACGCCCGGCACCTTCGAGGGCTGGCTGCACCGCATCACCACGAACCTCTTCCTGGACATGGTCCGCCGCAAGCAGCGCATCCGCTTCGACGCCCTCGGCGACGACGCGGCCGAGCGCCTGCCCAGCCGTGAGCCCTCCCCGCAGCAGGTCTTCAACGACACGCACTTCGACGCGGACGTCCAGCAGGCCCTCGACACGCTCGCGCCGGAGTTCCGCGCGGCGGTCGTCCTCTGCGACATCGAAGGGCTCTCGTACGAGGAGATCGCCGCGACGCTGGGCGTCAAGCTCGGCACGGTCCGCAGCCGGATCCACCGCGGCCGCTCCCAGCTGCGCAAGGCGCTCGCCCACCGTTCGCCCGAGGCCCGTGCCGAGCGCCGCGGTTTCGCGGTCACCGGAGTGCCCGCTCTGGGAGGGGGAGGTGCGAGCGCGTGAGCCAACCACGGCTGAATCCTGTCGACGGGCCCCTTGCCGAGCAGCACCTCGGCGACCGGCTCTCCGCCCTCGTGGACGGCGAACTCGGCCACGAGGCGCGTGAGCGTGTCCTGGCCCACCTCGCCACCTGCGCGAAATGCAAGTCGGAGGCCGACGAGCAGCGACGGCTGAAGAACGTGTTCGCGGAGGCCGCCCCGCCGCCTCCGTCCGAGAGCTTCCTGGCCAGACTGCAGGGGCTTCCCGGAGGGGACGACCCGGACGGCGACAGTCCGCGACTGGGCCGGGGGACCTTCGGGGCGTCCGGCGTCTTCGACATGAGGCCGGACTCCTTCGGTTATCCGCCCTCGGACACCCACGCGGCCGTGCTGCCCTCGGAGCAGCGCGGATTCCGCATCCACGAGATGGGCCGGCGCGAGACCGAGCGGTCCGCCTCCCGGGGGCTGCGCTTCGCCGCCGCCGCGGCCGGTGCCGTCTCGCTCGCCGCGATCGCGCTCGGCGGGGTGTCGGCGGGCATGCCGACCGACACCACCGACGCACGGGGCGGCTCGGGCTCGGGAAGCAACGTGACCCCGGTGCGCACGTCGAGCACGAGCGGTGCGACGGGCTCCGACACACAGCGCCGCCGGTCCGTCGCGCCCCTGGTCGCCCAGGGCCAGCGCTCCTTCGGCGGTGAGGGGGGCGCGCAGACCGGGATGTCCGCGCCCCTGCTGCCCGGCGTCCCGGCGTCCGGCGTCCCGGTCTCCGGTGCGCCCGTGCCGCCGCCCGCCGAGCGGAGCAAGGGCTCGCTGCACGCGCTGACCACGCCCATGGTGGTGGGTGCGGCGGCCATGTCCCCCCTGATACGTCCGTTCACCCCGGCCCCGCCGGTCAAGCCGACCAGGGGATCGTCCGGTGCGGAGCTGGAGGTGTCCGTCCTGTCGGCGGTCCCCCCGGTTCTCCGGTCGGCCGTCCCGTCCGTCTCACCCGCGCCTTCCCCCTCCGGCTGAACCGGCCCTCTGCGCGCCGGCCCGCGAACCTGGTTGAATCCAGGGATGGGCCGCGCCCGCCGCAGGGATCCGGGCGCGGAGGTCGACGAACCGCGGCGACCGCCGATGGGCGGTGCCGCGGGTCAGGTGTGGGGAGAGCATGGACGAGGGGAAGCCCACGAAGCCGGCGTGGTGGAGCCGGCCACGGACCCACGCACCGGATGCCGCTCCGGCGGACCCGGTCCCCGGCCAGGACGGCACGAGTGGGTTCCACGGGGGCGGGGGCGGCGCGGACGGCGACTTCCCACTGGAGAAGCCCACGGGGGCGGGTACCGGCGCCACCGCCGACCTGACCGCCGACCTGACCGCCGGGCGGGCCTCGGACGACGTGGGCGGTGGGGTCGGCGCGTCCGCGTCCGCTGCCGGGCCCGCTTCCGGTGAGCGGCCCACCCCCCTGCACGACCCGGACCCCTACAGCACGCCGCCGTACGGCGGGCCCGGTCCCTACGCGCCCGCGCCGCCGGTGCAGCACCCCGGGACGACTCCCGCGCACGGTACGGCGACGGGGACCGCGGCACCGCTCCAGGACGTACACGCGGAAGCGGGCCCCGGGACGGCCGCCCCCCTCACACTCGCCCAGCAGCCCCAGCAGCCCCAGCAGCCCCAGCAGCCCCAGCAGCCCCAGCAGGTGCACGGAGGGCTCGGTCCGGGGCCGTCCGCCGGTCACGGGGCGGCCACCCATGACCCCTGGCGGAACTACGACCCCTGGGCCGCCGCGCCCCTCCAGCACCACGGGGCCGCCGCGGAGGCGCCGGGCGGGCGCCGCGGGCGGGCCGGGCGCGCGCTGGTCCTCGGCATGGCGCTGCTCGCGCTCGTCTCCGGCGGTGTCGGCGGGGCCGTGGGCGCCTATCTGGAGCGCAACGGGGGCATCGACGACGTCCGGCTCCCGCAGGCCGATGCCGAGGCCAGGGACCGGGCGCCGGACAGCGTGGCCGGTATCGCGGCCAGCGCGCTGCCGAGCGTGGTGACCCTGCACGTGAACGGTTCGGACGAGCAGGGCACCGGTACGGGTTTCGTGCTCGACCGGCGCGGCCACATCCTCACCAACAACCACGTCGTCGACCCGGCGGACGGCGGTGGCGAGATATCCGTGACCTTCAGCGGCGGCGAGACCGCCGAGGCCGAGATCGTGGGGCACGACAGCGGCTACGACCTCGCCGTGGTCAAGGTCACCGGTGTCAGCGGCCTCAGGCCCCTCTCGCTCGGCAACTCCGACAACGTCGAGGTCGGTGATCCCGTGGTCGCCATCGGCGCCCCCTTCGACCTGGAGAACACCGTCACGGCCGGGATCATCAGCGCCAAGGAGCGCCCGATCACGGCGGGCGGCGAGAAGGGCGACGGCAGCGACATCTCGTACGTGGACGCGCTGCAGACGGACGCCCCGATAAACCCCGGCAACTCCGGCGGCCCCCTGGTCGACTCCGAGGCCCGCGTCATCGGGATCAACAGCGCCATCCGCTCCGCGGACAGCGGCTCCGACCTGGAGGGCGCTCAGTCCGGCTCGATCGGCCTCGGCTTCGCCATCCCCATCAACCAGGGCAAGCGCGTCGCCGAGGAGCTGATCAACACCGGCAGGGCGACCCACCCGGTGATCGGCGTGACGCTGGACATGGACTACGGCGGCGACGGCGCCCGGGTCGGCACCGAGGGCGACGACGGCGGCCCGCCGGTCAACCGGGGCGGTCCGGGCGCACGGGCCGGGATCAGGGCCGGCGACGTCATCACCGAGATCGACGGACAGCGCGTGCGCTCCGGCGAGGAGCTCATCGTCAAGACGCGGGCGCACCGGCCCGGCGACCGGCTGGAGCTGACGCTGGAGCGCGACGGCAGGGAACGGAAGGTCACCCTCGTCCTCGGCTCCGCCGACGGCGACTGACACGGCCCGGCGGGCCGACGGGGCCGACCGGCCGGCGCGGGCGGCCACCCGTGGCGGACATCCTGGGGAACCGCACGTGTACACGCGGTCGGGGACCCCGGGACAGTACCGGTCGGACGGGATGGACGGGTACCGTGGATCCGGCCCGGACCACGGAATGACCTGCCGAGCACCGAGGACATCGCAAGGAGCTGCAAGGTGTTCAATGACATAGGACCGCTCGAGCTGGTGACGATCATCGTCCTCGCCGTGCTCGTCTTCGGTCCGGAGAAGCTCCCGAAGATGATCCAGGACGTCACGCGCACCATTCGCAAGATCCGTGACTTCTCGGAGAGCGCCAAGGCGGACATCCGTGAGGAGCTGGGTCCGGAGTTCAAGGACTTCGAGTTCGAGGACCTGAACCCCAAGACGTTCATCCGCAAGCAGCTGGACAACGACGAGCTGGGGCTCAAGGAGATCCGCAACGGCTTCGACCTGAAGAAGGAGATGGCCGAGGTCACGGACGCCGTGCACGGCAGGGACCCCGATCCGGCGTCGTCCTCCTCGGCCGCGGGCTCCACGGGCGGCTCCGTCGACCTGACGAAGAAGCGCGAGAAGCTCGCGCCGGACGAGCGCCCGCCCTTCGACGCGGACGCGACCTGAGCCCTCAGCGGGTCGCCGCCTGAGCCCCGAGCGGGTCGTCGCCCGAGCCCCGAGCGGGTCCGCAGGGCCCGCGACGGGCGGCGCGCCCGCCGTCCGGAACACGCTTCACTTTCAGCCGTACGCCGTCCGTCCCCCCTTACGCCGCCCGGCCCGCACCCGCTCGGGACGAGCCGGAGACAGGACGTATGTGCGCCATGTGCCGACCGGCTTCACTGGCCGCCGCCGGGCTGTGACTATCCTGCCTAGTTGTTGTGCGGACCGGAAGAACGCCCGAAGGGGGGCGGGCCACCCGGTCCGACGAGAACGAGGAGGCGTCCGGGCAGATGGAGACGACAAGTCGGGTGGGCGCGCAGGCGCCGGCGGCGGAGGGCGGACAGCAGCTCCCCTCTGCCCGGCGCACGGTCGACGGCTACCTGCTGGCGCCCTTCCCGTGGTACGGCCTCGACGAGGCGTTCACGGGACCGCGCTGGCTGATGCAGGTCGGGGCCGCGGCCGACGGGGCCATCGAGCACGGTTCGGTCGGACACGGCGACGAGCCGTCGGTCCGCAGCGAGTCCACCGAGGACAAGGAGCGGTTCGCGGTCGTGGTCACCGTCGCCGCCAATCCGGTGCGGCGCAGCGCCGACGGCACGGGGATGATGGAGGCCACCTCGGTGTCCTCCGCGGCCTGGCTCGCCGGAGTGGGTCTGCTGTCCTTCACCTGGCCGGGGCAGATGGACCACACCCTGCGTGACGACTGGCTGGACCAGCAGACCGAGACGGCGTGGGTCCTGGCGGACGACCTGACGGGCCCCGACTGGTCGACGCTGTCCCTGCCCGTGGACGGGGTGCCGACCCCCTTCCACTACCGGGAGTCCGAGTTCGGCTGGGTCCTGGCGGGCTCGACGCAGGAAGGGGTGCACGTGGGGGCGTACGGGCGGGGGATGAGCGCGTACGGGGTGGCTTTCGCCGTGATCAAGGACATCAGCACGTACGCCTAGGCGGCGGGCCGTGCGGTGGGGCGCCGGCCGGTGGTTGTCGGCTGCCGTCCGGTGATTCCCCGCGCCCCCTGAGAGCAAGGGCTGCCGCCCTCCGATGAAGGACCGGGGCGCAGCCCCGTCCTTCAGGGGCGCGGGGAACTGCGCGACCGGCCACGACGGACCCGCACCGGCCCGCCCACCTCGGGCAGAGCCCCGCCGAGGGGCTAGAACTTGTTCCTCGGGGTGATGCCCAGGGACATCCCCGACAGCCCCCGCTGACGCCCGCCGAGCTTGCCGGCGATGGCGCGCAGCGCGGACCCCGCGGGCGATTCGGGGTCCGTCAGGACCACCGGCCTGCCCTCGTCGCCCCCCTCGCGCAGACGGACGTCGATGGGGATGGACCCGAGCACCGGGACGGTGGCGCCGGTCGTACGGGTCAGCCCGTCGGCGACCGACTGCCCGCCGCCCGTACCGAAGACGTCGACCATCTCGCCGCAGTGGGGGCAGGGCAGCCCCGCCATGTTCTCGACGACACCGACGATCTTCTGATGGGTCTGCACGGCGATCGACCCGGCCCGCTCGGCCACCTCCGCGGCGGCCTGCTGCGGCGTGGTGACGACCAGGATCTCCGCGTTCGGCACGAGCTGCGCGACCGAGATCGCGATGTCGCCCGTACCCGGCGGCAGATCCAGGAGCAGCACGTCCAGGTCACCCCAGAAGACGTCCGCGAGGAACTGCTGCAGGGCGCGGTGGAGCATCGGGCCGCGCCACACGACGGGCGCGTTGCCCGGGGTGAACATGCCGATCGAGATGACCTTCACGCCGTTCGCCGACGGCGGCATGATCATGTTCTCGACCTGGGTCGGGCGCCCGTCGGCGCCGAGCATGCGCGGCACCGAGTGGCCGTAGATGTCGGCGTCCACGACACCGACCTTGAGGCCGTCCGCGGCCATCGCCGCCGCGAGGTTGACCGTCACGGACGACTTGCCCACACCGCCCTTGCCCGAGGCGACCGCGTAGACGCGCGTGAGCGAGCCCGGCTTGGCGAAGGGGACCTCGCGCTCGGCCTGGCCGCCGCGCAGCGCGGACGCCAGGTCCTTGCGCTGCTCGTCGCTCATCACGTCCAGCGTGACGTCGACACGCGTGACGCCCTCGACGCGCGAGACCGCCTCGGTCACGTTCTTCGTGATGGTGTCGCGCATGGGGCACCCGGAGACGGTCAGGTACACCGCGACCGCGACCGCGCCGTCCGCACCGATCTCCACCGATTTGACCATCCCCAGCTCGGTGATGGGCCGTTGGATCTCGGGGTCGTTCACCGTCGCCAGTGCTTCGCGCACCGCGTCTTCCGTAGCCATGGGTCGATGGTACGGCGCCCGCCCCGGGGGCGGGAAAGCCCGTCACCGGTCGTCTACGTCACGTCCCCGGGGGCGTTCCGCCGGGAATACGGCCCGGTCGTCACCGGGCCCGTCGGAACGCCGGGACTCCAGCTCCTTGAGCAGGTCCTCCAGCTCGGAGCGGATCCAGTCCCGGGTGGCGACCTCGCCGAGTCCCGCGCGCAGCGCCGCGACCTCCCGGGTCAGGTACTCGGTGTCCGCTATGGACCGCTCGTTCTGCTTGCGGTCCTGTTCGAGGTTGACCTTGTCGCGGTCGTCCTGCCGGTTCTGCGCGAGGAGGATCAGCGGGGCGGCGTACGAGGCCTGGAGCGAGAGCATCAGGGTCAGGAAGATGAACGGGTAGTTGTCGAAGCGCAGGTCGCGCGGCGCGGTCACGTTCCACACCACCCACATGATGATGACGAACGTCATCCAGACGATGAACCGCCCCGTGCCCAGGAACCGCGCGATCCGCTCGGAGAGCCGGCCGAATGCCTCCGGGTCGTACTCGGGCAGGAAACGGCGCCGCGGCGGCTGCGGCTGGTCGAGCCGCAGCCGCGGCCGGGGACCGGCGCCGCCCCCGGCGACGGCCCGTTCACGGGCCTCACGCTCGCGCTCAGGAGTCATCGGTGGCCCTCTCGGCAGGGGTGGTCCCGGCGCCGCCCGCCGTGCCGTTCCCGACGGCTTCCTCGTCCACGGTGTACCTGTCCGTATCCGTATCCGTATCCGTATCCATGTCCGTGTCCATGTCCCTGTCCCCGGCGTCCCGGTCCGCGGTCTCCCCGTCCGGGTGGAACTCCTTCTCCCGCCAGTCCTCGGGCAGCATGTGGTCGAGGACGTCGTCCACGGTGACCGCGCCGAGCAGCGACCCGCTCTCGTCGACGACGGGCGCCGCGACCATGTCGTACGTCGCGAAGAAGCCGGCCACGACGGGCAGCACGGCCTCCGGGTCCAGCGGCCGCAGGTCGTCGTCGATCATCGAGCCCACGAGCGTGTACGGCGGGTCGCGCAGCAGCCGCTGGAAGTGGACCGTGCCCAGGTACTTGCCGGTCGGCGTCTCCTCGGGCGGCCGGCACACGTACACCTGGGCGGCCAGCGCGGGGGAGAGGTCGGCGTTGCGCACCCGGGCGAGCGCGTCCGCGACCGTCGCGTCGGGACGCAGCACGATCGGCTCGGTCGTCATCAGACCGCCCGCGGTGCGCTCCTCGTACGCCATCAGCCGCCGTACGTCCGCCGCGTCGTCCGGGCGCATCAGCGCCAGCAGCCGCTCCTTGTCGTCCTCCGGCAGCTCGCCCAGCAGGTCGGCCGCGTCGTCGGGGTCCATGGCCTCCAGGACGTCCGCGGCGCGCTCCTCCTTGAGCTTGCCGAGGATCTCGATCTGGTCGTCCTCCGGGAGCTCCTCCAGGACGTCGGCGAGCCGGTCGTCGTCCAGGGCCGCCGCGACCTCGGCGCGCCGCTTCGCGGACAGGTGGTGCAGGACGTTCGCGAGGTCGGCGGGGCGCAGCTGCTCGAAGGTGGCGAGCAGGCTCTCGGCGCCCTGCCCGTGCTCCTCCAGCGAGAACCCGGTGACGGCCGACCACTCGACGGTGAGCGTCTCCCCCTTGGCCCGCCGGAACGCCCCGCCCGCCCTCCCCTTCCGCACGAACACCCGGTCGATCTCCCAGTCGCGGCGAGCGGGCAGCTGCTGGATGGAGACGTCGAGGACGGTGACCGTCTCGGACGGCTCCCCGTTCCCGACGAGCGTGACGCGCCGGTCGAGGAGTTCGCCGAGCACGAGCCGCTCGGTGGGGCGCTGCTCGAAACGGCGGACGTTCAGTACGCCCGTGGTGATGACCTGGCCCGACTCGATGCCCGTCACCCGGGTCATGGGCAGGAAGATGCGGCGCCGGGTGGACAGTTCCACGACGAGGCCGAGCAGCCGGGGGGGCCGCCGGCCGACGCGCAGGATGGCGACCAGGTCGCGCACGCGTCCCACCTGGTCGCCGTTGGGGTCGAAGACGGCGATCCCGGAGAGGTGTGAGACGAAGATCCTGGGGGCACCTGCCGCCATCCCGGCGCCTCCTTCTGGTGTGTGGTTCGGTTCGCTTCTTGTGTGCGGTCCGGTGTCCGGTCCGGCCCGGACCGCGGTCCCGGTCCGGGGTACGGGCTCCGGTACGTACGGTTTGAGTCCGCATGCCCGCTCGGACGGGCTTCAGGCTAGCCCGTCCCGGTCGGATACGCCCTGGTGAGCGGTCTGCCGGGACTGAGCTCCGGTGGTGTGGCGGACCCCGGTACGCTGCGGTACGCCGTTGAGGACCACCGCACGAGAGGCAGCGCCACCTGTGACTGCGATTCGCCGGGGACGTACCCGTAAGGCCGCGTTGGCGAGGGCCGTGTGCGCGCTCGTCGTGGCGGGGGCGGGGATGACGGGGTGCGCCGCCGAGAAGGACCCGAACGCGGGCACCAACGGGGTCGGGAAGCTTCGCCCCGCCGAGATCCAGACCAGGACCCGGACGGCCGCGGAGGCCGCTCCGACGGTACGGCTGTCCGGAGCCGTGATCAGCAACAAGCGCACCTACCGGCTCGACATGCAGCTCAAGGAGGACGGCGGCACGGGGTCGGTCACCTCGAAGGGGGTGACGTTCCGGCTGCTGCGGGTCGGCGAGCACCTGTTCATCAAGGCCGACGCGGACTTCTGGACCCACCAGGACGGCGAGGGCGACGGCAGTACCTCCGGCACGACGGCGGCGGGCAAGCTCGAGAACATGTACGTGAAGGTACCCAAGGGCGATCCCGCCTATCAGCAGCTGAGCGTCTTCACCGACAAGGACGTCCTGCTGGACGGACTGCTCTCGTTGCAGGGGGAGCTGGACACCGACGGCCACCACAAGCTGAACGGCGTGCGGACGATCCGCCTCACCAGTGACAAGGGCGTCGGCGGACGGATCGACATCGCCCTGGAGGGCAAGCCGTACCCGCTCCTCCTGGTCCGCGCGGGGGACGCGGGCACGCTTCGTCTCACGGACTGGGGCAGGGACTTCCCCCTCCAGGAACCGGAGAAGGACGAGACGGTCGACTACGGCCAGCAACTCCCGTCGTCCTGAGGCTGAAGGCGCGGGCGCAGCCCCGTCCTCAGGGGCGCGGGGAAC
This sequence comes from Streptomyces beigongshangae, assembly GCF_019710745.1. GTDB lineage: Bacteria > Actinomycetota > Actinomycetes > Streptomycetales > Streptomycetaceae > Streptomyces > Streptomyces beigongshangae. Next base: position 43,252 of record NZ_JAHKJW010000054.1, read on the forward strand.
CGCGCGACCGGCCCCCACGCACCCGCAGCCGACGAACCGCCCGGCCCGCGGAGCACAGCGCTCAGCGGCGGGCGCCGCGCTTCCGGCCGCGCCCGAGGAGCAGCCGCGGCACCGCCGCCGGAACCGGCTGCCGCGTGGTCGCCGGCGTGGGCACCGGCACCGCGGCCAGCGACCCGTCGGGCAGCGGCGCGGTCGCCCCCGTCGGCTCCAGCCGGACCACCCGGCACTCACGGGCCCACCGCTCCGTCATGGCCTCGCCGTCGGGCGCGTTCAGCCGCTTCCCCTTCAGCTCGCCGACCGCCACGTCCCAGGCGTCGGACCCCGGCGCCAGCTCCACCACCGTCGCGGACCAGGAGACGAGCCGCCCGCCCTTGTCCTTGCTGCGGACCGTCACCAGCGCCTCGTGGCCGTCCACGAGCCCGGGCAGCGGCTGCTCGCCGGGACCGTCCCCGACCAGGCACGCCGCCCCGTCGTGCCATACGTGCCACAGTGCCCTGGCCGGCTCCCCGGGGCGCGCGTCCAGCGACGGGACACCGCTTCCCCGCACCCAGATGAGCCCGGACTTCTTGGTGGCCTCCTCGACGAGGGCACGGTCCATCAGGAGCGGCGCCGCGGAGGGGGTGGAAGGGCTGGCCTGATCCGTCATGCGGGCCAGCCTAGCCGGACCGTCCGGAGCCGGGCCGGACCGTCCGGAGCTGGACCGTCCGGAGCCCGGCCGGACCGTCCGGAGCCCGGCCGTCAGAGCCAGCCGTTGCGCTTCAGCGTCCGGTGGATGCCCAGGCAGAGCACCACCGTGATGCCCATGATCATGGGATACCCGTACCGCCAGTGCAGCTCCGGCATGTGCTCGAAGTTCATGCCGTACACACCGCAGACCATCGTCGGCACGGCGACGATCGCCGCCCAGGACGTGATCTTGCGCATGTCCTCGTTCTGCGCGACGGACGCCTGCGCGAGGTTGGCCTGGAGGATCGAGTTGAGCAGTTCGTCGAAGCCGACGACCTGCTCCTGCACCCGGGCCAGGTGGTCGGCGACATCGCGGAAGTACTTCTGGATGTCGGGGTCGATCAGCCGCATCGGCCGCTCGCTCAGCAGCTGCATGGGCCGCATCAGCGGCGACACCGCGCGCTTGAACTCCAGCACCTCACGCTTGAGCTGGTAGATCCGGGCCGAGTCGACACCCCGCGACACCCCGCCCCGGGGGCCGGGGGAGAACACCTCGGTCTCGACGTCGTCGATGTCGTCCTGCATGGCGTCCGCGACCGCGATGTAGCCGTCCACGACGTGGTCGGCGATGGAGTGCAGCACGGCCGACGGCCCCTTGGCGAGCAGTTCCGGGTCGTCCTGCAGCCGGTGCCGCAGCGCCCGCAGCGAGCCCTGCCCGCCGTGCCGCACGGTGATGAAGAAGTCCCGTCCGGTGAAGCACATCACCTCGCCGCTCTCCACGACCTCGCTGGTGGCGGTGAGTTCGTCGTGCTCGACGTAGTGGATCGTCTTGAAGACGGCGAACAGGGTGTCGTCGTACCGCTCCAGCTTGGGCCGCTGGTGGGCGTGGACGGCGTCCTCGACGGCGAGCGGGTGCAGCCCGAACTCTGCGGCCACACCGGCGAATTCGTCCTCGGTGGGCTCGTGCAGGCCGATCCAGGCGAACCCTCCGTCGCGCCGCGCCTGACGGATCGCCGCACGCGGCGTGAGGCCGTCGTCGGACGGGAGGCGGACGCCGTCGCGGTAGACCGCGCAGTCCACGACGGCCGAACTCGCCCCGGCCTCCCGGGTGGTGTCGTACGCGCCGCCGTCCTTGCGCAGCGAGGGGCGGACGGCGGCACGCAGGCTGTGGATCATCGACATGGGTGGCTCCTTCGCGAACGAAGCCCGCCGGCGACGGATGGAACCACCCGGAATGGGGACGTCCTGACCTCGGATGTTTGGCACGTCCACAAAGCGGGGAGCACCGCACCGTCACGGTGGCGGCTTCGCTACTGATACAGATCAGAAAAATTCAGACAGATCAGGAAAAACGAAGTGCTCTTCCGTTGTGCACCGGACCGGCCATGACGCGAGCGCGAGAGGTGGCAGCCAGTAGAGCGTGAGCTCGGAAAGCTGAGGGGTCCTCAGCAGCCGGAAGAGCGGGTGGTACTGCCTGGTCGACTTCGATCCATGGAGCCCCACCTCCTCCGGCCGGTCCCCCGTGGGGGAGGTCCATCCCCCGCAGGGGAGTCTCATGCGTCGAGACGTGGGCCGGNGGGGAGGTCCATCCCCCGCAGGGGAGTCTCATGCGTCGAGACGTGGGCCGGGACTCGAGAGCGACGCTTCTGCGTGCTGCCCCGGCCAGCGGCCAAGAGTATCAGCCGACTGACGTGTCAAGTCGTCGCTTTGCCTGCTGCTGACGAGTTCTATGCTCGGCGCATGGCTGATGTTCTTCCTCTGGTGGAGGCCCGTTTGCGCACCGCGCTGGGCGAACCGGACGCCCGCGCCGCGGTGACCTTCCTCGGCACCGACCGCATCGAGGTGCTCCGCTTCACCGACTTCGCCGACGCGGACACCGGCACGGGCACGGGCGTGGGGGCCGGTACGGGGATCGTCCGCTACGCCACCCTCGGCATGTCGGCCCAGCCGATGGCGGACCCCACGGCGGTCGTCGCCGACCCGGTCGCGGGCCCGCGCGCCGAGTTGGTCCTCTCGGTGCGGGCCGGTGCCGCCGACACCGACAAGGTGCTCCGCCCCCTCGCCGTACTGGCCGCGTCCCCGCAGGTCGAGGGCCTGGTCGTCGCTCCGGGCGCCTCGCTCGACGTGGGTGCTCCGCTGTGGCCCGGAGCGCCCTTCACCTCCGTCCTGGTCGCCGAGCCGGGCGGCCTGGTCGAGGACCTCGAACTCGACGCGCCCCTGGATCCCGTACGGTTCCTGCCGCTGCTCCCCATGACGCCGAACGAGGCCGCGTGGAAGCGGGTGCACGGCGCGGGGGCCCTCCAGGAGCGCTGGCTCACGAACGGAACGGACCTGCGCGACCCCGTACGCAAGTCCGTGTCCCTGGACTGACCGGACCCGCTGGACCGGCCGGACGGGCGGAGCCGATGGCACCGGACCCCAACAGCCGCCACCGGAAGATCAGTTGGGAATGTCACACGCGCGCGGCCGGGGTGGCGGGAACGGACCGGTGCCGCCGAGGCCGGCGCCCTGGAGGCGACGGCCGATGCCCCGGGGGCGCCCGGGAGGCGGTCGGGGCGGGGCCGGGAGACGGCCGGGGAGCGGCCGGGGCGGGGTCGGACAGGTGAGAGGTGCGCGCCGGACGGGTGATCGTCCTTGACGCGACGAAGGACGGGGAGGACCGTTGTGCCCTATGAGGGGCGAACCCAGTTGCCCGAAGTGTGGTGGCCGGGTCAGGGCTCCCGGTCTCTTTGCCGACTCCTGGCAGTGTGACGTGCACGGTGTCGTGCACCCGCTGCAGCCCGTGATCCCGCCCAGCGTCGAGGCCCTCGGCGTGGTCGTGCACCGCGCGCGCGTACCGGTGTGGATGCCGTGGCCCCTGCCCGTCGGCTGGCTCTTCACGGGTGCGGCGTTCGCCGGCGACGACCGCAGCGGTGGCCGTGCGACGGCCGTGGCCTGCTCGGGGCCCGGACCGCTCGGCGGCATGGGGGAGCTGATGCTGGTCGCCGAGGAGCTGGGCGTGGGCCTCGGCGCGCGCTACGCGGGCATCGACGGGCCCGACCCCGGCCCGTACCTGGACATAGCGAAACCCGCCGAGGCGAAGGTGCTGGCCGCGGGCCGGCCGACCCCTCTCTGGCACGTCTCCGGGGCGCCCGACGACCGGGCCGTCTTCGCGGGCGAGGCGCGCGGGCTGTGGCTGTGGGCGGTCGTGTGGCCCGAGCGGTCGGGGCTGATCATGTACGACGAACTGGTGCTGACGGACCTGCGGGACGCCGGCGCGGAGGTGGACCTGCTGCCGTGCGGGGCGCTGTCCCCGCGGATCCTGGAGCCGTAGGCCCACCGGCGGGGCGGGCCGGCCGGCACGGGGCGGCGCGGGTGGCGTGCCCGCGGTCCGCTCTCCCGGAGGACCGCTTGCGGAGGGTTGTAGGGGGCGACCCCGCGCCCTGGGTGTGACGGGAGCTGTTTCCGGTCCCGCTATCCTTGAGCGGTTCCCTTCGTCCCGCCCGTGTCTGGAGTCCGTGTCGTGCGCATCGATCTGCACTGCCACTCCACGGCCTCCGACGGTACGGACACCCCGGCCGAGCTGGTGCGCAACGCCGCCGCGGCCGGTCTCGACGTCGTCGCGCTGACCGACCACGACACCACCCGCGGATACGCCGAGGCCGTCGCGGCCGTGCCCGACGGACTGACGCTCGTGACCGGCGCCGAGCTGTCCTGCCGCCTCGACGGGATCGGCCTCCACATGCTGGCGTACCTCTTCGACCCCGAGGAGCCGGACCTGCTCCGCGAGCGTGAACTCATACGCGACGACCGGGTGCCGCGGGCCCGGGCGATGGTCCGCAGGCTGCGGGAGATGGACGTGCCCGTCACCTGGGAGCAGGTGGAGCGGATCGCGGCCGGCGGCTCCGTGGGCCGGCCGCACATCGCGACCGCGCTGGTCGAGCTGGGCGTCGTACCCACCGTCTCGGACGCGTTCACGAGCCGGTGGCTGGCCGACGGCGGGCGGGCGCACATCCAGAAGCACGAGTCGGACCCCTTCGAGGTGATCCGGCTGGTCAAGGCCGCGGGCGGAGTGACCGTCCTCGCGCATCCCGGCGCCGCCAAGCGGGGACGGACGGTCTCGGAGTCCGCGATCACCGAGCTGGCCGCGGCCGGTCTCGACGGGATCGAGGTCGACCACATGGACCACGACGGGGAGACCCGGACCCGGCTGCGCGCACTCGCGCGCGAGTCCGGGCTGCTGACGACCGGTTCCAGCGACTACCACGGCAGCCGCAAGACGTGTGTGCTCGGCGAGTACACGACGGACCCCGAGATCTACGGCGAGATCACCCGCCGTGCGACGGGCGCGTTCCCCGTCCCGGGCGCGGGCGGACCCACGGGCGAGTAACACCCGCCGCCGTCGGCCGCGGACGACCCGCCCCGGCCATGGCGCCGTACCCCGCCGGCGACGCACCGGAGCCGGCTGCCGCACCGTTCGGCGGCGGCTGCCCGCAGTCGGCCGACGTCGGCTGCGGCGCCGTCCGGCAGGGGCCCGGCAACCGGCTGAAGGGGCGCGGGGAACCGCGCGACCAGCCACGATCCGACCCCCACCCACCCGGCAGCCCGACCCGCCCCCACTCCTCATCCCTCATCCCTCCCCACTCCGCAAGGCGCAACCGCTCATGTTCGACCTGGCCGTCTTCGGCTCCCTCTTCCTCACGCTCTTCGTCATCATGGACCCCCCGGGGATCACCCCGATCTTCCTCGCGCTGACGTCCGGACGCCCCGCCAAGGTGCAGCGGCGGATGGCCCTCCAGGCCGTCTGCGTGGCCGGCGGCGTCATCGCCGTCTTCGGGCTGCTCGGGCACCAGATCCTGAACTACCTGCACGTGTCCGTCCCCGCGCTGATGATCGCGGGCGGACTGCTGCTCCTGCTCATCGCACTGGACCTGCTCACCGGCAAGACGGACGAGCCCCAGCAGACGAAGGACGTCAACGTCGCCCTCGTACCGCTGGGCATGCCGCTGCTGGCCGGCCCCGGCGCGATCGTGTCGGTCATCCTGGCCGTCCAGGACGCCGACAGCGTGGCGACCCAGGTGTCGGTGTGGGCGGCGATCGTCGCCATCCACGTCGTGCTGTGGACCGTGATGCGGTACTCGCTGCTGATCATTCGCGTCATCAAGGACGGCGGCGTCGTACTGGTGACGCGCCTCGCGGGCATGATGCTCTCCGCGATCGCCGTGCAGCAGATCATCAACGGCGTCACACAGGTAGTCCGGGCCGGCTGAACGCGCGACCCCCGCCCGGCGCCGTGCCGGACGGGGGTCGCGAAAGCTGTCGAACGACTGCCGTTATGAGGCCGAGGTGTCGGCCGGGCGGATCCAGAGGCGCTGCCCTATGGCGGCGGCCTGCTGCACGATCCGGTTGACGGAGGCGGCGTCCACGACGGTGCTGTCCACGGGCGTACCGTCGACGTCGTCGAGTCGCATGATTTCGAAGCGCAAGGGCTTCTCCCTTCGTCTGGTCATCCTCCTGGAGGAGAACTACTGGTGAGGTGGGTGAGCGGGTCCTGTGTGTCCCGCGTTCCCACTGAAGTCAACGGGATGTCTGTGACGAACATTCCCTACGCTAAAGAAAACTTTCGAACGTCTAATTACTTGCGAGTATCGGAACGAACCGCATTCGAGCGGTGACGTCCTGTGACAATGAGGCGCATATGAATGAAGACTTCGTGGCACCTGACGACCTCGCCGCTCTGAGCGCGCGCGTCGACCGCACGAACGAGCTGCTCCAGCGCATGCTCGCCGAGGTGGCGAAGACGCCGTCGACGCACGCGATCTTCGTCGACGCCGGATACCTCTACGCGGCCGCGGGCCGGCTCGTCGCCGGGACGGAGGACCGCCGGGCCTTCGAACTGGACGCGGAGGGGCTCATCGACGCGCTCATCGACCGGGCGCGCACGATCTTCGCGGACAGCAGGCTGCTGCGCGTCTACTGGTACGACGGGGCGCGGCGCCGCATCCACACGGCGGAGCAGCAGTCCATCGCCGAGCTGCCCGACGTCAAGGTGCGGCTGGGCAACCTCAACGCCAACAACCAGCAGAAGGGCGTCGACTCCCTGATCCGCTCCGACCTGGAGTCGCTGGCCCGGCACCGCGCCATCAGCGACGCGACGCTCATCGGCGGCGACGAGGACCTGGTCTCGGCGGTAGAGGCGGCGCAGGGGTACGGGGCCCGGGTCCACCTCTGGGGTATCGAGGCGCCGGAGGGCCGCAACCAGGCCGAGCCGCTGCTCTGGGAGGTCGACAGCCAGCGCACCTTCGACCTGGAGTTCTTCAAGCCGTACGTGGTCCGGCGCGCCGGCGTCCCGTACGACACGTCGGCGGCGGGCCGGCCCCCGCGGGAGGACGTGCGGTTCGTGGGGGCGCAGATCGCCGCGAAGTGGCTGGCCTCGCGGGGACGGGAGTCGCTGGCGGAGCTGCTGCCCGGACACCCGTACCTGCCCGGACCGGTCGACCAGGAACTGCTGGTGGAGTCCGAGGGGCTGCTGCAGTACTCGCTGCGGGGCCAGGCCGATCTGCGACGGGCGCTGCGGGACGGGTTCTGGGAGCACCTGCAGGGCCAGTACTGAGCCCGGACGCACCTCTCGCCGGTCCTCGGCCCGCCCCGCCCGGCCCGCCCCGCCCGGCCCGCCCCGACCGGGCTGCCGCCGCCCGGTCGGTCCGCGCCCAGCCCGCTCCTGCCCGGTCGGTCCGTGCCTAGCCCGCTCCTGCCCGGTCCGTCCGCTCCATCCGCTCCACCCGGTCCCAGAACGCGGCGAGCGCCCGGGCCGTCTCCAGCGGGCGGTCGGCGTTGGGCGAGTGCTCCGCCCCGTGGACGACCGTGCGATGCGCCCCCAGCCGGGCGGCCATGTCGTCGAGGAGCGGCACCGGCCAGGTGTCGTCGCTCTCGCCCGACACGACGTGCACGGGCAGCCCCAGGGCCGCCAGGTCGTGCACACGGTCGGGTTCCTCGCACAGCTGCCGTCCGGCGGCGATGAGCTGGGCCGGACTGTTGCCGAGCCAGCGCCGCCGCAGGTCCTCCTGGTCGTCCAGGCCGGCGTCCAGCTCGCCCTCGGCGTCCTCCGGCGGCTCCAGTGCCCGGATCGCCTGCCACACCCGCTCCATGTCCATCACGGCGAGCGCGTCCCGCAGGAGCTTCACCCGCTGCTGCTGGCCGGGGGAGATCTCGGCGGGCCCGGAGGACACCAGGGTGAGCGACCGGAAGCGGGCCGGCTCCAGCAGGACGGCCGCCCGGGCGACCTGGCCGCCGAACGAATGGCCCACCAGGTGGAAACGGTCCCCGGCGCCGTCCGCGAGCGCATCGATCTGGGCGCCCACGTCCCGCGCCAGCTCGCTCTGCGCATAGGGCGCCTCGTCGTCCCGCGGGCCCGGTGTCTCGAACTGGCCGCGGCCGTCCACGGCGACGGTGCGGTACCCGGCCGCCGCCAGCGGCTCGTGCAGCGAGATGAAGTCCTCCTTGCTGCCGGTGAACCCGGGCAGCAGCAGCGCGGTCCCCTTTACGGGCCTGCCCGCGTCGATCACGGCGAACTCCCCGCGCGCCGTGCCGAGACGGTATGCGCGGGCCCCTGCGGGCGGGACGAAGGTGGCGGGCCTGCTCATGAGGAGGAGGCTATCCGGGGATCCCGACGGACGGCATACCGGGCGCGCGTACCGGGTGGGCACACCGGGCGGGCGTACCGGGCGGTGGCATCGGACGCCACGGACCGGTCGGGGCCGGAGAACGCCGACGGCCCGGCCCCACCGAAGTGGGACCGGGCCGTCGGATGCGCAGCCTCAGCCCTCAGTGGGCTCGGCGGGCGCGGCCGTCTTGCGCGTGCGCCGACGCGGCTTGGCCGCGGGGGCGGCCTCGGCGGCCCCCGCGGTCCCCGCGTCCGTTGCGGTGTCCGCGGCGGCGTCGGGTGCGGTGGCCTTGGCGGCCGTCTTGCGCGTACGGCGTGGTTTGGCCGGGGTCTCGGCGGTGTCCGCCGCGGCCCCGGTGGCCGCCTGGGCCGGGATGTCGCCCTCGGCGACCGCGACCTTGCGGGTGCGGCGGCGGGGCTTCGCCTCGGTCGCCTCGGCCGTGTCCACGGCACTCTCCGCGCCCTCGGCGGGCGCGGCGGCCGTCTTGCGGGTGCGGCGCGGCTTGGCCGCCGTGGCCGACGGTGCCTCGACCGCCGTACCCTCGGCGGTGTCCACCGCGGTCTCGGCGGCGGGGGCGGCCTTGCGCGTACGCCGACGCGGCTTGGCCTCCTCGACGGGCGCTTCCTCCGACGGGGCGGCCGGGACGGCCGGGACGGCGGGTACCGTCTCGGCGGCCTTGCGGGTGCGGCGCCGCGGCTTGACGTCGGGCTCCTCGGTCGCCTGGGCGGGGATACCGGCCTCGGCGACGGCGGTGACCTCGGCGGCCTCGGTGGCCGCGGCGGTCTTGCGGGTCCGGCGGCGCGGCTTTGCCTCGACGGTCGCGACGGCCTCGGCGGTGTCCAGGGCGGTCCCGGGAGCGGCCGTGGCCTTGGCGGCGGTCTTGCGGGTGCGGCGCGGCTTGGCCTCGACGGCTTCGACCGGGTCCACGACCGCCTCCACCGCGGCTTCGGCGGCCTTGCGGGTCCGGCGGCGCGGCTTGGTCTCGGCGGCCTCCGCGGCCGCGGCGGGCTCCGGTACCTCGACAGCCGTCCCTCCGGCCGTGTCCACCGCGGTTTCGGCGGTGGCGGCGGCCTTGCGGGTGCGGCGGCGCGGCTTGGTCACGACGGCTTCGGCGCCTTCGGCGGTTTCCGCCGCCTCGGTCACCTCGGTCACCGTGGCCGGCTCGGCCGCAGGGGCCTCCTCGACGACGGCGGCCTCGGGCTGCGCGACCTCCGCCGTGCGGCGGGTGCGACGGCGGCGCGGCGCCGCCTCCGCGTCCGTGGCCGCGACCGGCTCGGGGGCCGGTGCGGCAACGGGCTCGGGGGTCTCGACGTCCGTGCTCCCGGACGCGGCGACCGCGGTCGCGGCAGCTTCCGAGGACCCGGCTCCGGCACGCGTACGACGACGCCGGCGCGGGGTGCGCGGCTCGGTGGCCGGGGCCGGCGCGGCGGTCGCCTCCGACGGGGACGCGGGCTGCGCCGCGGGCTG